>NZ_JACVPS010000041.1:0-547 GCF_018881755.1 Polynucleobacter finlandensis | reverse complement strand
GGCTGTCTGAACAACATGTTCATTCGAATTTAATGCGCTATCAGCACTCTTCTCTAAATTAGCATAAGCAGTATGTACAGATGAGCGAACTTGATCAAAGCCTTGGAGCGCAGCCTCAAATGCAGCCTTAAAAGAGGCTGTAAATGCCTCAGAGCCCGTGGGCGCTTTAGCAGAAGCTTCGTTCACCAAGTCATTTAATCGCTCTTTAGCATGCTCAATTGCAGAATCAGTCATTTCAATTAACTCATGATGGCTTTTACGCAATACTGAATTCACTTTAGCTTGATATGCAACAACACCAGCGGATGCCTCTTGAAGGGCATGAGCACTAAACATGGTCATAATTTCTTTGGGGTCTTTTAGCTTGAGAATTTCTGCTGATTTTTCTTGAACCGTTGCAAGCATTTCTTTAGTTGCATCATAGTGAATTTGAGCCAAACTTTGAGTATTCTCCAAAGCGAGTTGACTTAAAGCATGAACTGATTCCATCGATTTTTGATGGGCTTGAACTAATTTTTCATTTGCTTGGTACATAAGACACTCCTAA
>NZ_JACVPS010000040.1 GCF_018881755.1 Polynucleobacter finlandensis | reverse complement strand
GAGATAGAACTGTCACATTAGTTTGAAGAAACTGCAGATTACTTATGGAGTACTGCTGAATAACTCTGATTGTTATAGGTTTGATTAGTTTGTCCTACAGCCCATAGGTAACCAAACAAAGTAACCTTGGGAGGGTGGATGATGGCAACATTTACTACTGAAGATAGACTGCAGGCTGAGCAAGAGTCAATACCATTTTACGGTTATTGCTATTTGACTGATCCATCCACGCAAATCAAAAATCAATCATCGAATCTAGCGCCAAAGAAAAGTCAGGTGGAATATCGAATCGACGATAGCAGTGAAGATTTGGAAGAATAAGTTTTAATGCTCTTTATTTTTCTTAGCCAACTTCTCGGGTTTGCCATTTCCATAAAGACACCATTGCTTGATTTCTTCTGTGAGGACTTCAACATCTTTCATCTTAAGATTTCTAAAATCTTCCAGCCCAATAGATCCAGTTTCTCTTAATTTTTCTAGAGCTTCTTTTAATGCGCTCATATTGATGTTTCTTTTAAAAAATACATAGTTAAGGTTAGTTTATGTCTTTGGCCATATTCTTGACCTACATCAATAAGCGTCGCTTAAATCGACACTTGACCACTACAAGGATGCCAAATTGGTTTGTCGTTTAAAACGACAGCGCATAAATGAGGTTTGGCTGTTATGGAGTGAGAAGCGGTCACACAGAATCATTTATTGCTGGAGACAGAGAACGACCCA
>NZ_JACVPS010000039.1 GCF_018881755.1 Polynucleobacter finlandensis | reverse complement strand
GAACTGCTGTCAATTTAGGTCCACTACCAAAGAGAGTTTTTCTATAGTAAATCATTGCAGCAACATGGGTTGATTTTGTATTATTTGGGGTACTTGGGTTTGGGGTGCTGGTGGTCTGTAACCTAAAGCGCTATGCGGCCTGACATGGTTGTAATGCTTAACCCACTCCCCCACGATGATCTGGGCTTCTTTTAAGCTATAGAAGATCTCCCCATCCAAAAGATTGTCTCTAAAGGTGCCGTTAAAGCTTTCACAAAAGCCATTCTCCCAAGGGCTGCCCGGTTCAATGTAGGCTGTCTTTACTCCAATGCCAGATAACCAACTACGCAGCTCTTTAGCAATAAATTCTGGGCCATTATCACTTCGGATGTGCTCGGGGATGCCGTGAGTAATCATGGCGTTGGCCAGTTGTTCAATCACTTGGATTGAGCCAATTCGTCTAGCGCAGTGGATCGTTAAACACTTTCTACTGAACTCATCAATCATGGTCAGCATCCGGATCTTGCCACCATAAGCGTCCCTGATAAAGACAAAGTCATAACTCCAAACATGATTGGTATGAGTAGCTCGCAACCTCATACAGCTGCCATCGTTAAACCAGAGTCTGCCTCTAGGAGGTTGCTTTTGTGGGATCTTTAGGCCTTCTTGCCGCCAGATGCGAGCAACCTTGGCGGTAGTCGCTTGCCCCCAACCAGCGTTACGCATCATGCCCGCAATAAATCTATAACCGTAACGGCCATAGGTGCTGGCCATGCGGATGACTTCGGCTCTAAGGGGCTCTTCGTCATCTCTAGGCAATGGCATATAGCGATACGCTGCTCTAGATA
>NZ_JACVPS010000038.1 GCF_018881755.1 Polynucleobacter finlandensis | reverse complement strand
GGCCAGCCTAGTAGCAGTAGCAAACAATAATTCGACTACCCAATTTATCCAGAGAGTTGAAACTCCAACAGTTTCATCACTAGCTAAGAGCAATGCAGGCAATGTAATAGTAGCTGAATCGACTACAAGCAATCCTATCGTCATGCCGGTCATTCAATCTGCTCAGGCTTCAGAAGTGATTAGTCAGCCACAAGCAATGAATATTACAAAAGATCCTTTTGTAATTGAGGCAATGAATAATCTAATTGAGACCTCTAAGTCGGTTAGAAAAGTTTTTTATGATACTGCTCAGCTTGATGGGAATTCATACGATAAATATGATGGGGTTAATACTGCGAGCGATTTCACCCCCCCTAGCCTAGTAGAAGTTCAATATCCAACTATCTCCACCCTTTCATCGCACGCAAATCCAGCAACACAGAAGATGATTCAAGAAGCCTTTTACTCATCTGCTGGTCATATGACGAGAGTTGCTGATTTATCCTTGTCAATAGCTAAAAATTTGAACTTGCCTACTAATGTTATTGATGAAATCTTCATTGCAGGAAAATTACATGATATTGGGCTGCCTAATGCACTCTCAAATCTTTCTTCCTCACAGTTCGCCTATCAATTAATGAATGAAGCACAGTTTGGGTATCAAATGCTTAAAGAAGCAAATTTCTCAGAGTCTATTGCTAAGATGGTGCAACAACACCACGAAAGATTAGACGGTAGTGGATTTATGAATATCTCAGGGGATAGTATTAGCCTTGGGGGTCGGATTCTTGCCGTAGCCGATACTATGGAATCGCTTTCGGGGCACGTAGGTGAACACCTTGAGGCACGCAAACCTATCGGCATGAATCATGCGTTACAAGCAATCCATAATGGGTCTGGCCGGCATTTTGATCCACGTATTGTGCAGTCATGCATGAGTGTTTTTAGTAATGGATACGTCTTCCCCACTACGCAACAATCATCAAGCCGGCAAGTAAATATAGCCTAACGAATAATCCATGTAATAGGCTGGCTCAAATGGCTCTTAATGG
>NZ_JACVPS010000037.1 GCF_018881755.1 Polynucleobacter finlandensis | reverse complement strand
GGTGGATTCAACTACGAAGTGCAACTTTGAACAACTAGTTAAGGAGGCTAAGGATGTTTTAGTATCCAAAGCTTCTAGACCTGCAAGTCAAAGTAGCCATGACCTATCAACACCTTAGCCAAACTGAACGATATCAGATTTATATCCTCATGAAAGACGGAAAAACCCAAACTCAAATAGCCCAACTGATGGATCGGCATAAGTCGACCATTAGCCGAGAGCTTGCTCGCAATACGGGGCTCAAAGGTTACCGTCCCAAGCAAGCCTGCCTGTTGGCAGAAGAACGCTCATTAGGCTGCCGTAATGCCGCCCAAATAACAGCCGATCAATGGAATCAGACAGTGGATTGCCTCTTAGCTCAGTGGAGCCCCGTCCAAATTGCCAATCAGGTTGGCATTAGTCATGAGACCATCTACCGCCATGTCTACGCCGATAAAGCCGCTGGCGGCAATCTTTACCAGCAGCTGCGTTGCCAAAAAAAGCGCAAGAAACGCTATGCCAGCGGCCGTGATCGCAGAGGCCAAATAGTAGGTAGGCGGCCGATCAGTGAGCGCCCAGCGCACATTGAGACAAGATCCCAAGTCGGCCACTGGGAAGGCGATACTGTAATTGGAGCGGCCCACAAGCAAGCTGTTGTGACCTTGGTTGAGCGCAAGAGTGGCTATGCCGTTTTGGCTAAGGTCAAGAACAAGACGTCGGATTTAGTCAGTAGCGCCATCATCACTAAATTAAACGCCGTGACCCCACTCGTTAAAACCCTGACTTTTGACAACGGCAAGGAATTTGCCGAGCACGCCAGGATTGATACAGCTCTTCAATCAACGACGTACTTTGCGGATCCGTTTGCTAGTTGGCAACGTGGATCAAATGAAAACTTCAATGGTCTATTGCGGCAATACATCCCCAAAAAGAGACCGCTATCTACTGTGACCGATAAGGAGCTTAGAATGATCCAAGACCGTTTAAACAACCGACCTAGAAAACGATTAGGATTTAAAACCCCCAATGAAGTATTTATGCAGTCCTTAAACCGTGTTGCACTTCGTGTTTGAATCTACGA
>NZ_JACVPS010000036.1 GCF_018881755.1 Polynucleobacter finlandensis | reverse complement strand
GGTAATCCCCCCATTTTTAACTAGGCATAAAAGTAGAAGCTGGTACTGCAAGTGCTAGTTTTTGCTTTGGTGTAATTCCACCTAAGCCCATGTTCGGTCTTTCATGATTGTATGTCCACATCCAATCGGTAGCAAAGTCTTGAACTTCATCAATCGATTCAAAGAGGTATTGATTAAGCCAATCGTAACGTACGGTGCGGTTGTATCTTTCAATGTATGCATTTTGTTGTGGCTTACCAGGTTGGATATAAGTCATCTCTATTTTATGTTTCGCAGCCCACTGCACAAGCATACTACCCACAAGCTCGGGGCCATTATCGCAACGTATTTTTAAAGGCTTACCACGCCACTCAATGACTTGATCTAGTGAGCGTACCACTCTGGCTGCTGGCATAGAAAAATCAATATCAATGGCTAAGGCCTCCCGATTAAAGTCATCAATTACATTAAACAAGCGGATGGATCTGCCATCGTGCAACTGGTCATGCATAAAATCAATGGACCACGTATCGTTGATGCCCTCGGGCACTGCCAATGGCACAGGCTTCTCGCGAACCAAGCGTTTATGGGGCTTGATCCGAAGGTTTAACTCTAACTCCCGATAGATGCGATACACCCGCTTATGGTTCCAGGTAAAGCCTTTGACGTTACGCAAGTACAAAAAGCAAAGCCCAAAACCCCAGTTCCGTTGATTTTGGGTGAGGCGCACCAGCCAATCAGCAATAAGGGCATTGTCGGTCGATAGCTTCGGGTGATAGCGATAGCAAGTCTGACTAATGACAAAGGTGTCGCAAGCTAAACGGATACTCATTCGCCCACTTTGAACTTGTTGGCTGGCCATCTCGCGCCTACGAGATGGCCGAGTTACTTTTTTTGTAAGACTTCTTTAAGGACATCGGCTTGGAGCTGAACCTCCGCATACATCTTCTTTAAGCGGGCGTTCTCAGCTTCAAGCTCTTTAACGCGAGACATCAGTGAGGCATCCATACCGCCATACTTGGCGCGCCACTTATAGAAGCTGGCGATGCTAATGCCGTGTTCACGGCACAGTTCAGGGGCTGGCATGCCAGCTTCGGCTTGCTTAAGGATGGCCATGATTTGGCTATCGGTAAAGCGGGAGGTTTTCATAGAATTTCCTTTAAATCAAACAACTTAGAAATTCTACTTTTAAGTCACATTAAGGGGTGGGGGTATTACCGAA
>NZ_JACVPS010000035.1 GCF_018881755.1 Polynucleobacter finlandensis | reverse complement strand
GTAGTATCCCCCGTCAAGCCGACATTCCTAAAGTGTTGTTTTCTGCCTGTGCTCGGTAGTCCCTAGGCGGTATTCTGCCAAGAGAGCTGTGCGGTCTTTCTTCGTTGTAAATCGTGATCCAGTTTTCTGTAATTTCACGTACCTCCCTGAGGTTTTCAAATAAATATGCATTGAGTACTTCATGACGGTAGGTTTTATTAAAGCGTTCAATAAATGCATTTTGTTGCGGTTTGCCCGGCTGGATAAATTTGAGCTCAATGCCTTTGGATTCGCACCAGCCCATAAAGACGGCAGACCTTAGTTCACTCCCGTTGTCCAGGCGTATCGCCTGAGGTAAACCATGGATATCCTCTAGTTGCTCTAGGGTTCGTACTACTCTGGCTGCTGGCAAACTAATATCAATTTCAATGGCCAAAATCTCACGGTTGGATTCATCAATGACGTTCAGGGTTCTAAAGGGTCTGCCGTAATGCAAGGTGTCGTACATAAAATCTAAGGCCCACATCGTATTGGACTGGGTTGGCGCAATGAGCGGAACTCTCGGCATCTTGGGGATGCGCTTCTTAGTTCTTCTGGGTAAGTTCAAGCCCATCTCTTTGTAAATTCTCCATACCCGCTTGTGATTCCACTCATAGCCATGATTGCGCATCCAATCAAAACACAATCTAAAACCCCAGCGACCATTTTTAGCAACCACTTGATTAAGCACTTCAATGACGGGCGCATCGGCCTTAGCTCTAGTCACTGGGCGCTCGTAATACGATGACCTGGCCAGCCCCAGATGAGCGCAAGCCCTTGTAATGGGTACTGCTTCTTCGCCAACCAGGTAATCGACTGCATCTCTTTTACCGGTTGGCGCTAGAGCTTTTTTTCAATCAGGTTCTTGAGCGCTCGGTTATCGTGGGTCAGTTCGGCAACCATGGTTTTATATTCGGAGAGCTGCTGCTCTAGCTCCTTTACTCGTTTGAGCTCAGAAGCTTCAAGACCCCCATATTTGGAGCGCCACTTATAAAAGGTGGCACCGCTAATGCCATGCGTGCGCAATATGTCTGCCATCGCAATACCGCCCTCAGCTTCCTTCAAAATCCCAACGATTTGGGTCTCTGTAAATCGTGACTTCTTCATATTGATTCTCCTGTTGTAAATACTGCCATAAACAACAGAAAACTCAACTTCTTAAATGTACGAATCTAAGGGGATACTACAC
>NZ_JACVPS010000034.1 GCF_018881755.1 Polynucleobacter finlandensis | reverse complement strand
GGTAATCCCCCCACAGGTTAACCGAGCTCAGAGGTAGAATTTTCTCGAATATAGAGGAGTTCTACATGAAGCGTTCTAAATTTACTGATACCCAGATCATGGATGCCCTAAAACGGGTCGATGCTGGCTTAGCTGTTCCAGAGGTCTGTCGTGAGCTAGGTATCAGCACTGCGACTTTCTATAAGTGGCGTGCCAAATACAGCGGTATGGATACCTCCATGATGGCCCGTATGAAAGAACTCGAGGCAGAGAACGCTCGCCTTAAGAAAATGTATATCGAAGAAAAGCTCAAGGCGGAGATCTTAAACGAGGCCATCACAAAAAAGTGGTGAGGCCGTCTCACAGACGTGAGATGGCCCAAAAGGCAGTATCCCAACACCATGTGTCGATCAGGCTAGCCTGCGAGATCTTTAGCGTGAGTGAGACTTGCTACCGCTATGAAGCGAAGAACAATGCAGAAAATGAGCTCATTGCCAATTGGTTGATCCGCTTAACGGACAACAACCGCAGCTGGGGCTTTGGCCTTTGTTATTTGTATCTACGCAACGTCAAGAACTACACATGGAACCACAAACGCATCTACCGGATTTACCGCGAGCTTGAGCTCAACCTGCGCATCAAACCCCGTAAGCGTTTGGTGCGAGATAAGCCAGATGCCTTGGTCGTGCCGCTGAGTAGTAACCAAGTATGGTCAATGGATTTTATGCATGAGCAGCTGCAAGATGGCAGGTCCATCCGACTGTTCAATGTCATTGACGACTTTAATCGTGAAGCCTTAGGTATTGAAGTGAACTTCTCATTGCCGGCAGAGCGAGTAGTTCGTAGCTTAGATCAAATTATTGCTTGGCGAGGTAAGCCCAGCATTATTCGAGCGGACAATGGGCCTGAACTCATCAGTGGCAGGCTTATGGAATGGGCAGCAAAGCATCAAATCCACATCGCCCATATCCAGCCAGGTAAACCACAACAAAATGCTTATGTGGAACGATTTAATCGTACCGTGAGATATGAATGGCTATCTCAGCACTACTGGGAAAGTATTAACGAAGTTCAAGAGTTTGCAACGCAATGGATGTATAAATAGACCAAAGGGAATCCCTTTAGGGACAATCATCAACGTCCAAATATGGCATTGGGCGGTATTACCCCGAAACAGCGACTGGCCATGGTTGCTTAATTAATCCTACTTCTAGGTTCGGTTAAATAAGGGGGGATTACCC
>NZ_JACVPS010000033.1 GCF_018881755.1 Polynucleobacter finlandensis | reverse complement strand
CCTTGAATTCAACTGATCGATGCAACACACTACAAACTGCGTAAGCAAAAGGAGTGTTGCTCATGAAACAACGACCTCGAATCTATTACACCGCCACTCAAAGAGAGTTGATGTGGGATCGCTGGCAAAAAGGCGATAACCTTCATCAGATAGCGCAGTTATTTGATCGCCATCACCCCTCAATACAGCGTATTTTGATGCAGACGGGCGGCATCAGACCACCATCAAGATGTCGATCAGTTTTAGCGCTGACTTTGGCTGAGCGAGAAGAAATCTCCCGTGGCCTGGCAACTGGGCAATCACTCCGCTCTATTGCACAACTCTTAGGAAGATCGCCCTCTACGGTTAGTCGGGAGGTAAAGCGCAATGGTGGCACCAAAGACTACCGATCAGCTGGGGCAGATAGCTCAGCATGGGATCGAGCGCTTCGCCCCAAGACTTGTAAACTAGTCTTAAACAAGCCTTTGGCAAGTATCGTGACAGATAAGCTGCAGCTCTTGCAGTGGTCGCCACAACAGATTGCCGGATGGTTAAAGCAAACGTATCCAGATGACGAAAGCTATCAGGTGTCACACGAGACAATTTATCGCAGCCTCTTTATCCAAGCCCGTGGAGCCTTAAAGAAAGAGCTCGTGGCGCACTTACGACGCACTCGGGTGATGCGCCGCTCACGCCATCACACGCTCAAAGATCGAGCTTTGGGCAGTATTAAAGGCGCCATATCCATTAGAGAGCGGCCAGCTGAAGCAGAAGATCGCGCGGTACCTGGGCATTGGGAAGGCGATCTACTTTATGGAGATGCCAATAGTCAGATCGCTACTCTTGTAGAGCGCCAGACTCGCTATGTAATGCTAGTGAAAGTTGCTCGCAAAGATAGTCAAACAGTCGTCAATGCCTTGATTAAGCATGCGAGGAAATTACCAGACGAGTTGTATAAGTCGCTCACTTGGGATCGAGGCAAAGAGATGTCTGAGCACAAACGTTTTACCTTAGCCACAGATGTTCAGGTTTACTTTTGTGATCCCCAGCATCCTTGGCAACGAGGCTCAAATGAAAATACCAATGGCTTACTAAGACAATACTTCCCTAAAGGAATGAGCGTAGCCAATTACTCGCAGGCTAAGCTTAATGCCATAGCCAGGAAACTTAATGAACGCCCTAGAAAAACACTAAACTATCAAACACCGGCAGAACGTTTTGCCCAATCTGTTGCGTTGACCGGTTGAATCCAAGG
>NZ_JACVPS010000032.1 GCF_018881755.1 Polynucleobacter finlandensis | reverse complement strand
TGAATCGCTACCACTTCTCTAGACACTTTCTAGCCTAATATTTAGTCTATTAGGAGGTGTGTCATGAGTACAAGAAGGCGGTTTACTGAAGAGTTCAAGTTAGAAGCAGTCAAACAGGTAGTTGAACGGGGTTTTGGTGTTCGAGATGTGGCTGCTAGGCTGGGCACCTCACCCCATAGTCTGTATGCCTGGATTAATAAATATGGTATTCCAGCCGAGCAGCGCTTAGTTCAAGATGATCAATCAGCTAAGCTTAAAAGACTGGAGGCGGAGCTGCGGCGGGTTACCGAAGAGCGCGACATTCTAAAAAAGGCCGCCGCGTACTTTGCCAAGGAGTCCGGTTAAAGTACGCCTTCATCAAAAAGCACCAGCATGAGCATGCCATCCGCACCATGTGCAAGGTTTTGCGAGTCCACCACAGTGGCTATTACGCCTGGCTTAAAGAGCCACTCTCGTCTCGAGCCTATGAGAACCAGATGATCGTAGGTCAAATTAAGCAAGCATGGCTGGCAAGCGGCACCATCTATGGTTATCGCAAGATCCATGATGATCTGCAAGATCTGGGGATTGCTTGTGGAGAGCAACGGGTGTATCGATTGATGAAGGCACAGGGCCTGCGTTCCCAAACAGGCTACAAGCGTAAACCACGGCACCATGCTGGTAAGCCTCATGTGGCAGCCCCCAATCACTTGGGTCAGCAGTTTGATGTTTTAGAACCTAATGAGACCTGGGTAACGGACATTACTTATATCCGCACGCATGAGGGTTGGCTGTACTTGGCGGTGGTCTTGGATTTATTCTCCCGCCAGATTGTAGGCTGGTCGATGCAAGGGCGGATGGATAAGGAGCTCGTAGTCTGTGCTTTGCTGATGGCTTTATGGAAACGAAAACCCAAGCAGACAGTGATGATCCACTCGGATCAAGGCAGTCAATTTTCTAGTTACGAGTGGCAAGCGTTCTTAAAAGAACATAACCTCAAACAAAGTATGAGTCGGCGCGGAAACTGCCATGACAATGCCGTAGTGGAGAGCTTTTTCCAACTACTCAAGCGGGAGCGGATCAAACGCAAGACCTATGCCAGCAGAGCAAAAGCAAGGGAGGATATCTTTGATTACATCGAAATGTTTTACAACCCGGTTAGGCGCCATAGTTATAACAATGGACTTTCTCCGGTAAGATTTGAACAGCAGTACCAAGCGAGGTTGGGAAGTGTCTAGAATATTGGTAGCGATTCA
>NZ_JACVPS010000031.1 GCF_018881755.1 Polynucleobacter finlandensis | reverse complement strand
GAACTGCTGTCAATTTAGGTCCACTACCAAAGAGAGTATTTCTATAGTAAATCATTGCAGCAACATGGGTTGATTCTGGATGATTTTGGGTACTTGGGTTTGGGGTGCTGGTGGTCTATAACCTAATGCACTATGTGGCCTAACATGGTTATAGTGCTTGACCCACTCCCCCACGATAATCTGGGCTTCTTTAAGGTTGTAAAAGATCTCCCCATCCAAAAGGTTGTCTCTGAAGGTGCCGTTAAAGCTCTCACAAAAGCCATTCTCCCAAGGGCTCCCTGGTTCAATGTAAGCAGTCTTCACTCCAATACCAGATAACCAACTGCGTAGCTCTTTGGCAATAAATTCTGGGCCATTATCACTTCGGATGTACTCTGGGATACCGTTGTCAATCATGGCGTTGGCCAGTTGTTCAATCACTTGGATCGAGCCAATTCTTCTGGCGCAGTGGATCGTTAAGCATTTCCTGGTGAACTCATCAATCATGGTGAGCATCCGGATCTTGCCACCATAAGCATCTCTAATAAAGACAAAGTCGTAACTCCACACATGATTGGGGGCAGTAGCTCGCAGCCTCATACAACTGCCATCGGAGAGCCAGAGTCTACCTCTAGGAGGCTGCTTTTGTGGGATCTTTAAGCCTTCTTGCCGCCAAATGCGAGCGACCTTGGCGGTAGTCGCTTGTCCCCAACCAACATTACGCATCATGCTGGCAATAAAGCGATAGCCATACCGGCCATAGGTGCTCGCCATCCGGATGACCTCGGCTCTCAGCGGCTCTTCGTCATCTCTAGGTAATGGCATGTACCGATACGCTGCTCTGGATAGCCCCACTAATTCACAAGCTAAGCGCTCTGATGTTGAGTATTTATTCATCAACACCTGAGCAGCTGTTTTGCGTTTAGCAGGGCTTAGAAGTTTCCCTTAATGACTTCCTTGAGCATCACTTCTCGTAGCGATAAGTCCGCTACGAGCTTCTTAAGCCGGGTATTTTCCACTTCCAGATCTTTGTACTTGCGAGCTTGGTCGACCTTCATACCACCATAAATCTTGCGCCAACGGTAATAGCTTTGCTCAACCGTGCCCACCTCTTTACAAGCCTGAGCTAGGGTTTTGCCATTGGTGGTTAAAACATCGATTTGACGCAATAAGGTGACGATTTGCTCGGGTTTGAGACGTTGGCCTTTTGCCATATTTAGCACTCCTTTAAGTGAGAGATTATCAAAAATCCTCTCTTATGGAGCGGTACTAAAAATCAGGTCAGTTC
>NZ_JACVPS010000030.1 GCF_018881755.1 Polynucleobacter finlandensis | reverse complement strand
TGTACGAATCGACACATAGTTAACACTTTATACCGGACACATACTTTACAGTTTTTGGCATAGGAGGGACCACTCTATGCCGTGGAATGAAAGTACGAAGATGGATGAAAAGCTCAAATTTGTGTCTCGTTATCTTGATGGCGAGAAGATTGCTACCCTGTGTCAGGAGTTCGGTATCTCTAGAGTGACTGGCCATAAGATCATTGATCGTTATAAAGACAGTGGTTTAGAAGCCTTTACGGATCGCAGTAGACGACCCTTTCGGCAGGCCAATCGCTTGCCCTTCCAGGTTGAGCAATTGATTGTGAACCTGAAAAAAGAGTTCCCGACCTGGGGCGCTCCTAAACTGCGAGACCGCTTGCACACTCACTATCCCGAGCTAGTTTTGCCAGCCAAGAGCACCGTACACGCTGTACTGGATCGCCATGGTTTAGTCAAAAAGAAACGGCGCCGGTATGGCAAGCTTGAAGGTACCGCATTAAGCAATACTCAATCCCCCAATGCCCTATGGTGCGTGGATTACAAAGGGGAGTTTATGCTCGGCAATAAGCAGTATTGCTATCCCTTGACGGTCACCGACTATGCCTCGCGCTTTTTGATTTGTTGTGAGGGCTTAGAAAGTACCAAAGAAGCCGGAGCCTTTACAGTCTTTGAGCAACTCTTTAAGGAGTATGGCTTGCCAGGGTCCATCCGCTCAGACAATGGGGTGCCCTTTGCTAGCCCCAATGCGATTTATGGTCTATCGAGTTTGTCGGTGTGGTGGCTGCGCTTAGGGATTGGGATTGAGCGCATTAAACCCGGCAACCCCCAGCAAAATGGTCGGCATGAACGCATGCACTTAACGCTCAAGCAAGCGACGACTAAACCCCCTGCCAAAACACTTTTGCAACAACAAGATAAGTTTGAAGACTTTATCTATGAGTACAACTTCGAGCGACCCCATCAAGCCTTGGAGATGAAAAAACCGGCGCAGCTCTATACCCCATCAAGTCGAAAATATGAAGGCTTGCCAGATGTCAGTTACCCCTTCCACGATAAAACAGTCACTGTGACTAAATGCGGCAGGATCTGTCTGGGCAATCAAAAGATCCACTTTAGTACCGTGTTCGCTGGTCATGACGTGGGCCTGCGCCAAGTCGAAGACGATGTGTGGTTAGTGAGCTTTATGGATTACGATATGGCTTACTTTGATATGGAATCTCACAAGGTTAGTGCCCTAGAGAATCCATTTGGTCCCAAAGTATTGGGGTGAACGGCAACTGTAAACTATGTGGTCGGTACCGGACGTAAAGCATGTGTCCGGTACGGACC
>NZ_JACVPS010000029.1 GCF_018881755.1 Polynucleobacter finlandensis | reverse complement strand
GTTTTTTGTTGGTATCCATTTAATTGCAGGTAGTTTTTGAATTATTTGTTACACAGCTTTTGCCATTGGAGTAGACAGTTTTATTCCCATTAGTAATCGAGCTTGGGCCGTTAGAGTAATACGTTATATTCCCAGCCTGTGTAGCAACTAATCCATTTGGACCTTTGGAGATGGTGCCATTTTGAGGCTGCACTGACACATTGGGGATGATTAGTAAATTATTGCTTTCAGGACTCCGTCCTCGCCCCTCTGGTTCGACTGAATGTGAAATTGTAATAATTGAAAGGAAAAATAAGAAAGTAGCAGGATAAAATAATTTCATAATAGCTCCATTTTTATTGCTATACCTAAGTGATTCTTACGGGGATTACTCCCTACATTCTTAATTGTAATATTTACCTTGGTGTAACTTTAGTTAATTTACGAACCCCCCATTTAAAGCTCCTTTCAGAAGTAGGGTTAATTAATGAAATTCTACCCCTGAGGCCAGTTAACCTGCGGGGGGATTACCTCTTACTACCTTGGCTTAAAGACCAATAAGGCCATAAATAAGAACCCGTTCTTCCACTTTATTAGCTGTTACGGGTGCATATCGTGGATTAATCTACCTTTTTATTTTAATAATTATTTTGTTAGCATAAGATAAGCATCTTGTTTTAAAGCATATTAAAGCCTTAGTGGGTCAATAAAATTCTTGGCCCTCGTGACACAATATTTCATGAATATTAAATATTAAATATTACATTGTTATATTTAATTTTTTTAAATTTATCTAACTCTTTTTACATTAGGCCATTTAATGCACAAATTACTTAATGAATTAGTCATTATCAATGAAGAGCTGTTGCGCGAGAACGAAGAAAAAGAAAAACGCGCCGCAGAGCTTTTTATTGCCCATAAAGAAAAGGACAAACTGTTAAACGAATTAGTCGATGCCAATCAAGTTCTTTTGTTTCATGGTGTAGAAAACAAAAAACGCGCCGCAGAGCTTTTGATTGCTAATGAAGAAAAAGAAAAACGTACCGCAGAGCTTTTGATTGCTAATGAAGAAAAAGCTAAACGGGTGGATGAATTAATCATCGCCAATGAAGAGCTGTTGCGCGAGAACCAAGAAAAAGAAAAACGCGCTGCAGAGCTATTAATTGCCAATGAAGAAAAAGCTAAACGGGTGGATGAATTAGTTATTGCTAATGAAGAGCTGTTATTCCAGAACCAAGAAAAAGAAAAACGCGCCGCAGAGCTTTTGATTGCTAATGAAGAAAAAGAAAAACGTACCGCAGAGCTTTTGATTGCTAATGAAGAAAAAGCCAAACGTGCCGCAGAGCTTTTAATTGCTAATGAAGAAAAAGCTAAACGTGCTGAAGAGCTTCTTCATGCCAATGAAGAAAAAGCTAAACGGGTGGATGAATTAGTTATTGCTAATGAAGAGCTGTTGTTCCAGAGTCAAGAAAAAGAAAAACGCGCTGCAGAGCTATTAATTGCCAATGAAGAAAAAGCTAAACGGGTGGATGAATTAGTTATTGCTAATGAAGAGCTGTTATTTCAGAACCAAGAAAAAGAAAAACGCGCCGCAGAGCTTTTGATTGCAAAAACGTACCGCAGAGCTTTTGATTGCTAATGAAGAAAAAGCCAAACGTGCCGCAGAGCTTTTAATTGCTAATGAAGAAAAAGCTAAACGTGCTGAAGAGCTTCTTCATGCCAATGAAGAAAAAGCTAAACGGGTGGATGAATTAATCATCGCCAATGAAGAGCTGTTGCGCGAGAACGAAAAAAAGGAAAAACGCGCCGCAGAGCTTTTAATTGCTAATGAAGAAAAAGCTAAACGTGCTGCAGAGCTTTTTGTTGCCAATGAAGAAAAAGCTAAACGGGTGGATGAATTAATCATCGCCAATGAAGAGATGTTATTTCAGAGCCAAGAAAAAGAAAAACGCGCCGCAGAGCTTTTGATTGCC
>NZ_JACVPS010000028.1 GCF_018881755.1 Polynucleobacter finlandensis | reverse complement strand
GCTGGTCGCTGTGACTATAAGTATCGCCGGCTTAATGATGAGAGCGCCAATAATATAAGTAAATATATAATTCTGATTAGAAGCGTACCCAGACGGCGTAATACTATAAGAACCAGCATTAGCTGCAGTTTGACTTGAGCCCGAATAGCTAATACTTCCTGTCGGAGTGATTGTTAATGGTGATGAAAAAGTTACACCATAGATCCCAGAATAGATAGACCCATCATATGTTTTGATAATATTATTTGCCGTTACTGTAATGGAGGTAGCATTTGCAGTAATGAATGGCGTGCAGGAAATTGTACAGCCGACTGGAAAGCTCCAAGCAGCTGAAAGCTTACTGTAATCTGGCGCAACGGTAACTCCATTTGCCGCTCCTACTGCAAAACTATCGGTTACCGTAACCGCACCAGCAGCTCCGCTAGCCCCGCCTCCCACTAGAGCATTTGTGCCGGCCGCACCAACGACATTTCCAGTTGCATAAGAACTCACCACATTGCCATCAGTTGATCCTGCAACGCCACCTGAACCTGCTGCTCCGGCCACATTTCCTGTTGCATAGCTACTGCTAATACTCCCAGAAGTCATGGATCCTACTAGACCACCAGATCCTGCGGCACCATTTACATTTCCTGTGGCATAACCATTACTAATACTCCCAGAAGTCATGGATCCTACTAGTCCGCCTGATCCCGCATCTCCGGTAACGGTACCAGTGGCATGACTGTTGCTCACGCTTCCTGAGGTGCTTGACCCTAGTAGGCCGCCAGTGCCTGCGTTACCAATAACGGCAACGTCCGCATAGTCATTACTTAAGGAGCCAGTTATATTGACGCCTACTAACCCGCCAGTACCCGCAGCTCCAGTAACGGTTCCGGTTCCGGTTCCGGTTCTGGTGTTGTAGCTATTGCTGATGATTCCAGCTGAATTATTGCCAACTAGTCCGCCTGTACCTGCGCCCCCAGTGACGCTACCATTTATCAGGCCAATATTTTCGATAACAGAATTACCGCTTGTGAACCCAAACAGTCCAACATTAGGAGTGGTATTTGGCAAATTAATTGTTAAATTTGAAATAGTGTGGCCAAGTCCATCAAAGGTGCCGGTAAACCCAGCGCTAGCATTGCCAATGGGGTTAAAGCCAGCGTTACTATTCCAGCCCTTGCCATCTACTGCATCAATATTGCTGCCAAGAGCATAGTGACCAGCTAAATTAGCCCTGATTCCCTGTAAATCTTTTCCAGTAGCGCTCGTAGATGCCCCAAGACTATTGATGATGGTGTAATTAGCTCCATTGATTGCTAAAGCGCCGTCATTAAGATTGGAAAAATCAACTCTTCCTTTAAAGCTGCCATCAGTATTGAAGCCCATATTAATGGTGCCTCCAGCTATAGAGGTGCTGCCACTATTTGCAGATGAGGTGTTAATTTCTAAAGTGGCGGCACTGCTGCTGGTGGTGCTAGCAGTCATCACTGCATTTACATTCACGCTATGCGCTGCTGTTAATGTGAGCTTATTTGCGCTCCAACTAACGGCATCGTTGATGTTGATATCACCCGCTCCAGATTTTGATCCCTGGCTTGAGAGAATGCTTACATTGCTACCACTCAGGGCGGCGGAAAGGGTGGTTCCTGAAATATCGCCCGTAGCGGTATCGCCTGAAATTGTTCCGGCGCCACTAGAGGCAACCGTAAAGTCTGTTGGATCTATTGCCCAAGTCCCTGATTTACCTTGAGAAGCACTTGTATTGATGGTCGTTAAATTACCAATAGAAACTTTGCTTGCTGAGGTTTCAATATTTCCGCCATCACCACCTAGGTTCCCAGCTTTAGCGCTAATACTTCCATTGATGCTTGTGACGCTTGAAGGGTTGCTTAAGTCCGCAATAATGGAAATAGTTCCGCCGCTGCCAGCGCTAGTCGGCGCTGCATTCGCACTCATATTGCCGCTATGGGTAATAGAGCTGCTAGCCTCCAGAATAATTCGACCACCACTTTGGGTGATTCCGTCAGCCTGAATGCTTCCGGAATTAATCACGCTTCCTGTTAGCTGATTGACTGCTCGTGCAGACAAAATAATCAATCCATCAGGCGCTTGAATGGCAAGTTTATTTTCTACTAAGGTTTTTATAAGGCTAGGGGCAATCGTGAGACTGTTGAGCTTTGCAAGATCCCCAAAATTGAGAGTAATGGCCTCACCACCAGCAAGAGCAACAGTGCCTTGTTGCGCCACCATCACACCATTATTTTGAACCTCTGGAGCAAGTAGGGCGATATAGCCACCAATGCCAGATTTAATCGTGCCATCATTAACCACTGAGCCAGTAGCACCATTACGGCTAAACGTATTGCTGCCGTTCATAAAATCAGCATCACCCATTTGATGGGTAGTTGCCACAATGCCGCCCACATTGACATTGGCTCCAGGGGCAAAGTAAATGCCCGCTGAATTCATTAAAAATACTTGGCCATTGGCATTAAGGTTGCCGTATATCTGACTTGGATTGGCACTATTAACGCGATTCAATGCAACCGCACTGGCACTGGGCTGAACAAAGTTCACGGTCGCGTTTGAGCCAATATCAAAACCATTCCAGTTAATCGCTACGCGATTGCTGGCCTGGTTAATGTTCATAGTGCTACCAGCAGTATTGATCGTTGCGCTTCCTGCAGCAACGGCGCCACCGGTTGGAAGTTGATTGGGGGCTGGGGGCGACGCAATACTCGTTCCAGTAATCATTGCGCCCGCAAAGAAAATATGACGACAGCGACGCGAAGATGATTTTTGTTTGCCACGCGATTTGGTTATTTCACTTACGGCTATCCAAGCGTTACTGGCAATACTCCAGATAACCTTGAATGAGCGATTGAGTGAATTAGACAAAATAGGGCTTATTTATATTGGTAACGAAGCGGTTAGCCAAAAGCGATTGCTA
The DNA here is from genome assembly GCF_018881755.1 of Polynucleobacter finlandensis. Classification (GTDB taxonomy): domain Bacteria; phylum Pseudomonadota; class Gammaproteobacteria; order Burkholderiales; family Burkholderiaceae; genus Polynucleobacter; species Polynucleobacter finlandensis. The sequence goes on along the minus strand of NZ_JACVPS010000028.1, from coordinate 2,690 downwards.
CTAGTCCCGCCGTTTCCATTGAATGATTGGGTCACTAATGCGGGGAGGGCTCCAGTGCGCATGGCCCAGATCGCCTTAATTTGTAATCCCATCGGACCGGACCAGCCAATACTGCTTCCAAGACCTTGCAATGCATAGGTATTGTTCAGTGGGGCGCTAGCGAAATTACTTGTTTTATAGGTTTGCACACTGGCATAGTCATAAAAACCCGTGAGCAATAATTTCATGGGAAGTGCCTGCCGTAATTCAAAGGTCATTAAATTACCTTGACTGGCATTGCCTTGACCGGTTGCGTAGGCACGAACACTGTAGGGGCCACCTAAATATAGTTGTTCCGAAGGATCTAAATTTTTGCTGGCAATTTGACCTGAGGCCCCAAGATAGGCTGATAGGCCAGAAGTAATTGCTTGAAGTCGATTAGCCGCATAACGTAATTTTGTAAAGTTACCGTTCACTTGTGGACCAATAACATCGAATTGTAAAGATGGTGAGTTATTGAGATTGACTGAGCCACCTGAAGCCATTAATGATCCAGAATTAATGCCACCACCAGCAAAACCATCAAGTAAGTTGCCGCTGAGACCACCTAGAAAAACAGAAGTGCTGTATTGGCTTGTGATTGCGCTATTAGCATTGTTGATAAAGCTACTGTAGTTGTAATTAGTTAAGAGAAAAAGATTAGCTGGCCGACTACGAATAATGGGATAAGTTAGCTCTGCCCCGCCTGTGCTTGAAGTGCCGTTAGCAAATAACTGATTGAAGCTGGAGTTGATGACTCGATAGGAAAGATAGCTTCCATTGATGCCAATGCGCAGTCCATTAGAGCCAATGGGGGCGGTTAGCGCAACCCGACCATAGTTGGTGCCCTCTGTATGCAGACCATAAACATTGACTTGCTCGCCTAATCCAAGAGGCCCATTGACATTGAGATTCGCTGTCGCCCTATTTTGACCAGTTGAGGATTGGCCAAAATTATCTACACCTACCATGCCATCAACCAATGGCTTGTCCGTAACGGTGAGAAGAACATTAGTTTCTCCTCGCTTTCCACCTTCCTGTAACGAGCTTGTTACTTGTATATCCGGCAGATCATTTAGTGTTAGTAATGCACGATCAAGCGCTGATAGCGACAGGGATGTATTACGTGGAATGGCGCTATAGACCCACTTTTCAATACGAGCATTGCTGACACGCTTTGATTTATTGTCAATGAGAATCCCGCCCAAAGAAGACTCTAGGATTTCAATAGTGACAACCCCCTCAGTCACATCCTGCTGTGGAATTTGGGTTTTAACAAGCCAACCCTGATTTCTATAGTATTCGGCGATGAGGTCAGCGGCACTCTTAAGATCATTAAAGCTAATAGGGCGATTTAAATAGGCTGCAACGAGACTATTAAGTTTTTCTGAAGACACTTTAGTGTTGCCGATAAATACAAACCGCTTTGCAATAATAGTGCCTGCTTTAGAGGGTGCGGTCTGGTCTAATTTGGGTTGAATAATATTAGGTGTGACTTGGGGCAGGGGGGTATCTTGCTCTTGGCTTCGAATCTCCTGCAAAATTGAGCCGGCAGAAGTTTGCTGTGCAAACGAATTAGGTGCTAAAAAAAGTAAAGCAAACGCCATGACTAGATAGATGACAAAATCTAGACAGAAATCTTTTGATTTCTTGTAAGTGGTAATGGTAGTTTTAATGAGTTAATCCCTGGTTTTGTTAGTCGCCTTAAAAATAAATTCGCATAAATGTATAGGGCCGATGAGTCGAATAATTAAAATCTAGCTCTTTTATTAGCAGTCATATCAATGTATCTTTATGAACGGCAATATAGGAGAGAGCTTCTTCACGTGCCCTTTTCTTTATCGCATCTGATGAAATCGATTGAATGCCAATAGTTGCAGCTTCAGAAAACTTACTCACCACTAAACGTCGCATTTCATCTATTTGCGCTAATGCATATTCAATGTTGGGAAATATTGCAGGCATTTCTAGTAACCTACCGTCCTCAGCCTCAAACGAGGTTTGAACTAAGATGCCCTTTCCAGTAGTTTCAATGATGAAAATACTCCGGCCTGAAATAGAGTCTCCTTCAGTTTGTGGCAGGCTTAATTCATCATGCTGTAAAACATTTTCTTTTAAAGTCATCATTCTACTCCGATCACTATTGGGGCTGGGCAACCTTTTTATACCGTCAACTGGTTATTAATGATCGACTTTAAGGTTATATTTGCCTATTTACCCCCCTAACTTAAGGGGGGGTATAGTTATGCAAATAAGATTTAATATTCGTAATTCAAGAGTATTCTGAGTCATCAGCTTAAAAATATGACTCCCCAATCACCTTTCTAACATCCCCTATCTTCCATACCAGTTCGGTGACAGTTGAATATCTTCAATCCTGCAATAATCTCAAATCTTAAAAATTACTCAACGAGTGCTCATCTTGACAGCTGGATTTAACCTAACCAAACAAGAATATTGTGTTTTGAGTTCTTTAAACGATGGATTGTCAGTAAAGGCCGTCGCGAAGAAGCTCAATATATCCTTACATACCGTTAATGGACACATGAAGTCCATCTACTTCAAGTTGAATGTAAAGTCTCGCGGGGAGGCTCAGCACAAATTTAATGCACACAAGGCGGTAGTTGCTAACGTAGAACTCAGTTTCCAAAATAAAGAAAAGGCAAAGCGAG
>NZ_JACVPS010000027.1 GCF_018881755.1 Polynucleobacter finlandensis | reverse complement strand
GACCAAAAATCATATTAAAACCCTGGAATTACCTTAGTCCATTGCGATCTATTGGCTCAATCATGGACGAGCTTGTTAAGCGTAAGAGTGGCCTTGGGTGGAGCGTTAGGTTGATCCCTTTTTGCTATTAATGACTACGGGCAACCAGTTGACTGTGATGAAATAGAACCATCAGGGAAAACCATTAATTTATGAAAGTATTTTATTGTAGAAATACAGATTTCATAAGTTTCATAGTACATACTAAAAAGAAATATAAAAAGGAGACGTTCATGAAGAAAGATCAAGTCAATTGTGTTGATGCTGTGAAAAGCGGAGACGACATTACCATCCCCAATGACAAAAGACGTACATTAATAAAAGCTACTGGTAGCGCAATCATCGCTTCAGGTTTTGGGTTGCCATTAAGAGGCTACGCCGCAGATCCTGTCAATATCGGTGCGCTATACCCCATGACTGGGAGCATGGCTCAAATTGGTTTGGGCTGCGTAGCTGCCGCTAAATTAGCAGTAGAAATGGTTAATCAAGGTGGAGGCATTAAATCATTAGGTGGTGCAAAGCTTAATTTAATTATCTCCGATGTACAGAGTGACACAACAGTAACTCGAACGGAAACGGACCGATTAATTACTAGCAATCCACTTTCGGCTATACATGGTTGTTATGCTTCAGCTTTGACACTGATAGCAAGCGAAGTAGCAGAGAGAGCAAAAGTTCCCTTGATAACGGGCTCTAGTTCTGACATGCTCAACAAAGGAGGGCGTACCTACACTTTTACTCCTTTTGCGCGAGCATCGCAATTTGCACAAGCACAGTTACAAATGGCTAGACTAGTTTCAGATAAACCAAAAGTTGCTGTGATTTTTGAAAATACTGCTTTTGGAACTTCTACTTCAAATGGACTTAGAGAGCAGGCGGCAGGTGAGGGCGTTGAGATAGTGATGTTTGAGCCATACTCAGCAGGCTTAACCGATGCCGCACCATTAATTAATAAAGTAAAAGCATCTGGCGCTAATGCTTTATTTTCAGTTTCATATTTGAATGACTTAATTGTTATTGTGAGGACCATAAAACAATTTGGACTAAATATTTCAATTAATGGAGGCTCTGGTGGTTTTGTAATGCCTGATTTTTATAAGAACGTAGGTCAATTAGCCGAGGGCCTTCAGGGCGTAGCCCATTGGAACCACGATATAAATAGTGATGCTCAAAAAGTCAATGTGGAATTTAAAAAGAGAACAGGCGAATTTTTATTTGAGTATGCTGGCGGTGTGATAGCCCAAACTTATATGTTGGCTGATGCCTTAGAGCGAGCGGGATCGCGAGATCCACAAAAGGTAAGAGAGGCTTTGTCAACATTAGATGTCTCTCGTGGATACGCTGCGATGGTTCCAGGTGGAAAAGTCAAATTCGGTCCTGATGGTAAGAACATCTACGGTCGACCACTGGGCGTGCAATGGCAAAATGCTGATTTGGCAACCGTATTTCCTAAGGCGGATGCAAAAGCCCCACTCATAAAAGTTTAATAGATCTGGAATTTGAATGACTGAAACATTAATTCAGGCGATCATTAATGGGCTTTTGATTGGTGGAATTTACGCATTAGTAAGCATTGGTGTAACGCTTATTTTTGGCGTAGTCAAAATCGTCAATTTTGCACAGGGCGAATTTTTGATGATAGGTATGTATATTACTTACTTCCTATCATCATTTTTTGGCATGGATCCGCTGGTATCTTTACTGATTTCTATGCCAGTTTTATTTTTACTTGGCGTATTAATTCAACACTTTTTGATTCGGCGAGTACTAGGTTTGAATGATTTACCTCAGATATTTCTTACCTTTGCAATGTCACTATTGCTAATTAATGTTTGTTTGATGCTTTTTTCCGCCAATTATCGCTCCGTTCATACCTGGTATTCAGATGAAGCTTTGAATATTTTAGGGATATTTATACCCCTTGCAAAACTAATTTCATTTGTGCTTGCCATGTTTTTGAGTGCTGTGCTTTGGGTATTTCTTCACACAACCGATCTTGGTAAGGCTATGAGAGCTGCCTCGCAAAATAGAGATGTTGCGCAACTAATGGGAATTAACCCCAACCGAGTATTTGCCGTTGCCTTAGGCATCGCATTGGCTTTAGCAGGTGCGGCTGGTTCATTACTAATGCCTTTTTATCCTGCCACCCCTATGGTAGGACAACTATTTGTACTCATGTCCTTTGTTGCGGTAGTTCTAGGCACTCTTGGTAATGTCAGGGGAGCGTTAGTAGCCAGTTTGTTGATGGGTATAGCAGAGTCCCTTGGGATTCAATTTATTGGGGCAGATTCTGGTTTAATTATTGTGTTCCTACTATTGCTAATAACGCTTGCACTAAAACCAGGCGGCTTAGCGGCAGGGTGGAGACGTTGAATATTTTTTCAATTAAGAGCAAGAGAATTTTTTATATCCTATTAGGGATGATTATGCTCGTCTTGCCATTGATGATTAAAAGTTCTTTTGCGCTTGAAATCCTGATTCGTATCTTGCTATTTGCATTTATTGGGACGGCTTGGAATTTGCTTGGTGGGTATGCAAAACAATTGTCCTTGGGTCATGCCGCTTTTTTTGGGTTAGGGGCTTACACATCGACTATTTTAGAGATTAAGTTTGGTGTTTCACCATGGATCGGCATGTTTGCTGGTGGGTTTATTGGTATGTTGGCAAGCTTGCCAATGGGTTGGCTCTGTTTTAGGCTTAAAGGGCCTTATTTCACGATCTCGACGATTGCAACGGCAAATGTTTTAATGCTCATTTTTCTGAAGTTTCGCGATTTTGCTTGGGGGGCCGAAGGAACTACCATTCCTAATCTTGGGCATGCGCCACTCATGATGCAATTTGAAACCAAGACCCCTTATTATTATGTAGTCTTAGGTTTGCTATTTTCAGCCTTAGTAATAACAGCATGGATTGAACGTTCTCGAGTTGGCTATTATCTTGTCGCTTTAGGTGAGGATGAAGACGCTGCAGAAGCTAGCGGAATTAATGTCAACAAGGTCAAGCGCAATATTTTTATGATTTCTGCGTTTCTGACTGGCTTAGCAGGAACCTTTTATACGCAATATATTTACTTCATAGATCCGCAAACCGCATTTAATTTTAATATCTCAATTGAAGCAGCTTTAGTATCGATTGTGGGGGGAGTCGGGACTCTATGGGGTCCTGTGATAGGTACTATGCTACTAGAAACTACCTCAGCTCTATTGCAAAGTTGGTTTGGAAATTCAATTGGCGGCATACAGCTTACTATTTATAGCTTAATTTTAATGGCAGTGATTCTTTGGCGTCCAACAGGAATAGTGGGCTACTTCAAAGAAATTTATCAACGTCGCAGCAATGCGAAGGGTGCGCAATAATTGATGACCGATGCTCTTGTCGTAAAAAATCTCAGTAAGAATTTCGGTGGGTTGCGTGCTGTCAATGATGTTTCATTTACTGTTAAAAAAAATGAAACATTGGCTTTAATTGGCCCTAATGGCGCCGGAAAAACCACTGCGTTTAACCTCATCATGGGTTTTTATAAGCCTGATAGCGGTACAGTCACCGCCTTTGGTCATGAAATTTCTGGATTAAGACCCCATGAAGTTTGTAATATCGGTCTTGCTAGAACATTTCAAGTGGCTAAGCCGTTTGGTGGGATGACTGTTTTGGATAATGTGATGACGGGCGCATTTCTGAGGGATGCGCAGCCCGAAAGAGCGCGTTCAGCCGCAAGAGAGGCAATCAATTTTGTGGGGCTTAGTGCGCGAGAAAAATTTGACGCTCGTGATCTGACGACCATAGATCAAAGAAGATTAGAAATGGCTCGAGCACTAGCAACTCAACCAAAAATTCTGTTGCTTGATGAAGTAATGGCCGGCCTAAATCCTTATGAGGTTGATCAAGCCGTTAGTTTGATTGATAAATTATCCGAACGAGGCGTCACTATTGTGATCGTAGAGCATTTAATGAGAGCGATTATGGCAGTTGCAAAATATATTGTCGTGTTAGATCATGGTCAGAAAATTGCCGAAGGTATTCCAAGTGAGGTGGTGAAGAATCCCGAGGTGATCAGAGCCTATCTTGGATCTAGTTATGTTCAAGCTAAAGAGGTCCTTCATGATTGAATTAACTGGCGTTGCCGCGAGTTATGGTTCCGTCAAGGCAATTAGTGATATCACTCTACGGGTTGGTGAAGGTGAAGCTGTTGGACTTTTGGGTGCCAACGGCGCCGGTAAAAGCACAACCCTGCGCACTATCTCCGGTCTTCTCAAACTGACGTCTGGAAAAATTACTTTTATGGGTCAAGATTTAGCGAGTTTATTGCCCCATCAAATTACTGAATTGGGTATTGCCCATGTGCCAGAAGGTCGACAGGTCTTCCCTGAAATGACGGTTCATGAAAATTTAGAAATTGGGTCTTATGCCCCTCGAGCTAAGATTGATAGAGCAAGATCTTTAGATCTTGTGTACACCATTTTTCCAAAATTAGCAGAGAGAAAAGATCAACTCGCTGGAACAATGAGCGGTGGTGAGCAGCAAATGTTGGTAGTAGGTCGTGGTTTGATGTTAAAGCCCCGTTTGCTAATGTTAGATGAGCCTTCGCTTGGGCTCTCACCTGTGATGTGTGATGTGACTTTTGAAAAAATTCAAGAAATCCATAAGATGGGCACTTCAATTTTATTAGTAGAGCAAAATGTTAGTAGGGCATTAAGCTTGGTTCAAAGGGCCTATGTTTTAGAGGGCGGCAAGGTCATCATGCATGGTCAAAGCCAGGACCTACTAAATAATCCACAAGTTCAGGCAGCCTATTTAGGCATTTAATTAATCTATTTTATCAATCGGAGTAGGCATGAAAAAAGTACTGATCACTGGTTCAGGTGGTTTGATTGGTAAGATCTTGAGGCAAGGCTTAAACGGCCAATATGAATTAATTCGTTGCCTTGATATATCGGATCAAGAGCCTGCCAAGTCTGGCGAAGAAATAATCAAGTGTGACCTGAGAGACATTGATGGTTTAAATAAAGCAATGCAGGGAATTGACTGTGTGATTCATTTGGCTGGGATTTCTGTTGAAGATTCATGGGAAAAAATACTCCCCGCTAATATCGAAGGTTGCTACAACACATTTTTATGTGCCCAGCAAAATAAAGTAAAGCGTATGGTCTTCGCAAGCTCAAACCATGCTGTAGGTTTTCATAGGCGCGAACGATTTATTGATACTCAAGTGCAAACTCGGCCAGACAGTAGGTATGGAGTCTCTAAAGTTTTTGGTGAGGCTCTTGGCAGGCTTTATGCTGACAAATACGGCATGCAAGTGGCCTGCCTGCGAATTGGTTCATTTAGGCTGATTAATAAACCTGCTGATATCAGGCAATTAAATACCTGGATTAGCCATCGCGACATGATTAGCCTTACTAAGGCATGCATTGATCACGAAGGTTTTCATTTTGAAATTATTTATGGTGTATCGGATAACTTAAGAAATCGATGGGATAACACTCCAGCAAAACACATGGGGTATCGGCCGGTTGATAATGCTGAAGATTTTAGGGATGAGGTATATCAGAATAGCCCTAAAGAAGATTCTATAAGCGAGCTTTTTCATGGAAGTATGTACTGCCCTATGGGGTTTGTGGGTGATCCAGGTGCAATCGAATGACTTATGTATGTTCATTGAACATCACGCGCAGGCTCTTTAATCCCAGAGGTCTCCCTTTATAAGGCAGGCCATGCTTAAAGGGGATCTAGTACTTTATCAGTCAAGCTAGCCAATATTTTCAGTGTAACCACTTGTGCATATCTGCTGTACATAGCATTACACAGTGTGTATTACAGTATTCATTTTAAATCGTAACCTATTGAAATATATTGACTTTCTAGCAACAACGAGTTCTTCTAAGGCGTAGGTCGCACGTTCGAATCGTGCTGGGCAGACCAAACTCCTCT
>NZ_JACVPS010000026.1 GCF_018881755.1 Polynucleobacter finlandensis | reverse complement strand
TAAGGGACATTCCTGGGGTCATCAAATACATGAAATTAATACTCCTAGCGAGAAAGATGACCTAAAACATTAGAAAAAATCAAAGCAGTAAACAGCAATGCAGAAATAACTTTCCAAAAAGCAATGGGGTCACGCTCAATAAGCGGAACCACTCTTTTATCGATCAGCACAGCATTTGGTTTTTCGAGATCAAACAGAAATTCGGAAACTGCTTGATACCTCTCTGCTGGATTGGGGTGAACGGCCTTTCGAATGGCCTCATCAACCCACGCGGGTACTTTCGGGTTGTGCAAAGTGACAGACTCGTATACAAGCCTCTTCTGAGCCTTAGCAGTTCGAGCTCTGGAAACTTTTGAACCATAGGGAAACCGTCCCGATAGCATCTGATAGACGATCACGCCAAGAGAAAATATGTCGGAAGAAGTTGTACCCAGCTCACCTAAAAAATATTCTGGCGCAGCATATTGAGCTGAGCCTAAAAAGTTAATTTCTTCGCTTAGTAGATTCATATCCTCGATACCAGCGACCCTAGTGGCACCAAAATCAATGATCTTTACTACGCCATTCTCATCAATCATGATGTTCTCTGGCTTTAAATCTTGATGAATTGCCTCGAGACGATGGAAGGCCTGCAGACCCTTTCCTATTTGGCCAATAATCTCCCTTACCGAAACAAGATCAGGCGTGGGATTATCAGATAGCCACTGAGTCAAACTTTGGCCCTGAATATATTCAGATACGATGTATAAGTAATTTTTCTTTCTAGTTTGTGGGCATAAATGAAGAACGTGGGGGTTATTAATTCTTCTGGCGACCCACTCCTCCACAAGAAACCGCTCTAGATAAGAGACATCATCCCTCATGCCAATAGAGGGTACCTTTAAAACAACTTGAGCTCCGGTCTCCTCATCGCTAGCCAAATAAATATAACTGCGACTGCCAATTTTGATATCCCGTAAAATTTTGTAACCATCGATAACCATCTTTTCCTCTAAATTTGGAGCAAATGGCAACTCTGTGATGCGATTACTTATTTCGTTATGGCTAATATCTTGTAACTGCTCAATGCGAATGATCTGTAAAGTGAGATTATCAGAGCTCCCTCGTTGATAAGATTGCTCGGCAATTTTTTCTGCAGCAAGATTTAAATCATCAGAATGAGTCTGAATGGCTGAGCTAATAATTTCAAAATTAGAGTATTCATATAAGCCATCAGTGGCCAGAATAAAGACATCGCCAACCTCAATATCTGTGACAGCATAGTCAACATCTAAGTGTCTATTTACCCCTAAAGCACGGGCTAAATAGCTCTTTTCAGATGACGCATATACACGATGATCCTCTGTCAGCTGCTCCAATGATTTGCGGGCGAGTTTATAGACCCTCGTATCCCCAACATGAAATATATGCGCCTTATTTGATTTAAATATCAGGGCAGAAAAGGTGCAAACATAACCCCTATCCATATCAAATTGATATTGACTTTGTTGGGTCTGAGAATGAAGCCAGGAATTTGTAGAGCTTAAAACTCGCTCGGCGGCGGTTTTAACAGACCAGGCTTCTGATGTTGAGTAGTAATCCTCCAAGAAACTAGATACTGCCGATTCACTAGCAATGTGGCTAACACCGCTAGAGCTGATGCCATCTGCAATTGCCGCAACTACCCCCTTACTGCTGAGTAATGGCTCCTTAGGGAAGCAAATCCCATAAAAATCTTGGTTGATTTCTTTACGACCCTTGCTTGAATATTGCCCAAGTGAAATTTTTAGCTCTTGAATCATCAAATTCCTCTCGCAATACCTTCATGATTGAAGGCATTGCGCTTATTCAGTAAATTAAACAAGTTTGCGTTTTGCGCCGGTCTTGATGTGAGTGGCATACAGAGTTAATCCTGTAAAGGCAATGCCGCCAACAAGATTACCCAACACCACTGGAATTTCATTCCAGATGAAATAATCCAAGATTGAGAAGTTACCGCCCATCATTAACCCAGATGGAAAGAGAAACATATTAACTACTGAGTGCTCAAATGTCATTGCAAAGAACAGCATGATCGGCATCCACATAGCGATCACTTTTCCGCTAACATTCGTTGAAATCATCGCACCGACCACTCCAGTAGATACCATCCAGTTACATAGCATTCCTCTGAAGAAGATAGTCATCCAACCCATAAATCCAAACTTGGCATAACCCAAAGTGCGCAATTCACCAATGTGGCCAATCTTCGCGCCAACATCATTCGGCTCCATGCTAAATCCATAAGTAAAAATGAAGGCCATCATAAATGCAACAGTCAAGGCCCCAGCAAAGTTACCGACAAATACCAGCCCCCAGTTTCTTAAAATACCTTTTAACGTCACCCCAGGCCTTTTATCAATCAAGGCAAGCGGGGTTAATACAAATACACCTGTCAATAGATCAAATCCCAAGAGATAGAGCATACAAAAACCTACAGGGAACAAAATAGCCCCAATGAGTGGAGACCCTGTCTGAACACTTGCAGTAATAGCAAATACAGCAGCTAGGGCAAGAATTGCTCCAGCCATATACGCTCTTATCAAGGTATCGCGAGTAGCCATAAATACTTTTGACTCCCCTGCATCAACCATCTTTGTAACAAATTCAGAGGGCATTAAATATGACATGATGTATTCCTTTAATTTTGATGAATTTAAATATTTCTGTAGTGGTTTAAATGGCTAAAAAAACATTTTGATCTTCGAGCTTGATCTTGATCGAATGACAAGACCCAACATCTGGCGCAATTGCATGCCCATCTTGTAATTGGATATTCCAGGAATGCAAAGGACAGGTCACTGTCTTGCCATGAATGATTCCCTGAGAAAGGGGTCCGCCCTTATGAGGGCATTTATCGTGTAGCGCATAGACCTCGTCATCAGAGGTTCTAAAAATAGCGATATCCCCTCCGCTACTACGCGTTACTACCCGAGACCCCAATCTAGGAATATCTTCTATTCCGCAAACTAATTTCCATTCATTCATCATTTGTTCCTTTCTGATGCGGTTATGCTTCAACTGCGATTGGGATAAATTGCTTTACTGGCTCTTTGGTCTGCATCACTTCCCACGGGTCTTTTGCATTTTTCAAGGAATCAATTAATCTTTCAAATAGATCTTTTCGGCCTTTTTCATCTTCAAGAATTTTTGATTTGGCGTAACCAAGCCCAACGCGCTCAAGATAGTGAGAGGTCCGCTCGAGATACCAACCCTCTTCGCGGTAGAGTTGCAGGAATGCGCCGGAATATTCCATCACCTCCTGATTTGTAGTCACCTTGCAGAAAAATTGCGCAACCTCAGTTTTGATGCCACCATTACCACCCACATAAATCTCAAAACCCGAGTCAACCCCGATAATTCCTACATCCTTAATGCCCGATTCAGCGCAATTACGAGGGCAACCAGATACTGCAAGCTTTACCTTATGAGGCGCGTACATATCGAACAACATTTTTTCCAAGAGAATGCCAGTGTCCATTGAATGCTGGGTACCAAAGCGACAATGCTCTGCCCCCACGCAGGTCTTAACAGTCCGAATAGATTTTCCGTATGCATGACCAGAGACCATTCCGGCCGCATTTAAATCCGCCCAAACAGCCGGGAGATCCTCTTTACGTATGCCCAAAAGGTCAATCCGTTGCCCGCCAGTCACCTTTACTGTTGGTACATGATATTTTTCAGCGGCGTCAGCAATGGCACGCAGTTCTTTGGGGTTTGTTAATCCGCCCCACATTCTTGGGATCACTGAAAAAGTGCCATCCTTTTGAATATTGGCATGCATACGCTCATTAACAAATCGTGATTGTGGGTCGTCTTTAGCTTCATGCGGAAAACTAGAAATCAAGTAATAGTTGATCGCTGGCCTACACTTCTCGCAACCATTCTCATTTTTCCAACCCAAAGATTTAAAGACAGATTCTTTATTAATTAAATGCTCAGCATAGATTGCATCTCTAACAATCTGATGGGTATGCTCTGTACACCCGCACATCGGCTTGCTTTCATTGGTTTTGGGTGTATACGCCCCACCTACCGTTGACGCCAGAATTTGCTCTACTAAGCCAGTACAAGACCCACATGATGAAGAAGCCTTTGTATGCTTACGTACCTCATCAACTGTAAAGAGACCATTTTGTTTAATAGATTTAACAATCGTTCCTTTGCAAACCCCATTACAGCCACAAACCTCAGCGCTATCAGCCATGGTGGCTGCCAGATTTTGCCCTTTATGGCCAGCATCGCCCAAATGAGAGCCTGATGAATTTCCAAAAAGCAGATGGCTGCGAATTTCGTGAACACTTTGACCATCCTTCATTAGCTGGAAATACCAAGCAGCGTCAGACGTGTCGCCGTATAGAACTGATCCCACCACCCGATCCTGCTTCACCACAATGCGCTTATAAATTCCAGCCTGCCTGTCATGCAATAAGATGTCTTCGGTTTCATCATCGCCGCTAAAGTTACCCGCACTGAAGACATCGATTCCGGTAACTTTCAGCTTGGTTGAAGTAACCGAGCCCTTGTATTGAGCTATGCCAATATTTGCTAAATGATTTGAGCAAACCTTAGCCTGCTCAAACAGTGGTGCTACCAATCCATAGGCGATTCCGCGATGCACGACGCACTCACCAACTGCATAAATGGAAGGATCAGTAATGGTTTGCAATGTATCGGAGACATGGATACCCCGTACGCGGCCAGATCCACAAAATAAGCCGGATGACTCTGCCAGCGTGTAATTTGGACGAATGCCAGCCGCAACCACTACAAGATCAGTGGCAAGTTGCATGCCATCCTTAAACCGGATAGCCCCTACCCTACTCTCGTCTCCCTCTATCAAGGCTTCAGTATTACGCCCCAATAAAAACTTCATCCCTTTTGCCTCGAGAGAAGTCTGCAGCATATCCGCAGCAACCTTATCGAGTTGACGCTCCATAATCCAGTCGGCCAAGTGGACTACTGTGACATTCATCCCGCGTAACAAAAGGCCATTAGCAGCCTCAAGACCCAATAGACCAGCGCCAATAACAACGGCATTCTTGTAGCTTGCTGTAGCCGCTATCATTAACTCCGTATCTGCGATGTCACGATAAGCCAGTACACCAGGTAAATCTATTCCCGGAATAGGTGGCATAAAGGGGGTGGACCCCGTAGCCAATACCAATCGATCGTATTGAACCTCAGTCCCGTCATCTGAATATACTTTTTTAACGGCACGATCGATCTTGGTCACTTTTTTGCCAGAATACAAAGTGATGCCGTTTGATTTGTACCATTCCAAGTCATTTAACATGATGTCGTCTAACTTCATTTCCCCGGCTAATACTGGCGATAGCAAAATTCTGTTGTAGTTACCGTAAGGTTCGGCACCAAAGACAGTAATGTCGTACATCTCAGGATCAAGCTTTAATAATTCTTCAATGGCCTTAATACCAGCCATTCCATTCCCAATAAGAACTAATTTTTGTTTTTTCATGATCAACTTTCTGTCCGGATTTCGTGAATGGATGCTTATGCAGCTTTAATATTTTGGAAGGCAGGTGCCACCGAATCATTGGCAATTTGAGTAAGCGCCTGCAAGACATCACCAATCACGATGATGGATGGGCTGCCCATCTTTGTTTCGTGAATCTTGCTTACCATTTCCCGTAATGTGCATTTCTCAATACGTTGATCGGGCAAAGTTGCCTTTTGAACAATGGCAACAGGTGTATCTGAAGACATGGACTCCAGTAAGCCAGATTGAATTGAGTCAATCCCCGTTATGCCCATATAAATTACTAAAGTAAGCTTAGTATCTTGAGCAACTTTTCCAATTTGCGCCCAGTCCGTCGCATTTCTTCCAGGCTTGTTATGTCCAGTAATCATGAGGACACCAACAGCATAGTCGCGATGGGTTAGAGGCGCTCCTAGTGCTGTCGATGCTGCAAGCCCAGAGGTAATTCCGCTAATGACTTTTACCGGAATCCCCAAGGCTTGAAGGTGCTCTTGCTCTTCGCCACCTCTTCCAAAAATGAATGGGTCCCCACCTTTCAGTCGAACCACCTTCTCGCCTTTGGCTACAGCTGAAATCATTAATTTTTCTATATAGCTCTGCGGGGTTGAAACGCAACCGCCGCGTTTTCCAACTTGAATAATTCGTGCAGATGGGGATGCATATTGCAAGATTTCTGGATTCACAAGATCATCAACAAGCAAAATAGTTGCCTCAAAAATGGCGCGCATACCTTTGATGGTAAGAAGCTCGGGGTCACCAGGCCCCGCGCCAACAAGCGTGACACTTCCGTAACTAGCATTCAATTGAGATGTAAATCGAATGTCTTTTTCTATATTCATCATTGCCCACCCTAAGAAAATACAAATAAAAAAGACGTCCAATTACTTCCAGCGCAATGCTGAACATAATTGGACGTCTTTATCCTTTGGGCAAAACGATCTAAACAGATCGCCGCCTTAGAGTTGACCATCGTTGGCCACCTCTAAGAAGGAGATTACTTAATACTGTTAACTTGAATTTTTTTTAATGCACCGAAATTATCAGTAATGCACGCTTAGGGTGCATCAATGCTTCAATTTAAGGAATTCAAAAAGAGAAAGAATTGATTTGGCCACATCGATCAACTTTTGATTTTGTGACATCGACTTATCTCGCATGGCTGAATAAGCCCCTTCTTCAGACAATCCTTGGTGAGCCATAAGCATCCCTTTGGCTCGCTCAATAACCTTGCGCTCCTCAATGGTGGCCCTTACAGCCAAAAGCTCATCACCCATCGCTGATAACTGTTTTGATTGTGATTGCAAAACATCTAATATTTCCATGGATAAGTTTGAGCCGATTTTATCGCTCAATACCCCATCACCTTTTCGCCCAGAAGGTAAATTAGATACTAACAGCGAGATTGGTGAGTTTGGCTGCTCATTAGATAATGCGGATAAAAGCGTATTCTGATCATTTAATTGGGTATGGGCCTCTCTAATGAGGGCATCACATTTAGTAGCCAGACTATTCGTAAGGTATTTCTCCACCATATGCATTGCATCAATCCGACGAGTGCACATCGAAAACCATTCATCTGCATGAATAGACTCATCAACCAGCTTGGGCGACAACAGCTTTCGCCTCATCTTCTCAAACTCAATCATGGGCATAGATTTTGTCATGGCTAACCACTGCTCAACAATATCTGTCGAGGAAAAATCCTCAAATCGTTCGATGCAATGCTCCTGTAATTCAATTAAATTTCCCAGGGCTTGCAATAATTCATCGGACTTTTCAGATGCGCAGATTCTTGCGCCAGTTGCTCGCTCTAGCCCTGAAAATTCCTTGCCCTGCATCAGATGGAAAAGCGCAACTAGTCCCTTACTGACTGATGGATCGACAGCAATATCAGCAGCCTCGAATACCAGCGCTAAAAGTGCGTTTACTACCGAGCTATAAATTCCAGTCGACTCAGCGGCAGAAATTTCCTGATTCAGTATTTTTTGACGAAGTTTAGGCAAGTCATTTATTCCATGAATTGCTAAGGCTAAACGCATTAGAAACCGAGAGCTACTCACCATGCCATCTGAGCGCTCGTTAATATCAAGCCAACAGTGCAGGCGGCTGCTTGCCCCATCAGTATTAGCGCCAAAGGCAATCCATTTTTCTCGAAAACTCACGCCTTTTGACGCAAGTAACACATTGGATGAGCCGCGCTCGCTTTGCAAACAATGCACTAAGTCGCCAGCTACGTCCATCAGCGCGCATATACGGTATAACTGTTCAAGCTCGTTAATTCGGTATTGCTGAGCTTGTGCTACGTAATTCAGTGCGGTTTTCATTACCCTAAACTTCTCAATAAATTTAATTTAGCCACTTGATTTTTCTAGAGCGGCCAGCTTTGCCTTGAGCTTGCGCCTCTCACTCAACTTCAAATTTAGAGCGGCCTGGTCCTTCATTGGATCCTTCATCTATACCATCTACTTTTTTGGGGATGGGCGCTACTCTAATTTGTTAGAGAGGACAACTGTTACGCAGGATTAAAGAAATCAAGTGCTGTAACAGTTATCAGCCTTAATGTGCTTTTTAAGCATACATCACTTAAAAGTCACTAGAGCATAAAAGCGCACTTTAATGGGGCTATTGTGGCGCATTAAAGGGCCGCTTCTGGCCGCTCTCTGCCCGTCAGAATCTACAAAAAATCGCTTATTTAATGACTGTTATGGATGGAGCAGCGGTCACATGAGATGGCAATAGGACTTCACTAGAGTCGGCAGCAACCCAATCTATGAGTAGCAATCTAGTGACGGACAAGGAAATTGACCGTAAAAAACACGGGAATTTCCATTCTTTTAGTATTAAAAAAATCAATCGTATCGAAGGGGAATTGAGTCTATTGTCCAAGTTAAACAAGTGGGTGTAGACAGCTAACCCTTATTCAATATGGCTCTGCCTATAGAAAATTGAGTAAATAATCCCAATTTATTGTCCAAAAGTACGTTCTATTGTCCAAAAGGTAAGGGCCCCCGACAGGAGGCCCTTATAGTTGGTGCGGCTGGCAGGAATTGAACCCACGACCCCTTGGTTCGTAGCCCCTACGTCGGAGTAGCATAAAACCTATATAAAACAATGACTTACGAGATGTGATTTGTACTACTGAATTGCTAGTTAGATCCTCGTAACCCCTTGTTTCTATTGGTTTGATATCTTTTCAGTAGTACAGTTTTAAGGCCATATTTACACAGCTCTTCTCTTTGCCCTGGAGCCTTTGATTTACACCGCCCTCTCCTACTCGCTTCACCTTTGACTTATCTTATCTTATCTTCAATTTGTTTGATAACACTTTTCCCAGCGTCATCTTTTAGTGCGAATAGAAATAAGCATTTCCCCCCGCTTGCCTTCTCCCATTGCAAGCCGATATTTTTCTTCTCTACGGAATCATCGTTCCTTGCATAGACTTCGCCCTTTATGCCCG
>NZ_JACVPS010000025.1 GCF_018881755.1 Polynucleobacter finlandensis | reverse complement strand
ACCCCCGCAAAACCACTGTTTTGGGCCCACACCTTACCATCTATATTCCGGTTATAAGGCGCCACTTGATTTAACTGGGTAGATGGCAAATTGTCTTTAGGGGCTGGCCGGAAATATTCAAACTTCTCCGTATTAGGGTCAAACCGAGCTATAGCAGCTTGATACATATTACCAATCCAAAGTTGACCATCTCGATCCTCGCGAATGGCTAAGATTCCTTTTGGAAAATCAGGTTTCGATACTTCAACTTCATACTCTTTTACGGCCCCAGTTGCCTGATCCATGCGACCAATAATTTGCTCACCAAAACTAGAGTACCAAACCTGTCCAGTCTTTGTGACAATCACATCATGTGGCTGCAATAGCTGCCGTGGTAAACCATATTCGGTATAGATTACTTTAGTAGCCTCACCGCTAGGTCTTGAAAAAGTCTGCAGTGGATAAGTCCAGCGAGTGCGATTATGCAAATTGATTTGGGCTAAAAATTCACCCATTTCACGATAAATATTGACTCGATCTTCGCCCTGCTCCTCCATGAGACGCACGCCCTTTCGCATCTGAGGAGCGCCGGGCATGCTCTGATTCACATAACTTTGCATTCGAGGAAGTACGATCGTTAAAAATTCTTCACTACTGTACTTAGACTTCACAACACGCTCAAGAGTATGACAAGTCACGCAGGTTAATAAGGCACGTTTTTCTCGCTCAGATCCGGGCATACTTGCCATCCACTCGGCATTGGTTAACTGCCCTGAGATATCTTTGACAGATGCCAATGTTAAATTGGCACTGCTAGTCTGCTGACTGGTAATGCTGACTGTTTTTTTAGCGGGCAATTCATATCCAACTGCCCGAATAGAAATCTCATAGGTGCCGGCAGGTAGTCTTGTTTTTGAGAATTGATATTCACCACGTTGATTTGAGACCACAGAGGTAGTGATGGTCGACTGGAGGCGCTTAGCACTCACAACCACCCCTTCCATCAAACCTTCTGCCGAAGACTTCACCGTTCCCTGAAGTGCAGTATTTTCGGTCGCAAAAGAAGCGCTTGATAGCAGTAAAAAAAGGTTTACTAAAAAAAACTTCATTGTGAATTTCATAGCTTGATTAGGAGCCCTATATTCAACAAACTGCTACCAATTTCTTCTCATCAGGTAATCAAGCAAGTTCAGCCCATTCGAGGGCACCCTCTACTGAGCAGGAGCGCCCTTTAAAA
The DNA here is from genome assembly GCF_018881755.1 of Polynucleobacter finlandensis. Taxonomy (GTDB): domain Bacteria; phylum Pseudomonadota; class Gammaproteobacteria; order Burkholderiales; family Burkholderiaceae; genus Polynucleobacter; species Polynucleobacter finlandensis. The sequence continues at coordinate 8,149 of NZ_JACVPS010000025.1, read as the reverse complement.
CCCAAGTCACTAAGATATTTAAAGATTCGTCGCTTAACTGAGGATGCGCCGGCATTGGTATACGACCCCAAGTCCCAGCACCCCCTTTTTTTACTTTCTGCATCAACATCTCTAAGGCCCCTGGCTGGTCCTTATACTTTTCTGCAACTTCTTGGTAGCCAGGACCAACTAACTTACCGTCAGCTTTATGACAAGCCATGCAACCACTCTGATTTGCTAATGCAGCTGCAGCTTGATTAGACTGCGCAAAAGAGGATTGGGCCATCCATAAGGTAAGGCTTAGGAGAAAGAAAACGATTTTTTTCATATCAAAATATTCTGGTTGAGATTAATTTGCCAAAGGGTTGGGGCGCATTTGCACCTTAAATACTTTTGGATACATATCTTTGCTGCCGTCTCCACTATGAAATGGTGTTCGAGTTCCGGTAGTAGTCCAAACACCACGGCCCTTCCAGCCAGCATTAGCATCATCAATACGTCCATCCACGTTCTTGGTAAAGAAGGCCATTGGATAAGGGACGTGTAAATTCACTAACTTACCATTCACAACTGCAATCAGAGCCTCACCACCATTGGAGGAAGCAATCGGAACATCTTTGCCTAAGCCAAGCGTATTGTGCAAATCAACCCAAATATAGTAGGCGCCATCTGCACTGCCCTTGGGATCCATACCCTTAAATTGAGGTCCAGGCAGGCGATACAGAGTCCAGCCCTCTTGGCATTGTTTACCTTCAGCGGTGCTTGGTCCGTTTAATGGACCTTTACACTTGCTACGATCAAAGCTACCAATATGGCCGCTAGATAGAACGGTCCATACAACACCTTTGGAATCGACATCCAAACCTCTTGGCCCAAAGGTTCCTTCGGGAGATTGATAAATTTCAACTAACGCAGTATTACTAGGATCAGATCCTGGATTCAAACGAATCAAATAACCGGGCTGATCGATTCTTGAAAAACCAACGTCCATCGCCTGACCCCAAATAGCATCATCTACTGGGCTAGGCTGCACTCCGTAAAATGCGGCCATCACACGCTTATCTTTGTTTGGATCCAAAGGCTGATTTGCCTCTACCCATTCATCGCGTTTGCCATTGCCATTGGCATCAATGATTAATGGCGTCCATCCTTGAGATACCTTTTCATCACGAGTCTCAAAGTATTTTTTAGTATTGAGCCATCCCACAACACCACTATTTGGTGGGCCCGCGCTTGTCCATAAAGTATTGTTGGCATCGTGTCCAAAATAGACGTGATGCGTACTAAAACAAGTATTAATTAAAGCCCACTCTTTTGTTTTTGGATCGTACATGCTAATTTGGCGCAACGATTCATTCAGAGGCACCACCTTAGCGGAAGGATGATCTGATCCAGCCTTACAAAAATCGGGGTTAGGTACTGGACGAATTCGAGCTGCAAACCACATTCTTCCAACTTCATCCATGATGTGGTTATGAATACTACTTTGACCGTCCCAAATTGGCTCATCGCCCCAATATGCTGATGGGCCTCGTGGCGCCCCAGTGGATGAAGGCGTCTTTGGATCTAACACAGGCATGCGCACAGATGATGCAATATTTTTTACTGGGTCGAGCGTTGGAACTAAATTGGTACTTTCCTCAGGCGCACCCCAAATAAGACCATTAGCATTTACAGTGGGGTTACGTTTATCTGTAGACATTGCATCATGCATATAGAACTTAGGTGTTGACCAGTCCCACATGCTATAAACCGCATTTCGTTCGAGTCCAGTTGGGCGCTCTGGTTTGGCAAACGGCAATTCACCCTTTGCAATTCGATCTGTCCAATCCGCATATAAAGACAGGCCTTTATCAGGACCAAGGCGCCCAAGCACTAAAGCCATATAGCCCATTGCCTGACCTGCTTGAGTACGATGAGCCCAGGCGGCGAATGAATCACCATTACCCATTTTCGTAAAAAATTCTGGTACCTGACGAATTCCCTTCGAGCCAAGCGCGTGACAAGACTGACAACCATTCTTGACGGTATCCACCCAGTAATGCTGCTGCTTCATAAAGGTTGGAATACCATTACCTTTTTCGCCCGTTCCCGGAAACTCACTAGCCTTTGGAATCTCGAGCATGGAATACCAATACATGCCAGGGTAATACTCTGCCGCTGCTTTTGCGTTAGGTGCAATTACCGCCTTGAGATTTAAAGAGGCGCCAGGCTTTGCGCTTACCTTAGAAGAATCAACTAAGCCATAACCACGAACCCACACTTTATAGTTGGCACTTGGTAATTCTGGGATTAAGAATCGGCCTTGATCATCGGTTACAACAATCTTGGTAAATTTTGTAGGAAGGTCTGTTGTTTCAGCTATCACCCAAACACCAGCCTCAAGACCTTTGCTGCTTTTAACAACTCCAGAAATATCTGAAGCAGCAACAGCAAATAATGGGCTTGAGGCAATGCAAATAGCCACAAACACCAAACGCAAATATGATTGGCGCATCTTGTCTCCTAATGTCTTTATTGAACTTCTTTTGTAGTGGAAATAATATAACCTACGCGCTAGCCCAAATTTAACGATGGGTACTAGGGTTTACGCTCCCCCGGACCGATGAATGGGGTAGGCAAAAAAGGCCGCTCGAAAGCAGCCTTTTTTAGCTATGCAGATGGTACTACTTAACGGCTGCAGCTCCAGCCATGGCTGTTTGGCCATCTTGGTCGCCGCTGCCACCAGAAATTCCAACCGCACCAACCAATTTTCCATTTTCAATGATTGGAATACCGCCATCAATCGGAATCGCACCAGTGAGGCGCAACAGGCGTAAGCCCTCACCACCACCTGCAACAGCATCTTGAAATAACTTGGTAGACCTACGGAATAAGGCAGCTGTCTTGGCCTTCTCAATCGCCAAATCAACACTACCTGTTTGGGTGTCTTGCATTCTTTCAAAATAAATCAAGTGTCCGCCTGTATCCACAATTGCAACCGCCATTCTCCATTTATTTTTTTGCGCTTCTACAATTGCACCACCTGCGGCTTTTTTGGCACTCTCAAGACTAATAGGCACTCCGTATGGAACAACCGGAGGAGGCGCAAAAGATGCTTGTGCAGCAGCATAAAAACTCATGAGACTCATAATGGTAAAAAAACTATAAGTACGTAGCTTTTGAAATTTCATTTGATGATTCCTTATCTTATTTAATCAAATACAACATCACATTAACGCTAATCTTTTCGACTCACAAGGTAAGTAACGCCCTCGGGACCATAGTCCTCTGAATGCAGTTGATTAGGTTTCAAATGAAACACATCACCAACTTGATAGCGGGTAACCGCTCCATCAATATTGATAGACATCTCACCCTGAACAATCAGCGCTATTGGCTCAAATGTGTGTGAATGAACACCCACAGCGCCTGAACCTTTTTTAGTCAGCAAAGGCTCAGGGAAATGATTTTGTTGTAACTGCTGCAAAAAAGTCTCTTGATTCATATTTAATTTCAACCTTTATGAAATCTTGATCAAATTTATCATTTAAAAATATAAACGCATTGAGTGGATACCCTAAGTTTTGAATTCGCCAACTCAATAAGCATCTAATATGGTGATAGCAGCATGTCAATTAATGAAAAATACACCTAAACTAAAAGTAAAGGGAGAACATGAAAAAGAAAAGTCTAATGCTGGGGTTCTCAGGGGCATTTATTGCAATTGCTGCATATGCTCAAACTCCAGGATTTACTAGAACTGCACTACAAACACAGGATCTCAGCGTACCCAATAAAGTTGTAGTGCAAGCAAAGGCAGAATTCGAACCAGGCGTTGCTGCGGGAAGGCACACACACCCTGGTGAAGAAATGGGGTATATCCTAGAAGGCCAACTAGAGCTCAAAATTGATGGTCAGCCGACTCGCATTGTGCATGCTGGCGAAGTATTTTTTGTGCCGGCTGGCCTAGTACATGATGGTATTAATAATAGCTCTGAGAAAACCAAAGTATTGGCAACCTATGTAGTAGAAAAAGGGAAGCCCGTTGCCAGTCCTGCGCCATAAGCAATCAATACCATAATTTAGAGGGGCTACTTTTGGGTGGCTTTTTTTATAGCAACTAACTCAACGGCGCTACAGAGGCCCCGTGAATGCCGTGTCGTTGCAGTGCATCAGAAACAAAACCACTTTTCTTCATCTCTTGGACGAACTCACACATTAAACCTGCGGCAGCCTCACCTCTTAGCTTTGGCAACCCCATAGCTTGCTGTATCACCATAAATCGACCAGGCAGCAGACGGAGCCCAGAAGTTTTTAAGGCATCCGCCTCCAATTGCTGTCTCACACCTGCAGCCACCTCATAGCCACCTTCAAGAAAGCTACTCACAACTAATGGGGATGTTGGGGCGCGCACAATTTCAGCAGATTTTATTTCTCTTGTTAAAAATAAATCATAGGCACTCCCCTTGCCAACGACAAGGCGATTTCCTGGCATATCTACTTCATGATTACTCTGGATGGGGGAGCTCTCCTTCACGAGGTAAGCCCCTTCAATCAATACATAGGGTGCCGTAAATAAAATTCCCTCTCCACGCAAGGGGTCAATTGCAAAAAATCCAAAGTCTGCCTTTTCCTGTGTGACTGCCTCTACAGACTTTCCAGCAGAATCAAAAACAAACAATTCAATCTCTAATCCCAACTTCCTTGCAAAAGCATTAGCCAAATCAATCGATACGCCATAGGGCTCTCCTGACTGAGGATTTTTATTTGCTAGGATTGGATTACCTAAATTAATAGAGGCGCGAAGTTTGCCGGTAGGCGCAATTGTATGAATTAAATCTTTAAAAATAGGCATATGAAATATTAGTTAATAAGCGAAGAAAATTAAGCGCCGGTCAAATCAATGACATCAGAATGCTCAATGCTTTCAGAAAACCAAATGCGAATTGCTGCTTTACGATCACCAAAGTAGCAAGGCTGATCTTGCGCATCTAGCACCATAGATAAATCATGACCTGGAATTAAGAGGTTCCCAGGTCTTTGCTTCCAATAGCGCCAAATGAGTTCAATCGACTGAGCACTCTCTTTTTCATCATCGGTATCCACTACTTTTCGAGAAAGCAACTCGGCTCGATTCTTGGCTGAGTCCCCAGTGAATAAAATATCATTCTCGCCATTATGCAAAACAAAGAGTAAATGGCCGGGGGTATGTCCAGGTACTGCGTATGCATGAATTCCTGGTATAAATTCTTCCCCTGCCGTCAATTTTAAAACTCTATCCGAACGAACAAGTTCTTGAACATACAACTCAGGAAGTGGATTAAAGCCAGGCGGCTGAAGAGCTGCCCAATCTAACTCAACTTGACCAATCCATACTTTGGCATTTGGAAAAAGTGTGAAATTAATAACATGATCATAGTGAGCATGGGTTAGTACTACGTCGGTAACATCCTCAGGCTTAACTGCAAACTCTTGCAAACGGCGCTCTAAAGGCTTGCGCATTCCAAATGCTCCAACATCAAGCAATATGATTCGCCCCTCGCCTCGTATCAGGGTGACTGTACTCCAACCTAGACCACCATGACAAATAGCCCGGCCTGGGAACCCTTGGATCAATACATCAACTTGATAACGATGCATACTAACTTTCAATAAAGAAAAATAGAGTAATTAATCCGCATTAATATGTGCATCAGTAATTAATTTTCCATATAAGCGCAGATCAGATTGAATTTGTTGAGTAAATTCTGTCGGCGATCCCCCAACAATCTCATTACCACCCTCGTCAACTAAGCGACGAATGACTGCAGTAGATTTCAAGGCTTTCACAGCCTCAACATTTAAACGACGAATAATCGCTGGATCCGTACCTGCGGGTGCTAACAGCCCTTGAAACTGTGTGATATTGAAGCCCTTGAAGCCCAACTCACTCATTGTTGGCAAGCTTGGCATTCCCTTACTACGCTTCATTCCTGAAACAGCAAAGCCGCGCAATTTGCCAGCCTTGATCATTGGAAGTCCGGTAACCAGTGGTTCAAAAGTGAAGCTTAATTGGCCTCCCAATAAATCCGCTAGCGCTGGTGCGGCGCCTTTATAAGGAACATGAGTAAATTCTGCAGTAGCCAAAAGACCGAATAATTCTCCAGCCAAATGTCCGCCACCGCCAATACCAGTAGACCCATAACTAAATTCTTTGGGCTTTGCGCGAGCCTCTGTAACTAATTCAGTAATATTTTTAATGGGCGACTGGAATGGCACCGCCAAAACATATTGATAGGTAATCAACATGCTAATTGGAGCAAAATCTTTTACAGGGTCGAAAGGTACCTTTTTATATAACACTGGATTTATGACCAAAGGTCCACTAGCCGTCAACAACAGTGTGTAGCCATCAGGCGCAGCCTTGGCAACCATATCTGATCCAATCGTGCCATTTGCACCAGGTCTATTTTCTACAATGACCGGTTGACCCATGCTATCTGACATGGATTGCGCCACTAATCGCGCAGTAATGTCTGCTGCCCCACCCGCCACATAGGGCACGATCATTTTGATAGGTCTATCAGGATAAGTGGATTGCGCTATCGCACTGAAAACAAAAGCAAATTGAAAACTGAGAAAAAGGGTGCAACATAGTCGTGCAAACAGCTTGGTCTTCATATTGCTATTCTCCCGCATACTGTCTTAGTAGATTTAAAGTCTCAGAACTAATTTCAATACCATTTTTACGCTGCTTCTCAAGCTTTGCCAACTCAATCATTCCAGGAACAATCACTGGCCTACTAGAATCTGCAGGCGGGCTATCTGTCAAGATATTGGCAAAGTCAATCATACGTGCACTAAGCCACTCGCTAGAACCCAGGCGTTTGGTATCAATCAAAATAAAGAAGTGGCCAAGATTTTGTGGCTCCCCCGGGGCATCCTGCCAGGATTGAATGTGGGTTAAATATCCAGCATTTGATAATAAGCCAGCAAATAGGTCTACCATTAACGCTAAACCATAGCCCTTATGACCGCCTATTGGCAATAAGAATCCATCTAAAGCTGCTTTCGGATCCGATGTTGGATTCCCTTTGATATCTGTACCCCAAGTATCAGGAATCTTTTCACCACGCTTAAAGGCATTTCTAATTTTGGCACGTGCGACCACGCTCATCGCCATATCCAATAAGAATGGTGCACCACCAGGATTTGGCACACCAAAACCAAGCGGACTATTACCCAAGCGGGCATCAGACCCGCCCCATGGTGCAATGGTAGTAGTGGCGTTACTGCCGATAATGCTAGCAAAACCTTTTTCTGCCGCAATCAAGGAGTAAGGTGATATAGGTCCGAAGTGATTGCTACCTCGGGCAAATGCAATCGCAATTCCAAATTCTGCCGCTGCTTCAATAGCTACATCGAGCGTGCGCATTCCAACTAGGGGGCCAACACCATTATCACCATCCACCCCAATCATCGCCGGCGCTAGGCACTCAATCCGAATATTAGGTCGCGCGTTAATTCCGCCGATCTTTAGCCGATCTCCGTAAGATTCGATACGACTTAAACCATGTGTGGACAATCCAAATAGATCTGCTAACACCAGAATTCGCACTACATCGTCAGATTCTTTATCGCCCATTCCAAGCTTTTGAAAGGCGCGCTTACCTAAAGCATGAAGATCTGATTCTTGAATAAGTTCGTTATTACTGCTTTGGGTATTCATCATTATCCTAAGGTATAAAAATACTATTCAAACTAAGAAAATCAAAGCTTATGAAGAGAGCGGTCCAAACTGGGGTGGCGCCACTCTGCGTCTTGAAGCCGCTTCATAAGCAGATGCAATTTTGATTAATTGATCCTCCATGCCTGGCTCCACCCGAAATACTAAAGAAAATGGTAAGCCAGGTTTCGCAATTTCTGTGTAGGTATTGCTAGCCTTACTAATATATTTTTTACGGTCTGCGGATAATATGAATTCAGGGTCATATGCCCCGCTAACATAACCAGCTGGCACTAGAATTTCAGTTAAACCCGCATTAGGCCCATAAAGCTCTTCTTGCCTTAGATGGTTGATCTCACCTGGTTGTTCAGGCCAGCCGATCTTTGCAGGCGGCAAAGGGGTATGTAATCTAACCAGCACATCCAATTTATTTTCTAAGATGACCATCATGTCCACTCTGCGCAATAACTCCCTAAGCATAAT
>NZ_JACVPS010000024.1 GCF_018881755.1 Polynucleobacter finlandensis | reverse complement strand
AGGATGTAACCCTTGGCAACAATTGCTTGCTTAACACCTGCGGCAATATCTAAACTGGCCTGGTCGGTACCATTTCTCATTTGAACGAATATGGTCTTATTCTTTGGCGAGACCGGATCTAAAAAGATCGTATCTGACATCTTAGTTTGAACATCTAAATTACGTTTACTGATTGCGGTGGTTGTAGCAGCACATCCAAAAATATTTGCCGCTACAAATACACAAATAGATCCCTTCATCAATCTTTTAATTAAAAACATTTTTCTCTTTTTCCTAGGTAAATCTTAATAAGCTACTCCAATGGTCAGCTCAATGGCAAATTTAACTTATGAATCAATATGGTTTCACAACTCAGAGTTGTGAAACCATAATATAAAAATAGAGATAATGAGTAGTCTACGAAAAAGACTGAGAAATATGATTAACGGAATAAAAAAATAATTCCTGCTTTGGGTAACTAAGAAACTTTTTAGATAGCCTCCTGCATGCCCATTATTGACCAGATTGAGCTGTTAAAGCCAAAGGCTTTCTATTCATTCAATTCGATCAGAAGCGAACAATTAGCAGTGCCTAAGCATCATGATACTGTTGAGCAATTTCATGAATACTATCCAGTGCTGCAATAAAGGCATCAACAATTACCGGATCAAACTTAGTGCCGCGCATGGAAATGATCTCTTGAACTGCCTGATCGTGAGTCCATTGCTCTTTATAGACCCGCTTACTAATTAAGGCATCGTATACATCAGCAATCGACATAATTCGGGCAGCCAGCGGAATGGCATTCCCTACTAGGCCACGAGGATAGCCTGTACCATCCCAATTTTCATGATGCCCACCAGCGATCTCAATGGCTGTACTAATTACTGTTTTCTTATACTCAAATTTCAAATTAGAGGCAGATAGAACAGATTCACCTATAGTGGTGTGAGTCTTCATTGTGGCCCACTCCTCCTCATCTAACTTGTGGGATTTTAGCAATATGGAATCTGGAATTCCTATCTTACCAATATCGTGTAGTGGTGCCGCCCTAAAGAGTAAGTCAATCTTTTTCTCAGTGATTTCATCTGAATATTTACCCATTACTAATAACTGAGTAGCGATAACCTTCACATAATGCTGGGTTCTAATGACATGGTTCCCCGTTTCATTATCCCGTGCTAGCGAGAGCGCCTTTAGGCAGGAAAGCATTAGATCTTCGGTTAGGGATATATTTTTAATACTTGCCTAGAGCTCTCCTGCCCGTTTGGCTTTCTCTTCACCTTCAAAGAGGAGTTCTGTATTGGCAATCACTAGTTCAGCAGCACGCGCTGCTTTGTCTTCATTAGCAATCACGAGCTCTCCTGCCCGTTTGGCTTTCTCTTCACCTTCAAAGAGGAGTTTTGCTTTACGACTATTCTCCCCAGAAATAACCTGATGACTAACGACTGCATAAATTCTACTGTTATGAGATATAGGGGATACTCTCCCAATAAACCAACGTTTCTGCTGGGGGGAATGGCAAGCATATTTAAGGGTAAACTCTTTCAAGTCGCCACGTAGCACTTTACGAATACCAGAGCCCATATCGTTAGCATTTAAATCCTCACTGCCTAAAGTATGATCACACACTGTCAAGTAGTTCTTCCCCAGGAAAGTTTCCGCAACCCGATTTATGGAGTTCTCAGTAAAAAACTTAATCCAAGCTTTATTAACTTGAACAATAATCCCACTAGAGGCTACAACAGCAATTTCCAATTTAAGCGAGTCTAATATTTGTTGAGACGAAATAATATTGAGATTGGCATCATTTTTTCCAACCCCTTCAGACAGCGGGGAAATTTGATGTTTGGCCATCAGATCCACAAGGAAATCATTAGGGTTTAACTCTAGCCAATCAACTATGGCAGTTAAATGACTTGCCGATGGGTAAGCCAAACCTTTTGACCACTTTCTGACTGTTTCTGTACTAACAGTAGATGTTCCGTGAGCTCTGAGATTAAATTGTGTTGCAATGAAAACATTTGATGGGGCAGTTTTATATTTTTTATATAAGCTAGCATTAAATGCGGCTGCAAAACGCTGGGTAGTTTTATGCCGATTAGGCATAAATCCCCCTAAAGCGGGCTGAATACAATGTTATTTCTCCGAAAAAAGGTGCTCGTTATTTATACTGTAAAAGTAATGTCTGATTTACGTCATGCCATAAAGTAAATTGATTAGAGTTGAATTTGATCCATATCAAAAAGTAACTATAGTTCTTAGGGATGCAAATCAAATGCTGGATAAGACACGAATAAATCTCTTAATTCATGCCTATATTCCGATTTGAGGTAGTTTTATTGGAAATTTTCAATGGTTCCAGCTCAAATAGGTCAAAAAAATATAGCTATAGTCAAATTAGCTTGTATCGCCGCTGCCTTATTTCACTTTCATCTTTTTTTGTGCCCACTAGAATGCCCTTCGTTTTAATCTTTTTAAATATGTTGGACATTGCTCCATCTATTCCCAATAATTAATTTAAAGCAATCCGAAGAGTGCTTTGGGAAAAATAGTAAGCGACTATATTTTTACAGTGGGCTAATTGGGCTCAAGGACTACTCCTTATTAGGGGCATCCCTTTATAGAGCCTTTTCCTTATCGTCCAAGCTATTAAATTTAATTTTAGGAAGTGTCAGCAGCGCTAAATCATTGTCATCGCGAGATACTCCACCACCGGAAACCGCCTCTTTAGAATAGTCTTGCGGGGATGTTGCCTCAAGAATAATTATTCTTGAGGATTGATTATTGAATGGCGCTACAGGAACCTTGACCTGAACAGGAGGGATAACCACCGGAACAATCATAGGAGAAGAAGTAATCATTAAAACTCCATCCACAGTAGTAATGTTGTAGTTGTTTGCAGTGCCAGCGGCTACTGCTATTGCTGAAGTGCCTACTGGTGTTGAAGTTGTTGCAGTGCTATTGGCTGTAGAAGCTGTCAGGCCAGCAGTTGTACTTGCTGTATCGCCATTTACAAACCCTACTAAGCTAACTGACAAAGCTGGGTTAGTGGTACCAAAGACTTTAGAGGCATCGTTACCCGTTGCGGTCAAAGTTGCTTTAGTAACCGTTAACTGCCCTGCAACTACGGATACAGAGTAGTTGGCATCTGCGGTTAAATTAGCGTTGATTGAGTAGTTGCCCACATCACTAGCTGAAGTAGCTGTAGATGAGTAAGATGCTGTTGGTGTAGTGCCACCAGCCACTAAACCACTCACTGAGCCTGTAAAGACCGGTAGGCCAGCACCATATACCTTAGATGAATTATCAACAGTCACAGTTAAAGCCGCTGGAGTGATCGTTAAAGAACCATTCACATAGACAAAAGTGTAGTTGCCCGAAGCCAAGTTTCCAGAAGTAGATAAGATGGCGACTGAGCCCACATTACTTGTGGTCGTGGCGACTGAAGTTAGTGTAGCTTTCCCTGTTACTACTGAAGCATCTTGTCCGTTTTTAAAGCCTGTAATCGTATTGCTCAAAGCTGGAGTAGCTGCACCGTAAACCTTAGTGGCATCGTTCGCCTTAACAGTTAAGGTAGCTGGAGTAACTGCCAAAGAGCCGTCCACAAAAGTTGTGTTGTAGTTTGATGCTAAAAAAGCACCGCTACCAGTTGGATTGCTGGCGGTTACACCATAAGCAGCAACTGAAGCTGTATTAACTGTTCCGGCGCTTACTACGGCCACATTACTAATTTGCTCACCATTAACTAAGCCGTTGGAAGTAAAGTTTGCAGTATTCAAATCAGCCGTTACACCATAAGTCTTGGAGCTATTCCCAGCCGTTACTGTCAAAGTAGCCGCACTAATAACACCTGTTACGCCAGTTGGTTGAGTAATCGTGTAGTTACCTGCTTGAGCACCTGTCAAAGTATCAGCTACGGTTACAGATTGTGTGCCGACATTGACGTTGTTAAAAGTACCTGACTGAACAAGAATGACATTATCAGTACCCAGAACACCAATCATCTGACCACCACTCAAGGTAGCCGAATTATTGCCATCGTATGTTTTACCAGCAACCACGGTGTTATTGATGCTAAGAACTGTAATGCCAGCAGGAGTAATTGTGAGATTGCCAGCTACAAAAGATACTGTGTAATTAGCGCTGGCAGTTAAGTTAGCAGTTGTTACGGCGTAATTACCAGCATTGCTACCTTGTACGGCAGTAGTAGCGTAAGTAGCTGTGCCTGAGACCGTATCGCCATTAACCAGACCAGTTACGGTATTAGAAAAGGCGGGTAATGCAGATCCATACACCGCAGTAGAGTCGTCGGTTTTGATTGTTAAAGCAGCTTTGGTTACTGTCAAAGTACCGTTAGCGTAAGTAAACACATAGTTGCCAGAAGCTAAGTTGCCTGGAGTAGCAACCAATACTGAGCTACCAACTCCGCTGGCTACTGTAGTCGTTGTTGTTGGAGTAGCTGTTCCTGTTACGACTGAAGCATCTTGTCCGTTTTTAAAGCCTGTAATCGTATTGCTCAAAGCTGGAGTGGCTGCACCGTAAACCTTAGTCGCGTTATTGGCAGTTACAGTCAAAGTAGCCGCATTGGTTGTTAAAACACCTGCTACTGGCGTAATGTTGTAGTTGTTTGCAGTACCAGCCGTAACCGTAATCGCTGAAGTGCCAACTGAAGTTAATGCAGTAGCGGTGCTATTAGCAGTAGAAGCAGTCAAGCCACCAGCGCTCAATGCTGTATCGCCGTTCACAAAGCCAGTCAAACCGACTGTCAGAACTTGATTAGCATCACCATACACTTTAGTTGCATCAGCAGCAGTCGCAGTTAAGGAAGCTTTGCTTACTGTGTACTGCCCTGCAACTGAAGTAATTGCATAGTTTTGAGCGGTATAACCAGTGGTGTTAATTGTGCTTAAACCAGCATTTGCACCAGCGAGAACACTAGTTTGAGTAAGATTAGAAGAATTAACAACAGACTGGCTATCGCCATTTACAAAACCAGTAAAAGTGGTTGAATTTGCTACTACGGCAGAGCCATAAACTGAGATTGCATTATTAGTAGTCGCGGATAAAGCAGCTTGGGTAATGCCTAAGCTACCATTTGCATAAGTAAATACATAGTTACTAGCAGAGAGTGTCCCTAGAGTTGGGATGATTGAATACGATCCTACATTTGAGCTAATCAATGCAGTTGTTGCATTAGCAGCTGCACCAGAAACAACCGAACCAGTCTCACTATTTACATAGCCAGTAATCGTATCAGTCAGAACTGGTAGCGCTGCGCCATAAACCTTAGTTGCTGTATTTGCTGTTACCAGTAAAGTCGCAGGAGTCACTGTGAAAGCAGCAGGAGCATAGCTAAAAGTGTATTGCTGGCTGTTATAAAGCCCTGACGCAATAATTGCAGTGGTGCCCACATTGAGTTGTGAGCCTGAGCCCGCAGAGTAAACCAGCGTACCGTTATTACCAGCTACAGGGGCGGAATAAGTCGATGTTTCTGCACCCAGAATCAAAGCTGAACCGTTATATACCTGAGTCAAGCTATTTGGAGTCACCAAAATAGGGACTGATAAGCCAATCAAGTAAGGACCATTGCCATTAGCTGCAGGTGCAAAGTAGGCACTCAGAGCAGGTTGGGTGGTGTAGCTAAGTACCGTTGCCGTACCATTAAAAGTTCCCATCGCATAGAAGTCACTTCGATTTGCTGCCAAGCCAAAGCTGTCTGAAGTTGCCGCGCCAGTTACATTCCCTAAAGCATAGGCATGAGTAATTGCACCTGAGGTAATTGAGCCGACTAGTCCGGCCGTATTGGCAGCCCCAGCCACATTACCCGTGGCATAAACATTAGTAACATTACCCGTAGTGCCACTACCGATCAAACCACCAGTACCAGCACCACCATGAACGCTTCCAGTAGCGTAGGCATTGGTTACATTACCAGAAGTAATTGTGCCGACTAAGCCGCCGTCACCAGCGCCGCCAGCATATCCTACGTTGACATTACCAGTAGCATGAGCATTAATGATGCTACTTGATGTCATCGTGCCAACAAGTCCGCCTGTACTAGCGTCACCTCTAACTTGATTGGTTGAAAAAGCGTTGTAGACAAAACCAGTATTGTCTGTACCAATTAAGCCACCTGTACCAGCGCCACCAGTAGCGACACCGCCAGTTGAATAAGCATTTCTAACAATTGCACTAGCGCCATTACCCAAGAGCGCACCAGTATCAGCACCAGGATAAATAGTTCCGGGGATGCCAAAGGTACCGCCAATGATGCCAATGTTTTCGATGGTATTAGTTGCTGCGCCAGTATTTCCAATAAATGCTTGGCTAGGAGTTGAATTTGTCTGTGGAGTAATGGTTAGGTTGCTAACGGTATGACCAAGACCTTCAAAATTACCAACGAAAGATCCAGCAACAGAACCAATTGGGACGAAACCGTTGTACCCGCCACCCTGGGGATTCCAAGTTGCAGTAGCACTGGCATCAATGTTTGAGCCTAATGCGTAATTTAAGATTAAAGCACCGTTAATTGTCTCTAGAGTGTTTACATCGTTAATAATGGTGTAAGCCTTGTTGTTAATCGTGAGTAAATTAGTACCTGATTGGGCAAAGTTAACAGACCCAATAAAACCACCATTATTTAGACCAAAATTAAGGCCAACAGTAGGATTCAATACTGAGCCTGTGCCAGTATTAATTGTTAAACTTCCAGCACCGGATACCGACATCTGAGCGTTCACATTTACGCTATTGGTCGCATTTAACGTGAGTAGATGGGATGCCCAGCTGATATTGTCGTTTACATTTACATTACCATCCGCGCCTGATCCACTCGTGGATAAGATAGTAAAGTTACCGCCATTCAACGCAGTAGTAACTGCAGCACCAGTCATATCGCCAGTAGCTGAAATGGTAAATCCGTCTGGATCTAGCGTCCAAGTACCAGCATCCCCTTTAGGAGCTAAAGTATTTACTACTGCGCTATCCGCTACATTGACATGGGAAGCTGAAGTATCAATTAGTCCGCCATTACCACCTAAATCACCACCTTTAGCAGTAATCGTGCCAGTAACATTGGTTTTGCTAACGGAGTTTGTTAAATCAGCGATGATGTCAACTGTACCGCCATTACCTACGCTGTTTGGTGCGGCATCAGCCTTAATGACACCGCCTGCATTGATCGTTGAAGAAGCGGTTAAGCGAATCACGCCACCACTATTTGTCATTCCTGTTGCATCTAGAACACCTGTATTGCCGATCACCCCACCTTGAATTTGGTGTGCTGCCTGAGCAGACAGAATAATCAAGCCACCAGGCGCATAAATCGCGTTACCGTTGGATACAAAAGCATCCAC
Organism: Polynucleobacter finlandensis; assembly: GCF_018881755.1. Lineage (GTDB taxonomy): Bacteria > Pseudomonadota > Gammaproteobacteria > Burkholderiales > Burkholderiaceae > Polynucleobacter > Polynucleobacter finlandensis. The sequence continues at coordinate 2,706 of NZ_JACVPS010000024.1, read as the reverse complement.
AGCAGAAGCAGATACTTGAACATTAGAGAGTGTGTTGCCAGCAAACTGAAGCTCGTAAACGTTACCAGCAGCAAGAGCTACCGTTCCCATCTGAGCAATCACAATCCCGTTATTAATCACGGAGGGAGCTAAAAGGGCAATATAGCCACCCAAAGCAGCCGTTAAATTACCATCATTGATGATTGAACCAGTAGCACCACCAGTAGAAAAAGTGCTTAAACCTGCCATAAAGTCAGCAGTACTGATATTGGCTGTAGTGGCCAAGAATGAACCTACGTTCACACTTGCACTAGGAGCAAAGTAAACCCCGTTAGGATTCACTAAGAAAACCTGTCCATTGGCATTTACCTTGCCAAAGATTTGACTGGCATTAGTATCCAGAACCCGATTTAAAAGAACGCTGGAAGCATTAGGCTGAGTAATATTGACTGTCGCAGCAGAGCCTACGTTAAAAGTCTGCCAGTTAATTGCCGCTCTAGGAGTAGCTTGGTTGATCTGCATGACCGCACCAGCTTGGCTAACCGTCGCTGCACCGCCAACAACCGCAGAGCCTGTAGGCAACTGTGTAGGCGCCGGAGGGGCTGCATACACAGAAGATACAAATAGCGATATGAACGCCGATCCACTTAATGACTGTTTATATTTATTGATCTTCAAAATGCAATGCTCGCCATAAACCAAAATTGACTACTTCCATTGGTGCCGTCTTGATAGGTGCCCGTATAGGTGGGATTGGGATTAGCCCCAATACGTTTTGCCCAAATAGTTTTTAAATCGATATTTGAGGCCGGTTTCCAGCCCAGAGATAAACCGGCACCCTTCATGGCATAACTATTAATAGCGCTGGCACCAGCGTAGTTATTGTTGGGATATACCTGTACATGACCGTAGTCATAAAAGATGGCGGCATTGACGTTCTGTGGAAGCGCTTGACGTAACTCAACAGTAGCTAATTGACCTTGGCTACCCGCGCCTTCATTCGTGGGGTAAGCCCTCACCCCATAGGCGCCACCCAGGTAAAACATTTCTGATGAATCTAAATTGGCATTAGTCGCTTGGCCACTCACACTGCCATATAGACTCAAACCACCAACAATCAATTGGTTGCGGTTAGCGCTGTAGCGAATCTTGGTAAAGCCACCTTGGGCATTATTGGCTGCTGCCACACTGGCCTGATTAGGGGATCCTGCAAGATTCGTATTACCACTGGTAATCACAAGGCTGCCGTTATTTGAACCGGACCCACCAATGGCATCAAAGGAGTTGCCAAACAAGCCAATGGAGTAATCCATGACTGAATACTGATTAATGAGCCCTTGTTGAGCATTGCTATTGCTAAATTGACGATAGTCCGCATTGGCACCAGCATATAAATTAGCAGAACGAGAACGAATGATTGGGTAATTAGCCTCTACTCCACCAGTAGAAGAAGTACCAGTAGCACCAAGTGCTACAAATTGTGAAGAGATCAATCGATAGGCCATCGTCGATCCGTTAACACCGACTCGCAAACCATCGCTACCTACTGGCACGGTGTAACTTAAACGGCCATAGTTACTTCCCTCAGAATATAAGTAGGTTGCCAACAATAAATCGCCCACACCTAGAGGACTATTCATTCCGAGGTTTCCTAAGACGCGGTATGCCCCTATGGAAGTGGGTCCCGTATTATCGGCCTGGGCATTTCCAAAGACCAATGGCTCATCAGCTACTCTGGCAATGAGATCGGTAGTCAGTGCTGTTGAGCCTTGAGCCAAAACGCCGCCAACAGTCACGCCAGGCAAGTCATCCGACAACAAAATGCCTCGATCTAAGTGTGATACCTCTACTAACTGACCGCTAGTTTGCGCAGCGTTCATGATGTCAATTATCTGCTGAGGCTTTACACGTGTAATAGCGCCTTCAATCTTGGTGATACCAAATATCGATTCCTCAATCTGAATTGTTAAAACGCCATTATTAATATCTTGAGGTGGAATGACTACCCGAGCAATACCACCAGAATTACGATAGGCGGCTTCAATCGCAGAAGCCAATACCTGTAACTGACCAAAATCAATCGACTTATTAAGATAAGGCTCAATAAGTGATTCAATCTGAGAATTTGAAAGTACGGTGTTTCCAGTGAACTGAATAGTCTTAAGTACAAAAGCAATGCCGCCAGTTGCCTTTTTTTCAGGCTCAGGAATTAACTTAGGGGTAACCTTTTGCGGCAAAGGATTCTGACGCAACTCTTGGTCGATATTTTGCTGAAATGATCCCGCACTCGGCACTTGGGCCTGGGCAGAGGAGATGGCTATCAAAGCGCAGCCGAGCACCAAACAGAATCGAACCCGATCTCGTGAGGTTTGGAAAGTAACTAACATAGTGCTAATAAAAATATGAAACCATTGTTTATTGGGTGACCCACCGTAGCTAACTACAGCTTTGAGCGCAGGTAGGGATTGATTACTCCATCAGTCTTGAAAGATATCAAGGGCATAAAATTACGAAAAATTTATAGCCTTGAATAGAGTTTTTCCAATGTAACTAGATATTTAGTTAAATGAACAACTTATAGTTGTGAACCTATAAAAAACTAGTGTTGTAAATTAAAATTGATTCAGTTGGACGTTATTTCAGGCGCTTAATGGCCGTTCTCTGCCCGTCAGAAACCTCAAAATAGCCCAATCTGAACAGCTGAAGTGCGCTCAGAAGCAGACATAA
>NZ_JACVPS010000023.1 GCF_018881755.1 Polynucleobacter finlandensis | reverse complement strand
ACTAAAGCTCGCAAAGCAATCGCCGCTTCTTAATCTCAATATTGATGAATGAGATGGCCACCTTCGGGTGGTTTTTTGTTGTCTCTGCATGGGCTGCTTTGGGTCGTTAGCTGCCGTCCAGAAAAGTAAGCGTTACTTAAAGTAACGCTCACTCACCAAAAAGTACTTTGGAGCAACGAAGTGTTAGATGGTTGCTCTAAAAATCCTGTGGTTTTGAAAACCAATGAGTGAGAGGCCACTTCCTTTAAATCCATGAATTTGCTTACACATTTGCTTACACACCGACACTGACCACCCGCAGACCCCCTGTTTATATGGGTCTATCATGGGCTTCTGCTCTCATAACCAGAGAGCCTAAACAGGACCTAAACATCACAAAAAGCCAGCTTTTGAGACTAAAGGTGAGGTTTGGTCATTTGAGCGTTACTTTAAGTAACGCTGAGCATGCTAAAAAGTGTGTAGGCAAACTCCACACACTTTACACATTAATTTTCACGGCACTATAGGTCAGCCATCATCAACTCCCCGTAAATTAATCCATTTTGAGGTTTGACGCTCGCATTGTCTTAACGGTCGATTGAATGAGATGGGTATAAAGCCAAGCTCAGCAATTCATAGTGGTTAAGAGGATAATAAAAAAGTACATCAAAAATAAGGGGCAATAGGATGTTGGACACACTTATTATGAGCAGAATCCAGTTTGGTGCAAATATTTCCTTCCATATTTTGTTCCCGACTATTTCGATTGCCTTAGGCTGGTTCCTTTTCTACTTCAAGATTAAACACAACAGGACTGGGTTAGATTGCTGGAAAGAGGCATATCAGTTCTGGATCAAAGTCTTTGCCTTAACATTTGCTTTAGGTGTCGTGAGTGGTATCACGATGAGCTTTCAGTTTGGAACAAACTGGCCTGGGTACATGGAAACCGTTGGCAATATTGCCGGTCCATTATTGGCATATGAAGTCCTAACAGCCTTTTTCCTTGAGGCAACTTTCTTAGGCGTCATGCTATTTGGTGCAAAGCGTGTTTCGCAAAGAGTGCATACGTTAGCTACTTTTTTGGTGGCTTTTGGGACGAGCCTTTCAGCCTTTTGGATTATTGCTTTAAATTCATGGATGCAAACTCCGCAGGGTTTCACCATGATTGATGGCAGGGCGCATGCCGTTGATTGGATGGCAATCATCTTTAATCCATCGATGCCTTATCGCCTGGGGCACATGATGTTAGCTTCATTTTTAACAGTATCGTTTTTCTTAGCTGGTATTTCTGCTTACCGCTACCTTCGTAATAGCCGCTCGGAAGCAAATTTGATGGTGATGAAAATGGCACTTACTGCTGCCATGGTTTTAACGCCCATTCAAATTATGCTTGGAGATCTACATGGCCTAAATACGCTTCATCATCAACCTGCAAAGCTAGCTGCTATGGAGGGAATTTGGAATGGCGGCACTGGTGTGCCTGCAGTAATCTTTGGGATACCCAATAAACAAACTCTTACTAACGACTATGAGATCAGCATTCCTAAGTTGGCGTCTTTTTACTTAACCCATAGTTGGGATGGTGAGGTCAAGGGATTAAATGATTTCGGAGATAAGATTCCGCCTGTTGCCCCTGTATTTTTTGCTTTTAGAGTGATGGTTGGCGTTGGTATCTTAATGCTCTTATTTTCATGGTTGGGACGTTGGCAGATGCGTCAAAATCGGCCTCTACCAAAGTTGTTGGCCAAAGGTTTAGTGCTGATGACCTTTTCCGGCTGGGTTGCCGTGTTGGCTGGTTGGTATGTAACCGAAATTGGGCGACAACCTTATTTGGTCACTGGAGTGCTGACCACTGCACAAGCTGCAACCACTTTGCCAACAAGCATGGTCTTTTCTACTCTTTTTGCATACTTAACTCTATATGTGGGTTTGCTAGCTGCTTACATTTGGGTGGTCTTCTATCTGGCTCGCCAGGCTGACGATAAAGAAAGTCCCAAAACTCAAGTTGAAAAGCAATCTGAAACTTCGTGGAGTCTTTTTAGGACTTAAGTTATGACCTCAATTGACTATACCCAAGCATCTGTCTGGCTTCCGCTATTTTTCTTTGTCGCCATGGGATTTGCCATGCTGTCTTATGTAGTTCTGGACGGTTACGACTTAGGAATTGGAATGCTGCTCAATCGAGCATCAGACCATGACAAAGATATGATGATTGCATCGATTGGCCCTTTTTGGGATGCCAACGAAACCTGGATTGTTTTAGGTGTTGGCCTATTACTTGTCGCGTTTCCATTGGCTCATGGGCCGATACTAACTGAGCTCTACTTACCTGTAGCGGCGATGTTGATGGGGTTAATTCTTCGAGGCGTGTCATTTGACTTTAGGGTTAAGGTCAATATTGAACAAAAGCCGCTTTGGAATTTATTGTTTTACGTCGGCAGTTTAATCGCTTCGGTCTCTCAGGGCATCATGATCGGCCGCCTGATCGTGGGGTTTGATTCAGGAATTTTAGGCTGGGGTTTTTCACTGCTTGTTGGGATATGTTTACCAGCAGGTTACATACTGCTTGGGTCAACATGGCTGATCCTCAAAACTGAAGGAAGCCTTCAGCAACAATCATTCCGATGGGCTAAAACAAGTTTATGGCTCACTGGATTTGGGGTCACATTAGTCTCTGCTGCCACTCCATACTTCAGTCCTGAAATCATGCATAAATGGTTTTCTTGGCCACAAATTTTTTGGCTCTCCCCAATTCCCATTGCGACCGCTATTTTATTTTTTCTCGCCAATCATTTTATTTGTGCATTAGAAAAAGGCTCCAGCAAGAGGGAGTGGTTACCTTTTGCCTGTGTTGTCGCCATTTTTTGGCTGGCATTTTTTGGTATTGCTTATAGTATTTTTCCATATGTCATTATTGGAAAAATGACATTGTGGCAAGCGGCTGCAGCTACTGAATCCCTATGGTTTATTTTTTGGGGTGCAATCGTAGTTCTGCCTACCATTCTTGGTTATACCCTTTTTTCATACAGAATCTTTAAGGGTAAAGCTAGCGTACTCACTTATTATTAGTAACGTTTTACTCCATATATTAATCAGCATGTATATACGTATAAACGTATATACAAATGTACGCATAAAATAATGTCTATAGAGTTAACTTGAGAATATCGCGATGATGAAGCCTGTAGATATAAAGATTGCTTGGCAGGGTCAGAGCGACTGTGAGTCATGCTCTATCCGTAGCTCTGCTTTGTTCGCAGAGTTAAACGAGGAGGATTTCTCCAAAATTCATTCACCAATTGACGATTTAAAGTATGAAGCAAATTCTTTGATTTATTCCCAGGGTGAATCTGCACAGCATGTTTATACCTTGCGTCAAGGTTATTTAAAGTTACTCCATCTCAATCCTGATGGCACCAGCAGAATTGTGCGGCTTGTGAAGCCGGGAGATTTATTTGGGATGGAGGCACTATTGGGTGATCATTACAAGCACGCTGCTACTGCGCTTACTAATATTCGTGCGTGTAAGATTCCTAAAAATGTTATTTCAATTCTGGGGGAGGAGTCTCCAAGATTACATCGTCAAATAGTCAAAAAATGGGGCGAGGCGCTCTCGGAATCTGAGGCATGGTTTTCAGAGATTAATACTGGGCGCATTGAAATTCGCCTAGCCAGATTTTTTATTCAACTGGCAAGAGAGTCTGGCTCCCATACAATTGCACCTCTTTTTAGGCGTGAGGATATGGGTTTGATGATGGATGTCAAATTTGAAACAATTAGTAGAGCCTTAGCATCTATGTCAGAGCAGGGGTTGATTTCAGATGTTACAAGGCTTTCAGTCCAAATTCCCAATATGAATGCGCTCAAGGATTTTGCAAAACGAGGAATGTAATTCTCTGATAGTAATTAATAGCTAGAAAATAATTCACCGCTGATTATGAAAACATCGGCATCATAATTGCTGATAGGGCGAACTGCCATATCGATACTGGCTTCTTAATTGCCACCACCCCAATTAGCGCTGATTTTCCAGAATGCGCTTTTCCCTCGCTTAATTCTGCTTCATAGCTTTTTAAGACTTCAATTTTTGTATTCTTAAGCAAACTCTTTATAACTCGTTCTGTGTACAAATTTTCAATCTGACTTGGCCCACCGGTTTTATATTCCAATTGCTTGGGCGTGTAACCCTGCAGGATTAAGACGCCGCCCGGCTTTAATGCTAATAGCATATCTTTAAATAATCTTGAGCGTTCTTTGGGGTTTGAGAATTGAATGAATATCGCAATGATTGCATCGTAATCGCCCGCCTCCCAATTAATTGACTGACAATCAGATACAACGTAATTGACCTCTACATTTTTACTGCTCGCAAACTTTTTTGCTTTCTCAATTGCAATATCAGAAAAGTCAAACGCATCAACTTGGTGATTCTGCTGGGCTAGCCAAGTAGAGTTTCTGCCTTCGCCATCTGCAATACACAAAATTCGGGCATTTTCTTTGAGGTGCTTTGGGGCCATCTCTTGTAAAAATGTGTTTGCTTCAGTTCCGAATAGAAAGTCTTCGCTATTAAAGCGGTCATCCCACATTTTTTTAGCTTCTAAATTCTTCATCTGATTTCCTTCGTTCTTCTAAGTTTGCTTTTGTTGGATCAATTAAGGTATGCATTTACCATTGAAAGATCCTGCTCTGAGATTTCACCCGTAAGCGCAGCTAGGCGTAATCGATTAAGAAGATAGTTCACTTTTTCCATATAAAGCGCATAGTCATTGGCAATAAGGTCGCTTTCGGCTCCCAAAAGTTCCATCGTGGTGCGAGAACCATGCGCATACCCGACCCGAGTAGAGCTTAACCTTGCTTCGCCAGTCTTTTGGGCACTTGATAATGCCGTCAGCTTATCCTTTGCGCTATTGAGTGAATACCAAACTGATCTTAAGGTTCTCTCTAGATTCTGCTCAGACTTGTTGTACTCGGCTTTAATCTTTTCAACCAAGAGCAATGACTCTTCTTGCTTAGCCGTGCGGTAGCCGCCGGTATATAGAGGGATTGAAAGCTGTAATCCAACGAGATAATTATTGGTTGCTGTATTGTTAGCGGGGCCAAAATTGCCAGATCCACTTAAACTATCTTTAGAGGACTGTGCAACCGCATCCAACTTAGGTGAGGCTGCTGCACCGTACTTTTCAGCCTCTTCTTTCGCAGCTTTTTCTTGCGTTGAAAGCATTTGCAGTTGGATATTCTGGGACTTAAGCTTTCCTACATGAGTTTCGAGGTTTGGAAGTGATAGTTGCGCAACATTTAAGTTGATTTTTGATTTCTCAATATTAACTACGCCCCCGAATAAGTCCTGCAAGGCAAGTTTTTTGACTGCAAGATTATTACTTGCATCTAGAGCGCGTACTTTTACCGTGTCCAATCTCTCGTTTGCTTCTTGCATATCAGTTTGACTGGCATCGCCAAGCCTAAAGCGCTTCTCAATTTGTTGGCGCGTATTGGCAATTGCTGCTTCTTGTTTTTTGACCAATCTAACAGACTCTTCGGCACTAAGGACATCGAAATAGCGTTCGGCAACCAACAAGATCAGATTTTGGTTCGCTACTTGAGCACCAAGATTGGAGGCATCGGCTGAGAGATTGAGCTGTCGGCTTTGGGCGAGGCGCTCGCGGTTATAAATTGATTGGGTAGCGCCGACGGTATATCGGTTAACGAAACCATTATTGACTGAGGTATTGAAATTAGCCCCATTAAAGGTGCCCATACCTGGTGCATAGAATTGCGCGCCAGTGGTTGAGGTGTTGTAGCTCATGCTGCCGGTGAGGGCGGTTAAGTTAACGCTTGGAAGCCATAAGGAAGTTCCCTGATCGCGTCTCTTCTCTCCAGCCATCTGCTCATAGCGACTGGCAATGAATTCTGGGTCTCTATTTTGGGCTTCACGCCATACCTCCATTAAGCTTGTTGCCATAGCCGAATTGGATGAAATGGTTAGCAATGCCATCGCAGCCGCTGCAAAAGGTTTTATATCGAGGAGTTTCATTGGTAACCTTTGAATTTATGCGCCAGCTTTAGCGCCCAACTTGCGAACAATTGTTTCCATGAGGCACCAGCGAGTTAAACCACTTTGCAAAATGTTGACGCCAACAAAAGCGGTAAAGGCTAAGAACCATTCATTTGCAAACCATGGACTTCCGGGAGCGCCAAGCGCTACTGAGATGAAAATAAATGTGCCTGCAATGATGCGAACAATTTGCCAAGATGTCATGATGAATTCCTTAAATGAATTAATGGGTTGATTGGAGAATTTTGTCTACTCGATGTGCATAAGCTGAGTAATAGAGCAGGGGAATCACTACCAAAGTGAGCGCTGTTGATACCAGAATTCCAAAAATTAATGAGATTGCAAGGCCATTGAAAATCGGATCATCCAATATAAAGAATGCCCCCAGCATTGCTGCTAACCCTGTAAGTGCAATAGGTTGGGCTCGCGTGATGGCGGCATCCACCACGGCATCCTTAAATGCAATGCCTTGGCGAACCTGAAGGTTAATAAAATCAACCAGCAGTATTGAGTTACGCACAATGATGCCAGCCAGTGCAATCATGCCAATCATGGAGGTTGCTGTAAATTGCGCGCCGAGCAGAGCATGCCCAGGCATCACCCCAACAATCGTGAGGGGAATCGGCGCCATGATGACGAGTGGCGTGAGATAGGAGCCAAAGTGCGCTACAACTAGTAGATATATGAGTATTAAGCCAACCGCATAAGCAGCGCCCATATCACGGAAGGTCTCATAAGTAACTTGCCACTCACCATCCCATTTGATGGCATAGCTTTGGTAGGGATCACTTGGGGCGGCAGTAAAGAATTCTTCCACTTCTTTGCCGTTTGGATCTTTAATTTCTTTGGTCAGCGATCTGGCCTTAAATAAGCCATACAAAGGGCTATCCACTTTTCCGGCGGTATCTCCAATAACATAGCTTACCGGCAGAAGATCCTTGCGATAGATGGTTTGCTCTCTGTCCGCGTCTACGATAGAAACTAATTGACTAAGAGGCACTGCCTCCCGTTGTGAGTTTCTGACAGTCAATTTCAGCAACTCTTTTAATGAGTCCTGTTTATTTTCTGGGAGTCTGATTTCTGTAGGCGCAGAGTATTTGGATTCGTCATGAACGTAAGCAACATTTTCTCCAGCAAGACCAGCCCTTAAGGTTGTCACAATCGCTTGTTGAGAAACGCCCATTAAGCTTGCCTTCCGACGATCAACTAGCAAGAACTGCTTTGGCGATTTTGCGATGCTACTGTCATCAATATCGACAATGCCATCGGTTTTCTCAAGAGCGGATCTCACTGATTTACTTACACTCAGTCTGCCCTCTGGGGTAGGGCCGTAGATCTCAGCAACGATAGGAGAAAGCACTGGAGGTCCTGGAGGTACTTCTACCACCTTGACATTGGCGTTATATTTTTTTGCTATCTCTTGCAATGCAGGACGAATGCGGCTTGCAATGAGGTGGCTTTGATCTGACCGATGGTGCTTATCTACGAGGTTAACTTGAATATCGCCCAATGCTGGGCTTTGCCTAAAGTAGTACTGGCGTACCAAGCCATTAAAGTTTATCGGGGCGGAAGTGCCTGCATAAATCTGGTAGCTGCTTACTTCAGGAGATTTAGATAGGGCTACTCCCATTTCTCTCAAAACCTCTGAGGTCTTTTCGACCCTAGTACTTGGCGGCATATCCAAGATCACTTGAAATTCTGATTTGTTATCAAATGGCAACATCTTTAATACCACCAAGCCTGTCATTGGTAGTGAGAGTGAAATCAAGATTGCTCCGATCACCCCGCCTGCGAGAAGTTTCCTATTTCTTTTTCCAGATTGATCACTCAGTAGGGGATCAAATATTTTCTTAAACTTTGGGCTGATCCACTGAGCGAGATTAAAGTGTGCCTTTTGACTATCTGAGTGTTGAGCAAGCCAAATTCTTGCCATCCAAGGTGTAACCATGAAGGCAATTGCAAGTGATAGCAGCATGCCCATACTCGAGTTAATAGGAATGGGGCTCATGTATGGACCCATCAGACCGCTAATAAAGGCCATAGGTAGTAGTGCAGCAATCACGGTAAGTGTTGCCAAAATGGTGGGCCCGCCAACTTCGTCCACTGCGCCAGGAATAATTTCTTTTAAGCGTTTATTGGGGAATAGCAGTTGATGTCGATGAATGTTTTCAACCACCACAATGGCATCATCCACCAAAATTCCAATTGAAAATATCAAGGCAAATAGGGAGACTCTGTTGATGGTAAATCCCCAAGCCCAGGAGGCGAATAATGTTGCGGCTAAGGTAAGTACAACCGCCGATCCAACAATCATCGCCTCTCTACGACCTAATGCAAAGAAAATCAAAGCCACTACTGACAATGTTGCAAAAATGAGTTTCTGGATGAGTTTGCTAGCTTTTTCATTAGCAGTTTCACCATAATTACGCGAGACTGCTATCTCAATATCTTTGGGTATTAGGGTGGACCTTAGGGATTGCAATTGGCTGAGTACTTGATTGGAAACATCGACGGCATTCTCACCAGGTTTTTTGGTGACTGAAATCGTGACCGCTGGATGATCTGCAGAGCCTTTATCAGCAACGTCCGCATGCCAAACTAAGCGTCGATTTTGCATTGGCCCCTCAATGACTGTAGCCACATCCTTGACGTAAACGGGGTTGCCTTGGCGAACTCCTAAGGCAATGCTCTCCACATCTATTAAGTTTCTTAGAAAAGGGCCAGTTTCAATGGCAACGGTCCCTTGTTCTGTAAGAAGATCGCCAACTGGCATGCCTAGATTGGCAGTTTCTAGCGCCATTCTGAGTTCTGGAATGGTGACACCCTTGAGTGCCATTTTCTCAGGGCTGACCTCAATTCGGATTGCCCGTTTTGGGCCGCCAATTGTGGTGACTTCTCGCGTCCCTTTCACTCGTTTTAAATCAATTTCAATTTCATTGGCTATTTTTTCCAACTCATACGATGTGATTGAAGGATTTTTTGAAAATAGCGTCAGTGAGAGTATTGGAACGTCATCAATTCCCTTGGGCTTAATGATGGCGGGCATGACCCCGAGACCTTTTGGCAACCAATCTGAGTTGGCTGCTACGGTATCGTGCAGCCTTACCAGAGCTTCTGTTCTTGGGACGCCAACCTTGAATTGAACGGTGATCACTGAAAGACCTGTTTGAGACATCGACATAACATGTTCGATGCCGGCAATCTGCGATAGCACTTGCTCAGCTGGAATCGAGATCATCTCCTCTACGTTTTTAGCGCTTGCACCGGGAAAGGGGATGATGACATTAGCCATCGTGACATTAATTTGAGGCTCTTCTTCACGCGGAGTCACGATAATGGCAAATAGACCTAAAAGCAAAGCAAGGATCGCTAGCAAGGGTGTAATTTGTGCCCCTTGAAAGAATGCTGCAATTCGGCCTGAAATCCCTAGTTTGTTATCCATGACTCTGCACTCTGTTCTTTAATTTATTTAATTATATTATATAATAAAGTAAAATGAATGATGTGTGTGAGTTTGTTCTACAAAAATTTTGGGGCCTGATATGGGTGTGAATATGGATCTGGAAAGAATGCAGGAATCTGCAAATGAGGCTTGTAGACTACTTAAAACGCTAGGAAATAGCGATAGATTGCTATTGTTGTGTCAGATAAGTCTGGGTGAAAAGTGTGTTGGAGATCTTGAGAGTGCCTTAGGAATACATCAACCCACACTTTCTCAGCAATTAACTATATTGCGCAATGAGGGTTTGGTTCGAACTAGGAGAGAAGGCAAGCAGATTTATTACTCGCTATCTAGTGAGGTTGCACTTGATGTAATGGGTATTCTTTACAAGAGTTACTGCAATCAGTAGTAAGTGATTGGTTTAATGTGATTTTTTACAGCAGTCGCAAAATAAACTGATCTAACTGTTGGGGAGAAAGCGCTCCACTCAGCCTCTCTATTTCAGTGCCATTTTTAAAGCCTGCTAGCGTAGGAATGGATCTAATTAAAAATTCCTGGCCAATAGCTGGATTTGCTTCGGTATCTAGTTTGATATGAAGAATACTTTCACCATGCTTTTTAGCGCTAGATAGAAAGGTGGGGGCAAACATTTTGCAGGGACCGCACCAAGGAGCCCAAAAATCAACAAGGACAGGCATCTTGCTTTGGCTCAAGATTTCCTTAATGCTCGCTTGGTCGGCGTCGATAGGCCCTAAGAGTAGGCTCGATTTACAAATCCCGCAAATGGGCTTTTGATTAATTCTATCTAGTGGTAAGCGATTAAATTTATGACAGCTAGGGCACTTGATCAGCATGATTTCACCTTTTAATTATTGAATCACCCAATAGATTGATGTACTTGCAGTAGTTTATAAATTGATTCGTGAATTGGTCCAGGTAGGGGCTCCATACCAGCGTCTCCGACCTGCATGCAGATTTGTCCTCTTAAGACAATCAGACCTTTCAATGTTTCGCGTTTATGAAAATGATCGTGCGTGCGATCAATATCGGCCGTTAAGAACTCATGCAAGTACGCATGATTGGATAAATCCAAATTCAAGGCAAAGGCAAGTCTGACAATTTCACGATTAAGCTCATGAATTGTTTTCTCATAATTATTTTCTTGTACTGGTCCTGAAATTGTATTCATATTTTTTTATTGTAGCGGGCAGGGAATGAATTTATAGGGTATTTGATCAAATTCTCCTCTTAGTGGGGTTGGCGCTCTTAATGGGTGGCGGTGAAATATGTTTGATTTAAAACAAAGTGGCGTGAATGAATTGAGCTTAGAGTAAGAGCCTATGAATACTCTCTTAAATATTCTTCCTGGCTTTGTAACATGCCCTCCTGGGGTTGAGCGAAAGATTCTTCATGGCGTGCCTGCAATATTGGGCATCGGAAGTTTAATCATTCTCCTTCCATCTATTGTGACCAGGGCCCTAGTTGCATATGACTATATTCAGGTTACAGGATCGACTATCAAGTTAATTGATATTTTGGTGATTGGTACCCTAGTGGTGTATTGGCTCACAATCCTTACTATAGCCATTGGGGCATTTTTGGTGAAGGTGATGAAGGGACCAGCATATGTTGCTGATGCTTATCCAATGGAAGATGTTGAACTTCCTCAGGTCTAACCTTCTTGCTTATCATTATATATTATCATATAATGATAATTACACCATTTAATAAGGATTGAGATGAAGACGGCACATGATTTGGTTGCAGCAGCAAAGTCTGAAATAAAGGAAGTTGAATTAGCTGATGCAACGCAGGCTATTCAGGATGCAGATGTATTGCTAGACGTCCGTGAGACAGATGAGTATGCAAGTGGCCATATCCCAGGTGCAATCCATATATCTAGAGGGCTACTGGAGTTTAAGTTAAGCAATGATCCGAGTTTTAGCGCTCGAGACATGAAAATTGTGTTGTACTGCAAGAATAGCGGTAGGGCAGCACTTGCATCTAAGGCCCTTCATGAAATGGGCTATCTTCATGTGCAGTCTATATCAGGTGGATTCGATGCTTGGGCAGCAGCAGGCGAACCTATTGCAAAGCCAGAAGCCATTAAATTCGAGTAATACCATCATAAAATATTTATCACTCTCATGTTGATATAGGCAATTTTTTTGATATCAGTCAAATTGATCTTTATTTGAAAGTTCTATAGTCATAAAGTAGGAGGTAGGTCAAAATGAAAATGTGGATAGAACTATTTGGATCTTTTGCTGGTCAGTTAAGTTTGGCTGTAATTTTATTTATGATTGGGATGGCTATTTTCTTTATCAGACTATTTGTTAAAAAAAGTGCTGAGGGCGGATAGATTATTTACCAACATCGGTCTGGGTTTTTGCCAGACTTCAAAGAAGCATTACTTTAAGTAACGCCTGGCGCATTCTTTAAAAGTGCTCTGGAGTAGCGAGGTATTGAGATCATTGCTCCAAAGCACTTTTTTTGAAATCCAATGGGTGAACTTGAGTTTCTTCTCCTCTTATCAAATTAGTCACACAAATACACGCACCGATATTTTGGAGGCGTAACCACACAAAATCCCAGTGTTTTTCTTTGGATTTCTGCTCTCATAACCCTTTGGTCCCAGGTTCAAGTCATGACGGGCCACTAAGAAGCGCTTAAACCATCTTCGGCTGATTTTATTATCTGCGACCGTCTCTTATGGGTCGAATTCTGCCTGCCGATTTGAAGCATCTGAATGACTGTTAAGAAATTAAAAACAGTCATTTCAACTTGTGAGACAAGATTCTTTAGCTCTGCATTTGAATATCGCATCCGTCACGCCAGGGAAGGCGGCGATAAATTTTTTCTAAAATGCCAATCAATCTCTTCATTAGTAATAAGTCCATCGGCCGCATGAATTTTGGGTCCAAAATTTCTTACTGAGATTTTTTAGGTTAATACCAAGGCAATTGACACCCCCAATCCAGTTATATGCGAATTCAAATATATTTCTTGTAGGGGTTCACTTTTTCAGAAAGTTATTTCAATTTGTTAGAAGTGTTCAACTATTAGTTTTATAGACACACATTACGCACGCCTGCTTCGCAGTCTTGATAATCACCCGTGAAACGCCAAGCTCAACATCTAAAAGCTTTTCCTGTCGTAATACGGCGTAATGCATCCGATAAAGTTTTCCTCAATTTCGTAATACATTTGTAATACGACTATTTATTCTCCAATTAAATCAATGGCCTAGTGTGTATTACTTCGTATTACGCAAAAGCTGAAAAATGTAAGTTTTATCTCTTAAATCGCACATGTTGCGCAGCCTTACATATCGATTGGTAGGAAACACATTTATCAACTTTAAGGAGCAAGTAATGGCGAAAACAAATATGAGTATTCGAATGGACGACTGGATTACCAAAGAATTAAGCGAGCTATCTAAAGTGCGAGGAATTGCTCCTAGCGCCTTAATTCGTGAATTTGTTATTTCAGGACTGGATAAGCAAGATTCTATGGTCGAGCATTTTGATAGCGAATCTGCGAGGGTGGATAAGCAACTTAAGCTCATTACTGATACCGTTCTTGGTAGCCTGTATTACATGGTTGCCTACAGAAATCTAGATGCTGAATCAAATCCTTCCTCGGATAAAACTAAAGAAATTATTGATCTAGGAATGAAGATTTCTCAGGAGCTCTTAGAAATCCGAGCTTAACTGTGTTCATAAACTTAGATCATAGTAATCACAAACAAATCTAAGTGGCCCCAAATTTTAATTTTCAATATTTTGAAAAGTGGGCTGTGATGGTCAACCCAACACAGCCCACTAAAAATTAAACCTCAGTCTGTTCGGCCATCTCCAAAGCATCATCTACCTCAATACCAAGATACCGTACTGTGCTTTCCAACTTTGTATGACCCAGTAGCAGCTGAATGGCCCGAAGATTTTTGGTTCTGCGATAAATCAAAGAAACCTTGGTGCGCCGCATCGTATGAGTTCCATAGTTGGCCGATTCCAAACCAATTGAACTAACCCAACTATGCACAATCCTAGCGTACTGCCTAGTCGATAAATGAGGAGATTCTTTAATTCGACTGGGGAATAGATAGTCTTCCAAGTGCAAACGATCCGCCTCAATCCATTGCTCAACTGCAGTCCTTGTTAATTCAGTAATTTCAAACTGAACTGGTCGATGGGTCTTTTGTTGCAATATATTGGCTCTAGATGAGACATGATCTCCGGTCGCGATATCTCGAACTTTTAACTTGACTAGGTCACAAGCTCTTAACTTGCTATCGATAGCCAAATTAAATAAAGCCAAATCTCGCTTGCTGCCATTGAGTTGAAGTCGGACCCGAATGGCCCAAATATCTTTTAACTTAAGTGGTGCTTTCTGCCCTGTCAGTTTGCCTTTGTTCCAGGGTTCTTTATGCGTAGTTGCAATAAGCTGTTCCATGACATTCTCCTTGTGTGAAAGGGAATATCACTTTGCGCTGAATTGAAAGCGCCAGCAAGGACCGTAAAAATTCCGAAAGGAGTCAGTCGATTTAGTTAACGACCGCAGGCAGAATTCGACCCAAAGCAGACGATCATAGGCAACAAAACTAACGGAGTTGACGTAAATTTAAAAACTTTTATAGGGTTAACTATTCCTCTTAAACCACGATTTTACCGACTGAAAATTTACAGATCCAACCGTGATTTCTTTCTTGCCAACTTTATCTATAAAAATAGTAATTGGCGTCTCCCCCCTCCATTTAGGGTCGATCTCATAGCGCAAACGCTCATCAAGGCTACTGGTTATGTAGTAATTATTTGCATTGCCTAAATTAGCCTGCCTCAACATCTTGCGAATCATCTCAGGCGAAACATCATCTACCTGAATAAAAACAACCTTAGCATCTTTATCAGACAACAAAAATTTACTCCATTGTGGCATCTCTTTGACACAAGGGGCACAAGTAACGCCCCAGAAATGAACAGCCATTGGTTTACCATTAGCTAAATTCAATATAGAGCTCCAGTCACCTTTTTGATAAGGCTTGAGCGAAATCTCATCTGCATTCACAAAAGTAGATAGGAATAAAAAAGTAGCAAATACAGTCAGAATCTTTTTCACTCAATCTGTCCAATCTTAGTTAGCTGATAACCGTCAGCCCTAGTAAGCCAAGATAAAAATACTTGGTTACCCTGGGAAATCAAAAGGGGATGATCAGAATAATCAGCAGTTTTAGAAAGTATCGCTTCTTTTGACCAAGTTTTTCCATCATCACCTGATTGTTTCATCACCACTACTGTATCGTGACCATCAAACTCTTTCCACACAAGCCATACATTTTTTCCCAATGCCAAAAGATATGGTCTGGAGGTGCTTGCATCTACCTTTCCCAAGCGCATAGGCTCAGAATAGGATGCGCCTTCATTATGGGAATTTGCATAAAACACGCCGGCTCTATTAGCACCCTGAGTAAACCATGCCGCGTGAATAGTTCCTTGGCTGGAAACTCCTATGGCAGGGCCATGATGTGGGCAAGCATCTGTTTTCCATCCATCATTAGCAATACGCCTAATCTTGTCAGAACCATTGCTTGAAATAATTTGGGAAGCATGATCACGAATACCACCTGGAAAAATTGCTCTGTAAATCATAACTGGCTGACCTTTGGGGTCTAGGCTTGCGCCTACCCTGCAGCACTCACAGCTATCCTCATTAGCGATACGCTCAACCTGAAATGTCTTGCCACCATCCCCTGAAAATGAGTATGCAATTGAGCCACCTAGCTTGGGTACCCCACCCTGTTTTGCCGAAGCAATTAATCGTTTATCAATCCAAGCAATAAAAATACTGCCATCTGGGCGCATTAAGACAGAAGGAAATCGTTCACTAGAGCCATTTGTAACAAGCGATTCAGGAGCTGAAAAAGTTTTACCGCCATCCCCAGATAGAACTTTATTAATTTGGGCATTCCAGTTTTTGTCTTTAAAAAAGGCATAAGCGAGAAATACATTACCCTTTGAATCGGCAACGATTTGAGGACGCGCATCACCGCCAGTATCTAAAGACTTACCATGCTCTGCCACGACGACTGGAGCAGTAAATGTTTTACCCAAGTCCGTTGAGTGAGAAATGGACACTTTGCCACCAGATGTCCAAGCCAGCAACAACTTGCCATCAGCCATCAGAAATGGAGTGGCTGCATTTGCACAATCCAAGCCACTACCTTCGCATGCCGGCGGTTTACTGGGCACACTCATCTCGGAGTGGGATGAGTGATCCACTTGAGCCCAGATCGGTCCAAACGCACCCAAGCAAAAGGCACCAAAAATGAATGCTCTGACTTTCAAAAGGTTTAAATGGGATCGCTTGAAATTGCTCATATTAGAAGACTACACGAGCTCCAACGGTAATGGTCTGTGGCTGACCAATGATATAACTAGACTGTGAGGTAGCCGCACTATAAGTAATGTAGTTACGATTTAGGAGATTGACGGCACTTAAAAATAAAGTAGTGACTGGGGTCATTTCATAATTGGCACGCAAGCCCACTGTTGCATAGGCTGGTACAGGCAATGCATGCTGCGTATCCATCCATGAATTACCTACATAGCGAACAGAAGCAGTTAATGAAGTCTTGGTTATAGGTCTATAAGTAACGCCGGCAGTACCCATATTTTGAGGAACACCTCCGATTTGTGAGCCAAGAGGATTTGCTGTAGTGCTCACACCTGTCCCAGTCCAAGTTAGAACGGTATTGGTATGGGTATAAGTTGCATCAGTAGCCCACTTTTCAGTGAGATCGTAATGGCCTTGAAGCTCTAAGCCACGACTTTGTAAGGATTGGTTATTCCCATAGATCGTTCCACCAGTGCAGGTAGTTCCACAATATTGTTGAATCTGAGCTACAGATCCTGCAGTAGCAGCGTAAATGGCGTTCGTTACATTGGCATTAAACCCAGTAATCTGAACAAAGCCTGCACTCCACCGTAAATCGGCCCCAATCTCATAGCCTGTCATATTTTCTGGCGTGAGATTTGGGTTTGATGCACTAAACGAGGTTCCAGATCCGTAACTACGGATTTGATTATTCAAACCTGGCGCATGAAAACCTTGATATGCGGCTGCACGAAAATCCAATTCTTTTGTTGCGTTATAAAGCACACCTAAATTTGGGCTAAATTTATAAACTGTTTGATTGGGTGCGTTGGTATAAGTTGGGTTAACGCCATTTGCACCAGCGACATAGTAAGTAGGAACTTGGCTATTCCACTGATCAAGCCTAGCTGACAAAGTTGCCTGCAAGGGGATTGCTTCCATCTTAGATTTTGCTTGCGCCATTAAGCCGTAGAACTTTTGAGTGCCCTGAGAATAGGCAGTGCCAGTGTTTCCGCCCGAAGCATTCAATTGGTTTGTGAAATTGGAAGCAGAAACTTGGCGTGCATCAATGCTGGCGATGAGCTGATCAACCCCCAAGGTTTTCACATTGTTTGTGTATTGACCAGAAGCGCCCAAGGTGTAATAAGGGTCGTTGTAGTTAGAGCTGATATATGGAGCACCACTCACAACCCCGACAGCACCAGTGGTAGGGGTGTAATTTTGTGTAACATTTTGTTGCCACAAGCTTGTTTTTTCGTAAAACGCATTGGCTTGCACTTTATCCTCGGCGCTTAAACGAGTGGTCACGCCGGCCGAAAACGTAGTCTCTTCGGTAGACTTGGGTGCAAAGGCATAACCACCTGTGGTCAAGTTTTGCATCGTATGGTAGCCAACATTAAAAAATCCATTTGTATCAGCACTTATCTTTACATCACCCTGCAAGCGATAATTTGCACTCTTTGCACTCTCAGTGCCCATACCGGGAACAAGTGGTGCCGCTTGCCATGAGCCATTTAAAAGCTTGCGATTGGGATATGTAGTCGCAGGAGAGATTGTTGCCTGCTGAACGTAGCCATCGGTATTGAAGTAGTCTGCCGATACCCTAAGTTTGAGCACCTCATTGACTGCAATTTCTTTAGAGGCCGCAACGTTGCCAGTATTAAAGGTGCCATAACTGGCTGAAATTTCTCCTTTGTTATCGCTGATTGGTTTTGTCGTGATATTGACTACACCACCCATTCCCATATTCCCATAGAGATTGGATACGCCACCGCGAATCAATTCCACATCCTGAATCGCTGATAGTGGCACTAAGTTCCACTGCACCGTTCCATACATTGCGTCATTGGCCGGCACTCCATCTATTAATACAAGAGTTCTTTGATTGCCCAACCCACGCACGTTTAGGCTTTGACCAGTGGGATCTTTTTCATAATACGGCTGATCATTCAAAAATACGCTGGATTGGTTCTTTAAAACTTGATCAATGGTTTGAGCGGGTGCATCATCCAAATCCTCACTCGTAATGACAGAAGTATTCTGAGTCATATCCTTCAATTCAGTTCCCGAACGACTAGCACTGACCACAACATCACCAATTTTTTGGCCATAATCAGAAGGAGTGGCACTTTGCGCGCCGGCTTGAGATGCAAGCAGGATAAGGCTGGTAGAGCAAACTAGTCTGAGTTTAAAAGGGGTGTTCATTATTTCACCCCTTTGGCTGCGGCTGCAACTTCAATGGGAATCAAAACCATTGGTTCCGAATTGGCATTGAGATGCACCATCAAAAAACTCATATAGATAATGGCTGCGGCAAGACCTAAGGCAATGCCCATATATGCGCACATAAGCCTGCGCGTGACAGGTATAAAACTAAACATGATTTCTCCAGCAAGATTGCGGCAACGTGGTTGCCAATT
>NZ_JACVPS010000022.1 GCF_018881755.1 Polynucleobacter finlandensis | reverse complement strand
ATTTAATTAAGGCTAGAAATGGGAAGTTTGCGATTTATATTAGCACTAGCAGTCTTGCTCTCACATGCAGGCAGCACATATGTACTCATTGGTGGGCGGCTTGCCGTACATTTATTTTATGTGATTTCTGGTTTTCTTATTTCATATATTCTAATTGAGAAAAAAGCATACTCAAAGATTAGCAATTTTTATATCAATAGGTATTTAAGGCTTTATCCTATATATTTTGTAGTAGCGATACTTACACTCTTAGCGATAACATTAGGATCCTTTGGGGTAATTGAGAAATATCCATACTTTGAATTCACTAAAAACGCACCATTTTCAGCAAATTTATTACTAATTTTCTCAAATATCACTCTCTTTTTTCAAGATCTAGTAATGTTTTTGAGTGTTGTAAATAATCATCTTGTATTTTCTGCTGATATTTCTAAAAGTGAAATTAATATGTGGCAAGCATTACTACTCCCACAAGCTTGGACTTTAAGTCTCGAATTAAATTTTTATTTAATTACACCATTTTTTTTATCGAAAAGAAAAATACTAATTTCTCTCTTTCTATTGTCTTTAGCATTACGTATATATTTATATTCTATTGGTTTGGAAAAAAATGAATACTGGAGCAATAGATTTTTTCCGACGGAGTTATGCTTTTTTTTACTGGGGAGCTTATCGCATCAAATTATTCTGCCGATCTATTATAAAATTCTATCAAAAAAATATTTAGACAAATATGCATATTTAGCTACATATGCTCTAATTTTAATAGTGATTATTTTTTGGGATATACCAATACAGCAGGAAGTGAAAACTATTTTACTATTCTGCTTGTTTCCTATGCTATTACCATTAGCTTTTTTATTCCAATCAAAGAGGGGTTGGGATAGGATAATTGGCGAACTAAGCTATCCATTATATATATGCCATATTCTTGTAATATACATTATTGAAATAATCTTTTATAAATTAGATATAGAAAGTAAGATACTAAAAATAAATGCTGCTGTTATATTTTCTATCTGTTTTTCTATAATTTTAAATATTTATATTAACAATCCCATTGAATTATTACGCAATAGATATAAAAAAATTCTTTAAGATAGACTCTGAATGATTAACTACCAATACTTCTGCGGCGATATAAATTAAATATTGGGATTTCATCTTAGGATAGTGCTACGCAAATCAAGGCTGACCTATGCTTATTGTGCCCCTAACCTAATTTGGTTGAGGGTTAATGTGCTATCAATCGCCACTATGCTTGTATTAAAATCCAGTAATATTTTTTTGTCTGTTCTGTTGTTATTAGATCCAAATGTCACACGTTACTAGAAATATTCTTCATACGCTTCCAAATTACCGCCCCTATATCGATGGCCTAAGAGCCTTCGCAGTTTTATCTGTAGTGGGCTTTCATGCTTTCCCCAGATGGATTGGGGGTGGTTTTATTGGGGTGGATATTTTCTTTGTTATTTCAGGTTTTCTTATCTCGACCATTTTATTTGAGGGCTTAGAGAATCATTCTTTTAGCTTGTCTGACTTTTATGTCCGCCGTATCAGGCGAATTTTCCCAGCCCTTCTTCTAGTTTTAGTCTCTTGCTTTGCCTTTGGTTGGTTCACTCTTATGCCGGACGAGTACCTGCTGCTTGGCAAGCACTTGGCTGGCGGCGCTGGCTTTGTTTCAAATTTTATCTTCTGGAATGAGGCCGGCTATTTTGACAAAGTAGCTGAAACGAAGCCCTTACTTCATCTATGGAGCCTGGGTATTGAGGAGCAGTTTTATATTGTTTGGCCTTTATTGCTTTGGGCTACCTACAAATATCGTTTTAACCTTCTAACCATTACCGTCGTCATTGCTATAGCCTCCTTTGTACTGAATATGCATGAGGTAAAAACAGATGCGATAGCTGCCTTTTATTCTCCGCTAACCCGTTTTTGGGAATTGCTTTGCGGCAGCATCCTGGCATGGCTAACGCTTCATCCAACCACTACTTTTAGCGCCCTAGGAATCAAGTTAAATAGTTACCTAAACAGACTGATTTACAGGGATGCCTCGAAAGATAGGGGGCATACCCTAAGCAATGTGCAATCTATATTGGGATTTTTATTGATTTGCTATGGCCTATACCGGATCACGAGAGATTCCCATTTTCCTGGATCCTGGGCTTTAATCCCTGTAGCCGGCGCTGTACTTATTCTTTCAGCAGGATCTAATGCCTGGCTTAATCGAACCGTTCTTTCCAGTAAGTTGTTAGTCTGGCTTGGGCTCATTAGCTACCCTCTTTATTTATGGCACTGGGCCTTGCTGTCATTTGCCCGTATTTTAGAAGGAGATGTACCAAGTCGAAATATGCGTCTCATGTTGGTGGCTGCGTCTGTTGTGCTCGCATGGTTGACATATCAGCTCATTGAAAAACCGTTTCGCTTTGGTAAACATGGCAAAGCTAAAACTATCACACTACTGATGCTAATGATTATAGTTGGCTATGTTGGTTACAACACCTTCCAGAGTGGTGGGTTAGCGTTCAGAACTGAAATGACAAGACAAGCCTATAAGTTAAGCTCCGCTATTAACACCAAGCCAAATGAAGAATGCCTAAATTTTCATGAGGGAGTTGAATTCTTTGAAAATCATAAGTGTGAAGTGAGCGCTACTTCGCCTGAAAAAAGAAAAGTAATCTTGTACGGAGACTCTCATGCTTGGGGATTATCGCCTCCACTAATGGAGTACTTCACAAGTCAAGGGGATCAATTTAAAGAATATCTTACTGCTTACTGCGTCCCTTATGACTTAGACAATAAAAACGAGCGTTGCCGTAAGATCAATCACTATATTTTCGACAAGATTGCTAAACAAAAACCAGATCTTTTAATCATTTTTGCTTACTACTCTTTTAGGGCATCAGAATTCGAATATCAAGGGAAGGAGTCCTATGATCAACATATTAAAAATATTGCCCAAAATTTTCTCCGAGGAGGCGTTAAAAAAGTATTAATTGTAGGACCAATGCCCGTTTGGAATGCTGATTTACCCAAAATTCTTCAACGAGAATTTCTTATGAAAAGATTGCCTTTTCCTGAAAGAACGACTATTGGCCTTAAACAAGAATCTTTAGATTTTGATTCCAAGATGAAGAATTACACCTATCCAAACGGTGTGGAGTACGTTTCGCTAAATGAATTTTTGTGCGATGAAAAGGGATGCCTTGTTTCCACTGGCCCCAATGTCTCGGACCATCTTATGGTGTGGGACTATGGTCACTTAACCGTCCATGGCGCAAATTTTATTTTCAATAACCTTCTGAAGGCACATCTTCTTTAAGCCCATTACCTAGCCACAATGGAAGGATTAGATCAAATCCCGAGAAAATTCTAAAATTGCCAATATCTTGCCCTCGATCCCATAATAATCTTTTGTTTTAAGGTAAAATGAGGCAATCTTACAATTCGCTAATGTACAAATAAACCCCAGCCTGCAAAAAATAGTCCGCAGCTCATAATTTGAAAACAGATGATATGGTAGAGCACTTAAATAACGCTAGTAGTAGCGAGTTGACATTAGTTGAACTATTAAAATTTATTAAAAATGGCTGGAAGGTGTTGGCAATTTCTACCTTCTTATCTTTATGCATTGGCGCAGGGTATGCATTTCTTTCACAGGAAAAATTTCAAGCAATTGCAACAATGGAAATGGCGTCCACCCAGGGGGGCGAAGTAAGTCTAAGTACAGATGGAACTCAAACCATCCTTCTTGAAAAACCAAATAATTTAGTGGAAAAACTGAAACTTCCACTTTTTTATTCGGAAAAGACTATTGAAAAATGTCAATTAAAAAATCATAAATCCGCAAATGAGTTTTTATCTAAAACAATAAAGTCATCCTTAGTAAAAAATACTACTTACGTATCAATCACTTACATTGATACAGCCCCATTAAAAGCAAATGAATGCTTGACTGCTGTAGTTGAGGATATTAAAAACGATCAGGCTAAAATCGTTGAGCCTATCTTAGAGTATCGCAAGACTCAGATTGACTTATTAACGAGTCAACTCAATCAAACCGTTACCATGAATAGTAAGTCAACCTATTTTTATTCACAGCAAATTCTAGTAAATGAAATTGATAAATTAAGTTTGCAACTTGTGACTATAAAGAACGCGGCCTTACTTACACCGATCTTTTCCCCGCCGAATCGAGTTGAGCCAACTCCCTCTCAAATTTTGCTCATCTTCTTGATATTGGGGATAACCATTGGGTTGATACTTATAAAGATGAAGAAATTTTTTGACTAGTTATTCACAATTTCAAATTTATTAGTTGAAATAAAAAACATATCAAGGAAGTAGTCAAGTAAAAATGATGCTAATGTAGGGTGATTTGATAGCTTCCTTTAATTTAAAATTTTCGAGTTACCCTTGCTTCTTATAGGAAAACCGCCAATAAATTAATACAAAAATTCAGCCGAGGATTGAAGAGCATTTCATGACGTGTAATGTTATCCTTAGTTTTTTAATTATTACAATAACTCATCATAGAATGCCCTTATTTTGATTTATTATTCGATTTTTCGATGCATAAAGAGCGCCTTAAGTTATATAGGCTTGACGGCGGCATTGATTGCGTCTTTATACATTCTCTTGAATAATCTAGATCAGGTAGTAAGCCATCTTTTTTATTTCTCATCTTTTTTATTTCTCTTAATGTTTGTGGTGGGGCTAGTGGCCCCTCGTAAAGCTGCCTTAGGTATCTTTGTTTTTCTTGTGCCTATTGCTCCCACTCTTAGTAATCAAATTACCCTATACACTGGAGTACCCTTATGGTCTAGCCAGGCGATGGTGGGGTTTGATTTAGTCGCTAGCTATTTTTTAGCCATTTTTTGTAAATATATTTTGTATAGCATAGCGGTTCCTAATGTAAGGGGAATGGCACACTTGAAAGCAGCTTGGCCGGTTAATCTAGTCATCCTGATCATTAGCTGCTCAACTTTATTGGCGGTAACGCGTAATGCTTGGTACTCTGCAGCTCCTCTTGCGATAGCTGGAATTAACCTCAGCCTCATGGAGGCAAGGGGTATTGCTTGGTTTGATGATTTGCGACCTCTAGTCGATTGGATGGCCTACGCTTTATCGGGGGCAACCATTATTCTAGTAAGCAGTACTCTCAGAGCTACACACAACCGTAATCAATACATTTTTAGACCCATCATGGCTGGCCTATTTCTCTCGGGGATCCTGGCTATCATACAGAACCGTACTGGACTTGGATTAAATAATAGTCCCATATTTGACTCGCTGGGATATGCTGCAATTGGATTTCAGCCTGATTTGCATGCCTTTGCAGCCTATACTTTGCTGGGAGCGCTCGGACTTTGGGGTTATTTTTCTTTGTGCAAAGGTAAAGTCGAAAAAGGGTTCATTTTCATTGTTTCTATTCTTTCTTGGATTGCTTTGCTACTGAGTTATTCGAGGGCAACCCAGCTAATTGCCTTAATTGCAGTATTGATTTTTATTATTTTCAGAGTATTTGATCGAAAGAATAAATTATTCCTAGTGCACGTTTTAATTGGAGCATTAGTGCTCATGGGTATCAGCACTGCCTTGTTTTTCCTTTACCAAAATGAACTTCTGGCACTCATTCCGCAGCGAAATTTAATCATGTTCAATGACCTTGCGGGTATGAATTTGAATAATTTTGCGCAAATCAATGCTGCTCTTTCAGAGCGCCCTGCTTTCTGGTTAGTCGCCTTAAGAATGTGGCAGAGTTTCCCACTCTTCGGCGTAGGGCAAGGTGACTTTTATCAGCTATCCCCGCTCTTTAATTTTGAGAATTTCCCCGTACTTAGAGGGGGCGAAAACACTCATAACTATTTTCTGCAAACGTTGGCGGAAACTGGGCTGGTTGGTGTAGTTACTTTTATGATTGCCATCATTACCCCATTATTCTTGGTAAAAGATAGGCGTGTATTAATGCCAGCTGCATTTGCTTTATTTAGTTTATTTTTAGGTAATATTTATGCGCATTCATTTTTGGTACGTGAGAATTTACTGCTTGCCGCATTTTTTTTGGGGCTGATGTATTCCTATGTTCCATTAGAGAAGTTAGCTTTATCTCCATATCTGTTTTTGAGGGCATGGAAGCCGCAACTTTCTTGGAAATGGATTGCTCCCATTGCCGGCTTCGTATTATTGGGTTTAGGCACCCGTGAAATTTACACGTCTTTTTCTCGTTTTCCATTTGAATACGGCAGCAACTGTTTTGTAAATAAACCATTAAATGAAGATCGGTGGAGCTCAGGTCTTTACGAAATTGCACTGCCTATTGGTTCACATGGAGTTCAATTACCCATTCGCATGGATAGACCTAACATACAAAATACCCCTTTGTCAGCCACCTTGGAGATTGTGGATTCTAGTAATCAGGTATTGGCTTCACAGGCCTTGGTGTGGAGAAAAGAAGGCCCTTATATATTAAAAATTGATTTACCTAATGGGGGGGTTGTGACAGGGGCGGGGGTTAAGGCTTCCTTAAGGCTTTCCTCGTGTTGGACACCACGAAACCTGGGAATTAGTATGGATGGACGACGCTTGGGAGTTCTGATCGATTCTCCTATAATTGATTGAGTCGATTTCGTTTTTCTGAGCAATATCTTATTTTTGTCTTTCTACCCATTCATTTTGAAATTGCTACCCATGATCCGCTTCAAATCCATCTGGCTCTACCGAGATTTCATTTTAGGATCAGTAAAGCGTGACTTTCAGGCAAAATTTCAAAATTCGATTTTAGGAATTTTTTGGACTCTTCTGAATCCTTTAGCAATGATTCTAGTATATACGGTGGTATTTTCGCAGCTAATGAAAGCTAGAATGCCAGATGCTCCTGGTCCTTACTCTTATAGTATTTACCTATGTATGGGTATTTTAAGTTGGGGTTTATTTTCAGAAGTCTTTAATCGTTCTATTACTTTATTTCTGGACAATGCCAATTTACTTAAAAAAATTAAATTACCTAAAATCTCTTTCCCAATTATTTTAGTGTTCAATGCCTGGATCAACTTTTTAATCATTTTTTCATTATTTGTAGTTTTTTTAATACTTTCTAAAAATTTTCCAGGCAAGATATTTTTAGCAGTTATTCCAATTCTCTTAATTATTTCATTATTTGCTATAGCTCTTGGAATTGGTTTAGGAATCTTAAATGTTTTTTATAGGGACATTGGTCAAATCTCTGGAGTTTTTTTACAGTTTTGGTTTTGGCTGACGCCAATTGTGTACTCAATCGATATACTCCCTCCTAAATTACAAGTGGTCTTGCAGCTTAATCCAATGGTGCCACTCATTGCTGGGTTACAAAGGATAGTAATGGTTCGTCAATTGCCATTATGGGAGTCCTTGCTATATCCACTAGCCCTCGCAATAGTGCTTTCTTGGTGGGCTATGTATCTATTAAATAAGCATCAAAATGACATGATGGATGAGCTCTAATGGGAAGAATAATCGTTTCTCATCTTGGTAAGGCGTATAAAAAGTATCCTACACGGCTGATGCGTCTTGCTGAAGCGCTATTTCCCGAGTATGGCGATCTTCACACAATCCATTGGGTGTTAAAAGATATCAATTTTATAGTTGAGCCTGGTGAAGCCATTGGGATCATGGGCATTAATGGCGCCGGTAAAAGCACCCTCTTAAAAATGATTGCTGGTACCGTGGCACCCACAGAGGGTTCAGTTACCATTAGCGGCAAAGTAGCTGCGATGCTGGAGTTGGGAATGGGGTTCCATTCGGACTTTTCGGGGAGGCAAAATGTCTTTATGGCAGGGCAACTCTTAGGCTTAAAGACGCAAGAAATTGCCGAGCTCATGCCAGATATAGAGGCATTTGCAGAAATTGGTGATTATATTGATCAACCTGTGCGGATTTATAGTAGCGGGATGCAAATGAGGCTGGCATTTAGTGTGGCCACTGCAAGCCGTCCAGATATCCTTATTATTGATGAGGCTTTATCCGTAGGAGATGCTTATTTCCAGCATAAGAGTTTTGATCGGATTCGCCAGTTTCAATCACTAGGAACAACCCTATTAATGGTAAGTCATGACAAGGCAGCAATTCAATCTATTTGCGATCGAGCGATTCTTTTAAATGCCGGTAAGGTGGCTATGGAAGATAAGCCAGAAGTTGTCATGGATTATTACAATGCGATGTTAGCAGATAGGGAGAATAAATCGATAACACAAACCCCGGCATTGAGTGCGAATGGAATTCAAACCAAATCTGGTAGTAAAGAGGTAAGTATTACAGACGTTTATTTAGTAGATAGCAAGAATCAAAATATTGATATAGTTCGTGTTGGACAGACCGTCAGCCTAAAGGTTATTGCAAAGTGCAATCAAGACGTGGAGGACTTAGTGATAGGCTATGTCATTAAAGATCGACTTGGTCAAGAGATATTCGGTACCAATACCTTTCACTGTAAGCATCAATTTCAGTCGCTTGTAAGAGACCAAATCGTCGGGCTAGAATTTGAGTTCGATGCTAATTTAGGGTCCGGAAGCTTCTCAATATCAGTTGCGCTTCACACAGGTGATAATCATATTGCTAAAAATTATGAGTGGATAGATCGTGCGGTAGTGTTTAATGTCGTCAATATAGGTAATCATAATTTTGTGGGATCCTCTTGGTTGCCTCCTCGAGTTAAATGCTTGCCATGAATGAGAATAGTTTTTATCGGGCTTTTGAAGATCGTCATAGGGGATCACATGAGCTTATTAAAAGTCGTTTAAATTTTTATAAGCAATTCATTGAGCCACTGCTTGCTATTGAGAAGGACCCATGTGCCATAGACCTTGGGTGCGGAAGAGGGGAGTGGCTTGAAGTTCTAGGGGAAATGGGTGTTACTGCTATAGGTGTTGATCTAGATAAGGGGATGCTGGCCGCTTGTGCCGAAAAAGGACTGACCGGAATACATGGCGATGCAATTGAATTTTTATCCTCTTTGGAAGATAAATCTCAATTGGTAGTGTCAGCCTTTCATGTGGTTGAGCATATTCCATTTGAGGAAATACAGCGATTAACTAAGGAGGCGCACCGCGTATTGAAGCCCGGTGGTTTGTTAATCATAGAAACGCCCAATCCAGAAAATATTTATGTTGCTACCTACAATTTTTATTTAGACCCTACCCACATTAAGCCAATACCACCAGATTTATTGGTTTTTATTACTGAATACTGTGGATTCTCGCGGGGAAATATCGTTCGCTTGCAGGAATCACGACAAGTATTGCATTCACAAGCGCTGACATTGAATGATGTTTTAGGCGGCGCAAGCCCAGATTATGCGATCGTTGCTCAAAAAGCGGCAATACAAGAGATTTATTCTGTATGTGATAAGGCATTTAGTCAGGAATTTGGCATAAATTCTATAAATTTAGCGGCTCGATATTCGGATCAGCTTGAGTCAAAAATTGAACGAATTCGTATTGGGGCGCAACAAGCTAATGATAGGGCGCAACAAGCTAATTATAGGGTGCAACAGGCTAATGATAGGGCGCAACAGGCTAATGATAGGATCAACCAGGTGAATTTAGTCATTCAAAGCATCTATACAAGTAACTCTTGGAGAGTTACTTGGCCTTTAAGGTGGGTTGGGTCTCAGGTAAGAAAGTTACAGCAGGAAGGCATTACTACTCGATCAAGGCTGTTTGTTAAAAAAGTTTTATTAAACACCCCGGTGATCTCTAGCATATTAAGGGATAGGGAGAACAAGACCAGAAAGGCAATGATTTCAGTTAGTCGCCGCATGAAAGTATATCCTTTCCTGTGTAAATGCTACTGCGTGTTAATGGGGGGAAAAGCTAACTCTCTTCAGTCTGCAGACTTGGCTCATAATCAACCAGTGTCATCGTTAGATGACCTTAGCGCTAATGCAAAAAAAATCTACTTTCAATTAACTGAAGAGGTAAGCTCGTCTGAGGATGGGGTGTAAATTGATGAGAATTCTCATTGATCTTCAAGGCGCTCAGACTAGCAGTAGGTTTCGAGGGATTGGCCGCTATAGCTTGGAGTTGACGAAAGGTCTGCTTCGCGTCTCTCATGGCCACCAAATATTAATACTTCTAAATGGACTTCTTCCAGATTCAATCGATGGAATTCGATATGAACTCAAAGAACTTATTGCTCCAGATCAAATATTCATTTGGGAGGGTGTGGGGCCAACTGCATATGTTGATGTAAATAATAGGTGGCGTCAGTATGCGTCTGAAATGATTCGAGAATCGTTTATCCAATCTTTAAATCCCGACATAGTACTGAATACGAGTCTTTTTGAGGGATATGGGGATGATTATGTTGGGGGAATCAATGATCTGAGTGGGGATATTCCCGTTGCTACTATATTTTATGACTTGATTCCTTTGATCTATCCGAAGAATTATTTATCTGATTCTCTGTATGCGCAATGGTACAAAGATCGTTTGGCTATTCTAAAAAAAGCCGATTTCTTTTTATCTATTTCGGACTCTTCCATGAAAGAGGCTATTGGATATTTAGGAATTTCATCTGATCGTATTGCTAATATTTCATCCGCAGTTTCAGAAAGCTTTGCAGATAAGCAAGATAAAGTGATAGCGTCTGAATTTTTAAGATCACTCCGCATAACAAAACCTTTTATAATGTACACAAGCGCTACTGATGCTAGAAAAAATCATTTTCGCTTAATTGAGGCCTATGCAAATTTAGATGAGACTCTAAAAGATAAGCATCAATTAGTGCTTGCTGGTGGGATGCCCAAAGAGCATCAGAATCGGTTCATAAAATACGCAATAAAATTAGGAATAGATACTAATTCATTAATAATTACTGGTGAACTTAGTGATGAAGAATTAAATATTTTGTATAGCGCATGCTTAGTATTTGTCTTTCCATCATGGCACGAAGGATTTGGTTTGCCTGTATTGGAGGCAATGCATTTCAATAAGGCAGTGATTGCCTCAAATCAGTCAAGCATTCCTGAAATTTTAGGAAATGATGCGGCCCTATTTGATCCATTTGATGTGGATGATATTAGCAGCAAAATCCAGCAAGTTTTGGTCGATACTGAGTTTCGTCGGTCCCTGGAAATTAATAGTGAGAAGCGGAAAAAACATTTTTCTTGGGATAAAACAGCACAATTAGCAATAGTTGCTTTAGAGCGCTTTGTTGCACAAGTAGGACTTGAGAAAAGTTCCAAACAACACGATAGTATCAAAAAAAATCAGCGCTTGGATAAATTAATTTCTAATATTAAAAATATCCAATTGCCGCATAAGAAGGTTGATTTATTGCGAGCTGCAGATTCAATTTCTCTAAATTCTTATAAATCTTCCCCCAAGCAGTTATTGGTGGATATATCAGTACTAGTTGAGCATGATGCTAAGACTGGTATCCAGCGTGTTGTACGTAATATCCTAAGGGAGTGGGTAGAGCATCCCCCGAAAGGATATAAAGTAGAACCTGTCTATGCGGAAATTGATAAACCTTATTGTTATGCTCGTAAATATACAGAGAACTTTATAGGCCAGAACATAGATTCTAAAAGTGATGATGTGGTGGAGTTCTCAACAGGAGATATTTTTCTTGGCCTGGATTTGCTATATCCCTATTTGGCTGCTAGGCATGATTCGTTTTATAGGAAGATGAAAAACCATGGTGTAAGAGTCAAGTTTGTTGTGTATGATTTATTGCCCATTCTCTTTCCTGATTATGTGGTGCAGGGTGCTCCAGAAGCCCATTCAAGCTGGTTAAAAATAGTGGCTCACTCTGATGGGGCTATATGTATTTCTCAATCGGTAGCCTCAGAATTGAAAGAGTGGTTAGCAAAAGAACAAGCCCCCACCTCCAAAACCTTTGAAATTGATTGGTTTCACTTAGGGGGCGATGAAGAAGCTTTCACACCTTTTTTATCAAGAGAGTCAAATGCTGAAGCTGAAGTAATCGAGATTATTTCTAGTAAGCCTTCTTTTCTCAGTGTTGGAACTATTGAGCCACGTAAGGGCTATGCGCAGATTTTGTCTGCTTTCGAATTGCTCTGGGATCGGGGCCATGATATTAATTTGATATTGGTTGGCAAGCAAGGATGGAAAGTCGACCAGTTAATAGAAAAACTTAGAAATCACCCACAATTAGGCGGTCATCTTTTTTGGTTTAGTGGGATTGACGATCTCTTTCTAAGTGAAATTTATAAAAATTGTATTTGTCTTGTGGCGGCCTCCGAGGGCGAGGGATTTGGATTGCCGCTGATAGAAGCTGCCCATAAGGGTATCCCAATTATTGCCCGAAGTATTCCGGTATTCCATGAAGTCGCTGGGGATCATGCTTATTACTTTGAGGGGTTAGCTCCAAATGATCTTGGTTTAGCTATAGAAGGCTGGCTAAAGCTCGCAACAGAAAATCTCGCTCCATCATCAACGGAAATGTCTTGGGGAACTTGGGAGCAGAGCGCTCGGCAGCTATTGAGAGCGCTAGATAAAGAGTTGATACTTTAGATTACTACTTCTTTATGAATTTAAATAATAAAAAAGTTACCACATTTATACTATGGGGCATTTTTTTTCTTGCCTTCATTATGGGCCCCATACGACAGCATCATGGTTTGGAGTTGATGCCGGGAGATTTTGGGGATGCCCGTTTAAATAATTATTTTCTAGAAAATATATATCAATATCTTATTGGTAACTCACACTCCCTCATCCATTTAAATTTCTTCAGCTATTTCCCATATGTATTAGGGTTTAGTGATAACTTATTTGGCGCATCACCTATTTATTTATTCTTTCGCGCGGTCACTGGTGAGTCTGATACGGCTTTTCAGATTTGGTTTTATTTTTCTTATGTAGCAAACTATTTTGCAGCCTACTGGGCTCTACGTTTACTGGGCCTGTCGCCAATAGCTGCTATTTGTGGCAGTATAATTTTTGCGTTTGCTTTGCCAGTTTCTGCGCAAACGCTCCATGCGCAATTGGGGTATAGATTTAGTGTTCCCCTAACTATTGCTTATTTTTATTTATTTTTAGAGCGCGGAAATATTTACTATTTATTAT
Organism: Polynucleobacter finlandensis; assembly: GCF_018881755.1. Classification (GTDB taxonomy): domain Bacteria; phylum Pseudomonadota; class Gammaproteobacteria; order Burkholderiales; family Burkholderiaceae; genus Polynucleobacter; species Polynucleobacter finlandensis. The sequence goes on along the minus strand of NZ_JACVPS010000022.1, from coordinate 6,130 downwards.
ATTCAGCTGCCTGGCTAGTTTGGGGGTTTTACTGCTCTATTTATATTGGAGTGTTTAATGCAATTTTTTTAGCGTTAATGCTCTTGGCTTTTCTAGTTTTGAGTTTATGTAACAAACGCATTTTCCAAATGACATGGTACCAGCAGTCAATAAATATTACCCGGAGAGTCTGGATCTCCTATGGCTTAGCCATCATTTTTATGGTGGCTGCTATGGCTATCTTAATGTACCCCTATATTATGGCCTCTATCTTATATGGGTTTAAACGACATTATTCAGAAATATACAGCATGTTACCAAGCATGCAGAGTTATGCGCTAGCTGACTTATCGCTTATTTGGGGGCCTTACTTAGCATTACTCAAAGGCATCCCAATAAGGCATGAACAACAATTGTTTATCGGTATTATTCCAGCGCTTCTATTAATTGCCTCATTATTCGTTAAAAAATCTAAGCTAAAAGCAACTTACATCATTATCTTTAGCTCGTTAATTATCACAGCATTGATTACCTTAAAGTTTGGACAGCAGTTTAGTCTTTGGGAATATATATCGACGTTACCATTGCTAAGCTCACTTCGAGCCATGGGTAGAATCATCTTAGTTTTACTCTTTCCTGTTGCCTTTTTATGCGCAGTAACTGTTCAGTCTGTAGAGCGACGATCGAATAAGACATCAAAATTATTTTTATGCTTTATTGTGATGGGGCTACTGATCGAGAGTGTGGCTTGCAATATCTATGTTGCATTTCCAAAAAGTGAGTGGAGGGCGAGACTCACTAGTGAGCAGCTTAGATTGCCAAAGGATATTCCGTCTAATGCAGTTCTCTTTTTTTCGCAAAGGGCTCAAGCGCCTCATATAGATGAACTAGATGCTATGTGGGTTTCCATGCTCCACTCTAGGCCAACATTAAATGGTTATTCAGGAAACTTCCCGCCAGGATATAGGTTTAATTTTGGTTCAAATTGTCTAGAGCTTCCTCTACGAGTGATTGCTTATTTAAATTTTACGCAGCAATTAAATGGGAAAAAATATAGCGAGCTCATGCATCGTGTGATTCCAATTGGATTTGAAAACTGTCAAAATGACTGGTTATCTTCTGAACCTAAAATTACTAGCTCAATTAAACCGTACTCAGTTCAAGAATTTAAAGAGCTAGCATTTGGCAATATCAAGAGTAGGCAGATGAATAACCGCTTGTTGCTAACAGTAGACATTAAAAATAATGGAACAATACCGATTTCTGGATTTTCTACGAGTGGTCACCCTATTAGCCTTTCCTATCGATTGCTAGATAAAGCTGGTATACCCATGAGCGGCTGGGATCCACGCTATCCATTACTTGCAGATATTCCTGCAAAAGGCGTGCTCCACTTTCAGTTTGATATCCCCATGGTCACCCTAGATCCTGGATTTCTTGAAATTTCATTGGTGCAAGAGGGTATATTTTGGGGCCATGATATTGGAATAACCCCCGAAAAAGTAGCTTTGACCAGTTTGTTGAAATAATCATCAGCCCATTAAACCCACGATGTTACAGATATAATAATCAGTATGAAATTATCGATCATCATACCTTGCTACAACGAATTAAATACCATTGATAGGATTATAGAAGCAGTCAATGCGGCACCCTATCCTGATAAAGAAATCATTATCGTGGATGATTTCTCTATGGATGGTACTCGAGATAAATTAAAAAACGAGATTCAGTCTTCTGGGCTGGTGCATCAAGTTCTTTATCATGACATTAACCAGGGAAAAGGTGCGGCATTACGTACTGGGATTGCTGCGGCTACGGGGGATTTAGTCATCATACAAGATGCCGATATGGAATATGACCCTAATGAGTATCCACGCTTGGTTGAGCCAATCCTTAAAAATAGAGCAGATGTGGTATTCGGATCACGATTTTTAGGGGGCGATGCGCATCGCGTCCTTTACTTTTGGCATCGAGTTGGAAATGGTCTCTTAACTCTCATGTCTAATATGTTTACTAATTTGAATTTGACGGACATGGAGACTTGCTACAAAGTCTTTCGTCGTGAAATTATTCAAAATATTTCAATCGAAGAAAATCGCTTTGGATTTGAGCCAGAGATTACAGCAAAAGTATCTAAATTAAATTGCCGCATTTATGAGGTCGGGATTTCCTACTATGGCCGTACTTATGATGAGGGAAAAAAGATTGGCTGGCGAGATGGTTTTCGTGCTATTTACTGCATAATTAAATATAACCTTCGGTAATGCGCCTACTAAAATATTTTTTCGTTGGCGGTACGGCTGCTGCTGTTGATATTGGCCTTTTTTCACTCTGCGCTGGATATCTTGGATGGCCTTGGATTCCGGTATCGATATGTACCTTTATCCTTGCAACTCTGGTTAATTACTTCCTATCAATCCAATTTGTTTTTGAAAGTGGCTCTCGTCATAAAAAGCATGTGGAAGTGATTGGCGTATTTTTAGTCAGCGGACTGGCTCTACTGGTAAATCAACTGGTTTTATTTATGGCCATTGAAGTACTGGGTTGGCATCTCATTGTTTCAAAAATCATTGCCACTGGAGCTGTGTTCTTTTGGAACTACTTCGGTAGAGCCAAATTCGTTTTCTAATTAACAATTTTTTTGGATAGAAATTAATGAAAGTCACCATTATTGGCAGCGGCTACGTAGGTTTAGTGACTGGCGCATGCCTTGCAGAGCAGGGTAACAATGTGTTTTGCTTAGACCTAGACCCTAAGAAAATTGAGATCCTCAATTCTGGTGGCGTTCCCATTTACGAGCCAGGCCTAAAAGAAATGATCGAGCGCAATCGTGCTGCTGGTCGTTTGCAATTCTCTACTGATATTGCTGCATCAGTAGCCCATGGCGATATTCAATTTATTGCTGTCGGTACTCCTCCAGATGAGGATGGCTCTGCGGATTTGCAGTATGTTGTTGCTGCTGCCCGCAATATCGGCCGCTATGCCTCCACTCCTAAGGTCATCGTGGATAAATCTACGGTACCGGTAGGCACTGCGGATAAGGTTCAAGCAGCCATTACAGATGAACTCCAAAAAAGAGGCCTGCCTGCGGACCTGTGTTCTGTCGTCTCTAATCCAGAGTTCTTAAAAGAGGGTGCCGCAGTGGAAGACTTTATGCGCCCTGATCGCATAGTGATTGGTACAGAAAATACACCAGCAGGTCTGCGTGCTAAAGAGCAAATGCGTAAGCTCTATGCGCCTTTTAATCGTAATCATGAGCGTACTTATTACATGGATGTCAAAAGTGCAGAGTTAACAAAGTATGCCGCTAATGCCATGCTTGCGACCCGCATCTCTTTTATGAATGAACTTGCCAATCTTGCTGATTTGGTTGGTGCAGACATTGAAGCTGTTCGTCAAGGGATTGGATCAGATTCTCGAATCGGCTTTGGATTCCTATATCCAGGAACAGGATATGGTGGTTCTTGCTTTCCGAAGGATGTTTCGGCTTTATCTAAAACGGCGCTGGAACACGGCAGAGATTTGAAAATCTTGAATGCCGTAGAAGCGGTCAATGAATTACAAAAATACACCTTAGTAGAAAAGATTGAAAAACGCTTTGGCGCAGACTTATCTAATATGAAATTTGCGCTCTGGGGATTGGCATTTAAGCCCAATACAGACGATATGCGTGAAGCCCCTAGCCGAGTCATTATTGCCGAACTCGTGAAGCGTGGCGCTAGCATAGTTGCTCATGATCCTGTGGCGATGCCTGAAGCAAAGCACTGCCTTGAGCAGGACTTTATAGCCAACCCAGAAGGCTTTAAAAAGATATCTATGGTTGACGACCCTATGGCAGCCCTCAATGGATGTGATGCCCTGGTGATTGTGACTGAGTGGAAAGCGTTCCGTAGCCCTGATTTTAATCAAGTCATGCAAAAACTAACCCATCCAATCATTTTTGACGGTCGTAATCTCTATGAGCCACAGGCCATGCAAGAATTAGGTATTGAGTACTACGGTATTGGGCGACATAATTAAAATGAAAATGAGTTTCTAAGCCATATGCAAAATTACAATCGACTCAACAAAATCCTTATCACTGGTGGCGCTGGTTTTCTAGGCTCTCACCTCACTGAAAAGCTACTCAAAGAGGGTAATGAAGTGCTGGTAGTAGATAACTTCTTTACTGGCACCAAGCAAAATCTAGCGCACCTATTGCCTAATCCCAATTTAGAAGTGATGCGTCACGATGTGACCTTCCCCCTTTATGTAGAAACAAAGCAAATCTATAACTTGGCCTGCCCAGCATCACCCGTGCACTATCAGTATGACCCGGTGCAAACCACCAAGACCAGTGTGCATGGCGCGATTAATATGCTCGGGCTTGCTAAAAGAATGAGAGCGCGCATCTTGCAAGCATCCACCAGTGAAGTCTATGGGGATCCAGAAGTGCATCCTCAGCCAGAGGAGTACTGGGGCAGAGTCAATCCGATTGGGATTCGTTCTTGCTATGATGAAGGCAAGCGCTGCGCTGAGACCCTCTTTTTTGACTATTACCGTCAGCATCAGTTAGATATCAAGGTCGTCCGTATTTTTAATACCTATGGCCCGCGCATGCATCCCAATGATGGCCGAGTGGTGAGTAACTTCATTGTGCAGGCCTTACAAGGTCAAGACATCACTATTTATGGCGATGGTCAACAAACCAGAAGCTTTTGCTATGTCGATGACCTCATTGATGTCATGGTCCGCATGATGAACTCAGAGGCCGGCTTTACCGGACCAGTCAATATTGGCAACCCAGGCGAGTTCACCATGCTGCAATTGGCTGAAACCGTATTAAAGCTTTCTGGTAGCAAGTCCAAGTTGGTATTTGAACCATTACCATCGGATGATCCTAAGCAGCGCCAACCGAATATCGAGCTAGCTAAAGCGAAGCTGGGGTGGGAGCCAAAGATCAATCTAGAAGATGGCCTCAAAGAGACGATCGCTTACTTTAAGAAAGTGGTTGGATAAGGTCTTTAGTCCTTAAATCCCCATTGCCAGTCTCGCGCATTGCTGCAATGCTCGGTGTCGTAGCATTCTTCTCGGCATTTTTTGCCAAATGGGCTGCTCCGTTTTCACTTCTTGAAAATATTCTCGAACTGTCATTGGAAAAATGCGATCTTTTCTATAGATCGAGCACTCCATCCATTCGGGGACAGCATTATTACCTACTTCTCCTTGTGTGAAAGTCATGCCATTAAATTGAGGATGTTGATTGAGTAAGTGCATCCATCCTTCTATGGTAATTTGCACTTGCCAATGGCCATCCTCATATTGGGTAAAGCCAATTTCTTCTTTGAATGGATCTAGCACGCAATCTTGTACGGTTCGCAGTAAAGACAAGATCGTTTTAGGTGGCACTTCAATTTGCAGATCAACCCAGGCTTGCAACTCTTCTTCTTCAATACGAAGGGTTTTGGCAGCATTACTGATTTCTTTACTAATGAGCTTATGAAAGATGGCAATGGGTTTGGATAAGTCTGTCGAATGCTCGATTACGCCGCTTTGCTTTGACCCTGAAAAAGCAATCATCCTGACATTATTTCCCGGTGGGGCTACTTGCTTTTCTGAGGGTGCAGGTTCATTGGTATTCGCAGAGCTCTGCTTCGATGCTGTTTTGGCTTCCATCAGACTCTTTAAGGTTTGCATGCGTTTTTCGCTGGTCTGTTTCATATAGCCTCCCCTGTCCCGCAATCACCTTGATGTTGGATTTGCTTAGGCTCCTTAATCAGTAGGCGTCTGGAAGTTTGCAGGGGAATTTGATATTGAGAATACACATCAGGGGATTCCTTTTCAAAACGCTTACTATCAAATCGATAGCTGGCTTTAGGGAGTTTCCAGGTGGCTAGTACTCGCCCTTGATAGGTAAGCATTTCTGCATCTTGCATTTGCGCCATGATTGCTTGCTTAATCTCACTCACCTGGGCTTCTTGGTGATCGATCTCCTGATTTAATAATTGTAGCTGCACAATCAGCTGCGCAGTATCTGCTTTTGCTTCGATGGTTTTCCCGCAAATCTCTTTAGTAAATAGCGCTTGGTAATCGGCCTGAGATTGCGCAGTAGGAGCAATATCGGCCAAGACGCATGCATGCCAAAAGTGAGCGGCTTTGTCTAGTACAA
>NZ_JACVPS010000021.1 GCF_018881755.1 Polynucleobacter finlandensis | reverse complement strand
ATTTCGGAAATTCATTATTTTGAGATTTTAAAACAAAAAAGTGTTGTACACCTTAGATCCATTGTTAACCCTCCAAATTACCTAATGGCTGCTCTTGGCCGGACTGAGACAGTCGAAACCCTAAAATTCTCCCTTTTGAATGACTGCAATAGGCCAAGAAGCCGCCTCTAGATTATTGAAGTACCCCCTCTTCAACTCAAACGTCTGGCAAAACAGCAAGTAACTCAAGAGTTTCTAGACTTTATTGATGGGCCGGATGATTTGAAGTCTTAATGAATTCTTATTTCCCTTTTATTTTTTTCTCGACGATCTTCTATAAGCACCCTCATTTCCCGATGTGAACGACAGGATGATTTGCTCGGATCTGCACCGAGCTCGATACGGTATGCGTGCTCTATTTGCTCATCAGTGCCAAGTGGTAGCGTTTTATTAGTTCCCCATTCCAAGAGATACTTTTGATCTGGGCCAAAAAATCCGCCAGGAGAGAGTATGTACCTATCCTCCGTCCGCAATATCTGAACAAAATTCGCATAACGTTTAGCGCCAGCTAGCATCTGCTCTGGGCTATTTCCAGCGCTAATAGCTTGATTCCACGCTAGCTTCATAGAGTCTGCTGTAACGCCCTGCCGCCTTGGCAATACTTTTTCCACATCTAAAAACAATGTTTCGGTTATTTCCGTTTGTTTATTGTTATTGGTTATTGGTTGATGGTTAGTGGTTAATAGTTCTTGGTTAGTGGTTAAGGTTATGCCTGGGTTACCGGTGGGTTCAGATTGATAACCTGCTGGGTTATTCTGGGTTTGATGCACTTCAGACGGTTTTGGTGTTCTCGGCCGACCTCCTTTTTTTCCATTTTCTCTACTCGTGTCGGCTTTCTCTTGGTATTCGCGTATTAACTCGACTGAAGATGGATGAGACCAATCGCCATTTTCATTTCTAACAAAAAATTCTTCCAGGATTGCTGTAGCTAGCTTTGCCACTTCCGTTAGGCGTAATTTTCTAAAGACTTGGGTCGTATTGGCTGGGATTGGGCCCTCATTACTAATAAAGTAATTTATCAACCTCAGGCAAATACCCTCTTCATCAACCTTTAAATGCCCTGTTGCAAGACCCCAATCACCAATATTCAGTTTGTAGTAGTGCATATAGTTCCTTTAGCTGCAGCCATTAGCAACATCTATACGCAACTGGAGTAAATTAATAAAGCGTCTCTTTCCAACTTTATAAACAGGTAACTGTCGTCGATCTAGTTGGCCACGAACAACCCCAATGGGAAGGCCTACCATTTCGGCATATTTTTCAGCAGTGACAATCATCAATGAATTTGTTTGGTCTGTATACATATTTTGTATTCTACACAATTACTAATAATTGTCAATATTTATAATATTAATATAATTTGGTATCCATATAAAAATATGTGAGAAAATTGATCACCATTTATCAGAAAACACTCAAATGCCTCTTGAAGAACGAATTTTTTTCGCACTAAGCGATGTTGTGCCCTCCAAATCCAGTCAGTTCTTTGCTGATCTGGAGAAGCTTAGTGGGATTAAAGCTGGATCATGGAGACATGCTTACTATGGTCAACAAAGGGCCACCTGCGACATGATTGAATTTACCTGTCGGTATGTACCTCACTATGCCTACTGGATAGTCACGGGTGCGGCACCGGAAGATGGCATGGAGAATCTCGTGCCAGGTCAGAAAGTTTTAGATGTAGCCGTTCTGGAAAAGATAGTCTCAAAAGAGCCAATTGACTGGACGACTGAAGAGGTAGAAATCGTTGTAAGCAACCTTTTTGGGGATAAAAAAATACACCCGACTCTAATTCGACTTATGTCCAATGGTATGGATGCACGAGAAAGGAAAAAGCTTCTAAATGTAAAGAGCTTAAATCTCCCGAACATCATCATGAAAGAACCTGATCTCTGGACCACAACTGAAATTAACTACCTTTTGTTCAAAAGATATCAGGATCCAAAAGATGAAAGCAGCTATGAAGATTTCGTAAAGGCGAACCTGGGTCCCAATGATGATCTGAATTTGGATCTAATTGCCCGCCAAGAGGAAAAAATTGCTTTTGTAGTTGAAGGTGCTGCCTTCATGAATGATTAAGAAGACTGAAAGTGGATGGCAAGTAGATATTCAGCCTGATGGCCGTGGTGGGAAGCGCTTCAGGAAAATATTTACCAACTTAGCTGAAGCTAAGAACTGGGAAGCATTCACACGAAATTCGGTAATTAAAAATAAAGGTTGGACACCAGAAAAAAGAGATATTAGAAAACTCTCAGAGATTGTCAAAATTTGGTACGACGCTCACGGCAAAATTCTAAGTAACGCAAAAGACACGTATGCCAGACTAACCAATATGGTCGCGGCATTAAAAGATCCCATTGCGGATCAATTGACACCCCAAATGTTTACCAAGTACCGAAGTGAGCGAATTGAGGGAGGACTTAGCCTAAACTCATTCAATCGTGAACATTCTTACTTGCGCGCTGTATTTAATGAACTCATTCGCCTTAACTTATGGAAGAAAGCTAATCCAGTAAGCGCAATCAGGCAATTCAAAATTGCCGATAAGGAACTTGGGTATCTCGAGGTCAATGAACTAAGGGAGTTACTTTCGGAGCTTCAGTCTGCTGAAAGAAATAGTGATGTGTATTTAATCGGGAAAATCTGCCTCTCCACCGGCTCCAGATGGTCTGAAGGAGAAAATCTACGTCCCTCAAATATTAAGAAGGGGGTCATCGAATTTATTAATACTAAGAATAAAAAAATGAGAGCCATTCCCATCTCAAGTGAATTGCAAGAAGAGATTCAAAGCCATGAAGTCAAAGAGAATGGTCGATATTTTGGATCTTCAATGGGGGCATTTAAATCCGGGATTGAAAGAGCTGGGATCGTTTTACCGGATGGCCAATTAACTCACGTCTTGCGTCACACCTTCGCCAGCAGCTTCATGCAGGGCGGCGGAAATATCTTAACTTTACAAAAAATACTTGGCCATCAAAGTCTTCAAATGACCATGCGCTATGCCCATCTTGCGCCAACACACCTTGAGGCCGTGAAATTACTGAACCCATTGGTTAACTTATAAGTTTGCGTTGACACTTTGTCGACAAACAATGAAAAAGGCTCACTAGCAATTAAGCAGTGAGCCTTATATTTATTGGTGCCCCTTGTCCGACTCGAACAGACCACCTACTGATTACAAATCAGTTGCTCTACCAGATGAGCTAAAGGGGCAACGTCGAAATTTTAACCTATTTCACAATCTTCAGGAAGGATTGCTTAGCGCTTTTGGTTTCTGAGGGCTCAAGCTTTTCAGGAATTTGCTCTTGAATTGATTTTGAGTCAAATGGGAAAGACATACCCTGCCCATTTTCTCTCGCATAAATAGCGAGGATATGCGTTACAGGAACCAAAATCTTCCTCGGTACACCACCAAACCTAGCCTGAAAGCTAATGTATTCATTTTCAATTTGCAGTTGATGACATGCTTCTATAGATAAATTCAGAACAATTTCATCATTCTTCACAAACTCGATTGGCACTTCAACTGTTGAGTCGACAAATACCGCAATAAAAGGGGCGAAACCATTATCCGAGCACCACTGGTGTAGCGCTCGGATTAGGTAGGGTTTATTGCTTGGTATATCAGACATGCTGAGTTGTCATGAACCGCCAATGAAACTTAACGGCGCATTACCTTTTCAGAAGGCGTTAATGCCTCAATGTAGGCTGGCCTACTAAAAATACGTTCTGCGTACTTCAGCAAAGCTGCTGCATTGCGTGAGAGATCAATGCCATAGTGCTCAAGACGCCACAACAATGGAGCAATCGCTACATCTAACATTGAAAACTCTTCGCCCAACATATACTTATTTTTAACAAAAATTGGAGCTAACTGAGTTAAACGATCACGAATAGCTAAACGAGCCTTTTCATGAACTTTTTCAGCAGCTTTGCCTTTTTCATTTTCTAATGCGGCCACGTGAACAAACAACTCTTTCTCAAAATTGAAGAGGAAGAGGCGTGCACGTGCGCGTGCGACTGGATCAGGCGGCATTAACTGTGGATGAGGAAAACGCTCGTCAATATATTCATTGATGATGTTTGACTCATACAAAATTAAGTCGCGCTCAACCAAGATTGGAACTTGGCCATAAGGGTTCATCACCGAGATGTCTTCTGGCTTGTTAAACAAGTCCACATCACGGATCTCAAAGTCCATGCCTTTTTCAAAAAGCACTAGACGGCAGCGTTGCGAGAATGGGCAGTTAGTGCCCGAGTACAACACCATCATAAATTTATTTCCTTAAATTTCTACTTCAAAACAACAAACGTACAGCAAACGGGGTACTTACACCCCATCCAAATCTTAGTGAATATCTTTCCAGTAGGCTTTATTCAAACGCCAAGCTAGCAAGGTAAAGATTGCCAAGAACAAGAGCACGATAACGCCAAGACGCTTACGCTCTAATTGAACCGGCTCAGCCATCCACGACAAGAAAGCAACCAAGTCGGCGATATTGTCGTCGTACTCTTGGGGCTTCATGGTTCCCGGTGTTAACTGTTCAAAGCCAACAAATACCTTCTCCATACGACCTTCATCATGAGGATCCTTGCGCTCTTCAAACTTAGCAGCACGCTCACCTTGCAACTGCCATAAAACGTGTGGCATACCTACGCTTGGATAAACCAAGTTATTCCAGCCAGTTTGAGTGGTGTCATCTTTATAGAAGGTGCGGAAATAGGTGTATAGCCAATCCGTCCCACGTGCACGCGCTTCAACCGATAAGTCAGGAGGATTCTTACCAAAGAACGCTTTACCCTCTTTTGGAGTCATGGAGATCGTCATCAGATCACCAACTTTGGTGTCATTTAAAATCAAATTGTCTTTGATCTGTTGGTCAGTCAAGCCAATATCGCGCAAGCGGTTGTAACGCATGCTGGTTGCCGCATGGCAATTTAAGCAATAGTTAACAAAGATCTTTGCGCCATTTTGTAAGGATGCATTTTTACTCACGCGATCCGGGGCTTTATCCAAAGGATGGCCACCTTCATTCGCGCTAGCAGCACCACCAAAACCCAGGGCAGCAACCAAGACTGTTGCCTGGCAGACGCCCATCAAAGTTTGCAGAATTCGTTTCATACTAGTTCCTAATTTCTCTTTGCCGATTTCTCAGGCGTGAATTAATGGGCCTTAAAAGTAACGCGCGTCGGTACTGGCTTGAATGTGCCAAGCTTGCTCCAGAACGGCATTCCCAAGAAGAAGCCCAGATAATAAATAGTGCAAATCTGAGAAACCTTTTCAAACAATGGTGATGGTGGCTGGATACCCAGGTAACCCAGGATCACAAAGCTCACCACAAACACGCCATAAATATATTTATGGAAGTCTGGGCGATAGCGAATGGATTTCACTGGAGAGTGATCCAACCAAGGCAAGAAGAACATGATTACAACTGAACCGCCCATGATCACAACGCCCCAGAATTTGGCATCTAACACGTAGAAACCACCAGCTAATACCAATGCGATTGCAACGCATACGCCTTTGATCTTGATATCTTTGGCTGTCTTAGCAAACATCGCCAAGATCACAGCCAAGAAAATCCACAATGGCAACAAGAAGTTAGTGGTCGTTGCACGCAACATTGAGTAGAAAGGCGTGAAATACCAAACTGGCGCAATGTGTGCAGGTGTCTGAAATGGGTTTGCCGGAATGAAGTTATTGGCTTCAATAAAGTAGCCGCCCATCTCTGGCGCGAAGAACACGATACAAGCAAAAATCATTAAAAAGCCACCCAAATACATGACGTCATGGACGCTGTAATACGGGTGGAATGGTATGCCATCAACTGGATGGCCTTGCGCATCTAAATTGTCTTTAATTTCTACGCCATCTGGATTATTCGAGCCGACTTCATGCAATGCAAGGATATGAGCTGCCACCAACCCAATTAATACCAAAGGAATTGCGACCACATGAAACGCGAAGAAACGGTTCAAAGTGGCATCACCTACTACATAATCGCCACGCAACCATAAAGAAAGATCTGGCCCGATCAATGGGATTGCAGAGAACAAGTTCACGATGACTTGAGCGCCCCAGTAGGACATTTGACCCCATGGGAGCAAGTAACCAAAGAAAGCTTCGCCCATCATGCACAAGAAAATCGCACAGCCAAAGATCCAAATGAGTTCGCGTGGCTTGCGATATGAGCCATAAATCAAGCCACGGAACATATGCATGTATACAACGACAAAGAACATGGATGCGCCGGTAGAGTGCATATAGCGAATCAACCAGCCCCAAGGTACTTCGCGCATGATGTATTCAACAGAATCGAAAGCCTTAGCAGCATCAGGCTTGTAGTTCATGGTCAAGAAAATACCAGTAACAATCTGCAATGCCAGCACGACAATAGCCAAAGCACCAAAAATATAGAAAAAATTCAAGTTCTTGGGAGCGTAATACTCGCTCATATGCCTCTTAAAGGCCTCTGTCACAGGTAACCGTGAATCAACCCAAGCCATCAGCTTGTGGGCTGCAGAAGCGTCTGCTGGGACTTCTTTTTCGTGAAATGCCATTTATCTCTCCTCAGGCCTTCTTATCTTCGCCAACCAGAATCTTGGTATCGCTCATATACATATGTGGCGGCACTTCAAGGTTATCTGGGGCTGGTTTGTTCTTAAATACGCGACCTGCCATATCAAATGTGGAGCCGTGGCATGGGCAAAGGAAGCCTCCTGGCCAGGTATTCGGTAAGGAAGGCTGTGGGCCTGCCTCAAATTTAGCGGATGGCGAGCAACCTAAATGGGTGCAAATCCCCACTACAACGAGATATTCAGGTTTAATCGAGCGCCATTGATTCTGGGCATAAGGAGGCGTAAATTGGGCTGGATCCCTTAAAGAATCAGGGTCAGCTAGCTCGGAGTCAATCTTGGAGAGCTCTGCAACCTGCTCTGGAGTGCGACGCACCACCCAAACAGGCTTACCGCGCCATTCCACCATCCTCATCTCATCTGGCTGCATACCAGCAATATCAATCTCAACTGCAGCCCCAGCCGCCTTGGCTCGCTCGGAAGGCTCAAAACTATCTATAAAAGGGTATAAGGCTGCGGCTGCACCAACGCCTCCAACTGCCGAAGTGGCGATCAACCAATTACGGCGATCCTTATCCATACAGGGCTTGTCACTCATTTACAAAAATCCTCGAAAGAAGCATTTATGGGTAGAAATTGCTTAAAGGTAGGATTTTAAAGTAAAAAGTGGGGTAAGCAAGAAAGTTATGGGGTTAATCTCGGGATAATCCTTATTCCCACTAGAAAGGATGGATTTATGAGCGTTTTAAAAGAATTTCGCGACTTTGCGGTCAAAGGCAATGTAATAGATTTAGCAGTCGGAGTCATTATTGGCGGTGCTTTTGGGAAAATCGTTGATTCCCTAGTAAATGACATCGTGATGCCAGTCATTTCTATTCTTTTAGGCGGTCACATTGACTTTACCAATCTCTTTCTGGTGCTTGGGCAAACTCCAGAGGGTGTGCCGAGAACCTTTGATGCCCTTAAAAAGGCAGGTGTGCCCATTTTTGCTTATGGGAATTTCATCACCATCTCTATCAATTTCATTCTGCTGGCTTTTGTTATCTTCCAGATGGTGAAGGTGGTTAATAAAATTCGTGTCATGGATGCACCTCCTCCTCCGCCAGTTCCGGAAGATCTCGTGTTGCTGCGCGAGATCCGCGACAGTTTAAAAAAATAATTTCTTACGTGGAATAGAAAATGTTGAATCGGCTCTGGTTACTATTTGCACAATCAGTAACGATGATGTTGGCTGCGTGGTTCGTTGTTGCTACGCTCAAGCCTGACTGGATATCGGGTTTACAAATAGGCTCCATTGTTCAGAGCGTCACACTGAGCGAGGGTGCTTACGATAACTCTGCACTTAGTCCCGGCTCGTATCACGATGCTGTAAAAAAATCTATGCCCGCTGTCGTCAATATTTTTACGAGCAAGGCAAATACAAAACCTAAAGCCCGCAAAGAGAGTGGCAACAATTCGGCGGATCCTTTATTTAAATTCTTTTTTGGGGATCAACCTCCAGACTCAGAACCAAGCTCCAGCCTGGGCTCTGGGGTGATCGTCAGTCCAGAGGGAATTATTCTCACCAACTATCATGTCATTAGTGATGCAGATGAAATTGATGTAGCGCTATCTGATGGCAGAAAAGTAAAGGCCAAAATAATTGGCGGTGATCCAGAAACAGATATTGCCGTTTTAAAAATTGATGTAAAGCAATTGCCCACACCCATCACCTTAGGAAAAATTGAATCGGTTCACGTTGGGGATGTAGTGCTTGCCATTGGCAATCCCTTTGGAGTTGGCCAAACCGTTACCTCTGGAATTATTTCTGCTCTAGGTCGTGATCATGTAGGCATTAATACTTTTGAAAACTTTATTCAAACTGATGCCGCCATTAATCCTGGAAATTCTGGTGGCGCCTTAGTTGATACACGAGGCCATTTGATTGGAATTAATACTGCTATTTATTCCAATAATGGAGGCTCCATGGGAATTGGTTTTGCCATCCCAGTTAACCTGGCAAAACAGGTGATGGAATCGATTCTTGCTAATGGCAGTGTTACTCGCGGCTGGATCGGAGTTGAGCCTCAAAACTTATCCAAGGAACTCTTGGAGTCATTGGGGCTGCCTCAAAATACGGCCGGCGTTCTACTATCAGGCGTTCTAGAGGGTGGGCCTGCTTCCAAGGGCGGAATCAAGCCTGGGGACGTTCTGGTTGCCGTTAATGGCAATGACATTAAAGATGTAAGACAGCTATTAAATCAAATTGCACAGATTGGCCCCGGTAATGAGGCCTCCCTCAAAATCTTACGCAAAGACAAAGAATTGGAGCTCAAAGTCCAAGCTGGGAAAAGGCCAAAGCCAAAAACAATGAATTAGCACAAGTGCTGATTCGTTAAATCTTATCCGGCCAATATTTTGGACAAGAAGTCCTTAGCTCTAAGCGAACGTGCTTCAGGATTGCCAAAGAATTCATCTCTGCTGCAATCCTCAATAATTCGGCCTTGATCCATGAAGATCACCCGATGACTAACCTTGCGAGCAAAACCCATTTCATGAGTCACGCAGCACATAGTCATACCCTCATTGGCAAGCTTGACCATGACGTCTAAAACCTCACCAACCATTTCAGGGTCAAGCGCAGAGGTAGGCTCATCGAACAACATCACAATCGGGTCCATACTCAATGCGCGTGCAATAGCTACACGTTGCTGTTGACCACCAGAGAGCTGGCCCGGAAATTTATCTTTTTGCGCACTCAAACCAACACGCTCTAAATATTTCAGTCCGTGGGTTTTTGCTTCATCAGCCGAGCGTCCTAACACCTTAATTTGTGCAAGCGTAAGGTTCTCGGTAATGCTTAAGTGCGGGAAAAGTTCAAAATGCTGGAAAACCATTCCCACGCGAGCGCGCAGTTTAGGCAGGTTAGTTTTAGGGTCATGCAGATTAATGCCATCAACGGAAATTTGACCAGATTGAAATGGTTCCAACGCATTAATAGTTTTAATTAACGTTGACTTGCCTGAACCCGAAGGACCACAAATAACTACTACCTCCCCCTTTTTGATTGACGTTGTGCAATCAGTCAACACTTGAAAGGAGTCATACCATTTAGAAACGTTTTGAAGTTCAATCATGATGGTCTATGTAGTATGTAGCGATCAAAAAAATAATTAGCGAATAATGGCAACTTTTGCCTGAATGGCGCGCACTGCTTTAGACAGTGAAAAACAGATGATGAAATACGTAGCGGCAGCCAATATATAGGTTTCGATTGGACGGCCATAATTTTTTCCAGCAATCTCAAAACCTTTTAAGAGATCGTAAGCGCCAATCGCATAAACCAAAGAGGTGTCTTGGAACAAGATGATGGTCTGCGTCATGAAGACAGGAATCATATTTCTAAATGCTTGCGGCAAAACGACTAAGCGCATGTTTTGGCCGTAGGTCATTCCCAAGGCCTCACCAGCATAAATCTGACCTTTTGGGACCGACTGAATGCCGGCTCTAACAATCTCCGAAAAGAAAGCAGCCTCAAACGCAATAAAGGTAATAGTGGCAGATAAATCCGCCCCGATGGGTCTGCCTATCAACATTGGTATGAGCAAGAAGAACCAAAGAATGACCATTACCAATGGAATGGAACGCATGGTATTAACGTAAAACGTTGCTGGATAAACTAAAGAAGGCTTACCGGAGAGTCTCATCAATGCTAAGAAAGTGCCGACCACAATGCCGCCAACAGTAGCAATGACAGTGAGCTGCACACTAAATAACAGCCCCTTCAAAATATAATTTGTGAAGAGTTCCCAGTTATAAAAACTTAAGTCTAAGCTCAACATATCATTCCTTTAATGAGCAAGACTTGCATCATTCGATGCGGCAATAAAACCAGGGATACGACTTCTTTTTTCGATCAAAGCCATCACACGATTAACGGCAAACGCAGATAAGGCATAGAGCGCAGTAACAGCCAAATAAATCTCTACGCCGTGAGAAGTTTCCTCTTGCGCCTGCATCGCAAATAAAGTGAGTTCAGGTACAGATACCGCAAAGGCCACTGAAGAGTTTTTGATCACATTCATACTCTCAGATGTCAGAGGTGGAATGACAATGCGTAATGCCATAGGCAATATGACATAGCGATAGGTTTGCGGGGTAGTTAAGCCCAACGCAGTTGCTGCAGCTCCTTGCCCGCTTGGTAAAGACTGTATGCCAGCGCGCACCTGCTCCGCTATGCGAGCAGAAGTAAAAAAGCCCAAGGCAATACTGACTAACCAATACGATGGCAGTGCTTTTAATGGCAGAACAAATGCGGGGATAACGTGATACCAGAGAAATACCTGAACTAAGACTGGGATATTTCTAAATAACTCTACCCAAGTAGTTGAAAGTCGCACCAACACCCTGCTTAGTCTGCCGTTATCCGGCAGGGTTCTCAAAGTACCCATCACGGCGCCCAAAATCAAGGCGATTGCAAGACCTAGAGCTGCTACCGCCAAGGTCCAGCCCCACGCCTTCATCAACCAGTCTAGATAACTGGGATCTGCATTTTGGCTAAGCCCAAATATAGAGGAGAAGCAGTGATCGACTACTTCTCCGTCTAAGGTGCTTTTACAAAAAACACCTAAATCTAATGCCATATTGAAAACTTATTTAATTGAATTACTTCTTGTTGTAATCTTCTGCAGGTTTGTCATTCAAATTAGCCCAAGCATTTTTAGTTGCTGGGGATAGCTCAAGACCAACTACGATATTTTTTGGTGGAATTGGTGACAAGAACCACTTATTCCACAATCCAGGCATTTTGCCATTCGCAACAATCTTTGCAATTGCGGCATTCACTGCAACCTTAAACTCTGGATCGTCTTTACGAACCATAATTGCAATTGGCTCTGTAGACAGGACTTCGCCAACAATTTTGTAATCTTTTGGATTCTTAGAGTTGGCGATATTGCCAGCCAAAATAGAACCGTCCATTACAAAGGCATCAGCACGACCAGACTCAAGCAACAAGAAGCTGTCAGCATGATCCTTACCAAATACTTCATCAAAGTTCACACCATTGGCTTTTTCATGCTTGCGCAAAAGCTGTACAGAGGTTGTCCCTGTTGTTGTTGCAACTTTTTTACCTGCCAATTGAGAAATAGATGTAATTCCTGAATTTGCCTTGACTGCAATGCGTACCTCTTCAACGTACAAGGTGTTGGCAAAGCCAACATCTTTAGCACGCGCAACATTGTTAGTTGTTGTGCCGCACTCGATATCGACTGTGCCGTTTTGCACCAAAGGCACACGATTTTGTGATGTCACTGGTTGATAGTTGATCCGTATTGCGCTCATGCCTAGCTTATCTTTGATATCCGCCAAAATCATGCGGCAAATTTCAACATGGTAGCCATCAAAACGACTATCGCCGGTAGTGTAGGACATCGGGATTGAGGACTCTCTGACCCCCATAGTGACCGCGCCGGTAGACTTGATTTTATCCATAGTGGCGCTAGATGCGTATACGCTGGAGCTTGCCAAAATAGATACGATAGCTAAAACTGCTGAGCTTTGGAGTCTTCTTAAAAAGTTAGCAGATATGTGGGCAAATAAAAATTTCACAATTCTTGTAGTTTTAACAGATATTTATGGAATAGCCAATAAAAAAGCACTGGATTTAAGGCGCATGCCTGCAGAAACGTAGTTCAAGCCTTTAAAGATGCTCTGCACTTTTGAGTTAAAAAATTCTTCAACCCTCTGAATTACCAATACCCTCCGAGCGCTTTGATCAGTAAAACCCGATCAATCAGTAATTGAGTCTGGTAGTCAACCTGAACCGTCCGAGCTCTAGATTGATCAATGGCAGCATCGACAATTTCTAGGTAGCCAGCAACGCCCTCTCGATATCTGACCGTAGAAATCTTATAAGTTTTTTCTGCATACATTAAGCTATTTTCGACGTTCACTAAAGATTCTTCACGATTCTTTAATTGCACCAATACATCCTCTACCTCTTTAATAGCTACAAGCACAGTATTTTTATAGACAGCTGTGTTTTCAGCGTTCTTCGCGACTGCCTGATCAACAATTGCAGATCTTCTACCGCCATCAAAAATTGTTAAAAATGCTAGCGGTCCTATTGTCCAGAAAGCATTAGGGGCGGCAAGAATATTAGCTTGATTTGCAGTTTGATAACCACCAAAGGCGGACAAAGATAGAACTGGGAAAAAAGCACTTCTTGCGACACCAATTTCTGCATTGCTAGCGGCCACTCTTCTCTCGGCAGATGCAACATCGGGGCGACGCTCAAGCAAGGTCGAGGGAATAGATACAGCCACAGGAGCAAGCTTTAGATTATCAACACTCCCTCTTGGCAAGGAGAATGAGGAAGGAGACTCTCCCACCAGAACAGCAATCACATGCTCTAGTTGTGCGCGGCGGGTTTGTAGCGCCTTCTCTCGAATACGCCCGCTTTCAACCAAACCCTGCACCCTGTAAAAATCGACCCCAGGGTTAATGCCTTCTTTGTAACGCTTTTGCATTAAATCGGCTTGTTTTTGATACGTGCTTAAATCTTGCTGCAAAATATCCTGCTGAGATTCAACACCTCGCATCGCAATGTAACTGCTGACGAGGTCCGCCTGAATAATTAAACGTACCGACTCTAAATCCTCTTGACTAGCCTCCGCCAAGGCCGATGCCGAATCAATGCCGGACCGAACGCGACCCCATAAGTCGACCTCATAAGTTGCAAGGCCGCCAAAAAAATTATTGTCATAAATATTAGGCTGATTCGCACCCCGAAGCGGCCTTCCCGCAGACTGTCTATTCTCCGTTGCGGCACCGGTCACTGCAATTTGTGGGTATAGCCCTGCGTTATTAACCGCTAAAAATGCACTCGCATTTTCATATCGAGCCACTGCAGCGGCAATTTGAAAGTTGTTGGCCTCAGTTTTTGCAACCAATTGATCCAAAATCGGATCGCCAAAATTTTTCCACCAAGAACCTCTTTTCATCTGATCGGCAGGTTTAGCAACCACCCAATCCTGAGAAATCTCCTTAAAGTTACTTGGCATTTGCATTTCAGGGCGCTTGTAATCGGGAGCAAGAGAACATCCATAGCAAACGCTGAGCAGCCCAACCCCTAGGAAACGTCGAAATTTAATTGACATACTATTTCGCCTTATTTCCGTTCGACTCTTTTGCAAGCACTACTACCTCGCCAGCAATCAATGAATCCGGTGGATTATTTATGATCTTAGACTGATTCGTAATTGGACCAATCACCTCAACCTCTTGGCCAAAATCTCTGCCAATCACGACCTTGGTAAATACCGCCTTTTGATCTTTACCAACCTCTGCCAAGAATGCTCCGTTCTTACGAATAATTAAAGCCGAAGACGGTACCCGCGGAATATTCCGATCAGAAGGCAGATCAATATTAACTTGGGCAAACTCGCCAGCAGTTAAGACGTGTTCTTGATTATCCATTTCAATCTCTATGAGGACCGTTCCAGAATTTTCATTAATTGCGCCAGCCGAACGGACTACCTTCGCTTCAAATACTTTTTCCGGAAACTCAGGAACACGAATTCTTGCCGAAATACCAGGCTGAATATCGTTCATAAATACCTGTGGAATATTTACAAACAGTCGTAACTTATCAATATTGGCAACATTAAATAGTGGCTTACCTGCACCAGCGGTTACTAAAGCACCCACATCAATATTGCGTTCGGTAACCTGTCCAGCAAACGGCGCTGGAATATTTTTATAGTCTGAGAAGATCTCGGCCTTCTGTAAATTTGCCTCAGCAATTTGACGCAGAGATTTTCTGGTCTCATATTCAGTGGTCTTTTGATCCAACTCTTGCTTTGAGACAGCATCTTCTGCAAAAAGATTCTTCCATCTTGTTAAGGAGATCTTAGCTAGAGCCTCATTACTCTTTGCAGCAATCAAATCAGATTTTGCTTGCTGTAGTTGCTGATCTACTTCTGGAGCCTCAATTCTTCCTAAAATCTCACCTTTTTTAACCTCGGCACCGATATCCTTATCCCATTTCTTCATATAACCATTTACACGAGAATAAATTGGTGCATTTAAGTAGGCTTCGAGGCGACCCGGAAAGGAGATTGAATTTTCAGCACCGCCAACTACTGGCATAACAACGGTAACTATCCTTTGCGCATTTTCTTCAGAGCGAAATTTAGCGGAAATAAACCCATAAATTCGAAATCCAAAATTGAGAATGATGATCACGAGCACCGCTTGGACTATACGTTTTTGATTTTTTTCGAGTCCCTGATATTTTCGATAAAGCGTAATTAAAAATTCTTTTGCTATAGCTACATAATTCTTCACTAATGGAAGGACATTTTTTAAAGAATCTTTATTGAATTTAATTGTTTTCATGCTTTTTCTGATCCATAGTTTTTATGTACAAGGCTAAACACAACCGGTACAAAAATAAGAGTTGCGAACGTTGCAAAAATGAGTCCCCCTACAACGGCTCTGCCAAGAGGGGCATTCTGCTCGCCGCCCTCACCAAGACCTAATGCCATCGGGGCCATACCAATCACCATTGCCAATGCAGTCATCATCACGGGCCTGAACCTTGAAAAACCAGCCTCCAAAGCCGCCTTGATCGGATCTTTATCGATTGGTAAACGTTCGCGGGCAAAACTAACCACCAAAATACTATTTGCTGTGGCGACCCCCATACACATAATCACTCCCGTAAGGGCTGGTACCGATAAGTTTGTAAACGTCAAAAATAATATCCAAATAATTCCGGCTATGGCCGCTGGCAATGCAGTAATAATGACGAATGGGTCTAGCCAGGATTGGAAATTCACCACCAGTATTAAGTAAATTAATACGATAGATCCTATCAAGCCTAAACCTAGGCCAGTGAAAGCAGAGTTCATTGTAGAAACTTGCCCTCTCAATTCTACGGTTGTGCCTTTAGGGATATTTTTGGTTTCTTCCTCAATAATGCGATTGATATCAGATGCCACCGCCCCAAGATCGCGACCCTGAGTGTCGGCGTAAATATCAAATGAAGGCTTAATACTGTCATGCGTCACAACTGCATCTGCAAAATTTCTTCTTAGGGATGAGATTCCACCAAGAATTGTTCCTGTTGAAGCGTTCGAGCCGGCTACCGGAATATTCAAAAGGTCTGAAATACTAGAAACTTGTATTTGCGGCGTTTGAACAACTACCGGATAAGAAATACCATTGGATGGATTTAGCCAAAATGCAGGGGCTACCTGGCCACTACCTGCCAATGTAGTCACCATGTTATTAGTAATATCCCTTTGCGTTATGCCAATCTTCGCAGCCTGCACACGATCTACATCGACATTAATCTGAGGATAATTCGTTGCCTGCTGAATTCGCACGTCCGCAATCCCTGGGATTTTTTTAACGCGCTCTAGTAATTTTGCTGTAAAGGCAAAGTTTTCATCCCGCTTAGTCCCCTTCACGATAATATCGATAGGAGCAGGCGCACCAAAATTCAGAATCTGACTCACAATATCGGCAGGCAAAAATGCAAAACTAGTTGACGGGAATTTCTTAGGCAGCTCTTCACGTAACTTCTTTACAAATTCATCAGTTGGTGAGTGCCCCTTAACTAGAGAAACCAAAATATCACCATCTTGTGGACCAATGGTACCCGTACTGCTATATGCCATATTAATTCCGCTGACAGATAGCCCAATATTGTCAACAATACTTTCAATTTGGTCTTGGGGCACCAAGCGACGAATCTCGGCCTCAATATCGTTAAATTGACGCGCGGTTTCTTCAAGACGAGTGCCGACTGGCACTCGAACGTGCATCTTAATTTGACCACCATCAACTGCTGGAAAAAATTCTCGCCCAAAAGAGAAGATTAAAAGATATGAGCCCAGTACGCCGACCATAAATATCACAATGAACTTTTTTTGATCCACTATGACTAATTTCAAAAAGTCAAAATATCTGCTTCTCACAGAGTTAAATACGTTTTCAAATTGATATTGAAATTTAGCCAGCCTACCTTTGATCCTGACTACTCGATTGGTATGATTAATATCCATCACCCAACGCAAATGTCCAGATGCATGCTCATCATGACCATGAATTTCTTTTAAAATGAAATTTGCAAAAGTAGGCACAAAAGTGCGTGATAGGATAAAAGATCCAATCATTGCAAACATCACAGCCTTAGCCATCGGCACAAATAAAAACTTAGAGACACCCTCTAAAAAGAACATAGGCACAAATACAATACAAATACATAGTAGCGCTATAAATGCCGGCCCTACAATCTGTGCTGCGCCATCCAGGATTGCGTCTTGAATCGACTTTCCCTGCTCTAAGTGCCAGTTAATATTCTCAATCGTAACGGTGGCATCATCAACCAGAATACCCACTGCCAAGGCAAGACCCCCCAAGGTCATAATATTTAGGGTTTCACCGGTAATGTTTAACATCAATACCGCAAACAAGATTGCAAGCGGGATTGAAGAAGCAATAATCACTGTTGATCGCCAGCTTCCTAAAAATAATAGGATCATTAAACTAGTCAAGGCTGCCGCAATCAATCCCTCGTGAATCACGCCACTAATAGAGGCCTTTACGAATACTGATTGGTCACCGTTGATGTTGATATTTAATTCTGATGGTAAGGACTCCTTTAGTTTTGGCACTAGTGCTTTAACGCCGTCAATAATATCTAGTGTAGAAACTGCACCAGATTTCAAAATAGTCATCAAAACTGCCTTACCACCATCCAAGCGCACCAGATTTGTTTGTGGAGGAGAACCGTCGCGAACTTGAGCCACATCCCTTAACTGAATGACCGCTCCACTCGCCAACTTAATCGGAAAGTCCGCAATCTCCTGAAACCCATCGACGCCATTATTTAACTTAATGCTGTATTCATACTCGCCAATTTTTTGTGTGCCAGTTGGAATAATGAGGTTTTGTGCCGCTAGTGCGCTAATCACATCATTAGGGGTTAGCTTTCTTGCTTGAAGTGCTGCTAATCGCAAGTCAATCTGAATTTGCCGAGTTTTTCCTCCATATGGTGACGGCACTGCACTGCCAGGCACACTTGCTAGAGCAGGTCTAATAAAGTTTTGTCCATAGTCAAAAATACGTTGCTCAGATAGGGATAGACTAGAGAGCGCTAATTGCACGATTGGAACTGTGGCGGCGTTGTAATTCAAAATGAGTGGCGGCGTAATGCCTGGCGGCATTTGCTTCAGCACTGTTTGTGAAATCGAAGTTACTTGTGCTGTCGCTAGGCGAATATCGACACTAGGCTGAAAGAAAATCTTGACAATTCCATAACCAGGCAGCGATTGGGATTCAATATGCTCAATGTCATTTACTGTTGAGCTTAATGCGCGCTCATAAGCGTAAACAACCCTTCCAGCCATATCCTCAGGCTGCATACCTGTATAAGACCAGACTACGCTAATTACTGGAATACGAATTTCTGGAAAAATATCAATTGGGGAGCGAAGTGCACTAAAGATCCCCATTAGAGCTATCAAAATCGCCATCACCACAAATGTATATGGCTTTTCTAAAGCTAACTTAACTAACCTAATCATTTTTTAATCTTTATTAAAGCGAAAATTTATCAATGGAGTTTCTTGCATCAGCATTCAGCTTGCATCCTGACAATGGCACTTTAATGCCAGTCAACTATAAGTTCAAACTGAATAAGGATGTGAACAACTCTTGGCAATATCATGACAGCAAGTGAAAGTGATCTGCCAACTCCTGGAGTGCTAGACGACTCGTGGAGGCCTGAAGATTGAAGTCAGCACTAAGCCGAGCATGCCATCTGAAACGCGGATACAAAAAAAAGATTCATTCTCAACAGGCAAAAACACTAGTGTGTTTTCATGGATATCGCCTAATACGTGCGCGCTCAAGTTAAGCTTTAGATTGGGTTCCTTTTGCTCTAATCCTTTAGATGATTCATCCAAAAGATTGGCGCCCTTCTGGACGCCGACATAAGCTTGAGTTCTTTGCACAGCATTTTGGACAAAAATTTGAGCACCAGAAGTTTTCACAAGAGCGAAAAAGATACAACTCGACAGAATTAGCACTTTTACAAATTTTTGCATCCGCTCATTACATTCCCGTTCGCGAGATCTGTCAAGATTTTCTTTCGCCAGAATTAATTTATTGCATTGCAGCATATTTATACTTGAATGCGTCTCTAAAACTCCAGTCTAAAAGCAATTTGCCAAGGCAAACGCCTTAGAATTTAGTCTCATTTTCTTTGATCTATATTATTTTTAGATCAATTCTAAGTATTCTGATTTAAAAGTATCTTATTGATGCGATATATTTTCTTCATCCTCGGTAATCCCCCGGTAATACCCCCCCACAGGTTAACTGAGCTCAGAGGTAGAATTTTCTCAATTAGAGGAGTTCTACATGAAGCGTTCTAAATTTACTGATAGCCAGATCATGGATGCCCTAAAACGGGTGGATGCTGGCCTAGCAGTTCCAGAAATCTGTCGTGAACTGGGTATCAGCACTGCTACTTTCTACAAGTGGCGCTCTAAATATGGCGGCATGGACACTTCCATGATGGCCCGCATGAAGGAGCTTGAGGCTGAAAATGCCAGGCTTAAGAAGATGTACATCGAAGAGAAGCTCAAGGCGGAGATCTTAAACGAGGCCATCACAAAAAAGTGGTGAGGCCGTCTCACAGACGTGAGATGGCCCAAAAGGCAGTCAGAGAGAAGGCAATCCCCATTCGATTGGCCTGCGCTATCTTTAGCGTGAGCGAGACCTGCTATCGCTATGAAGCGAAGAACAATGTGCAGAACGAGCTCATTGCCAACTGGCTGATCCGCTTAACGGACAACAACCGCAGTTGGGGGTTTGGCCTTTGTTATTTGTATCTACGCAATGTCAAGAACTACACATGGAACCACAAACGCATCTACCGGATTTACCGCGAGCTTGAGCTCAACCTGCGCATCAAACCCCGTAAGCGTTTGGTGCGAGATAAGCCAGATGCATTGGTCGTGCCGCTGAGTATTAACCAAGTCTGGTCGATGGACTTTATGCATGACCAGTTGCAAGATGGCAGAAGTATCCGTCTGTTTAATGTGATTGATGACTTTAATCGTGAAGCCTTAGGTATTGAAGTGGACTTCTCATTGCCGGCAGAGCGAGTAGTTCGTAGCTTAGATCAAATTATTGCTTGGCGAGGTAAGCCTGCTGTTATACGAGCGGACAACGTACTAAATGCAAGAACTTTTTCCAGCGATAGGCAAAGCCATACCGTAACTGCAATTTGCAGTTAAAAAATCAAACTTACTACTTGTCTATACCCAAACGGTCACTTCCACAAATAAATCAGGGGTCCCGATTAACCATAATTAACACAAGATCCGCCACTTCACGTTTTGGTCTTTACCCTACTTAAAACAATCTGAGGTCCCAGTGGAAG
>NZ_JACVPS010000020.1 GCF_018881755.1 Polynucleobacter finlandensis | reverse complement strand
ACGGTGTTTTTGGAGGATAGGCAGAGTCAATTAAATCAGTAATTAGCAGCTATTTTTCAGCCAGATCGTGCTCTTGGACAACAACTTGGACAAGAAAGATACACAAAATGGCTTCCATTACCCAGCGTAACAACGCTTTTAGAGTGCGCATCTATCGCAAAGATCAGAAATCGATAGCTAAATCCTTTGTCAGTGAACCGGCAGCTGCTGAATGGCTCAAAAAGACTCAGGCACAGCTTGAGCTAGGTCTTTATCAAGAGGAGACTAAGAACCATGTCAATCTCAGGGTGACCTTTAGGGAGGCAATAGAGAAGTACATCCCCGCCCACTCAATTCACAAGGGTAACCACAAGACTGAGGCAGGAATCCTCAGTATCCTCGCCAATCGATGGGAAGGTAAGAATCTTTCCGCCATTAGTAAACAAGACATTGTTTTACTCAAGGATGATTTGCTGGCTAAAGGACGTGCAGCTTCTACTGTGAATCATTATCTGAATGCCCTATCCCAGCTCTATCAAATTGCTAGTAATGAATGGGGGTTAAAGCTAAGCAACCCCATTGTGGGCATTAAGAGAATGTCTGAACCCCAAGGACGAATGAAGAGGCTATCAATAGAGGCAGAAAGCACCCTGCTCTCCTACTGTAATCTGAATGGCTTCGATTATCTTGCCAACATCATTGTTATAGCGATTGAAACAGGGATGCGCTCAGGAGAAATTCTATCGATGCGTTGGGAGGATGTGGATTTTGCAAATCGTAGGGTCTTACTCAGACACACTAAGAATGGAGACTCCAGACAAGTGCCTCTTACCAACAGAGCAAAACAAATCCTAGAGCAGCTCTCTAGCAAAGAAACAGATGAACTAGTCTTTGAACATTGCCGCTGGGCAATCAGAAGACACTTTGCTAAAGCGGTAAAGCAATCAGCAAAAAGTCATAAAGGAGCACAGAACCCATTTATAGGGTTACGTTTTCATGATCTAAGACACGAAGCACTTAGCCGCCTATCTGATAAGGGTCTGAATGTGATCGAAATAGCTCATATCAGCGGACATAGGACTCTCACAATGCTTAGGAGATATACGCATCCCTGTCATCAAACCCTCCTACAGAAGCTTGATAGGGAATTTGTATGAGAATTAATGTAAGCATGACCTTCCCAAATAAGCAAAAAAAGAGCAGACTGAACTATGAATAAACCTTATGTCCCCTACATCAACCCAGCTCGTACAGAAGCCAGGCAAAATGGGAAAGATTCCAGTGATGATTATGGTCGCTGCATAGGTGAACCAATACAAGCCATGATGGGCTACTGGGGTGATGATGCTGGCTGGTGTATTTATCTTAAAAATGAGAGAAATGGCATCCCTAATAAATAAGTTACTTACTGCACTACTGGTAACCACAGTCACCCTAGGTTCACTTACTGTATTTGCTGGTGATACAAACTACACCAACTCTCTTGGTCAGGTCACTGGCTCGTCAACCACCTCAGGTGGAATGACTACTTACTATGATCGCCTCGGTTCACCCATAGGTTCTGCTAGTAGCTATGGTGGCAGCACTACCTACAGGGATGTCAATGGATCAGCCATTGGTGGCTCATATACAGCCACTCCATTACCCGAGAGTCAACCACCAGTACCAGTGAGACCACTGGATAGGGATAGCTGGATGGCTAAATAGCTGCCTTGTAGGGGTATAGTTAAAGTATGAGCAACCATGATGATCTAGAGTATGTGGGCAAGGTCAAGGGAATGATGACCTTCAAAGAGCATGAGCAAGCTCGTCTACTGAAGCACATGGTTTTACCAGCCAGTGAACTTGCAGCAAGGAAACAAGCTGAGATTGATAGAGCCAAGGAGTTCACAAGAGCAGCAGTAGATCAAGAGTTTTATGCTGTGACCACTGAGCCTTCAGTTAGCCGAAGAGATCCTAGTCCTATTGGTGCAAGAGTTGGGATTGTGACAAGAGAGCCTTATGACGAGCAACCATAAATTAAGGTGGAAAACAGCTCTTAATTAGCCTGAGATGCTTCATAGGCTTGCGTGACTAAAGTCATGATGTAGTCGAGCTCTTCCTTCTTATAAAGCCCCACAACAACGTCTCCATTACCCCACATGCCTTTACCGGTAGCATCCCAGCAGATACCTTGGGGATCATTAATCTCAGAGAAATCAATATTTAATACAAGCTTCAAACGAGACTTCTGAGCGATGACATCTACGAAGCTACTATGTGTTTTAAATGCAATGTAGTACTTCTTACATTCCTCAGTCACCAGGGGGCTAATTGCGAGAACTCTTTGACGGAATTCCTCGTATAAAGCGAGCATATCCCCGGTTAAATGATGGTGATCTTCAATGGTCCATTCAGACTCAACCCTTGGCTCAGACTTCAGCTCTTTATATTTCGCAATTACATCATCATCAATCTTAGGAAAACTCCAGGTTTGAATGGATAAATCAGATAATTGATTGGCTCTATTAATAATCTCTTGTTCATTCCAACTATCGAGGTTGCCCAGAGATAGATTAAGGTTTAATGGACTAGTTTTAAAGCCACCAGCCATGTCACGCTTCTCAAGGAATGGTCTATCACTAAGCTCAGGGTTATAGCCGGTTAACGTGAGGTTTCCTAAAGTATGAAGGTACTTATCTTGAATACTCTTCCAGTTATCACCTAGAGAGGTAACCCATTCAGGCTTGAGCTTCTCATTTTGTGGAAGCACGTGCTCAATGGTGTACTCACCGATATTTACGGGTTCCTTCTTGCGATTAAAGTTTTCAAGCTTGGTTAAAAGATAGTTCTTACTTCTGAAGTTATAAACATCTTTACCTTGCAGCGCATTCTTAAACTCTGAATCTGTAGGGAACCTTCTATAGGAATCCTTGAGGAAGAGAATCGCCTTGAAGCTGTTCAGGTAGTCATTGGGATCGATCTCTTTATAAAGAGTTGCAAATGTTTTATTCATTGAGTTAGTAGGAATGCCGCAAATGGCTCTTCGGAAAACATAACTCTCAAGCAGCTCAATTAGTTGCCTAAAGTCATCGTACCCAAGCCTTCCCAAGCTGTAATCAGAGTAAGCCTCGAGCAGTAATGGGTAGGCAACATCGACCTTTAGCTGATTGATGCTTTGGAATTGCTTCTTAAGTAACGGATCAGGCTCTTGCTCGAGAGCCATTCTTACAAAGTATTCTGAGTAGGAGGCAATATTTTGGACTAGCGCATCAACAGACCCGAAGGATCCAGACAAAGAGAAGTCTTTAAATTCTTGATATACCTGATTAATATTAGGAATTCTTCCAAGCTTAACCGTGAGGTAGTCCCTCATGAACCTGTCGAAGTACTTGGAATACTCAGAATGCCCAAAGAGCTTCTCCATGGGAAACCAGAAGTCTTTGTATATTTTTGCCTGATGATCAGGCTTTAAGCCCATTAAGATGTAATTCCTGATTAGATCGGCTTGACTTAACTCAAGACCGGTTGAATTAAGGCTTTCGAATATCAGTTGTGGATTGTCATGCTCTCTATCAAGAGAAATATCAACAATCATGAGCTTTTGAAGCCCCTTATAGACATCTACCAGGTTTGCCTGTTCAAGCTTATCCACAAAGAAATCAAAGTTCTCCACTACCCGTTTGGAATAGTCTTCTGGTAACTTACGCCATTCAACTATTCTCAGGAGAGAATCTTTATCAGCTTGGGTAAGAATTAACTTATAAGCAAGTTCACCCTCTTCCTCAGAGTTAAGTAGGTAGTAGTTATCTAGCTTCTTAGCAGTAATCTTTTCTTGCTCAGAAACATTCAGTTCAGTTGAGCCGTTCTTAACTGCACGAGATAAAGCGGTAAGTAGGAGTGTGATAGTCGTCAGACGCTGCTGCCCGTCAATTACAAGCAGCTGGGGTACTGACATTACCTGGTACTGGCTATCCTGAATATAAACAACCGAACCAACGAAGTGAGCCTTTATATGACCAGTAGTACCAGCTTTGAGAATGTCATCCCAAAGTTGCTGGCACTGCTCTTCAGTCCAACTATAGGTTCTTTGATAAATAGGAACAATGAACTGTTTGGGGGCTTTTAAGAACCCGAGTAGGTTAGCTTCGCTTGCTTTCATTTTTGATAAACCTTCAAAAAACTACCTTATGTCCATTCTTGGTTAGCCAACGCTGCGCATCCCTATAGTTTGGCATGGCATGTTCAACCTTCCCCCAAAACTTCATATCGTGACCATTTGACTCAATATGGGTGAGCTCATGAACGATGATGTAATCAGCTATATGCTTTGGAAGTAAGGCAAGACGCCAATTAAGATTAATGCGGTGAACCTTACTACAAGACCCCCATCTAGCACCTAACTCCAAAACTCTTACAGAGGTAGTCTTATATCCAAGGGTTTTAGCCAGACTCTCAGCCCTGGGAATCAATGACTCCTTTGCAGCCCTTTTATAGAAAGATGTAAACCACTTCTCCCCACTAGAGACCCCACTGGACTTTAAAAGAAACTTCTTACCATCATGGGTGAGGTTAGATCTTCCACCGTGACTACTTATATGAAGTGAATAGCTCTCACCAAACAAGAGAAATGATTCTCCAGCTACGTATTCTTTCTTTTGCTTAAGAAGGGTATGGGTTCTAGCAAGACGCTTAGCCTGAATCCAATGCACCCTTTTATCTACTAAACGCCGAATTAAATCTAGTTTTGCAGAAATCGGTGCAAAGATAATGACGCTGTTATCAGGCTTTACTTGGATCTCTACATCTTTGCGATTAGTTCTCTTTAATGTTGCAGAGAAATCCTCAAAGACCAAGACCGGATCACGCTTGTCTGTGGACATACAGTTTTAAAAATTGATA
This sequence comes from Polynucleobacter finlandensis, assembly GCF_018881755.1. Taxonomy (GTDB): domain Bacteria; phylum Pseudomonadota; class Gammaproteobacteria; order Burkholderiales; family Burkholderiaceae; genus Polynucleobacter; species Polynucleobacter finlandensis. The sequence continues at coordinate 15,424 of NZ_JACVPS010000020.1, read as the reverse complement.
AACAATCTTATCTGCCTCTTCAAAACTGGGGGCAAGCCCAGCTTCCAATATCTTCTCAGAGCCTTTGGCTACGATCTGTCGCTTGAAGACATCCGATGCCTGAGTATTGGCAGAGTAGCCCTCAACTGATTTAGCTATGGAAATCAATTGTTCTCGTAAATCGCTAAATTTCTTTTTAGTGCCAGCATCTGAATCAGATAAATTAATACCTATTTGCAATGCCAGTGCTGCGTCTATTGGATCAACTTGACCAGACAGTATCTCCTTTTCATGATTCCTAATCTGCTCCATGAGAAGCTCAAATTGACGTATTAACTCCTCCCAATTCTCGTTATATTTATCTATTAACCCCTTCACACGGTCCAGTAGAGGAGTGTAAAACCCAGGGTCATCTTCTAGCCTAATGCGTGCTCTATGTGTAATTCCATGCTGCATTGTGGCGGCTTGTGCACGTTTGCTGGGCTGACGATCTAGGAGTTTGGTGAAATCATCCGTGAGAATATCTACTGGTTCGATAGCAATTTCGATGCCAACAGATTGAATATGCTTGCTTATAAGCTCGTGAACCTTAGCTCCAGCCCAAGTTATAGAGGTCATCTCCTCTCGAAACCGCTCTCTTGCTAGAGCAAGAACTCTACCCAATCTTTGTGTTGCCGGAATGAATTGATTTGCTACAGAGCTAGGCATTAATAAGTCTACGGATTCAAAGAAGTTTTTCACTAATACATTAATCCCGTCCCTATCCGCCTTGGCTTCGATAGCTTGAATCATTAATTCTTGGACCGTTTGTGAGTCAATGCCTTTATCGTTCTGATGAAGAAAATCAGCTACGTTTGCTACACCCTTTTTATTGAAGAATTGAATAATTGCATTTAATCTGTATTCTGCCAAAGGCACATCTGACTCGATGCTCTTAATGCCTTCCATGATTTGCTGCTTAGCCTCATCTTCATACATAGCCAATGCATCAGCCAAATTAGCTAAGACTCCAATATAGTCAACGACAAGACCATAAGTCTTACCTTCCATAACCCTGTTTGCACGAGCTATAGCTTGAAGCAGTGTATGTTCTTTAATATTCTTATCAAGATAGAGTACTTGCTCTATTGGGGCATCAAACCCAGTAGTAAGCATGTCACAAACAATCAGAAAAGATAAATAGGTATCCGGCTTCTCCGTATTGAACTTCTTCTTAAAGTTCTCTACCGCATTCATTTCTCGAGAACGCTGACGTTCAGTTAGTATCCGAGCGTCTTCATTGGTTCCATCAGAAGAGACGACGACGGCTGACCTTAGTTTGGCAACCTCTGAAGCTAACTCTAATTCACCGCTCTGCCGAAGAGATTCACTCTTCTCCTTAACTGCTTGATCAATTGCAAGTCGATACTGATATGCAGATAATTTAGATGAAGTAATCACCTGGGCTTTAAATCTATTAGGAAAGATGCCAACTACATAGTGATCAACTATGTCTTTAGCAATCTCAGCAATCCTCTCTGGAGCCTCAAGGTAAGCATCCATATTCCCGTACTTCTGCACAATTCTTTGTTTTGTTTGATCATCAAGTCCGCTAACTAGATTTTCAAATCCCTTCTTAAGGGCTATTGGACCTGACACTACCGAGTTAACTGTCTTACCAACATATTTCAGCGGGACGGTAGTTCCATCCTCAATAGACTCCCTGGGTGTGTATATATCTAGATAAGAGCCAAATCTCGAGGTGGTTGTATTGATTAATGGAGTACCAGTAAAGCCGTACCTAACCGCATTTGGAAAAGCTAACGCCAAGTTATTGCCCAAGCTTGACCCCTGAGTTCTATGTGCTTCATCAACAATAACAATGATTCTGTCAGATTTGTTAATCTCACCAAAAGGTTGATATACGGGGACTTCAGCCAGCCCAAAAGTCTCTCGAATACCTTGATGCACCCTGTTATCACCAAACTTATGAACCATGAGAAGGTTTAAATTTGCAGTTGGAGTGCTTAAGTTACTAAGGTCGTTTCTTGAATTAACCTGAGTGATCGTTTCATGTGCGATCTTGGCGGTCTCCAAAAGCTGGCTCTCAAGATCAAGTCTATCTACGACGATAATTACTTTGAAGTCTTTTAAGTCCGGGGTCTTACGAAGCTTGCGAACAAGCATCATCATCGTAATGGACTTACCAGAGCCAGTTGTATGCCAAACAGTACCGCTACGATCCAAACCCTTCTCGTTCCTCAGCCGCTCTACAGCTTTAATAATCGCTCGATATTGTTGGTAACGTGCAATGACCCTATATTTGAAATCTGACTCATCCACTACAGCCGAGAAGTTTTCTATCAGGTCAAGCAGCCGATTAGGCTCGCACATGCTTTCAATAATGATTTCCTGGGCATTCTTATTGCCCTTTTCAAGTGGGTAAGGATCTTTCCATTGATAGTAATGACGACTTGAAGCACAAACAGCGCCGAACTTTGCACTTTCTCTGCAGGTTGCAATGTTGAATGCATTGAATACAAAGAGATCCTCACACCCCTCTTTAAGACCAGCGCTACCAGCGCCTCTTTGATTTGAATAACGCAGGATCTGATCAATAGCCTCTTCCACGGGATCTGTTCCGGCGATGGGTTGTTTTGCTTCAATGACAACCACGGGAAGACCATTAATGAATAAAACAACATCAGGACGAATCCCTTTGGTTGACCCCGGAACTTCTAGACGAAATTGGTTGATAGCAATAAAGCTATTCTTACTGACATCCTTGAAATCTATCAAACGAACCGGTTTGGATTCACGAGTTTTTTCATCTAGATCCATTGGTGGCTCAATCAACCACTCATAAGCTTTTTCATTTCTGTCGATAAGGGATCGCTCGTTAATGGCAATTGCTTTATTAGCCCATTGTGTAATTTGACCAGAAGTCATCCACGGGTTCATCACTCTAATCTGACTAAAGAGAACCTCAGGAAGATAAGCTTGGCGAAATGTAGCCCTTAGACTCTTAATGGGGTCTTCAGGTATCTTTTCGCCCTGGTCGATTACTTTCCAACCAAGGGCTTCTAACTGATTAAGGAGAGGCTTTTCAACTTCAGTGTATTCAGACATCTTTAACTTTCATTAATGAAGATGTTGGAACCCCCATATCAACCATTACCATTAATTTACCCTAACTTGCCCTGTAAGTAAGTCTTGCATCAAGCCCTGCTTTTGAGCTTTTAATTTAGACAAAAGAAGAATTTCTTTTTCAAGATCGCCGTCACAAATAGACATAAGTTCAATAAACTTATCTTGATCTTGAATATCAGGAATTGGCACCATAAGTTTTGCCATTGATTGCTTATTAAGGGTTGCACCTTTTACAGCGGTTTCTGATATGGAGTTTTGAACAACGTATGGCAAAAGATAATATAGCCAGAGAGATCGACAGGATGCATCGGGATACATAGCTGCTATAGCCTCATTCGTGTATAAATCAGTACCAGCAATAGCAACTTTTCCAAGAGTTAACTTGAAGCTCATCATCAAGGTACCCGCCTTTAAGAGCTTGACGTTACTTGAGTAAATTGCCTTTTCGGTAATACTTTCCTTTGTAGAGTAGATAATATTTGCCTTCAGGTCAGCAATTGAAACCCATGGAGAGCCGGTATTTTCTGAAGACCAATAGTCTTCATTAGCCCTGGACGGAGTGCCACCAATTTCTATGCGGCAAAACTTACCAAGCTCACGATCAATTGCAGTTAAGCTGCTTAAAAAGGTATGGAAAAGACCAGTCTTAATAAGCTTTTTCTTTTCAATCAATTTTTGGGTTAACTCAATTCGCCTATCTACCGAGCTGAGAATCACAACAATTCGTTGCTGCTCTTCATATGAAGTCTTAAATAATTCCGTCTTGTATAACAAGTCTCTACTAATGCTTGGGACTCCAGTAGCCTCATTTAGGCTAGATAAATCAAAATTGACCAGTTGGTAATACAGCCACTTAGCATCGATGCCTTCCTTGGGGATGGCAGCATAGGCGGTATCGATAACCCAATACTCACCAGTAGTGTAGGATGGGTTATTAAGACTCCCTTTACGAGGGATAACTACACCACTAGAAGCAAAAAGGGGTTTAGTGGAATAGCCAACTACCCCGCCTGTACCATACATTTTATATTTGGTTTCTGACTCACTTCTAAATCCATTAGGCGATTTACCATAATAAACGTCAGCAAGATTAAACAATCTATCTTTACTCATAACCCAATTCCTTCAATAACTGAGTTAATTTTTTAGATTCATGATTACGGCTTTCTTCTAATTCCTTTAGTGTTATTGAGTATTTACTTTGAAGATTAATAATAGATTTTTCAGCAATATTTTTAACTACTCTCAATCTCAAGAAATATGCATCAACTAAGATGACCTTCCAGCGTTTAAGAACATTTTCACGAGCTTGCTCTGGCGTTACATTAGCTCTCAATTCTTCAATGAGTTTCTCTTTTGAAAGATTAAATTCTTTGATATTTTTCTTGAGCTCTTTTAGCTCCCTTTCAAGCGCCAGATGCCTATCCAATTGAGGTACGAGCTCATTTAGTCGCTCCTGAATACTTGCCATTTTTGCTGTATCTTTTGCTTTTTTTACCACCTTAAGGCTTTTTTCCAAATCTTTTTTTGTCTCTTTAAGTTCATCGAGCAAAGCTTTTGGAAGAGCTCCGGAGTCACGAGGCTCAATGTCATCCTCTTCTGCTTCTTTGAGTTCTTGAAAAATGGTTTCTAAGTCAGTAATGCGGGATGACATCTCTCTTGTTTTCTCAAGGATGTCCGGTCTTGTAGTGATAAGAATTTCATCATCAGGAACCAAACGGCTGTCATAGCCGCCAGCTGCAATTGAAGCCAAATCATCTGTAATGACTTTGGAGAAATCAGCATAAGAGCCTAGAATCTGGAATTCATCTAAAACTTTAAGCGACTTGAGGGTTGTTAATAATTCAACAGAGAACTTTCTACGTAATTCAAATGCGGAAGATTTGCCTTGTTTAGCGATTCCATCAATCTTTATGGCCGCTTTTATAAACCACGACTCGAGTGCTGTTTTGTATTTATCTTCAATATGCTGAATGCCAGAAAAGGAATCTATAGCCGCCTTGATTGACTCCTTATCTTTAGCTAAGTCGGTAAATTTCTGATATCCAGATTTATCTTTTTTAACAAAAAGCTCAACCAATCCTGGGTAGTGTTTCAGCTCACCAGTCTGAAGTTCATCTATTTCAATTTGAGGGATGCCACCATTAATATGAGCTCTTACATCCTGTCTTTCTGGCGGAGGAGTGTTATCAACATACCTGCGAATATTTAAGTTGTAATCCTCAGCAGCCAATTCATCATACGTAACTACCCTCGAGTATCCAGGTTGCTCAATACGATTATTAAATACATTGGAAATTTTCTCGATGTCCTCTGGTCGCAATGAATTTTGATTCTTGCCCTCTTTGAAATCCCTATCGGCATTGATAAACAAGACAGATTTACGTTTAGATGCATCCTGTTTATTTATAACAAGCACAGAGGCGGGGATCCCAGTTCCATAAAAAAGTCCCATTGGTAGACCAATTACAGCCTCTAAGTAGCCCTTACTTAAAAGAACTTTTCTATATTCCTTCTCTTGACTTCCTCTAAACAGAACTCCATGGGGCATGATTACTGCGGCTTTACCCCGTTCGTTTAATGAGGCAACCATGTGCTGTAAGAACATAAAGTCAGCCTTCTTGGATCCCTTGGGGATGAAGACATCAAATCGACCTGATAACTGGACTTCAGACTCTCCTGGAGCCTTCATTGAGAAAGGTGGATTAGCCAGAACTCTGTCAAAAGTTTTAAGCCCTCCGTTGCTACTTAGATGAAGTGGTTCTTTTAAGGTGTCACCATTCCTTATGTCTGAGTTAACAATCCCATGAAGGATCATGTTCATCTTACAAACAGCCCAAGTGGCAGAGTTATCCTCCTGCCCAGCCAAGAATAAGGTATCTTTATTACCACCCTTTTCTTCCACATAGTTGGCAGCCTGAATCAACATGCCGCCAGAACCAACCGTTGGATCATAGATAGTCATGCGCTCTACTGGCTCAAGGATTTGAACCAATAAACGAACAACTTCTGATGGTGTATAGAACTCTCCACCCTTCTTACCAGCTGAATCAGCAAAGAACTTAATTAAGTACTCATACGCAGCACCCAATACATCAGGGAAATCAAGGTTGTCATCTTGCAGCTCAAGCTTATCAAATTCCGCTATTAAATCTCGCAGCTTCTGATCGTCCATTAACCGCTTCTTATCATTACCGCCAGTTTTATTGAAATCAATAGGACCAGTAAGCACTCCAGACAATTGATCGTTGTTGGCATTTTCAATTGCAGCTAATGCTTTGTTGAGGACGGTTCCCATATCTTCAGTCGCATATAGAATGCCGCTCTTAACTCCCCCTTTAGATTCAAATGACCATCTAGCTATCTCCGGGACAAAGAATTGGGGGGCGTAGGATTCTGGGCGTTCTAACCTTTGAGCTTTTAGAGCATCAGATAAACTGCTTTTGGCATTTTCCGCGATTAGCGAGTTGCGCTTTGCTACGAACTGGTCATTTAGACGCTTTAGGAAAAGCATTCCAAAGATATAAGTCTTGTATTCCGTGGGATCCATCTTTCCACGCAAGATATCAGCGGCCGCCATTAGACGGGTTTCTAGCTTAGATAGTGTTAATTTAGTCATTTTTCTCTTTATTTATTGCTAAATTTAACATGTAGGATGTCCTGGAAGGATTACAAAACTGCTATTTAAAGCAGTCTACTCATTTACAGGCTCAATTTATGAGCTAGACCAAGGTTAAGATTACTTATAAATTGAATAAATAAGGCAATCAATGAGATATGCAGTATTCGCACTTCTTCTATCCACGGGCTTTGCAGCCAGCTCACAGGCAATCTATGATGCGAACGGTCAATATAAGGGCTATAGCCAGACCTCTCCGAGCGGGGTTATAAACATATATAACGCCACCGGTCAGAATACTCAGTCGTTACAGACGGACAATGGACAAACTAGCTTCTATAGTCCTCAAGGAAACTACCAGGGAACCTCTACAGCCCCCATCACCTCGACACCAAACACCACGATCAATGTTCCCCGGAATGCTCCCCAAGCTCCAATAGTTAAAGGCTGGTAATGCAATCCCACCAACGATCAGTAATCTTTAAAAAGAATCTATCGCATAAGGACTCTGAGATAGTTTTTGATTCAATTGCACAGAATCAACTCCATGATTCAAATCGTCAGGGGGCGTGGATTCAAATTAAAGGATTACTCAAGTTCGTCTCAGATAGCGAAGAAATAAAACCAACAGTACTCACGGACCTTTTTAAAGGTGTTTTAATTGATCTTGTAGTCTATACAGGTCAGCCAGAGTTCATCCGGAAAGATGGCTTCCAAACAATGTCATTGAGTAAGGATGGAGATAAGATTTCCGCAATGATCTTTGCTAAGGCTGAAAGTTCAAGCAACCTCATGGGAATTCTTAGCTCGATGCATCAACAAAAAGAATTAAGCCTTTGGGCAAGACTAGATATAGAAGAGCATCAATTAGCAGACTTCACCCACCTCAATATACCCATAGAGCACCTAACGCTTACTTTTAGCTAATGAATGAATCACTACAGACGCTATTTCAATGTGCGGATGATGTTCAGCACTACTTCCGAGCACTTGGTGGAGCCAACCAATATCCTGGTTTCATGAATTGGCATATTCCTGCATTTGTAATCCTAGTAAGTGCGGATGAGACAGGCTCAGAGTTACTCCCCGATAGCATCTGGAGATGTACAGAGAAAATTCAAGGTGAAATAAGATCTCGATTTATTAACATTCCTCCAGAACCTCAAGATCTAGCGGACTTTATTGCAACAACCTGTAAACAAGTAATGAAATTTAAAGATCCTAAAGAAAGTCTTAATTGGCTTGGTTTCTGTGAGTCGATAAAAAATGACTAAATACATAACCCCCTTTCCTCTGGCACTTATATTGTTCGTGGGACTATGTTTAATCTATTACATCAATAAGGATTCCTGGAATGTTTTACCTGCTGACTATAACGATCAAGATGCGATTCTTCACGGTATTTGGTATCCGTTTTCATGTGTATGCAATTTTGTGATTAGCGTAATTGCATATTTAGTATTCAAAATAATCCAGATTATCGGTAGAAGATTATGAAGATTGAATGTGTGCTCGGAGATATTACCCAGCAGCAAGACTGCCAGGCTATAGCGAACGCTGCCAATAACATGTTGCTACCAGGTGCAGGTATAGCAGGTGCTATCCACAAGGCAGCAGGTAGAGAGCTAGAAAAATACTGTGAGCAATATGCGCCAATTGAAGTTGGTCAAGCCGTAATCAGCCCTGGATTCAACCTAGTCAACCCCCTAGTTATCCATGTACTTGGACCTAAGTACTTTAGCGATGTAAACCCAGAGGAAAACCTTAGTAAAGCCATTCGATCCACTCTAGCCATTGCAAATGAAAATCAAGTAGCCTCCCTTGCCCTACCCGCTCTTTCCACAGGGTCATATGGATTCCCATTGAAACCTGCCGCCGAGATAATTGTCCGGGAACTCAGGAGATGGTCATCTCCATATCCCGAGCGAGTGAGGATGGTTCTCTTTGATAAAAAGTCTTATGATGAATTTAACTCTCTAATTCAGTAACTATTCAAGCCTTCAGAAATCATGAGCGATCTAGAGCGCCTATACAAAATTAAATACATGATCCAGGCTAGGCACTGTGTTCCTATCGACGCCTTCCTAGAGGAGCTTGAGATCTCAAAGGCTACCTTCAAGCGAGACCTGGAGTACCTGAGAGATAGACTCAATGCCTCAATTGTCTATGACCGTGCCGAGGGAGGCTATCGCTTTGATAAACCTAATGTCGGTGACAAGGTTGAGCTACCTGGCTTATGGTTTAGCGAGAAGGAAGCTACTGCCCTAGTTCTAATGCAGCACCTACTATCAAATCTAGATCAAGGCGGTCTCATTGGTCCGCATATTGACCCCCTAATAGAGATTATTGATGGCATCCTTGGACGTACAGAGATTTCTGCAAAGGAACTTAGGAAACGCATTAAGGTATTTGGGGTTTCATCAAGGAAGAGCTCGCTAGAGAGCTTTGAGGAAATCGGCAGCGCCCTTCTTAAACGACAAAGGTTGGATCTCGAGTTTTATTCCAAGGCTAAAGATGAGTTAACTACTCGAGAAGTATCGCCTCAGCGCTTGATCTTCTACAGGGACAACTGGTATCTTGATGCGTACTGTCATCTACGTAAGGAACTCCGCAGTTTCTCCCTGGATGGTATCCGTAAGGTTCTCATCTCAAACAAGAAGGCTGACGAGATCCCTGAGAAGTCTCTTCAGGAACACTTTGCCGAAAGCTATGGAATCTTCTCTGGCAAGGCTACAAAAAGAGCTAAGCTGATATTTACTCCTGAGAGAGCCAGGTGGGTATCCAAGGAAACTTGGCACAAACAACAAGTAAGCAGCTTCGACAAAGATGGGAATTATATTCTTGAGTTTGATTATGACCAAGATCCTGAGTTGGTCATGGAAATTCTTAGGCACGGTTCTAGCGTTGAGGTTATATCACCAGCTAGTCTTCGTAAGAAAATAAAAGAAGAGTTAACTGTTTCATTACAAAAGTACAAATAACGGGGCAAGCCTAAATGTTTAAAGACCTAGAATTTGATGCGTCCTATACACCTGACGAAAAGGTAATTGAGTCTGCGCATAATCTTTCGGGAACTGCTTATGATGTGGCTAACTGTGTAGATAGACTTCTATGGTCAGATGTTATTTCCATAAAAAGAGTTACCAACTACATAGATTTAATCCCTGAAGGGGATATTGTTTTAATGGTTACTTGTGTAGGTTGGTCTCTGCATAAACCGTTTTGGTTTGATCCAGCAGATCCAGATCACTCAATCAATACGATCTGGAAATATGAAAGAAGTGCTCTATTTTTCAGAAGCGTACTCATATTGGATGAAATTGACGATCAATTTGGATGGGCTGACTGGATTGATGTTGATGATGATATATACACAATAAAAACCACAGATGCACCAAAAGAGGCGCTGGATTCATACTGCGATGAAGTAAAACGGGATTGGCATGAATTTGTTGATCAATGGCTTGACTGTGGAAAGCCAGACTACTCAGCTGTAGCACCTCAAGTGAGGAAAGCCTTAGATGCTGCAATTACTAAATACGATAAAAAAGTGATGCATATTACAGATCTTTAATAGATAATTTTCCTATGGGTGGAGTTATTCCGAATTGCCATACCCAGACTGTCGTCGAAATGGCTAAATAGGAGAACAAGCATGACAACAGCCAATATCGGCATACACCCATTACTAATTAAAGCTTACCGTGAAGCTAAGTTTGTAGTTGGAACAAATAATCCAATTACGCTATTCATTGGGAGTAGTAATAAGGACCTATCAAAAATCCTTGAGAAGCATGGCGTAACAACGGCTGCATTCATTACCGCTCACAATCCCTATAGTCAACCACTGGACGTTGATGGGAATGCCAATGTTCAATCACAGCTAATAAAAGATGTAGATAGTGGTGGGTACATATACATTAATGGCTATGGTGTGGATACAGCCGATCAATGGACTCGTGAAGAGAGCATTCTGATCTTGGGAATCACTGAGACTGAAGCAGAAAAACTATCTGACAAGTATCAGCAAAATGCCTTTGTGTGGATTGGGACTAAGGATGCATATGCATCACTACGGCTCCGCAGACCAATTCAAGTGCCCTCAAATGAGGAGATGGATACTTGGATCGCAGGACTGACTAACGATCAACAATCTGAGGCAAGAAAGCTAAGCGCATTAGAACAAGCCTGGCTACTGACTACGTCAGATGAGGAGCAAGCCCACTGGTTATGCCCAGTGGCATGGGATCTTAATAAAAATTGGCCTCTTGCTAAGCCTGATGGTAGTGCAATGGGTATTGGGACAGAGCTTGATCGAATGTTCAAGATTATTGCTGCAGGACAATCTCAAATATTTTGAAATAAAAATTTGTACGGGGACTCGATCTAAAGTAAAGGTCAAGGTCCCCCCGTATACCCCTTCTAACTTTTCCTTGGGTAGAGATAGGAAATAACACTCACAACGTTCGTAGCGGTTTGTGTTAATGTGAACGATGATCAAATACATCACCTACATACGAGTCAGCACACAAGAACAGGGACGCTCTGGACTAGGGCTGGAGGCACAGACTCGGGATATTGATACTTACCTTCAGAACTTCTCAGGGCAGCCTTATATGGTCATTAAGGAGTTTGTAGAGGTGCTGTCAGGTAGTGATGACTCTAGACCAGAGCTCTTCAAGGCAGTGAACCTCGCTCGTAAGGAGAAAGCTGTCCTATTGGTTGCCAAACTAGATAGATTGAGTCGCAAGGTTTCTTACATTGCTACGTTGATGGATGACAAGACAGTTCGATTCCGGGTGGCTAACCTACCTCAAGCAGATAACTTTCAACTTCATATCTACGCAGCACTAGCCGAACAAGAAAGAGCTTTCATATCTCAGAGAACTAAGGCTGCACTAGCTGTAGCCAAGTCCAATGGTGTCAAACTGGGTGGCTTGAGGGCTAACACCGCCCTACTCAATCAGGTGAGATCTGATAAGGCTCTGGGCTTTGCTAGATCCATTAAGAAACTTCTTGTACCCATGGTCAAACAAAAGATGTCCCTAGGGGGAATTGCTACAGCATTAAATGAGGCTGGTCGCCCTACAGTCAGGGGTGGTAAATGGACTTCAACGCAAGTCTCTAGGGTGCTGGAAAGGCTGGAATTTAATAAACCCATCCTTTAGTCATAGCGTGGCTCTCCCTGTGATGCAGAAGTTAATACCTAATAGTTAAATCACTTTTCTGAAAGAACGAAGTATCACCCCTACCCTTAATCGGTTGATACGCAACACCTATATCAGCTAAAGCACGATTAAGTTGATGATTTGGATCACGAACAACCTTTAGAAGTGACTTCATACCCTCTTTTGAGAGACCCAAGTCTGCCATTACTTGTTTAGCCGTAATTTCTCCGGGCTCACTATTGTTCATTAATACGAGCAACCCCTCATGGCTAGATCCCTTACGGATTAATGCTTTTTCACCATCAATTTCAAGATCCCAAGTTTCCACCTGGATGCCCGGCATCTCTTGTTTGATATTTTCAATAATTTCATCCCCGGACTTATCGCTGGGAAGCGTAATATAAATTTCACTCTTAGGGCAGTTACCTAAACTATCTATTACCGCTCTACATAAGATTCGATTCATTGCCTGAATGATGTCGGTGGTTAATTGTCTAACACCCATTTCAGATCGAACGTCCTCAAATTCTTTCCACTGGGGATTCGATAGCCACTCATTCGTTTGAAGCCCTTGAGTTGCCATAAAAAGATTATTGGACCAAATTGGACCACGGTAAGGTAAGCCAATAAGGATTGCGGTGTCGCATGTACGCCAATCATTACGACCATCAAGAGCACCCCAATGACCAACTTTAAAGTCTGAGAACTCGGGACTTAAGGACGCAGCTTGGTGCTCAACGCTTTTATGACAGACAAATAGGATATTCCGACTCTTACCATTCCTCTTTTCAATATCTCGCAATGCTCTTGAAAACCTCTCAGGTGCTAGGTCTTTCATTCTAGATTTCCCCAAGCCAGCCACCCTGCTAACAAATAGCGTTAAATTTGAATACTTACGGGATCCACCAGGTGCAGGAATAATCTCTGCCCTATCTTCAAGCAGTCTCCATAGCATTTGCTGAGTAGCCGTTGCATCCAGGATGACTGGGCTAATTGCACCCTCTGGAATAAGAAGACGTGCACTATTGAAGGTGAAGAAATTACCCTTCTTAACGTGATAAGCCCAAGCACTAAAGATCGCCTCTACATCACGTAAGGTCGTATCTACAATATTGGCTTTTGTAAGTTTTGCGCTGGAGGACTTGGTTTTAAGATCAATTTCGTCGTACGCTACTTCCTCCCTCATGTAACGCCTTAAATCACCCATCCGAAACTCTTCAGGAAAGTTAATAGTCCTGTTAGCGACACCACTCCAGACTATACGGGTAGGCATTGGGCTGGTACGGTCTATATTTTGAGTGGAGAACTTTTCTAAGGTATCACTTAATACCCTTAGAGCCCTCACTGGAGCTGGGAACTTTTGCTCAATCTCAGAGTCGATATAACTTAGCGCAGTACGAATATCTTGGTCAGTAATTTGATTGGCTTCAATGATATTTCCAAGACTCTCATCGATAACCGTTAGTACCCTTGGAATCTCAATGATGCCCTGTGGTATCCACTGGTGAATATTCTCCCAAGTATCATTTACTGTGATTCTCTGCAATGCATTCACATAAGCAGCATGGGTGATGACAAGCACTGGAAATTGCTTTACTACCTCTGGTGATGTCCTTTTCCCTGAGTGGTTTGAGACAGCGCACTCATATCCAGCAAGCTCATTAATTCGCTCAGCTAGATCATCTGCCTCTGCCATCAATCTGGTGACGATCAATACCCCAGAAGGTTTGTCTGAATCTTTTCCAGCCCTAGCTAGGAGTGCACTGTAGACAGCCAAGCCTTGAGACTTCCCAGTACCAGTAGGTGGATTGAGAATTTTCCACTTGCCACTTGTGTCACCGTAACTTGCAATGACTTGATTAAAGGTCTGACCTAGAGTCTTCCAGACAGCCCTTAATGCTTCACTACTGATATTCCCAAGAGTGTTAACCCAGTGCTTCTCCATAGCCTCAATAAAGAGCGGAAGATCGATACCCAAATACTTCATAGCGATGGCTTTGTTATCTTTATTCATTGCTCCACTGTAGCTCTTCAAGTGATGCCTACTAGTGCAGCTCGTACACGTTTATCTAACTCTTCTTTAGCATCCACTCTCTTGGAGATAGCTTTGCTGAACTGATACCCGGTTACACCAAAGACTTGGTTGAGTAATTCGTACACGGTATTGACCTCAGGTACTGACATCTCAGGCACATACTTGACTATAGGTTTACCTGTTCTCTTATTAATCAGTGCGGGATCAATGAAGTGACTAATACGTCTAATATGCTTAACCAGCTGGTGCTTATAAGACCTCTGGTTCACAAACATACTTGGCATGTCATCTTCAAACCTCTGAAAGGATGACCATAGTAGTAATACCTCATCCATAGGCGCATTCTTTAGTAAGCTCAGGAGCACTTGGTAGCCTTTACGTTGCCCTTTACTCCCAGCTATCCCACTCTCGTATTGCTGAAGGTATTTATCCACAGCCTTACCTAGATGTACCCAGCGTTCCCCCAAGGCTAACTTGAGGTCACCAAGAGAGGGGTTACTCTTGTTGGACTCAAATAACTCTTGGATCTCCTGGGTGGATCTTTGAAGACTACTAATCTTGATGGAGACTTGTAATGGGTCTCCTTTTAGGTGGAATCCATGTTCGTGCTTATTGCAGTACTTCTTTCCACTCTTTCTTAGTTGTGAGCAGCCAGCAATCTGACAACCACGACCATAAACCTGAGACATCTTAGATTCTCTTTGAGACATTACCTGTTGAGCCATGGTTACCCTTTGGGTGCTACAGGTAGTTAACTCAAAGATCCCCAGTAGACCCTTAATAGCTCTTGCCAATAACTCATATTAAGGCATTGGAAGTGGGCTTTACCTAAGCCAAGCTAACTAGACTGTACAGACCCCATGGGTGAAACCTAAGGATAACTAATGGGGTGTTAAGTTTTAATCTACTGTATAGAGCTTCGACACCCTATTCTTTTACTCAGGTTGTTGGTTGTGGTCGTATAAGGTAGCTCCAACTCGTAGAGCATTTAGGATATTTTTATCGGTAATCATTGGTAATCAGCTTGAAGCTGTTAAGCAATGGGAAGATAAAGGGATTCTAAAAGTGCTGCCGCATAACCAAGGGGCTGCAACTACGGACAACCCTTACAAGATTGTCTATTTTGTCTAGTTGATAACTCAACCTAAGGGTCTCCTTGGAAATTCTCTGGTATGAGCGACAGCGAATCTCCACACAGAGTTAAACCCAAGGATTACCTTAGCCATAACTAGTGGCGATTACCCGTTAATGTCTATCTTCACTAAGGTCTTCCTAGGTATCTACCTGCAACAAGAAGTTCACACAAAGCTAATCTGTCGACTTTAGTGGTGACTGCCAAGTGAACCTGGAATATCTGGACAAGTAGTTGGACAACAAACTGGTGTTTTGGACAAATATTAGCTATATTGGACAACTTAGAGGAACACTATCTAAGCTGTACAAATATGTTGCAAAGTATTGATTTAAAAGACTAGTGGGTTGTATTTAGTGGCC
>NZ_JACVPS010000019.1 GCF_018881755.1 Polynucleobacter finlandensis | reverse complement strand
TTCAACATGCTGATATAGAAATGTATCAAAATAAAAGAGGGAATAATGAGCCATAGTAGATAAAGATTGATGTCTACCCTGATCTAAAAAGTGTTGATCTTGGTTCCTCGCTATACTTTATAGAATGAATAAAAATAATAAATTTTTAAGCCTGTCCCTCATCTTTTTGGCATTCGCTTTTTATGCAATTTTATTAAGCGCTGATTTCTACCTTCCCCATATAAATCAAGGGGTGGGGGAATTATTGGTTAGCAGGATAGATCTTTTGGGAAATTTTTCCATAGATAATAACGCTAATAACGGCGTTGGGCTTGACTACACATTTAACAGCATGCTCGAACACCTGTTAAATGGTCGATTTGATGTTTCTGCTGAATCAGTAGGAGCAGAGGGCTATCTGCATGATGGAAAACTCATTGCATATTGGGGTATCTTTTGCGCCCTCATTAGAGCTCCATTGCTTTTAATTAAAAATGGTCTACTTTTAAACGTGACCACCCTATCCTGCTTCATTGCTGTATGTATTTCAGCGGCAGTGAAATTCGAGACCTTAAACCTCATTTACTCTAACACCAGTCAATCAATCATTCGAAATTTTTTCTATTGGCTATTGGTATTAACTATTTTATTTTCAGGCGCCCAAATTTCTTTCCTGAAACCATCCCTCTATCAAGAAGTTTGTTTTTGGTCTGGGGCACTTGGCGCCATTTTTATATTTTTTGCTGTCAAAGGGATCGTTAGTGGAGACTTTTCCGTCTCATTAATGAACAAAATGGCAGTAGTTGCTGGTCTTGCTTTGTTATGCCGAGTAACGATGGGCATTGGCTTATATTTTGCTCTCATTGCCTTATTAGGATCAAATATCTTTTATCTATGGAATGACAATAAGATAACCTCTAAGCAATTAAAAGCAAGCCTTCTTACAAAAAAAATACTTGCGCCCTCTTTGCTACTTCTTGGCTTTGCAATCATGACGGGCCTCGTTAACTATTTCAGATGGGGAAATCCATTCACTTTTGTCGACTTTACTGGCTACTTAATGAATTATTATTTTCCTGATCGCCCTTTAAGGCTAGAGGCTTATGGTGTTTTTAATGCAGCACGCATTCCTTACAGTCTTCTATATTATTTTCTTCCAATATGGTCATTTAGAGATAGCGATAAAGATTTATGGTTCGGGGATGAGCATAGTCGATTATTTGACTCTCTCGAGCTACCAGCAGGATCCTTCTTTTTAACAGACCCACTCTTAATTTTATTGTTTTGCATTGCTATTTATTTTTGGGCAAAAAATAAGCAGTTATTAATCGTCAAGTCAAATATCTTTTTAATTCTCCTAGGACTCTTATCACAATGCGCTTTAGTTCTAATGGCAAGCGCCCTCAGCCATAGATATCGGATTGATTTTTACCCAGCACTAGAATTTGGCGCCTTCATTGGATACTGGTATTTATGTAAGGCAAGCCTTACAGAGCGCACACAAACTAGATTGAAATACTTCGGAATGCTACTTACAGCCATTGGCGTACTTTCCAGTTTTATTATTTTCTTTTTATACTTTTTATCAGATCCTGGCCCAGCAATTCCACTGCTTAATGATGGCATTTGGCAGTACTATCTTCAGAAAGTCTTTGAATTAAAGACACAACTGCAGTGAATGTATAAGGGATTGAAAATACCTCATACCTTATTCATTACCAGAAAAATCAATAGCTTCATTCAATAAAAAATCTAGTGATGGTCTTGGCTCAAAAATCATATACATCTGATATGAGAACATTTTTTTAGAGATCCTCATTAGAGTTGCATTAGCCATGCCCAGTACAGAGGCTACTTTACCCTCACCTACAGCTAAAGCTATTGGCGCTGGTACACCCTCTTCTTCGAGTAAATCAAATCCAGACTGGTCAAATAATTTCTTTAGGGTTGAAAATGTAAAGAGCCTGGTGTGCGTTAGATCTAATATTCCACGCTTACCATAATTAAATAACCCCATTAAAAGCATCAGCCTCACTACGATAAAGCCGATATTTCCAGTGCTAACAATGATCTTGGGCTTTGTTCGATAATCTAATTTTGCATATAGATGCTCAAGAAATAGTTCTGGATTCGGAAGATGTTCAATAACATCGAGTAATAAAATATAGTCAAAGTTATAGGCCTCTAAATGTGGCGGCCCCATACTAAGATCATGCTGTATAAATGTATTCGATTTCACTTGGGCTTCATCAGGATATTGATCTACGCTGGTGACATGACAAGATTTTTCTTTAACCAAAAGTTCGCCTACATAACCAGGACCACAACCTAAATCTAATACCCTTGAATTAGGCGCTACATCCTTTAGTGCTTTGGTATGAGGGCTTACATCATGAATTTTTAACTCGTATTGATGATGATTCCCGGCATTTGATACATCAAAATTCCTTTGGTAGAGAAGACCCAATCCTTGAATTTTATATTTAAGAACTGAAATAAATACATCTTGTGCATAGCGCAATCCATTAACGTAGCAAATCTCATCGCCATAATAGGTTGGGATAGGCAGCTCTTTAATGCGTCTTTTACTAGCAAGCAATTGAATGATGATTTCAGTATCAAAATGAAATTGATTCGAATTTAAGTCAAACGGGATTGCCTCTAGCGCTTTAACGCGATAGATGCGATATCCCGAATGGAATTCACTAAATTGAGTTTTTAGTATGTAGTTTTGGATAGAGGTAAGAATCTTGTTACCGATATATTTATAAAGTGGCATCCCCCCTTTCAGAGCCCCCCACCTCTCCATCATTCTTGAACCAAATACAGCGTCCACCTCGGGATCAAGAAACGGCAATAGCAATTGAGGCAGATATTCCGGGGGATATTGCCCATCACCATGAACTAGCGCTACAAAATCAAAGTTGTTTTTTAAAGCATACAAATAGCCTAATTTTTGATTTCCACCATAGCCTTGATTAATTGGATTTTTTAAAACTTTTACTGGAAATGGTAAAAAACTAGCATTCGAAAACTGCTTGCCAATGTCAAAAGTATTGTCTTTAGAGGCATCATCAATAATTAAAACATCAACCTCGAAGTTATCAGCAAGTGATTTTGGTATGCGTGATAACACTTGAGAAATTGTAGTTTCAGCATTGTAAGCTACGATGAAAATTAGTAATTTTTGCTTACTCATTTGGGGCCTTAAATGTATGAATGATCAACTTGACTATTTAAAATTAGCGTTTAATAAATTAGAGTGAGTAGCATTTAATTCAGATGAATGGATCCTAATAAATAGGCACTGCTCCCAGCGGAAAATAGATGAATTGGCATAGAACCACAAAACTGACAATGCATCCCAATAATGCAGCTATGATAAAAAATATTCTGTATTTCAAGAAAGAATAATCATTAGTATTTTTACTGAATAGCCAATATCCTAGGAATGCTCCAAATTCAATAAAAGGATAAAAATCAAGCCGGTATCGATTTGTTAAATAGCCAAAACTAAGCATGAGTAGACATGGGATAAGCAGCCCAGCTGAAATTGAAATAATTGTGAATACACGATGCCGATACACCACCCGACTTTTTACTGCAAAACACACAAAATATACAAATAAAAAAAGCAGCAATGGATCGGTCAAAACAAATGAGCTTATAGGAAATTCAATGGTGTCGAAAAGATCCGTCCCATGACTTAGAAAGTAAATATTTTCCGTAATATCTAAGCCCCATAAGGGGAAAAAGTAGTAAGCCAAAGCATAAGGAATCCGGAAGATATTGAAATTTCCATATTTTTCTAGGCGAGGCAAATGCCCTGGAAAAAATTTAGGATCATTCAGTATCAAATAGCGTAAATCAGCAAAAACAAAAGGATTTTCCCATCTAAAATAATTTACTACCCCCACGACGATAGTAAATCCCAGAAGAATCAATACAGGTGACAAAATCCGGATGATTGGTAATCGATTAAATTTATGATCTTCATGGACTAAACGCTTATTTGAATTAAGCATGAATTGCATAACAAGCAGTAAGGCTATTGATACATATAGACCTAAGCCCATTGTCACCCTACATAGCAAAGCAAGTCCGGCAGTGATAGCCATTTTATTTAACAACGCTACCGTATACCCGCCTTCTAGAATTCCTCTAACTGCGAAATATATGAAGATTGATGCTAGGGCGCCTGACCATAATTCCACTTCATCATAAATACATGGTCTCAAGAAACAAATTTGCGCACCTGAGAATAATATGGTCAATACCATAATCCAAAATAAAAAGTCTTTTGTTTTTGTGGGCGCACTGAAGAGGTAGACTATTTTGAGGGTTTTTAATTTAATTACTGCTGCTAAACAAACAGCGACGTAGCAAGATAATGCAGGGATATCGTATTGAAGGCCATTAGGAATCAGTAGCAAGGGCAATCTTAGAAAAGCGCAAAAGATACCCCAATAAGTAATAATCTGACCATTACGAACAAATCCTTCAAGACCAATAACTTCGGG
This sequence comes from Polynucleobacter finlandensis, assembly GCF_018881755.1. Lineage (GTDB taxonomy): Bacteria > Pseudomonadota > Gammaproteobacteria > Burkholderiales > Burkholderiaceae > Polynucleobacter > Polynucleobacter finlandensis. The sequence goes on along the minus strand of NZ_JACVPS010000019.1, from coordinate 17,235 downwards.
TGATATATCAAATCGCCCTGCCAGCAAATGCTCCAACATGCTATTAAAAACAAGGTTAGACTTTGATAAATAACTATCAAAAGTTATATAGTTTTTTGGACGCAGGCTATCGTAGCCCCCATAAAATATAAAGAAAGCATAGATTAAAAATGCTAGCGCTATAAATAGTATGAAATAGAGATTCTCTTTTATAAAAAAAAATCTATCTTTTAATAATCTAAAAATAAAAATTCCCCTGAATTCTTCCGCGAGATTAAAACTAATCCTGGAAAATATTAAGTTTTACGAACATACACCAAAGCATATTCATCTTCGTATACCTTTTTCCAACCAGGTTGTGTATCAAAATAAATTAAAGCTTTATCAGTCGGGGCAAAAATTGCCCAATTGATTTTGTTCTTATCCAATAAATTCGCTATTTTTTTAAAATCAGCTGATTCGGTAATTTGATAGTAGTCGTTAACATCAGGCCCTCCATGCAAATCCGCTCGTCCATCAATAAATACAGGGATATTTTTAAAAATTAAATAGCCACCAAATATATAAGAGTTAACGACGTTCCCTGCTATCTTCTCTTGCTCCACATAGGCAATGGCATCAGTCGGAGCAATCTCAGGATTTGGCTTTATCGGATTAGCATTCTCTAAAATAATGCCCAAAAGAATACAGCTAGAACATGTAAGTAAAAGAGTCAGTTTTTTGGCGGGGGAACACAATGCCTTAAAGAAAATATCTATAGAGTGTTGTGCATTTAGCTTGTTTGGATACGCCCTCCCAAAGGGTTCAGCTATGAGAAGTGGAATTAACAAGCCAACAATGGAAATATATCGTATATGCGCCAACGATTCGTGCAAAATTCCCAGCAATAAAATGATTCTTCCTAGACTGAACTGAACCCTACCATATAGACTAAAAACGAGAAGTATCATGGTCCAAATTTCAATGCTTATCACAGCGGAGCCGGTAGCTGGAGCCCATTCAATAATTCTAGTAATGTAGGGTGAGGACATTAATGTAATTCCAAACTCCCACCCACGCCAAAAGAATGGCGTAATCAGAGAGGCAAAGATTGCCAATACGAAAAATTGGGTCCAACTTTTCAGCAAAGAGATTCTCTCGGCCCTACTGGAGCCTACGATTGCATCGATAGCGATAACAGGAGTAAGTGCCAGCCCCAGTAAAAAACTTCCGTGCAAATTCGCCCATAAAACCATTAAGGGCAACAAGAACAGTGGAGGCGAGGTTCTTTTAGAGCTTGCGTTGAGAAGGTATCCAAACCAAATAATAATAATGGGCCAAGTCATTAAATGGGGTCGAGCTAATAAATGCCCTTGAAGTGATAGATAGCAAATTGCACTAAAAAGTAATCCATAAATCGCAGGGATATACTGCAGAACATATCTCAATTGCAACGCTAAGGTGACAGCAAATAAACTGGCAGTAAGTATTTTGACCCCACTAAAGCTACCTAAGTTGTAAGCTGTAGCCCATAACACCTGAGCTAACCACTCATGATCTATCCACGTTTTACCCTCGGTATGAAATGAAAAAGGATCGATCAGGGGAACAAGGTGATGATTTAAGATCCAGTTTCCTGCGGTGATATGCATCAAACTATCAGGATCAGCCAACACCAAAGAGTTTTGATTCAATATCACCGATACGAAAGCAAGAATCCCAACAATTAAGGGCCAAGAAAAACCCAATTTCACCAATACATTTGATGGCATTGCTTGATTAGATAACGCTGTTGAGTCTGGAATCATAGAATAAAAAGAAATTAATAGCTCATAAAAATCATATGGGGGCTTAGGCAGCACTCAGGCAGTCTAAATACGAGTGAATACATAATCAATGCAATAAAAATAATTTTGATATATAGCTTGCTAAAAATAGCCGTAGTGGAGCGAGCACCACCCTCTCTTGAAATTTCACTATTAGTAGACGCACTAAGCACAAAGCTGAATAAAAGTAAGCTATTAGTAAGAAAAGAAAGCCAACGCCCCCAATCAGCAGCGATGAAGAACATGGTCGCAATACACAACCCAGCCAAGATTAATGTTTTAAAGAATGCAGTTGCCCTAAACTGGTTAGCTTGAGACAAAACATAAAAGATGAACCCCAGAACAAGAACGTTTCCCACTATATAAATTGGCCAATAAATATAGGCTCCCGTAGCAAAAACTCCGTACAAAGTTAAGAAATGTTGCGTTAAGCCCCAACTTAGAGAAGCTATTGGTCCAAAAAATGAGTATGGCGCGGCTGGAGAAAGTATCTGACGATCGCTTAGACTTAATGAATCCCAGATTTGCGTAGCAAGGAAATAATCGCCCTTATGCAAGCTTAAATAAATAAATAATAAAGGGATTAGGACAACATAAGCTCCAAATAAAAAGCCGCTTACGCTCTTTTTAGGCTCAGTTTTCAGGGCGGTCCAAAGTAGTATGACTGTGATGGGATAACCCATGAACAGATAGCCCTCATGTACAAAGGTACAAAAAATACCCCCAACCAGCGCAACCAGAAGCAAAAGAATATGGTTATTACTTTGATTCTTACTTTTCTTCCTTAGCGTTAAAAGGTAGATTAAGCACAGGATTCCAAACAGCATCAGGAACAGTATTTCTTTGCGCGTAAAGAATTGGGCAGTCATCCCCATTTGAAAAATACCGCCAGGAACTAAGATGGAAAGAAGAAAAATGGGTAAATTCTGAATTTTTGCAAGCCGATACAAAGCAATAAATAGGATGAAATAGCAGAAATACAGCATTAAGGTCATCCGATTGATTAGCGAAATTAAATTGCTACCAGAACCTATCCAATACAAAAGTTGGCCTGCTAAACCACGACGTACAAAGCCACCCTCATAATTAATGAGCCACTCAGCCAATTGCCAAGAGCCAAACTTTAATTGGGTAGAGTCGCCCGTCATCCAGATCAGCAGCGGAATGGTTGCTAGCTCCATAGCCACAAGGATGAGCATGAAAAAAAAGATGTTGAGGTAACGGCGCATATTAATAGAAAACTCTGGCCGGATAGCGATGGTGATAATAGGTACAACTGAACTTACCAGCACCCTTTATCAACATTTGATCTAATACCCTACTCTCAGTCCATAGCAGCTCACCGGATTTTTTATTTAAAACAGCCGATCTATTCCATTTCTGATCTTGATTACGCTCTCGACCACATTCACCAAGTTGAAATTGAAGAGTCTCAGGGCTATCCTCACATGTCTGAAAGACGCCAGTAAAGGGTTTAGAAGTGTATTGAGTAACCATGTTTCCAAGTCGCTCGATGAGCATCGTTTCATGCCCTGAGTATTCTCGAACCTCTCCAGTCGTATTAAGACTGGCTTGCTGAATCGTACTTCCCGTACAGACCCAATACTCTGGCAAGTGATTGTCATTACAACCACTTGCAAGAATGCAGACCCCAAGCATCAATAGATGCCGAAATGATTTCATCCGGCGCATAAATTAATCTATTGCATTTTCATATAGATCAAGAATAAGAACCAAGGCATCCTTATTTACCGATCATTTGGAACGAGCACGGGTAGTGTGGCACCACTGTAATTCAAGGCCCATGGTGTACTCCATGAACCACCAGGCGCTTGAGAGCTACCATTATGAAAACGTCCTGTTAGGTAGGGGTAAATATTGTCCGAAGTGTGGTAAGAAGCTACTGCACCAAAGCTAGCAGTTTGAGATGGGGATATTCCATAGGTACAAAACCCATAGGAGCATGAGCCCAAACTTTGTATAGTTGTTCCCGTCGAGATACCAGGGCCTACGATTAATTGATTTACGCTGAACTTGAAGGTATTACCAACCACCGTTAATGTTGATCCAGATACAAAGCCATTTGTTGAATATAGGACGGTTGCCGCTCCATAATCGCAGTCATCAGTATCTTTATAGTGCCCTGTATTGCCATCAATAGAAATACTCTTTTGAGCGCTACAAACCGAAGTAACGTCCCAATTAGCAAAGGCAACTACATGGCGATTGCTATCGGTATCACTCTTAGTATCTACAATCGGGACCCAGCAACTAGTGCCTGCACTGACGTTATTAAACCATTTACCATCTTGATTCCCCTTGTAGTACTTTTTAGTGGAATCATAAGATGCTGTGGGTGGTGTAGTGACCAGATTGATGCTATCTCCAGCATTACAGGTGGCAGCATTTTTATTATTCGCATCCAGTCCATTACTATCGCTAGACCAATTATTGGCCCTAGGTGTACTAGATTTAAAAGAAGTAAACCAAGAGGTGCTTTTACAATATTGATAATTGTTTCCACAGGAGTCTCTATCCGAAGATCCAGAACCTTCATCACCATGCCCTGCACCCCATTTATAGTCATTGCTTGTATTAGGCGAAAATGTTTTGGTGGCAAAGAAGTGATCAGAATTATGCCTCCAGGAAGGTGAGGCGGGATTAGTTGTCCAGTCCCAAGTACCATCTTCATACATACACTGAGAAATTGCTATAGGGCATAGATTTCCTGGGGAAACTGAACTCGTAATACCAGTAATAGCGGTAGCTGTCTTGCATACACTGAAGGTAGGCTTACCAACTAAGCCGCCCAACGCAGTGCTAATATTTGCGCAAACTGTTACCTGCACTGCTGATGCGCAGGTACTTCCAGTTGGGCAACCGCTAGCCAAAGGAATAATACCCGTTGTTGCGGTTTTTGAAACATCATAAAGCCCTGCTGACCATGACTGTAACGATAGGCTTTGGACCCCGCCATTACTACTTCCAACACTACTCAGATAATTAGTCAGCGCAGTTGTGGAGGGTGTGCCTGCAGCGAGAGCCTGATAGTTTGTGGGTGACACGGCCCATAAAGCCATAGAGTCTGCAGTATTTTGGAGTCCTCGAGACTTCGCGTAGACGTTACTGCCATCCATTGCGAGTGCGCCAAAGGCTACGAATAAGGGAACCAACAGGACAGCAAACATCCAAACGATTCCAGATTCGTCCTTCAGAAAAGCATCAAGTTTTTTTATGGTTTTCATAGCAATTCACCTCTTCAATATCATCTGGCTTAGATCAATTTCTTTTGCCATTTACTGACAGGTCATTTTTGACGTTGCTGAAATGGCCTGATTAAAAACACCCCAACTGCCCGCTCCACCACCAATGCCGTTAAAAGTAAATGAAAGTGTCACCACTACAATCGTGCCAGTGGAAGCACCGCTATAAGCAGACGTAGGACAAGGCAATGAAGATCCAATACCACTTCCCGAATAAGCTGTCCCCGCAGACTCAACACCGGTTGTAGAGAGAGTATCCGGAGTAATCACTACACCAACCTGTGGACTTGAGCCAGCATAGTTAATCAACTGACTACCAGCATTACAGCCAGTCGTACCATTAGCTGTTGTACCCAAAAAAGAGCATGCAGAATTAATAATTTCTTGAACAGATGCTCTTGGCGTAGTGTACAGAGAGCCAACACGCGCAGCCTCCATCGCAGCATTTGTTAGGAGATTTAGATTGTAAAAATAAGTAGAGGCTTGGATGACAGAAAAAGCGAGCAAAATAATAACGGGTAAGATTAATGCAGCCTCAACCGCAACAACACCCCGGTCGTTCGCGAAAAAAGAGGTGTTGAAAAAACTCATTTCAAACTACCCATAGCCATAAATGCAACGGGCGCAGTTAGTACAACAAAAAGAGCTGGGAAAATACATAAAATCAATGGTAGCGACATCTTCACAGGCACTTTAGCTGCCTGAGCTTGAGCTGCCATTTTTCTCTTCACCCTCAGGTCTTCCGAGAAGATCGATAATGCTTCAGTCACGCTAGTTCCAAAACGATCAGCTTGAAGAATCATCGAAACCAGCGCCTTTACCTCTTCTAAGTCCGTGCGAATAGCAAAGTTGCGAAGGGCCGCTTCTCTTGAGCTTCCAGCGCGCAATTCTGTCGCAAGCAAAGTAAATTCAGTAGCCATTGCTTTGCTCATAACCTGTATTTCCTTACCTACCCTGGTAATAGCGGCGTCTAGACCCATGCCAGCAGAAATACATACCCTAATTAAATCAACAGTAGTAGGAAATGCATCAAATAACTCCTGCTTTCGTGACTTCATGCGAAATGAAATAAAGCCATCGGGCAAGTAGTAACCACCAGCGCAGAGTAATATAGAGATCAATGCAGTTTGGATCACTGAAATTCTTGCTGGATTGCCAATTGAAAAAATAAATACCATAATCAAATAAGCAATCGGAATAGCTAAAGCAATAAAAGTCTTCAGGCCAAAAAATCGCATCAGAATTGAATTCTGTCGATACCCTGCCGTTATAAATTTTTTCTTAATTTTTTCAAGATCATGATTTTTCTTGGGCAATGAGTATTGAATTAAAGGTTCGATTAATCGAGTGTATAAAAATTTAAAAAAATCAATGTCATCTGTGTTGGTATATGAGCTATTTTGAGCAAAACTACTCAGCCTTTTACTAAGCTTGCTACTGTCATATTTCCAAATGAAATAAAAGCAGGCTGAAAAAGAAAATATAAATATTAGAGAGAGAATAAGGGCTAGAGAGAGAGTGGACATGATGATGTTCTAAATTTGAATATTCGTCATATTCTTCATCCACAGCAGCCCAAAGGCCATAATGCCTAAGGTAGAAAAAATTACAGTTGATCCCATCTCACTACTCATCAGGGGATCATAGTAATTGGGTGCAAAAACTAAAATGAGCATTAAAACAAGTACGGGGAGTGCCCCCAATACGGTTGCTGAAGCTTTACCTTCAGCAGCCAATGCCTTGACCGAAAGTTTTGAAGCCAATCTTGCTCGCATCATGCTGGAAACTTCCCCCAGCAATTCAGATAAATTTCCCCCAACCTCACGATTGATTGAGACCGCAACAGCAAAAAAGCGAATATCTTCTGTATCAATGCGTTTAATCAAGTTATTCATAGCATCACGGATAGAGACGCCCAGATTTAATTGATCAAACGTCATTTTGAACTCAGAACCAATGGGTTCTGGAGACTCTAAAGCAGCTGTTTGTATTGCACTATTGAAAGAATGCCCCGCGTTTAAAGATCGCGCGATGTACTCCAAGATATCAGGAAGTTGATTTTGTATAAGAGTTTGTCGCTTCGAATTTTGTATTTTCAAAATTACAAATGGAATAGATGCAAAAACAATTCCACAGAAGAATGCCTTTAGATAGGAGCCAGTGACACCGACTGTTAAAGCAAAAATAGTAAAGAATATGCCCAGTAAGAACATCAAGAATTGATGGAGATTACACTTTAATCCTGCGCGCAATATCAGAATATCAACAAAATGAAATGGGGGGTATTTCTTTAAGAAATGATCGATTTCTTCATTCTTACTAAACACCCTTTGCTTAAATATGGATGCTGAGGTTGGCTGAATGATGCTTCGCTCAACAAGTACGTTCAGTCTAGACTCAATTCGTTTGGCTCTCAAACCAAACTTCCCCACTACAAAACGATAAAAAGCATAGCCCAGTAAAGCGATGAAGCTAATTAAAAATAGTAGGTAGATGGATAAAATTAACATCTTGCTTAGGGCTTAAACAGATGGTCCGCTAGAGGCGCTCCATGGGCAGCTAATTTCTCTGCAATTCGCGGCCTTATTCCAGTAGGCGTATGTTTGCCGACAACTGCACCATCCATACCGACACCACTTTGTTCATAGGTAAAAATATCTTGCATGGTGATGACGTCCCCTTCCATGCCGACAATTTCACTAATGCTGGTTATTTTTCTCTTTCCATCACTTAAGCGTGAGACGTGAACCACAATTGAAATTGCTGAAGCTATTTGCTGACGTAATGATTTTTGGACCACTGATACCCCTGCCATGCCGACCATATTCTCCAAACGTATGACGGCCTCACGTGCAGAGTTAGCATGCACAGTAGTCAGAGATCCTTCGTGACCCGTATTCATCGCCTGGAGCATATCCAATACTTCTACACCCCTAATCTCCCCAATCACAATTCGATCTGGACGCATCCGCAAGGAGTTGCGCACCAATATACGCTGAGTAACTTCCCCCATACCTTCAACGTTTGCTTGGCGCGTTTCAAGACGAACTACGTGTGGCTGCTGTAAGCGTAACTCTGCAGCATCTTCAATCGTAATAATTCGTTCATTATCCGGAATGTAGCCAGACAAGATGTTGAGCAAAGTGGTTTTTCCACTACCAGTACCACCCGCGATTAAGATATTTGTCTTGACCTTAACCAAAGCCGATAGCACTACGGCCATCTGCTCGTTAAGTGAACCATGGCGAATCAAATCGGCCATCGTAAATGGCACTTCTGAGAAGCGCCGAATAGACATAGATGGACCATCAAGTGCCAGCGGTGGAATAATCGCGTTAACGCGTGAGCCATCTGGAAGTCTTGCATCTACCATTGGGCTGGACTCATCAATCCGGCGCCCTATCCTTGAAACAATCTTCTGAATAATTTTCAGCAAATGATCATTGCTATCAAAGACTACAGGAGACTTTTCAAGTCGTCCACGACGCTCAACATAGATGTTAAAAGCACCATTAATTAAAATGTCTGAAATCGATGGATCAGCGAGTAATATTTCGAGAGGACCAAGACCAATCACTTCATTTTGAATCTCTGAGACCAGTCTTGATAAATCTGCCGCAGTAACCACTAAATTGTTACGTAGAACTAAATTCTTAACGCCGTCCTTTAATTGCTCTTTAAGCTCGTCACCCGACATCTTTTCCATTGCATCAAGGTCAATTTCCTCTAACAATTTTGAATGGATAAAGCTTTTAATCGAGATTACATTTGCTTTTGAGACAGCAGAAACTCTACTGGTATTTTTATATTCAAATACCTGCTTAGATTGATCATCCAATAACTCTCTAATTGACATTGATCGATCCGCCTTATTTACCTAGAAGGGTTTTAATCCATGAAGTTTTGACCTGTGCTTGGGTCTGTCTACCCGTGATATCTGCTGCTATAGCCCTCAGCGCATCAGATATAGGACTCTTAAAAGCTATTTTGGTGATCGGCAACCCTAAATTCACCGATTCAACCCCATTTTTAAAGTCATTTGGAATGGTAGTGCTGATTTTTTTCTGAATAGAATCCTCAACCTTGGCGATTGATAAAACACCCACTTCATCCATTCGATTGAGCACAACCCTAACTTTATTAGGCTCATAATCTAGGCGATTAAACAAATGCAGCACATTAGTTACCGCTCTTAGGTAAGTCATAATCGGCTGCGTAATAACAAAAATGGTGGTAGCCCTGTCTAACGCTTTAATGGTGATGCCATCTAAGATATGGGGAGAATCAATAATGACAAAATCAAATTCCTTGAGTGCAATAGCAATCAAATTGTCGATATGTGATGCTTGCAATCCAGCACTTTTTTCAGGACTATCAGGGGCTTGCAGTAAAAAATAGTTTGGTTCAATTTCGATTGATCCGGTAAGTAGCATCATTTGATCTAAGTCAGAATGTTTTGCCAACTCTGCAACTGAGCTGCTAGAAGTATTATTGGTGAGATAGAATGCCGCATCTCCACCCTGCATATGCAAATCAATGAGTAAAACTCTTTGGTTATATTCAGTTGCCAAAATATAACCAATATTGCTCGACAGGAAAGTAGCTCCTGCCCCACCTTTTGAGGATAAAAATGCCAATACTTGACCTTCTGTTTTTGGCCGTGAAGCGCCATGTTTAAAGCGAATTCTATCTACTGCCTGCTTTAATTCCGCTGGATTGAGCGGCAAATTAATAACGTCATTCACTCCTGCACGCATTAACGCAAGCAACTCATCATTAGTGGATGTTTCGGAGATATAAATAATTGCCGGCCAAGGAGGTGAGCTTGTTAGGCTAGCAATAGTGCGAAGGTCTTCTGGCACCAATTTAGATGCGTTCACAATAATTAAGTCGACTGAAGCTATATCCACTCGATCCACACGCAATCCTTGCGCAGTTCGGTCTAACTCGATGACTTGATCTAACCCAGAAAATACAGATTGAATCTCCGCTTTGTCTTCTGAAGACTTTGTGATGTCAGATATTAATATAATTTTCATGTTCAAAAGCCAGTGGTGCCACCAGAGGTTGTGCCAGAGCTACCCGTGGAACCAGTGGACCCACCAGATGAAGAGCCCCCAGTACCAACAGGTAAAGGTGGCAGCGTTGGAAGGACAAAAGATTTCTGGTAGTTATCGACACTCGATTTTGCGGCAACGCCATCCATTCCCGGCTTAACCGATGAAGGAGGTCGTCCATCTGGATAAACCGATTGTGAGCGAATAGCTGCCCTAACGGAAGCGCCCTCGTCCTCACTGGGATACCACTGCTGGTTCATCGGGGCACATCCAGCAGTCACTAAAAGAATAGAGACCATACTAAGACTTCGCATTCCCAATACAGATAAATGAGTAGCTCGCATTATTTAGCCTCTTGATTTGTGGAAGTTGGTGATGGCTTGCTGCCCTCCATCTTTCCATTTAAGAAGAATTCATTAAAGCTAGGCTGCACATATGAGTCAGTTGGCGTTGCAGGCTTATTAGCCAGAGGCTTCACAATATGTGGAGTGACCAAAATAATTAACTCGCTTCGGGAGGCGTTAAAAGAGCTACTGCGAAATAAGGCACCGATAATCGGCAATGAAGCTAGCCATGGAAACGCTGCAATAGATTCTTGAACGTTATTACTAATTAAACCGCCAATGGCAAACGTTTGGCCATCCTCTAACTGAACTGTTGTAGAGGCATTTCGACTTTTGATTTGTGGAACAACCTGCGTCTGACCGTTTGCTGTAATCGCAAAACCGTTAGGACTGACGTCTGAGACTTGTGGCGCAACTCTCAAATTGATTTTTCCACCGCCAAGCACTGTTGGCGTAAAACGAACTCCGATACCATATTGAACTGCTTGCAGGGTAATAACAGTTCCACCGTTTGTTCCGCCTGATTGTGGAACGGGCAAGTAGATTGTGCCTCCTGATAGGAAGTTACCTTCTTGGCCGCTAATCGCCATGATATTTGGTTCAGCTAAAATCTTAACGAGACCATTTGTTTCGTTAGCCTGCAAAAATAAACTTGCTGCGCCAGCACCCGCTCCAACAGCAGCGAACCCGGTAGGAACCAATGATGACGCTGAAGGGGTGCCTCCAAGAATGTTGTAACTAAAATTGGTGCCTCCCACAGCGATGCCAAGAGCGTCAGCAACCGTTTTATCTATTTCAGCAATTTTCACTTCCAACAATACTTGTGGCAAATCTTCAGTTGAGAGCATATTGAGGACTTTTCTACCGGTTGCCTCTTCAGAAATTCGCACGGCTTTCTGAACCGTTTCTGCATCTTTGGCTTTACCGCTCAAAACAATCGATTCGCCAGCCGGGGTAATTTGAATCGAATTGCCCGGAGATAGCAATTGCTTAAATAAACCTTGCAAGTAATTGGTATCACCACCAACAAAGACATCAAATGTAGTGGTTCCACCGTCTCGATACCATGCAGTTAAATTAGTGCTGCCTGATTTTTTTCCTAATAACTGCACATCAGTCGCTGTAGCAGTTAGAACATCGGCAATCGCAGGATTGGCAATGGAGATACGTGTTACAGGCGCTCTAAAAGTATAAGTAAATGTTTTACCTACTGTAAGAGGTACGCTAGAACGCAGTTCATTAGGGGCTGGCGCAGACATTGGAGCCGGCATCTCTGAGTTCACTTTAACTTCTTGAGCGCTCACATAGCTAAATGGAGTACTAATACTCAAAAATCCCAGAGTTAAATAGACAACGGTAATTTTCTTGAATATTGTTCTAATAGAGACATCAAGCGGCACCGAGAAAAAAGGAAATATTTTCATTGACGCTGAACTCCACTCTGCCCATCGGCAGTCATAGAGCCGCGAATAACCTCAACAGCGGCTTGGCCAGGCACATCTAGATTACCTCTATTCGAAGTGGGCGATACAGAACTTGTTTTCTGGTCAGCAATATTACGTAAGACTAGAGTTAAGGTGCCCAATGTTCTAGCTACGTCAAGTTGCTGAACTTCTTGAGGTGAAACCTGAAGGGTTGCCGAATTTCCTATTTTTGGACTACCATCCTCGGTGCGCAATTGAGAGATGGCTAATACCTTGGCATGTTGCACGATAATTTTAGAATATGGCTGCCCATAGGCATCTTTACCACTTAACATCACATCAACATAGCTTCCGGGAGAGGCAAACCCACCAACACCTGATACCTCATTAATCGCAATAGTAAATGCCCGCTGTCCTACCGGGATATCAGATGCCAAATTACCCCCAAGGGAATTGGCAAATAATTTTGACTCTACGATAACGTCACCAGGATTGATATGGTCTTTGACGGTACGATTGATAATAGACCCTACATCAATCAATACTCCTGCAGGCATTTTTTCTTGAGGAATGGTAATTTGCTTAATATCGGTTGCAGTAATTTTTTTTCCGGGGGCCATGCCCTCAATGGCAACGCTAACGACAATAGTTTTATCACCCGAGGAATTTGACCCCAATAGGATGGCGCTAAAAATAACCACAAGGACTGCTACCAATGCAGCTCCAACAATTGCAACGAGTAGACGCCTGTCCTTCATTCCGCTTTATTCCAAATATTACTGCATCAAAAAAACTAAATAACCAGTGAAAATCGCTAATACATAAGGAAAGTTTCCTTTGACCAGCAAAGACTCAAAAGGAGACCTGCCAAAGTGCTTTGATGCTTTATTTAACCCGTATACACAAGCGATAATGAAACCTCCTGCTATTGACGTGTACAAAGCCACCATGATCGTATTTGCCGGCCCGATACACATTCCGATAACACAAAAAAGCTTCGCATCGCCTGCCCCCATATATTTCAACAGGTAGGGAGGTAAAAAAATCAACAGCGCTACCACTATGCCCAGCAAACCAAATACAAGACCACCGCTGGGATTGATGACTAAGGCAAGCAATAAACTGCTACACAATCCAACCCCAACAAGCCAATTAGGCACTCGTCGGTATTTCAAATCAAAATACAAAGCCACAGCAACAACTACAAAAGCAATGGTTAACTGCATGTAAGCGTTTAAACCCTTGCTGATAATTCAGCCGGGCAAGGCCTCACAAAACAATTGCAGTATTAGTTTGGCTAAATTAGCCATGTACTAATCAGTTAAACCGAAGTAGCAATTGCTGAAAACTTGCTGCTAAGACTCGTGCCTAGGGCGGTTACACCCACGATGATGACTAGCGCAATTAAAGCAGCAATCAATGCATACTCAATTGCGGTTGCACCATCCTCGCTGGCGGTAAAATTTTTAAAAAATTTCCGCATTTAGGTTAATAGACTTAGACTGAGGTAGCTATGCTGACAAATTTGGAATTTAAGCTGCTACCCAAAGCTGTTACACCAACAATAATGACCAAAGCAACCAAGGCCGCTATCAGAGCATATTCAATCGCGGTAATGCCTTCATCGCGACACAAAAAACGGGTAAATAGTTGATGGGCTTTCAATTTGAGTGCGTTCATAAAATTCTCCTGTGAATAGAATGGTGAGATAAAAAAATTTAACGATTAATTAATGCTTGTAGTCACTATAAATAGGATTAGTGGCAAATCAATGTTCTTACGCAACAAATCCTTAATTAGGCTTAAGACTCCTTTTATATTCAAATTAATCTCCCCTAATTTTTAGTACTTAAGTACTTAATTCATAGTTTGAATCAATTTTTTCTATCGCCTCAGGGCAAAATAATTAAGAATAGAAGCAATAGATATAACGCGATTAGTTTCTTTATCCCGCTCAAGTAGTACATATGCTAAATAATGGACAAAATAAGGCAAATTCGAATGTCTCACCCACTCTCTCGATACCTGCCTCCCAATTTCACAAGTAAAGTGGATGCATTGTTAGCGAATCTAAAAGTATCTTTTGGGTCAAAGCTAACAATGGTGCGGGCGACTTTGAACAAAGCATTGACGATCAACCAATATAAGATCAAAGCTGGCTATTGCGCAGCTATTGCTGTAGGCAGTAGCTGTGTTAGCGCTTTTCTCGTCTTCACCCTATTCACGACTAGCAACTCTGAGCCACAGCCCATTCAAGAAGTCCAAACGATTGCTAAGAGGCCAGAGAAAGTAGCTAAGCTTAAATCTTACGAAAAGGCCCTCAAAAAAACGGCTGAGCCAACACTTGCTGAGCTACAAAACAAATTACAGCAGATGAGTGCTAATTTGGAGTTGCTTAGCCAAACTAAGAATCAATTTGCTGATCTAGCAACCCCAAAAAACATGCAGGCAGGCAATGGTCCATCCGTTGATAGCTATGACAATGCCTATGCCAAGGTCGTAGCTAAAGCGCCCATATCCGCCCCCAGCTTCAATTCAAGCGGTAACCCGATAAATGATTTGAGTAAAACAATTTCAGTTGCAAGCTTTATGAATGAGCGCATCGTCTCAATGAAATCTTCTTGGGCCCAAGACTTAGACCTTCTCAAAAAATATCCTACCGGGGTGCCAGTGCCCAATGGTGTTGGCCTAACCAGTAATTATGGCCCGCGGGTAGATCCTTTTACCAAGAAGGTAGGCATTCATAATGGCATCGACTTTGCTGCAAGAGAAGGAACACCAGTATTAGCTACTGGGGATGGCGTTGTTACTAAATCCCAAATAGATACTGTCAATGGAAAATTCATTGAGATTGAGCATGTTTCTGGCTACAAATCGATGTATGGCCACCTCAGTAAACTGCTAGTCCAAGCAGGAGACAAAGTCAATCGCGGACAAAATATTGGTGAAGTTGGCACCACTGGTCGCTCAACCAATCCACATCTGCACTATGAGTTGACTTTTAAAGGGGTGCCAATAAACCCTATCGATGCCTTGATGCAAAATGCCCTACCATCACCCCAGATTGCCGGACAACAACTGCAAATGCGAAATTCAAATTCAGGCTATGAAGACTTTAATTTAGCCAACCTCAATGGGGGCAATACTCCAGCAGCACCCCTCATTAATGATGTCACCACAAAGACAAAAGTAATCAATATCTCTCAGTAGTAAAAAAATTATATTTTAGGGTTGGCGTGAGCTCAGTAAATCAAGGAGCTCATCCTCATTCATTGGCTTACCAAATAAAAATCCTTGAGCCTTTGAACACCCCATCTTTACCAACTCCCTGAATTGGCCATTACTTTCTACACCCTCCGCAATACAGGAAATATTAAGGCTATTAGCCATAGAAATGACTGAATTAACCAAGGCAGCATCCATTGGGTTTCCATCGTCAATCATCTTGATGAATTGCGAATCTATTTTGACAAAATCGAATGAAAATTTCTTGATATTAAGCAGCGATGCATGCCCCGTTCCAAATTCATCGGCTTCCATTTTGGTGGTGTAAGACACTACATCTGCTGCCATCACGGCAGCTAAACGCCTTTTAATAAGGGGTTCGGGCTGTTGTAAAACGGGACTTTTAGCGGATGCGGCCTCCCTTTTGATAATTGAAGGCTCGTTTTTGAGTGTGGACTTAAGGCTTGTTACCTTTTTGGACTTCTCTCTATATATCGCTTCTGGAACAAGGTTCACTTGGTTACGAGTATTAGCCGCCATGAATGTAATGGGCGTAATCTTCAATAAGAGCATCACTCCAATTACAAAAGCAAAGAAGATGGCTAGTAGCATTCCCCAATACCCAAGTCCGCCCTCTAAGTTAGTCAACAGCAAATCCCCCATAACTCCCCCAGGACCCTCCGGTAGCAGACTTGAGCTACTCAGAAGCAATTTTTCTAGCGCGCAACTTGATCCCACTGTGAGAAAGAAGCCGATAACAGTAATGATGGGGTGGCGAAAAAATCCATCATGACCACCAGTGGCTCGGTCAAAGAATTTATAGTGCCGAATTCCCGCTGATAATCCAGCGATGACGCACCAGTAGGCAGAAAACCCAAATAAAAATAAGAGAATATCCGCCAAATAGGCGCCAACAGGTCCAACTACATTATTGAGGGGTAGAGACTGCTGCTTTGGTGAAAAGCGATCAACCAGCACGGTATTGGACCAAGCTGGATCAAGCTTAGAGTAACTTCCCAGCATCAAAAATAGGAGGAAAGAGCCTCCAATTAATAAAAACCAGCCCAATTCAATCAATAATTTGGGGGGTTTACGCTGGTTACCGTTACCTTTCGCAATGCTCACTTAGTTGCTCATATACCAAATAACCCCAAAAGAGTGATATTAGTCCCCAAAATTAATCAAAAGTACTATTAAATATGGGATATAAACCTAGACAAGGATATTAAATTGGATAAGTCCCAGTATTCATCGGCTAGCAGAGCGAAACCATAGGGTTTTTAGGGCTTTAAATAATCACCCACCAAAGCGAGTCATAAAATTATTCTCATTATTAGCGCGAACGAACTGTTTTACTTCTTTCTATCTCGGCAGTTGAAGGAGATGGGTGTAAATCATATCGACTATATGACTTCGGAGATTTTTGAAACAACCCATCTTCAGAAGAAGACCGTGGAGGCAGAAACAGTACTAATTGAGTTTGACAACAATAAACCAGACCTCATCAAACACTTAACAACTGTTCATAATAAAAATGTACTGGTAATGCATAAAAAAAATGAACGTCATCTGGTCTCGGGTTGGATTCAGTTGGGTATCAAAGGCAACTATGAAGACAGCGGGAATCCTGACTCTCTATACAACGCCTTGATGGAAGTTCAGAAGGGTAAATTCTGGATTAGTCGCCGCGATTCCGAGGAATTTTTTCAGAATGCAGGAACTAAGTTAGCAGAGTTAAAGCAATCCATGAAAGTCAACTTTGAGGTCAATAAACTCTCTAAAAAGGAACTCAAAGTTCTTCGCGAAATTGGTAACTCACAAGGTAAACCTCTAAAGGAAGTTGCAGAGGCTTTATTTATCAGTGAATACACTCTACGCAATCATCTGACCTCGATCTATAAGCTCCTCAAACTCGCTAACCGTATTGAGCTATATATTTTTTACCAAAAGCATGAGGCGTTAATTATGGAGTTATACCCTACTGAAGCCTAAGGGTTCCTCATATCCTGGCAGATCCTCTAGTCTTACTGTATCAATTAAATGAGCAGGCATATATTTTTTAGCAAAATCTATGTAAATATCATTCCACACAAAAATATTGAATAGATCCGGATCTATATGTCCATTTAACTTCATCT
>NZ_JACVPS010000018.1 GCF_018881755.1 Polynucleobacter finlandensis | reverse complement strand
TCTAAAACACCTATTTCACTCTAGTTCTTTGGTCCAGCTGGTTGATCTATATCAAACCAGCGATAAATTTAAGAATTAATTGATTGTTTTCTCATTATTTAGACCTTAAGATCGCTCGAATGGGCTAATTGAGATTTATTCAAATCACCTCATGATGTTATTTAAATTCTTTTAAAGCATAGGGGGTGTATATGAGTACATACAAGATAGTTGAAACACCGCTGGAGTCTAAGGCCTATTCAAAAGTTTTATGGCGTTTAGTTCCATTTTTATTCTTATGTTACGTGGTGGCGTATTTAGATCGGGTCAATGTCGGTTTTGCAAAATTGCAAATGCTTGCCGATTTGAAGTTTAGCGATACGGTTTATGGATTTGGGGCTGGAATATTCTTCATTGGGTATTTCATTTTTGAAGTCCCAAGCAATATCATTTTGTCTAAAACAGGTGCTCGCATTTGGATCGCAAGAATCATGATTACTTGGGGAATTATTTCTTCAGCCATGCTTTTTGTGACTACTCCTGAATCATTCTACGTGCTTCGTTTTTTATTGGGCGTTTCTGAAGCTGGGTTCTTCCCAGGAATTATTTTGTACCTCACATATTGGTTTCCTTCTGAGCGGCGTGCAAGAGTAGTTGCGCTCTTTATGACTGCCATTGCTTTATCGGGTGTCATTGGCGGACCATTGTCTGGCTGGATTATGCAAGCATTTGCTGGGGTAAATAATTTAGCTGGTTGGCAGTGGCTATTTTTACTTGAGGGCATTCCTTCAATATTGGTTGGTATCGCAGTCATTTTTTACTTGGATGACTCTATTGAAGGTGCTAAATGGTTAAGCCAAGAAGAGAAAAAGGTTTTAGCTGATCGAATCCACAATGATCAGAAGGGCATTGTTGATCATGGAATTGCCCATACGTTTACGAGTGTGAAAGTTTGGTTGATGGCGCTCATTTATTTTAGTTTTATTATGGGGCTCTATGGCATCAGCTTCTGGCTTCCTCAGTTGATTAAATCAACAGGCGTTAAGGATGTCCTGAATATCGGATTATTGACTGCGATTCCATATGGCTTTGCAGCAGTCGTCATGATTCTGGTTGGTCGCAGCTCAGACCGTACTGGTGAGCGACGTTGGCATACAGCTTTAGGCGCAATTTTTGGCGGCATCGCTTTAATTTTTGCTGGTCTATATAGTGATTCAACAGTATTTGGGATGATTGCCTTGTCTGTTGCTACTGCAGGTATCTTGACTTCATTGCCATTGTTTTGGACTATCCCCACTGCATTTTTGGGTGGGACAGCAGCGGCAGCAGGTATCGCGATCATTAATTCAATTGGCAACTTAGCTGGATTTGTAAGTCCATTTATGGTCGGCTATATAAAAGATGCAACCGGTAGCCCAACCCTTGGCTTATATGTAATAGCTGCAAGTTTATTTATCGGGGCATTGCTTGTACTTGGTTTAGTGAAAAAGCCTCAAGCAATTTAAATGAAAGATTGGTTTGGTATTGAATTTCAGAATTAAGTCTTGGTAGGCCTACTGGAAAAGCAAACCCTCATCAGCAATGGTGGGGGTTTTGTCTTTTGAGTGCTACTTAAATTAACGCTTAGCTCTCAATGTATTTAGTAGCCTAAAATGAGGTATGACTGAGATTATCCAAGCCCCTAAGGTTTGCCCGAGTTGCCGTGTTCTAACCCCCATTGATCAAATGAAAAAGATAGTGTCTCGGAGCGGCGGCAAGAATACCAACTCATGGCGTTGTTTTGCTTGCATGAAAAGAAAAGTTCAAGCTGTACAAGCCGCTAAAGACAGAGCCAAGTAAATCAATGCGGTCAATTGATTATGCTTGTCAAACGCATGAGGGCAGTGATTTATCTGTTCCCCCATGTATTCCGGTTTAGCGACTTAAAAAAGTACGAATATTTTCTCCAACCTTGGCTATATCAGTGATGCCATCAATATGACCGCCATCACCTGGAATTTCCACTATTTCAGACTTAATTCCATTCTTCTTAAGGATCTCAGATGCATTTTTAGAATAGGAAGGGAAAAATAGTACATCGCTTGATGCCGGTACAAACATCACTTTTGCTTTGATTGGTTTGATGCCTTCTTCAACAGTGTTTGCATTTCCAATGCGATAGAGCTGAATGATTTTGGTGAGGTAAAGGAAGTGATTGGCATCCGATATTTTTGCTCTACCAGCCCCGGCCTTGGTAATGGCGTCCTGAATGGCGAATGTATTGTCCCAACTTTGCTCGGGCGACTTATCCGCGATCGTGAATTTCCGTCCAAATAAACGTTCCGCCCATCCTGGGTTGCGTGAGTTAATGGTGGTTAACTGCAGGGCATTTTCTAGGCCTCTAATCGGTTTATCGTTCGAGTCATAGTAGTTGCCCCTGTTCCAATTCGCATCGAGCAATATTGGGTTGGCCCACATCTGAGCGGTCTCGATTGTGAAAGCATTAGATTCTAGGCCGCCAGGTATAACAGCAATAACCCGTTCAACCATATTGGGATAGCTTGCAGCCCAGTCTAGCGCTTGATATGAGCCCATTGATAAGCCTGCTACAGCTGCAAATTTTTTGATGCCAAGAGATGTCGATAACTCTTTTTGAACATGTATTAAGTCTTGGGTATTTAGAATCGGAAAGCTCATTCCGTACGGTTTGCCAGTATCAGGATTAATGCTGGCAGGGCCTGTAGTGGTGACGTTTGGATCTTTTACATTGAGGTTTACCAAGCTATCCGAGCTCACAATAAAGTATTTATTAGTGTCGAGTGGTTTTCCTGGGCCAATAATGCTATCCCAGTAACCAGGACCCGCATCGTTTGGGGTGTATTTTCCTGCAGCGTGTGATGTGCCAGAAAAGAAGTGGCAAATAAGAATCGCGTTATCGCCTTTTTCATTCAATTGGCCGTATGTTTCATAGCCAACCTTAATATTTTTAATTTTTTCCCCGCCAACAGTGGTTAGCAATGGGAGTTCATAAACTTGTTTTTTAACAATCTCATCTAAAGCGAAGGCGTTGAATGAGCATTGTGCCAATATGGCTAGTAGGAATATTTTGAAGTACTTCATTTGTCTCCCCTTTATAGGTGTTGGATTTAACTATACATCGACTGATTAAGGCTCATGGGATTTTGACCAACTTGATCTATCGTAAGCAAGACTAGAACCTCTAGATAAAAATACCAACCCGTAGGTCGGTATTTTTTTGCCTGTGTACCGTTTTACTTATTTAACGTTGGCATTAATCCATTTTTCAATTACTTGAGCTACCTGATCACTGTTTTTCTCAAGCATCATCATGTGCCCATTTCCTTTGACACCTTCATTTTCCAGACGTATATGCTTATTATTGACGCCAGCTTGGGTCAAGAATTTAGATGTGCAGTGATCTAGTGTTGCCCTAAATGAGGCTTCACCTGTAACAATTGCTGTTGGGGTGTTTTTCATATTCGGTAATTGGCGGGCGGGCTCTGCTTGTAACCAGCAACGGATTAATTCTGGTGAGTCTGGTTTATCTTGATGCATCATTTTGAGTTCAGATCCATTGGCTGCGGGTGGGTCATAGTTCAGCGGTATGCGTGTAATACCCCAGGAACGCCCAATATTCTCACTATCTTTGTACCAATTTTCACCACCCAAGAAACTGCCATCAAAAAATGGGGGGCCATTTGGTTCAACTGCGACGTGGGCTTTTACTAGATCTGGACGCGCATCAGTTAGCTTCCAGCCAAATACACCAGACTGTGAGTGAGTTAGAACTATAGAGGGTCCAATTTTCTCGAGTAGAGCAACATCTGCGGGATACATTAACTCTTCAGTCTTTGTTCCGTTTGCAATAAATTCCACTTGCTGAGCATAAAACTGATCAAATGTCGGATTGCCTACAACGCCTGGGCCGCCGGGCCATTGCGTATGCAGTTTGGCTTGAGGGAAGAGGTTAAAGTTTTCTTGGCCAGTAAACACAAGTTCTAAGTCGTGCGCCCCAAAGCGGGCATAAGGACCGTAGATCTCAGCTGAGTCGCCAGATCTAGCCCTGCCAACCTGATCTACGACATATACCTTGTATCCTTGAGCTACGAAGTAGTCTGCCCAGCCACGGCGCCCATCAGGGGTTCCTAAGAAATTATTGCCCGTCTGTGCAGTCCCATGAATCATCACGATTGGGTAGCGATGCTTCACTTTTTTTGGGATCATGTATTGAACATACATTTGATCTGCCATCAATTTTTTGCTACCAACATCTATATATTTTCCATTGACGAAAAAGTAGCCCTGGTCGGCCAACACAACTGCTTTCGATTTATCTTGTTTATAAGACTCTGCTCCGTATGCAAAATTGGCGCTAATGCCAATACATGAAATGACTATAAGTGCCCTAGTAATTGATTTGAACATTGCATCTCCTATTAATTTTTTTATCAGTCAGAATAAATGCTTTGAGCAATTTAAATTGCTGACCAACTGAATTTATACCTTGGGTAGGCTTGATATGCTACTCGGGGTATATCGGGTTAACACCAATAAAACTATCAAAACCGTAAAAAGTCGAATGGTTTAGACGCGAAATGTATGCCCGTGATATTCTTTTTCTGTAGTTAAAAATATATAAATACATGGAGACAAAATGAAAGCGCTTGCTAAAAGTATTGCTATTGGCTTGGCCTTAACAGTACTGCCCTTTTCTGCAATAGATGCGATTGCGCAGGCTCCCTCGTTTAATCTAAAGGTCACCCCTTTAGGTGAGAAAGTGATTAATGGGCCCCTATCACTCATAAATCAAGGAAGCTTTTTTGTGGGTGGTAAGGATATCGAATCTAATACCCTCTCAACATTGCCTGCATATGCCCAGTCCGGCACGATTACCGTCGATCAAATGTATGTTCGTTACCAGACTCCAACTAAAGCTAAGAGTAATTCGATTGTGCTCATTCATGGCTGTTGTTTAACTGGTAAGTCTTGGGAATCGACTCCGGATGGACGCATGGGCTGGGATGAGTATTTTGTGAAGCGCGGATTTCCAACGTACGTAATTGATCAGTCTGGTCGCGGCAGGTCAGCAGTGAATGCAACCGCCATGAATGCAGCAAAAATGGGTAAAGAAAGTCCAGAAAATTTGCCCGTAGTGTTTGCTGCCAGTCATGAATCTGCATGGGCAATATTTCGTTTCGGCGGGGAATACCCAAAAGTCTATGAAGGTATGAAGTTCCCCATTGCCGCTCAAAATGGCTTATGGCAACAGATGGTTCCCGATTGGCTTAATTCAATGCCCACTCCAAACCCAACCGTGCCAGCACTCTCGCAGCTTTCTAAGAAACTACAAAAGACTGTATTGATTAGTCATTCACAGTCTGGAATCTACCCATTTCAAACTGCTGAACTAAGTACCCAGGGTATTGCTGGAATCATTTCTATTGAGCCTGCTGCATGTCCAGCCGCAGATAGTGATTTGACTCCTTATACCAAGATGCCAGTGATGGTTTTATTTGGTGATTATGTTGAGCTTTCCGCACGCTGGGCACCACGGCTGAAGGCTTGTCGTGAGTTTGTGCAAAAGACCAATCAAGCTGGTGGAAGAGCGGAGTTACTTGTGCTTCCAGAGATTGGTATTAAAGGAAATTCACACATGCTTATGCAGGATAGCAATAGCATTCAAATCGCCGATATCTTGGGCTCTTGGATAGAGCAACGCATTAAGAACTAACACCTAAGGAGACGCAACAGTGAAAAATCAAAAAAATATGATCAATAGGATTTTGTTAGTAGCTTTGCGATCGCGCAAAATATCCCCGTTGCAAAGTCTGAAGATGTCATATTAGGGTTATTTACGCCTGAATTGGGGATTTCATGCCCTTATTAGGGATCTCCCGCTGATTCTGCTCTATATCTGTATATATACTAGTGTCTGATATTTTTAGTGTTTATAGACGATAGGAGATATTCGTGAAAAGCAAAAAACTCAGTAGATATAGTTTGGTCGCAGCGGCTTTGTTCTTGGGTGCAGTCAATGCCAACGCTGCAAGCCCAACTATGGACAAGATTAAGTCCACCGGTGCGGTCACTATGGGCGTTCGTGAATCATCCATTCCGATGTCTTACACCACTGGCGATAGTCGCTTTGATGGTTACCATGTTGAAGTGTGTCGCATGATCCTGGGCGATATCAAAGATAAGCTCGGCATGAGTACATTGCGCATTAACTATCAGCCTGTTACCTCACAAAATCGCGTACCCTTGGTTCAGAACGGTACAGTCGATATCGAGTGTGGCACGACTACCAATAATGCATCCCGCGCTAAAGATGTTGGCTTTGCTAACACTTTGTACGTAGAAGAAGTTCGTATTGCTGTTAAAGCAAACTCAGGCATCAATTCGATTTCACAATTGGCTGGCAAAAAAGTGGCAACTACCACTGGTACTACGTCAGTACAGTTGTTGCGCAAGCATGAGAAAGCCAATGGCGTTAACTTTGATGAAGTATTTGGTAAGGACCATGCTGACAGCTTCTTGTTGCTCGAGTCTGGTCGTGCTGATGCCTTCGTGATGGATGGCTCGATCTTGGCAGGTAATATCGCCAATGCCAAGAATCCAAAAGACTACAAAATTGTTGGTGAAGTTCTCAGTACTGAGCCAATCGCGATCATGGTTCCTAAGAATGACCCAGAGTTCAAGGCTGCTGTAAATGCTGCAATCGCTAAGATTGTTGCGAATGGCAAAATGCCTGCGCTATGGGACAAGTGGTTCTTAAAACCAATCCCACCGAAAAATATCGTTGTTGGTCTTGAGTTGTCTCCAGCCACTAAAAATGCTTGGGCCAACCTCAATGACAAACCTGCTGAAGACTATCAACAGAAGAAATAATTTATGGCTTTAGATTTTGGTGTTTTTTGTAAGAACACCCTAGACGGAGAAGTGGTGGATCACTGCTTCTCCGCTGTTTTTGGACTTGCCAAAAACAGCGATCCAAGCTACCTCGATTGGTTATTGAAAGCCTGGGGCTGGACCTTGGCTGTTGCTGGCCTAAGCTTAACCATTGCTTTAATTCTGGGTGCAGTCATGGGTACTTTGCGTACCTTGCCTAATAACGGCCCCCTCAGTCGCTGGCTGGTCCGGCTGTCTACAACATGGGTTGAGCTGTTTAGAAATATTCCGATTCTGGTACAGGTGTTTATTTGGTACCACGTCATACCAGCATTTATCTTGCCCTTAAAGGCGCTGCCATCTTATTGGTTGGTGAGTATTGCTCTAGGCTTCTTTACTTCGGCACGTATTGCCGAGCAGGTGAGGGCAGGCATTCAGGCTTTGCCTAGCGGACAGCGTGCTGCCGCAACTGCACTGGGTTTAACGACTGCACAAAGTTATCGCTATGTGATTCTCCCGATGGCGTTACGTATTGTGATTCCCCCTCTGACATCCGAGAGTATGAATTTAATTAAAAATTCTTCAGTAGCCTTTGCGGTTTCTGTTCCTGAGCTGACCTTATTTGCAATGCAGGCCCAAGAAGAAACCTCTAGGGGTGTAGAAATTTATTTAGCAGTAACACTTTTGTATGCACTCTCCGCATTTGCGGTCAATCGTGTCATGGCACAGATTGAAAAGCGAACCCGCATTCCTGGCTTTATTGTGTCCAATGATGCAAGCTTGGCTCACTAAGGAATGTTGATATGTTGAGCTTAGATCTAAGTTTTTATAACTGGGAACTTTTTACTAACTACATTCTTAAGGGCTTGTTATTTAGTATTCAGTTGACGGTATTTGCCACCGTGGGCGGTATTGTGTTTGGCACCTTTTTGGCGCTGATGCGCTTATCAGGTAAACCAGCCTTGGTGTATCCATCCACCTTTTACGTCAACACCATGCGATCCATACCGCTGGTCATGGTGATTTTGTGGTTCTTTCTACTGATTCCGATGTTGATTGGTAAGCCGATCGGTGCCGATCTTTCCGCCACGATTACCTTTATTGCTTTTGAAGCTGCATTCTTCTCGGAGATTGTGCGTGCTGGTATTCAATCTGTGCCAAGGGGTCAGGGTTTTGCGGCTGAAGCTTTAGGTATGACTTACGGTCAGAACATGCGCTTTATCGTTTTGCCGCAAGCCTTCAGAAACATGATTCCAGTGTTCATGACGCAAACGATTATTTTGTTTCAAGATACATCCTTGGTATATGCCATTGGCGCTTATGACCTGCTCAAAGGATTTGAGATTGCTGGTAAAAACTACGGACGCCCAATGGAAACGTATATCTTGGCTGCCTTTACGTATTTCGTGATTTGTTTCTCGCTTTCCAAAATTGTTCGCAAGATCCAAGCCAAAGTGGCCATCATTCGTTAATTACTTATAGTCAACATTAGATAGATCATCATGATTGAACTTCAAAACGTTTCAAAATGGTATAGCTCCTTTCAGGTGTTAACTGACTGCACCACCTCGATTCAAAAAGGCGAGGTAGTTGTGATTTGTGGACCCTCTGGTTCTGGTAAGTCCACCTTGATTAAGACCATGAATGCATTAGAGCCATTTCAGGCTGGTGAGATTTCAGTAGATGGTGTGAAGCTTCATGATCCAAAGACCAATTTGCCTAAGCTTCGAGCAAGAGTAGGGATGGTATTTCAAAACTTTGAACTTTTTCCGCATTTAAGCATTACTGAAAACTTGACGCTGGCGCAAATGAAAGTCTTAGGTAGGTCTATCGATGAAGCTAAAACCCATGGCCTGAAATATTTAGAACGCGTAGGCTTGATAGCGCAAAAGGATAAATTTCCTGGTCAATTATCAGGCGGCCAGCAACAGCGTGTTGCCATTGCCCGCGCCCTAAGCATGGACCCCATCGTGATGTTGTTCGATGAGCCGACTTCAGCCTTGGATCCAGAAATGGTTGGGGAAGTCTTAGATGTGATGGTCAAGCTGGCTGATGAAGGCATGACTATGTGTTGCGTTACACATGAGATGGGTTTTGCGCGGAAGGTAAGCAATCGCGTGATTTTTATGGATCATGGAAAAATCATCGAGGACTGCTCAAAGGACGAGTTCTTTGGCAATCCCGATGTGCGCTCCCCAAGAGCAAAAGATTTCTTATCCAAAATATTGGCGCACTAATTGAGTACATTTCACATCCCTCAGCACGTCGGCGTATTACTGGCGGCCACGCTTGTCTTATCAGCTTGCAGTATGGCAAAGATAGAAGCAAGACTTGAGGCAAATCCTCAATGCAAAGAAGTGGTTAATCCCAAGACAGGGGCAACCATGCCCTGTCCAGGCCCAGAGCTATTGGCACGCTCTCAAGCAAGCGCCCCATCAAGTAATCCCGCTCCTGCTTCATCAGTATTGAATGGGGCCACTCCAACTACTAGCTCAACGAATCAGGCGCCTGTTGCACCTGTAGTGCCAAGAGCGCAACCAGCGCCTCCTTGTAAACCCCAAATGAATACCAAGACGGGCAGCATCATGCCATGTCCAAATGGTTAACTCCCAACGGTAAAGTAACAGATGACATTTCAGATTCCAGGGTTTCAACATAAAGTGATTACCGTTCAAACTGATGAGAGTCCAGTAGATATCGACTGTCAGATAGGCGGCTCTGGCCCACCACTGTTATTGCTGCATGGCTTTCCACAAACCAAAGCGATTTGGCATCGCGTGGCCCCTGAGTTGGCTAAACACTATTCGGTCGTCGCAACGGATTTAAGAGGCTATGGCGCTTCATCCAAGCCGCATGGCAAGTTTGATCATTCCACCTATTCAAAGAGATCTATGGCGGCTGATCAGCATGCTGTCATGCAATCACTGGGTCATGAGCAGTTCTTCTTGCTGGGTCATGATCGTGGTGGCCGAGTGTCACATCGCTTAGCAATGGATTTTCCAGAGAGTGTGCGTAAGTTGATGGTCCTGGATATTTCTCCAACTTTGACGATGTATGAAAACACCACCATGGAGTTTGCTAGGGGCTATTGGCATTGGTTCTTCTTGATTCAGCCAGAGCCTGTGCCAGAAACGTTGATTGGTGCAAATCCAGAATATTGGCTCAAAAATCATATGGGCCGTCATGCGGGCACCGGTATTTTCGATCCTCGCTGTTGGGCTGATTATTTGGCTAGTGCAAGTAATCCAGAGGGCATGCATGCAATGTGTGAAGACTATCGCGCTGCTGCCACCATTGATTTAGTGCATGACCGTGCAGATCGTGCAGTAGGTAAAAAATTATCCATGCCTGTCAAAGTGCTGTGGGGTGAGCACGGCTTAGTTAATAAATGCTTTACGCCAATTGAAGATTGGAAGAGGGTAGCTAGCAGTGAGGTGACCGGTCGTCACGTGCCTTCTGGCCACTATATTCCGGAAGAGTGTCCCCAAGAACTTATAGCGGAAGCAAAGGCTTTCTTTTCTTAAGGTGCTAACTTAGGAAGCTTGCTGGAGTTGGCTGGCCAAGAGACAACAATCTTAGAATCTACTTTCAAGATTTTTTTGTCTTTTTGAGGATAATTCACTCTCGATAGAAGGTCTCGAATCAAATTCAGGTGAGCAAGTTTTTTATCGTTCGCATGAATTACTGTCCAAGGGGCATCTGCGCTATTGGTCTTTTTGAGCATCAGATCACGCGCCGTACTGTAAGCCTTCCAATATTTCTGAGCCTGTTGATCTATTGGGCTAGTCTTCCACTGTTTGAGTGGATCAGTCTCTCGGCTCTTTAAGCGCGCAGCTTGTTCATCTTTAGTAATGTCTAGGTAATACTTCAGGATTTGGATGCCAGAACCTACTAGTAAGGCTTCAAAGTCATTCACGGTATCCATGAATTGTTGGTACTGAGCATCTGTGCAAAAGCCCATTACTTTTTCAACACCAGCCCGGTTGTACCAGCTGCGATTAAAGATCACGAACTCGCCAGCGCTAGGTAGCTCAACTACATAACGCTGAAAATACCATTCACCTTCCTCCCTGGGGGAGGGCTTGTTTAGCGCTACTACGCGCGTATCTCTGGGACTTAAGTGTTCGGTAATACGTTTGATAGTGCCATCTTTACCGGCAGTATCGCGACCCTCCAAGATGACTAGGAGGCGCAATCCTTTTGCAATAACTTCTTTTTGCAGTTTGACTAATTCAATCTGCAGAAGTTGCAAATGATCCTCATGACTTTTTACTGGCTCAAGGGCCTTGGTAAATTTAGTCATGAGGTGGATTGACTTAAGCTGAGGTTGCTGGAGTTGGCGCAGCTACTTTTTTAGCTGGCGCCTTCTTTGCAGGAGCCTTTTTCGCTGGAACTTTCTTAGCAGCTACTTTTTTCGCTGGAGCTTTTTTAGCAGGAGCCTTTTTCGCTGGAACTTTCTTAGCAGCTACTTTTTTAGCTGGCGCTTTTTTAGGAACCGCTTTCTTATCCATCTTATCCAAAGTTTTTGCCAACTTGTCGATCAACTTCTCTCTATCGGCTTCCAACTTATCGAGCTTTTTTAATAACTGCTTCACTAATTTCTTTTGGCTCATGATTATTCCTATATTGAATTGTTATATCTTTGCGTGTAAATACCCGACTCTCTGATCCTACGTTTTATTCTCTTTAGTTTCAAGTGTTTATGACAGTAATCACCGGTTTTTTTCATACTGACTTTTAGTGATACATTGAAAAACATGTGGAAAACCTTACGCTCACTTCCTAGAACAGTTTGGCTCATTGGCCTAATTAGCTTTGTGAATGATTCTGCGAGCGAAATGCTATACCCCTTAATGCCTTTGTATTTGGCATCGGTTTTGATGGCCGGCCCTAAGGCGCTTGGCCTGATTGAGGGTGTAGCAGAGGCGACCTCAAGCATCTTCAAACTGGTTTCTGGTGTGATCGTGGATCGAACCAAAAGATCCAAGCCTTGGATTGTGATTGGCTACTTGTTAGCAGGCATTGGTCGACCCTTGATTGCTCTAGCCAGCTCCTGGACTTGGGTGCTCTTGATTCGGTTTACAGATCGTCTAGGAAAAGGTTTAAGAAGTTCACCCCGCGATGTGTTGCTTGCTGAAAGTGTTCCCGCCGACCAAAGAGGCATTACCTTTGGGCTTCATAGATCTATGGATAACGCCGGTGCCGTTGTCGGCCCATTGCTTGCTGCTTTGCTTTTATCCTTAAATGTTCCTTTGCGGGATATTTTTCTTTGGGCAGTCATTCCGGGAGTCATTACGGTAGTGTTAGCCCTTTGCCTCAAAGAGCCGGCAAGAGAAGCTTCTGTGATCCCAAAGAAATTCACATGGAGCATGGAAGGGTTGCCCCCGCAATTGAGACGCTACATTTTTGTTGTCGGCTTATTTGCCCTTGGCAATTCTTCTGACATGTTTTTGTTATTGAGAGCGAGAGACGCAGGCGTGCCGCAGGAGCAAATTCCTTTGCTATGGGCAGCTATTTCTTTGATCACCACCATCTTTGGAACACCACTTTCTGCCTTGTCAGATCGCTTTAGCCGGAAGTACTTTATTTTGATTGCCTGGCTAGCTTTCGCCTTCTTTTATATGGCCATGAGCTTGCCCAATATTGCTATTTGGATGATTTGCGGTTTGTTTGGACTCTATGGTTTATTTAAAGCGGCAACAGAGGGTGTTGAAAAAGCGCTAGTGGCTGACTTGGCGCCACCGGGGATGGCAGGTACTGCCTTTGGGTGGTTTAACTTAATTTCTGGAGTAATGCTGTTTCCAGCCTCTTTTATCTTTGGCTGGATTTATGAATCCTATAGCCCGACTTATGCCTTCCTGTTTTCAGGATCGTGCGCACTATGCGCCTTGGTGCTGCTGGCAATTTGGGTTTTTAGGGCTAATGCGCCCAATCAGACTGCTTGAGTAGCAAACAAAAAACCCTAGATAAATCAACTATCTAGGGTCTGTATTTGAGGAGCTTATTCTGGATGGAAGTTATTGCTGGCCATGAAGCTAATCGTGCGTTCAAAGCCCAAAATACGGATATAACGCCATGCGATATCGCGGTATTTACTATCTAGATAGCCAATAGCGGTTTCTGGATCTGTTCTCTTTGACAAGTCGATCTGTTGAATTGCACGGGCCCAACGTTTGAGTCTTGTTGACATATTTGTCACCTCCATGGCCATACAACGCATGGTAAAGAGGGCGAGATGACAAGAATTACAAAATATTTATCAAAAAATGACTCAATTTGACCTAAATCGACACCACCTTATGCGGGTTGAGGATATTTTGAGGGTCTAAAGCCCTTTTGAGGGTCTTCATGAGGTCGTGGGCAACTGCACCTTTGTGAGCTCTTAACCCCTCTAGTTTGAGCTGTCCGACCCCATGTTCAGCAGAAATCGAGCCGCCACAACGTTCAACCTGGCCATAAACCAGCTCATGTACTGGCTTTTCATAGGCTAAATTGAAGGCTTGGGCATCCACTCCTTCTGGAGGGGCAATGTTGTAGTGGAGATTGCCGTCGCCCAGATGGCCAAAGTTGATGATCCGGACCCCGGGGTATTGAGCGCGGATGAGGTGATCGGTTTCCTGAATAAAGCTTTCTAGGGCAGAAAGAGGGACTGTGATGTCATGTTTGAGGTTGGCGCCTTCAGCCGCCTGAGCAAGGGTAATGTGCTCGCGCATATGCCAAAAAGAATTGGCTTGGCTAAGGTTGGTCGCAATGACGGCATCGCTCATCATGCCGCCCTCAAAAGCCTCTTCCAAAATCGATTCCAGTAATTGACGAACATGTTCCTCACTCTCGTGATCTGACAATTCAATTAATACTGTGAATGGTGGATTGTTTTGTAGCGGGTTCCTCATCTGCGGAAAGTGTTTCTCATTCAAAGCGAGAGACTCTTGCGTCATCATTTCAAAACCGGTGAGCAATGAAGTGGCACGCTTTTGAAACAAATTGAGTAGAGCAATAGTGGAGGCGATATCTTGGGTTGCTACTAGTGTGGTCCATTGAGAAATCGGCAATGGGTATAGCTTCATGACGGCGGCAGTAATAATTCCGAGCGTTCCTTCAGAGCCAATAAATAAATCCCTTAAGTCGTAACCCGTATTGTCTTTGCGTAAACCTTTGAGGCCATTCCAGATTTCACCTTGAGCTGTGACTACTTCTAAACCTAAACACAAATCACGAGTGTTGCCATAGCGCAGCACATTGGTGCCGCCTGCATTGGTAGCCAGATTGCCACCAATCATGCAACTACCTTCGGCGCCTAAACTCAATGGAAATAAAAAGCCTTCAGATGCGGCTCGTTCTTGCACGGCTTGCAAAATACAGCCAGCCTCCATGCTGATGGTTTGATTGCTGGCATCAATCTCGCGCACTTGATTCATGCGCTTTAAGTTCAGCACGACTTGTTTGCCGCTAGCATCTGGCGTAGCACCACCACAAAATCCTGTATGACCGCCTTGCGGAACGATTGCGATATTGGCCTTTGCGCACGCCTTCACAATTGCTGCTACTTCTTGTGTGTTGCTAGGCAATAACACCGCCAAGGCTTTGCCGGTATAGCGCTTACGCCAATCGGTGAGGTAAGGCGTAGTGTCGCCTTCTGAAGTTAGAACATAGTTCTTACCTAAGATAGCTTCCAGTTCATTGAGAAATATTTGCGACATCGTTATATCAATTTTTATTTAATCACTCAGAGTGAGTGCGTTGCTTCGCAAGACTTTTTGCCTGCGCTTTAATCGGCTTGAGATAAATCAACAGACAGATAAATGCAGTGGTTGCCAAAAGCGTTTCCAATAATGCAAGCCAAAAATTAGCACCAGTCTCAGTAATGCGGACCAAGCCTTCGGTGACGTAGAGCAAGATGAGCATCGAGGCCCACTGCATTGTGTAGATCTTGCCTTTCCATAGACCCGGGATTGCAAAGAGCAATGGCACACCTTTTAATATCAACCATGAGCCATCTGGACGTAATGGAGAAATAAACCATTCCCAGCAAACACACAGAATGAAGAGATCAACAAAGGCTGCGGTAGCGATGAGTTGATAGGGATTTTTTTCTAAGATCTTTTTGTACATGACGCTCAGGTTTATTTCTGGATTAATTTGAGTGCAGCTTCGGCCAATCGTTTGCCTTGTGCTTTGGCGAGTCTTTGTTCTTCGGCGCTAATGGGCGCACGACCATCTGCATGCGCTAGATGGGTCACGCCATAAGGACCACCACCTGTAGCAGTGCTCATTAGATCGGCTTCACTGTATGGCAGACCCATGATCATCATGCCGTGATGCAGCAGTGGAATCATCATCGTGAGGAGGGTGCTTTCTTGCCCGCCATGCAAGCTGCCAGTGCTGGTGAATACACAAGCAGGCTTCCCGATCAGTGCGCCACCAAGCCATTCTGAGGAGCTGCCATCCCAAAAGTATTTCATGGGAGCTGCCATATTGCCAAAGCGGGTGGGTGACCCTAAGGCCAGGCCAATACATTCTTGTAGGTCTGAATACTCTACATAGGGCGCGCCATCACTGGGAACTGCAGCTTCAGTAGCCTCACACACTGCAGAAATGGCTGGAACGGTTCTTAAACGGGCATTTGCACCTGGAACACTCTCAATGCCTTCGGCAATCAGGCGTGCTAAATCCCGGGTGGCACCGTAGCGGGAATAGTACAAAACTAAAATATCGTGCTGACTCATATTTGATCTCTTATGATACGGCGATGCGCCTTTTTCGTAATCCCCAATTATGGCTCGCTCTGGCTAGAGAGATATGGGAGCGCAATCGCGGTCAAAATATTAAGCAAATTGCCGCCAGCCTGTCCTTTACGACCACCTTATCTCTCGTGCCCATGCTGACGGTAGCATCAATTCTGATTAGCTATTTGCCGAGCGTGATCCGCATTAAAAACGCCTTTCAGAACTGGCTTTTGGATACCTATATGCCCGGAGGCATTAACGAGCAAGCTTTTATCTACCTGGATCAATTTTCAGCACAAGCTAAAGGGCTAACGCTTTTAGGTTTATTGGGGCTGTTACTGACAACGGTTATGACCATAGCAGTCATCGAGGGCGCCTTCAATCAGATTTTCAAGGTACACAAAAGACGCCCCATTCTAAAAAAGATAGCGATTTATTCAGCGGCCATGCTCTTGGGGCCTATTTTATTGGGCTTTGGGACTTACTTAAGTGGCTTGTTATTTAGTGCCGCCGAAGGGTGGACAGAAGCTTTAACTTTTGGCTTGAGTTTTATTGCTGCCGTGGTCCCAGTTTTCCTAGCTATTGGTGTCTATACGGTGGTCTACAAAATTTTGCCGTATTCCCAGATCCTCTGGAAAGATGCTTTGAGTGGGGCGCTTTTTGCTGCTACAACCTTCGAGATCATGAAGTTTGGTTTTGGTTTGTTTTTAACCAATACCGCCTTCTATAAAACTGTGTATGGTGCCTTTGCTACCTTCCCCCTGGCATTGCTTTGGATCTACCTAACTTGGTGGATTACTTTGGCAGGCGCTGTTCTGGTTGCAAATCTGCCAAGCATTCGAAGTGGCTTTATTAGGGTTATTCGCTACTAATATCGCCACGAAATCCTTGATTCTTAAGGGTCTTGGGGATATATTGAATCCATAAATATCTATTCGCAGGAGAGTATATGAAGGTTCATGACATATTGCGCGTAAAAGGCAGCACGCTTTTTACTGTTACCCCAGAAACTGCATTGCAAAGTGCTGTCTTGGTGATGAGTGATCACGATATTGGCTCTTTGATTGTGATGGAGGGCGATAAGCTGGTCGGCATTCTGACTTTCCGTGAAGTCATTCAAGCCTTGGCAAAAAGTCACGGTAAGCTCGATGGTTTGCAAGTTCGCTCAGTGATGAACGAGAAGCCCTTGACCTGCAATATGGAAACCGAAATAGATGAAGTGCGCCGCATGATGCTGGTTGACCATGCTCGTTACTTGCCGGTGGTCGATCAAAAGATGCTGATGGGCGTGATTTCTTTCTACGACGTTGCTAAGTCAGTTGTAGAAGCCCAAGACTTCGAGAACACGATGCTCAAAGCCTATATTCGGGATTGGCCTGAAGATACGCAAAAAGCCGCTAATTAGGCTACACCGCGCTAAATCTAGCTCTTAGCCAATCCGCCTGACAGATGACATAATGTCAATATGTCAGGAAATACTTTAGGCCTTCTCTTTACTGTCACCACTTTTGGTGAATCCCACGGTCCCGCAATTGGAGCTGTCGTTGACGGCTGCCCACCCGGTATGTCGCTTGTAGAAGCAGATTTGCAGATTGATTTAGATCGTCGCAAACCTGGCACTTCGCGCCATGTAACCCAACGCAAAGAAGAAGACAAAGTCGAGATTTTGTCTGGTGTATATGAGGGTAAAACCACTGGCGCACCAATCTGCTTATTGATTCGCAATACTGATCAACGTAGCCAAGACTACGGCAATATTTTGCAAACCTTTCGGCCTGGTCATGCGGACTATGCTTATCACTATAAATATGGCTTGCGTGATCCACGCGGCGGCGGTCGTTCATCGGCCCGTTTGACTGCGCCCGTAGTGGCTGCGGCAGCGATTGCGAAGAAATGGTTGCATGAACAATATGGCACCGAGTTTTATGGCTTCATGAGTCAGTTGGGTGAGATTGAGATTCCATTCAAGGATGTTGCGCAGATTGATCAGAATCCATTTTTTGCAGCGAATGCCGAAATCATTCCGCAGCTTGAGTCTTATATGGATGACTTGCGTAAAGCAGGGGACTCTTGTGGTGCCAAGATTGAAATCCGTGCACGTAATGTACCCATTGGTTTGGGTGAGCCACTCTTTGATAAATTAGATGCAGACATCGCGCACGCGATGATGGGTATTAATGCCGTCAAGGGTGTGGAGATTGGTGCGGGCTTTAAGTCGGTGTCTCAACGCGGTAGCGAGCATGGCGACGAGTTGCATCCCGATGGTTTCGCTAGTAACAATTCTGGCGGAACTTTGGGTGGTATTAGTAGCGGTCAAGACCTAAAGGTTTCCATTGCGATTAAGCCGACCTCAAGCATCTTGAGTCCAAAACAATCAGTCGATTTGGATGGCAAACCGATTACAGTACAAACCAAAGGTCGTCATGATCCTTGTGTAGGTATTAGAGCAACCCCCATTGCTGAGGCCATGCTGGCTTTGGTATTGATGGATCACGCTTTGCGTCATCGTGCGCAGTGCGGCGATGTTACTTTGTCTGTTTCACCGATTCCGGCTGCCCGCCCTGGGTCAAAGTCGGACTAAATCACTTCACTTAGCAAGATAGCGTAATCAGAAAATGACACCTTCAGTACGGTGGGCCTTCGGGTCCTTTTTCTTTTTATATTTTGCTTACGTGGGCTTGGTCTCACCATACGCCAGTTTATTTTTCTTAGACCGTGGCTTTAATGTTATTGAGATAGCAGTGCTGATGTCGATGTTGCAAATCACACGTATCGTCGGGCCATTTTCTTGGGGTTGGTTGTCTGACTATCTATCTAATCGCGTGGGTATCATTCGTTTCTGCGCCTGCCTAGCAGCCCTCGTATTTGTCTGCATCTTCTTTCTGAATAGCTACTTGGCTTTCTTTGTGTGGATGTTTGTTTTGCATACCATTTTGAGCAGCCTGATGCCTCTTGGCGAATCAGCAACCGTGCATGCTTTATTTAAAGACAACTCCTTTGATAAGCGCTATGGGCGTTTACGTCTTTGGGGTTCAATTGGTTTTATTGCGATGGTATTGGTTGCCGGCGAACTCTTTCAGCGTAAGGGGATTGAGCTTTATCCCATTGTTGGCATGATTGTTCTCAGCCTGTTGGCGTTGATTACTTTCCTGTTGCACGAACCGAAGATGGAGCGTCGCAAGATGGTGAAGGGCGAGCTCTTAGTCGTACTGTTTAACCCAGACGTGCGCTGGTTCTTGCTGTCTGGTTTTTTCATGATCTTTGCCCACGCTGCGCTCTATGTTTTCTATTCCCTGTACTTATCTAACTTGGGATATAACAAATTCCAAATTGGCTTGTTCTGGGCATTGGGCGTATTTGCTGAAGTCATCTTCTTTTATTTCCAGAGCAAAGTTTTGAGTCGCTTAGATGCCGAGGTGGTATTGCAAGCATCATTTGGTGTCGGCGTGGTGCGCTTTGCCTTGATTGCACTTTACCCTTTAACGCCAGTGTTAATCTTTGCCCAAATCTTGCATGCTGGCACTTTTGCAGCGCATCACAGTGCGGCGACGAAATTATTGCAACGCTGGTTTACTGGACCGCTGCAGGCTAGGGGGCAGGCTCTCATGGCCACGATCTCTTATGGATTGGGCGGAACATTAGGTGGATTATGTGCAGGTTGGATCTGGGACGCATTCCAACCGCGCGATGTGTTTGTCATGTCCGCTTTGGCTTGTGGATTGGCCGGTATGGCTATTCAAAAACTCCGGCCGCGCCGTTACCCATCGCACTAGTTTTACGACATTTACATCGCAGCGTAATTTGGTCCGCCGCCGCCTTCTGGTGTGATCCAAATAATATTTTGACTTGGATCTTTGATGTCACACGTTTTGCAATGCACGCAATTTTGTGAATTGATCTGCAAGCGGGATTTACCATTTTCTTCAACAAACTCATACACACCAGCAGGGCAGTAACGTTGCTCTGGCCCGGCATAGGATTTGAGATTGAGATCGACTGGTACTGATGCATCTTTGAGTGTTAAGTGAACCGGCTGATTCTCAGCATGATTGGTATTAGAAATAAATACTGATGAGAGTCGGTCAAAAGTAATCTTGCCATCCGGTTTTGGATAGTCGATCGGATGATGTTGTGATGCTGGCTCTAAACACTCATGATCAGCATGCTGGAGATGCACTGTCCAAGGCATATTGCCGCCCAATAGTTTTTGCTCAAGACCTACCATCAAGGTGCCGACGTAAAGCCCTTTGGACATCCATGGTTTGAAGTTACGGGCTTGATTGAGTTCAGTATGTAGCCAGCTATTTTGGAATGCTGCGGGGTAGGCTGAAAGCACATCAGCAGAGCGATTCTCATTGATGGCGGCAACCGCGGCTTCTGCTGCCAACATGCCAGTCTTAATGGCGGCATGGCTACCTTTAATGCGCGAAGCATTTAAGAAGCCTGCATCGCAACCAATCAATGCGCCACCAGGAAAGACGGTTTTAGGAAGGCTATTTAAACCACCAGCGGTTAACGCACGTGCACCGTAAGCAATGCGTTTGCCACCTTCAAAGGTTTCTCGAATTTTTGGATGCAACTTGTAGCGTTGGAATTCTTCAAAAGGAGAGAGGTATGGGTTCTTATAAGAGAGTCCCACCACAATGCCAACCGCAACTTTATTGTCGCCAAGGTGATATAGAAAAGAGCCGCCATAGGTATCACTCTCTAGGGGCCAACCAGCAGTGTGAACTACAAGGCCAGGCTTACTCTTAGAGGGTTCGACTTCCCAGAGTTCTTTAATGCCAAGGCCGTAGCTTTGCGGGTCGGCATCTTTATCTAAAGCAAATTTGGAGATGAGTTGTTTGCCTAGGTGACCACGTGAACCTTCAGCAAACAAAGTGTATTTGCCGCGCAGTTCCATGCCCAGTTGAAATTGATCGGTCGGCTGACCGTCTTTATCCAAGCCCATAGAGCCGGTAATCACTCCTGATACTGCACCTTGTTCGTTATACAAAATCTCTGCAGCTGGAAAGCCGGGAAAAATTTCCACACCCAGGTTTTCAGCTTGTTGACCTAGCCAGCGCGTGACGTTCGCCAGGCTGACAATGTAATTGCCTTCATTTTTAAAGCATTGGGGCAACATCCAGTTAGGAACTCGATATGAGTTCTTTGCAGTTAAAAAGAGAAATTGATCTTGTGTTACTTCTGTATCTAGTGGGGCGCCTAATTCTTTCCAATTCGGAAATAGCTCAGTGAGGGCCTTGGGATCCATGACGGCGCCTGAGAGGATATGAGCGCCAATTTCGGAACCTTTTTCTAGAACGCAAACACTTAGCTCTTTGCCAGAGGCGCTGGCGATCTGCTTAGCCTTGATGGCCGCTGACAGACCAGCCGGTCCGCCACCCACAATCACCAGGTCGTAGTCCATGGACTCTCTGGGCCCATATTGCGCTAACAGTTCCTGGGAATTCATGTTATTTCTCCGAAAAATCTCAAAAATAAGACGTTTATTACTAGTAGTTTAGATCTAAGCAGGGGTTCTCAGTATGAAAAACCAAGCTAGTGCCATTTGGAGCCTAGCCGGACAGGCTAAAGCGTTATGATTACTTTTTACCATTTTTGGCAATATTAGGACATAAGCGATGAATAAAACCTACCCATCGGCAGTGGATGCCTTGCGGGATATTTTGAAGGATGGCCAGAAGCTCGCAGTTGGCGGTTTTGGTCTTTGTGGGATACCTGAAGCCCTGATTTTGGCGGTGAAAGAGTTGGGTGCGCAGAATTTGACGGCCGTCTCGAACAATGCAGGGGTTGATGGTTTTGGCCTGGGGATCTTATTAAATTCCCGTCAAGTTAAGAAGATGGTTTCGTCCTATGTTGGAGAAAACAAAGAGTTCGAGCGTCAGTATCTGGCAGGTGAGCTGGAGTTGGAATTTACACCGCAGGGGACCTTGGCTGAAAAGTTACGTGCTGGCGGTTGTGGCATTCCCGCTTTCTATACCAAAACTGGTGTCGGCACTTTAGTAGCCGAAGGTAAAGAGATTAAAGAGTTTGATGGTGAGCAATACATCATGGAGCGCTCGATTGTTTCTGACATCTCATTGGTGAAGGCATGGAAAGCCGATCGTTCAGGCAATCTGGTTTATCGACATACTGCTCGCAACTTCAACCCAGTGGTGGCAATGGCTGGCAAGATCACTGTTGCTGAAGTAGAAGAAATTGTTGAGAACGGCGAGTTAGATCCCGCTGAGATCCACACACCAGGCATCTATGTACATCGCCTAGTCATTAATGATAAGCCTGAGAAGCGCATTGAACAGCGCACTCTGTCAGCCGCCAATTAAATAGTCAAAAGAAATTTAGGAAGATCAAAATGCCTTGGAATAGAGATGAGATGGCAGCACGTGCTGCTAAAGAATTAAAAGATGGTTATTACGTTAATTTGGGAATTGGTATTCCTACATTAGTAGCCAATCATGTGCCAGCAGGCATTGAGGTGTGGCTCCAGTCTGAAAATGGCTTGTTGGGTATTGGCCCATTTCCAACAGAAGATCAAATCGATGCTGATTTAATTAATGCCGGCAAACAAACCATTACGACCTTGCCAGGATCATCTATTTTTTCATCAGCCGATGCTTTTGGAATGATTCGTGGTGGCAAAATTAATATTGCCTTCTTGGGTGCGATGCAAGTGAGCGAGCATGGGGATATCGCTAACTGGATGATCCCAGGAAAAATGGTTAAAGGCATGGGCGGCGCAATGGATCTAGTTGCAGGCGTCAAGCATGTCGTGGTTCTGATGGAACACGTTGCCAAGAAAAAAGATGGCACAGAAGAGATCAAAATTCTTCCAAAATGCACTTTGCCTTTAACTGGCCTGCGCGTGATTAGCCGCATCATTACTGACCTTTGTGTTTTGGACATTACTCCTAAGGGTCTCAAGTTGGTGGAGTTGGCTCCAGGCGTTACCAAAGAAGAGGTGATTGCTAAAACGGGTGCCCCTGTTGATACAGCGGGTTTCTAACTCTAGTCATCATTTAATGAAATAATGGGATCACCATGTCTGGTTCCCATCATTTCACCTCTCCAAAGCCTAATCAGTCTCAGTCGAACGCTGGGAGCGACCCTTCTTTGCATGCCCATAAGAAGGGTGATGCTAAGCATTCCCACAGCAAGGAAGTTTCTAATCAGAACCTACTGCTGATAGCGCTGATTCTCACACTCAGTTTTTCTGGGGTGGAGGGTGCTGCTGCTTACTTTGCAGGTTCTTTGGCATTGATCTCCGATGCTGGCCATATGGTGACCGATGCCGCGGCTTTAGGCTTGGCTCTTTTAGCGCAAATCATTTCCAAACGTCCGCCATCACCTAAACATTCTTTTGGCTTTGGCCGTGCAGAAGCTCTCGCTGCGTTTGTTAACGGCATTGTGATGTTGGTCTTGGTGGCATGGATTGTGTTTGAAGCAATTAGTCGCTTCTATACCCCACATCAAGTCGATGGACTCACGGTAACGATTGTTGCTGCCATTGGCTTATTGATGAATGTTGTGGTTGCTTG
Organism: Polynucleobacter finlandensis; assembly: GCF_018881755.1. Classification (GTDB taxonomy): domain Bacteria; phylum Pseudomonadota; class Gammaproteobacteria; order Burkholderiales; family Burkholderiaceae; genus Polynucleobacter; species Polynucleobacter finlandensis. The sequence continues at coordinate 4,495 of NZ_JACVPS010000018.1, read as the reverse complement.
GGTTTTATCGCGCGACAAGAAGAGCGTGAATACCAGAGCAGCTTTAGTGCATGTGATGGGCGACTTGCTTGGTTCGGTCGCTGCATTGCTTGCGGGTCTCGTAATTCAACTGACTGGATGGATGCCAATCGATGCCATTCTTTCTATCTTAGTTTCCTTATTGATTCTGAAATCCACCATCAGCATCCTGCATGAGTCATATCACTTTCTGATGGAAGGTGTGCCTCTGCATATCGATTATTTGCAGGTGGGTAGCGATTTGAAAAAGGTACCTGGCGTACTGGCAGTTCACGATCTACACGTTTGGGAAATGACACCAAGTTTCCCAGCCTTGATTGGCCATATTGAAATTGAGCACATGCAAGACTGGCCAGAAATCATGTCGCGCATTAATGTGATGCTGCTTGATCAACATGGCATTGATCACGTGACCTTGCAGCCTGAAGAAGTAGGTCAGCATGAGCATGACCATTATCATGATGACATTCCTCAAACTCAAAATTCAGCACCAGCAGCGCTACACGCAGGCGATACCTTTTTTGTTCAGTGCACTAACGGCGATAGCAATCATCGTATGGCTTATCACGCTTGGGGCGATCCAAGTAATCCAAAAGTATTACTTTGCGTACATGGCCTTACTAGACGCGGCAGTGATTTCAATACCTTGGCACAAGCGATGTCCAAGGATTATTACGTTGTCTGTCCAGATGTAGTTGGTCGAGGCGACTCGGATCGTCTGCAGAACCCCATGATGTATGCCGTTCCTCAGTATGTTGCTGATATGGCTAGCTTGGTAAAGCATTTGGGCGTAGCGCATGTGGATTGGTTGGGCACCTCGATGGGTGGTTTGATTGGTATGGTCTACGCTTCGATGCCAAGCTCACCTATTCGCCGTATGTTGATCAATGATGTGGGTCCGCGCATTGAACCTGAAGCGATTAAGCGATTAGGTTCTTATGTTGGCCAAACCTTTTCTTTTGCAAACCGCGCAGATGCACTTGAGCGTTTGAATGCCATTTGCGCTAGCTTTGGTGAGCACACACCACAAGAGTGGGAGATTTATAACGGACCCATGCTGATCCAGAAGAATGGCCTATGGGAGATGCATTACGACCCAGATATTTCAGTGCCGTTTGCTTCTGTGAATCCAATTATGGCTAAGGCGGGTGAGATGGCGATGTGGCATGCGTTTAAGCAAATCCATATTCCGATGCTAATCGTGCGCGGTGGCAATTCAGATCTACTGTCTGCTAAAACAGTTGCGGAGATGTGTAAAGTGAATCCGTACGCAAGAAGTATTGAGATTCCAAATGTAGGTCATGCGCCAGCGTTTGTGAAGACCGAGCAAATTGCTTTAGCAAAAGAATTCTTTAGCTAAGCAATTCTTCATGTTTGTGTACTCACACAGCAACCCCCACAGTCTGTAAAAACTCTGCATCGCGTCATGGCACATTCACCCGAGAAATTTAAAATCATTGATGGCTGGTATGGTGAGCCAGCAGAAAGTCATGCTTCTGGCGTTTCGCAGATTTTGCAAATGCTCCATCTCGATGAAGCGACTTTAACCGCAGCTGCCAATATTGCACGCACCCACGGCAAAGAAGCGCTCACCAAATTGATTGGAGATGAGTCGGCAAGATTGCTGATTGGATATCGAGGTCTACGGCAGGCACAAGCAAAACTGGTGCGTGATGATGGTGGTTTGAGTGTTTCTGGCCAAGAAGAGATGTTGCGCAAAATGCTCTTGGCCTTTGGTGACGATTTGCGAGTGGTCTTGATTTATCTTGCATCTCGTTTGCAAACGCTACGATGGGTCACCCAAGAAAAGATCCAAATGCCTGCAGCTTGGGCACAAGAGATTCTCGATATTGATGCTTCATTAGCAAACCGCCTGGGTATTTGGCAGATGAAGTGGGAGATGGAAGATTTAGCCTTCCGTACTTTGTCCCCACAAACATATCGCGACATCGCCAAAATGTTAGATGCCAAACGCATTGAACGCGAGTCTTTTATCGATCAAATTGTCCTGCGCTTAAAGCAAGAGCTACAAGCTGCTGGTGTCGAGGGTGAAGTATTGGGTAGACCCAAACACATCTATAGTATTTGGAAAAAAATGCAGGGCAAGTCTTTAGACTTCGCCAATCTCTACGACGTTAGAGCATTTCGGGTATTGGTTGACGATATCAAATCTTGTTATGCCATTTTGGGTTTGGCGCACAACATATGGCAACCTGTGCCTCGTGAGTTTGATGACTACATTGCCAGACCTAAACCCAATGGCTATCAATCTTTGCATACCGTGGTCATGGATGAGCATGGCACAGCCTTTGAGATTCAGGTGCGCACTCAAGAAATGCATCAACAGGCGGAGTACGGTTTGGCTGCGCACTGGCGTTACAAAGAGGGTGCATATACAGGCGCTGCTACGCCACCTAAGAATGCTCCAGCCAACCCAAGCCATCAAACTGGCACACACAGCGCTGCAGTCGCCTATGAAAGACAGATTGCCTGGGCAAGACAGCTCATCTCATGGAAGGAAGATGCTTGGGATCAACTCAAACATCATGAGATTGACGATCATATTTATGTGCTGACCCCTTTAGGGAAAGTAGTCTCCCTTGAGAAGGGTTCATCGCCCATTGATTTTGCTTATGCAGTCCACACCGACTTAGGGCATCGTTGTCGTGGTGCACGAGTTGATGGCGCCATGGTCACTTTAGATACACCGCTGCAGAATGGTCAAACAGTCGAAATCATCACCGTGAAGTATGGTGGACCTTCACGAGATTGGATTAGTCCTGATCGCAACTATCTACGCTCACAAAGAGCGCGTACTCGCGTGCGTGCCTGGTTCAACGCCTTAGACGATGAAGAGACTGCGGCTCATACCAAGACTGTTGAGGCGAAGGTAGAGCAGAAGCCTGAACCCAAGACTGCGGCCACGCCGGAAATTATTCTTCGCCAAAGCACTCGCAAGCAAGGTCAGGGTAGTGATGTGCTCGTGGTTGGGGTTGACTCTTTACTTACACAGTTGGCGCGTTGCTGCCGCCCAGTACCTCCTGATGCCATCGCAGGCTTTGTGACGCAAGGTCGTGGTGTATCGATTCATCGACGCTCTTGCAAGACCTTCAGAGGTCTTTTAGAAAGAGCTCCAGAAAGAGTCATTCAGACAGCATGGAATGAAGCCGGCGGGGTGCTCAATCCCAAAGACGAGTCTAAGCGGGTCTTTCCGGCGGATTTGGCGGTCAGCGCTTTGGATCGTCCGGAATTGATGCGGGAGTTATTTGAGGTGCTAACAAGGCAGGGCGTCCACGTGATTGATTTACGCAAATCCGCCAAAAAAGGTGTCGCCCAGATCCTGTTGACTGTAGAAATCAAGGACTCAGAAGCGCTGCGCCTAGTGCAAAACAGCCTTGAGGAGCTCAAAGGCGTTACTCAAGTACGCCGCCGGTGATAAACTCTTGGTCTTAATAGGCTCGTAGCTCAGCTGGTTGAGCACCACCTTGACATAGTCAGCGATATTTTTATCGTTCACGTCAAAGCCTTATAAACAAAGGGCTTTATCATTTTATACATTTCAAGATCCGACAAAAACGTAAAATAATCCTAAAAAGATAATCGAAATTTTTTAAAATTTTAATGTGATAAAGTGAACACCACTTCACATTTAAATTGACACTTAAGTTCCAGGCAAACCACTTCGTTTTACAAGCAATCAAGTCAATATTGAAGTATCGGTTTCACGCCTAAAATTTCCTATAGCTACACCGTTTGCAAGTTCCTGTAGGTGACTTCGCACAAAAAAGTGCCCGGTCTCAGCGCTCCTAGTTCTAATAGGCTTAAAGAGGATCATCGTCTAGAGCTCATTAAAGCAGCCAAAGCTACTCCCGATTTTGAAAAATTGCATGAAGACGTATCGCAAATTTTAGATATTCCCAGCTCAATGGTGGGGCTCTGGCAGATTGTTTCGAACCTTCCTGAGATTTTGACAGCAGCCCATCAATGGGCAAATAAGAAGGATGTGGGCTTAGGCACTAGCTTAGATTTAATTCAAAAATGGCTAAATGCTGTCTCCCAGATCCCCTTGGATTCAGCGCTGCGTCAGGTGCCAATAATGGGTAAGGTGAGTGCGGACAAAAGTAAAAATAAGAACGCTCAAGGCCCCTCATTTCATGGAACTTTAGAAAATCACCCTGTCTGGGCGGTTCTATGGAACTCTGCGGTAGGGAATGATGGCCTGCCTGAAAAGTCCAAATATGATGCTTATCGAAGCCTTCAGGGGCTCCTACTGTCATCCTTTAATAGCCGTCCATATCTAAATTCAGATAATGTTCATTTTCAGCGCTATGTTGAGGCTGGCCTTCTTTTGCGCAAGATTCAGAAACCCGAGCGAAGCGGCGAATTAGTACGTTGGTCTCGAATTGGTAAAACTTTCGCAGCTGCCCATGATTATTTTTCTCAAATGCATAGCGAGAGCGAGAACGATAAGCAAGGG
>NZ_JACVPS010000017.1 GCF_018881755.1 Polynucleobacter finlandensis | reverse complement strand
TCAAAAACGGGCATCAGAAAACATCAATCTAACCCAAAATCGTTTTATCAGATTTAATTGCCTGCAAGACCGTAGTGGCAATTTCTTCGATGGATTTGCTGGTAGTGACAACCCATGGAATGGATTCTTTCTTCATCATTGAAGTGGCTTCATTGATTTCATAACGGCAATTTTCAAGCTTGGCGTAATTGCTTCCCGGGCGGCGCTCATTACGAATTTGCGACAACCTTTCCGCATCAATCATCAGACCAAATATTTTGCTGCGATAGGGAACAAGATCTTTAGGAAGATGGCCTCGCTCAAAGTCTTCAGGGATGAGGGGATAGTTTGCTGCCTTTAATCCATATTGCATGGCCAAATAAAGACTCGTAGGCGTTTTACCCACCCTAGAAATCCCAACCAGGATGACATCCGCTTCTGCCAGGTTTTTATTGGACTGACCATCATCATGGGCTAGGGAGTAGTTAATCGCTTCAATCCGGTCTCTGTACGCATCGGTGTCGGCATTGTGGTGCAGGCGGTTCATGGCGTGGGTGGATTTGATGCCCAGTGCGTTTTCAAGGGGTGCCACAAAGGTCTGGAACATATCCAAAACCAAGCCGTTTGCTTTGCCGACGATGGCATTGAGTTCCGGATTCACCAAAGTGGTGAAAACAATCGGTGGAACCCCATATTTAGAGGCGGCTTGGTTGATGTTGCTGACGGCATCGCGGGCCTTATCAACGCTATCCACAAAAGGGACGCGAATGTGCTTAAAAGTGGCCTCAAATTGGGCCAAAATCGACTGGCTGAAGTTCTCGGCGGTAATGCCTGTGCCATCAGAAACAATAAAAACAATACGGGTTTGGGTAGTCATGAGAATGGCCTAAAAGTCGAGGTCAGCACTACAATAGAAAGTTAATGAAGTATGCCCCATTTTGAGTGGCCGCTAGACCAGTTTCCTTATCTTTAGAGAGTATTTTATGTCCAACCAACAGCAACAAAATAGTAGTGTGGCAAATGCCTACGTTTTACCTTTTGAGCAGCTTCGAATGACGGATGTTGAGTCCGTTGGCGGTAAGAATGCTTCCCTTGGTGAAATGATTTCTCAGTTGTCCTCTACGGGCGTTCGTGTTCCAACTGGTTTTGCAACCACCGCATTGGCTTTCCGAGATTTCTTGGAACATAACAATCTCACTGAGCGCATTCGAAAGCGTCTAGAAAACCTCAATATCGATGATGTTCGCGCTCTTGCCCAAGCGGGTGCTGAGATTCGAGAATGGATTGAGACTGCACCATTTCAAGCACGTTTGGATGAAGAAATCCGCACAGCGTTCAAAACCTTGGACGATTCTGGAAAAGGTTCATTTGCAGTGCGCTCATCTGCTACTGCTGAAGATTTGCCTGATGCCTCTTTTGCTGGTCAGCAAGAGACTTTCCTGAATGTTGAGGGCATTGATGATGTCCTGAAAAAGATTCGCGAAGTATTCGCCTCGCTATATAACGATCGCGCTATTTCTTATCGGGTTCATAAAGGCTTTGCTCATGCTGAAGTAGCCTTATCTGCCGGTATTCAGCGGATGGTACGCTCAGATTTGGGTGCAGCCGGCGTGATGTTTACATTGGATACAGAGTCTGGCTTTGAAGATGTGGTCTTTATTACCTCAAGCTATGGCTTAGGCGAGACTGTCGTTCAAGGTGCAGTCAACCCAGACGAGTTCTATGTTTTCAAGACTACTTTGGCGCAAGATAAGAAAGCGATTATTCGTCGCTCTTTAGGCTCTAAATTAATTCAGATGCAATTTGCTCCAGCAGGTTCTGCTGAGAAAGTGCAAACCGTTGATGTCACCCCAGAAAAACGCAACCGCTTTTCGTTGGAAGATGCTGATATTACTGAGTTGGCTAAATATGCAGTCATCATCGAAAAACACTATGGCCGTCCAATGGATATTGAGTGGGGTAAAGACGGTCAAGATGGCCGCATTTATATCCTGCAAGCTCGTCCAGAGACAGTCAAGAGTCAAGCTGCTGGCCAGGTAGAGATGCGCTACAAGCTCAAGGGTAGCTCTAAGGTATTGGCTAAAGGTCGTGCCATTGGTCAAAAGATTGGCGCAGGTCCCGTCCGTATTATTCGGGACCCAAGCGAAATGGATCGCGTTCAGCCCGGTGACGTATTGGTTGCTGATATGACAGACCCGAACTGGGAGCCGGTAATGAAACGCGCTGCTGCGATTATTACCAATCGCGGTGGTCGTACTTGTCACGCTGCGATTATTGCTCGTGAGCTGGGTGTTCCTGCAGTAGTCGGTTGTGGCGATGCCACTGAGCATTTGCAAGACGGCATGATGGTGACAGTTTCTTGTGCAGAGGGTGACGAAGGCCATATCTATGATGGCTTGATCGAAACCGAAGTCACTGAAATTTCCCGTGGGGTACTGCCTGATATTCCAGTCAAGATCACCATGAACATTGGTAACCCACAGTTGGCATTTGACTTCTGTCAGATTCCGAATGCAGGTGTTGGTTTAGCGCGTCTCGAGTTCATCATCAATAACTATATTGGTGTGCATCCACGCGCCGTATTGGAGTACCCAAATATTGATCCCGACCTCAAGCGTGCAGTGGAGAGTGTTGCTCGTGGTTACGCAAGTCCACGCCAGTTCTACGAAGATAAATTGGTTGAGGGTGTAGCAACGATTGCGGCAGCCTTCTATCCGAAGCCGGTGATTGTGCGTTTGTCTGACTTTAAGTCAAACGAGTACAAGAAACTCATTGGTGGATCACGCTACGAACCTGATGAAGAAAACCCAATGTTGGGCTTCCGCGGTGCATCACGTTATGTTTCTGCAGACTTTGGCGAGGCTTTCGCTATGGAATGTGCGGCAATGAAACGCGTTCGTGAAGACATGGGTCTTGATAACGTAGAGATCATGGTCCCGTTCGTACGCACGATCAAGCAAGCTGAGCGCGTCATTGACATGATGGAGAAGCTCGGTCTCAAACGTGGTGTTAATGGCTTGCGCCTCATCATGATGTGCGAGATTCCGTCGAATGCGATTTTGGCCGATCAATTCCTCGAGCACTTTGATGGTTTCTCCATTGGCTCTAACGATATGACTCAGTTAACTCTAGGTCTAGATCGTGATTCTGGAATGGAATTGTTGGCGATCGACTTTGACGAACGCGATCCTGCGGTGGAATTTATGATTGCGCGCTCTATTGATGCTTGCCGCAAGCAAAACAAGTATGTTGGTATTTGTGGTCAGGGCCCTTCAGATCACCCAGACTTTGCTCGCTGGTTAGTCGAGAAGGGAATTACTTCAATCTCATTGAATCCAGATAGCGTTATTGCAACCTGGGAAATGTTGGGCAAGAAGTAGGGAGCAGACGCAAGTTTCAGCAGTAAATTGATGAAGTAAAAAGGCCCAGTACACACTGGGCCTTTTTGTATCCACAAAAGATTGGTTGTAAATCTAAGACTTTATTTTTTTAACAAGTTTTTTGTTGGTGCACTAGATTTTGTAGCAACACGAGCCCCAACTTTTTTTACAATGATCTTTGGCGGCTGATGGTTGATGGGAACAGCACCCATTTTTTTAGCAGGTGTAGAGATGGCACTGGCTTTATGAGCACCACTCCAGCTTGGCTCTGCAATTGAGTTGAAAGCCTCTCGCAGCTTCTCGCCCCAGTGTTGATGAATCATCTTATAGTAGGGATTAGATTCATCCACGGTAACCAACTTAGTTGGCTTCAAAGAATTCTTCTCGTACACCAATAGGTCCAATGGTAGACCAACAGAAATATTACTATTGAGTGTTGAGTCCATGGAGATTAAGGCGCATTTGGTCGCGAGATTGAGTGGGGTGGAATGATTTAAGACGCGATCCAAGATCGGTTTGCCATATTTAGATTCCCCAATTTGGAAGTAACAGGTCTCTGGAGTTGCCTCAATGAAGTTGCCGGCAGAATAAATATTAAAAAGACGCGGGCGCTCACCTTTGATTTGACCGCCAAATATCAGATTGCAATTGAAATCAATACCAGCTTTTTCAAGTGATTTATGTTCGCGCTCATAGACCTGCTTGACTGCATCGCCCACCACTACGGCAGCATCGTGTGAGTTTTTAACAGTCCAAAGATTTTCTTCGTTAAGTAACTGACCTTGGAGCAGGATTTCTTTAACGGCTTGGGTGATCGCAAGATTCCCAGCGCTCATAAGGGTAAAAAAGCGATCATTGTTCTTTTGAAACAATGTCATTTTTCTGAAAGTGCCGATTTGATCAACGCCAGCATTGGTGCGGGAGTCAGATAAAAAAACTAGACCATCTTTTAGACAAAGTCCAACGCAATACGTCATCCCACAACCCCTTTAATGAATTCCTTGGAATTATCTCTTAACTTGAGTGAGCTTAAGTTAATTGCTGGATCGAGATACTGGCACTGAGTTCTTCGCCTCCGCCTCCAGAGCGAACCCCTTTGACTGGGGCAGCAGAGTAGTAATCCCGACCAATCGCTAAGCGAATATGGCGAGAATCTACCAAACAAGCGTGAGTGATATCAATGCTAGTCCATAAGCCTTTGTCGACATCACTGCAAAAATCAATCCAGGCATGGCTTGCAAGGTTAGGGGACTCTTCTGCAAAGAAATAACCGCTAACATAGCGCGCAGGAATTCCGGAGGCGCGGCAGAGTCCCAGCATGACGTGCGCATGATCCTGGCAAACACCCGATTTCATGGCAAAGGATTGGGCTGCCGTCGTTGCGAAATTCGTTTGTCCAGGGACATAAGTAATCGCTTCTTGAACCGCAGCTGCTAGCTTAAGCACCGCATCAACAGAATGCTGCTTCGGTAATTTGCCCTCAAAGTAAGAGATCATTTCTTCAGAGGGCTCGGTGAGATTGGTTTGTTGCAGTAGATAGTACGGGGAGACAGCTTTTGAGTCATCAATATATTCAAAAGCGCCTTGAGTTCTTACTTCCCCTTCAGCCTCAATCATCATTGAAGTGTAGGGAGTCTCTTGAACAAAGGCGCTGCAGGTATTGCCAAAAGCATCCTGAGAAACAGTAGATTTAATCGGTGTACTGACCTTCCATTTTTCAATCTGCTGACCAGCCACGTGTGGTGGGGTCAAGCGTAATTCTTGAATTGAATAATGCACTGGGGTTTCATAACGATATTCGGTGCGATGACGGATCTTGAGATACATATACTCTTTGTTGGTACTTAGGCCACTGCCAATGGAATGAGATAGGCATTACTGAACTCATCTGCGATGTGATTGATACGCTCTAAAAATTGCTCAATGAACTCTTCTAAACCCTGAGAAAAGACCTCATCGATATCTGAGTAGTCTAGACTTGCCTTGAGTTTTCCAAGCAAGCGCTCAATTTCTTTCGATTGCTGATTCTTCATCTCAGATATGAGTGGGATTAACTCGTTGACGCAGCACACTAATGAGCGAGGCATTTGCTTGTTAAAGATCAGTAATTGGGCAACTTGCTTTGGTGTGACCTGATCTGAATAAATTTGACGGTAGATTTCAAAAGCAGACACGGAGCGAAGTAGAGCGGCCCAGTGGTAGAAATCAAAGAAATCCACACCCGCTTCATCGTCAGATTTGTTTTCAGCACGTAGCGCTTTGAGTGATGCCTGGTCTTCGTATTTTGTTTCTAAGATGCGGGCAGTGTTATCAGCGCGCTCTAAGAGGGTGCCAACACTCATAAAGTAGAAGGCTTCATTCTTCAGCATGGTCCCATGCATTACACCTCTAAATAGGTGGCAACGATGCTTGACCCATTCTAGTAGGCGACTTGGATCGGCCTGATTTCTGGCTTCCAGAATGCGCTGCAACTCCAACCAAGTGGTATTTTGTGTTTCCCAAACTTCGGAAGTGATCTTGCCGCGTATGACACGAGCATTCTCACGCGCCGCAAAGAGACAGGAGACGATGCTCGAGGGATTGCTGGTTTCATAGATCATGAAATCCAAGACATTCTCTCGATTGACAACATCGTATTGACTCATGAAAGCTTCTTCGAGCTTGGAGATGGTGAGAAGCTTTCTCCAGCTTTGCTCTAAGAACTCTTCGGGTTGCGGCAATAGGGATGTCTGATGATTCACATCGAGCATGCGAGCGGTGTTCTCTGCACGCTCGGTATAACGAGCCATCCAATACAAACAATCAGCGGTACGACTCAGCATATTCTTTTCTCCGCCTTATTCTTCTAGAACCCAGGTATCTTTAGTGCCGCCACCTTGGGAGGAGTTCACGACTAAAGAACCTTCTTTAAGAGCCACGCGGGTTAATCCGCCGGGAACCATCTTGATGGTTTTCCCAGACAATACGAATGGTCTTAAATCAATATGTCTTGGAGCAATGCCGGATTCCACAAAGGTAGGGCAGGTGGAGAGCGCTAGTGTGGGCTGAGCAATATATTTATCAGGGTTAGCAATCAAATGACCGCGAAACGCTTCAATCTCCGCTTTTGTCGAAGCTGGTCCAACCAACATGCCGTAGCCACCAGCACCATGAGTCAGTTTAACAACCAGCTTTTCAAGGTTGGCAAGTGTGTATGCCAGGTCATCTGGTTTACGACATTGGAAAGTCGGCACATTATTAAGAATAGGTTTCTCACCAAGGTAAAACTCGATCATCTCTGGAACATAAGGGTAGATCGATTTGTCATCGGCTATTCCAGTACCAATCGCATTCGCTAGGGTCACATTACCGGCGCGATGTGCAGAGAGAAGTCCGGCAACACCAAGAGTCGAATCTGAGCGAAACGCAAGTGGATCCAGGAAGTCATCATCGACGCGGCGATAAATGACATCAACACGTTCTGGACCTTGGGTTGTACGCATAAAGACTTGTTCATTCTTCACGAACAAATCTTTACCTTCTACTAGCTCAACACCCATTTGTTGTGCGAGGTAACTGTGTTCAAAGTAGGCTGAGTTGTACATGCCTGGCGTGAGCACCACGACATTTGGTTTTTTGACATCATCTGGTTTGACGGACTTGAGGCACTCCAGCAATAAGTCGGGATAGTGTTCAACCGGTGCGACACGGTATTTCTGAAACAGATCCGGGAAGAGACGCATCATCATCTTGCGGTCTTCCACCATATAAGAGACACCAGAAGGAACGCGTAAGTTATCTTCAAGAACGTAGAACTCGCCTTCACCGGCGCGAACAATATCGATCCCTGCAATCTGTGCGTAAATATCACGTGACACACTGACATTGCGCATCTCGGGACGGTATTGCGCATTGTTAAAAATTTGCTCAGCAGGGACAATGCCTGCTTTGATAATGTTTTCGTCGTGGTACACGTCGTAGATAAAGCAGTTGAGCGCTTTTACACGTTGACGTAAGCCAGCCTCAAGCTGTTCCCATTCTTTTGCAGCAAAGATTCTAGGGACTTGGTCAAACGGAATGGTTCTCTCGGACCCCAGATCGTCTCCGTAGACAGCGAAGGTAATGCCAACCCGACGAAAGATCAGGTCAGCCTCAGCTCGCTTGAGACCCATCAGGGTGTCACTTTGCTGTTTTAGCCAGTTATGGAAAACTTGGTAGTGGGGTCGCGCTTTGCCTGTGGCATCGAGCATTTCATCAAAAGGCGATTTCATAGTTACAAACTAATGCCTTTGGATGGATTGATTTTAATAGTTTGAAGCAGCTTGGTGCTGATATGCACTTTTATAGTGCATAAATGTTCGGATTTGACCCTATTAGCCCTAGGGATAGTCTATACCGTTTTTTAGGCGTTCAAGTCGCCCCTGGCAATGCGACCTTTTTGAACTTCCCATTCCCGCTCTTTGGTGGCAGCCCGCTTGTCATGTTGCTTCTTGCCACGCGCCAAGCCAATCTCACATTTAACATTGCCTTTGGAGAAATGCAGGTTTAAGGGGACGAGGGTGTAGCCCTTTTGCTCTACTTTACCGATGAGCTTGCGTATTTCGATGGCGTTGAGCAGGAGCTTGCGGGTGCGGGTGCTATCTGGAACGATGTGGGTAGAGGCTGAGAGCAGGGGGGTGATATGACATCCGATTAAAAACAGCTCCGCCTTGCGAATGACAACATACGCTTCCTTGACGTGCACGCGACCTGCCCGAATGGCTTTGACTTCCCAGCCTTCTAGAACCAGCCCTGCCTCGAAGCGTTCCTCGACAAAATAATCGAAGAAGGCTTTTTTGTTATCGACGATACTCATATTTATTTAGCTTCTCAAGATCGATTATGGCAGACGTCTACAAGACCGTTTTAATTGGGCAGTCAGCCGAGCGAATGTATGGTTTGGTAACTGATGTCGCTCGCTATCCCGAGTTCCTGCCTTGGTGTGGCGGTGTAGAGATTTTTGAGCAAACCGAAACCGTTTTAGAAGCCAAAATCAATATTAAGTTCAAGGGTATTACTCAGTACTTCCACACCCGTAATATCAACCATTGCCCAGAAACCATCGATATGGTGTTCGTGGATGGCCCCTTTAAGCATTTTTCTGGTCAGTGGAATTTCATTCCCTTGAAGGAAGATGCCTGTAAGGTCGAATTTAAGCTCCATTGGGAATTTAAGAGCAGCATTCTCGATAAGATCATCGGGCCTGTTTTTGGGCATATCGCAGGAACCTTTGTAGATTGCTTCGTCAAGCGGGCTGAAGATATCTATGGCCAGTAAATCTATTGAAATCTTCATCTGTGACGCTAGAAATGGCGAGCCTGTACTGCAGTCATTTCAGCTCAAATTAGCAGATGGTCGGAGTGCTACGGTTGGGCAGGCACTGCTCCAAGTGGGCATTGCCACAAGTCCAGAAGACCCTGTTTTGGCTCGAAAGGGTTGTTTTGGGGTGTTTGGTAAGCGTAAAGACTGGGATAGCCCTATTTATGAGGGCGATAGGTTGGAGCTCTATTCCATGCTCTTAATTGACCCCAAGACGGTACGTCGCAAGAAGGCCAATCAAAACCAGGATGCCAAATTCCAAGCTGCCGCAGCTAAAAGAAAGGCTAGGAGGCTATAATCTGTTTTTGTGACTAGGGGTTTTGCATGCGACTCATTCAAAAAGCACTCACTTTTGACGATGTGCTCCTCGTACCGGCTTATTCATCGGTACTCCCTCGAGATGCCAGTCTGGCAAGTAAGTTAACTCGAGATATTTCACTCAATACACCATTGGTATCTGCAGCGATGGATACCGTGACGGAAGGTCGTTTGGCAATTGCCATGGCCAGCGAAGGCGGCATCGGCATTGTTCATAAAAATCTCACACCGTCAGAGCAAGCTCGTGAAGTGGCTAAGGTGAAGCGTTATGAATCTGGCGTTCTGCGTGATCCAATCACTGTTGGTCCAGATGCTACCTTGCGTCAAGTCATTCAGTTATCACGTGAACACGGATTCTCTGGTTTCCCAGTTCTCACTGGCAAAGAAGTGGTTGGCATTATTACTAACCGCGACTTACGCTTCGAAGAAGATTTGGATGCGCCGGTAAAAACCAAGATGACGCCGCGTGAGCGCCTCATTACTGTTAAAGAAGGCTGCACATTAGACGAAGCAAAACGTTTAATGAGTCACCACCGCTTAGAGCGCGTTCTGGTTGTTAATGACAAGTTTGAATTGCGTGGACTTATTACCGTTAAAGATATTCTGAAGGCGACCGAGCATCCCAATGCTTGTAAAGATAGTGAAGGTAAATTGCGCGTCGGAGCTGCGGTGGGTGTTGGTCCAGATAATGATGAGCGTATTGAACTCTTAGTTCGCGCTGGCGTTGATGTGATTGTTGTCGACACTGCCCATGGCCATAGTCAGGGCGTATTAGATCGCGTCAAATGGGTGAAGATGAATTATCCGCAAGTTCAAGTGATTGGCGGCAACATTGCCACTGGCGATGCTGCAAAAGCATTGGCTGATCATGGTGCTGATGGCGTGAAGGTAGGTATTGGCCCCGGCTCCATCTGCACAACGCGTATTGTTGCTGGTGTTGGTGTTCCGCAAATTAGTGCGATTGTGAATGTAGCCAATGCGCTCAAAGGTACTGGTATTCCGTTAATTGCGGATGGTGGTGTGCGTTACTCAGGTGACGTTGCTAAAGCATTGGCAGCAGGTGCAAGCTCGGTCATGATGGGTGGCATGTTCGCTGGCACAGAAGAGGCTCCCGGTGAAGTGTTCTTGTATCAAGGGCGTTCATACAAGAGTTACCGCGGCATGGGTTCCTTGGGCGCAATGGCCGATGGTTCTGCCGATCGTTATTTCCAAAGCGACATTGTTGCGAATGCAGAAAAACTCGTGCCAGAAGGCATTGAGGGGCAGGTACCTTACAAAGGTAGCGTGCTCGCGATCTTGCATCAACTGACTGGCGGTATCCGTTCATCCATGGGTTACTTAGGTTGCCGAACAATTGATGAACTTCATGAGAAAGCCAATTTTGTGGAAATCACTTCAGCGGGTGTGCGCGAGTCGCATGTTCATGATGTGAAGATCACCAAGGAAGCGCCGAATTACCATATTGATTAAGACTTAAATGAAGGCTGTTCTTTAGTGCACGACAAAATACTGATTCTCGACTTTGGTTCACAGGTAACTCAACTCATTGCAAGACGCGTGCGCGATGCACGTGTCTATTCTGAGATTCACCCCTACGATTGCGATCCAGAATTTATTCGTAAATTCATTCAAGAGCGGGGCGGCAAAGGAATCATTCTTTCTGGCGGTCCAAGTTCAGTAACCGAAGATGGCAGCCCTCGCGCTCCACAAATTGTGTTTGAGCTCGGTGTTCCCGTGCTTGGTATTTGTTATGGCATGCAGACTATGGCAAACCAATTGGGTGGCGCGGTAGCTTCTGCCGAGTCTCTAGGCAAGGCCCGTGAGTTTGGTTACTCAGAAGTTCGTGCTCATGGTCACACCAATCTACTAAAAGGTATTCAGGATTTTTCCACCAGCGAAGGCCATGGCATTCTCAAGGTGTGGATGAGTCATGGTGATTCTGTAACGACCCTGCCACCATCATTTAAATTGATGGCCTCTACCGAGTCTTGCCCGATTGCTGGTATGGCTGATGAAGAGCGCCGTTTCTATGCCTTCCAGTTTCATCCAGAAGTGACGCATACGATTCAAGGTACCGCCATTATTGAGCGCTTTGTGCATGAGATTTGCAAGTGCAAGCCTGACTGGGTGATGGGTGATTACATCTCTGAGGCCGTGGAAAATATTCGCAAGCAAGTTGGTGATGATGAAGTCATTCTCGGTTTGTCGGGTGGTGTGGACTCCAGTGTTGCTGCGGCTCTCATTCATCGCGCTATTGGTGATCAGTTAACTTGTGTGTTTGTTGACCATGGCCTGCTTCGTCTAAACGAAGGCGACATGGTGATGGAGATGTTTGCACGCAACCTCGGCGTAAAAGTCATTCGTGTCGATGCTGCCGCTACTTTTATGGGCGAGCTGGCAGGCGTTGCTGATCCAGAAGCGAAGCGCAAAATTATCGGCAAAGAGTTCGTCGAAATATTTCAGACTGAGTCGGGAAAAATAAAGAATGCCAAGTGGCTTGCTCAAGGCACTATTTATCCGGATGTGATCGAATCTGCTGGTAAAGGTAAAAAGGGTGCTCACACCATTAAGAGTCATCACAATGTTGGTGGCTTACCTGAAGATATGCATCTTAAGTTGCTTGAGCCATTGCGTGAGTTGTTCAAAGACGAAGTGCGTGAACTCGGTGTTGCTCTAGGTTTACCCCGTGAGATGGTGTATCGCCATCCATTCCCGGGGCCAGGTCTTGGGGTTCGCATCTTAGGTGAAGTAAAGGCAGAATTTGCTAGTTTGCTGCAACGTGCCGATGCGATCTTCATTGAAGAGCTACGTAATACGATCGATGAAGTCAGTCAAAAATCCTGGTATGACTTAACAAGTCAGGCTTTTGCCGTCTTCTTGCCAGTAAAGTCAGTAGGTGTGATGGGCGATGGCAGAACATACGAATATGTTGTGGCACTCAGAGCAGTACAAACACAAGACTTTATGACCGCACATTGGGCGCATTTACCCCATGAATTATTGGGTAAAGTATCTAATCGCATCATTAATGAAGTACGTGGCATCAACCGTGTTGTTTACGACATCAGCGGAAAACCACCGGCAACCATTGAGTGGGAGTAGGCGATTTAAGCCTGCTATCACCCATGCTCGAGTTACGAGAAACTTCCCTCGAAATCTTGGCAAACACAGATGTACAAGCTAAGGTAAGTCAGCTATATCACTTGTTTGATGAGTATCAGCATCAACGCATTGCTTTAAATCTTTCTGCCAGCTTGGACGCTCAAGAATTAATACTGCCTGGACGTCCACTCAAGCCAGAGCTCGTTCCACCTTTGCAAGCCCCAAAAAGAAGAATGACTACTGTTCAAGGCAGGGCAATCCTATTGCACTCGCTTGCGCATATTGAATTTAATGCCATGAATCTTGCTTTGGATGCCATCTGGCGTTTTCCGGATATGCCTCAGCAATACTATGAAGATTGGTTAAAGGTTGCTAAAGAAGAGGCTTACCATTTCAGCTTGGTGAATGAACACATTCAGTCATTTGGATTTACCTACGGTGATTTTCCAGCGCATAACAGTTTGTGGGAGATGGTTGAGAGAACGACAGATGCAGTGATCGCTAGAATGGCTTTGGTTCCAAGAACGATGGAGGCAAGAGGTTTGGATGCGGTCCCAGGAATTCGTGATCGGTTTAAGCAAATCAAGGATGATAGGGCGGTCGAAATTCTGGAGATTATTCTCAATGATGAAATTGGACATGTATTGATTGGTAATCGCTGGTTTAATTTCTTATGCGCTAGGGATAATGTATCCCCGATCACGGCATATAGAGAACTCGCAAAGAAATATCACGCACCGGTCCTAAGGGGTCCATTCAACATCGAAGCGCGTAAGCAGGCTGGGTTTACTTCGGAAGAGTTAAGTCTGATGGAGTCGCTATGAAGGTTCTCAGTCTGATCCCACCGATGACGCAGCTCAATACGCCGTATCCATCGACTGCTTATCTCACTGGTTTCTTAAGATCTCGCCAGATTGACGCGGTACAAGAGGATTTAGCGCTAGCTCTCGTGTTAAGTTTCTTTACCTCACAAGGTATCTCTGAGATACATACTCAAGCTCTTACCCTGCCAGAACAAGATCGCAGCGCTAGCGTGAATTATTTCTTAGATTATTTTGAGAGCTACCAAGATACGATTGAGCCTGTAATCGCATTTCTCCAGGGGCGCGACAGCACTTTGAGTCATCGCATTAATACCCGCGATTTTTTACCAGAAGGCCCTCGTTTCTTCTCCCTTGATGCCTATGATGATGAAGATTCTGCCGATCCTTTGGCATGGGCATTTGGGGCGCTGGGTTCCCATGACCGGGCGCGTCATTTAGCAACGATCTATCTCAATGATTTGTCTGATGTATTACGTGATGCTGTAGATGATCGCTTTGAGTTTGTGCGTTATGCAGAGTCACTCGCAAGTAGTCAGCCAACTTTTAACCCATTGGCTGAAGCTTTGGCAGCTCATCCTACTTTAATGGATTTGAGGCTACAGAAATTAACAATCCAAGCGGTAGAGAAACACCAACCGAGTCTTGTTATTTTGTCCGTGCCTTTTCCGGGTGCTATGTATGCAGCCCTCCGAATTGCACAAACAATAAAAGCCAAATATCCAAAAATCAAGATTGCCTTAGGTGGCGGTTATGTCAATACTGAATTACGCGAGCTTACTGAGCCTCGCCTATTTGATTATGTGGACTTCATCAGTTTAGATTCTGGTGAGAGACCTTTGCTTAATATCCTGGAGCATCTCGATGGCAAAAGGTCAGTAGAGCGATTGGTTCGTACCTTCGTTCGCAACGCAGCCAGTCAGGTTCAATATATGAATTGGCAAGAGCCTGATATTCCATTTGAGGATGTTGGGGTCGCCACTTGGGACGACTTGCCTTTAAATTCTTATTTGTCGCTGTTAGATATGCTTAACCCGATGCACCGGCTTTGGAGTGATGGTCGGTGGAATAAGCTCACGGTGGCACATGGCTGCTATTGGAAGAAGTGTAGCTTCTGTGATGTCAGCTTAGATTACATTTCACGGTATGAGACTGCATCAGCCAGCTTATTAGTAGATCGTATTGAGCAAATCGTTACCGAGACTGGTCAGACAGGGTTTCATTTTGTTGACGAAGCTGCACCACCGAAAGCCTTGAAAGCGCTTGCTGAAGAACTCTTACGTCGCAAGGTAATGATTTCTTGGTGGGGCAATATTCGCTTCGAGAAAACATTCACCCCTGACCTAGCAGAACTACTTGCCAAGAGTGGCTGTATTGCGATGTCAGGTGGTTTGGAAGTTGCATCTGATCGATTGCTCAATCTGATGAAAAAAGGTGTCACTGTAGAGCAGGTAGCTCGTGTGACAAAAGGATTTTCTGATGCAGGAATTTTGGTGCATGCCTATTTGATGTATGGATTTCCAACACAAACTGTTCAAGAGACTGTTGATGCTTTGGAGTATGTGCGTCAGCTATTTGAAAACGGCTGTATTCAGAGTGGATTTTTTCATCGCTTTACTTGCACTGTTCATTCGCCTGTTGGTAAAAATCCAGAGGAATACGGCATTACCTTGATACCACTTCCTCCCGTGAGTTTTGCCAAGAATGACATTGCGTTTAATGACCCCAGTGGTATTGATCATGACGCTTTAGGTCTAGGCCTTAAAAAGGCTATCTATAACTTCATGCATGGCGTTGGGTTGGAGCAGGAAGTGCATACTTGGTTTGATGAGTGCGACATGTTAATTCCTCAGTCAAAAGTTGCCCGCAATAAAATAGTCCAATGCCTCTAGACACCTTCATTTGAGGACTATCTTTAAGTACAATATTTAATAGAAACAAGAGATTAGATCATTCACTTGCAACGCATAACGGGGAAAATATGAAACTATCACGTCGCACTTTCATTGCTTCAGCAGCTTTAGTTCCAGTAGCTTGTGGTGTGCCGCTTTCATATGAACGGGGTACACCTGTAGCCCAGCCTAAACCTCTGCCTGCAGTTCGCCCTCCAGAAGTTGGTCAAGAGTGGTCCTATATCAAGCGCAACGTTTTTGATGGTAAAAATCTGGGGCTTGTTACTGAGCGCATTGCTTCAGTTGGGTCAACAATTGTGGTCGAGCGCACTGACGAAAATGGTGGAAAGCTTGCTAATGAGGTGCAGGGTCCGTGGGGAATGGTGATTACAGATCCACATTGGTCACGCGTTATAAACTTCAATCCAGCAATTCCGCTTTGGCCGCAAGAATTATCTGCAAGCTGGAATAAGCAAGTCAGCACTAAATACAAATTGGCTAGATATCCGGACGCCTCTTATGGATGGCAGTTGTATATGAGCGCTCATGGTTGGGAGCAAGTTAACGTGCCCGCTGGGAGCTTTCTGACTTTGCGTTATCAAAACTTGATTAACTACGAAAGTGATGATGACAACAAAGTGAATTGCATTCGTAAAGAAACGATTTGGTTTGCTCCTAGTGTTGGTCGCTGGGTCGCTCGGGAGTCTTCAGGTTCCTACATGATTCAGGGTCAGTTAGGCATGCCTAACTTGGAAGATAGCCTCCAGTGGCAACTCACCTCCTACAAATAAAAGTGCATCAACGTTTACTCCGCGCAGCATTCTTGCTGACGGCAAGTCTGTTGCTATCTGCTTGTATTTCTTCACAACTCTATCCAAGTGGAGTACCTGCGACTCAACCCATTCCAGCGCCTACTACACGCGCTCCGAAGATTGGTCAAGAGTGGGTGTACAACGTACGAAATGTGTTTAACCAAGAATTGGTGGATGTTGTTACTGAGAGAGTAGTTTCGGTCGGTGAGCAGGTTCGCATTCAGAGGTCGGGCGCAAAAGCTGGTCCTTTACCTGATGAAATTCAAAGTCCATGGGGATACGTACTTCAAGATGCTCACTGGAATCCGCCACAAAAGTTTATCAAGCCAATGCCTCTATGGCCCGAACAACTGACATCTGGTTTTAACCAGTTTTACAAAACGCAATATCAAGTTCTTGGCTACCCCGATGGTATCTATTACTGGGGTATGAGTATGAAAGCTAGCCAGTGGGAGTTGATCCAGGTTCCTGCCGGTCAATTTTTGACGCTCAAATACCATGATGAGATGCCTTACTTTGAGAGTAATGACGTTTTCCGGGTGGGTAATATTCGTGATGAAGATGTCTGGTTTTCACCAGAAATTGGCCGCTGGGTCATTCGTAGGGGTACTGGGCGCTACATTACTAATGGTGTCGCCTGGGCCAATGCCTATTGGGAAGACTACCTCCAGTGGGAGCTTGTGTCCTAGAAGTAAGCCTAGCGCTTAAAATCAGTGCATCTCTATGTATACCGTTAAAGAACTTTTTCCAACCCTTCAGGGTGAGGGCGCTCACGCAGGTCGTTCCGCCATCTTTTGTCGTTTTGCAGGCTGTAATCTATGGAGTGGTCGCGAGGAAGACCGTGCTACTGCTATCTGTCAATTTTGCGACACAGACTTTGTGGGCAGCGATGGTGATGGTGGTGGAAAATTCGAGACAGCACTGGCACTAGCTGAGGCTATTGAAGCGGCATGGAGAAGCACTTCAGCAGGCCCGCATAAACGTTATGTTGTTTTTACTGGTGGCGAGCCTCTATTGCAATTAGATGAGGCATTAATTACAGCCTTACATCACAAAGGTTTTGAAGTTGCCATTGAGACCAATGGCACTATTAAAGTACCCAAGGGCATTGATTGGGTTTGCGTGAGTCCTAAGGCTGGATCTGAGCTGATTGTATTTCAGGCTGACGAGTTAAAACTCGTTATTCCACAGGCCGCTCATGACAATCTTCCTGCGCTAATGGATCGTTTTGAGAAGATGGATTATCGCAATCGATTTTTGCAACCAATGGATGGTCCTAACCTGAAGGACAATATTGAATCAGCAGTCCGTTTATGTCAAAAGCATCCATTGTGGCGATTGAGTCTTCAGACTCATAAGCTCATCGGCATTCGCTAGACACTGCAGTGCAATTGAAAGAATTACAAATGACTACTAAACAACCTGCTATCTCGATTACTCGCCGTCTTGAGTTCGACTCTGGCCATCGCATCCCAAATCATGGTGGCCAATGTAAACATCTACATGGGCATCGTTACGCTATTGAGATTACTTTGAAGGGGCAAATTGCAGATCACCCAGGTAAAGCGGATGATGGCATGGTCCTGGATTTTGGAGACATTAAGCGCCTAGCAAATCAGTATGTAGTTGAACCTTGGGATCATGCATTCTTGGTAGCTAAAGAAGATGCAGGGCTGGTTACATTTTTAGAGAGCTTGCCAGATCATAAGACTGTTGTGATGGAGCATGTGCCAACAGTTGAAAACCTTGCCAATGCAGCCTTTCTAATTTTGCAGCCTGTATTTGAGAAAGCATTTAGCGGCCAGTTAACACTGTCATCCATCCGCCTATATGAAACCCCCAATTGTTGGGCAGACGTTACTCACCCATAAATCATGCAAGCCGAGCTTGATCGTCAGTTTATGCAGGAAGCTCTAGAGCAGGCTAAGTTAGCTGCTCTCGCTGGTGAAGTTCCTGTCGGAGCAGTGTTAGTTCGCGATGGGCAGGTGATTTCTCGATCTTTTAACAAGCCTATTGCTAGTCATGATCCTAGTGCCCATGCTGAAATGTTAGCCCTGAGGGGTGCTGCAAGCGAAGAGCAAAACTATCGGCTACCCGGAACAACCCTGTACGTTACTTTGGAGCCCTGTGCCATGTGTGCTGGCGCCATCCTGCATGCTAGGATTGAGCGCGTTGTTTTTGGCGCAGCAGATCCTAAAACGGGTGCTGCAGGGAGTGTGTTAGATTTATTCTCTATGAAGCAGATCAATCACCAGACGGTATCTGAAGGTGGCATCATGCAGGAAGAGTGCGGTCAA
The DNA here is from genome assembly GCF_018881755.1 of Polynucleobacter finlandensis. GTDB lineage: Bacteria > Pseudomonadota > Gammaproteobacteria > Burkholderiales > Burkholderiaceae > Polynucleobacter > Polynucleobacter finlandensis. The sequence continues at coordinate 43,068 of NZ_JACVPS010000017.1, read as the reverse complement.
TTACTGAGAGATTTTTTTAGGGAGCGACGTTGAAGTCTATTCACCTCATTGCTCCTTCGGGGGCTAGCTTGGATATGCGCAGCCCTTTGGCTGGTATTGATTGGCTGAAGAAACAGGGTATCGCTATTCACAATGAAAATTGTGTGAGCAGGGTTGAGCAACGCTTTGCTGGGACCGATGCAGAGCGCCTAGCTGAAATCAATCAACTTCAAAAATTATCCTCCGATCATCTCGTGATGGTCATGCGTGGTGGATATGGCATTCATCGCCTGTTACCCGATATTGAATGGGATGGCATTGCTAAAGCAATTCAGGGTGGTTTGCAGATTTGTGGACATAGTGATTTCACAGTATTTCAGTTGGCGCTATTGGCAAAGACTGGAGCCATTACTTTGGCCGGCCCAATGCTCAATTACGATTTTGGTCGTCAAGATGACCAAGGCAATTCGCTTGCACCAGATGCTCTGATGTGGAAGTACTTCCAGTCTGCCGTTCAAGGGCGCAAGTTAGACTGCCAAGTAACCACTACTCAATCTTATCTTGGCAAAACAGAGTCTGGATCCAGTTCTGGCTTGCTATGGGGTGGTAATTTAACGGTGTTGGCTGGGTTGGTTGGCACACCTTATATGCCAAGTTCCAAGCAAATCCAAGGCGGCATCTTATTTTTAGAGGATGTGAATGAGCATCCCTATCGCATAGAGCGCATGTTGATGCAGTTATTGGATGCCGGAATTCTTGCCAGTCAAAGCGCTGTTGTATTGGGTGGATTTTCAGCGTATCGCCTCTACGATAACGATCGGGGCTATCAGCTTGAGAGTGCCATTGACGCTATTCGCGCAAGGCTTCCAATCAATATTCCGATATTGACGGGACTACCATTTGGCCACCAAGCAGAGAAGTTAACCTTGCCGGTTGGGGCTAATGCAAACCTTAGTCATAACACCCAAGGTTTTGCCCTCCAGTCGCAATGGTAAGCGCATAGTGCATTGGCGTTCGATTTGCAGAGCGTCTCTGCTCCCAATAGCTTTCCTACTAACAGGTACGGCCATGGCAATTGAAGAGCCAAAATATTTTGTAATAGAAAATGCTCCCCCTTTTGAATTAAGGGTTTATGAGTCTTTAATACTGGCGGAAGTAAAGGTAGATGGCGATATGGATTCAGCCTCTAGCCAAGGATTTCGATTAATCGCAGCGTATATTTTTGGGAAAAATCGGATTGAAGAAAAGATCCCCATGACTGCCCCGGTTGGCTTGGAAGAAAAAAGCGCAACTATTGCTATGACGGCGCCCGTCGGCATTGAATCGAATCACAGCCTTTCAACGGTTTCATTTGTTATGCCTTCGCAATATACGCTTGCAAGCTTGCCGCAACCCCTTGATGAAAGGGTGCAATTGCGCGAAGTTCCAGCCACTAAAAAAGCAGTGATCATGTTTTCCGGTTTTTATAGCGAAGAAAAAGTAAAAGAAAAAACTGCGGAACTTGAAAGATGGATCCAGATTCAAAATTTGCAGGCTGTAGGCCCACCCAATTTTGCTCGTTACAACCCACCTTGGACCTTGCCTTTTTTAAGGCGCAACGAGGTGATGATAGAAGTACGGGATCGGTAAGCTTAGGGCTTAGCCTCAAAACTCTTTAGTAGATATTCAGCGCCACTGCCTTGGCCTAAGGCTTTAACCAGTGTTGGTAAAGCTTCTACCAGATTCTTTTCTAGCGTCCAGGGCGGATTAATCACAAACATACCGCTAGCCTGAAGGCGACGCTCACCAGGGGCATTCTCAACCCGTAATTCCGTGTGGAGCCAAGAGCGTTTATGGTTTGCGGCAATCTTTTTCAAGCGATCAGGCAAAGAAGCAGATTCTCTTCTGGAAAGAATCGGGTACCAAATAGCATAACAACCGGTTGCAAAGCGCTGAAGAGCCTCTTCCATCGCCGTTTCAAGATAGCGGTAGTCTTGCTTATCTTCGTACGAGGGATCGATTAATACTAAACCTCTTCTGCTTGGCGGAGGGAGTAGGCCCTTGAGCCTTGCAAAGCTATCTTCAGCGTACACATCAATTTGTTTGGCTTGTTTTAACTGATGGACGTTATGACGCAAGATATCAATCTCTTTGGGATGAAGTTCAAAGAGCTTGAGGCGATCTTGCGGTCTGAGGAGACGCGCCAAGATAAAAGGGGAGCCTGGGTAGATGGTAATCTGCTCTTCAGAGTTTTCAGCGCGAACGTAATCCAAATAATTCTGAATACTTTCACCAACACCCTTGCCAGAGGATTGGCATTCATCGGCAAATTTGATTAGCCGAAAAATACCACTATCTGCTTCTTTGCTAACAGCGGCAAAGCCATCTATGAGGCTGTAGATACCAGCCCCAGCATGGGTATCAACAATTGTGAGGGCACCAGGTTTTTCTTGGAGGTATTCAGCCAGATGAATCATGGTTAGATGTTTGAGGATATCCGCATGACTACCCGCATGAAATGCATGGCGATAACTAAACATAGCAACTCAACATGGTGACTTAGGAGGCATTGGGCATTTGGGCTTTGATAAACAAAACCAGAGTCGCTGCAATCAATGCAACCGAGGCGTACTGTAGTGGTTGGTTTAACTCTAGGTCCATCGTTTGGGTCAACAGCGCATAAATCGTAACGAGTCCGCCAATAGCAATAAAGCGAGGCCAAATCTTATTTGGCAGTAGCTGGCTACCATGGATATATTCAGATAGTGCAACCCCAACCATTCCGCACCAGAGGCCTACGCCAGCACCAGCTAGAACATCAGTGAGCCAGTGTGCCCCAACTGCAATACGGGACAGTCCAACCAATGAGGCAAGGATAAAGAGCCAAAGCAGCGACCCACGTTTACTTTTGGCTGAGGCGAAATAGAGTGCGCTAGCAATAGCAAATGCAGTAAGGGTGTGACCTGAAGGAAACGCCTTGGAGAGCAAGAGTTCTCCGATGCGATGAAAGCTGCCCTCAGGCAAAACACCTGCAGGCCTAGGCAAATCAAAAAAGGGTTTTAGAACAGAGCTGGCAATTGCTGAAATAGCTCCAGCAAAAATACCAGCCGTTAATAATCTTGGGGCCAGTAGAAGCAGAGGGAAAGCAATTGCAAATACTCCCCAGCCATTACCTAAATAGGTGAGAAAGGCCCAAACAATATCTGGAACTCCTTGGGTAAAGCTGTTGATGAATAAGAAGCTGCTTGTCTGCAGGCCTCCAAAATAAATGATGCAAGCCAAGACTATTGGCAAAAGCGGAAGAAGCCATGCAACTGGCGAGAGTTTCTGATTGCTCATGCCAGTTAGCGATTCTTTGCTTGATCAGCACCCTGAATTTGAATCGACACCTTCTCGAGGACTTGGGCAACCGTGATGGCTTGCATGCAAACGTTATCGTGACATGGTGTTTTGCGATGATTGGCAGCACTAACGCAAGGTGAGCAGGCTAGATTTGCAGTAATCGCAATCGAATTACCAACAGAGCCATAAAGAGCTGGCGTTTCAGGGCCAAAGAGCACAACAGTTCTAAGTGGGGTCACAGCTGAGAAGTGTCCAGGGCCAGAGTCGTTTGTAACCATCACATCTGACAATGTATAGAGTGGGGGCAATTCAGCAAAGCTTACTTGGCCAGCAAAGTTAATTGCATTTTTAACATTAGCGACTGCGCGAACTTTTTCAACGTACTCAAATTCAGCAGGAGAGCCCGTAATCAAAATAAGATCGTTTGGATACTTTTGATGAACACTAATAATGAGCTCAGAGAAGCGTTGCTGTGCCCAACGGCGCTGTGGCAATAAATCACTCGCATTAGGATTAATCAGAATAAGGCGCTCTTTACCCTGGGTAAATAAAATACCTGCTTCACTTGCCAATTTTTCAATGCGTTGACGGACCTTATCCATTACTACTGGATCAATCACTGCTTGCTCTAATTTCACTTCGGCGTCAGAGATATGAATTTTGCTAAAGGGAACTTCGATCTTGCTTGCGAATGCCGCATGAATCAAAGAGAGAAAGTTCTTCGTAATATGAATATGTGGGTTGTAGTGCACCTTGCGAGTCAGCATGGCACCGCGCCACAAACCTTCGCCATGGAAGATGTGATAACCGACGCGACGACGTGCACCACAAAGACCGGTCAATAAAGCAGTGAAGCGTGAGAACAGCTCTAGATCAATGACAGTGTCAATACGATGACGGCGGGCGATCATTAAAAAACGCAAAGTATCTTTAATCAAGCCACCTAAGCTAGAAGAATCAATCGTAAAAACATTCTCAGGCTTGACTGTGTTCAATAGGGTTAAGCTAGCACGATTACTTTTGAAGATGAGGAAAAATAACTCTGCGCCACGGGCTTGAGCATTTCGCATTGCTGGGTCAACGAGGATTGCACTCCCCATTTCTGATAATTCAATAAAGAGGAGCTTGCGTGGGGTTTCTGGTCCACGAGAGAAGACGTTCTTAATACCGTCTATTAATGCGACAAGCGGAGTTGCTACAGCGCAAAGCGGAACACCGACCCAATGATCGATGGCGCGCATGGTGTTGACACTAATACTCATAGTTTCACTTTAAATATTATTTTCGTTTTAATAAAAAGTACGCACCTGGAAGTACGCATAGTACTGTCAGTGCACCATAGCTCATGGAGGCCAGTACCGTCAGGGATGGATTAACCCCCCACAGTGCTAACACTGAAGATAGCGTTGCTTCACGTAGTCCCCAGCCCGAGATGCTAATCGGTAGCATCAATAAGAGGCTTAAGGCGGGTAGACCAATCATCAGCCCTTCGATGGGCGCATCGGCACCATAGGCTTTTAAACAAAAACCTAAAGCAAGAATAGTCAGGAAGTGAATGAAGATTGCAAAACTCGCTTGGGCAATATTCATTGGCCAGGAAAACGCCAGCTTAATGCCTGGGAGAGCATGATTCATCTGCAGTCGGTCTAATCCTTTTTGGAGCAGATCGCGGCTTGGCGTCCAAGCCAAAATAAAGGCAATCACCAAGCCTGCAAAAATCATGATGGCAGTGACGCCGTAGCCGAGAGCAGTTCCCCACGCGGCTAAAGTGGCACCACCCAAAATGAGTCCGAGGCCACCCAGAAGGTTATTGCCTGCCAAGCCCAATAAACGATCTACTAGCACCATCGAAAAGCTGAGGCGCAATTTAGGAGGTGCGTGTTCAAGATCAACTTTGTGATGCAACTCTTCATCGAGCTCTTTAGTCTCGCTAAATTTACCGCCGCTATTTAAATGGCTTGCTGTGATCGCGCGATAGCTATCACCGCCGAGAGTACTGGGGAGACCTTGATTAATTAATCCGCCTGCGAAGTAGAGTGCAACGTAGTCTGTCGCGCTGCCTTGAAATCCGACTTTGCGCATTAGAAAGCCCCAGCGTAGACCGCCGCAAATAAAAGCCAAAGTAATGGCAAGACCAGCAGCTAAAAACCATTTCGGCTGCATCTTGATTTCTGAATCGAGCAGGGTGTGCCAATCAATGCCGCTAGTGGCTTTCCAGAGGAGAGCGAGGGATAGCAAAATGCGAATAGTTGGCCAAGCACGCTTAAGCATTGCTTTCCACCCAGATGTGGCTTTAGGGGTGGTTTGGGGTATTGAACTCATAGGCGTAAGGATAATGCCTTGGGCACCTAAGGTCTTGAAATTACTCCGGTAAAGCGGTGTTTTGCCAATTAGTGCAGAGACTAAAGTCAAATTTAGATAAATTCTGTCCAAAACGCTGGATTTCAATGCTCTCTAATGGCGCGCATTTCTCAAATCCTGGCTTGTTTCCAGCGGGGTTGGCAAAACTCATTCCAGACCAATTGATGAGCAGCACGCTAGCGCCTGGAGGTAGTTGCCCAAACCAGAGATCGAATTGATCTTGGCGTTGATCTAGGACGAAGACAGGAATTGGACTTGCATACCAGGCTGCGCGACTTCCTAGAGTCCAGTTTTGAACGGCAATACCATCCACCTGATTTGCTTGCGCAAGCTGTAAGGCTTTTTGACCTGCGATTTCCCAGCCATAAAGATCTGCAATCGGATTGGATTTCATGGAAGTTGAAGGAATGCCACCAGCCAGGACCAATCCAAACCCAAGTAAGCACAGCAGAATTTGAATACTTAAAAATAAGCGAATCAAAATGCGATGATGCATTGACCATGCCTTTGCTAAACCAATGCCAGCAAAGGGAGCGAGACAAAACCAAGCAGGCGTTGTCCAGTGAGGCAATCCACCGCCACCCGACAGAGCTGCAAAGATGGCAAATGGGATGAAGAAAAAGCTCAGCAAAGATGTTAAAGATAGCTTGGCACCATGAAAGCAGTTCTTTAGAAACACAAATCCACCAAGCAGTAGAAGAGGGCCAAAACAAGCAATTTGAACACCTAAAAATGCGGCGACTCTGCGCCATGCCCAAGTACTGCCACCACCATGCGCGATTTGATATTTAAAGGAGATCCAGTCGTTTATCCAGTTCCAATACAGAACAGGCGTGATGAAGAGGAGTGCAATGAATGCCGCTAGCCAGAAACCTGCTTTAGTAATCCAAGGTTTTTTGAAGGAGCTGAAAAATACTAAGAGCAGGGCAAAAGCAGCAAAGACACCTGTGTATTTACTTAGTCCAGACAAGCCTAAAAGAGCTCCAATGATGAGCCAATCCCCTAGGCTGAATTGATCTTGTCTTAGCCAGCGCAAAGCCATCAACATCAAGCCAAGACTAAATAGTGACAAGAGGCTATCTGGCAATAAGCCAATAGCCAAAACATGCGGTAGTGGGGCTGCAATGACAGCAAGAACAGCGAACAGACCACAGTTGCTTGCGGAAGGGAGTGCGCTGGTGAGGTAGCCAGTATTGCGACCCTGAATGAAGTGATGAAGCTCAATCGTCACTTGATAAACCAAGTAGCAAGAAAGGATCCAGAGTAATTCTGGGATGAGTCGAATAATTCCTTCGGAGGAAGTCAATGCTACCAGCGGCCACTGAACCCAACCTACTAGAGGTGGGTGATCAAAATAGCTCCATGCCAAATGCTGGGCATAGAGTGCGTAATGCGCCTCATCGACAGAAAACCCAATTGAAAAACCCAGCGCAAGATGAATCAGCGCAGCAATGAAGATGCAAATTGCTGCCCATGTCGATGGCGATTGCGAGGGTAGTGGATAGCGCATCTAGCTCTTTATTGTGTGATCTAAAACGATTTTAGACTTACTTAGCTATTTCTTTGGGACAATATGAGGATGAGTCGCAAACACCCATTTTTCAACGATAAGGCCGTCACCACTCGCTTTTGGGCTTATGGCTGGATATTGATAGTGGCATTCAATTTAGCGGCTTGTGCCGGTCTCTCACGGGATTCAGTGCAAGACGAGTCCGGGCAAGTGCTGTCATTGGATCAATTGCCGGCGCAGGAAGAGCTGCCCAAATTTTCTGCTGAGACTGCACGTGACGGCATGCCAGTGGGGTGGCATTTTTATCGCATCGCCCCATATAAAAAGAATACTGTTTATCGCTTGGAAAATTACCAGGGCAGAACAGTGCTGAGTGCTAATTCCAAAACATCTGCTTCCGGGCTGGCTATTAAGCTAAGACCACGGCAAGCTCAAAATCTCTGGCTAAAGTGGGAGTGGAAGGCGATCGCCCCCATCCCTGAGGCTGATAACACTGAACGCTATCATGATGATGCGCCACTGCGTATCTTGGTGGCATTTGATGGTAATAAATCTAAGTTAGCGCTCAAAGAAAAAATGACCTTTGAGATGGCGAGTTTAATTAGCGGGCAAGAGATGCCTTATGCAACCCTCATGTATATCTGGTCCGGTAAATCACCCGTGAATTCTGTGTTAGATAACGCCCATACATCACGTATCAAAATGATTGTGGTCGATTCTGGCTGGGAGGGTCTAGGAGATTGGCGCAAGCATGAGCAAGATCTTGCTACCGATTACAAGCGTGCTTATGGAGAGAATCCTGGAGAGGTGATTGGGATTGCATTGTTGACTGATACTGATAACACCAAGTCAGAAACGCGCGCACTCTATGGCGATATTGAATTGATTCGGAAGAATCAGAAATAAAATCACTGATCAATGAGCAGGTCGCCACCGTTTTAATAGCAGGGCGTTGCTCAGAACGCAGAAGCTTGACAAGGCCATAGCACTGCCAGCAAGCATTGGCGAGAGATATCCTAGCGCCGCCAGTGGAATGCCCGTGGCATTAAATATAAAAGCCCAAAATAAGTTTTGCCGAATCTTATTCCACGTTCTCTTTGAGATATCAATAGCATCAGCCACTAAGCTGGGATCACCCCGCATCAAAGTAATGCCTGCCGCTTGCATTGCGACATCTGTGCCAGTAGACATTGCCATACCAACATCTGCTGAGGCTAAGGCTGGCGCATCATTTACTCCATCACCTACCATGGCGACCCAGTGACGCTTTGCATGATCACCAGGCATTTGCAATTGCCGAATAATTTCCGCTTTATTGCCAGGCATGATTTGTCCATACACCTCATCCATGCCGATAGACTGCGCCACCCTTGCTGCTGAAGCCTGGTTATCGCCGGATAACATGACCGTACGAATCCCAAGTTGATGTAATGCTGTAATCGCTGCTTTGGCATTGGGTTTGAGCTCATCACCAAAGGCGAGCAGTGCAATGGGGCTTGTTGGTGCTTCTGTATTCATCAATACCGAAACGGTTTGCCCAAGATCAAAACAGGCTTGTGCTTTTGCAAGAATGGATTGGTACTCTGGATGTGCATCAAGCGAAGCAATGCTTTGCAAACACAGTCGTTTGTCCGCCCACGGACCAAAGTTAGGAATGCCTGCAATTCCAATGCCTGGCAAGGCTTTACTTTCAGAGTTTGCAATTGGAGAAATATTCTGCTCTTTTGCTGCATCTAGTAAGGCTTTGGCCAAGGGGTGCTCACTTCCCAATTGCAGTCCTGCTGCAGTAGCTAAGATTTCTGATTCAGGTGAGCTTACAAAAGGCATCAGCGCTAGCAGTCTCGGGTGACCAATCGTCAGAGTGCCCGTCTTATCAAAGGCGACAATATTTAGTCTGTGTGCTTGCTCCAAGACTTGTGGATCTTTAATCAAGATGCCAAAGCGCGCAGCTACGCCAGTCCCAGCCATGATGGCCGCAGGAGTGGCCAGGCCGAGCGCACATGGACAAGCAATCACTAGCACAGAGACAGCTCGCAAAATTGCAATCGATGCGGAATCTAAATACAACCAGTTAGCAATACCGGTAATGATGGCAATCACAATCACTGTAGGTACAAAGATGGCGCTGACTTGGTCAACCAGTTTTTGAATCGGTGCTTTTTGTGTTTGTGCTTCTTCTACTAAGTTAATGATCTTGGAGAGAACGCTTTCTACACCAACCGCTTGCGCCTCAATGATGAGGACGCCTTCGCCGTTCAGTGCGCCACCAATGACTGTGGAGCCCACCTGTTTCTTCAGGGGCTCGCTCTCACCCGTTAGTAAAGACTCATCTACATGGCTATTGCCCATCAAAATGATGCCGTCAACAGGGATTCTTTCTCCTGGCAATACTAGGACACGATCTTTTGCGAGAACTTGATCTAGCGGGAGATCCCGATATTGATCTAATGCAGTATTGCGATCAATGACAAGCGCAGGATCTAAAACCTTGGCATGCTCTGGCCACAGTTTTTGCAGCGCTCGAATTGCTTCACTGGTTTGACGTTTTGCTCTTGCCTCCAGCCACTTGCCCAATAAGACCATGCAAATAATGACTGCCGCACCTTCAAAATACAGCTCATGCTGAGCGTGAACCGAAGTCAGCATGAGATAGACGCTTAAGCCATAAGCAGAGCTAGTCCCTAGGGCAACGAGTAAATCCATATTGCCAACACCGGCCATGAGTGATTTAAAGCCAGCTTTGTAGAAGCGCCACCCCAGAATGAATTGCACTGGTGTTGCTAAGGCGAGTTGCCACAGCGGGGAAAGGCTCCAATGAATACCAAATGGCATGAGAAACATCGGCAAAAAGAGTGGGGCAGACAAGGTAAAACTCAGAATGACTCGAGCCAGGCCATCTGCCGCCCAAAAAGACTTCGGTGGTTTTTCGCAATGAGGACCCTTGGAGTCGCTAAGTTTTGCCTCGTAGCCAGTTTTTTCCACTGCGGCAATCACATTTGCGATGGTGGTCAAAGAGCCGCTCTTTAGTCTAATCCGGGCCTGCTCAGTCGCTAAATTGACGGTTGCTGCTTCGAGGCCGGGAATCTTACCCAAAGCCTTCTCAACTCGCCCAACGCAGGAGGCACAGGTCATCCCACCAATATCGAGGGTATAAAAGTCTGAATTTGCTGTTGTTGGGGTGCTCATATAGAAGATAATCTACCTTATGACCTCTTTACAGGGGGATTACTTGACCAAAATCGAAGGGGGATCTGCCATGATCAGCTTGAAAGTATCTGGAATGACCTGTGGGGGCTGTATTAATGCCGTTACCCGTGCAATTCAGGCTCAGGACCCTCAGGCTCAGGTCTTCGCAGACTTGGCTGCACAAACAGTTGAATTAGAAACCAGCTTAAGCTCTGAGATTGCCGGTCAACTCATAACAGATGCGGGTTTTCCAGTCTCTAGCTAAGCTTTGTTTAGAATCTCATCAAACCTAACAAAACCCGTAGTTTTTGTTCCCAAAGGATCGTGATTTATGTTCTTCAGTAAGCTAATGCCTCACGATGGTAACTTTTTTGCATTATTCAATCAGCATGCCGAGCAAATTGTCGCCGCATCCGAATCTTTTCTGAAGTTCATTGAGCATTACAACGATGATGCTCTGCGTGCGAAGTACACCCAGGAAATAGACAAAGCAGAGCACGCTTGTGATGATATTGTGAAAGAAGTGCATCGTCGCTTGCACAAGACCTTTATTACACCCATCGATCGTGATCAAATTTTCTCCTTGATTAACACCATGGATGACGTAGCAGATTTGATTCAAAATGGCACTGAGGCAATGCATCTCTATAACGTCAAGCAAATGACGGAAGAAATGTTGCATATGGCTCAGTTATGCAATCAATGCTGTATCTGCCTGAAAAATGCAGTTGGCACCCTCAAAGACATTTCTGATCCTGAGGTAGCAAAAGCAGCCCTAAAGACTTGTGATGAGATTGACCATCTAGAGTCTGGTGCAGATCGACTGCTTTCAACTGCGATTACCAGATTGTTCCGCGAAGAGACTGAAGTACGTGAGCTCATTAAATTGCAGCGCATTTATGAGTTGCTTGAAGAAGTGACTGATAAATGTGAAGACGTTGCCAATTTGGTTGAAGGCATCGTTCTTGAGAACTCTTAAGGCCGATTAACTTGCCTTCGATACAAGCAGCTTTTTGGGTGGTAGCGCTCTTGGTAGCGCTAGCGTTAGCCTTTGATTTCATGAACGGCTTTCATGATGCGGCAAACTCTATTGCCACAGTAGTTTCTACTGGCGTCTTGAAACCCCAGCAAGCAGTTATTTTTGCTGCATTCTTTAACTTCCTCGCGATTTTTATTTTCCATTTGAGCGTTGCGGCGACCGTTGGCAAGGGAATTGTTCACCCATCATCGGTGGATTTGCATGTGATCTTTGGTGCTTTAGTCGGCGCGATCATTTGGAATATCCTGACTTGGTATTACGGCATTCCCTCTAGCTCATCTCATGCTTTGATTGGGGGATTGGTTGGCGCCACAATTCCTAAGGCTGGTTTTGCAGGCTTAGTTTGGTCCGGCATTATTAAGACAGTAGCCTTTATTTTTATTTCACCGTTTGTTGGCTTCTTGCTTGGCTCTCTGATGATGTTGTTGGTGGCTTGGGTTTGCAGAAACAACAACGTAGCAAAAACAGATCGCTGGTTCCGTCGTTTGCAATTAGTATCAGCCAGTGCTTATAGCTTGGGCCATGGCGGTAATGACGCGCAAAAAACCATCGGCATTATTTGGCTCTTGTTGATTATTACTGGCTACGCTGAAGCTGGTGCTAGCATGCCGCCAACGTGGACCATTATTGGTTGCTATATCGCTATTGCCATGGGTACGATGTTTGGTGGTTGGCGAATCGTTAAAACCATGGGTCAAAAGCTGACAAAGCTCAAACCGGTAGGCGGCTTTTGTGCGGAGACGGGTGGGGCAATTACTCTATTTGCTGCAACAGCCCTTGGCGTTCCTGTATCGACTACCCACACAATTACTGGGGCTATTGTTGGTGTTGGTTCAACGCGGCGTGCCAGTGCAGTTCGTTGGGGTGTGGCTGGCAACATCGTCTGGGCTTGGATCTTTACTATCCCAGCCACTGCGCTGATGTCGATGGCGGTTTATTACTTAAGTCTCTGGATCTTCTAAATCCAGCCATTTGCCCTGTAAGTCCTGACTTTTCTGCAAAGAATCCCTTGTGCGGTTAATCTACCCACTATTCAAAAATTCGCAATAATTCACAAATCGATGCATCAAGATGTCCAATGAGGACATGGCTATTCTTAGGAGAATGTAGTGGCAGTCACTATTGAAGTTGTACAGGCGGCGTTAAAAGGTCTCGTTGACCCAAACACACAAGTGGATTTTGTAACAGCAAAGACTGTTAAAAATTTACGCGTTGAAGGTGGTGATATCTCCTTAGATATTTCCCTGGGGTATCCCGCAAAAAGTCAGTTCGAAGCAATCCGTAAATCGGTTATTAACGTGTTACGTAATTTGCCTGATGTAAAAAATGTCAGCGTCAATGTCAACAGTCAAATTGTTTCGCATGCGGTTCAGCGTGGCGTGAAGCTGTTACCAGGCGTTAAAAATATTATCGCTGTCGCTAGTGGGAAGGGTGGTGTGGGTAAATCAACTACTGCCGTCAATCTAGCATTGGCTTTGGCTGCAGAAGGCGCCCAAGTGGGTATTTTGGATGCTGATATCTATGGACCAAGTCAGCCGATGATGCTTGGTATTACTGGTAGACCAGAATCGATTGAAGAAAACACGATTGAGCCTATGGAAGGTCATGGCTTGCAAGCAAGTTCTATTGGTTTTTTGATCGAAGAAGATGCACCCATGGTGTGGCGTGGCCCAATGGTTACTTCTGCTTTAGAGCAATTACTTCGCCAAACACGTTGGCGTGATTTGGACTATCTGATTGTTGATATGCCTCCAGGTACAGGCGATATTCAGTTAACACTTGCACAAAAGGTACCCGTTACTGGCGCTGTGATTGTCACCACTCCTCAGGACATCGCCTTGCTAGATGCACGTAAAGGCCTCAAGATGTTTGAGAAGGTTGGCGTACCGATCATTGGCATTATTGAGAATATGAGTACTTACGTCTGCCCAAAATGTAATCATGAAGAGCATATTTTTGGCACTGGCGGCGGCGAAAAGATGTGCAAAGAGTATGGGACTGATTTCTTGGGCGCTTTGCCATTAAATCTTTCCATTCGTGAGCAGGCCGATGCAGGGCGACCTACCGTAGCTGCCGACCCTGATGGCGCGATTAGTGCCATCTATAAAAATATTGCTAGACAGGTTGCAATTCGAGTTGCTACTCTCTCAAAAGATATGAGTAGCAAGTTTCCTAACATCGTCGTTCAGAACACCTGAGGATTTATGCGCTTTGCGGTAGTGATGCGTAAACAGAACATCGACAACCCATGGATTTCATTTAAATGGGTGCCGCAAGAGGTGTTGCCTGATTTTGGTCAATTTGCAGCCACTACAAAACATCACAATCAGATTTCTGGGCAGTTTCTAGGGCGCGATGATGGTGGCGAGTCTTGGCTCTTTACGGGATATGAACTCAATTTATTTCCGGATGAAGTCGAAGGCTACTACCTCAATTTATCCGCCACTCAACCATGTTGGTTTGTGATGTGGCGTTTAGAAGAAGATATTGAGCGCTATATAGATGGGCAATCTATAGCGCTCGCTAAATCAGAAACCACTACCGCTGTACCTCACCGCCTGTCAGTCAGTTATAACGAGGCAGGGCGCTTATTAGATGGCGGTGAATCGGTAGATAACATTCCGATGACAGTTGAGCATGCTTCTTGGTTGCAAGAGTATGTGAATGAGCATTACCATCCCGAGCCTAAGAAGCGTCACCGCCCTGAATCATTTAAGGGCGCCGATCGCCCGGTGGAAAAATAATGGCTGGGGGCTTTCTGAATCGCTGGTCACGCCGTAAAGCAGGTGAACAAGTAGAGCCAGAAAAAAAACCAGTAGATTTAGTCAAGCAGACAGAAGTCGTAGAACCCAATACGCTATCTCAGGAGCAAGACCTTCCGGCGCCTGTCACCCTAGAAGATGTTGAGAAGATTGATCGCTTTGCTCCCGACTTTTCTGCTTTTATGAAGCCCGGGGTGGATCCCAGTGTTCAGCAAGCCGCCCTGAAAAAGATGTTTTCAGATCCCCATTTCAATGTGATGGATGGCTTGGATATTTATATTGATGATTACTCTAAGCCTGACCCCATTCCTTTGGAAATGCTCAAGCGCATGGTGCAGTCAGATATGCTCAATATTTTCCGCAGGGATGACGGCAGTACGGAGGAAGATGAAAAGCAGCTTGCTGCCACTCCCTCTGAGGATAGTGGGAAGCCTTTGCTATCTAGTGAGAAAGTTGATTTAACATCCACACATTCAAGTGCTGATCTAGGTGGGATTTCCTCAGACAGCACTCCTTCGGACAAGAAAAATAGTTAAGAAAATGATTCATGAGCCAAAAATTAGTCTGTAACTGCAACGGCACCATGCCTTTAGATGCAAAGGCCTTAGGCGTCACGATGCATACCTCTTTGTGTCGACAAGAGGTGGGCTCTTTTCTGAAGGCGTTGGATGGCGATGATTCACTGGTCGTTGCTTGTACCCAAGAGGGCGCCTTATTTAATGAGTTAGCCGCCCAAACCGAAAAGCCATTGGTAGCGCCATTGCGCTTTGTGAATATTCGCGAAGTTGCTGGCTGGTCCCAAGAGGCCAAAACATCCGGCCCTAAGATTGCCGCTCTACTTGCTCTAGCAGAAATGCCTGAGGCCGATCCAGTGCCTGTGGTGAATTACGAAAGTCTGGGAAGATTGCTGATTGTTGGGCCTGGGACACAGGCTTTACCTTGGGCGGAAAAACTGAGTGACTCATTGGATGTCTCGGTTTTATGTACCGAGCCTAGCGCTTTACCAATTGCCAGAAATTTCCCCGTCTATACCGGAAGCGTTACCAGGCTCGATGGCTATCTCGGTCATTTCTCAGTCGACTGGGATTTACAGAATCCGATTGATCCAGAGATGTGTACGCGTTGTGGCGCATGTGTGGATGTTTGTCCAGAAAATGCAATTGACGATGCATTTCAGATTAATTTGGATAAGTGTAAATCGCATCGTGCTTGTGTAACCGCTTGCGCAAGCATTGGCGCTATACAGTTTGATCGGGTTGAGCGTCAGCGTAATTCAGAATTTGATTTAATCATGGATTTACGCGTTGATCCCATGATGCGGATGAGTCAGACGCCTCAGGGATATTTCGCGCCAGGGAAGGATCCATTTGAGCAAGCGCTTGTCGCCAATCAATTGCTCGAATTAATCGGCGAGTTTGAAAAGCCTAAATACTTTTCCTATAACGAGAAAGTTTGCGCCCATGGGCGTAACGGCAAAGTCGGTTGCAATGCGTGTATTGATGTTTGCTCTACTGGTGCCATCACATCCTTGTTTAAGAGCGGGCAGGGCACAGTTGAAGTCAACCCCAATCTTTGCATGGGTTGCGGCGCCTGTTCTATGGTTTGTCCGTCTGGCGCAATGCGCTACAACTACCCAAGCGTTGAACACCAAGGCAAAGAAATCAAACTACTGGCCAATGTATTTGGCGCAGAAAGCATTAAAGCGAAGCAAACAGTTGCACCGAGTTTGTTGCTGCATTCCCTTAAGGCTGGTACAAAGTTGATTGATCTGCTGGGCCGCTCAGCACATTTGCGGTCTAAGCAGTTTGAAGGCTTACCTTCCTTTGTTTTGCCTTATGGCATTGAGCATATTGCTTCTACTGGCTTGGATCTTTGGCTAGGTGCTCTGAGCTACGGCTTTGGTGAAGTGATCTTGCTTTTGAGTGGTGACGAGGATCCGGCCTATCGTGAGGCATTAGAAACCCAAAGCGCTTTAGCCAATGCCATTTTGAAGGCTTATGGATTTGACGCCCGCATTCAGTTGATCCAAGCTAGCGCTGCTGATGACCTTGCGCCAGTTTCGCTCGCTATGGGTAAATTACGTCAGCGTGGCTCCTTGCCATCGGCGTGTACTCCAGCAACTTTTGGATTGAGCAATCAAAAGCGAGAGACTCTTGAAGCTGTTTTAGAGCATCTACAAAAGCAGGCTAAGACACCTATTCCGATCGAGGGTGTTGTATTGCCGAAGTCCTCACTCTTGGGCGGGCTGAATATTAATAAAGAGGCCTGTACTCTTTGTATGTCTTGCGTTGGCAGTTGTCCAGAAGGTGCGTTATTGGATAACCCCGAAGAACCCAAACTATCGTTTATTGAAAAGCAATGTGTTCAGTGCGGGATTTGTGTGCAGACATGTCCAGAACAAGCGCTTACCTTAAGTCCGAGATTATTGACTGTTGAACAGCGTAAACAAAGAGTGGATCTCAATGAGACCCAAGCCTTCCATTGCATTAGTTGCGGCAAGCCCTTTGGCACCATGAAAATGGTAGATCTGATGTTGGCTAAGTTGGGTGCGCACGGCGCTTTTGCTGGCGCTGCGATGGAAAGACTCAAAATGTGTAGTGATTGTCGGGTAGTGGATATGGTGAAAAAAGAAACATGAGTGAACAAGCAAAAGAAAATGCCTCTACCGAAGTGGGTGACGTAGGCTTGCCAGAAGATCTTGCTAGAGCTGACTTATATGGCTTGATCGCTCGACTCTTTCATCAACCACCAGATCAAGACCTCCTGAATTTAATTACTGCATCCATTCCAGAGGGTCAAGAAAGCCAGGCGGATGATGCCCCCTTATCCAAGGTTTGGCATAGCGTTGTTGAAGTGGCCAAATCCAATACGGCAAAAGCTTGGCACGATGAATTTGACTTGAACTTCATCAGTGTGGGGCGCCCGAATATTGTTCTCAATGGCTCTTTTTATATGGCAGGCCATTTAAATGAGCGTCCACTAGTCGAAATCCGTCGTGCCTTGGAGGCTTTTGGTCTAGAGGCGGCTGAAGAGGTGACTGAGACGGAGGATCATATTTCTGCACTGTGTGAAGTAATGCGTTACCTCATCGCCGGGGATGATGTGGAGATCTCTAACCTTACTAATCAAAGGGTTTTTTTCAATGACCATATTCGTCCTTGGTATGACGAGTTGTGCGATGCAATTGAAGGCATTCCTGAGATGCATCTGTACCATCCCGTGGCCGCTCTCACTAGGGAATTCCTGGCAATTGAAGGACAGAGCTTTGACATGATTTGATGTTGCGTCGCAACATACTTTGCCTTAACTAAGAAATGTTTCAAAGATGTGTCAAAAGTGCTATTTCCATTTACACTTGACGGAGATCAAGAATAATCAAATAGGAGCAAGCAATGAGCACTAAATCTACAACTGCAACTATTGAAGACAATAAGCCGTCTCGCCGTAAATTTTTTATCGGTGCAAGCGCAGCTGTTGGCGCTGTGGCAGTGGCATCACAAACCACTATTGGTAAAGCGGTCATCCAAGAGATTGGCAGCAGCGTCAAAGGTAAAGACGATGGTTACCAGTTATCCGAACATGTTCGCAAGTATTACGAAACCACTTTGCTTTAATCAATCGTTTTTTAAAAATATAAAAATCTTTCTCAGGGACAACATATGAGTCTGACTCGTAAATCCAATACCCCACCAAGCAGTCGTTCAGCCCCTAGCTCCCGCCTCATCGGCAGCCTATCGCGTGGACTTAAAGCTGCGGTGCCGACGATGGATCGTCGTACATTCCTCAAGCGATCAGGAGTGGGCGTAGGAGCCGGTATTGCCGCTAGCCAATTAAGCTTGGTACAAAAAGCGGTAGCCGAGCCAAGCAAGGCCATGTTGGATGGTAAGGGCAAGATTGAGGTTAAAAGATCGATTTGCACCCACTGCTCAGTAGGTTGCGCGGTTGATGCCACAGTTGAGAATGGCGTATGGGTGCGTCAAGACCCCGTATTTGATTCCCCAATTAACTTAGGCGCACATTGCGCTAAAGGTGCAGCACTGCGAGAGCATGGTCACGGCGACTTCCGCTTACGTTATCCAATGAAGTTGGTAGACGGCAAGTACGAAAGAATTTCTTGGGATCAGGCTTTAACCGAAATTACTGCGCAGATGAAAGATCTCCGCACGAAGTACAGTCCTGATTCCTTGTTCTTTATTGGTTCTTCTAAGCACAATAACGAGCAAGCTTATTTATTACGTAAGTGGGTTTCATTCTTTGGAACCAACAATACAGACCATCAGGCGCGTATTTGCCACTCCACAACGGTTGCCGGTGTTGCAAACACCTGGGGCTATGGTGCGATGACCAATAGCTATAACGACATGATGAATGCCAAGGCTGCCTTGTACATTGGCTCTAATGCGGCTGAAGCACATCCAGTATCCATGCTCAGTCTTTTGCATGCTAAAGAAAACGGTTGCAAAGTGATTGTGGTTGATCCGCGTTACACCCGTACTGCAGCCAA
Organism: Polynucleobacter finlandensis; assembly: GCF_018881755.1. Lineage (GTDB taxonomy): Bacteria > Pseudomonadota > Gammaproteobacteria > Burkholderiales > Burkholderiaceae > Polynucleobacter > Polynucleobacter finlandensis. Next base: position 24,406 of record NZ_JACVPS010000017.1, on the reverse strand, counting down.
ATCTGATCAGTATGTGCGGATTCGTTCTGGAACAGATATTCCATTCCTTTTTGGCGTGCTGTATCACATCTTTAATAACGGTTGGGAAGATAAGAAGTACATCAACGACCGCGTATATGGCATGGATGAAATTCGTAAAGAAGTGATGGAGAAGTGGACTCCAGCGAACGTAGAACAAGCTTGTGGTGTGCCTGAAGCTCAGGTCTATCAGGTTGCTAAGACTATGGCTCAGAATCGTCCAAGCACCTTGGTATGGTGTATGGGTCAAACACAACATACCATTGGTAATGCGATGGTTCGTGCATCTTGCATCTTGCAATTGGCCTTAGGCAACATCGGTAAGTCTGGTGGCGGTGCGAATATTTTCCGCGGTCACGATAACGTACAGGGCGCTACAGACGTAGGGCCTAATCCAGATTCATTGCCAGGCTACTATGGTCTTGCAGCCGGCTCATGGAAGCACTTCGCTACCGTGTGGGGAGTTGACTACGAGTGGATTAAAGGTCGTTACGCTCCTGACATGATGGAGAAATCCGGCACAACGGTTTCTCGTTGGGTTGATGCTGTGCTCGAGAAGAATGACATGATCGACCAGCAAACCAATGTCAAAGGTTTGTTCTTCTGGGGACATGCCCCTAACTCACAAACTCGCGGCCTCGATATGAAGCGTGCGATGAATAAGTTAGATCTCTTGGTAGTGGTTGATCCATATCCAAGCGCAACAGCAGCCATGGCTGCAATGCCTCCGGCTGAAGGCGATGTCGTTAATAAAAACCGCAACGTGTACTTGTTGCCAGCGACTACCCAGTTTGAAACCAGTGGATCTGCAACAGCTTCCAACCGTTCACTCCAGTGGCGTGAGAAAGTCATTGATCCATTATTTGAATCTGTTCCTGACCACGTGCTCATGCAAGCATTTGCTGATCGCTTAGGTTTTGGTCAAGAGTTGTCTACTAACTACAAGATGCTGAGCTCGAAGTTTGCTGGTAAGCAGTGGAGAGAACCGCAGATTGAAGATATCTTGCGTGAGATTAATCGCTCCTGCTGGACGATTGGCTACACCGGCCAAACTCCAGAGCGCCTTAAGGCCCACATGAGAATGGTTGCCACATTTGATCCAAAGACATTGAAGTCTCGTGGTGGCGTTGATCCAGTAACTGGCTACGACACTACTGGTGACTACTATGGCTTGCCTTGGCCTTGCTACGGCACGGCTGCAATCAAGCACCCAGGATCGCCTAACCTTTATGACACCAGCAAGAGTGTGATGGAGGGTGGTGGTAACTTCCGCGCCAACTTCGGTGTTGAGAGAGAAGGTAAGAGCTTGTTGGCTGAAGACGGTTCGTGCTCTAAAGGCTCTGCGATTACCACTGGATATCCTGAGTTCGATCATGTGTTTATGAAGAAGCTAGGCTGGTGGGATCAACTCACTGATGATGAGAAAAAACTGGCCGAAGGCAAGAACTGGAAGACAGACTTGTCTGGCGGTATTCAGCGCGTTGTCATGAAAAACGGCTGCCATCCATTTGGTAATGCTAAGGCACGTGCAGTGGTTTGGAACTTCCCAGACGCCATTCCAATTCACCGTGAAGCTTTGTATAGCACCAATGAGCCAATGATGCGCAAGTATCCAACGGCTGCTGATAAGAAGAATTTCTGGCGCTTGCCAACCCTGTACAAAACCGTTCAGGACAAGAACTTGAATGAGAAGCTGTACGAGAAGTTCCCAATCATTCTGACTTCTGGTCGCTTGGTCGAGTATGAGGGCGGTGGTGATGAGACCCGTTCTAACCCATGGTTGGCTGAGTTGCAGCAAGAAAACTTTGTGGAGATCAATCCCAAAGCAGCTGAGGCACGTGGCATTAAGAACTGGGATTACGTTTGGGTTAAATCTCCAACCGGAGCTCGAATCAAAGTACGCGCATTAGTGACTGAGAGGGTTGATCAAGGTACAGCCTTTGTGCCATTCCACTTTGCTGGTTGGTGGCAAGGTACTGACTTGCGTAAATACTACCCAGAAGGTGCAGCGCCTATAGTTCTAGGCGAGGCCGTTAATACTGCAACCACTTATGGTTACGACATGGTGACGATGATGCAAGAAACCAAAACCACCATGTGCCAAATCGAAAAATTTGCCTAAGTTAAAAAATAAGGTCAGGAGAACACAATGGCAAGAATGAAATTTATTTGTGATACCGAGCGTTGCATCGAATGCAATGGTTGTGTCACTGCCTGTAAGAATGAAAACGAAGTGCCTTGGGGTGTCAACCGCCGCCGCGTGGTGACCGTCAATGATGGTGTGATTGGTCAAGAGAAATCCGTTTCTGTTGCCTGCATGCACTGCTCAGACGCACCATGCATGGCTGTGTGCCCAGTGGATTGCTTTTATCGCACCGACGAAGGTGTGGTCTTGCATGACAAGGACATTTGCATTGGATGTGGCTACTGTTCATTTGCCTGCCCATTTGGTGCACCTCAGTTCTTGAGCAAAGGCGCCTTTGGTGTGCGTAGCAAAATGGATAAGTGCACATTCTGTAGTGGTGGCCCAGAAGCAAATGGCAGCGTTGCAGAATTTGAGAAGTATGGTCGCAATCGTTTGGCTGAAGGTAAGTTACCTTTGTGCGCTGAGATGTGCTCTACCAAGGCTTTGATTGGTGGCGATAGCGAAGTGATTTCAAGTATCTATAGCAAGCGTGTAGCAGTTCGTGAGTCAAATGGTAAATATGCTGGATCCAATATTTTTGGTTGGTCTACGGCTTATGGTCCTTCAGGTGCACCTGCGCCAACACCCACTCCCGCTGACAAAATCCCAGGAGCGAAATCATGAAATTGAATTTCAAAATCCTCGGAGCCTGTTTAGTAGCAGGAGTGCTCTTGGCAGCTTGCTCTGAGCCTCCTGAGATTGCTGCTAAGGTTGCCAAGCGTCCCGATGTTGCTCCTTACATGGGAGCTGATAACGGCTTCATGACAAAGGGTTGGACACCAGGCAATCAGGAAAGTTGGACGGAGGCGATTAATAAGCGCAATCAGAATCAGTCTGAGTATTCACGCGTTAAGTGATCAGTTAAACAACAATAAAGATAACGAAGACGTTTAAGGACATTTGTATGAATCGATCATTCTCTAGTGTTAGTCGCTCTTGGGTTCTGGCTCTTGGCGTATCGCTAAGTCTCCTAAGTGGGGTCTGTTTGGCAGAACGTGCGCCGATGGATCCACTCCCAACACCAAGTGGCGTTGATGTTCCTAAAAATTTGAGTGCCATCCCGAATGGCACTCAAGCTCAATCGCAACCGGCAAACAGTGCGCCAGCGAGTGGCCCTATTTGGGAGTCTGCCAATAGCGATCCGTTGAACTATGTAAGCATTCCCGACAAGCAAGCCGGCGTATTGATTCAGAGATCAGGTCAGCAATGGCGCTTGATTCGCAATGGAATCATTACGGTATATGGCGGCTGGCTTTTGGCGCTTGCCTTTTTTGGCATCATTGCGATGTATACCTTAAAGGGTTCGATCAAATTGCACGCGCCTGTATCAGGTGTCAAGATTAAACGTTTTAACGGTTTTGATCGCTTGGTTCATTGGACGATGGCCGGCAGCTTTTTAGCGCTTGCGTTTACTGGCTTGTTGATTCTCTACGGCAAATTCTTCGCTTTGCCTTTAATGGGCGGCATGGCTTACGGCTCATTCTTAATGCTTTGCAAGAGTGTCCATAACTTTACGGGCCCATTATTTACTTTAAGTATCGTGATTTTCTTCTTCCTGTTTGTTCGTAAGAACATCTTTGGAGAGGGTGATATGGCATGGCTTCTATCATTTGGTGGCATTTTCTCTGGCAAACATGTTCCCGCAGGATTCTTTAACTTTGGTGAAAAGTTTTGGTTCTGGTTCGGCATGGTTTTCTTGGGACTCACAATCTCCGCATCAGGCTTTGTACTTGATATGATCGTGCCCTTTATGGATGTTCAGTATTGGCGCGGCACAATGCAGTTAGCCAATATCATTCATAGCTCAGGAGCGGTATTGATGACTGCAATGGCTATGGGACATATCTACATTGGTACGATTGGCATGCAAGGTTCAATTGACGGCATGAAGACTGGTTATGTAGATGCTACTTGGGCCAAAGAGCATCATGAAATTTGGTACAACAAGATTAATAAATAAGGACAAAGCCATGAAAAAAATCATTGCTTTCACATTCTGCGCATTTGCTAGTGCTACTGTATTTTCAGCCTTGCCACCCTTAACACCTGAGGCTCAAGAAGCAGCAACCTTAGCAAAAGCAAAAGCAGCGTATGGGGATAAAGTGGGGGCGTATCAACTCTGCCAATCTCAAAACCGCGTGGCTGATCGTTTCAAGATTGCTGGTACAGCAGCTCCAGCTGCTTGCGTAGCACCACCACCATTTGTTGCTCCTGTAGCAGCTGCAGCGGCCCCAGCAAAGTAACTAATCAGCCAATAGCTCTTGATGTAGGTAGCGTTTAGCTGCCTGCGTTTGAAGGGTAGAGAAGAAAGGACCTACGGGTCCTTTTTCTTTAATCTGCCCATCATCAATGAAGATGATGTATTGGGCAATTCTTTGGACTTGCGCAAGCTGATGAGAAGAAAAAATTACTTCAAAACCTTGATTGGTAAATTCACAAATCATGCGCTCCACCTGCTCGGTGGTATTGGGATCCAAGTTGGCCGTAGGTTCGTCCAGTAGCACGACATTGGGTTTTTGCAGAATGACTCTACCAAGACATAGCTTTTGCCTTTCGCCTGCAGATAGCTTATGCGCAGGACTATTGGCAAGACGGGTTAAATCAGTCTGCTCAAGAATGGCATTGATTTGTTCTGTCGTAATACTGGGGTCTGCATCCATCACCATGCTGAGATTGGTGCGAGCCGAAGCCTTAATCATGGGTGTGTGATGCAAAACCAAAGCAGTCTTTGCGGGAGAAAACGAATAGCTAACAGTGCCTGAGTCTGGAGTAATTAACCCAGCTAGGAGCTTGAGTAGGGTTGTCTTGCCTGCACCATTCGGGCCAATGCAAGCGGTAATCCGATCGGCTGGTATGACAGCATGCGGGATATTGAGGATGGTTCTGCCATCACTCTTGACGAGCACATCCTTGAGCTCAATGAACTTTCTAAATTGTTCGTCTTGATTAACCATAGCGACGCTCTGCAATTTGGCGCACTGCGAAGGTAAAGAGATTGGCCATCAACACAATAGACAGCAGAATCATCCCAAGAGCTAAAGCAAGCGGAAGATCTCCTTTGCTGGTTTCCAGGGCAATGGCAGTCGTCATAGTCCGGGTAGAGCGGTCAATATTTCCGCCAACGATCATGACCGCGCCGACTTCAGAAATGGCCCTTGCTAAACCAGCCAGAATGGCAATACTCAGTGAAAAGCGGCAATCCCAAACCAGCCACTTTAAATAGGAAAGGCGTGGCAGGTGGAGGGCAAGGAAAGAATCTCTATGGATACGCCAGGAGTCTTCTAGTATTTGACGGCTTAGGGCGGCAATTAAAGGGGTTGTCAGCAGTGTTTGGGCGATGATCATACCCTTGGCGGTAAAGAGCCATCCCCATGATCCTAGAGGGCCTGTGCGGGACAAGAGAAGATAGACCACTACACCAACAATCACAGTTGGGACCCCCATAAGGGTGTTTAAGGTGACGATAATCCCTTTTTTGCACTTGAACTCCTCTGTCGCAAGGAGGGCGCCTAGCGGGAGTCCGATTAGGGTTCCGAAGAATAGGGCGGTAAGGCTGACCTGCAGGGAGACTAAAACGATCCCCACTACGCCGCCATCTAAATGGGCTAGAAGTGAGAGGGCGTCTTGAAAGGCGATAAGCATGAGCTCGATTCTATCAAGGGGATGGCAAAATGACCCTAATGCTACTAAATCTTCAAATTTTTACCGATGGCTGAGGTGATTTGCCTTTGCAATGAGGTCTGGGATCTCGATTTACGCGAGTACCTAGACGTGCATCCCATCAGCTCTATCGAAGAGCTGCGGGAGCAGGCGTCTATTTGTAATAAGTGTATGCAGTGCCAGGAATTGGTTGAGGGTGAAATTTATCAGGCGCGCATGAGACGCCAGCAAGCGCAGGCATAGTGTGACACCCTTAAATCAGCTTGGTCGGTTTAGCGTGATGACAATGAATGTTCATAAAGGTCTATCACCACTGCATCGTCAATCCACTATTTATCAGTTGCGCCAAAAAATGAGGGCGCATCATCCAGACCTACTGTTTTTGCAGGAGCTACAACAAGAGCACCGTGGCAGAGTTAGAAGATTTGGTCAATGGCCCGTTAACGAGTTAACCCACTTCCTATCGGAAGATTTTTGGCATCACTGGCATTACGGAAAAAATGTTGAGTACCCCGATGGACATCATGGCAATGCCATTCTGTCGAAACTTCCACTTCATAAGGGCAGTAATTACGACATCTCCGCATATCGCTTTGAGAAGCGCGGTTTATTACATAGCGTGACTAATATTGAGGGCTCTACTAAACCCATCCACTGTTTTTGTGTTCACTTAGCATTGTTTGAGGGTGGGCGGGAGCGTCAGCTTGGAGAAATCATTCGGTATATAGATGTTTTGGCAGAAAATGGACCGGCGATCGTAGCGGGCGACTTTAATGATTGGCGTAACCGCATTAGCGCACCCATGAAAGAGGCAGGGTTTAGCGAAGTCTTTGAAGTTCTGACTGGTTCGCCAGCGAAAACTTTTCCAAGTGTTAAGCCTATGCTGCCAATGGATAGAATCTATGTGCGAGGATTAAAAATCCATTCGGTTGATGTCTTGCACGAATGGCTCAAATTATCTGATCACTTAGGCATTACTGCAGAATTGGAATTGATATGAATTTGATTGCTTTTTTTCTAGATGAATTTTTTAACTTCAATTTGTTTTGGCTAACCCCAATCCATGCTGCGATTGTTATCACATTCTTTATTCGTCTGATTTCTGTGAGAAGGCCAGTGGGCGTCGCCTTCGCCTGGCTCTTAATTGTTATTTTATTACCCCTGCTTGGTGTTGCCTTGTATGTATTGATCGGGGAGCGTCCTGTGGGGCGAAGTCTGATGTTGAAAATCGATCGTATGAGTAAAGACTATGTTGCAATTACTGGCAACATGCGCCAAAGGTTTCGGGAAGATCGTAAACTGCTGCCTTTAGAGGGTAGGGCATTAAGTCTTTTAGCTGAATCTAAAAATGGCTCACCGGCTATAGCGGGCAATCATATTGAGTTATTTACGAACTCCTTAGAGATTTTGCAAAAGTTTATTGATGCCATTAATGGTGCCAAGAAAAGTTTACATCTTGAGTTCTACATCTGGGCCTTAGGAGGTGATGCTGACCGGGTTGGAGAAGCATTGATCGCTGCGGCACAGCGCGGGGTCGCCTGCCGAGTTTTATTGGATTCCTTGGGTAGTAAAGACTGGCTGAAATCAAAGTGGCCAGCACGTTTCAGAAATTCTGGAATTCAGGTGACTGAAGCTCTACCGATTCAAATTGGCCGCTTTCAGTTTCGTCGTGCCGATATTCGCCTTCACCGAAAAATATTTGTGATTGACGGGGCTGTTGCCTGGACGGGCAGCATGAATATGGTTGATCCACGTACCTTTAAGCAGGATTCTGGGGTAGGCGAGTGGGTTGATGCCTTAGTGAGAATTGAGGGGCCAGTGGTTTCTCAATTTGATCTCACTTTTCTTTTTGACTGGAGCGTTGCAACTACAAGCGTCACGAAGTTCAATGATCCGGACCCTGAAATTACTACTCGGGCAGGTGGAGCATTGGCTCAAGAATTTGCCTCTGGCCCCGTTTATCGCGATGATATTTTGTATCAGGTTTTACTTTCGGCAATCATGGATGCGCGAGAGGAGCTCACCATTACCACGCCATATTTTGGACCTGATGATGGTTTGATTCAGGCGATGATGGCTGCAGCCAATCGAGGCGTCAAGGTCACTTTAATTGTGCCTAAGCTGAATGACTCTACTTTGGTGGCCTGGAGTAGTCGCAGCATCTATAGCGACCTCTTAAGTGCTGGTGTCAATATCGCAGAATTCCGTGGCGGTCTTTTACACACTAAGAGCATGTTGATTGATAAGCGCATTGCAATCTTTGGATCTGTGAATTTTGATCAGCGTAGCCTGCGTTTGAACTTCGAGATTAGTCTGATTGTGTACAACGAAGATTTTTGCGCGAAGCTTGAAGTGCTCGTTGATTCTTACTTGAAGCAGTCTGATTTTGTTGATGCGCAGGCTTGGGCGAATCAGCCGCGGTGGCGCACTTTATTAGAAAATGCAGCGCACCTGGCTTCGCCGCTACTTTAAATCGCTTGGCTTTTAGCCATCCCCTGGATTTGCTTTTCACTGAGACCAATTTCAGAGAGGATTGTGTGGGTATGCTCGCCCACGGCTGGAATGGCATCCATTCGATACTCATAACTATCGTTCAGGCCGGGCGGAAGCAGTGCAGGGATCTGACCTACCGGTGTATCGACATCGACCCAGCGATTACGGGCTTTGAGTTGATCATGCTTCCAAAGTCCAGCCATATCATTTAGTCGTGCATTTGCAATTTGTGCTGCTTCTAATTTGGCAATGACCTGCTCAGTAGTGAGTTTGCTAAAGCAAGCATCAATAATGGCTAGCAGTTCATCACGCTTTTCATTGCGCTTGAAGTTTTGGTTGAAGCGTTCATCTTTGCCTAGGGCAACATTTTCCAACACAACTTCACAGAACTGCACCCACTCACGTTCGTTTTGCAGACCCAACATGACAGTCCCACCATCCCCCGCCTTAAAAGGGCCGTATGGGTAGATGGTGGCATGTGATGCACCATTTCGAGGGGGTGGCTCCGCGCCATCAAAGGCGTAATACATTGGAAAACTCATCCACTCACTTAATGATTCCAACATGGAAATATCGATGACTGAGCCTTTACCTGTTTTGCCTCTTTGTAGAAGGGCGGCAAGAATATTGGTATAGGCATACATGCCTGCAGCAATGTCGGCAATTGAGTTACCGGATTTACTTGGCGTTTCTGGTGTACCAGTGACCGATAAGAAGCCGGCCTCACTCTGAATCAGCAAGTCATAAGCCTTCTTGTCGCGGTAAGGGCCGTCATTACCGTAACCGGAGATATCACACAGAATGAGTTGTGGATTCTCCTTTTGCAATGCTTCAGCAGTAAGGCCCATGCGGGCTGCAGCACCTGGAGCCAAGTTTTGCACCAAAACATCGGCTGTCTTTAGTAAAGTTTTGAGCGCTGCTAATGCTGATGCTTGCTTTAGATCTAATGTCAGACTTTCTTTGGAGCGATTGACCCAAACAAAATGGGAGCACAGTCCATTGACTTGTTTGTCGTAGGCACGAGCAAAATCGCCAAGGCCAGGACGTTCGATTTTGATGACTCGCGCACCGAGGTCAGCGAGTTGGCGCGTACAAAAAGGAGCAGCAATAGCATGCTCTAAGGAAACAACAGTTATGCCGTCAAGTGGGCGAACCTGTTTTGATGTCATGTCAGATTTTCTCTTAGAACGATCTTGGTAAACCAAGAACGTGTTCTGCGATATAGGAGTAAATCAAATTCGTTGAGATTGGCGCCACTTGGTATAGGCGCGTTTCTCTAAACTTCCGCTCGACATCATACTCATTAGCAAATCCAAAGCCACCGTGAGTTTGTAGGCAGACATTAGCCGCTTCCCATGAAGCTTTAGCAGCAAGATACTTAGCCATGTTTGCTTCTGCACCACAAGATTGTTTGTTATCAAACAACTCGCAAGCCTTAAAGCGCATGAGATTGGCGGCTTCAGTCTCAATGAAAGCATCCGCAATCGGAAATTGGACCCCTTGGTTTTTGCCGATAGGGCGATCGAACACGATGCGATCATTGGCATAGCGTCTAGCCTTGTCTATGAACCAATAGGCATCGCCAATGCATTCAGCTGCGATCAGAACGCGCTCTGCATTGAGACCATCCAAGATGTATTTAAAGCCTAAACCTTCTTGGCCGATCAGGTTCTCTGCAGGAATCTCCAGGTTATCAAAGAACACTTCATTGGTTTCATGATTGACCATATTGGCAATCGGTGAAATTTCCATGCCCTTGCCGAGCGCATCTTTTAAGTTGACTATGAAGATCGACATTCCTTCAGATTTTTTCTTCACTTCCGCAAGGGGAGTGGTACGCGCTAAAAGAATCATCAAATCAGAATGCTGAATGCGGGAGATCCATACTTTTTGACCGTTGATGATGTATTTATCACCCTTCTTAACGGCCGTCGTTTTCAGTTTGGTGGTGTCAGTCCCTGTTGTGGGTTCAGTAACCGCCATTGTTTGTAGTCGTAATTCACCGGTAGCAATCTTTGGAAGATATAGCTGCTTTTGAGTGTCAGAACCATGGCGTAGCAAAGTTCCCATGTTGTACATCTGACCATGGCAAGAGCCTGCATTGCCGCCAGAGAAATTAATCTCTTCCATGATCACTGAGGCTTCAGCCAGCCCGAGCCCAGACCCGCCGTATTCTTCAGGAATCAGGGCAGCCAACCATCCTGCTTGTGCCATAGCATCTACAAATGCTTCAGGATAGGCGCGCTCATGATCTACTTTTTGCCAATAAGCGGAGTCAAAACTGCCGCACAGGTCGCGTAATGCCTCCCGCATATCTTGATATTGATCTGGCTTGGGAATAGGGTGGTTCATTGAAGTCTCTATTGTTATGATTTACAGCACATTAAGGGCTATTACTGATAGTTTAAGCAAGTTTTGAAAATCCGTGAAAATAGCGTATTAAGATAAACAATCGTCCATAAGACTTTGAAAAGAATATGAATTTAAAGCCCAAACAGATACTTTTAGGAATTAAAGTTTTAGAACTGGGGCAATTGATTGCCGGCCCCTTTGCATCTAAAACGTTAGCTGATTTTGGCGCTGAAATTGTTAAGGTTGAATCTCCAGGTGAAGGCGACCCCTTACGTAAGTGGCGCATGCTTCATCAAGGCACCTCTGTATGGTGGCAAGCACACTCGCGTAACAAGCAATCCATCTGCTTGGACTTACGCGTCAAAGAAGGTCAAGAGATAGCACGTCGTTTGGCGCTAGAAGCAGATGTTGTGATCGAGAATTTTCGTCCTGGTACTTTAGAAAAGTGGGGATTGGGCTGGGAGGCATTACACCAAGCTAATCCTAAACTCATCATGCTGCGCATTTCTGGATATGGGCAAGATGGACCAAAACGAGATGAACCGGGTTTTGCAGCGATTGGCGAGGCCATGGCTGGTCTGCGCTACATCACTGGGCACCCTAATGAAATTCCTGTGCGTGCAGGAGTATCACTGGGCGACACTATTGCTGGCTTGCATGGCGCCCTAGGTGTTTTGCTTGCTTTGTATGAGCGTGATGCGCGTGGTGGTGAAGGGCAGATGATTGATGTGGCCCTTTATGAATCTATCTTTAATTTAACGGAGAGTCTGCTGCCAGAGTATTCAGTCTTCGGCGCTATTCGTCAGCCTGCTGGAGGCGCTTTGCCTGGCATTGCTCCTTCCAATGCTTACCGCTGTGGTGATGGTCAGTACGTCCTGATTGCTGGCAATGGTGACTCTATCTTTAAGCGTTTAATGACGCTCATTGGTAGATCTGATTTGGGCGATGACCCAAGTCTGGCCCAGAACGATGGTAGGGCTAAGCGAGTTGTAGAGATTGACGCAGCTATTAATACTTGGACTGCTACCCTTGGCTTAGATGAGGTACTAAAGGGTTTGATTCAGGCACAAGTGCCATCTGGAAAAATATACACAGCCAAGGATATTGCCGAAGATCCGCATTATCAGGCGCGTGGTGTGATCGAAACCGTAGAGAGTGCTGATGGCCTCAAGGTACAAGTGCCTGGAATCATTCCAAAACTCTCACAGAATCCTGGCGCTATTCGTCATCGGGCGCCAACTCTGGGGGAGCATACTGATCAGATTATGAAATCAGCCGGTTTGACTGAAGAACAAATCGCTATCCTCAAAAAATCCGGGGTACTCGCTTAATGGAGCAAATGTTTGAGCATTTCTTTGGATGGTTTGGAATGCCATCAATTGGATTGCCAGCAGTTTTTCTCAGTGCCTTCATTTCTGCAACTCTTGTACCGGTTGGATCAGAACCCATCTTATTTGGCTACATCACAGTTAATCCACACCTCTATTGGATTGCGATATTGATTGCCACGATAGGCAATACCTGCGGCGGCATGTTTGATTGGTGGCTAGGCTTACTTGCCCATAGCAAACTGAAGTCACTTAAGGGCCCGCAAAATGGTCGGGTGAAAGCGTGGCTAGAACAGCATGGACCAAAGGTGCTGCTCTTATCTTGGCTACCCGGTTTGGGGGATCCTTTGTGCTTAGCAGCTGGATGGTTGCGCCTTGCATGGGCACCATGTTTGATCTATATGTTTTTTGGGAAGCTTCTTCGCTACCTCACCATGACATGGTTGCTCACTCTAGTGCCAGATAGTGTTTGGCACCAGTTAGGCCACTGGCTTCATTTAATTTAAACAGCGCAATATTTCTGCTGAATCTCATCGTTTTCTAAAAGATTCTGAGCGGTGTCATGAAACACAATTTCACCCTGATCCAGAATATAAGCCCTATCGGAAATCCTCAGCGCCTGCTGGACATTTTGTTCGACAAGCAAAATGGTCAGACCTTGCTGCTTCAGCTTTAAAAAGAGTTCGAACATTTCATCTACGAGGACCGGCATGATGCCTTCCGATGGCTCATCTAAGAGGATGACCTTTGGCTTGCCGATCATTGCCCTGGCAATGGCTAGCATCTGTTGTTCACCACCAGACATGGATGTGCCGTCTTGATGAAGGCGCTCTTTGAGGCGAGGGAAGATCTCGGCAATCTCGTCGACCATGGCGCTGATATCGCCATGATTCTTTTTGGCGATCACACCTAATTCTAGATTTTCTTTAACGGTGAGCCCTGGAACAATGCGGCGATCTTCCGGAACATAAGCTAGGCCTAGGTGATAGCGTTCGTGAGCGGCCAAATCCAAGAATGATGTGCCATCGATAAAGGCGCTACCTTGACGCTTAGATAAAAGCCCCATGAGTGAGCGCAGGGTAGTGGTTTTACCGGCACCGTTACGGCCCATGAGCGTCACAATTTCACCCTTATTCACTTCAAGGGATACGCCTTGTAAGACATGGCTTCTGTCGTACCAGGCATTTAAGTTTTCTACTCGCAACATATTTAACCTTAATTCCTTTAGCCTTGGCCTAGGTAGACGCGGCGCACTTCTGCATTATTTTGAATTTCTTCTGGAGTTCCCTCTGCCAGAAATTCGCCATGATGAAGCACGATAATTCGCTTGCAAAGTCCCATGATCAGTTTCATCTTGTGCTCAACTAGGATGACCGTTCTTTCACTGGCTAGAGTGCGAATTAAATCCATCATGACCATCGTCTCTTCAGGTGACATTCCTGCGGTGGGTTCATCTAGCAATAGCAAGCTAGGGTTGCAGGCTAAGGCCATAGCGATTTCTAGTGCACGTTGCTGACCATGAGCCAAATCACCTGTTGTTTTATTGCGTAAGTGTTCTAAGTTCACTCTACGTAAGAGTTCATCGGCAAGCTCAATCGGCTTTCGATAGTTTTTCGCATTACTCAAAAAGTTATAGCGCGAAGTTTCCATTTGCGCAGCGACGCGAACGTTTTCATGAACTGACAGTTGTTTGAAAACATTGGTGATCTGAAAGCTTTTAGAAATACCAATGCGCGCAAATTCATGCTGTGGAATACCGGTGATATCTTTTCCATTAAATAGAATTTGTCCGCTAGAGGGCGGGAATGCCCCGCTGAGGACATTAAAGAAGGTGCTTTTTCCTGCGCCATTAGGGCCGATGATGGCTGTAATAGTGCCAGGCATGAAGCGGGTTGAAACATCATTCAATGCTTTGAACTTGCCAAAGCTCTTACTGACATTACGTGCTTCAAGAATAGGGGTTTGATCCATGTTGCTCATATTATTGGACATCCTGATTGATGCGTAACTTGCTCAGAATGGTTCCCCAGATGCCTTTGGGGAAGAACAGCACAAAGAACATAAAGACTAGGCCAATGACCGCCATCCAATGCTTTGTGAAGGTAGTGACAACATCCTCTAAATAAAGCATGACCGCAGCGCCTACAAACGGTCCAAAGAAAGTGCCCATACCACCCAAGATGCTCATCATGACAGCTTGGCCTGATTGCAGGTAGTGAAGTGAATCAATAGGAACAATCGATAAATGTAATGCGCGTAACGATCCAGCCAATCCACAGATGGCTGCGGATAAAACAAACACCAGCAATTTAGTTTTGGTTACATCAAATCCACAGGCTGCTGCACGCTTCTCATTTTCACGAATGGCTTCCATGACGGCGCCGAGTGGAGAGTTGAGGATGCGAGAGATTAGCCATAGGGCAATAGATACAAAAAATAGAATGATGTAGTACTTAGTGAGGGGGTTGAGAAAATCAACTGGTATGCCAAGGATGTTGAAGGTCTCCACTTTTACACCCCGTAAACCGTTCTCACCACCAGTAAAACTCTCTGCCTTATAAAAAATGTAGTAAACGATTTGGCCAAGCGCCAGCGTCACCATGGAGAAGTAGATGCCCCGTGTGCGGATCGCTAAGAAGCCCATGATGAGTCCACCAATGGCCGCCCCAATGACGCCAATCAGGATTGCAGTACCCCAGGGGAGGGAGTAATGAACAATGCTGATGCCGGTGAGGTAGCTACCAATTCCTAAAAATGCAGCGTGCCCAAAGGAGAGCAACCCCATATAACCAAACAGCAAGTTAAAGCCCATGGCAAACAAGCCAAAGATCAAGATATTGATAGCTAAGGCTTCATACGGCATAAAGAAGGGGAAGACCATCAAAAACAGAATGCTGGCAAACAGTCGATGACGAGCAATGAATTGAAAAAATGCGTTCATAATTTTCACGAGCCTTAGCCCATTGCTCCTGCTTTACCGAATAAACCCTGCGGACGAATCAGTAGGACGACAGCCATGAGAACAAAGATAGAGAGCTCTGCAAGATCTGGGAAGAAGAGTGAAGTCATGCTGTAGACAATGCCAACTAGTAGGCCTGCAACCACTGCGCCAGCTGGTGAACCCATGCCACCAACTACGGTGACAACAAAAGACTCCGCCAGAATCGGAATGCCCATCTCTGGATTGACTGAGCGGGTTGGTGAGGCCAAGATACCGGAGAGGCCGGCAATGGCACACCCCATACCAAACACCAAAAGCCATACTTTGGCGATATCAACACCTAGGACTTTGACGATCTCTTGATCAGCAGCACCCGCTTTGATAATGAGTCCATAGCGTGTTTTTTGAATAAACAACCAGACGGCAAAAATAATGAATGCAGTGGCCGCAATCAGGAATAAGCGATATTTAGGGAAGGTGCCGATACCAACATCCACGGTCCCACCTAAACCCTCTGGCGTAATGGAGGGGAGACCTTCAATACCAAAAGTAACTCGCATCGCTTCAATGAGAACGTAGGAGAGGCCAAAAGTGAGGAGTAGCGGGTAGTCAAGTCCGCGACCATAGAGTGGGCGCACTAAGAAGCGCTCCGTGATTAAGCCCAGGCCACCAGTAACGAGTGGGGTCAGGATGAGGCTAAACCAGAAATTGCCGGTAATACCCAGGAAATAGACGCCCAAGAATGCGCCGACCATAAAGAATGCGCCATGCGCAAAATTCACCACGTTGAGCATGCCAAAAATCAGACATAAGCCAAGCGCAAGCAGTGCATAGATGCTACCCAAGGCAATGCCTGTGAGCAACTGCATGCATAAAAGTTCGAATGAAAGTCCGGTCATAGATGTACTCAGAAAAACTCCCCTTAGACCAAGGTCTTCAGGGGAGTGAATCAGGGTTAATCAACGATCAACCCTGAAATTTCAGGATCAGGCTTTATGGCCCAACTCTGCGCAACTGCGCATGTTTTTCTCAGTAGTAGGTTCAATCGTCAAAATCTTAAAGACATCGTACTTATCTTTCATATCTTTGGATTTGGACTCTACGATGATGACGGACTGCACGGCTTGGTGGTCGCACTTGCGATAGTATTCTGGACCTTTGTACCAGTCGTACTTGAGGCTCTCCATCGCAGACACCACTTTCATCGTGTCAGTAGATTTGGCAATCTTAATAGAGGCTAGGACGCTCTTGATGCCAGCGTAGCCTAGTGCGCCGTAGTCTGATGGTACTGAACCGTTATACATTTTACGGAAGGCATCATTAAATACTTTGGCGCTAGGGATGCGGTCTTCCAGACCCCAGTAGTAAGAGGTGCCACCAAGAATGCCTTCAAAGGCTTCTGGGCCACCAGCAAGACGCGAGGTGTAGAGCAGTACAGGGGCAACGATCTTCATATTTGCTTTTAGGCCGAAGTCAGTACATTGCTTGGCAGCATTAACAAGATCACGACCAAAATTACAGAGCACCAAGATGTCAGGGTTCAAGGCCTTAATACGTGGCAAGAAAGCTGAATAGTCAGAAGCACCCAATGGATGACGAATATCCGCAAGGGTAGTGGCGCCCATTTCTTTGCCTGCGCGCTCAAACGCACGCACCATCTCATGACCATAAGCATAGTCAGCCGTTAAGAAGACAATCTTTTTACCGAAGCGCGGAATACTATAGCGCGCAACAGCACCAGCAGTCATGGTTGGATTGAGAGCCTCGTGGAAGGTATAGACGCTCCAGTCTTTCACTTCATTGATCGCATCGGATTGGCTGATGGAGTTGAATAACACTTTACGTTCTTTACAAACTGCATTGATCGAGAGTTGGGTTGCTGCTGAGAGTGAGCCAACAACATAATTCACCTTATCTTTTTCAATCAACTCCAGTGTGCGGGTTGCAGCCTCACCAGGATTGAGTTTGTCATCGCGCACTAATAACTCTGCTTTGCGACCATTAAAACCACCGGCATCATTAAATTCTTTAATCGCGAGTTCTGCAGCTTTCACTTGATCTTGGGCTTCTGCAGAGAAGGCGCCTGTCAGCGGGGTTGGAAAACCAATCTTGATGGTATCGGCTTGTGCGCTTGCTCCGCTCATCCAAATTGGCGTACTTGCAGCCGCCGCTCCACCGATGAGGATCTTTCTTCTTGTCTGATTCGTTACTTTTTGTTTCATGGTGTCTCCTCCATATAAAACAGTTAATAAATCTGATACTTTTTTGTAGTTTTGTAAATCTTAACTGAATGCCCAAATTAATGTGTGGCTTCAGGTACTGCCTTTCCTTGAGCTAAAAGGGTGCTGATATCAATCGCCGTTTCGGACATCACAGTGGTGGCATTCCTTTTCAGGTTGCTGCTATCGCCATTCCCCTTTAATCCCTGAGCCTGCATATAACGACCCAAATACTGCGCCCTGGCTACGACTTGTTGCCCTAAGGCTAAACGTTCTCTACCGTAGGCTGCCAAGGCCTCAGGCGTAGCCCCCAACGCAGAAATATGTCTGGCGATCACCAAGGCCTCATCACCTGCTTTGGTGACACCCATGCCCACATGCGGACGGCCAACAAAAGCAGCATCACCCATTAGAGCAATTCTTCCAAAAACAATTTGCTCTGATCTCACGTCATAGATGGGTTGTAAGAATGGGGTGGCAGTTTTTTCAAGTATCTCGGCATATTGCGGAGCGAGAATCGCTCTTGCAGCCTCACGCATTTTCGCTATATGTTTCCAAGAAACTTTTAATGGGGGAATTCCAAAAGGGAAATAGTTGCCATCGGCATCCGTGAGCAAATCAATCAGTTCCTGATCTTCAGAAGCAGGCCGGTACCAAACAAAGTTATAGCGACGCTGGCCCACTTGCGTGTTATTACCAGGCCCAGCAACTGGGTAGCCAAGCATTTGCTCGCCATTAGGTAGGCAGAAGCCAAAGTAATTAAAAAGCGTATCTAAGGTGTGCTTGGATAAATGGCTTTCATCACAGACGCCACGCCAAGCGATATACCCAGCGTATTCAGGCTGAATATTCGGAGCGACTTGCGCGCGTACTACTGAGCGAATGCCATCAGAGGCAATGAGTAACTCCGCTTCATGCTTGCTACCATCTTCACAACTGACTTGGACCCCATTGTCATCTTGAGTAACGGTTTTTACAGTCTTGCCTTGTAGGTAGCGTTCATTTGGAAAACTTTCCTTGAGCATGTGATACAGGCGGCTCCAGGACGTTAGTACTTGTGGCAAGACCATCTCGCCAAGTCGTTCTCCATCAGCTCCCAGGGTGACGCGACCGGTTACAGGAACGCCAAGGCTTTCGTCAACCGTAACGCCTGCTGCTCGCAAGGCATCTGCCAATGCGTCATGCGTCACAATCCCTGCGCCGCGACCATCCATTGAGCCCATTGCTTTTTCTAGTAGGGTGACCTCATGCCCCTGGCGGAGCAATATATTTGCCGCGAACAGGCCACCAAGCGATCCACCAATGACCAGAATTTTTGCCATATCTCTTTTATGCACTCTTGGCATCAAGCGCTGCTTTTTCAGCAGCGGGGTAGTTCAGTTCAATCACTACGCCATTTGGATCATCTAGAAAGATTTGATGTAGCTTTAGAACGGGTACCGTGCGCTCACGGTAAGGCACCTTTAACGTTTTCAGTAATTGAATCTTTTCTTCCAGGCCATTTGCAAAGAAGGCAATATGGTCAACAGCCCCAGAGCCATGGAGCGAGCTGGTATCCCGGTCTCCTAAGTATTTCTTCAGACCTTCAGGATCATTTTTATCGATAGCGATCAAATGTAATACCGCATTAGCCCAACTACTCTCATCGCCGTTATAGAGCCACACACCCGGAAATGGGAACTCTGGGCGTGGGCCAATGGTTAGGCCAAGCACCTGATTAAAAAAGGCGGAGGTCTTCTCGATTTCCAAACTCCGAATAGAAAAGTGATTCAGGCTTAAGTTAGACATGATGGCTTTCTACTTATTAAATAAGGTTTTTGCAGAATGTAGATAGGAGCTGATTCGATCTCGAATAATTTCTTGTTCAGCATGGGGGCTGCTGGCGTCATATATAGCTTGGCCATAAATCCAGCGACGGATACCAATATAAAAGACCCCACCATGCAATCCCATTAAGTGCTCTAACTCTCTGTGGCTGGGCTTTGCACGCGTATTGCGTTGGCAATATTTACGAGTTTCTCGGATCAATCTTGGTAGCAAGCGTGACCGCAGCATTTCAAAGAAGCGATCGCTAATCGAATGATCGCTCAAGCCCGAAAAAATCAGAATGCGAACGAGGTCATAGGTGAGGACGGTAGCAGAGTAGTCTAGATAAAACGCATTGAGCTTTTCTTCTGGAGAGAGCTTATTGTCATCAAGCAAGGCTTCCCATTCTGGCTTCCAACGAGACTCAAAAACGTCTTCATAAACTTGCTTAATCAGCGCGTCTTTTGTTGGAAAGTAGTGGTAGAGCAGGGTATGCGTAATTCCCAGCTCTTTTGTGAGATTGCGCAATTGACCATCTAAACCATGGGTGGCAAAAAATTGAATAGCACCATCAACGATCTGGCGCCTACGGTCAGTAGTATTCATTCGGCGACGAACAGGCATAGCTGGGCTAGCAACTTTATTTGCTTTACGCAGGCTTGGAATGCTGTCTTGAGTGAGGCGCATGAAGATCAGGGTTTATCCGAAGTTGGGCTTATTGACCAAAAGTTAAATAATGGTACATTGTTGAGCAGTTGGTCAATAAGACTCTATTCGTACAAACCCCAAGGAGAAGTAATGGAACTCAATGGCGAGCAACTCATAGCCGCTCCAATCCCAGAAGTATGGAAGGGATTGAACGATATTGATGTTCTCGCTAAGTCCATACCAGGCTGCGAAGAGATTAATCGTATTGCTCCAGAAGAGATTCACGCTAAGGTGATGTTTAAGATTGGCCCAGTCAGAGCCCGCTTCGCTGGAAAGTTATTGCTCAGCGATATCGTTGAGGATCAATCCTGCTCTATGGCATTCGAAGGATCTGGCGGCGCAGCAGGGTTTGCTAAAGGTAAATCGCGTGTTGAGCTCAAGCCTGCTGATGGGGGTACTTTAGTTTGCTACACCACCGAAGCTTCCATTGGTGGAAAGTTAGGTCAAATTGGTGGACGCTTAATTAGTGCTTCTGCAAAAAAAATCGCAGATGATTTTTTTCAGAGGTTTGCAGCAGAGCTGGGTGGCGAAATCATCCCCTTAGAAGATGTGCCAACTGAAGAATAAGTCATTAAAAAATACACATAGTAAAAAGCTAAATGGCAATAAGACCAAAAGGCATTACTGAGATAGAAGTGGTGGAGGAGACAATATGAAATCAGCAGCATTCGATTATGTAAAGCCAGGATCCTTAACAGAGGCGCTAGGGGTGCTGGCCGAGGCGGGCGAGGATGCACGCTTGATTGCTGGGGGCCAGACCTTATTGGCTACTTTAAATATGCGCCTATCAGAACCAAGTGTGTTGATCGACATTACTAATGTAGAGGAACTTAAGGGCATCACACTCGATGGCAAGCATTTACGCATCGGTGCTTTAGTGACCCATACTGAAATTGAAGAATCTGACTTAATTGCCAAGCATGCGCCTTTACTCAAGGCTGCAGCACCACATATTGCACACCGTGCTATTCGGAACCTAGGTACTTGGGGTGGGTCGCTGGCATATGGAGATCCTGCTGCAGAATGGCCAGCCTGTAGTTTGGCACTGAACGCTACGATGATTATTCATAGTCCATCAGGCGAGAGAAGAGTTGCCGCCAGCGATTTTTTCATCGACCTGTACACCACATCATTAGAGCCGGATGACATTTTGGTGGCTACTGAGATTCCAATCGCTGATAGCGCACAAGTATTTTGCTTCCAGGAACTGGCTCGTAGGCATGGAGACTATGCCGTTGCTGGCTTAGCAGCAGTAGCGCAAAAGCAAGGCGATATGTTGACCCAATGCAAATTCATATTCTTCTCCGTTGGCGCTACTCCGCTTATGGCTGGCAAGACTCAATCATGGATTGATGGCAAAAATCTCAACGAGCAATTGATCGTCGACGCTGTCAAAACCGCAAGAGAAGAGATTGAAGTCATTGCCGATTTAACCAATAGTGCCGAAGCAAAACAACATTTAGTGGGTGTTTTGCTGGAGCGCGCCCTCAAGCAAATGATGGCTTAAAGACAGAATAAAAAGTACTCGGAGACTGCGATGAGTTTGAAGAAAAAAATTACCTTAACTGTAAATGGTGTTCAAGTGACGGCAGAAGTTGAGCCGCGCATGCATCTAGTTGATTTTCTGCGGGAAGATTTGCATCTGAAGGGCCCACATCTTGGTTGCGAGCAGGGTGCCTGTGGGGCTTGTACCGTGAAAGTAGACGGGCAAATTATTCGCGGATGCTTGTACTTGGCAGTACAGGCTAATGGCTCAGTTGTTGAAACCATTGAGGGGTTAACCAAAAGCGGTGCCTTGGCAGATCTGCAAGAATCATTCATGCGTCATAACGCGATGCAGTGCGGCTTTTGTTCTTCAGGGATGTTATTGGCCGCTGCTGAATTGGTTGAGAAGCAGCCTAAAGCAAGTCGGGAGCAGGTGCGCGAGTGGATCTCTGGGAACTATTGCCGCTGCACTGGCTACCACTCCATTGTTGATGCGATTGTTGCCGTGCTTGATGCTCGCTCAAAAGGTCAAAAAATTAAACCTGTTGTTGCTAACGCTTAACGGATTTGGATACGCAATATGAATAAGCCAAGTGATTTAAAGGGATTAGTTCTCGATCCTGTGACTAATGATCAGCGTTATATCGGTGTTAGCGAGCCTAGACATGGCGCGCGTCGATTGCTCGAAGGTCAGGGTACTTATATTGACGATATCAAATTGCCTCGCATGGCACATGTGGTGTACTGGCGATCACCAGTCGCCCACATGAAGATCGGCAAGATTCATAGTGAGCACGCCCGCAAGATGCCTGGCGTACTAGCCGTGGTTGATGGCGTGCAGATGGCAGAAATTTGCAAACCATGGGTTGCTACCCTTGGTCACTTAGTGGGTATGAAATCAGCCCCTCAATACGCTTTAGCAATAGATCGTGCCTGTTGGCAAGGTGAGCCAGTCGTAGCAGTCGTCGCAGAAACTCGTGCCCAAGCTGAAGATGCCTTGCAACATATCGAGGTGGAGTGGGAGGAGTTGCCGGCGGTGGTGAGCATGGAGACTGCGTTAGATCCTGCGACACCGTTAATACATCCTGAGCTAGGCGATAACCTTTGTTTTAGTCGCACTTTAGATGTGGGGCAAGTAGATGAGGTGTTTGCTAGTGCCGATGTGGTCGCAGAAGCCACATTTGGTTTTGGACGTCATACCGGGGTCACACTTGAGCCTCGTTGCCAAATTGCAGATTACAACCCTGGAGACAAGCGCTTAACGGTATATCACTCACAACAAGCGCCCCACATGATGCAAGATTTATATTGCCGTCAGTTTGGCTTGTCTGAGTCGGATGTGCATGTGTTGTGTAAGGATGTTGGTGGTTCTTTTGGTATCAAGGTTCACGCATATCCCGATGACTTTGCTACTGTTGGTCTGGCAATCATGCTGGAACGTCCAGTGAAGTTTGTGGCAGATCGCTTAGAGTCGTTTACCAGTGATATTCATGCACGTGAGCATCGTATTAAAGGCCGTATTGCTGCAAACAATGCGGGAGATATTTTGGCCTTTGAGATCGATGATCTCACCGCGATTGGCCCGTATTCTATGTTTCCAAGAACCAGCGCCATTGAAGGTAATCAAGTCGTAAATTTAGTTGGTGGACCCTATAAGCATCAGCATTACCGCGCCAATTTAAATGTGGTCTTTCAGAATAAGACGCCTACTTGTCAGTATCGCGGTGTGGGTCATCCCATCGCTTGCGCTGTCACTGAAGGCTTGGTTGATCTAGCCGCTCAAAAACTGAAGATGGATCCATTGGAGTTTCGTAAGCGCAATGTGATTCCGGACGATGCTTATCCATGCTCTGGCGCTTCGGGAATTAAATTAGAAGTGCTGTCTCACGAGCAATGCCTACGCACGATTGAGAAGATGATGGACTACCCAGCCTTGCGTAAAGAGCAGGCTGAATTACGCAAAAAAGGAATTTATCGGGGCATTGGTTTTGCTACTCTGATTGAGTTGACCAATCCTAGCCCCGCCTTTTATGGTGTGGGAGGTGCTCGCATTGCCTCGCAAGATGGTGCTTCTGCACGACTAGATCCAAGTGGAGTCGTGTCTATTCTGATTGGTGTTGGTGAGCAAGGGCAGGGAACTGAAGGTATCTATGCTCAGATTGCTGCTGATGCCGTCGGCATTTCTATTAAAGATGTTCGAATTGTTACTGGCGATACAGATGTCACACCTTATGGTGGTGGAACCTGGGCGTCGCGCGGCGCAGGTGTTGGTGGTGAAGCAGTCTTGCTTGCTTGCCAAGCTTTACAAGAGAATATTTTGAAATTGGCTGGAGCGATCTTGCAACGAGCCCCAGAAGAATTAGTGGTGCGCCGCAGTCATGTCTTGGATAAGGCGACAGGCGAACAGTTATTGCCTTTTAGCGAGATTGGTCGCATCGGGTATTTTAGGACTGACACTTTGCCAGCTGGATTCTCGGCAGACTTAATGGTGACTCGTCATTACACCCAAAAAGATTACCCATTTATCTTTACGAACGGGGTCCAGGCCTCCTATGTTGAAGTGGATCCGGATACTGGCTTTGTAAAACTCTTAAAGCATTGGGCGGTGGAGGATTGCGGCCGTGTATTAAATCCAATGTTGGTGGATGAACAAGTGCGCGGTGCAATTGTTCAAGGTATTGGTGGGGTGCTATTTGAAGAGTGCCTCTACGATGAGAGTGGCTTACTTCGAAACGGGAGCATGGCCGATTACCTAGTGCCGATGGCTAATGAAATGCCGGATATTGAGGTTGCGCACGTCGAGACACCAACTCAATCTTCCAAGCTAGGTGCAAAGGGTGCAGGTGAGGCTGGTACTGCTGGAGCCCCAGGCGCAGTCATGAATGCGATTAATGATGCCTTAGCCCCATTTGCGGCAAGCGTCTTTGATCAACCCATTACTGGTGAAAAGATTCTGCGGGCATTGGGCAAGATCTAAAAAAAATCTTTGCGCCGGAAGGTGTAGTCGATAGCTTAAGACCCATAAAAAAACCCAGGAACAAGTCCTGGGTTTTTGATAATGATCTAAGGACAATTAACCAGCTTGAATGTTGGTAGCCTGTTTGCCTTTAGGACCTTGGGTAATATCAAACGTTACCTTTTGGTTCTCTTGGAGGGTTTTGAAACCACCCATATTGATTGCGCTGAAATGCGCGAACAACTCTTCTTCACT
>NZ_JACVPS010000016.1 GCF_018881755.1 Polynucleobacter finlandensis | reverse complement strand
TTGCTGCGGAGTTGGTGATTGCTAATATCAAGATTGAGCAATCTGAAATTCAGCTACTCTCATCGCTTAATGCTCTTGCTAAAGCTAGAGACAATGAAACTGGCAACCATATTATTCGCACACAACACTATGTGAAGGTGCTTGCTTTGGGACTTAGATCGGAAGGTTACTACGTTGATTGCCTCTCCGACGCTTCGATTTGTTTGTTGTTTAAGGCGGCACCGCTTCATGACATTGGAAAAGTTGGCATCCCCGATTCCATCTTGTTAAAAAATGGCCCCCTTACCGATAAAGAGTGGGCGATTATGAAAACCCATACACTGATTGGAGAATCAGTATTAGATGCTGTAGATGTTGGGCATGATGCTGAGTCCGATGTGATTACAAAGGCTATCAAAATTGCAGGCGGGCATCATGAAAAATGGGATGGTTCTGGCTATCCTCGTGGGTTAGCCGGTGAAAACATTCCTCTTGAGGCTAGGATTATGTCTATAGCCGATATGTACGACGCCTTGGTTACTGCTCGGGTTTATAAAGAAGCATGGCCTCACGAGCGGGCCGTTGACGAAATTATGTCCAGTAGAGGAACTCGGTTTGATCCAGTAATGGCTGATGTCTTTAACATCAAGCAAGATATCTTTCGAGAAATTGCTAAAAAATATCAGGATAGCTAGATGTTTCCATGCAGCGAGATTACAAATATGGGGATCGAGTATCAATTGCGCTAAAGCAATCCTCAACGGGCTAGTCACTTCAGCAGTGCGATGCCTGTAGCCTTAGCTATCACCTAAAACCAATATTTCCGTAACAGTGTTGGCCCTTCTCCAGACAGCACTTGTCATCACCCCCACATTAGTTCGGGCATCCGAACTTAACGGCTCTCAGCACCCATTAGTGCTTGCCTGTTTCGTGTCATAAACAAGTACTGGCACCCCTTGGATAATTTCAATCTTATTAGATTCGATCTCTCCATAACAGCGCTGTATTGATGAATTTTTTCTTGCCACATTATTGACATCGCCAGAGGCGCAGCCCTCTATCGCCACGCCCAAAATGGCTGTAGCAGTTATGTTAATAAGTAATGTAATGAAAATACCTCTTAGATCTAGTCGGAACAAGTGTCTGCCCCCGCTTTAAAAAAACCCACTTGATACACCCTATATATACAAGCATCATGAGAAAATAAATACGCGATGTATTGGGGGGTGTGACACCTCTATTTTGTATTGGGCTATTGATGTGATCATCCGCCCTTCACCGAAGATCATCTCTTATTTTGGAAAGCCGTCGCGTTACTCTTATTGGGGGTAAGCTAAGAAGTGGTGGCTCCATGTTGCCTATCGCATTCTGGACCAGAAAAAATAGGCTCCGCCATCGGAATTGAGTATCTCGATCCTCATTACTGAATGGCGGGTGACAAGCTACTGAGCAAACAGGGCAGAAATAGTTTTACTTTGATATTGAGATTACCAATGGGCCAAGTCAGCCTAAAGGTTTTTTAGGCGTCATGCCCAGCTAAAAGAACGTTAGCAAGAAATGCTACTACTTACAAAAATATAGCGGGCTGCTACCCGCCGAACTTTTTCTGTAAGATATTCTGAGCAGACCGACCATTGGTAGCTTAATTTTTATTTCCCGAGGCAATAAGGCCGAGGATATGTTGCAGATGCTTACTTACAGCCAAAGATCGCATCTTCCTCTGACGGGGCCACAGTTACTGAATTTTCGCCTCTTGCAAAATAATTGCCTGGCCATCTAAACCTAATTTGACTTTATATCCCTGATAATACATATCAAATTGATTTAGACGTGTGGAAACAATCTTAAACGGCGGTTGGCCAATGAAGTTAAAACCCTCGCCGTGGGATACTGAAATCTGATGCTGATTCACGCTAGCATCCTCAAAACAAATAATTTCATCTTCCCCTTTATTAAAAACATAAACCTGATTACCGATTTTGCTCGATTTTGGAGGGGTATATTCCAAGACGGGTATTGTCGATGATGTGGCCATGCCGCATGAGGAAGTGAATTTTTTTATCGGGGCCTCTATTTGGGCGTAGCTTTGCTGTTGAAGTATGAATGCGGCCGTTGGCTCTGTATTCTGCAGCCCTTCAATTTCCGCACCTAGTTGTCTAGCTTCTTGGGCTACGAAGTCCATCGGGCCCTCCTCAAGTGACTGGGCAAATAAAATCCAGCCTAAGATAAGTAACGATATGGCCAAAAATATCCCAAGACCCAATGCACTTGAGCTATATGCTTTCTTTGAATCGAGAGTAGATAGCTTCTGATCTATCGGCAGACCCTGCATTACCGCCTTTTGTGCCGAAACATTTAATAGGGATAGATTCTCAGGCTCAAAATCCGCCCTAGGCATTTCAAAAGCCTCTTCATAGCTTAAGCCCAAAATCCTAGCTACCTTTTTAGCGCTTTGAAATTTGATGGCCAGAGTATAAAAAGCACCATACCCACCATCTTCTATCTGCCGTATTTGCACCTTAGAAAAAGTTGCTTTTTTAGCCAGATCCTCAATTGAAAGTCCAAGCCCCTCCCTTGCCCCCTTGAATGATGTCCCTATGATTTGAGGCAAAAATAACCTTTCCATACAAATATATCTAATCTTCATAAAATAATGGAAATGGATATGGGTGCTCACCCCTCTTTTAAGGGGTAAGGGGAAACTAAAAATTCACATTTTTTATAAAATATAAAACCGTCTCAATTAGTAGATTAAGGTTGCTGAGAAAGCATCGCTGAAGGAAGTGTCTATTTTTTGATTTCCAACTTAGCGTTAGAAATGAAGCGCTTTCGAAGAAGATAGGGGTAATGAATGATGAAGTAAATATCCATTGAAATATGGATATCTAAAGAATTAGCAGATGATCTCAATCTAATTCATGGATAGTTGTAGGTAAGCCGAAAAATATCCCCAACAAAATTATCATCTGCCTAAAAGCAAACGGTAAATCATCTGCCGCTTTACCCCTACACTTCAATTCCAAGCTATTTTTTCCAGCCGGCGCATAGTCTATTTCCAATGCGCCTAGAAATCTCATATAGATTTTATTGATTGGATTTGAAATAACTGCACTCTTTCTTTTGTGTTGGCCAGCACCTAACTCCTTCTGAGTAAATTTAATCGCATCTGGTCTGGCTCGAATCCGCTCCTTGGCATAATCAAACAATAGGAAAATATCGTCAGGATGACTTTCAAAATGGGTGATTGCCTTTGTAAGCCATTGATCAGCCTTCTTGAGCGCGCCTAGCATACGCGGCTTTTTCACAATAAAAGCCTTGGGTAGTGGGATAGGTAAATTTTCGTAAAGATACTTTCTGTCTAGTGCATATAGATCAGCTTGATTTGTAAACGCGGTGGCATTGCCAATCCACTGGTGAGCGAGCTCCTCCGGAATATCAAGTAACGCAGCTGTTTTAGAAAACTGCTTTTCTTCTGCGCCAAGAAGCCTCTCGAAACTATCACAAGCCCACTCAATACCTCGCCCAGCTTCAGGATTCAACATCTGCACAAGGCTTAAACCCTTCGAAGCCTGCTTCTGAACCCTTGGCCCTGGACTTATCACCTCATTAAGCAATACCGGCACTTTATCTGGCCCAGCTTTGGGATCATTAAACGGCGTTTTGCACCGATTGCGCCTGATATTTAAATTACGTCTGGAGCCAGGATAGAGCGCATTTAATAACCCCGAATTAAAGCGCAACAAACGCTCATGCAAAAAAGCGCCAGTCAAGATATCAATTACATGGATGTAGCTATAAAGCGTGGTTGCGGGAGATGAGTGCCCGAGCAATGTAGATACAGCATACAACTCTGAAGGGCTTGCCCTTGAATCATTGAGTAAAAAATAACGGGTACGTCCCATGCGGCGCTTTAAGTTACCAATCTGCTGTATGGGATTGCTGGCATCAGGCATCCCTAAGGCCTTATGATCTTTAGCAATCCTCGCTCCAATATCTTTATTGCCATAGAGATGATCCAGAATAAACCGCTCTGAATTGGGTAATCGAGGCGCACATAAGAGCATTAAGGTATTCATTGCCGCAGAGTGCCGCAAATGATGAAAGCGGATGTAGGGATTTTTTGTAACCCGCCTCATCGACTCGTGAATATAGTCAATGATCCTGTCGCGCTCAGTATTGCTAGATATTTCTACAGGATTTTCCGCTTGTGCCTTTGCGCTCATTGGCACAGGGAACAAGAATTCCAATTCTGCCGCCGAATAAAGCTCCGGTTCAGGTAACTTGGTTTTCCCGCCTACCGGGCCTACTTTAGCTTCGGGCGCTTCAATCTTGATTAGCTCATCAACACATAGGGTGCCTTGCTCACGGGCGGCAGTCCACAAGGTTAACCAGTTCAGCTCTCTAGGCTCGAGCAGAGCTTGGGCTGGCAAGATACGAACTGAAGAGTTTGACTTTAAGCGGCGATGTTTCCACCACTGCAAGGAGATTTCAGTGGGCCATTCTGCTTTGATATGGACATGTCCGGTAGCTAGTTTGAGCGCCTCTGATCTACGCATACCCAAGCGATAACCTAAAGTGAAAATTAATAGGCAAGCGTTCTTATATTCAGGCGGCTGATTCCTACAGGCGGTGGTGTAAAGGTCAATTTGCGCCCATCGAAACTCTAGTTCGGTTACATACCCAACATCAACTTCTGATTCAGACCGAATGCCCTTTTCTTCTACTCCCCGCTGGCTTTTACGTAAGCTTTCCCAGGCTGCCCCAAAGGTCTTCTTATCTTTGGGTGCCATCATCTGGGCGTCAAGCTCTACAAATGCTTCTCTCCAATCTTCGGATGTCAGCGCATGTAAATCCTCATCCAAATCCCAATCCGCCATGACTAGTGGCAACACTAACTGGAGTTGGCTCACGAGCATTTCTTGCGAAAGACTTTTGGCTGCCCAGTCTTGCGCAATTAAATGGCGAATCCACCTCAATAAACTAAGAGTGAGCCCTTGCTTGGAAAGTTGATACCGCTTTTCTATTTCCTCAATGACATCCATACACCGCGCTTGACTTGCCGCATCTTCGTGACTTAAATGAGAGATCGCCTCAAGGATTTGCTCAATCCACTGCATCGCTACTGGAGAGGGTTCGCAGCTTTCAAATTGATCCCTTTGCTCTTTAGACTCACCTTCACTTTCGACCCAGGACTCATCAAGATTTTCTTTCGCGATTGTGGCCGTTGGCCTCTGGGCATCTGACATACCTAGCTGCAGCAAGCTCTCTATTTGCAAATCCTGGGTGGTGATTTTTCCTGCCAAGTACCGGGCAATAAAAGTGGGCAAGGTATCCTCTTGCCATGATTGCGTGGCATACATCAATGCCGTGCGCGTAGAGATTTGATCAATTGCTTTAAACAAGGTTTCTTGATCCATCCCCATTTCATTGAATATTTTTTGAATGCGCAGCGCATCCTTCAATGCGCCCATAAATGCGATTAAACACTCGCTATCAAACTGAGGTCCCCGGTCGGTGAAGACCCAATTTTCTCGGTAACGGGCATGTAAGGCAGCCGTCAGCGGATCAGCAATCCAGCGCGATAAATTGGGGCCGTACTCTTTCGTATGCCTAGGCGCCTTATTCTTATTTTTCTTGCGCGCCTTTTCAAGCGCAACATAGGCGGCATCAATTGGGAGCCGAAGATTGCGAGGCAAGAGAAGGCTGGAGTAGGGTGCATCTAACACCTCTTTAGCCAAGCTGAGCTCTACAATTTGCTTAAGTTGCTGGAAATTTTGCACTCCAGAAAAAACGATGGCGCTAAATATATAGCCGCCAAACTGGGCCTTCGGATCTAATGCCTCCCAATCAAACTTGCCAAAGCGCTGATTGGTAAAAGCTGCAATTAAGAGGCGAAGGGCGATTGCCTGCCCAGCTTCTCGCTCCAGTTTTTCTTTTCTGGCTCCCGCCGGCAAACCTTCCCCCGCTTTTTTACTGTCAAAGTGTCGATAGGGATTGGGCTCTGGCAAAACAATATCAATGCTTCCTAGGCCGGGCCACTCTAGTTTTTGCGCAACACATAAGTCAGCAAGATCAGCCTCAAGTACATCAAATAGCCATTTTTTCCAACTCAAAAAACCATCGGCTAAAGTAAAAACGTTATTAAATAGTGTTTGCACACCCTGCATGTAATCGGCGGGATCGACCAATCGCAGCGTGTCCACGCCGCGCAATTGTTGATCCGGCAATAAGACGTCCAGTGATGCCTTCTGCAAAGAATCATTTAAGGCCAACCTGGAAATACCCAAGATAGCGCAGCCAACCTCAAGCAACTCACCTTTGGCTAGATATTCCTTTCCAATACACTCGCGAATCTTGGAGCAAATCATTGCGCCAATCTGCTCTACAGATACGTCCAGCATTTGGCTGGCATCCTGGTGAGGACGAGTGATTTGCGAAATAATTTTTAGTAAGCGAGGATCCGTTGGTTGTGCGCGCAATTGACTGACCAACCGCTCTTGCGCTTCCTTGATAACACGTGCGACCTCTGTATTGGCGCTCGGTTTGGCGGCCACTAAGCCTTATCCTTTGGCCACACCGGCATTGCTAGCGTAATAACTTCAAAACCCAAATCCTGGATTACTTTTTGAAGCGGTATTTCGATCCGCTCGATGTACTCCAAATAGCTATGGGACCCAAATTGATGAAAGGGCGCTGTACCGATTTGCCAGTGTCCGTGCCACGTACTGATATCGGTCTGACTCACTCCGGCATTTTTTAATAGGGCGGGAATGAGCTTACGGTGAAAGTTAGGCTGCGCAACAATCGATGTCGCAATGTATTTTCTAAAGTGCCCCCGCATTTTGTCCTGACTCCATTTTTCAATCATTGGCGGCAAAGCCACAGGGGTGGGCACACTCTTTTTGCTTCCTTTTTGTTTTTTGGATTGTGATGCTGCTTCAAGCCAAATTAATTCTCCATACAAAGCATGCTGAGTAACATCAGGGACTATTTTTCTAAGCAACTTGCGGCGCAATTGCTCATATACCCACATTTGCTTTTGCAATAGCGGGCTTAGCCAAACCACTCGCAAGCGATCCCCTGCACGGTTAGTTTTATCGCCCATGCGCGTGAGTCCCAAACAAGGATCGACTGAGGCAATATCTACATATGGCAGGTGATGTGGACGCTGCGAGGTTTCACAAGCAAACCAAAGGGCGCAATATAAGGTGAGCTGATTAAAGGCTTCACAAAATAGTTCGTGATCTTGAGCTCTGCCGTTAGCTAAGCGCGGTATGTCAATGTGCTGCTTTAACTTTTGCACCTGCTCAATCAAAAGTTGTGGATGCCCTTCTTGACTTATTGCAATCAAACCGGTTGCGCCCAATACACTCGGCCTCATGGTCTTAAATGCAGCGGCTTCACCTTTACTTCCAAGCAATTCTGTTTTGCTTGAAAGTAGGTCGGCGAGGCTTGGCCTGGTTTGTCGAGAGGCAGAGGCCGCTTGAATATCGCCCACATCCACACTCGTTGCCAAATAGCTATCTAGAGAACCTAGTTGTTTTGTTCCTTTATAAACATCGTGGGTGTAGTAATGAGAATCCGATCTAAAGGCCCCCGGAGTATGGGGATCCAAAATATCTAGAAGCTTTGGATCGTATTTTTTTCCAACCATTTGGTGCTTACTCCACTCCCTTAACTTCAAAAAAGTCAGGGGGCGCTTCGCTTTGTATAAATCCATATTTTGATTAAAGTTCGCAAGCAGGCCTTGGCACTGCCTCTCAATTTCAAGATACTCGCCAGGAGGAAATATGGGTGAGGATGCCTCTGATATATGAGCGCTTTCCTTAATTAATTGATCGGCTAACCCGGATTGATCCTGAAAGACGATGGCATTGAGGTGTGGCGCATATTGATCTGCCTTTACATTAACTAGCTCAGACCAAGCGTAATTCGGAACGGACAGCCTCCATAAATAAATATGACTTGTCTTGTCCTCTGGCAATCCCTTGGCTTTTATTAGATGCAAGGTTTGATTGGCCAATGAGGACTTATTGCTTTTGATTGACTCATCCCCAACATCAAAATTCGTATTCCCACTGCGCCAACCCACTCGCTCGCGCAAAATAACCTGGATCGCTAATGCTGTTTTTATATCGATGCCCAAGATATACACCAGTCGCAATACCTGAATTGCTCTTAAGCATGTGGACCGCTCTGACGCATCGGGCTTACTAACTGCCAGCGCACTCTGTAGCTCATCCAAGTAATTTTTAAATTGGTCAATCTCTTTCCACGAGGCCACATTGGCGCCCCAATGCAATCTCTGATTGAGCTTTGCTATAAAACGTTGCGCATAACTAGAGTCTCTTTCAAGCTCTAGCCTGCTTTTACCCACCTGTGGAGCAACCCATTTCAGCTTCGGCGAATCCGAGCGATCATCCTCGATCTCTTCCGCCACATCATCGCCCGGCTCTACCAATTGCTCTATGTACTCATCGGTGATGGTGGCCTCTTCGATTGGAATAATCTCCAATTCATTGCCCCTAAGATCACCCTCACTAAACCAAATCTCTCGATAAAGGCCGCGATATTGAATGCCTAGATTCGTTATTTCTGCCGATCTGCGCTCTTTCTCTTTTTCTTTCCCCAAATCTGGATCGCGACTTAACTTTTCCCTGCGGGCGCTACTAGAAAATGCTCTGCAAACTATTTTGAGGTTTTTTTGATTCTTACTTAATTCATTTTTTACTGTATCTGGCGCGCCTTGTAGGCGCACATACTCCTTGGCGCACTCTTCCTTAAATTTTGGGTAGGGCAGCTTGGTCCAATTTAATAGTTTTTTTGCCGCATTATTGCCATCCCAATTGAGCGACCATCCACGAAAGATCTGCTCGATTTGCTGAAAGTAGAGGTGATAGCGATCCTTGGAAACGTCTTCGCTCTGAAATGACATGGAGTCTGTGAACTTTTGCTGCTCCGCAGTAATCTTGACTGAAATCGACTTGTCCACACCAACAACGGTTTGGTTTGTGCGGGTAATGTCCAGTAGCTCTTGATTTCGAATAATGGAGAATCCAGCCAAGCGACGCATTGCTACCGTATAGGGGTGCATTTGCCTGTCTGCCGAATTTATTGCCCCTGACAACCAAATATCGTTGCTAAGTATTGAATAGAGCGGGTATATCCGTGACCCATGAAAGAGCATTGGATTGGCAAGAGGACTTGTATTTTCATTGTTCAGATCATTTGAGCCTGCCCCATCCAATTCGCCCATATCTTTAAAAAGTAGGGGGCTTGCACGCTGCAATGGAATGGCTAGTCGATAAATCTCATTGGCCACTCGCAAAAGAAGTGGCCAGTCTATTTTTGGGATGTCAGGCTCTGCCTTTTGCATTTCGGTACTAATCGCCGCAAGCCGACTAATCGCTGGTGCTAATGCCCGAAATTTAGGCTCAGGTCTAATTAGCCACAAGAAGTAATTGAGGTCTTTTCGGGAAAGTCCGTCAGCTTGATTGACGGATGGGTTCGCCTCGAGCGGAAAGAGCTCTCTTAAAAGCTTAATTTCAGGGCTGTTGTCATAAACCCGAATGACTGATTTGCTGGTTTTTTCTGCTGCTTTAACCATCCACCATTTAAACCGATAGCAGGGCGTTTGTAAGAATTAATTCAATTTGCCTGGTTTTGATTAATACTCAATTCTGATTTGCGCGCCCTTAGCATTCAATTTTGAAGGCATGGGTCCGAGCCCAGAAACCAAAAATCGCTGTGGCCCGATTGGGGGGTTTATTTCCCGCCAATCAAATCTGAGTTGCTCTGGCTCTTTGATACCCCATTTTTCCAGGGGGTTAGCAAAATATTTACGTGCCCCATTTAACGTAAAATAAGGGGGTTCTCTAGGCAGGCTAGGTATCCAAAAAGTCTATTTTGCGAATTATGTGGGAAATATTTACACATAATTTAATCAGCCTTAAATGATGCTTTAAGTCTTTGTTATAGCCTAATTTACAACATATATCCCTTTGTTTATATAGAGTTATGTCGTTTTAGGCAATCTTTAGTTGTTTAAAGTATTTGTATGTTTTTTGTCGGTTGAGGTCTCCGAAGCGTCGCAGGTTCGATTCCTGCCGGGCGCACCAAAAGCAAAGGGTTTTTGACCTACGTCATGCGACAAAACGCAAAAACCGCTATCATTTGCACCTAACTTATTGATTCTTATCGTGTCTAATTCTCTAAATACAGCGCTCCCCGAGCCATCCATTACCAATCCTTTGGCGCCAGATGCGCCATTACCTCACCGAAAAATCATCCGTAGCTGGCTTGTTCCAATGGCTCAGGGTGAGACCGGTCGAGCATTATTACTTTTGGCAATTGATGCCGCTTTATGGCTTGGCTGTATTGCTGGCACCGTTTTTGTAGAAAGCGTCCTGCTGAAAGTCATATTTGGCCTGCTTGCAGGTTTTGTGACTGGTCGCATCTTCATTCTTGGTCATGATGCCTGCCACCAAAGCTTTACCCCAAACCGTGAATTGAATAAGGTTTTGGGTCGAATTGCTTTTCTGCCATCGCTGACCCCATACAGTCTTTGGGATGTAGGTCATAACGTAGTTCACCATGGCCAGACTAATCTCAAAGGGTTTGACTTCGTCTGGGCGCCTTTATCCAAAGCAGAATTTGATGCCTTGCCTTCATGGCGAAAAGGCCTTGAGCGCCTTTACCGTAGTGGCTGGGGTCCTGTTTTCTATTACTTAATTGAAATTTGGTGGAGACGCGAGTACTTCCCAAATGCCAAAAATAAACCCGGTAATCGTCCAATATTTCTTAAAGACAACCTCTTGGTCACTGGCTTTGCCATTCTTTGGATTGGCTGTTTAGTCGCCGGCGCTCTAGCGACTGGCCAATCCATCTGCATTGGCCTGCTTACTGGCTTTGCAGTGCCATTCCTATTCTGGAACGGCATGATCGGCTTTGTGGTCTATGTTCATCACACACACCCATCTGTTTCTTGGTATGACAAGAAATCTGAGTGGCTACGCGCCCAGCCCTTCGTATCAACCACCGTGCACCTCACTTTCAACTGGATTTGGGGCTCCCTGATGCATCACATCATGGAACACACGGCTCATCACGTTGATATGAGTGTTCCCCTGTATCGCCTCCAAGAGGCCCAAAATACCCTAGAAACCATCCTTCCAGAGCGTATTTTTATCCAAAAGTTCTCCTGGACCTGGTATTTCGACACTGCCCGCAAATGCAAGCTCTACGACTTTGAAAACAAGGCTTGGCTTGATTTTGATGGCAATAAAACGGCTGATTCTGTCAGAGTTGTCCTAACCCCAGCCCCAGCGGGACAAAACGGGTAAAATAGATCTTCTGTTTAGATTTGGCTTACCCGGATTGCCCATGACTACCTCGACTCCAGCTGCAACCCAAGACACTTCCCAGAGCCTGAAATTTTGCTCTTCTTGCAGTCGCGAAAAGCGTCTAGAAGGCGGCACCTGGATTCCCACAAGCAATCGTAAGCAACGCTGGATTTGCGCTAGCTGTCTGTACAACCGCACACATCGCACTGGCTCAGCAAAAACCTAATTTGCGTTTTCGTTGTACGCACTGCTTTTAAGTTCCACCCACAACGTACGGATTTGTTTGGCGCTCATTACCAAAAGCAGCAATTGGTCCGCGCCTTAGTACAAATTGCACATTAGCGAACATGAATACTCAAGACACATTTAAATTTGCACAAACTCATGAATGGGCCAACCTTGAGAACGATGGACTTATTTGGGTTGGCATCAGCAATCATGCGCAAGAGGCCTTGGGTGATGTGATGTTTTTTCAGGCACCAAAGATAGGACAACAGGTGAAACAAGGCGAAGCAATCGCTGCGATTGAGTCTGTTAAGGCTGCAAGTGATATTCATGCGCCGGTCAGCGGTGAAATTGTTGCACTCAATGAGGAAGTAGATTTGGCACCAGAGCTTGTAAACGAAAAACCATACGCTGTTTGGCTTTTTAAAATCAAGCCTGTGTCTACTGCAAGCCTGGCGGCCGAGCTAGAACATTTAATGGGCTTAGATCAGTACAACTCCACTGTAGGCGCCTAAGCTATTAGATGGCAATTGGGTCGCGCTCTATTAACCAGCGAATGCGTGATGTTTTACTAATGCGTCCTTGAGAGTCAGCTCTCAAATCCTGATCAATGAGCTCGAGCACTTCTTGCAATAGTTTCCGACTTTCGGATTCAATCACCAATTGAGCTCGCTCCGATCCCGCCACTCGCATTACGGCCTTTGGCACGGGATCATAGACTCGCAACTCTTTGCTCAGCAATCCTTTATTTTTTAGGCGCCCCTTAAGGCCACTTAAAAACTGAATAGCCTTATCCAAAGTTTTTCCTTCTGCATGAATCAGCCCTTGATAAGAGTAGGGCGGCAATTGCGCCTCTTCTCTTTCTCTAGCGGTGTGGGATAGAAATCCATCAACATCATGTCGAAGTAAATATTGGTAGACCGCTGCTTCTGGATATTGTGTTTCGATATAAATATCGCCGCCTTCTTGCCCGTCTGTCCCAGATCTTCCGGCGCGCCCTGCCACTTGAACCAGTTGGGCAAATAGTCTTTCCGCAGCCCTAAAGTCCGGCGAATACAACCTACTATCTGCATCGAGCACAGCAACCAAACCAATATTCTGATAATCGTGCCCCTTGGCAATCATTTGGGTGCCCACGACGATATCTACTTTTCCATCATGTATTTCTTGAAAGAGTGTTTCTGCACCTTTGCTTTTTCTGCTGGAGTCCGTGTCTACACGAAGCACTCTAGCGTTCGGCCACATCTCCTCTATGGCATCCTCTAGCTTCTGGGTTCCCTGCCCCAAAGTTTTCAGATCTGCGTTTCCACAATCTGGGCAAAAGCTTGGTATAGGCTTAACAAGTCCGCAATGATGGCAACTGAGTACTGATTTTTTACCAAGAGCTCCTGCCTTGTGCATCACCATATGAGAAGAGCATTGCGTGCACACCGACAACCAGGTGCAAGCATTGCAGCTCAACACCGGTGCATAACCCCTGCGATTTATTAATATCAAACTCTGCTTACCAACTTCTAGATTTTTACTAATGGCATTAGCCAATGTTTTAGTAATTAAGCTCTTGGTCTTCGGGCTGTTTTTGTCGCCAGGGCTAAATTGGTTTTGAGGATCTCGTGAGTTCACAAGGTGTACTTTAGGTAGTAGGGCGCCTTGAGCTCGCTGATCGAGGCGCAGGTATTCATATCGACCGGCCTTAGCTGCCATCCAAGTTTCTAACGATGGTGTTGCTGAAGAAAGCAATATCGGAATTTTCTGGTCATGGGCGCGCCAAATAGCCAGGTCTCTTGCAGAGTATCTTGTGCCTTCTTGCTGTTTGTATGAAGGATCATGCTCTTCATCCACTACGATCGCTCGTAAGTTTGGGATAGGAGTTAGGGCGGCTAAACGCGTTCCCAATATGATGCGGGCCTTTCCTGTCATGGCCTCATACCAGGCAACACCTCTCTCTTTTTCCGTTACTCCACTATGCAGCACGGCCAATATTTCATTTGGGAAATATGCGCGCACCCTGCGCTCTAATTGCGGGGTCAAATTAATTTCAGGCACGAGCAATAAAACCTGGGCTGTCTCATCTTGCAGAATGCTCGCTAGCCAATTTAAAAATACTGCCGTCTTGCCGCTTCCGGTTTGACCTTGCATCAAAATTGCCCGGAAGCCATTCTTTTGCTTATTTGCCTCGCCTACCAAGGACTCCAATGCATTGGATTGCTCTTGATTCAATTGATCTGCAGTGATGTACCCCTCTACGAATTCACCATTTTTTTCTTTTGCTTTTTTCTTTGCCGCACTTTCTAATTTTTTGGGGATTTTGTCCCAGTCCTCTGACTTCCGCCACATCTTGGGAATGCTAGGCATGATAGTTTCGCCAAGCGCGTGTACGTAATATTGGCTTGCAAAGTTCATCAGCTTCAGTAGCGCCCCATCCAATAGCGGTAGGGGGGCTATTTTTTCAATAGACCTTAATTTATCGAACTCATATTCAGAGTGAGCGCTCACCTTTGTGACGATGCCCACTTCTTTGCCCCTGCCGAAAGGTATTTCAACAATATGGCCAATCTGTGGCAAACAACCTAACCTAGCCTCATCCCATAAATAGTCAAAGCCCTGGGGTAAGGGCTTATCGACGACTATTTGGACCACGATGGGGGTTGTCATGATTTACTTCTATTTTCTTATTAGCCTGTGGATAAGTCTGTGGATATCATCTGATCATTCTGATTTCTAAGCTAATTTACCAGCATCTAATCAATGCCCAGTTTTTAGTCATTATGTATAAAAACTAATATAATCAATAACTTATAATGCTTTCTAGAAGTTAAAGATGACTTTCGTTCTCAATCCCACTGAATTTAGCCCTATACCCATAACTGTGCATAACTTTCGTCAAAAATTAAGACTAAGTTAGCAATTACTTTGATTTATGACTTAGATCTAAGAGTGCGCGAGGTTTTTATTACAGACTCTGCCAAAGCGGTGACGCTCTCGGGCGGGGTGAATTGAGAAATTCCATGGCCTAAATTGAAGATATGGCCATCTAGCGGATGAAGGCCTGCTTTTAAGGCAGGCGCCTGAGCGAGATCCTCTAAAAGGGTGCTTGCTGCTTTGGCAATCTGCTGCGGCTCAGAAAACAAAATGAGAGGGTCAAGATTGCCCTGCAGAGCCAAGGGTTTGTTAATGCCCAGCAATTGCTTTCGCGCGCGACTTAATGACATCGTCCAATCGAGCGCTATGACATCAGCGCCAACTTGCGCCATATCGTTTAGCCAAATACTGCCACCCTTGGTGAACATAATGACGGGAATTTTTTTACCCTCATACTCACGAGGTAGGCGTGCAATCACTTTTTGCATGGCAGCTAAAGACATTGTTTGATACCAACCATCTGGGAGTAAACCACCCCAAGTATCAAAGATCATTAGTGCTTGTGCGCCTGCTTTTACTTGCTCCGTTAAGTAGGTCGCAACGGATTCAACATTGACATCCAAAATATGTTGCAACAAATCTGGCCTACTAAACATCATTGTTTTGGCGTGACGGAAATCATCAGAACCAGAACCGTCAATCATGTAACAAGCCAAGGTCCATGGGCTTCCAGAGAAACCAATCAATGGAACGCGTTGCTTGCCATCCTGAATCAGCGCTTTACGGATTTCTGAGACAGCATCGAAAACATATTGCAGCTGAGACATGTCGGCTACACGTAATTTTTTAACAGCCTCTTCTGTGCGCAAAGGGTGCTCAAAACTAGGGCCTTCACCTGTGGTGAATTTCAAGCCCAATCCCATTGCGTCTGGAATAGTCAAAATATCTGAAAATAAGATAGCCGCGTCCAGTGGATAGCGGTCCAAAGGTTGCAGCGTTACTTCAGTTGCATACGCGGGATTTTTAGCAAGGCCGAGAAAACTGCCAGCTCTTGCTCTGGTTGCGTTGTATTCAGGAAGATAGCGCCCAGCTTGGCGCATGAGCCAAAGCGGTGTTTGATCAACCGCTTCACCCAAGCAGGCTTTTATAAACCGGTCATTTAACAGCAAGGAGATGGCCGACTTTTACTTTTTACGACGGAAGCGAGCAATTGCAGCCAATTGAGCTGCTGCCATCGCAAACTCAGACTGGGCCAAGGCCAAATCAAAGTCGGTGCCACGATTTTGCATTGCTTCTTCAGCACGCTTCTTAGCTTCGGTGGCTTTGGCCTCATCCAAATCATGGCCACGAATAGCGGTATCCGCTAAAACAGTAACACGATCAGGTTGAACTTCTAAATACCCACCAGCAACGAAAACAAACTCTTCATCACCATCAGCCTTTTCAATACGAACTGAACCTGGGCGGATGCGCGTAATTAAAGGTGTGTGGCCGTGCAAAATACCGAGCTCACCACTTTCACCGGGGAGAGCAACAAACTTGGCTTCCCCGCTGAAAATAGATTTTTCGGCACTGACTACGTCGACGTAAATGGTTGACATAATTTCCCTAGATGAATTCGATTAAAGCTTCTTAGCTTTCTCAATGGCTTCATCAATTGAACCCACCATGTAGAACGCTTGCTCAGGCAAGTGATCTAACTCACCGCTACAAATCATCTTGAAGCCACGAATGGTTTCTTTCAATGTGACGTATTTACCTGGTGATCCAGTAAACACTTCAGCAACGTGGAATGGCTGGGACAAGAAACGTTGAATCTTACGTGCACGTGATACAGCCAATTTGTCTTCTGGAGACAATTCGTCCATACCCAAAATAGCAATAATGTCGCGCAATTCTTTATAGCGTTGCAATGTCATCTGTACATCACGGGCTACGTCATAGTGCTCTTGACCAACCACTTGTGGGTCGAGCTGACGGCTGGTTGAATCCAGTGGATCAACCGCTGGGTAAATACCCAAAGCAGCAATATCACGTGACAACACAACTGTGGAGTCCAAATGCAAGAAGGTAGTTGCTGGTGATGGATCGGTCAAGTCATCCGCAGGAACGTAAACGGCCTGAATAGAAGTAACAGAACCAGTCTTAGTAGAAGTAATACGCTCTTGCAACTTACCCATCTCTTCAGCCAATGTAGGCTGGTAACCCACAGCGGAAGGCATACGTCCGAGCAAGGCAGAAACTTCGGTACCTGCCAATGTGTAGCGGTAGATGTTGTCAACGAAAAACAAAATATCACGGCCTTCGTCACGGAATGCTTCAGCCATTGTCAAACCTGTCAACGCAACGCGCAAACGGTTTCCAGGAGGCTCATTCATCTGACCGAACACCATCGCCACTTTGTCAATAACGTTTGATTCTTTCATCTCGTGATAGAAGTCATTACCTTCACGAGTACGCTCACCAACACCGGCAAACACAGATAAACCTGCGTGTTGCTTAGCGATGTTGTTAATCAATTCCATCATGTTCACGGTCTTACCAACACCCGCACCGCCGAACAAGCCAACCTTACCGCCTTTAGCGAATGGGCAAACTAAGTCAATAACCTTAATACCGGTTTCGAGCAAGTCAACAGAAGGAGAAAGTTCATCAAACTTAGGCGCTGGCTGGTGAATGGCGCGACGCTCTTCAGTTGCGATTGGACCTGCATCATCAATTGGGCGGCCCAAAACATCCATGATTCGACCAAGTGTTGCTGGTCCAACAGGAACAGAAATTGGCTTTCCTGTAGATTTAACTTCCATGCCACGACGCAAACCATCGCTTGCGCCCATAGCAATCGCGCGGACTACGCCGTCGCCGATCTGTTGCTGAACTTCAAAGGTCAAACCTTTTTCAGCAAATGATTTTTCACCGCTATCAACTAATGTCAATGCATCATAAATGTTTGGCATTTTGTCGCGTGGAAACTGAATATCCACCACTGGACCAATACACTGTACAATATTTCCGTTACTCATCGCATTTCTCCGCTTTTAATTCCTGAATTCTGTCGTATTCCTAAACGCTGGCCGCTTAAACAGCAGCTGCTCCGCCAACAATCTCTGACAACTCTTTGGTAATAGCAGCTTGTCGTGTTTTGTTGTATTCCAATTGCAATTCGCCAATCACATTCTTCGCATTATCTGAAGCGGCCTTCATTGAGACCATGCGTGCAGATTGCTCGGATGCCATATTTTCAGCAACAGACTGGTAAATCATTGCCTCAACATAACGCTTAAGCAGGCCATTCAAAATGGACTCTGCATCAGGCTCGTAGATGTAATCCCAAGATGGGCCTGCTTTTTCTTCTGGAGTTAAAGCGGCTGGCTCTAAAGGCAGGAGCTTTTCTAAAATCGGCTCTTGTTTCATCGCGTTCACAAAGCGGGTATATGCCAAATAAACAGCATCAATCTCACCGCGCTCAAACGCCTCTAATTGGGCAACAATCGCACCAATCAAGACATCCATATGTGGTGTGTCGCCAATATGGGTTATTTGAGAAATCAACTTTGCTTTTGAACGATTCAAAAACTGCAAACCCTTTGAACCAATTGCGGTGTACGCAATCTCAACATTTTTTTCTTGCAGATCGCGCACTTGGTTTGTAATCAGACGCAAAACGTTGGTATTTAAACCGCCGCACAGGCCTTTGTCTGTTGTAACCACGATAGTGCCGACTTTCTTAAGCTCGCGAGTTGCCATGTAAGCAGGGCGAAACTCAGGATTAGCTTTTGAAAGGTTGGCAACAATCTCACGAATTTTTTCAGCATATGGACGCGCATTACGCATGCGCTCCTGGGCGCGACGCATCTTGGATGCGGCGACCATTTCCATTGCCTTCGTGATCTTGCGCGTGTTTTGCACGCTCTTGATCTTTGATCGTATCTCTTTTGTGCTTGCCATGATTTATGCGAGCCCTCTTAGAAAGAGGCTGAACGCTTGTAATCCTCAATTGCAGCGCGCAAAGCAGCTTCGTCATCTTTGCTCAAATCTTTGGTGTCTTCAATACGTGCAACTAAGTCAGCGTATTTAGATTTCAAATGATCTTGCAAACCTTTTTCGAATGGCAATACGTTTTTCACTTCGAGGTCATCAAAGTAACCGTTATTTACGGCGAAAAGTGAAGCGGCCATTTCCCAAACCTGGAGTGGCTTGTACTGCGCTTGCTTACATAATTCAGTAACGCGACGGCCACGCTCTAACTGCTTACGTGTGGCTTCGTCAAGGTCAGAAGCGAACTGAGCAAACGCTGCCAATTCACGATATTGCGCCAAGTCAGTACGAATACCGCCAGACAATTTCTTAATGACTTTAGTTTGAGCTGCACCACCAACGCGTGAAACAGAAATACCCGCGTTAATAGCAGGGCGCACACCGGCGTTGAACAAGTCAGTTTCCAAGAAGATCTGACCGTCAGTAATCGAAATCACGTTAGTTGGCACGAATGCAGAAACGTCACCAGCTTGAGTTTCAATAATTGGCAACGCAGTTAAAGAACCTGTTTTACCTTTTACTGAACCATTTGTAAATTTCTCTACGTATTCAGCATTTACACGAGCAGCGCGCTCAAGCAAACGTGAGTGGAGGTAGAACACGTCGCCAGGGTAAGCTTCGCGGCCTGGTGGGCGACGCAAGAGCAATGAAA
This sequence comes from Polynucleobacter finlandensis, assembly GCF_018881755.1. Taxonomy (GTDB): domain Bacteria; phylum Pseudomonadota; class Gammaproteobacteria; order Burkholderiales; family Burkholderiaceae; genus Polynucleobacter; species Polynucleobacter finlandensis. The sequence continues at coordinate 42,955 of NZ_JACVPS010000016.1, read as the reverse complement.
TCTGACGGTATGCAACCGCTTGTTTTGTTAAATCGTCATAAACGATCAAAGCGTCTTCACCGCGGTCGCGGAAGTATTCGCCCATGGTGCAACCAGCGTATGCAGAGAGGTACTGCATTGCTGCAGATTCAGATGCACTCGCTGCAACAACAATGGTGTAATCCATTGCGCCGTTTTCTGAGAGCTTGCGTACAACGTTAGCAATCGTGGAAGCTTTTTGACCAATCGCAACATAGACGCAATAAACGCCTTTGCCTTTTTGGTTAATGATCGCATCAACCGCAACAGCTGTCTTACCAGTTTGACGGTCACCAATGATCAACTCGCGCTGACCACGGCCAATTGGAACCATTGCATCAATCGCCTTCAAACCAGTTTGAACTGGCTGACTTACTGATTGACGTGCAATAACGCCTGGAGCAACTTTTTCAATAAAGTCAGTTAATTTTGCGTTGACTGGACCTTTGCCATCAATTGGCTGACCCAATGCATTCACTACGCGACCAAGCAATTCTGGGCCAACTGGAACTTCCAAGATGCGGCCAGTACATTTCACTGGATCGCCTTCTTTAATGTGGGTGTATTCGCCCAAAACCACGGAACCAACTGAATCGCGCTCAAGGTTCAATGCTAAGCCGATAGTGTTGCCAGGAAATTCCAACATTTCCCCCTGCATCACACCAGACAAGCCATGAACGCGGCAAATACCGTCGGTCACTGAAATTACAGTGCCTTCATTGCGACTCTGGGTATCAACACCCATTTCGCTAATTCGGCTTTTGATCAGCTCGCTGATCTCGGAAGGGTTGAGTTGCATTACTTACTCCTGGGTCTTATTTCGTATGTTCTTAATTGGGATAACTTATGCGCCAAGACTTACTTGCATTTGAGCCAACTGTGCCTTAACTGAACTATCCAAGACTTCATCACCAACTTGAATGCGTACTCCGCCAATCAATGCTGGATCAACTTGAATAGTTGGGCGCAATTCTTTACCCCCAAAACGCTTCTTCAAACTTGACAACAAATCATTTAATGCGCTTCCCTCAAGAGGAAAGGCACTGGTAATCATTACTTCTGCTGCACCTTCGCTTTTGTTCTTCATTGCCTCAAATTGACGTGCAATTTCAGGAACGGCAGCCAAACGATGGTTTTGATTCACAAGACTCAAAAAGCTAGCGATCTTGCCGGCCAGCTTTGTTTTCACCATGCCAGAAAGAAGCTTCGTCAAATCATCCGCAGATACTTTTGGATTATTTGATAAGACGGCAATCTCTGGCTGCTCGGCAAGCTGAGCCAGCTCACTTAACTGCTCCAAAATGGTAGCAAGTTCAGCAGGCTTGGCGCTTTGAAAAAGCGCTTCAGCGTAAGGGCGGGCAATCGTGGCTAACTCAGCCATATCAAAGCTCTGCCTTTAATTGATCGAGCAAAGCGCCATGCGCTTTTGCATCAACCTCGCGGCGCAAAATTTGCTCAGCGCCTTTAACAGCCAAAACAGCAACCTCAGCACGCAAGACTTCGCGAGCACGAGTAACTTGTTGATCAGCATCTTCTTTGGCTTGCGAAATAATCCGGGTAGCCTCAACTTGCGCATTGGCTCGGATTTCTTCTGCAGACATTTGCGCACGCTTTTCAGCGTCAGCAACACGAAGCGCACCTTCTTGGCGTGCCTTAGACAGCTCTTGTTCCGCAGCATTATTTGCGAGAACTAATTCTTCTTTTCCGCGCTCGGCCGCAGCCAAACCATCAGCAATTTTGGTTGAGCGTTCGTCCAATGCCTTAACTAGCGGTGGCCACACAAAACGTGCAACAACCCACCATAAGACAAAGAAAACGATCATTTGCGCGAATAGGGTCGCGTTCAGATTCACGATATTCCTTTCAGTATTGTTGAGAACGGTTGGATGACTGGATAGTCATCCACGCCAAAACAATTACTTAATAACTGCTAGCAGTGGGTTTGCGAAAGCAAACAACATTGCAACACCAACGCCGATCAAAAACGCAGCGTCGATCAAACCAGCCAAAAGGAACATCTTGGTTTGCAATTCATTGATCAATTCTGGTTGACGGGCAGCGCCCTCAATGAACTTACCACCCATTAGGCCAATGCCCAAACAGGCTCCTAATGCGCCGAGGCCGATGATGAGGCCAATACCGATAGCGGTTAGTCCTTGAATGTTGGCTAAGAATGCTTGCATGTTTACTCCTAAGTATTGAAGGTGAGGTTAAAAATAAAAAAGGTTAATGGTGACTATGGGCTTGCCCAATGTAAACCAAGGTCAACATCATGAAAATAAATGCTTGTAACAAAATAACTAAGATGTGGAAGATCGCCCAAGCTGAGCCAGCAATAACGTTGCCCACGAAACCAAGCATGTACAAATCTAAGTTAAAGGTCCACATACTACCCAAAAGGGCGATGAGCAAAAAGAGTAATTCGCCTGCGTACATATTGCCGAAAAGTCGCATACCGAGCGAAACGCCTTTAGCAATATATTCAATGATATTCAAAATGAGGTTGAAAGGTGCTAGGTACCACTTCGCACCAAACGGGGCCGAAACCAGCTCATGCATAAAGCCCCCTAAGCCCTTCACTTTGAAGCTATAGAAGAACACTAATAGGAGAACTGAAAACGATAGGCCGAAGGTGGCATTCAAATCAGTAGTAGGCACTATCTTGTGATGGGGAACGTGAACACCGAAACTACCAATAAATTGATTTACGCCAAAGATCCAATCTACAGGCACTAAGTCCAAGGTATTTAAAAGAATGATCCAGCAAAAAACAAACAGGGCTAGTGGCGCAATGAAGCTGCGATCGCCATGAACAATGCTCTTGGTTTGGTTATCTACCATCTCAACGAGCATCTCAACTAAACATTGAAAACGGCCAGGAACCCCAGGGGATGCTTTACGAGCAGCTAGAACCAACAGAAAAACAGTGATCAACCCCATTAAGGAGGTCCAAAAGATGGTGTCTAGATTAATGATGCTGAAATCAATAACTGAGGTTTGCGCCCCGCCAATGTTATTGAGGTTTTGCAAGTGCTCAGCAATATAAGCAGTGGGTGTAAGCGGTTCGCTAGCCACATGATGGGCTACCTCTGCTGCTGCGTTGACTTCGCTAGACATCTCTGAACTTGTCCTTATCTATATTGACTGCTTGTTACTTCCAAAACCACCCCAATAAATAACATTTGAGCGTGGCTAAATAAGTGACAAGCAATGGAATCCATTTCAAATCAGGTTGCTTTAGAGCAAAGCCAATAAACAGGAGGATGGTTGCTAGAATTTTAATAAATTCGCCAGAAACCACTGCTGTTAAATAACCGCCAGGACTTGATTTGACATTCTTTTTTGCTGCCTCTAATCGCAGTAAAAACAACGCAGAAGGCAAAAACCCAATCAAACCGCCCACTAAAGCCGAGTAAGTATAAACGTTTCTCTCTGTCAATTCGCCAAAAAGGTAACAAAAGCTGGCGATTATCAGGGTAAGCACCACCTGAATACCGACAATGAGCCACCCATTAATTGAAGAAAAGCTTTTGGGCTTTGCTTTACGCAAAGCATCCATCTCTGCTTTGCTAAGGGCCTTGTATGAGTCATCTTCCTTCTCATCCCAATTGCCAGTATTCATTGGTCGATCTTTAATCAAGCCCAATACCCAACTTTTTTAGTAAAGAATCGAGCTCATCAAATTGGCTAAAGCGAATTCTGAGCTCGCCCCCCTTGCCCTTGAACTTAAATTCAGCGCTTAAACCAATTAAATCTGCGATTTCCTGCGTTAAACGACGCATATCCGGGTCTCGGCCCGTACCAGCAGCTAATTCACTCTTGCCTTTGCTCTTTTTGTCGCCAATCTGCCCGCCTGCCCGCGCCAAGGCTGTAGACATTCTTTCCGCCTCGCGCACCGATAGTCCTTGTGCAGCAATTCGTTGCGCCAAAGCCACCTGGCTTGCGCCAGGCAGAGGGAGTAGGGCACGTGCGTGGCCCATATCAATATCACCAGCCAACAACATGGCCTGTACAGGTTTTGCCAACTGGCTCAATCGCAACAGGTTGGTAATGGCGCTACGCGATTTGCCAACTGCTTTGGCTGCTTGCTCATGCGTGAAACCAAACTCTTCAATTAAACGCGCCAAACCCTGTGATTCTTCGAGAGGGTTTAAATCCTCACGTTGCATATTTTCGATTAAGGCCATCGCTGCCGCGGCCTGATCATTCGCGCCAGAAACCAGAACGGGAACCTCTGTAAGACCCGCTAATGTGGCCGCACGAAAACGGCGCTCTCCCGCAATAATTTCATACTTGCCGGCAGAAACTAAGCGCACCAACAATGGCTGCATCACACCTTGCTCGCGAATGCTTTCGGCCAGCTCTTGCAATGCACCGGCCTCCATTTTTTGGCGGGGCTGATATTTGCCTGCCTGCAATGCTGTCAATGGCAAACGATTAATCTCGGCTGGCGAACTTTCCTTCTGGGCCTTTTCACCAAGCAGTGCATCGAGCCCGCGACCTAAACCTTTTTTCTTAATGGCAACCATGATTTCCTAAACTGTTTCCAGTAATTACATTTGTTTAATACGTTCGACCATTTCAGCACCGAACTCTAAATACGCCTTTGCTCCTCGTGAGGTCTTATCAAAAGCAACCCCAGGAAGCCCGTAGGACGGGGCTTCAGCAAGTCTTACATTACGCGGAATAATTGTTTTAAACACCTTGTCGCCAAAATGCTCTAGCAACTGATCTGATACTTGCTGCTGAAGTGTCATACGCGGATCAAACATCACGCGCAACAAACCAATAATCACAAGATCTGGGTTTAGGTTTGCGTGAACTTGTTTAATCGTATTCACTAGATCAGATAAGCCTTCTAGTGCAAAGTATTCACACTGCATCGGTACTATCACGCCATTAGCAGCACACAAGCCATTTAATGTGAGTAGCGATAGGGCCGGCGGACAATCGATCAAAATAAAATCATAATCATTGGCTACCTCAGCCAGCGCATCTTTTAAGCGCTGCTCACGTGAATCTAAATCAACCAATTCAATTTCAGCGCCGGCTAAATCTCGATTTGCAGGTAGCACATCAAAGCCAGAACTCTCACAACGTTGTACGCTATCTTTAACGGCGGCCAACCCAATCAGCACTTGGTATACGCTGTTGTTGAGATTCGCTTTTTCTATGCCCGAACCCATCGTTGCATTGCCTTGTGGATCCAAGTCCACCAATAAAACACGCTGCTTATGACCAGCCAAGCCCGCAGCTAAATTAACAGCCGTAGTTGTTTTACCAACTCCGCCTTTTTGATTTGCAATACAGAATATTTTTGCCATAGCTAGTCTTAATGGTCCTGCTCTAAAGGGGTAATTTTCTCACGGGGGCTTAGTACTAAAAGCCGTCTTTCTGCTGCCAAATGGGGTATTTGCAAAGGCGCATCCAAGACTAGGCGCCAAGCATCCAAGCAAACCTCTTGCATTTCTTCGTCGGCCTTCTTGCCCTTCATGGCAAAAACAAGACCGCCGGGCTTCAATAGGGGTAATGACAGCTCTAAAAAGCGCGCCAAACTCGTAAATGCGCGCGAAATGACGGCATCAAACTGAGCTGGTTGCTGCACTGCAACAACTTCCACGCGCTCACTCAGCACTTCAATGTTTTTTAATTTCAACCTGCCGCGTACATGCTGCAAAAAAGCAGTCTTTTTGCGTACAGCCTCAATTAAGGTTAAACGCCACTCTGGTTGCAATATTGCGATGGGAATAGCCGGCAGCCCACCACCCGATCCCAGATCAGCAATTTGGGGTGATGTGCCCTGCAAAAATTCTCTCATAACTGGCAAAACTGCAATAGAATCAATTAGATGCAGTCGTATTGATTCTTGCTCGCCCTCAATGGCTGTGAGGTTGTGGACCTGATTCCAGCGGGCCATTTCATGCAAAAACAAATCTAAATTAGCAATATTTTCCCGGCTTAAATCCAAGCCCAATTCCTCAATACCCAGTGCCAGCAAATCCTGGCTCACGCGATCTCCTGAGAACGGCCCAAGCCTTTTTTAAGGTGTACTAGCAGTAGTGATAATGCGGCCGGCGTAACGCCGGATATTCGTCCAGCCTGACCCAATGTTTCTGGCTTATGCAAATTTAACTTCTGCTGGACTTCTTTGGATAGTCCCACCACTTGTGAATAGTCCAAAATTTCCGGCAAAGGAAAGCTCTCGTTATGTTCTTGACGTGCGATTTCCACCGCCTGCCTATCTATATAGCCCTGGTACTTCACTGAAATCTCAACCTGATCTGCAATCTGGCTAGCTATACCTGAATCCTCGTCCAACGCCCCAGGTGACCACATGCCATGTGAAAGACCAGTAATAGCTTGATAGGTGACTCCAGGGCGCCTCAAAATATCTGCCAAACTGCATTCGTGGGATAAATCTTGGCCCAATAAGCCTGAAACTGCCTTTGCAGACTCGTGCTTTGGTCCTATCCAAATATCCTGCAAACGAGATGTTTCACGTGAAACAGCCTCTTGTTTCCTGCAGAAGATATTCCAGCGATGGTCGTCTACCAAGCCTAAATCGCGGCCTATCTGAGTTAAGCGCATATCTGCGTTGTCTTCCCTCAGGCTTAAACGGTATTCTGCGCGACTGGTAAACATTCGGTATGGCTCTTGAACGCCCCTTGTAATGAGGTCGTCCACTAGCACGCCAATATAGGCCTCGCTACGTTTGGGCAACCATGGCTCTTTACCTTGAGCAGCAAGGCCGGCATTAATTCCGGCGAGCATGCCTTGGGCGGCCGCCTCTTCGTAGCCGGTTGTGCCATTAATCTGACCCGCAAAGTAGAGCCCAGCTATGGCTCTGGTCTCTAGGCTATGGCGCAATTGGCGCGGATCAAAAAAGTCATACTCAATTGCATATCCTGGGCGGACGATAACGGCAGCCTCCATCCCCCGAATACTTCGCACTAAATCCCATTGAACATCGAAGGGCAGGCTAGTGGAAATACCGTTTGGATAGAACTCATTCGTTGTCAGGCCCTCTGGCTCCAAAAAGATTTGGTGGCTATTTCTAGAGGCAAAACGATGAATCTTGTCTTCAATCGAGGGGCAGTAGCGTGGACCAACACCTTCAATCACACCGGTATACATCGGGGAGCGATCTAAACCGCCCCGAATAATGTCGTGTGTTTTTTCATTGGTATGAGAAATCCAGCAGGGAACCTGTCTAGGGTGTTGTTCCGGACGGCCTAAATAGGAAAAAACGGGTACCGGATCTAGGTCTCCAGGCTGCTCAAGCATTACTGAAAAATCAATAGTACGGCCATCAATTCGGGGTGGGGTACCAGTCTTAAGTCTGCCCTGGGGTAGCTTTAACTCTTTCAGGCGCGCCGACAAAGAGACCGCAGCTGGATCGCCAGCACGACCGCCAGCATAATTATTGAGGCCCACATGAATTTTGCCGTCTAAAAAGGTGCCTGCCGTGAGGACAACCTTCCTGGCCGTAAACTCCAAACCCATTTGGGTAACAACGCCTTGGACCTCATCACCCCTCACCAGCAAGTCATCAACAGCAGCCTGAAATAGGGTGAGGTTTTCTTGGTTCTCTAGGCGGCGGCGAATGGCCGCTTTGTATAAAATTCGGTCGCCTTGAGCGCGCGTAGCCTGAACCGCAGGCCCCTTGCTAGAATTTAAAGTCCTAAACTGGATACCGGCTTCGTCTGTTGCTGCAGCCATGGCGCCGCCCATGGCATCAATTTCTTTTACCAGGTGACCTTTGCCTATGCCACCAATAGATGGGTTGCAGCTCATGGCCCCCAAGTTTTCAATACTATGGGTAATTAATAGGGTGTCGCAACCCATGCGAGCTGAAGCAAGGGCGGCTTCAGTCCCAGCGTGACCACCTCCAACCACAATGACATCGAAACTCTTGGAATAACGCATGATTTGCCTCTGATAGGGCGATGATCATAGCATTTTGTTTGTTTCACGTGAAACAAAACCACATGATAAGTCTGTATAAAAATTATTATTCATCATAAGTTATTGATTTTATTATATAAAAGTCTTTTAAGGCCCTAAAGCTTACAACATTCAAAGCCCGCACAGACGCTTAGATATGACATCTTTATCAGCTATTACAATGAATAAATGGACCTATCTTTATCAGCAAAACTATTAGAGCTACAAGAGCGGACACGATCGTTCATACGCGATCAAATCATTCCTCTTGAAAACGACCCACGCCAAAATGAACATGGTCCATCAGAGGAGCTCAGAAAAGAACTCATAGAGCTTGCTCGCACTGCCGGTCTTTTAACGCCTCACGCTTCGATAGAGATGGGGGGGCTAGGGCTTAGCCATTCTGAAAAAGCCATTGTTTTTGAAGAGGCTGGCTATTCTTGGCTGGGGCCAACCGCGATGAATATTCATGCGCCTGACGAAGGCAATATTCACCTGCTAGAAGAAATTGCAACGCCAGAACAAAAGGAGCGCTGGCTCAGGCCATTGGTGGCAGGCAAAACACGTTCTTGTTTTGCAATGACTGAGCCCGACCCAGGCGCTGGATCCGACCCATCAATGCTCATGACAACCGCCACCAAAGATGGCGATGACTACATCATCAATGGCGTGAAGTGGTTTATTACTGGTGCCGACGGAGCAGATTTTGTCATCATCATGGCACGGGGTGAAGATGGATCCGCAACGATGTTTCTCTCGGATATGAAAGAGAAGGGTATCGAGCTCGTGCGCAATATGGACGCGCTTGATAGCTGCTTCACTGGGGGTCACGGTGTTCTTCAATTTAATAAGCTACGCGTACCAGCAAATCAGATATTGGGCGAGCTTGGTAAAGGGTTTAAGAATGCGCAGGTCCGATTGGCGCCTGCTCGACTTACACATTGCATGCGTTGGCTTGGACAAGCCCGACGAGCTCAAGATATTGCCATTGCTTATGCAAAACAAAGACAGGCTTTTGGTAAATCTTTGGGCGAGCACGAAGGTGTTGGTTTTATGATTGCAGACAATGATATGGATCTGCAAACTTCTCGACTCCATATTTGGCACACTGCATCGGTTTTGGATCAAGGTCAACGCGGTAACTTTGAGTCCAGTCGTGCCAAAGTAATTTGTTCTGAAGCTGAGTGGCGCGTTGTGGATCGATGCGTACAAATTTTAGGTGGCCAAGGCGTCACTGGCGAAACACAGCTCATGAGAATATTTAAAGATATGCGCGGCTTTCGTATCTATGATGGGCCAAGTGAAGTGCATCGTTGGAGCATGGCACGCAAACTCATTGGCAATAAAGAAACAAAGTAATGGGACTCGATCAGCTTTTTAGCCTAGACAATAAAACGGCCCTAATTACTGGGGCTTCGAGCGGCATCGGAAAGCATTGCGCATTACTACTTGCTACAGCGGGGGCTAAAGTAGCCCTTGCATCTAGACGTGTTGCCCAACTGCAATCCACCGTCGATGAAATTACAAAACTTGGTGGGCATGCAAAAGCTTTTGAATTAGATGTCACCAATAAAAAAAGTGTTGTTAAATGTTTTGATCAAGTTCTTGAGTGGTCGACCCCAACGATCATTATCAATAATGCGGGTGTCAGCACCAATGGAAAGTTACTTGACCACAGTGAAGAAGATTGGGATCAAGTAATTGATACCAATCTAAAAGGCTCTTGGTTGGTAGCCACCGAGGCTGCAAGGCGATTAATCGCAACGAGCAACTCAGGAAGCATTGTCAATATTGCCTCCATACTCGGGGAGCGTGTGATTGGTGGTGCGGCGCCTTATGTCATCTCTAAAGCAGGGGTGATACAAAGCACTAAGGTCATGGCTCTTGAACTTGCGCGCCACCAAATTAGAGTGAATGCGCTATTGCCAGGCTACGTAATTACCGATCTCAATCGTGAATTTTTACTGAGCGATGCCGGCCAAAAAATTCTGACGCGGATACCCTCGCGGCGCTTTAATGATTTAGAAGATTTAAATGGCCCCTTATTGTTGCTGGCCTCTGATGCCAGCAAAGCCATGACTGGCGCAACCATAGCGGTAGATGGCGGCCACCTTGTTAGTGGCCTGTAAGTCGGCGTAAATAAACGCAATGCCCAACCCCTCATTTAAAGAACCGCTTGCTCAATATTTAAAAGGGCTTGGCCTTGTCAAAGGTCCGATACAACTCAGCCAATTAACTGGCGGCCAATCCAATCCCACCTTCAAAATCAGCTGCAGCAATGAACACTTTGTCCTCAGAAAAAAACCAGCTGGGATCTTATTACCTTCTGCGCATGCTGTTGATAGAGAGCATCGAGTGATGAGGGCGCTAGCCAATACAAATGTTCCCGTTCCTCGAATGTTGGCCTATTGTGAAGATGAAAACATTGTTGGTACCGCATTTTTTATCATGGAGTATCTTGATGGGCGAGTCTTTGTTGACCAAACCTTGCCGGAATTACCAGCTAGCGAACGACATGTCATTTATGAGCAAATGAATAACACCATCGCCGCAATACATCGCCTTGACTACACCTCACTTGGATTAGAAAGTTTTGGTAAGCCCGGCAATTATTTTTCTAGGCAAATCACACGCTGGTCTCGTCAAGTTCGCGAGGCAAACATTCCCATTCCTAATTCGCTCAACAAGTTGATGGACTGGCTTCCAGAGAACATCCCCAACGAAGATGAAACCTCACTGATTCATGGTGATTTTCGGATGGATAATCTCATTTTTCACAAGACCGAACCGCGCGTTATTGGGGTCTTAGATTGGGAGCTCTCAACCCTTGGCAACCCCTTGGCTGATTTTGCGTATCAATGCATGGCTTGGAGAATTGCTCCGAGTTTGTGGCGAGGAATACAAGGGGTGGATTTAATGGGTCTAGGAATACCGAGCGAAGCTGAATATATCGCCCTGTATGAAAAAAAGATTGGGCGCCCAATTGCAGAGCACTGGCCATTTCTGATGGCCTACAACCTATTTAGAATTTCAGCAATTTTGCATGGCATTAGCAAGCGTGCTATTGATGGCAATGCAAATGCCAGCGATGCAATTGAAAACGGAGAAAAGGCGGGGGCTCTGGCTGACCTAGGTTGGGCTTGCGCGTCAAACTAAATTCGCAAGACTTTATTACTTCTTAATAAAGATTCCAACCAGGCCGCGACGAAAAGCCATCACACAAAGGACGAAGATTAATCCGGTAACGATGGTAACCGACTCGCCCAAAGAGTTAAACCAAGACACCCCTGTTATTTGAGCTAAGAAAGTTCCAATTTCACCAACGCGGTGCTCAAGCAGAACAATCACTAATGCGCCCACAAAGGGGCCCGCAAAAGTACCAACCCCACCAACTAAGGTCATTAATATGACTAAGCCAGACATTGTCCAGTGAACATCTGTAAGGGTTTCAAAGCCCAACACCAAGGCCTGAACGCCACCAGCTAAACCGGCAAGCGCTGCAGACAATACAAATACTAAAAATTTAAAGCGATTTACTTTGTACCCCAAGGAAATCGCACGTGGCTCGTTCTCTTTAATGGCTTTAAGTACTTGTCCAAAGGGAGAAGAAATGATTCTCTGAATAAATAAAAATCCACCAAGCACAACTACTAAAACAAAATAATAAAGATTCAAATCGTTTTGAAGATCAATCAAACCGAATAGCTCGCCTCTTGGGATGCTCTGAAAACCATCCTCACCACCTGAGGCTGGGGCTTGCAGGCAAATAAAATAAAACATCTGCGCCAACGCCAAAGTAATCATGGAAAAATAAATGCCTTGACGACGAATGGCTAGTCCTCCGATAAGCGCACCTAAAGCCGCAGCAAAAACCACGCCGAGCAGGATACCAAGCGCTGGACCGGCGCCCATGTCGCGCATGAAATAACCAGCGCAGTAACCGGCGCCACCAAAAAAGGCGGCATGGCCAAAAGACAAAAGGCCAGTAAAACCAAGTAATAAATTAAATGCTGCGGCAAAAAGCGCAAAACATAAAATTTTCATTAGAAAGATTGGGTAGGCCGTAAATGGAGCTGCTATTGCAAGCACAATCATCACCATCAAAAACCAATGCTTAGGTAGCCTCATTTTTCACGCCCAAACAAGCCTGCCGGCCTAAACAACAAAACAATCACCATGATGGCAAACACCACAGTGCTTGAGGCTTGGGGATAAAACACTTTTGTTAAACCCTCAATCAAACCTAAGCCAAGGCCGGTGATGATTGAGCCCATGATTGAGCCCATACCGCCAATAACCACAACAGCAAAAACAACAATGATCAGGTTGGACCCCATCAAAGGAGAAACTTGAATAATCGGCGCAGCAAGCACGCCAGAAAATGCAGCAAGCGCAACCCCGAACCCATAAGTTAAGGTTGTCATCAGCGGGAAGTTCACACCAAACGCCTGAACTAATTTAGGGTTTTCAGTGCCAGCTCGCAAATAAGCGCCGATGCTGGTTTTTTCTATTACGTACCAAGTTGCAAAACAGACTGTTAGCGAAGAAAACACCACCCAGGCGCGGTAGTTTGGCAAGACCATGAACCCCAGATCAGTAGAGCCACTTAATAACTCTGGAGCGCTGTAAGCGAGACCAGATGCTCCATAAATAGAGCGAAGCACGCCCTCAATAAATAAAGTTAAACCAAAGGTCAGCAAGAGGCCGTACAAATGATCGAGCTGATACAGATGCCTCAGCAGTAGGCGCTCAATCACAATTCCAACTAAGCCGACGACTATTGGTGACAACAACAGCATTACCCAATAATTAATTCCAAAATACTGCCCCGCCATCCAAGTCACAATGGCGCCCAGCATAAACATCGCGCCATGTGAAAAGTTGATCACATTTAAAAGGCCAAAAATGACCGCCAACCCCAAACTGAGGATGGCGTAAAAGCTGCCGTTAACCAGCCCCAAAAGGAGCTGGCTTAACAGAGCGGAACTAGAAAGGCCGAAGATTTCCAAGATTTACTTATTCAACAAAGCACACTTGGAATCAGGTGGAATGGTGAAGGCTTTTTCCCCTGACAAGGTAGACACTAGCTTGTAATAGTCCCATGGGCTTTTAACTTCGCTTGGGGTTTTAACCTCAAAGAGATACATGTCATGCACCATGGTTCCATCTTTACGAATGTAGCCATTTTTTGTAAACATATCGTTAATTTTGGTTTTACGCATCTGAGCCATCACTTTGTCTGAGTCATCAGTGCCGGCAGCTTTAACCGCATTGAGGTAAGTCATGGTGGATGAGTAGTTACCCGCCTGAACCATGCTAGGCATACGCTTCATTTTTTCCATAAAGCGGCCAGCGAACTTACGCGATTGATCGCTCTGATCCCAATACCAAGCCTCTGTTGCTAACAGCCCTTGCGCATTCTTAATGCCAATAGCATGAACATCGGTGATAAACACTAGCAAGCCGGCAATCTTCATGGTCTTGGTGATGCCAAATTCGTTAGCAGCTTTCACGGAGTTGATTGTGTCGCCACCCGCATTAGCCAGCCCAAGAACTTGGGCTTTTGAATTTTGTGCCTGAAGCAAGTAAGAAGAAAAATCGCTGGCGTTTAATGGGTGCTTAGAGGTTCCTAAGACCTTTCCGCCGCTAGCATTAATCACGTTGGTTGCGTCCTTCTCAAGCGCATAACCAAACGCATAGTCAGCAGTTAAAAAGTACCAAGTCTTAAGGCCCTTGTCCATCATTCCCTTGGCAGATCCATTTGCTAAGGCAATAGTGTCGTAGGTGTAATGAATTGTGTAAGGGCTGCACTGTTCGTTCGTTAATGCAGAGGTGCCCGCACCATTATTAATATAGATACGTTTTTTCTCTGCGGCTACTTTAGCGGTTGCTAATGCAGTGCCAGAGTTCGTGCCGCCAAAAATCACAGTGACGCCATCTTGATCAACCCACTCTCGTGTTTTAGAGGCTGCAATATCCGCTTTGTTTTGGTGGTCTGCTGAAACAATTTCAATTTTCTTACCTAAAACAGTGCCACCAAAATCTGCGACTGCCATTTTGATCGCCTCTAATCCCCCCTGACCATCAATGTCGGCGTACAAACCAGACATGTCAGTAATAAAACCAATTTTTACTGGGGCTTGATCAGCCGCGCCAACGCCACCAGAAACCGCAGCCAGAGCTGCTACCGCCAAAGAAATTAAAGTCCGCTTCATGATTTATCCTTTAAAAAATAAAAACCCAATCAAACCCCTAAATACCCATTCAACAATTCCGCTTTAGCTTTTAGCTCAGAACGTTCAACCACTTCAACTATCAAGCCACCCTCTACAACATAATGCCTATCTGCAAGTCCTGCTGCAAATCTGAAATTCTGTTCGACTAGAACAATCGTAAAACCTTTGTTTCTTAATTTAGTAACGACTTCGCCCAGTTTTTGAACAATAACGGGCGCAAGACCTTCGGTAATCTCGTCTAGCAATAAAAGTTTGGCGCCAGTTCTCAAAATTCTAGCCATCGCCAACATTTGCTGCTCGCCGCCAGATAGCCTTGTACCCGGACTATTGCGACGCTCATACAGGTTGGGGAACATCTCATAGATTTCTTCTAAACCCATACCACCTGAAGATATTTTTGGCGGCAGCAATAGGTTTTCTTCGGCACTTAAACTCGCGAAGATTCCCCGCTCTTCAGGGCAATACCCAATCCCAAGACGCGCAATTTGATAGGTAGGGAGAGAGGTGGTCTCCGTTCCAAATACAGAAATTGAGCCCTTCCTCTTACTAGTAAGGCCCAGTATGGTTTTCAGAATGGTGCTTCTGCCGGCGCCATTTCGGCCCAAAAGAGTCACAACTTCACCGTCTCGCACGGCAAAATTAACGCCGTGCAAAATATGCGATTCGCCATACCAAGACTCTAGATTTTTGACTTCGAGCGCCATATTACTCATAAGGACTCGCCCCCGTGGCTGCCCATATAGGCCTCGACCACCAAAGGATTATTGGACACCTCTTGGTAAGAGCCTTCCGCCAAAACTGCTCCACGCTGTAGCACGGTAATACAGTCAGCAATCGAAGAGACGACCTTCATGTTGTGCTCAACCATTAGGACAGTGCGCCCCTTAGCTACTCGGCTAATCAGCTCTGTGACCCGCTCCACGTCCTCATGACCCATTCCTTGGGTTGGCTCATCTAAAAGCATTAACTCTGGCTCCATGGCCAGGGTGGTTGCAATTTCTAGAGCCCTTTTCCGGCCATAGGCCAAATTGAGAGTTTCTTCATTTGCAAACTCTTCTAAGCCAACCTCATGCAAAAGCTCTAAGGCGCGGTCATTCAGAATGTTTAGAGAATCAATAGATTTCCAAAAGTGGAATTCTGTTCCTAGTCCTCGCTGCAGCGCAACACGAACATTTTCCATGACGGTCAAATGTGGAAAAACAGCAGAAATTTGAAAAGAACGAATAATCCCGCGTCTTGCAATTTGAGCGGGCTCCTCATTGGTGATATCAAAACCATTAAATAGGATTTGGCCGCTACTTGGCTCTAAAAATTTTGTCAGCAAGTTAAAGCAGGTTGTTTTCCCTGCGCCATTGGGGCCAATCAGGGCGTGAATGCTGCCTCGAGCAACCTTTAGGTTGACATCGTTGACCGCAGAAAATCCCTTGAAGGACTTTCCCAACCCTATTGTCTCTAGTATTGTTTCTTGCAAACTAAGCCCTTAATCGTGCGCCAAGGTAAGAAATTGAGAATACCTTAAGATGAGCTTGCCATATATAGCGATAACCCTAGCGATAACCCTAAACTAAACAGGGAGAATTCACCTAGTTTGTGTGAACTGTTTTTAGATAGCCTTGCATTGCAACCCTGGCCGCCTCGTCCATAACATCGGCTGGAATACGTTGGGCCCCCTGCACAATCATGAGTGCATATGGTTTAGCAAGCGTTGTGACTTCAAGACATAGGCGCAGCTCTTCGCCAAACGCGGGAGACTGTCCACGCCAAAAGTTGATGGCCGCCTCAATCTCTTGAATAGTAAAAAACATGGGGTTGAATTTAATTACTTGTTGTCAAGCGCCAGCATTGTGCCGCGACATTTTTTAGCACCACAACGACATTCGTAATCTTTTTTCAGCTGTTTGGTAACTTTTCCCTCTACATCAAGAGAGTAGTCGTAGAAAAGCTCTTCACCTAACTTCAAGCTTCGCTTTGCGTAAACGAAAACACGGGGTTTACCATCAAATGAGTCTTCTTTCGTTTCACAGTTTGGCTTGCATGAATGGTTAATCCAACGCGCAGCATTACCGCCGTACTTAGCATCAATCACGCGACCATCTTCTAATGAAAAATAGAAAGTGTGATTTGGGTCTTTGGGGTCGTGGGGGTGGCGCTTTTCTGCCAACTTCCAGCTAATGCGCTCGCCTTTGTATTCAATTAGGGCGTCGCCTTTTTTAACGGGCTTAGCAGCGAAAACACCTTTCCCATGGATGGGGGAGGATTTCACGACAATATTAGAGCGATCCACCTTCGGTGGTTTTAATTTCTTGTTCTTCATAATTTAAACGTCTAGGTTGCGGGCAATCAACGCATTCTTTTCAATGAATGCTCGGCGCGGCTCTACTTCATCACCCATCAACGTTGTAAACACTTGATCAGCAGTAATGGCGTCCTCGATCTTTACTTGCAACAGGGTGCGAGAATTTGCATCCATAGTGGTTTCCCACAACTGTGATGGGTTCATCTCACCCAAACCTTTATATCGTTGACGACTAAGCACTCGCTCTGCTTCTGATAACAGCCAGGAAAACGCGGCGCGGAAGTCTTGTATGGATTGTTCTTTTTGGTTTTTGTCTGGATCACCCCGACGCACCTTGGTGCCCGGTAAAACCTTTCCAGATAAAACTGCTGCAGCATTGGACAGGCTTTGGTAATCATCGCCATGAACAAAATCTGAGTTAATGGAAGAGAGTTTTAGGTTTCCATGAATGCGGCGTGATAGCAATAACTTAAAGCGCTCGGTCCGCTCATCTTTTTGCACAATGATTTCTGGCGGCAGAGCCAAAGGATTTGTGGATTTCGCTAAGACGGTACGTAAACGATCGGCAGACTCGTTTGCTGACGCCTCAGTATCAAGGTTGAGCTGTGTTCCATCGGCAATAGCGCGCAAAGCGTCTTCGTCGATTGTTCTGGATAGGCGATCAACAATGGATTGAATCACTTGGTAGTGTTTAGCTAGGTCTGCTAAGTCAGCCCCCTCTATTAACTCGCCAGATGGCGTCTGCAGCGAAGCGGACTCCAGTGCGATTTTTAGTAGAAGCTGGTTTAGCTCTGCATCATCTTTAATATATTGCTCGTTTTTACCAAACTTCACTTTATAAAGAGGTGGTTGGGCGATATAAATGTGTCCACGCTCAATAAGCTCTGGCATCTGTCTATAGAAGAAGGTAAGCAATAGCGTTCTAATGTGGCTTCCATCAACGTCGGCATCGGTCATGATGATGATGCGGTGGTAGCGCAACTTATCCGCCTTGTACTCTTCGATACCAATACCGGTTCCCAACACCGTGATGAGCGTGACAACCTCTTGACTAGCAAGCATTTTGTCGAAGCGCGCTTTCTCAACGTTTAAGATTTTTCCTTTTAAAGGAAGAATTGCTTGGAAACGCCTATCGCGGCCCTGCTTAGCAGAGCCCCCCGCTGAGTCGCCCTCGACAATAAACAATTCAGATTTTGTGGGGTCTTTCTCTTGGCAGTCCGCCAATTTACCAGGCAAACCTAAACCATCAAGCACGCCCTTGCGGCGCGTCATATCGCGCGCCTTGCGAGCTGCCTCGCGAGCACGCGCAGCGTCTACGATTTTTCCACAAAGTATTTTCGCGTCCGCCGGCCGCTCTTGGAGATAAGCGCTTAAAGCCTCAGCAACAATTTCTTCTACGGGCCCACGAACCTCGCTGGAAACTAATTTATCTTTTGTTTGACTAGAAAATTTTGGCTCAGGCACTTTTACAGATAGGACGCAAGCTAGACCCTCGCGCATATCGTCACCGGAGATTTCTACTTTAGCTTTTTTGGCAACCTCATGCTCATCAATATATTTGTTGATGACGCGCGTCATTGCCGCGCGCAAACCAGTTAAGTGAGTTCCGCCATCTCGCTGTGGAATGTTGTTGGTAAAACAAAGCACTTGTTCACTAAAACTATCATTCCACTGCATTGAGACTTCGGCAGTAATGTTGCCACCCAAGTCTGAAGGCCGCATACCTTCTGCATAAAAAATATTTGGGTGTAAAACGTTTTTAGTTTGGTTGATGTACTCAACAAAACCCTTAACGCCGCCAGAAAAAGCAAAATCTTCTTCTTGGCCAGAGCGCTGATCAATTAACTTGATGTGTACGCCATTATTTAAGAATGAGAGTTCCCGGATGCGCTTAACCAAAATCTCATAATGAAATTCCACATTTCCAAAAACGGTTTCGTCGGCTAAGAAATGAACTTCTGTTCCTGAATGCTCGGTATCGCCTATTACAGAAATTGGCGAAACACTAACGCCGTTCTCTTCTTCAATATTCCGATTTTGAATAACGCCACGTGCAAACTCCATATAGTGAGCTTTGCCATCACGACGAATAGTTAGCTTTAACCATTTTGATAGCGCATTGACACAACTAACGCCAACGCCGTGGAGACCGCCAGAAACTTTATAGCTGTTTTGGTCAAACTTACCACCAGCGTGCAACTCGGTCATAACGATTTCAGCGGCACTTCTTTTGGGCTCGTGTTTGTCGTCGTACTTAATGCCTGTAGGTACACCGCGGCCATTATCAACAATAGAAATTGAGTTATCAGTCTGAATGACAACGGTGATCTCAGAGCAGTGTCCGGCTAAGGCCTCATCAATAGAGTTATCAAGAACTTCAAATACAAGGTGGTGTAGGCCGGTGCCATCAGATGTATCACCGATATACATACCAGGGCGTTTACGAACCGCCTCAAGGCCCTCTAGAATTTGAATCGATGATGCGCCGTATTGCTCTACTACTTTTTTTTCTTCAGTCATTTTTTTCTAAATTAAATGCGCATTGGCATCACAACATACTTAAAGTCTTCGGAGCCGGGTAGTGTTACAACAGCACTACTATTTGCATCACCTAAACTGATTTGAATATTTTCATTTTTTAGATTAGATAAAACATCTAACAAATAGCTGACATTAAAACCAATTTCAACAGAGTCACCGCTGTATTCAGTTTCAATTTCTTCTTGAGCCTCTTCCTGCTCAGCATTGGTAGATTGCACAGTAATGCGATTTGGTGATAAAGAAAAACGTACACCTTTGAATTTGTCTGTAGTTAAAATCGCCGCGCGCTGAAGTGCTGCTTGTAAAAGATCCCTACCAACAATTAATGAATTTTTGTGGCCCTTAGGAATAACGCGCTGAAAATCTGGGAACTTACCCTCGACCAACTTTGAAATAAGCTCAATATCTCCAAATGAAAATTTCACCTGGTTGGAAGTTAGACTAATTTCAAGTGGCTCCTCAGAGTCTTCAAGTAGGTGTTGACACTCTAAAATAGTTTTACGGGGAATAATAATTTCTTGTTTTTGTCCAGATCCAGATGGTGCCTCTGCCAGCTCAACTTGTGAGTAAGCTAAACGATGACCATCGGTTGCAACAGCAATTACTTGCTTTCCCTCAACAACCAACAACATTCCGTTTAAGTAATAACGAATATCTTGCTGCGCCATTGCAAAATGCACTTGGCTAATGAGTTGGCGAAAGCTCTTTTGCGACATCTTCCAGGTTGCCGTAACCTCTCCAACACTTTGCATCACCGGAAATTCATTGGCAGATAAAGTTTGTAGGGAGAAGCGACTCTTCCCACTCTGCACAACCATTTTGTTGTCTTTGAGATTAAGCGCTACAGGACCCTCTGGTAGTGCGCGCAAAATATCTAATAATTTTCTTGCTGCAACCGTTGTAGTTACATCCTCAGACCCAACACCAAAGTTTGCATTGGTCGTTATTTGAATCTCAATGTCTGTAGAAATAAAAGAAACCTTGTCACCCTGTTTTTTAAAAAGCAGGTTTGCCAAAATTGGCAGAGTGTGGCGACGTTCAACAATTCCACTAACGACCTGAAGGGGTTTTAGTAAGCTGTCACGCGAAGTGTTAACGAGTTGCATTGCTTTTAAATCCTTGTATATATCTTATTAGTAGTAGTAATAAGGCTTGTGATTTCAGTGGATAACTCAAAAACCTTATATAAAACAACACATTAAAGACCAAAAAACCTGTGGAAAACTTTTGTATAAACGCTGGATAGATCTTGGATAACTTTCTATCAATACCCTATTTTTGCATGAAGCGGACACTTTCCACAATTTATCCACACACAATCCCCAAAGTTATTCATTGAGCTGTCCACAACCTTATCCACAGGAAAAGAACTAAGCTTTTAGGGTTTGCTCTATAACGTGAATCTCATGGTTAAGTTGCCCATCATGTGAGCGCTCCTCACCAATCTTACGAACGGCATGTAAAACGGTTGTGTGATCACGCCCCCCAAACAACTCCCCAATTTCTGGAAGGCTTTTTTGGGTTAACTCTTTAGCCATAAACATCGCAATTTGCCTTGGGCGAGCAATATTTGCAGGGCGCTTTTTGGAGTACATGTCCGCCACCTTAATACTATAAAAATCCGCAACAGCCTTTTGGATATTCTCCACAGAAATTTGCCGATTTTGGATGGAAAGCAGGTCTTTAAGCGCGGTGCGAGCTACCTCAATCGTTACTTCTCGACCGTGGAAGCGCACATAAGCCAAAATTTTGCGCAACGCCCCTTCGAGCTCTCTCACGTTTGAGCGCAGGTGTTTGGCCACAAAAAATGCCACATCCTCACTCATGGGGATGCCTTCGCTGATTGCTTTTTTCATCAAAATGGCAACCCGCATCTCTAGCTCTGGCGGCTCGATCGCCACAGTTAGACCTGAGTCAAAGCGGGAGATCAGTCGATCATCAATTCCCGCCATCTCTTTGGGGTAGGTGTCACTAGTAATAATCACCTGGGCTTTATTGCTTAATAAAGCCTCAAAAGCGTAGAAAAACTCTTCTTGTGTCCGGGATTTACCGCTAAAAAACTGAATATCGTCAATTAATAGGAGGTCTAGGGAGTGGTAATAGCGCTTAAAACGGTCAAATGCCTTTTGTTGGTATGCACGAACCACATCCGAAACATACTGCTCAGCATGAATATATCGAATCCGCGCATTTGGTTTTTCCTTCAAAAGGTGGTTGCCAATTGCGTGGATCAGGTGTGTTTTGCCTAGCCCCACCCCACCATATAAAAACATGGGGTTGTAGGATGTGCCTGGATTGTGGGCCACTTGAATGGAAGCGGCCCGAGCAAGTTGATTTGCTTTACCAGTTACAAAGGTGTCGAAAGTGAGGTTAGGGTTTAGTTTTGAGTGGTCTTCAATCTCAAACGAACGCTCTTCCGTTAATACTTCGTCTTCTTGGCTGGCTTGGGTTAAATCAGGCTCTGAATTGATTGGGCTTAGGGCTAGAACGGGGGCCGTCAAACCCAAATCTGGGGCGCCCGCCTCAACATCCAAAACAAAGCTTAGGTTTACAGGAAAGCCAAAATAGTGCTCAGCCAATTCTTGAAAACGATCGGCAAAAGTTTTTTTGATCCAATCAAGTTTGAATCTATTTGGTGCTCCAATTGTAAGTGATTGATCACTTACATCAAATGAAATCAACCTCAAAGGTTGAATCCAAGTTTTAAACTGTTGGGGAGACAGCTCGCGGGACAGGATGCCAATAGCACCATCCCAAAAACCCAGGGGGTTTAGTGAATTCAAGGCGGGGGGATTGTTTAAGTTGCTCATATTTTTAGAGGATCCATTGTAGCGAGGCTACAAAGTTATCCACAAGCTAGAAAATCGTGGAAAACCTGTGGATAACTTGTGTACAAAATCAAAAAAACCTTACAAATTAGGTATTTGTAGGAAAAACCCATAAAAAATATAGAAAAACACCTATATATCAATAAGGATAGGTTGACCTTTTGCTCTGCAACAAGGAAAATACATGGCTTCCTTAGGATCTATCATGAAAAGAACATACCAACCCTCAGTAGTACGTCGTAAACGCACCCATGGATTTCGTATTCGTATGAAAACCAAGAGTGGCCGCGCAGTTTTAAATGCACGCCGCGCAAAAGGCCGTAAACGCTTAGCTGTTTAATTGATTTAGCTTTTGAATAGCGCCAGGATTTCTGAATTACTCAAAACACGCCCCAAGACAAGTTTGTATTGGGGTTTGTATTTGGCTTCGACAGAGGCTGGTGCGCAAGCTGATTTAGGAATTGCTGTAGCCAAAAAACTGGCAAAACGCGCTGTTGATCGCAACAGAATAAAGCGCATGATTCGTGAATTGGTTTGGACGGCACAAACAACCCATCTCAATAGCAGCGATGTGGTTGTTAAGTTGAAAAAACCGATTGGTCGCGATACGCGTGGCAGACTACGAAAAAAAGAAAAAATACTACTGCGCTCACAGTTTGCAGGGTTGATCTAGCGTGCACGTCCTAAATAAAGTGGCGATTAAATTGCTCAGGCTGTATCAGTTGCTGTTAAGCCCCTATATGGGGATGCAATGCAAGTTTGTACCAAGCTGCTCCGAGTATGCTTGCGAGTGTTTTAATCATTATGGTTTTGTAAAAAGCCTTGGCTTAACAATTTGGCGCATTGCACGCTGCAATCCATGGTCACAAGGTGGTCATGATCCCGTAGTAAAACAAACAACTCATTAAGTAAACAAATGCAAATGGACTTTAAAAAAACAATTCTTTGGGCTGTGTTTTCCTTGTCGGGGTTGATGCTTTATAACAATTGGATGGTCCATGAGGGCAAGCCTTCTTTATTTGGGGGCGCTCCAGCAACAACCCAGCAAGCAACAAGCCCTACCGCTGGTAAAGCAGACGTACCAACACAGATGTCGGGAGCAGCGCCAAAGGCAAATACAGTGGCGCCTATGGCAGCCGGAGCCACGTCAGATGCTGGCGAAAGATTCGTATTGCAAAACGATGTATTGGCGCTAGAAATTAGTGGCAACGGCGCAAATGTGGTCGATGCAAAACTATTAAAAGAATTAACAGCAGACAAAAAGCCGGTTGAGCTCTTTCAGCAGACAGCAACACATACCTATATTGCCCGTTCAGGCTTAATTTCTATGGGTAATACTGAGTTGCCAAACCATACCAGCGTATTTAAGGCGACCCAGTCTGGTAAAGATGGGTCTGGCAGGCCATTCATTGTCTTGTCGAGCGAGCGAAATGGCGTAAAGCTAGAGAAAACTTTTGTGCTCACCCAAGGCAGCTATGTGGTGGATGTTGGGCACCGCGTAACACAGAGCAGTGCAAGCACAACGCCGTTGGTGTTGTATACCGAAATTTTGCGCGATGGTAGCCAAGAACAAAAAATTGGACCATTTGGCGGCGCGTTTTCTGCGAGCACTTTTACTGGTCCAGCGGTTTACACCGGCGTCGAAAAATTCAACAAGCTTGAATTTACCGCCATGGATAAAAACAAAATTACTATCCCAACCCAGGTTCCTGCTGGTGACCCAGCGTGGGTTGCAATGGTGCAGCATTACTTCGCATCAGCTTGGATCCCTGGGGATAAGCTTGCTAGAGATATTTACGCTGGCAAGGTTGATTTAAATCTCTATCGCATTGGTATTCAAACCCCGCTTGGTGTTGTTGCTCCCGGTACCACTGTCGTAGAAAAAACAAAACTATTTGTAGGCCCTCAGGAAGAGCGCCTCTTGGAGGGCATTGCTCCAGGCTTGGAGTTGCTCAAGGACTATGGTTACCTCACCATTTTGGCTAAACCCATTTTTTGGTTGTTAGAGAAGATTCACTCTTATGTTGGTAACTGGGGTTGGGCAATCATTCTTTTGACAATCTTTATTAAATTGGTTTTCTTCCCACTATCTGCTGCCAGCTAT
This sequence comes from Polynucleobacter finlandensis, assembly GCF_018881755.1. Lineage (GTDB taxonomy): Bacteria > Pseudomonadota > Gammaproteobacteria > Burkholderiales > Burkholderiaceae > Polynucleobacter > Polynucleobacter finlandensis. The sequence goes on along the minus strand of NZ_JACVPS010000016.1, from coordinate 18,988 downwards.
AAGTCTATGGCGAGAATGAAGGAGGTCCAACCACGCTTGGCTCTCATGAAAGAGCAGTTTAAGGGCGAGCCACAAAAGCTAAATCAAGCGATGATGGAGATGTATCGCAAGGAAAAAATTAATCCACTGGGCGGATGTTTACCTGTGGTGATTCAGATTCCCGTGTTCATTTCTTTGTACTGGGTATTACTCTCATCTGTTGAGATGCGTGGCGCGCCTTGGGTGTTGTGGATTCAAGATTTATCAATCCCTGATCCGTACTACATCTTGCCAATCATTATGGCGATCTCGATGTTTGTACAAACTAAATTAAACCCAACACCACCAGACCCTATTCAGGCAAAAGTGATGATGTACATGCCGATTGTTTTTTCGATCATGTTCTTCTTCTTCCCCGCCGGCTTGGTTTTATATTGGGTAACAAACAACCTTCTATCTATTGCGCAACAGTGGCAAATTAATCGATTGTTTGGAAAAAAAGCTGCCTAATAATTTAGGCGCTGCCATTTATTTTATATAAAGCGCATAGCAATGATGACGAGAAAAGTGCCCATCATTGCTGTAGCTACCGCCCCCGGTAGGGCCGGGGTTGGCGTCATTCGCATCAGCGGCGCCGACTTATCGCCAATTACCAAAGCACTTTTTCAAAAAGTACTCAAGCCTCGTGAGGCACATTTACTGACCCTGCGGGATGCTGTTGGTGCACCCATCGATCAGCTTATCGCGATTCACTTTATTAGCCCAGCATCCTTTACAGGCGAGGATGTTTTGGAGCTTCAGTGTCATGGTGGCCCCCAACTGCTCGAGTTGGTGATGAAGCGTTGCCTAGAGCTTGGTAAAGATAGTGGCCTAGTGATTGCTGAGCCGGGGGAGTTCACCCTCCGCGCCTACTTGAATGACAAAATTGATTTGGCCCAAGCTGAAGCCATCGCTGATTTAATTGATGCGCAAAGTGAGGCGGCGGTAAGGGGTGCTGCCAGATCGTTGCAGGGCTCATTCTCTGACGACATTAATGATTTGATTGAGGAAATTACGCAACTCAGAATTTTGGTTGAGTCGACTCTAGATTTTCCAGAAGAAGAAATTGAGTTTTTGGAAAATGCGCATGCGCGTGAACGGTTAAAAAAAGTGAGTGATAAATTGCTGGCGCTGCGCAGCAGTGCAAAGCAAGGCAAGATTTTGCGTGACGGCATTCAGCTGGTTTTGGCTGGTGCGCCCAATGTCGGCAAGAGCTCTCTACTAAATCGACTGGCTGGCGAAGAGGTTGCTATTGTTACGCCAATCGCTGGGACGACGCGTGATCGAGTGAAGGAAAGCATCAGCCTTGATGGCGTGCCCATGCACATCATTGACACCGCAGGGCTTCGAGAGACGGATGATTTGGTCGAAGCCAAGGGCATCGAAAGATCGTGGGATGCCATCCGACTGGCTGATGTGGTGATCTTTCTGAAGGACTTCAATTCAGAAGCGTCTCCAGAAGCCGCCACTGAAGAAGCTTTAAGAAAGGCAATCTTGCAGGCACTTCCACCCAAGTGTGAGGTGTTAGAGGTTCTTAATAAATCAGATTTGTTAGCGACGGCCGATAGCTCCACGCGCGGTGGCACTTTATTAATTTCGGCTAAAACTGGCGATGGAATTGATGGCTTAAAGAAAAAGATCTTGGAAATTGCTGGTTGGGGCGGCTCACATGAGGGGGCCATTATTGCTAGGCGTAGGCACTTAGATTGCCTTGATCGGGCAGCAGAACATATAGATAAATCACAGCAATTCGCTGCAGATGGGAACATTTCCTTGGATTTATTTGCAGAAGAGCTCCGTTTGGCGCAAGATCAGCTTGGACAGATCACTGGAAAGTTGTTGCCTGATGACCTTTTGGGAAAGATATTTAGCCAGTTCTGTATCGGCAAGTAAAGGGTTTGCGCCCATTGGGGTGAGCATATAAATATGTCCGAAATGTTAAAATCATTGGATTAAAAATTAATTCATTCCAAGGGATCCTATGACCACAAGTACTAATGGCCAAATCAATGTCAATGCGCCAGATTATGTAAAAAATACCAAATTAATTCAATGGGTTGCAGACATTGCCGCACTTACTAAGCCTGACAGTATTCACTGGTGTGATGGCTCTCAAACCGAGTATGACAAGCTTTGTGAGCTATTGGTTGCCGCAGGAGTGTTCAAGCGTTTGAACCCTGCAAAACGCAAAAACTCGTTTTTGGCACTGTCAGACCCAGAAGATGTAGCGCGCGTAGAAGATCGCACCTTTATTTGTTCAGCCAAAAAAGAAGATGCAGGCCCAACGAATAACTGGGTAGAGCCAAGCGAAATGCGTGCAACGCTGCAGCCTTTGTTTGACGGTTGCATGCGTGGCAGAACGCTGTATGTGGTGCCATTTTCAATGGGCCCCATTGGCTCCCCAATCGCCCACATTGGTGTTGAGCTCTCAGATAGTCCGTATGTCGCCATCAACATGCGCTTGATGACCCGTATGGGCAAAGCCGTGATTGATCAGTTGGGCGCGAATGGTGAATTCGTACCCTGCATACACACAGTTGGTAAGCCACTCGCTGCTGGCGAAAAGGACGTTGCATGGCCAAACAATAAAAACAAATACATTGTTCACTACCCAGAGACGCGTGAAATTTGGTCCTTTGGATCTGGTTACGGTGGCAACGCATTGTTGGGTAAAAAATGCTTTGCTTTGCGCATTGCCTCCAATATGGGTCGCGACGAAGGCTGGCTGGCTGAGCACATGCTGATCTTGGGAGTAAGCTCACCTGAAGGTAAGAAATACCACATTGCTGCAGCATTCCCATCCGCCTGCGGAAAAACCAACTTCTCTATGATGATCCCTCCAAAAGGATTTGAGGGTTGGAAAGTGACCACTATTGGTGATGACATTGCCTGGATCAAGCCACGCAAAGACCCTATTACTGGCAAGACCCGCCTGTTTGCTATCAATCCTGAGTCAGGTTATTTTGGTGTTGCCCCAGGAACCAATAAGCAAACCAATCAAAACTGTATCGACTCATTAAACCAAGACGTTATCTTTACTAACGTTGGTTTGACGGATGATGGTGATGTTTGGTGGGAGGGTTTGACAGAAACGCCGCCAGCACACTTAATTGATTGGCAAGGCAAAGACTGGACACCAGCAGATGGCGCAGCAGGACGCAAAGCCGCACATCCAAATTCTCGCTTCACTGTCGCAGCAACAAACAATCCAGCGGTTGATCCAAACTGGGACAACCCTGAGGGCGTTGCAATTGACGCATTCTTATTCGGCGGTCGCCGCTCCAATACAGTGCCTTTGGTTAGCGAGGCGCGTGACTGGGTAGAAGGTGTTTACATGGCCGCAACCTTGGGCTCTGAAACTACTGCTGCGATTACCGGTCAAGTTGGTGTCGTGCGCCGCGATCCATTCGCAATGATTGCGTTTGCCGGTTACAACATGAGCGATTACTTCCAGCACTGGTTGAATGTTGGCAACAAGCTTGCAGCCGAAGGGGCAGTCTTGCCAAAAATCTATTGCGTGAACTGGTTCCGCAAAGATGAGAACGGTAAGTTCGTATGGCCAGGATTTGGTGAGAATATGCGCGTTCTGTCTTGGATCCTTGGGCGCGCAGAAGGCACGGCTAAGGGCCTAGAAACCCCATTTGGTATTTGCCCAGAGCATACCGATATGCATTGGGGTGGTCTTGACTATTCAGCAGAAAAATTTGAGAAAGCCATCACAGTCGGTGTTGATGACTGGAAGAACGAGCTCAAATTACACACTGAATTATTTGAGCACCTTGGCGAACGTTTGCCAAAAGAATTACTAGAGACTCGCGCAAAAATTGAGAAGCGCTTAAACGCCTAATTCCGCATTAGCGGTTTTGTTCGTCTAAGATCAAACAACATGCCCATACCCCAACACCATGAAATAGTGGTGATTGGGGCTGGTATTGCAGGTGCCACCATTGCAAATGAACTACTGGCGCGTGGGCAATCTGTTTGTATAGTCGATGCAGCGAATTCACCAGCAAGCGCTTGTTCAAGCCATGCATACGCAATAGCCCATCCCCATATAGGTAGAGGCTCGCCTCGCCTCTTACGATTAACGCGCATCGCTTTTCTAATGGCCGAAGCACGTTGGGGAAAACAGTGGAATCAACACGGCATATTCCAGCCGACTAAAAAAGATAAAGCATTTGATCGCGAAGAACTGCAAAAGCATTTACAGGCACTTGATCTTGATAACGATATGGCCAGGCCTTTGGATGCCGGTGAAGCGCGGATACTTTTAGGTGTTGAGCAAAGCGGCGTGTGGTTGCCACGAGGCGCATCCCTTAGCTTAGCTAAGGCTGCAAATGATTTATTGCAGAAACACAAAAGATTGACCTGCTTTTGGAGCGTACACATTAGCCGTCTTGAGGCATGTAATGGGAGATGGCTTTTGTTTGATGGCGCAGGCCAGCCAATCATCAGTGCACAAAAAGTGATTGTGGCTGCTGCAATGGAGGCCAAGACCTTAATGGCTAGTGTTGATATTCGCTTGCCGCTAAAACCAGTGCGCGGCCAGTTGAGTATTTTTTCAATCGCCAAGAACGATCCTTGGGCCGCGCAATTACCACGAGTAGGCATCTCTGGCGATGGCTATTGCTTGCCTGCCGAAGAACTTGCGGATGGTAGCCACCGGTGGATAGTCGGCTCAAGTTTTGATGAGGGTGAGGATGACTTGGAGGCTCGCGAGAGCAGCGATATGTTCAATCGTGAGCAGGCCCAAGGATTGCTGGATTACAGAGAGGGCGATAGCACTTCATTAAAAGTTGCCGATTGCTTTGTCGGAATACGTTGTGTTGCCGGTGATCGACTGCCGATCATTGGCGCCCTCACTCAACGCCCTGGCATTTTTCTGGCTACTGCCTTGGGGTCGAGAGGAGTGCTTTGGTCTGCGTTAGCGGCCAAATTAATTACCGCTCAGGTGCTTGAGGACGACTTTGCCTTGCTCGCACGTTTGGGTTTTGCCGCAGACTTAGTTGCCGCGCTTGCACCAGCGCGCTTTTTCGCCGGTGCCTTAGCAGCGCCTTCAGCTTTGGGGGCCTTAGCTTCAAACTCAAAACCAATTTTCCCGTCAGACCCTAAAGCTAAGTAAGCCTTAAAGCCGCGTCCAGTGCGGTTTGATTTGAAGTTGGTTAACAGGTCGGTTTTTCCTTCGGCCAATAACTTCTGCACTTGTTCGGTAGAAATTTCTTGTTGCAGAACAACCTTGCCAGTTTTGAAGTCACAAGTTTTACTTGGGCCAGTATTGTTTTCGCATAAATACCGCATGCCATCTTCATATACCGCGCCAGAACATTTTGGGCAGACGCCCAAAGTTTGTCGACCAGTAAAGTCAATCGCTTCAGTTTCATCATCTTGCGAATTACCAAAATCAAACTCGAGCTTAAAGCCAGCATTTGGATAGTCGGCATCATCTTCTGGAATTTCGCTTAACTTAATGATGGCGGCAAATGGGCGCCCCATTTTGCTGCGAAAGCCTTGTAGTGGACCAATGGTCTTTTCACGCAGTAGCTCTTCTACTTCTGGGTATTCAAAAGCACGCCCACCAGGGGTCTTGCTAATATTGAAGCCGCATTTCTCGCACGCAAAACGGCGATAATTTTCTTTAATGGGGCCCTTGCAATGCGGGCATGGGGTGGACATCGTTGCGTAGTCACCCGGTATGGTGTCACTGTCATATTCTTTAGCGCGCTTCACAATGCGCTGTGTCATCTGCGCAATTTCTTGCATGAAGGTATCGCGATTCATCTTGCCTTGCTCAATCAGCGATAACTTATTTTCCCAGTTACCAGTAAGGTCTGGACGGGTTAACTCTTCAACGTCTAAACCACGCAACAAGGTCATCAACTGAAATGCTTTTGCAGTAGGGATGAGTTCGCGGGCTTCGCGCACCATATATCTTTCAGCTAGCAAGCCTTCAATAATGGCAGCGCGAGTAGCTGGAGTGCCTAAACCTTTTTCAGCCATAGCTTCACGCATGTCATCGTCATCCACCCACTTGCCAGCACTTTCCATTGCTGAGAGCAATGTCGCCTCGGTGTAGCGTGCCGGGGGTTTTGTTTTGAGCGGAACAGCTGCAATCGATTCGCTCTGAACGGTTTCACCCTCTTTAACGGCAACCAACTCATCATCGGCTTGATTGGAGCGGCCGTAAACGGTTAGCCAGCCTGGGTTTACGAGCACTCTACCTTCAGTTTTAAAGTGATGGCCAGAGGCCTCAGTGATGCGCGTGGTGACTCTAAATTCAGCTGCAGGATAAAAGACTGCCAAGAAGCGACGCACCACCAAGTCATATAACTTGAACTCGGGCTCGCTTAATGTTTTGGGCGCTTCGAGTGTTGGAATGATGGCAAAGTGATCAGAGATTTTTGAGTTATCAAAAATGCGTTTGTTGGGTTTAATCCAACCGGCACCTACTTTTGCTTTTGGATCTTTGGGATCCCCCTTCAAAATTTGCTCGGCAAATGGACGGTACTCTTGCGAATGCTTCGCCAAGTTTTCCATTGTTTGCTTGACGGTATCCAAGTAATCTTCAGGGAGCGCTTTTGCATCTGTACGCGGATAAGTCAGCACCTTATGACGCTCATAAAGCGCTTGGGCTAGGCCTAGTGTGTTTTTTGCAGAAAAACCAAAGCGGGCATTGGCCTCGCGCTGTAAGCTGGTTAAGTCAAATAACTGGGGCGCAAGTTGAGTGGCAGGTTTAGCCTCTTCAGTAACGGTCGCCTTTTTATCGCGACAGGCAGCCACAATACTTTGCGCAGCAGCCTCGCTCCAAAGTCGATTTTCACGAGCATCTGGAGCAGCCGGATCTTTTTTGAACTTCGGGTCAAACCAGCGACCCTCATAAATGCCAGCCGAAGCGATGAACTCTGCTTTCACTTCCCAATAGTCTTTTGAAATAAATTTGCGGATCAGCTCTTCACGTTCCACAACGATGGACAGGGTGGGCGTTTGTACTCGTCCAACGGTCGTCAGAAAGAAGCCACCACTCTTACTATTAAATGCAGTCATTGCCCGAGTGCCGTTGATACCAACCAACCAGTCTGCTTCAGAGCGGCAACGGGCTGCGTCAGCAAGCGGCTTCATATCATCGTCGGAGCGCAGTGAGGCAAAGCCTTCGCGGATAGCATTGGGGGTCATGGACTGCAACCAGAGTCTCTGAATAGACTGTGGCGCTTTAGCGTGTTGAGCAATCAGGCGGAAAATGAGCTCACCTTCGCGCCCCGCGTCACAAGCATTAATCAGGGCATTAATGTCTTTACGCTTAATCAGTTTTTGTAAAACCTTTAAGCGAGATTCTGTTTTGACAATAGGGCGAAGGTCGAAATAAGGGGGGACCACCGGTAGGTTGGCAAAAGACCATTTACCCCGCTTCACTTCATATTCTTCTGGCGCAGCTATCTCCAAGAGGTGACCAACAGCCGATGAAATAACGAAATCATCGCTCTCAAAGTAGTCCTCATATTTTGTAAATCCACCGAGTGCCTTAGCGATGTCGTTGGCTACTGAGGGCTTCTCGGCGATGATGAGCGCCTTTGGGTGGTCCACTGTTGAAGTTTTAGAACTGCTTTTGGTAGATGCTTTAGCCACGCGTTTGCCTAAATTTGAGCCTGAAATTAAGTATTTAATGGGGGAAAAGGATGATCAATTTAAACCAAATCAGGGTTCGGCCGATCATTTACCCCTTTTTTATTATTAACCGATAAATTGACAAAAGTCCAAAACCCCTTGATTTAGAGTTCCATAGCTCATGATTTTTTTCCTAAAAAAGCCATTCCAGGGCCTTTAAAAGGGGTTTTTGACCCCGTAATGATATCTTCCAGAACTTCGCCCGGGGAGACCACAAGCTTCGCCCCCTCCTGAATAAGGCGGTGACAACCTCTGTAAAGAGGGTCTTCGGCCGGTCCTGGCAAGGCAAAAACCTCCCTTCCGAGCTCTGCAGCAATTCGAGCGGTAATAAGGGAGCCAGATTTATCGGCCGCCTCAATGACGACCACTCCCAACGCAAGGGCGGCAATTAAACGGTTGCGCCTTGGAAAGTGAAATGGTTTGGGCCCAGTTCCTGGGGGGAATTCAGAAAGCAGCAGCCCCCTTTTGGCAATGTCGTTGGCAAGATTGGCGTGCTCTCGTGGGTAAACGACATCTATGCCAGTACCGCAGACAGCCAAAGTAAGCCCATGATCTAGCCCAAGGGTGGCTTGATGGGCCGCACCATCGATGCCGCGCGCCATCCCTGAGAGCACCACCAAGCCAGCCTTAGAGAGGGCTTTGGCAAACACCGAGGCATTCTCCATGCCTCTAATACTGGCTGTCCGAGAACCCACTATCGCAATCATGGGTTGATGCAGCAGCGCAATGTCACCATATATATAGAGGACCTTTGGGGGATCATATAAATCATTCAAGCGGATAGGGTAGTTTTTATCCTGGCGGTGGATTGCTATGATGCTATTCGTGGTTTGGGGTAGGTGCATCGGTTGATTCTTGAGCTTAGGAATATTTTCAACAATCGGGACAGTCTGATTACTCTGTTGGATAATTCCTACATGGCTTTATTACCCGTACTTTGCTACCCAGACCCCCGTCTACATCGAATTGCCAAACCTGTTGCGGCGGTGGATGCTCGTATTAAAAAAATCGTAGCGGATATGGCCGACACAATGTATGAGGCTCCCGGGGTTGGATTGGCTGCAACCCAAGTGGATATTCATGAGCGGATTGTGGTGATCGACATTTCAGATAACCAAGACGAGCTGATGGTTTTTATTAATCCAGAGTTGGTATGGGCGAGCCCCGAAACAAAATCCTGGCGTGAGGGCTGCCTCTCTGTTCCTGAGTATTACGATGAAGTAGAGAGGCCAGACTCAATTCGAGTGAAGGCCTTAGATATCAATGGCAAACAATTTGAATTAGAAGCAGATGGTTTGCTGTCGGTTTGTTTGCAACACGAGATGGATCATTTGCAAGGCAAAGTATTTGTGGAGTACTTGTCGCCACTCAAGCGCAATCGCATTTCTCTTAAAATGAAAAAGCGCATCAAAGAGTTAGTGGGTCAGCGCTAAGCGCCATCCATGAAAATTGTTTTTGCTGGGACGCCTGAGTTTGCTGCGCAAGCAATGCGCGCGATCGATGCCGCTGGTCATCAGATTGTTTTGGTGCTGACGCAGCCCGATCGTCGTTCTGGTAGAGGCATGCATGTGCAGGCCAGCCCCGTAAAAACATTTGCACTAGAAAAAAATATTCCCCTTTTGCAACCGGCCTCTCTTAGGCGAAATAGCGCTGATCCTGAAAAGCAAGCCGAAGCTGAGGCTGCCTATCAACAGCTGTCTACGACAGACTTTGATGTGATGGTAGTGGTTGCATACGGATTAATTCTTCCACAAGATGTTTTGGATATTGCCGAGAGCAACCTACGTCATGGTTGTTTCAATATTCATGCTTCGATTCTGCCGCGATGGCGTGGTGCTGCGCCAATACAGCGGTCAATCGAGCACGGCGACAGCAAGACGGGTGTCAGCATTATGAAGATGGATGTGGGCCTTGACACTGGGGATACTGTTTTGGTTCGCGAAATTGCTATTGCTGACAATGAAACCAGTGCTTCATTGCATGATCGCTTGGCTAAGCTTGGGGCCGAGTCTATTGTTGAGGCATTAAGCACTCTGCAGCAGGGCGCAAGCTTAATCAAGACGCCACAAGCAGCTGAAGGCATTCGATATGCAGAGAAGATATTAAAAAGCGAAGCAGAGATTGATTGGCAGCTTAGCGCAACAGAAATTGATCATCGCATTCGTGCTTTTAATCCTTTTCCTGGGGCAACAAGCAATCTCGATGGCATACCAATGAAGTTTTGGAATTCTCGTGTATCGCATTCTGGGGGCTATAGTCAGACTGGTCAGATTGGTGAGGTCTTGGGATTTAGCAAAGAGGGCGCATTCATTCAATGCGGCCAGGGTGTGATTGAAGTATTGGAGATGCAAAAGCCAGGCGGAAAAAGAATGAATGCGGTCGCATATTTACGTACGCATGGCGCACCATCGAAAGCATTGCGCTTTCATAAGGAATAATTTGTCGGATCAAAAATCACCACGTAGTCTTCCCCTTTCAGAGGCAATCACGATCTCAGCGCAAGCTATAGGTGAGGTGATGGATGGGCGCTCTCTGACAGAGGTTTTGGATCAGTTAGATGCTCACGAAAGACCGATTGTTCAAAGTTTGACCTTTGATGCTTTGCGTAAGTGGATTCGCTCACATGAGTTGATTGCGCAATTTATTCCCAAGCCTCCGCCTGCCCCGGTTGAGAATCTGTTAAGCGTTGCCATTGCATTGTTTCTGCAGGGTAACCAAGATGGCAAGGGGTATGCAGCACATACCATTGTTGATCAGGCGGTAAATGCTTGTAGCGAGTACGAGCCGACCATGTATGCCAAAGGCCTGGTCAATGCCGTCTTGCGCAAAGTGAGTTTGACTGTGCAGCCCCCCGAAGGTGAGAAGCGTTATCCGCCAGATCCCATTCCAATGTTTGTGCCGCCTTGGTGGCGTGCAAGCCTCAAGAAAAATTACTCTAAAGTTTGGCAGGCGCTACTGATACAGCAGGCACAAAGGGCGCCCTTAATATTGCGCGTCAATGCAAGGCAACATACTCGCGGTCAATACCAAGAGCTATTAACGCAATCAGGTATTTCTTCTGCGCCAATTGATGATGTCGCTGGATTGAAGTTAGATGCAGCGCTTTTATTAAGTGAGCCAGTACCGGTATCGGATTTGCCCGGCTTTTATGGCGGGGCAGTATCTGTTCAGGATGCGGGCGCGCAAATAGCCGCAGTGCTTCTGGATCCAAAACCTGGCGAGCTTATTCTGGATGCTTGCGCTGCGCCTGGCGGCAAGACTGCCCATTTATTGGAGCTGGCAGATTCTGAAGTAGTTGCCTTGGAGTTAGATGGGGAGCGCCTCGGAAAAATTGGCGGTAATCTAGATCGGCTGCGTTTGCAATCAGATAGAGTCAAAATTACTCGGGGAGATGCATCCAAAGCAGCGTGGTGGGATGGCAGGCTCTTTGACAAAATTTTGCTCGATGCGCCGTGCTCTGCTTCTGGAATTGTGTCGCGTCACCCAGACATTCCGTTTCTCAGGCGCGAAGCTGATGTGAAGTCTTTGCAGCAACGACAACGCGGGATTTTGACTCAGGCCTGGAAGATGCTAAAGCCCGAGGGACTGCTGTTATATGTCACCTGTTCGGTATTTCCAGAGGAGGGCGAGTCTCAAGCCGTTTGGTTTGCAGCAGAGCATAGCAATGCGTTACGATTGAGCGCTCCGGGGCAGATTCTGCCTTCGGCAACAAATGATGGTTTTTTCTATGCTTTGTTTAAGAAAAAAGGGCCATGAGCCAAAGAATTAAACAACTCATTTTCTGTTGCTTGTTTGCGCTGAACGTTTTTTCTGTTGCAGCTAGCGCAGAGGGCATCAAAATTACATCCGTAGAGTTAGAGCGGTCGGACAACGACTGGCTTTTAAATGCTGCGCTTCAGATTGAGTTATCCCCCGGGTTGGAAGACGCCGTTCAAAAAGGAGTGGTGCTTTATTTTCAGACAGAGTTTGAGCTGACCCGTTCGCGCTGGTATTGGTTTGAAGAGAAGCCAGCAAGTGCGCAAAGACAAACCCGACTTTCTTATCAGCCTTTAACACAGCAATATCGCATTGCCTCGGAAGGCTTTACCTTTTCTGCAAAGACAATCTCGGAGGCTTTGCAAGCCATTGGTAGCATCGGGGGTTGGCGCGTTATCGACAACAACCAAATTGATCCTGCCAAATCCTATATCGCAGGATTGCGTATGACCTTAGATCTGAGCAAGCTACCAAAACCATTTCAAGTAAACGCATTAAATAATCGTGACTGGAATGTTTCAAGCAATTGGTTGCATTTTCCATTTTTACCAAATGGCACCAATCTGATTAAGCGATGATCAACCCTAGCGCGCTCTTTCAGTCTCAGTTTTTCCAAAAAGAAGTATGGAAAAATCGGGCGCTTCCTATTGCCGCCACATTCATTGGTGCTTTTGCTCTACTGTTGCTCATCATGCTGTCGATTGCTTCTTCCAATACAGAATTCTTCGATAACTATTTTATTTGGCTTTACGCAGCTAACGTAGTGATTGGTATCTGCCTCGCGCTAGTCATTTTGACCTTGGTTGTCGTGATTGCGATTCGTTGGCATAAAGGACGCTTTGGTACGCGCTTGATTGCTAAATTAGCCATGATTTTTGCTTTGGTTGGTGTTGTTCCAGGATTAATTCTCTATGGCGTTTCTTTGCAGTTTGTTTCAAGAAGTATTGAAACTTGGTTCGACGTTCAAGTCGAATCTGCTTTAGAGGCTGGCTTAGAGCTTGGGCGTGCCACTTTGGGCGCTTCCCTGCAAGAGCTGCAGGATGAGGGCCGCATTGTTGCAAACCAAATTCAGGCCTTGCCAAATCAAGCCAGCCCCGCAGAGCTGACGCTCTTGTTGTCACGCCTGCGCGACCAATTTGGTATTCAAGAGATCACCATTTTTGATGGGCGGCAAATGGTTGTGGCTACTGCCGCATCTGGCGCTTTGCTTGCCCCTTCCCCTCCACCAAGCCCAGAGGTAATGAGCCAGGCTACTAAAGTGAATGGCGCTGGTTTTATTGATGAGCCACTCAATACAACCGAACCGCAACAATATCGCTTACGCGCTGTGATTCCCCTAGCAAAAGAGCGCTCGTTAGCAGGTCGTGGCTTTGGCCTAAATGTTCAATATCAAAAAGAACTTTGGTATTTACAGCTGGTGAAGTCAGTTCCTGAGGGAATTACTAAAAATACCCTGGCAGTTCAGGCAGCTTATAGTGATTATCAAGAGAAGTCCTTGGGGCGCACAGGTTTGCGCAAAATGTTCGTTGGCACACTTACCCTGACACTCTTTTTTGCTTTGTTTGTAGCGGTGACCTTGGCGCTGATATTGGGGCGGCAATTAGCGAGACCCTTGCTGATGTTGCTCAAAGGCACCCAAGCTGTTGCGCAGGGCGATTTATCGCCTAAGCCAGAGTTGGATACGGGCGATGAGCTCGGCATGCTCACGCGTCAATTTAATGTCATGACGCGGCAACTGGCCGATACCCGCACTTCGCTGCAGGAATCCAAAACCTTTTTAGAAACCGTTCTTGGCAACCTTACTGCAGGTGTTTGCATTTTCGATAAAGCTTTTAATGTAGTTTCTAGTAATGCTGGTGCAGATCGTATTTTTGGCCAGGACCTCACGAAGCTAGATGGCCAAGCCCTTAGCAAGATTCCTGCATTAATGGAGTTTGAGCAGGCCTTAAAAGATGGTTTTGCAACCATGAAGCTTGCGGTTACAGAGGGCGTCACACAAAGTCAACATAAAGAGACTGCGGTCTGGCAAAAGCAAATTCAATTACACACAACCAATGAATTTGAGAATGAGTTGGGGGTTACCTTATTTGTGCGAGGAACAGAGTTAACAACCGATCTTCGCATGGTGGTGTTTGATGACATTACAGACGTAGTGAGTGCGCAGCGCTCTATCGCCTGGAGTGAGGTAGCAAGGCGCCTGGCGCACGAGATTAAGAATCCTCTTACCCCCATTCAGTTGTCAGCCGAAAGATTGCAACATAAGCTCGCTGGCACGCTTAGCCCAGAGCAAGAAGAAATGATGAATCGCAGTACTGAGACCATTATTGGTCAAGTGCAAGCTATGAAACAGATGGTGAATGACTTTAGGGACTTTGCTAAGACACCTAGCCCACAGTTAAAGCCCGTTTCTATCAATGTTTTGACACAAGAAATTTTAGGTTTATACGAGGGCAGCCCCTTACGTACCCTGCTGGATGTTAATTGCCCAGACATCATGGGAGACTCAACTCAGTTGCGCCAGGTGATACATAATTTATTGCAGAATGCTCAGGATGCCACATCAGAAGGCACCCATCAAAGTGAGCCAGTTGTAGTGAAAACAGAGCTAGTGCCCTATGGCGAACTCAACGGCATTCAACAAAATGCGGTGCGATTAACAATAAGTGACTCGGGATCTGGATTTCCAGCTAAGATATTGGCAAGAGCTTTCGAGCCTTATGTTACAACCAAGAGTAAGGGAACCGGTTTAGGTTTGGCGGTAGTGAAAAAAATCATTGATGATCATTCTGCCAAAATAGAAATTCGGAATCGCATGCAGGGAGAAGAAGTGATCGGTGCACAAGTTTCAATTTTGTTTATGAACCTAGCAAAAGAGGCGGCGTAGGAATGGCTAGTATTTTGGTGGTTGATGACGAGATGGGTATTCGTGAGCTTCTTAATGAAATCCTCACCGATGAAGGCCATACTGTTTACGCTGCGGAGAGTGCGGTTCAAGCAAGAACGATTCGCGAGCAAATGCGACCTGATTTGGTGTTACTCGACATTTGGATGCCAGAAACAGACGGCATTACTTTATTAAAAGAGTGGTCTAAGACTGGACAGCTCACAATGCCCGTAGTCATGATGTCTGGGCATGCAACGATCGATACCGCTGTTGAGGCAACCCGTATCGGGGCCCTGAACTTTTTAGAGAAGCCGATTGCCTTACAAAAACTCCTCAAGACCGTTGCCAAGGCACTCGAGAGCTCTCCAAAATATGTAGAGCCCGAAGAGGGTCGCGTAGCTCAGCCCTTGGTAGCCAACAGCGTTGCTCCAAAGACGGTGGCCACAGGGCAAGCTCCGGCGCCTCAAGAGGGTGAGTACATTAGCGGCATCGCTAAGACTTTCTATGACCTGCCTTTGCGCGAGGCAAGAGACCTCTTTGAGAAAGCCTATTTTGAGCATCAGATGCAAATCATGGGTGGAAGTATGACAAAGATTTCTGAATACACCGGCCTAGAGAGAACTCACCTCTATCGTAAGCTCAAGGCTTTGGGTATTGATACATCACGCAACAAGAGTGAGCAATAAGGCCTTCAGCCTGTTAAGTTAGCGTTTGTTGAAATCGTCGATGCATTACACGGTATCGGCGTTGCGATGGATAATAGCGCCCACACCATTTTCGGAATGATCCCCATGGAAATTAAGGTCAACTTTCTCGATAAGCTACGTCTTGAAGCCAAGTTTGATGACTTCACAGTAATTGCAGACCAGCCTATCCGATATAAGGGTGATGGCTCGGCTCCTGGCCCATTTGATTACTTTCTGGCTTCATCAGCATTGTGCGCAGCGTATTTTGTGAAGCTGTACTGCGACACGCGTAATATTTCCACCGAAAATATCCGCCTCTCACAGAATAATATTATTGATCCGGAAAACCGCTATCAGCAGATTTTCAAGATTCAGGTCGAGCTGCCTGAGGACATCTCTGCCACAGACCGCCAGGGCATTTTGCGCTCTATTGACCGTTGTACGGTTAAAAAGGTAGTGCAAGCTGGGCCGGAGTTTCTCATTGAAGAGGTAGAGAATCTGGACCTCGATGCGCAGACCTTGTTGACCTTGAAGCCGACTTCTGATGTTAGTACTTATATTGTGGGCAAGGATTTGCCACTAGAGGAAACGATTGCCAATATGTCAGGCTTGTTGGCAAATCTTGGCATTAAGATTGAAATTGCTTCATGGCGCAATCTCATTCCCAATGTGTGGTCTTTGCATATCCGTGATGCGCATTCGCCCATGTGTTTTACCAATGGGAAGGGGTCAACAAAAGAAAGCGCATTGGCATCGGCCCTGGGCGAGTATATCGAGCGACTGAGCAATAATCATTTCTATGCCGGTGCATTTTGGGGTGATGACATCGCTAATGCAGCGTTTGTGCATTACCCGAACGAACGCTGGTTCAAGCCAGGCCCTAAAGATAGACTGCCGACAGAAATTCTGGATGAGTATTGTCTGAAAATTTTTAATCCCGATGGCGATTTGCGTGCCTCACATCTGATCGACACCAATTCTGGAAATGTAGAGCGCGGCATTTGTTCATTGCCGTATGTGCGCCAGTCAGATGGAGAGACCATTTATTTTCCATCTAACCTCATCGAAAATCTTTACGTCAGCAACGGCATGAGTGCTGGCAATACGCTGGCAGAAGCACAAGTGCAATGTTTGTCGGAGATTTTTGAGCGGGCTGTCAAACGCGAAATTTTAGAACGCGAAATCGCCTTGCCGGATGTGCCGCAGGAAGTGTTGGCGAAATACCCCAGTATTCTGGCGGGCATACAGGGACTGGAAGAGCAGGGCTTTCCGGTGCTGGTAAAGGATGCCTCGCTGGGTGGGGTCTATCCGGTGATGTGTGTCACCTTAATGAATCCGCGAACAGGTGGTGTGTTTGCATCCTTCGGCGCGCACCCGAGTTTAGAAGTGGCGCTCGAACGCAGTTTGACTGAATTATTACAAGGGCGCAGTTTAGAAGGTCTCAATGATTTACCTCCACCCACTTTTGCAAGTGAAGCGGTAACGGAGCCAAATAACTTTGTTGAACACTTTATTGATTCCAGTGGCATTGTGTCATGGCGTTTTTTCAGCGCAAAATCTGATTACGAATTTGTTGAGTGGGACTTCTCTAGCAAAGGTGAAAACGCCAATGCCGAGGAAGCTACAACTTTGTTTGGCATTCTGAAAGCCATGGGCAAAGAAGCTTACGTCGCGGTGTATGACCAATTAGGCGCGACAGCATGTCGGATCTTGGTGCCGGGCTATTCCGAGGTTTATCCAATAGAAGATCTGATCTGGGATAACACCAACAAGGCACTACTATTCCGTAGTGACATTTTGAACTTGCATTCTCTGGATGAT
This sequence comes from Polynucleobacter finlandensis, assembly GCF_018881755.1. Classification (GTDB taxonomy): domain Bacteria; phylum Pseudomonadota; class Gammaproteobacteria; order Burkholderiales; family Burkholderiaceae; genus Polynucleobacter; species Polynucleobacter finlandensis. Next base: position 2,164 of record NZ_JACVPS010000016.1, on the reverse strand, counting down.
GCAAAGCTAGGCGCGTTGCTTGAGCGCTTAGAAAATAACGAGTTGGATGAGTACGGCGATATCGCTACATTAATTGGTATTGAGTTTGACGAGAACACGGTTTGGGGGCAGCTAACAGTTCTGGAGCTAAAGCTGTTGATACATCTTGTTTTGAAACAACATGAAGAGGCGCATGAGTTAGTGGGCACCTTCCTTCAATATAACGACAATACGGTCGAGCGCGGATTGTTTTATCAAGCCTTGAATGTAGTGCTAGAAGTTCTACTAGACGATGATTTAGAGATCGATGACTACGCAGTCAACTTCTGCCGGATGTTTGGCGATACTCGAATGGACGCCGTAATGGGCTCAGTGGACGGCAGCATACGCTTCTTCGGCTTGACGCCAACCAGCATAAAACTGGAGGGTCTCGACAGGCACCACCGCATGATCGACAGCTATAGAAAATTGCATGCGGCTCGAGCCAGAATGGCAGCTACGGTCTGTTAGACCATTTTTCAGCCTGGAATGCAGTTTCATTTATAATTCCAAGTCTTGGCCTGGTAGCTCAGTCGGTAGAGCAGAGGATTGAAAATACTCCTACGGTAGTCAAAAGCCCAATGTTTATATGCTTCGCAGGGCGATAGCAAAGTGGAGCGTGACACAGTGTGTGACACAGTGACTCTAAAAAACTTACACAGTAAAAATATTTTGTAGCAAGCGTGGATGACAGCGCAGAGGATTATTTTTTATGTGGTGTGTTGTAAAAGTGTTTAAGTAAAAGCAAAAACCCTGCGTTTACTTAAACCCACCCTCTGCTTGTAAAAAGTATTTTAGCTATGCCTCTCATTCGTCTTCCAGCATTTTTATTTTCTACATATATTTCGCTATAAACCCAGCGTTTTCGGCGTGATTCTTACTTAAAAGTTTTTAGCGCATTGCTTTTACGCTGTTGCTCTTTGCGCCTACTCTCGTTATCACGCTGTTGTCGCTGTCTATCTTTCTCATTGCGTAGCTGTTGCTTGTCACGCTCCACAGCACCCTTTAGCCCCTTTATCCGTGCTTGTGCGGGGGTTAGTGGGGGTACGGGTTTAATGGGGCGTAGGGTGAACTCGTAAAAGCGCATACAGTATTTACGCAACCAAACAAAAAACATAACCCCCACTACATTTAACTCACCTCTGTGTAGTTCAACACATTACCCACACCATACATATGCTCACCCAACTGTTTTGCTGTGTAAGCATTCTCCGCATACACAATCGTATCGGCTGTTTGTAAACTGTTTATACGCACCCATAGTCTGTACTGTTTCATTTAGCAAAACCCTCACGCAGTTTTAATGACGCATTTTCAATAGCAACATCAAGCTCACCAGCCTCAACTGCTGTTTTAATGATTTGTAATGTAGGTACAACATCGTTAGTGCTTGCTACTTCAATAGCGTACTTGCCTTTTGCTAACTCCAATATCTTTGCGCCGTATCTAACAGCAATAGCTAACTTTCCATTGTCACCAACAAATACCCAACTCTTTAATCGCTTGTTTGTTTCAATCTGTTTGCGTACTCCACTTTCTTTGTCTGTGTAGCTACGGAACTTGGGTACGGAAAACTTCGTGCCGTTTTGTTCTGCTTTAGCTAACTCAATCTGTTCCCATAATCGTTTTGCTAACTTTGTCCTACGCTGTACAACGCTTGGTACTTGCGTTGGCTTTTTAGTTGCTGTTAGTTTTAGTGTGTTTAATGCGCTCATTTATAGCTCCTATTTGTTGTAAGTAGGGTTTAACAAAACGCAGGGTTTTATTGCTACAAAAACCCTGCTTTTCCATAAACCTATATAAACAGTAGCTTCAGAGGCTATAAATGGACAACCAAAACAGCGCAATCAAACGCATTTGTCCAAAAACACCAAAAAGCACCAAATAGTGCGCCAGATTTAAGAAGGTATTGTTTGGTGCTAACTAAATAAATGTATGGACGATTTAACTTACAGCATACAAAAGCAAACACGCAAAAACGAAAACCAAACAAGTACTTGGTTAAAACAAAATGGTATTTCACCAGAACATTTTGCTGAAACGAAAATCTACTTACTACAGGCGCAAAAGGTAGCAACTAACTTATTAAAAAATCACGCAAAACTATTGGAACAAAATCAGGCTCATACATTAAACAACTACTTAT
>NZ_JACVPS010000015.1 GCF_018881755.1 Polynucleobacter finlandensis | reverse complement strand
CCTCAAACGAAGCCTACCCCGTGATTGTTTGCCCTTTATGGTGGGGTGTCAAGGGGTTAAATACAGATAGTTAGTGGGAAATACCCCTTTTTTTATCGAAAAACGCCCCAATATGGGGTAAATAAGGCTTTATTTGTGATTTTTGCAACAAGCCTCCTGTAAATTGAAATACGAGTATCTGTGTTTAGAATGTTTCTCATGAGCCGCGCACCAAAAACCCCTACAGTTGGTAATCCCAACAACCCCAGTGTTGAAGACACCATCCTTCTCGAAAAGCAAGCCGAGAAGCTAAAGGCGCCTTCAATGTATAAAGTTTTATTAATGAATGATGACTACACTCCAATGGAGTTTGTTGTAATGGTCATACAGGAATATTTTAATAAGGATCATGAAACAGCAACCCGCATCATGTTGCAGGTTCATTTAGTAGGCAAAGGCATTTGTGGAGTATTTACCCATGATGTTGCGGCTACAAAAGTGCATCAAGTTATCGAGCTATCCCGCGAAGCGGGTCACCCACTACAGTGCACTATGGAGGAAGCATGATTGCCCAAGAATTAGAAGTTAGTTTGCATATGGCGTTTGTTGACGCAAGGGCTGCTCGACACGAATTTATTACGGTTGAACATTTGCTTGCATCACTACTAGATAACGCTACGGCGGTCGAGGTATTGAAAGCCTGCGCCGTCAATATTGCCGAGTTACGTGCACAGCTCAAGAATTTTATTAATGACAATACCCCAGTGGTTCCTGGTAATGATGAGGTTGATACACAGCCCACGCTTGGATTTCAGCGGGTAATTCAACGCGCCATCATGCATGTGCAATCGACATCAAATGGTAAGAAAGAAGTGACTGGCGCCAATGTATTGGTAGCCATCTTCGGTGAAAAAGATTCGCATGCAGTGTATTTCTTGCAACAGCAGGGGGTAACCCGCTTAGATGTGGTGAACTTTATTAGTCACGGTGTTCGCAAAGATCAGACTGAGCATGTGAAGCCTGCAGATCCTGCGCAAGAAACAGAAGAAGCAGCAACCACTGGTAAAGAAAGCCCGCTGGATCAATACACGCAGAACCTCAATGTGCTGGCTCGTCAGGGGAAGATCGATCCATTGATTGGTCGTGACAGTGAAGTCGAGCGAGTGATTCAAGTGCTGTGCCGTCGCCGTAAGAACAACCCTCTATTGGTAGGTGAGGCCGGTGTTGGTAAGACAGCTATCGCTGAAGGTCTTGCATGGAGAATCGTCAAGGGCGATGTTCCAGACATTCTGGCGGATGCTACGGTCTATTCGTTAGACATGGGCGCACTCTTGGCTGGCACAAAGTACCGCGGTGATTTTGAGCAACGCTTAAAGAGTGTTCTCAAGTCATTGAAAGATCATGCGCATGGCGTTTTGTTCATTGATGAAATCCATACTTTGATTGGTGCGGGCGCGGCATCTGGTGGGACCTTGGATGCCAGCAATTTGCTCAAACCTGCCTTATCAAATGGTCAGCTCAAATGTATTGGTGCTACCACCTTTACGGAATACCGTGGCATCTTTGAAAAAGACGCTGCACTGTCACGTCGCTTCCAGAAGGTCGATGTAGTCGAGCCAACCGTTGATCAAACAGTGCAAATCTTGCGCGGCTTGAAGTCTCGCTTTGAAGAACATCACAGTGTGAAGTATGCGGCTGCAGCCTTAGTCGCGGCTGCGGAACTTTCTGCTCGGTATATCAATGATCGCCATTTGCCAGATAAGGCAATTGATGTGATTGATGAGGCCGGAGCAGCGCAGCGCATTTTGCCGAAGTCCAAGCAGAAGAAAACCATTGGACGTCCAGAGATTGAAGAGATCGTGGCAAAGATTGCGCGCATACCACCCCAATCAGTCACTGTCGATGATCGAAGCAAGTTGCAAACCTTGGATCGCGATATCCGTAGCGTCGTGTTTGGTCAAGATCCAGCCATCGAGGCCTTAGCTAGCGCCATCAAGATGACGCGTGCTGGCCTTGGCAAGATTGATAGACCTATTGGCTCATTCCTATTTTCGGGCCCAACGGGCGTTGGGAAGACTGAGGTTGCTAAGCAACTCGCGTACATCTTAGGTATCGAACTATTGCGTTTTGATATGTCGGAGTACATGGAGCGTCATGCGGTGAGCCGATTGATTGGCGCGCCTCCTGGCTATGTAGGCTTTGATCAAGGCGGCCTCTTAACGGAAGCTGTGAATAAGAAGCCTCATTGTGTGCTCTTGCTTGATGAAATTGAAAAAGCCCATCCGGATATTTTCAATATCCTCTTGCAGGTCATGGATCACGGCACCTTAACGGATAACAACGGCCGCAAGACAGACTTCCGCAATGTCATCATCATCATGACTACCAATGCTGGTGCTGAAGCGATGCAGAAATCTACCATGGGCTTTACCAATGTTCGTGAGACTGGTGATGAAATGGCCGATATTAAGAAATTCTTTACGCCAGAGTTCCGTAACCGTTTAGATGCCATCGTCTCCTTTAAGGCACTAGATGAAACCATCATCATGCGGGTGGTTGATAAGTTCTTAATGCAACTAGAAGAGCAACTACATGAGAAGAAAGTAGACGCCACCTTTAGTCCAGCATTACGAGCACACTTAGCCAAGCATGGTTTTGATCCATTGATGGGTGCAAGACCAATGCAGCGGATTATTCAAGATACGGTTCGTAAAGCGCTGGCTGATGAATTGCTCTTTGGCAAGTTAGCTCAAGGCGGACATGTTGCGGTAGATGTGGATGCTGAGGGCAAAGTGCTGTTGGATTTTGATGCACCAGTGGCACCGAGAAAAGCACTGAAGGCTGACGTAGCGCCTGCAGAAGAAATTTAATACATAAGGAAAATATATGTCCCATCACGATAAATTACTGGATGCTTTTGAAGCCTACAAAGCTGAAAATGAAAAGTTTCAAGGAAAGGGTATTAAAGCCTCAGCTGCGCGTGCTCGTAAAGCGCTGCAAGAGATCGCTGGTTCTTGCAAAGAGCGTCGCAAAGAAATTACTGCTGAAAAAGAATCTCGTGAAGGCAAGGGCGCTGGTATGTCGCAAGATGCCGCTCGGCATGCGCATATTCGGAAGTAATCGTTCTTTGAATAAACAAAAAGCCACCTTCGAGTGGCTTTTTGTTGCCTGAGGATGTTTACGACCGTTGTTGATTCATGCTTTAGGCTCTGCCAGTACTTCCAAAGCCTCCAGCCCCACGACTGCTTTCAGTGAACTCTTCAACCACTTTGAGTTGCACTTGTAGAACCGGCATGACTACTAACTGAGCTAGGCGCTCCATTGGCTCTAGTTTGAATGGAGTGGATCCACGATTCCAGGTGCTCACCATCAGCTGACCTTGGTAATCCGAATCAATCAAACCCACTAAGTTGCCAAGGACGATGCCATGTTTATGACCAAGGCCTGAGCGGGGCAGAATAAAGGCTGCGTAGCGTGGGTCTTCTACAAAGATTGCTAGGCCGGTGGGCACTAGTATGGTTTGTCCAGGCGCAATCTCAATGGTTTCATCAATGCAGGCACGCAGATCTAAGCCAGCGCTGCCAGGCGTTCCGTAGGCGGGCAGCTGATCACGCATACGTTCATCGAGAATTTTGACTTGAAGGGATTGCATGGGATTTCCTAAAACTGGGAATGTAAATAAAAGAAACGAATCAGATTTAAATCTTCTTGGCGACCAACTGAATGAGTTGACGGGCAAGTTGGAGTTTTTCTGCTTTCGCTATTTTCTTGCTGCCGCTCTCATCAATGATGAGTAGCTGATTGAGGTCGCTGCCAAAGGTGTCAGGGCCAATATTGCCAACTACCATTGGGATGCCTTTGCGTTTACGTTTTTCATTGGCATGTTTTTCAAGATCAGTCGATTCAGCTGCAAAGCCAACGCAGTATGGGTATGACTTGCCAGCTGTGGTCTTTACAGTTTTTGCCACATCCAGAAGAATGTCTGGGTTGGCAATAAATTCAAGGTTTGGCGCTCGTTTGCCTTGGCGCTTAATCTTTTCTTTAGCGGGTTTGGCAATGCCCCAGTCAGCCACTGCTGCAACAGCAAAGAAAATATCGCAATCGGTAGCGCTCATCGTGGCAGCATGCATTTCTTTTGCACTCATGACATTGGTACGGGTAATCATTCCAGTTGCGTCTAAAGGCGTTTCGAGATCGCAGGGGCCCGCAACCAAATATACTTGTGCGCCGGCCTCAACAGCTGCTCTCGCAATCGCAAAGCCCATCTTGCCAGAGCTACGATTGGTAATGCCGCGCACAGGATCGATTGCTTCGAAAGTCGGTCCTGCTGTAATTAATACTTTTTTACCAGCTAATGGTTTCTTCTGAAAAAAAGCAATCAATTGATCTGTGATTTCTGCTGGCTCGAGCATTCTGCCCATACCAACCTCGCCGCAGGCTTGAGCACCGCTAGCAGGACCCAGCAATGCAACCTTATCTTGTGTGAGTCGTGTCACACTTCTTTGTGTGGCCGCATGTTCCCACATCTGTTTATTCATCGCGGGCGCTAACAGGAGTGGGCAGTCTCTTGCGAGGCAAAGCGTAGTCAATAAATCATCTGCCAGACCGAGAGAAAGTTTTGCCATCAGATCTGCGCTGGCAGGAGCAATCAGAATCGCATCTGCAGCTCTGGATAACTCGATGTGCGCCATATTATTGGCAACACTGCTATCCCATTGGCTCGTGAAAACCGGGTTTCCAGTGAGAGCTTGCATCGTCACTGGCGTCACAAACTGTTGTGCTGCCTCGGTCATCACCACTTGCACGGATGCGCCTTCTTGCATTAAGAGGCGAGCGAGCTCTGCGGACTTATAGGCCGCAATGCCGCCGGAGATTCCGAGAACGATTTTTTTGTTCAAAAGTGATTGCATGGCGTCAGCTTAATGGGATTGAGGGGATTTGCCAAATGACTTACGTAATTCACTAAAAACAATGAGCGTAGCGCCTATGCAGATCGCGCTATCGGCAATATTGAAGGCTGGCCAGTGCCAGTTGCCGTAATGTAGATCGATAAAATCCACGACCGCTCCATACATGATGCGATCCAGAACATTACCAAGGGCACCGCCCAAAATAAGGCTAAGGGCCCACGAGAGCATTTTGTCAGACTGGTTTTTGCGGAGCAGCCAAAGGATATAGAGGGAGGCTGCCAAACCAAGAATGGTGAAGAACCAACGTTGCCAACCAGAGCTCTGCGCCAGAAAAGAAAACGCTGCCCCTGGATTGAATAGGAGTAACCAATTCATAAAAGGCAACACTTCTTCCGGAATGCCCAGCTTGAGATTGCTTAGTGCAGACCATTTGCTAAGCTGGTCCAGCAGTAGTACCAATGTGGCTATTGCTAGGGAACGCAGTAATGGTAGATTCTGAGCTTTATTCATCAAGAGGTTTATTGATTGAGTTTTTATGCAAACAAACGGTGTTCGCCGCTACCAAACAGATTGATGATGCAGCGACCGCACAACTCTGGATGTTCAGCATTACTACCGACATCCTCGGTGTGATGCCAACAGCGACCACATTTTTTGTATTGGCTGCTTCGAACTAGAACCTCTAAACCACCGTTACTTAACTCAATGTTCGCGCTAGAGGTGATCGTGACAAAGCGTAAGTCATCTTCCAGTGAATGGAGGATTGCAAAGTCAATATCACTCACTTTAATAGTCAGTTCAGCCTGGAGTGATGAGCCGACATTGCCAGCCTCACGCTCAATCTCAATGGCCTTGGTCACTTCAGAGCGAATCTCACGGATGCGATTCCACTTAGCAAGTAATTCAACTGCTTGGGCAATTTCTGGGAAGGCGCCGAATTCTTCCATGAAGATCGATTCTTGTACTTTCTCACCAGACCCATGTGGAAGTGACTGCCATGCTTCTTCTGCCGTAAAGGAGAGGAAGGGAGCTAGCCACTTGAGCAGATTGCGAGTGATATGAAAGAGAGCATTCTGTGCGGCACGACGATCTGCTGAGTCTGGAGCGCTGGTATACAGGCGATCTTTGAGGATGTCTAAATAAAAGCCACCCAAATCTTCAGAGCAGAAGCTCAGCATGCGTGACACTGCTGGTTGAAACTCATAAGCTTTGTAATGGGCTTGCACATCGGTTTGCAGTTGATTTGCTAAAGCGACAGCGTAGCGATCGATTTCTAGCCATTGATCTGCGGGCATGGCATGCTTGCTTGGATCAAAGTCAGAAAGGTTGGCCAATAAGAAACGCAAGGTATTGCGAATACGGCGATAACTTTCGGTAACCCGTTTAAGAATCTCATCGGAGATGGTCATCTCACCCGAGTAATCAGTTGAAGCAACCCACAGGCGAATAATCTCTGCGCCTAGTTTGTCGGCAACCTGTTGTGGCGCAATCACATTACCCACAGACTTACTCATCTTGCGGCCTTGACCATCGACAGTAAAGCCGTGCGTTAAGAGCGCTTTATAAGGTGGCTTGCCATCAAGCATGGCGCCAGTTAATAGGGAGGAGTGGAACCAGCCGCGATGCTGGTCAGAACCTTCCAGGTATAGATCTGCAAAACGACCGTTTGGAGTTTGTGCTTCAGCAGTCAAGAGCTCATTGCGATGCGAACCGCGAATGACATGCCAATGAGTGGTGCCAGAGTCGAACCAAACGTCTAAGGTATCGCGATTTTTTTCATATTGGCCTGCTTCGGCACCGAGCAGTTCTGCAACTTCTAATTTTTGCCACGCCTCGATACCGTCTTTCTCAACACGCTTGGCAATTTCTTCCAGTAACTCAACAGTGCGTGGATGTGGCTCGCCACTTTCCTTGTGAACAAAGAAAGCCATCGGGACGCCCCATTGACGTTGACGTGACAAGGTCCAGTCAGGACGATTGGCAATCATGCTGTGCAAACGCTGCTTACCCCAAGCTGGGAAGAACTCGGTGTTCTCAATGCCTGCTAAGGCAGTTTCGCGCAGGCTTGGATTGCCATCAGATGGCTTCTTATCCATGCTCGCAAACCACTGTGAGGTAGCGCGATAAATAATCGGTGACTTGTGGCGCCAGCAATGCATATACGAGTGGGTATACGTTTTATCTCTGAGCAGGCTGCCAGCTTCACGCATGGCTTCCACAATCTTCGGATTGGCTTTCCAGATGTACTCATTGGCAAAGAGCGGCAACCAAGATGCGTAGACACCATTACCCATGACTGGATTCAGAATATCCTTATCAGCTAGTTGATGCGCCTTGCAGGACTTAAAATCCTCCTCGCCATAGGCTGGAGCGGAGTGAACAATACCGGTACCAGTATCCAATGTCACATACTCGGCTGTGTAGATAGGCGAGAGGCGACGGTAGCCTTCATGCAGATTTGCCAATGGATGCCAGAAAGAAATATTTTCTAATGCACTACCCAAGCAAGTCGCAATCACTTTACCTTCGAGACCGTAGTCTTGGAGGCAAGTCTCAACGCGATCTTGAGCGAGGATGAGAAGCTTGTCACCGGTATCCACTAATGCGTAAGTGAGCTCTGGATGAACATTCATTGCTTGGTTAGCAGGAATGGTCCAAGGCGTTGTGGTCCAAATCACAATCTGACCAGGCTTATTAGGAAGTTCGGATAGTCCAAATACTTTAGCAAGTTGAGGGCGTTGTGCATCATCGAATGCAAAGCCAACGTCAACAGTTGGATCGGTTTTGTCTTGGTATTCGACTTCAGCTTCGGCAAGTGCTGAGCCGCAATCAAAACACCAGTTCACTGGTTTTAAACCACGGAAGACATAACCCTTTTCCCAAATCTTGCCTAATGCACGAATCTCATCAGCTTCGTTACGGTAACTCATGGTGAGGTAAGGGTTATTCCAGTCGCCTAGAACGCCCAGACGCTCAAAGTCAATCTTTTGCTTATCTACCTGAACCTGCGCATAGGCTCGTGCTTTGGATTGAACTTCTGCAGTGGGTAAATTTTTACCAAACTGTTTTTCAATCTGAATCTCAATGGGCATGCCATGACAGTCCCAGCCAGGAACATATACGGAGTCGAAGCCCATGAGCCAACGGGACTTCACGATCATGTCTTTCAGAATCTTGTTAACAGCGTGGCCAATATGAATATCACCGTTCGCATAAGGAGGGCCATCATGCAAGATGAACTTCGGTTGATTGGCATGTGCTTCCCGAATCTTCTCGTACAGTTTATGTTTCTGCCATTGCGCGACCCATTGCGGTTCGCGTTTAGCAAGATCGCCCCGCATTGGGAAGGATGTATCTAGTAGGTTGACGGGATAAGTGTTTTCTTTTTCAGACATAGACTTTTTTCTGGAAATAATTTCTGGCGTGCTTTGCATCTGCTGCAATAGCTTGTGTAAGAGTGTCGAGGCTATCGTACTTTGCCTCATCACGAATTTTTTCTAAGAGTTCAACGGTAATAATTTTGCCGTAAACATCTTGTTGGTAATCAAAGATATGGGTCTCCAGTAGAACGCGACCTTCATCTTCTACAGTAGGCCTGACGCCAAGGCTAGCTACCGCTGGCAAAGGCTTATCCGTCAGGCCAATGACCTGGGCAGTGAAGATGCCACTGGTAGCAGGTTTGCGGTGATGCAAGTGATTAGCAACCGCTAGGTTCAATGTTGGAAAGCCAAGAGTGCGGCCAAGTTGTTGACCATGAATCACGTGCCCAGAAATTCCATAGTGACGACCAAGTAGTTTTTTGGCTTGGGTCATATCACCATTTGCAAGTGCAGTGCGTAATGCTGAACTAGAAATGCGCTCACCACTTTCATGAACGGTATGAATGCTAGAAACTTCGAAGCCATATTTTTCACCAGCTGCTTTGAGCGTTGCAAAATTACCAGCACGTTTTGCCCCGTAGCAAAAATCATCCCCAATCAAAATCCATTTTGCATTGAGACGTTTCATCAGAATGTCAGAAACAAATTCTTCGGGAGTGAGTGCGGCAAATGCGGAGTTGAAATGTTCTACGACGACACGATCAATGCCGATCTCTGCAAAGGCAGCTAACTTGTCCCGCAAATTGAGAATGCGCGGTGGCGCCTGTTCTGGGGAGAAGAATTCTTTAGGGTGGGGCTCAAACGTCATGACGCAACTGACCAAACCTTTTTCCTCGGCTCCCTTTTTAAGCTCTTCGAGCAGGGCGCGATGACCCCTGTGCACGCCATCGAAATTGCCGATGGTTAAGGCACAAGCTGGTCCTGCAGAAAACTGGGTGGGGCCACGGAATACGTTCACAAATCGCTTTCAGGGTAGCCTTGAATTATATTGTGGGCATGCCTTCTATCGTCACCTTAATCTCAGGCCGCGGATCTAATTTCGAGGCCATCGTCAAAATAGCCCAAAAAGAGCAGTGGCCGGTCAAGTTTGCCGGGGTCATTGCTAACCACTCAGCCGCTAATGGCCTTGATTTTGCTCGCTCTCAGGGCATTCCAGCCTTTTTCATTGAGCACCGTGAGCATGCTTCCCGAGAGTCTTTCGATGCAGCCTTAATTGCCAAGATTGATGAATTGGGTGCTGATTTGGTGGTCTTAGCCGGTTTTATGAGAATTCTGACTCCGGGCTTTATTCGTCATTTTGAGGGGAGATTGATCAATATCCACCCAGCCTTGCTGCCAGCCTTCCCTGGTTTGCACACGCATGAGCGTGCTTTAGAGGCCGGCGTGAAGGAACATGGTGCCACCGTACATTTTGTGACCGAAGGCGTGGATGAGGGTCCAATCATCTGTCAGGCCTCTGTTCCGGTACTTGAAGGAGATGATGCCGACAGTTTGGCGGCGCGAGTTTTAGCCGCTGAGCATCAGATTTACCCGCGGGCCGTAAAATGGTTCCTTGATGGACGATTGCGAATAGAAGGTAATCAAGTGAAGCTTTTCCCCCCAGAGTCGCAATTATTGAAATTATGAGTAAAGAACGTTCATCCCGCGGAGCTGGTAGTAGCTCTAAATCCGGCTCCAGATCTAGCTCAAGGCTAGGCCCCGAAAAAAGTTACGCTGCTAAATCTAGAGATCCACAACGTAGTACTGAGCGTCGCAATGCTAGTGGCAACCTCATTGCACCAGTAGGGCAAAAGAATTTCTCCAACGCCAAGGCTTTGCCTCAACATGCGCTGCATTTAGAGCGCTTGCTTCCAGAGTTGTTGAGTTTTGAGCAACCAGCTGATCGGGTGGTGAGTCGCTATTTCCGCTCCGAGCCGCAGCTTGGCAATCGCGATCGCGCGCTGATTGCAGAGAGTGCATTTGCTATTTTGCGTCGTAAAAACGAGCTCTCTCAACTTGCCGTGAGTGGCGAAGGTTCTCAAGCTAGACGCTTAGCCCTCTTGGGTTTGATGTCCGCTCTGACTGAAGGTGGTCTTGGTTCGGCTAATCGTGCAGAGAGTGCAATTGCTGACTTAGCTCACGTGCTCAAACCTGGCGAATACGAATGGTTGCAACATGTCTCAACCGTTGACCGTGCCACTTTAAATCCACTGGTTCGCAACAACTTGCCCGACTGGCTTTGGGATGCATTTGGAAAATATCCTGGTGAAGAAGCGCGTGAGGAACTTGCTAAGTCTTTGATGCAACCAGCCTTGCTGGACTTGCGTGCCAATACGATGAAGACAACTCGCGAGCAATTACTCGCCGAGATGAATGCCTTGGGTGGGCGTTATCAAGCCATTCCAACGCCTTATGCGCCTGATGGTGTTCGCATCATGGGTAAGCCTGCTTTGCAGAACACTGTTGGCTTTAAAGCTGGCATGTTTGAAGTACAAGACGAGGGCAGTCAGTTGCTGTCCTATTTGCTTGCACCTAAGCGCGGTGAAATGGTGGTCGACTTCTGTGCTGGTGCTGGTGGCAAGACTTTAGCGATTGGGGCACTCATGCGCTCCACAGGGCGTTTGTATGCTCTTGATACATCTGAGCGTCGCTTGGCCAATTTGAAGCCAAGGCAGGCCCGTAGCGGCCTTTCAAACGTTCATCCTGTGTGGATTGATAGTGAGAACGATGCCAAGATCAAACGTCTAGCCGGAAAGATTGATCGAGTCTTGGTTGATGCCCCTTGTAGCGGTATGGGAACACTCAGACGCAACCCGGATATCAAATGGCGTCAAACGCCTGCTGGACTCTTGGAGTTAAATGAAAAGCAAAGCAATATTTTGGCCTCTGCAAGTCGCTTGCTAAAGCCAGGTGGTCGCCTGGTGTATGCCACCTGCAGCTTGTTACCCCAAGAAAATCAAGCCATTGCCGAGGCTTTCTTAGCATCGCACCCTAATTTTGAGGTTGTTCCAGCGGCTGAGGTGCTCAAGCCCCTTTTTCCAAAAGATGCCTTACCCGTTGGTTGCAGTCTGGATAACCCTTGGTGGCAGTTGTGGCCACATATTCATGGAACAGATGGTTTCTTTGGGGCCGTGTTCCAAAAGAAAGCGTCCGCACCAGTAGCGGATGGCGAGAAAGAAGCGTTAACAGAGAAAAAAGTGAAAACTAAGAAGCTGGAGAAGGCTGAGAAGAATTAAAATAAAGGTTTAGACCTCTTTAGGGACACCCTTTTGAACACAGCTTCAGTTTCAAGTTTTGACCTCTTTCTGAATTGGCTTGCGCACGGATATTTAGACTGGTCTTGGTGGCAAATTCTGGTTTTCACCTTGATCGTTACCCACATCACGATTGCTAGCGTCACGATCTTTTTGCATCGCTGCCAAGCGCACCGTGCTTTAGATTTGCATCCAATTGCATCCCATTTTTTCCGTTTTTGGTTGTGGCTTACAACCAGCATGGTTACTAAGGAGTGGGCAGCCATTCACCGCAAGCATCACGCTAAATGCGAGACCGTTGATGATCCGCACAGCCCACAAATCCTCGGTATTGGCACCGTTCTTTCTCGTGGAGCTGAACTCTACAAAACAGAATCCAAAAATCAAGAGACACTAGATAAGTTTGGCCATGGCACACCAGATGATTGGATTGAGCACAATGTTTATGCCAGCCTTTCTTGGCAAGGTCTTGGTTTGATGCTCATCATCGATGTGTTTTTATTTGGCGCAATTGGCCTGACTGTTTGGGCTGTACAAATGCTGTGGATTCCGATTACTGCTGCCGGCATCATCAATGGTATTGGCCACTACTGGGGATATCGCAACTACGATTGTGAAGATGCCTCCACCAATATTGTTCCCTGGGGAATTTTGATTGGCGGCGAAGAGTTACATAATAATCATCACACCTTTGCGACGAGTGCCAAGCTTTCCAACAAATGGTACGAATTCGATATTGGCTGGCTCTATATTCAGATGATGAGCACAGTAGGTTTGGCTAAAGTGAAGAAGACTTCACCAAAGCCAGTGCTGAGCGACTTACGCCCCGCAGATCAAGGCACTCTTGAGGCAATCATTGCCAACCGTTATGAAATCATGGCTCGTTATAGTAAGACTCTGCGGAGTTTCTTTAGTAATGAAGTCCAGCATATGCAGGTATTAGCCTCACATCTAAAGGATGCGCGCACCTGGTTGGGTAAAGATGAAGCCCGCTTAAGCGAGGCAGAAAAGGCAAAGCTTGAAGAGTTGATTGCTAGCAATACACAGTTGCGCAAGATGATTGAAATGCGACGCGACTTGCAAGCAATCTGGAGTCGTTCTAATGCAACTGGTGATCAGTTGTTATCGCAATTGCATACTTGGTGTCAGCGTGCCGAAGAGAGTGGCCTCTCGAGTTTGCGTGACTTTTCTTTACGATTACGTCGCTACGTATAAGTTGGTCGAGTCATGGACAATAAAAAACCCGCTGATGTAGCGGGTTTTTTATTTGCTGCAAGTACGTAAATTACTTGAGCTTTGTTTCTTTGTAAGCAACGTGCTTGCGAATGGTTGGATCGAACTTCATGATCTCCATTTTCTCAGGCTTTGTACGCTTGTTTTTTGAAGTGGTATAGAAGTGACCAGTACCAGCTGATGACTCTAATTTGATTTTTTCTCTGCCGCCTTTAGCCATTTTTGTGCTCCTTAAATTTCGCCGCGTGCACGTAGATCAGTCAAAACAGCATCGATGCCATTTTTGTCGATAACGCGCAAACCAGCATTGGTTAAGCGCAAGCTAATCCAACGGTTTTCAGATTCAACCCAGAAACGGCGGTTTTGCAGATTAGGCAAAAAGCGACGCTTCGTTTTATTGTTTGCATGGGATACATTGTTGCCAACCATCGGCTTCTTCCCAGTGACTTGGCAAACTTTTGCCATGACGGACTCCATTAATTGCGAAAAAAGAAGATTGTATCAGGCTAAGCCCCTTTTGATCTACCCCCAATGCGCTTTAGTTTGGAGCCCTGCCAGGCCAAAAGGCTTTTTGGGGTGTAAATTATTAGTTAAGTTAGTATTTACTATCATTTATCACCAATTTTCATAAGGCCAGCATCCGAAAACGAGAAAAATCCACTGCCGCTCACAATGCAGTGGTCAAGCAGGGGAATATCGACCAATTGCAAGGCGTTTTTGAGGGTTTGGGTAAGGTTTTGGTCAGCTTCGCTGGGAATCGGGTTGCCACTAGGGTGATTGTGAGCCACGATTAGGGCGCTGGCATTTCTGGCCAAGGCTTCTTTGAGGATTTCTCTGGGGTATACGGCGGTCTGGGTGATGGAGCCCCGAAACAGCTCCTGACACTCGATTAGGCGATAGCGGGAGTCCAGGTAAAGACAAAGAAAGACCTCATGGGGTAGACGCCCAATTTTGGCCTGTAAGAACTCTCGGACATGCATGGGCGATAAAAAAATAGAGTCTTGAGCCAATCCCTCCTCAAGACTACGCTTTACCAGCTCATAGGCGGCCTGGATTTGTGACCACTTAGATAGTCCCATTCCATGGATTTGCGTCAGCTCTTCTGGGCTGGAATTCAATAGCTTTGGCAGGCTTCCAAAGTGATGAAGCAGGTCTTCGGCAAGGGCTACGGCTGACTTACCTTTCACCCCCACCCTGAGAAAAATGGCTAATAACTCAGCATCAGTCAAAAAAGCCGCCCCATGGGTGCGGAGCTTCTCTCGGGGCTGCTCTGTTTTAGGCCAATCTGAAATCGGGGAGTGCATAGTTTGTACGGGTCTAGATACAATCACCTTATGACTAAGCTTACGGTGTTGCCTAACTCCTACTTGACTCTCAACTATCGGCTGACTTTGCCCAGTGGGGAGGATTACATCAATACCTTTATTGACCGCCCTGCAACGGTGATGATGGGATCTGGACAATTTGCGCCTTGTTTTGAAAAGGTGTTGTTAGGACTTGGTTTGGGTGAAAAAAAGACTGCCTTATTGCCGCCGGAAGAAAGTTTCGGAGAGCGCAAAGACGATTTAGTGCAGTGGGTTTCCTTGGGCGCTTTGAAAGAAGGGCGCGATGACGACGTGCAATTTAATCCTGGTGATGTGATTGAGTTCAATGCTCCTGGCGGCGCTCAATATGCGGGTGTGTTGCAATCGATTAATGAAGAGGGCGCTTGGTTTGATTTCAATCACCCCTTGGCTGGAAGGCCGGTGACGTTTGAAGCTGAAATCGTTGGCATCCTTTAAATCCAGATGAGCGATAAAGACACTGCAGAAATTTTGATGGCTCAACCCCGTGGTTTTTGCGCGGGTGTTGATAGAGCGATTCATATCGTAGATGAAGCATTGACACGTTTTGGCGCGCCGATTTATGTGCGACATGAAATTGTGCACAACGTTTATGTGGTCAATGAGCTGCGAGAAAAAGGCGCAGTCTTCGTTGAGGAATTGCATGAAGTTCCCAAGGGTGGCATTGTGGTCTTTAGCGCTCACGGGGTATCTCAAGAAGTTCGTAGGGATGCAGAGGAGCGGGGGCTGCAGGTATATGACGCGACCTGTCCTTTAGTGACCAAGGTGCATCTTGAGGTTGTGAAGATGTGTAAAGACGGCTTCACTGTGTTGATGATTGGCCATGCAGGGCATCCTGAGGTTGAGGGCACGATGGGCCAGGTCAAAGAAGGCGTGTTTTTGATTGAGAGGGTGGCTGATATAGCAGGCCTGCCATTTGCAGCAGATGAAAAAATGGCTTTTGTCACGCAAACCACGCTCTCTGTAGATGAAACCAAAGAGATTGTTGAAGCCTTGACCCAAAAGTTTCCCAAGATTGTTCAGCCTCGTAAGCAAGATATTTGTTATGCGACACAGAATCGCCAGGATGCTGTCAAATTTATGGCACCCCAAGTTGAGGTGGTGATTGTCGTGGGTAGCGCGACGAGCTCTAACTCCAATCGCTTGCGAGAGTTGTCTGAAAAATTAGGCGTACCTTCCTATATGGTGGATGCACCTGAACAACTGAAGCCAGAATGGTTTGCTGGTAAAAAGCGGGTAGGCCTAACTGCAGGCGCTTCAGCCCCCGAGAGCTTGGCACAGGCGATTGTGGCGCGCATACAAGAATTTGGACCCAGACAGGTGCGCAATCTAGACGGTGTTGTCGAAGATGTAATATTTTCATTACCTAAAAACTTAGTTAACTGATGCATTTACTAAAGGAGTTGTTGATGAGCGATTCAAAAGGGATATTTATCAAGAGTGCATTGGCCGTTTCAGCTGCTACGGTATTGATGCTAGCGGGCTGCGGAAAAGGTGGCGACAAAGCTAGCTCGATTCCTAGCGATGCTGTTGAGGTCAAAATTGGTCACGTTGCCCCATTGACTGGCCCGATTGCGCACTTGGGTAAAGATAATGAAAACGGCGCACGCCTCGCTCTTGAAGAAATTAACAAGGCCGGCTTGACGATTGACGGTAAAAAAGTCGTTTTGACTTTGGTGCCTGAGGATGATGCAGAAGATCCAAAGACAGCAACGCAAGTCGCGCAAAAATTAGTTGATGCAAAAGTGGCTGGAGTTGTTGGCCACTTAAACTCTGGCACCAGTATTCCAGCATCAAAAATTTATAGTGATGCAGGCATTACCCAGATTTCCCCATCATCTACCAATCCTGATTACACCAAGCAGGGTTTTAAAACGACTTATCGCTTAGTAGCAACAGATGCGCAACAAGGTCCAGCCTTGGCTGACTACGTATCCAAAAACTTGAAAGCAAAAACCGTAGCCATCATTGATGACTCCACTCAATACGGTAAAGGCTTAGCTGATGAGTTCGAAAAAACCATTAAAGCTGCTGGCGTCAAAGTCGTTACCCGCGAGGCTAGCAATAACAAGGCTACTGACTTCAAAGCCATTCTGACTAAAGTGAAGGGCACTAAGCCTGACGTCATCATGTACGGCGGTATGGATGCGACTGGTGGTCCATTAACTAAGCAGGCAGCAGAGCTTGGTATTAAAGCCAAAGTAGTTGGTGGTGACGGCATGTGTACTGAAAAATTGGCTGAACTTGCTGGTGATGCGGTGGTGAACGTAGTGTGCTCTGAAGCAGGTATGGCTCTTTCTAAAATGGCTCAGGGTGCAGACTTCCAGAGGCGCTACAAAGAACGCTTTAATTCTGATGTGCAAATTTATGCGCCATTTACCTATGATGCGGTGTATGTCTTGGTGGATTCTATGAAGCGCGCCAACTCTACCGACCCTTCTAAGATCTTGTTGGTGATGCCAGATACTAAGATGACGGGCCTGATTGGCAACATTGCTTTTGATAACAAAGGCGATATGAAAGAAGGCGTGATTACTTTGTACGACTTTAAAGACAAAAAGAAAACGGTTCTTGAAGTCATTAAGATGTAAGAGGCCTCAACTCAAACAGCACCGCAATTGCGGTGCTGTTTTTTTTGACCTTATCTTGTGACCTAAACTCATTTCATTTAATTTCCCGATTGAATTAATGGATATCCTCCTCCAGCAGATCATCAACGGCTTAGTGCTTGGTAGCATTTATGCCTTGATTGCTCTGGGTTACACCATGGTGTATGGCGTACTGGGCATTATTAATTTTGCCCATGGTGAAGTATTGATGATCGGTGCCATGGTGTCGTTGTCATTGCTGCGGTTGATTCTGAGTCTCACAAGTGATTTACCAGGATGGTTAACACTCTTAATCGTCTTACCGGTCACGATGGCGGTCTGCGCCGGTCTGAGCTATTTGATTGAGCGCATTGCCTACCGCCCATTACGTAATGCCCCGCGTTTAGCCCCCTTGATTTCTGCCATCGGCATGTCAATTCTGCTGCAGACAATTGCGATGATGATCTGGTCGCGTAATCCCATGACCTATCCACAGTTGCTGCCATCAAGCCCTATTGACGTATTTGGTAGCGGTGCAACTATTACCGGAAAAGAAATTGTCATCATTGTGGTTGCGCTAGTAGTCATGTGCGGGTTACTGTTCTTAGTGGAAAAAACTAAGCTAGGCCGCGCTATGCGCGCCACTGCAGAGCAAACACAAATTGCTGCACTGATGGGTGTCAATCCCAATCGTGTGATCTCCATCACCTTTATGTTGGGCGGTGCATTGGCCGGTCTAGCGGGCGTGATGATTGCCAGTAATTATGGCAATGTGCATTTCTATATGGGATTTATTCCTGGGCTTAAAGCCTTTACTGCTGCCGTATTAGGTGGCATTGGAAATTTACAGGGCGCTATGTTGGGTGGCCTGCTCTTAGGCTTAATTGAATCATTGGGTGCCGGCTACATTGGCGAGCTAACAGGCGGCGTTTTTGGTTCTAACTACCAAGATATCTTTGCCTTCCTCGTGCTTATCCTGGTTTTAGTGTTGCGTCCTACTGGTTTGCTCGGCGAGAAAGTCTCGGACCGTGCTTAATCGTTTTACTCAAATCAATCGAGCCACGTATTTATGGCTAGGAGTAGTTGCTCTGATTCTTCTGCCTTGGGTGGTGGGCGCTAGTGGCGGCAATTACTGGGTGCGTGTTTTAGATTTTGCTTTGCTCTACATTGTTTTGGCTTTAGGTCTAAATGTAGTGGTGGGTTTTGCGGGCTTATTAGACTTGGGTTACATCGCTTTTTATGCCTTGGGCGCTTATAGCTATGCTTTGCTAGCTTCTCCGCATTTACCTCAGAATTTTGAAGCGATTGCCACTGTTTTTCCGGCAGGCATGCATTTTTCACCATGGTTCGTTGTCGTTTTCGCGATCATTGTGACGGCCGTATTTGGAATTTTTTTGGGCTTACCCACACTGCAGTTACGCGGCGATTATTTGGCGATTGTGACTTTAGGTTTCGGTGAAATCATTCGTATCTTTATGAATAACTTGGATCGTCCACTGAACCTGACCAATGGTCCAAAGGGCATTACGGCAATTGATCCAATTCAATTATTTGGTATTAATTTTGCCAAGACCTTGGACTTGGGTTTTATCAAGATGCCAGGTCTGTATCTTGTCTTTTATCTATTTGCATTGCTGGCGATTGCTGTGGCAATCGTGTGCTTACATTTACAAGACTCGCGGATTGGGCGCGCATGGGTGGCTATTCGCGAAGATGAGATTGCTGCTAAGGCCATGGGTATTAATACGCGCAATATGAAGTTAATGGCCTTTGCCATTGGCGCTTCGTTTGCCGGAGTTGCCGGCGTCCTCTTTTCTGCATTCCAAGGTTTTGTATCGCCCGAGTCATTTACGCTGTGGGAATCTATCGTCGTATTAGCCATGGTGGTCTTGGGTGGTATTGGCCATATTCCTGGAGTGATATTAGGTGCCATCTTGCTGGCTGTTTTTCCCGAAGTCTTGCGCGGTGTGGCACAACCTGTACAGAATTTTCTATTTGGTCATGTCCTAGTTGATGTCGAGGTGATTCGTCAATTGATCTATGGCTTGGCTTTAATTCTGGTCATGCTGTATCGCCCTGGTGGCATTTGGCAGAAGCGGAGCGCATCATGACTTTGCTACTCGATGTCACGGATGTATCCAAACGCTTTGGTGGTGTGCAGGCTTTGGAAAATGTTGGCTTACAAGTCCCACACGGATCGATTGTGGGCTTAATTGGCCCTAATGGTGCCGGCAAGACCACCTTCTTTAACGTCATCACCGGACTTTATCCGGCCGATGCTGGCATATTTCTTTTTGATGGTGCTGCCTATTCTCCAGAGTCTGTTGCTAATGTCACTAAAGCTGGATTAGCCAGAACCTTCCAGAACATTCGTCTCTTTGGTGAAATGACCGTTCTTGAAAATGTGATGGTGGGTTGTCATTGCCGCTCTAACGCTGGCTTGCTCGGCGCTATCTTTCGCTTCCCGTCGACAAAAAAGGAAGAGCGGGCTATTCGTGAAAAATCACGCTTGTTGCTGGCGTATGTTGGCTTAAGTGAATATGCGGATATGCAGGCGCGCAACTTGTCTTATGGACATCAACGTCGCCTAGAGATCGCCCGAGCTTTAGCAACTGAGCCTAAGCTCTTAGCTTTGGATGAGCCTGCTGCGGGCATGAACGCCACCGAAAAATTAGAGTTACGTGAATTGCTCTTACGCATTCGGGAGGATGGCACAACGATCTTGCTCATTGAGCATGATGTGAGTCTCGTAATGGGGATTTGCGATAACTTGACTGTCTTAGACTATGGCAAGGTGATTGCTACTGGTAAGCCAGCAGATGTGCGTACTCATCCAGAAGTCATTCGTGCTTATCTTGGTCAGGGGGCTGTGTAATGAGCTCAGCACTCTTAAAAGTTCAGAATCTCAAAGTCGCTTACGGTGGGATTAATGCCGTTAAGGGAATTGATTTTCATGTGGGAGAAGGTGAGCTAGTCGCTTTGATCGGTGCAAATGGCGCTGGCAAAAGCTCAACCCTCAAGGCGGTTGCCGGATTATTGAGTCCAGCAGCTGGTGAGGTGGAATTTAATCGGCAGCAGACAAAAGCCATGCCTGCATATGAATTGGTCAAGCTAGGCTTAGGTTTGGTTCCTGAAGGTCGCGGTGTTTTTAAGCGTATGACCATTTTAGAAAATCTACAGATGGGGGCATTCTTAAAAACGGATGCCAAGGCATTTGAGCGCAAGTTAGAAGAGGTGTATTTTTATTTCCCTAGGCTAAAAGAACGTCTATCTCAATTGGCCGGAACCTTATCAGGCGGTGAGCAACAGATGGTAGCAATGGGCAGGGCGATGATGGCAGAGCCGAAGTTGTTATTGCTTGATGAACCATCTATGGGTTTATCACCCATCATGGTGGAGACCATCTTTGATGTGATTCGCAATCTTGCTGCTAAGGGTATGACGATATTGTTGGTAGAACAAAATGCACGCTTAGCATTGCAGATGGCTGATCGCGCTTATGTGATGGAGAGCGGTTTAATTACCTTCAGTGGAGCGGGTAAAGAGCTTTTGCAAGACCCACGAGTGCGAACTGCCTATCTAGGTGAGTGAGTAGGCGAATAATTCGGGTTAAGCAATATTTAAGCTACCTGCTTTAACAACTCGCGCAGCATATTGCACATCTGACGAATCTCATCATCAGACACATTGAGTGCTGGCATAAAGCGCAATAGATTGGGTCTCGGTGAGTTAATGAGTAAACCTTCTGGGCTGCGATCACGCGCTAGGTCTACCAATTTTCCACCAACGTCCTTGCTAAGCATGAG
The DNA here is from genome assembly GCF_018881755.1 of Polynucleobacter finlandensis. Classification (GTDB taxonomy): domain Bacteria; phylum Pseudomonadota; class Gammaproteobacteria; order Burkholderiales; family Burkholderiaceae; genus Polynucleobacter; species Polynucleobacter finlandensis. The sequence continues at coordinate 44,968 of NZ_JACVPS010000015.1, read as the reverse complement.
GGCGCGTAAGAGACCCTCACCACGTTCGCCTTCAAGACCAAATTCTTCAGAGAGAGCAAGGAGTTCAGAGCGCAGTAATTGGCCTTTGGCTTTGACGGAGTCTAAAAACCCTGGGGCTAATAGTTGCTCAATTACGCTAATGCCAACTGCAGTCATTAATGGATTGCCATTGTAAGTGCCGCCTTGGTCGCCAGGAACAAAGCAAGCGACTGCATCCGTTGCCATCAGTGCTGCGAGTGGAACACCGCCACCAATACCTTTTCCTAAGGTCATGATGTCAGGCTCAATGCCGTAATGCTGATAAGCAAATAGAGTGCCTGTGCGACCACAACCTGCCTGTACTTCATCCACGATCAAGAGGATATTATTTTCTTTGGTGAATTTACGCAGGCTCGTCATGAACTCGGCGCTCGCTGGAATCACACCGCCTTCACCTTGAACTGGCTCAACCATGACTGCAACAGTTTTATTAGTCACCAGTTTTTTGACTGAGTCCAAATCATTGAGATCTGCTTTAGGAAAGCCTGGAACTTGTGGGGCAAACATCGTGTCCCAACCTGGTTTACCAGAAGCGCTCATGGTGGCAATCGTGCGGCCATGAAAGCTGTGATCAAAGGTGATGATTTCAAAAGCACCAGACTTATTGAGTTGACCCCATTTGCGCGCTAACTTGATTGCGCCTTCATTAGCTTCAGCGCCACTGTTGGCAAAGAAGACTTTATTAAAGCAACTATTGTCCGTGAGTAGATTTGCCAGGCGAATCATCGGCTCGTTGTAAAACGCTGGACTTGGATTAATCAGTTTTTTGGCTTGAGCGTTGAGTGCCGCGATCATGCCGGGGTTGCCATGGCCCAGGCAATTGACTGCCCAGCCTTGCAAGAAGTCTAAATAGCGCTTACCGTTGTTATCCGTTAGCCACGAGCCTTGTCCCTCAGCCATGACCAATTCTGGTCTTTGGGTGATGAACATAATAGAGTGAGCATCTACGGACTGGGCTGGCTTATTCATTCTGATGACTGTCTGCAACGGTTAAATAGAAAGAGGATTTTATTATCCCGCAAGATCTGCGGCACTAGTAAAGGAATCCGCAAAGAATTCTTCCTCGGGCAGATGACATTGTGATGAAAAGTCCTGACGTGCGGCATTGACCATGACTGGGGCTCCGCAAGCGTAGACCTGGAAGTCTTTGAGGTTTGGGTGATCCGTCATCACTGCTTCGTGCACAAAGCCACTACGACCATCCCAGGCATCTTCAGGGAGTGCATCAGAAATCACCGGGATGTATTTAAAGTCCGGCAGGTCTTGTGCCCAGGTCTCGCATAAGCTATTCATATAGAGGTCGCTCGGACGACGTCCACCCCAATACAGGGAGATAGGCCTTTGAATCTTTTTCGCCTGCATTTGTTCAATGATGGATTTGATGGGGGCAAAGCCAGTGCCGGCCGATACAAAGATGATGGGCTTCTTGGAGTCTTCTCTTAGGAAGAAGCTACCTAGCGGGCCTTCAAAACGCAGAATATCTTTTTCCTTGAGCGCTGGATCTTTTGCAGCAAAGACAAAATCTGTAAACAGTCCACCTGGCAGGTGACGAATATGCAACTCTAGTGGGCCTTCTTGCTCTGGAGCATTGGCAATGGAATAGGCCCGGCGTTGGCCATCTTTGAGTAGAAATTCAAGATACTGACCCGCTAGAAACTGAAAGCGTTCAGAAGCAGGCAGTTGGAGTTTCAAAATAGCCACATCACTGCCGTGCCTGGCAATCGCATTGACGCGACAAGGCACTTTGCGAATCGCAATATCTCCAGCTCCTTGTACTTCGCGAGCCTCAATGAGCAAGTCAGATTGAGGGTGGGCACAACAAAATAAAGTAGCGCCGCCAGTTTCGTCGGCACGTGACATGGCGCTTTCGCTATGCTGGCCATGGGTAACTTGACCCTCTAGGACTTTGCCTTTGCAAGATCCGCAGGCACCATTTTTACAGCCATAGGGTAAATTGATATTTTGGCGCAGAGCAGCTTCCAGGACAGTTTCATCCTGATTCACAGTAAATTGTTTACCGCTCGTTTTGAGCGTGACTTGGTAGGACACTCTCATTCCTTTCAATAAATCGTTACGATGTCACTTATGCAATCTTTTGGTAAACCCCGAATCCTGATCATTGGCTGTGGCGACATTGGTCTCCGAGTAGCTAAACAGCTTTGTCGGAACTATCGCGTTTTTGCGCTCACTTCGCAGCAAAGCCGTTTTTCAGAATTGAGGGGACTTGGCATCACTCCTATTTTGGGGGACTTAGACAAGCCAGAGACTCTCTGGCGTTTAAGTGGTTTGGCGGAAACCGTGATTCATTTGGCGCCACCCCAGAACATAGGTCATCGTGATAGCCGAACCCGCAACCTGACCCGAATTTTAGCCCAAGGGCCCGCTAGCCTCAGTCGCCTCATTTATGTGAGTACTACAGGGGTCTATGGTGACCATAAAGGGGGTCGAGTGTCTGAGATAACGCCAGTAAATCCTCAAAGTGAGCGCGCGAAGCGGAGGGTCGATGCTGAGCGGGTCTTACGCCTATGGGGACCAGCTCATGGTGTCGCTGTCACGATTCTGCGCGTACCGGGCATTTATGCTGCCAATCGCCTCCCAGTCGAGCGCTTGCAAGCAAGGACGCCAGCGCTAATATCGGATGAGGATGCGTATTCAAATCACATCCAAAGTGATGATTTGGCCCGCTTGGTTTGCGCTGCGGTGTATCACGGCAAACCTCAGAGGGTTATCAATGCCTGTGACGGCGGTGAAACCAAAATGGGGGATTACTTTGACGAGGTGGCAGATGCTTTTGGTTTGGAGCGGCCTGCGCGAATGCCTGCAGCAGAGTTGCAGAAAATAGTCAGTCCAATGCTGTGGTCGTTTATGCGTGAATCCAGGCGTGTGACCAATACTCGATTGCCCGAACTCAAAACCCCGCTACGCTATCCCAGCGTGGCAGTATTTTTGAAGACTATTTCCAAGAATCCTTGAGGCCGACTGCGCGATTGAAGACTGGCTTGCCAGGTTTTGAATCAGATTGGTCTGCGACAAAATAGCCATGACGTTCAAACTGGAAGCGATCTTCCGCTTTGGCATCGTTCATGCAAGGTTCTAGGTAAGCAGTGATGGTTTTCTTGGAATTTGGATTGATTGCGTCTAAGAAATTCTTATCACCGCTATCAGGGTGCGGATCACTAAAGAGATGGTCGTAGATTCGCACTTCAGCTGGAATGGCTTCAGCGGCACTCACCCAATGAATATTGCCTTTAACCTTGTAATTATTTGACCCTGGCGTCCCGCTTTTGCTGTCGGCAAAGTGCGTCGCATTCACTTGAATGACATTGCCAGCAGCATCAGTTTCAAAGCCAGTGCACTCGATCACGAAGCCGTGACGTAAGCGCACTCTTCCACCAGGCTGATCACCAGTGGGCGGATAGAGTCTAAAGAATCCTTTAACAGGTTCTCTCATAAAGTCGTCGGCTTCAATCCACAACTCACGTGTGAAATTGAATTCACGATTACCCCATTCAGGATGCTGGGGGTGACGAGGTGCTGAGCAAGACTCGCTAGCTGCAGCATCGAAGTTTTCAATCACCAACTTCAGTGGCTTGAGTACGGCAGTAGCCCGTGGTGCTCTAGCTTCTAGATCATCGCGCAAGGCTTGCTCCAGCGTGCTCATATCAATCCAGCTATCTGCTTTCGAGACCCCAATACGCTCACAGAACAAACGAATACTTTCTGGGGTGTAGCCTCTACGACGTATACCTACTATGGTTGGCATACGCGGGTCATCCCAAGCCTCGACATGATTCTCTTCCACCAGTTGCAACAACTTACGTTTACTGGTGATGGTGTAAGTTAAATTGAGGCGGGCGAATTCATACTGATGTGGCACAGGATCTTTGAAGATACCCAGCTCTTTTAATGCGTTCACAATCCAGTCATAGAGCGGACGATTGTTTTCAAATTCCAGAGTGCAAATGGAGTGTGAAACATTTTCCAGTGCATCCGAAATGCAGTGGGTGTAATCGTATAAAGGGTAGATGCACCACTTGCTGCCTGTGCGGTGATGATCAGTGTGGCGAATGCGATAGACGACCGGATCGCGCATCACAATATTCGGATGCGCCATATCAATCTTCAGGCGCAGAACATGTTCACCATCTTTAAATTTGCCATCGCGCATTTCACGGAAGAGGGTAAGATTTTCTGCAGGGCTGCGGTCACGGAAAGGGCTATTTTTTCCAGCTTGGCCAAAGTTACCGCGATTGGTATGAATGTCTTCAGCACTTTGACTGTCAACATACGCCTTCCCATTTTGAATCAGAATTTCTGCAAACTCGTACAGGCGATCAAAGTAATCACTGGCGTGATACAGATGATCACCCCAGCTAAAGCCCAACCATTTCACCGCATCCAAAATGCTGTCGGCATACTCAACATCTTCTTTAACCGGATTGGTGTCATCTAGGCGCATATTGCAGCGAGCGCCGCCAGGCAATGCGTTGTAGTCAGCCGCCAGGCCAAAGTTCAGGCAAATACTTTTGGCATGACCGATATGCAGGTAGCCATTTGGCTCTGGTGGAAAGCGGGTAATGATAGATGGGATGGCTTGATTGGCTAAATCTGTACGCTGAGCAAATGCGCCACTGGCTAAGTCATGATCGATGATCTGACGTAAAAAATTGGAGGGCTCGGCTATTGCGCCGGCAGCGGCTTTAGGTGGTTTGCTATCTTGGGACATGCCCACATTGTAGAGAAAAGCCCCAAACCATAAAGAAAAAGCCCGCAAACTGCTGCGGGCTCGTTTCTATGGAGACTGAAGATTACTCTTCTACGAAGGCGGCCTCTCGGGTTGCTTTTACTGCCGGCAAAGCCACGATAACGACCAAGAGGGCTGCTGCGATGAGCAGGCCTAATGAGAGTGGGCGGGTTAAGAAGGTTGTGAAATCACCGCGGGAGAGCAACAAAGCGCGACGGAAGTTCTCCTCCATCATTGGTCCGAGGATGAAGCCAAGGAGTAATGGAGGGGGTTCACAACCCAATTTGTAGAACAGGTAGCCAATTAAGCCAAAAGCTGCTGTGACGTATACGTCAAAGACAGTGTTGTTCACGGTGTAAACACCGATACAGCAGAACACCAAGATCGCTGGGTACATAAAGCGATAAGGAATCTTCAGGAGCTGTACCCACATACCGATCAATGGCAAGTTCAAAATAATCAGCATCATATTGCCGATCCACATTGACGCAATCAGACCCCAAAACAAGGCTGGGTTGCTGGTCATTACCTGTGGACCAGGCTGAATGTTGTGAATGGTCATCGCGCCAACCATCAATGCCATCACAGCATTAGGTGGGATACCTAAGGTGAGCAATGGGATAAAGGATGTTTGAGCAGCAGCATTGTTAGCTGACTCTGGACCTGCTACACCCTCAATGGCACCTTTACCAAATTCATGGCTGTACTTAGAGGATTTCTTCTCAACTGAGTAAGCGCCGAAAGCAGCCAAAGCAGCACCGCCGCCTGGCAGGATACCCAAAATTGAGCCAATAGCTGTGCCACGCAAAATCGAGGGGATCATACGCTTCACGTCTTGCTTGGTTGGGATCATAGTGGTCATCTTGTTTAAGAAGCCCTCATCCTCACCTTTCTTTTCCAGATTGGTCATGATTTCAGCGAAGCCGAAGACGCCCATTGCCACCGCAACGAAGCCGATACCATCACTTAATTCAGGGATGTCAAACGCATACCGTGATACGCCAGAGTTCACGTCGGTACCGATCAAGCCCATTAACAAGCCTAAAACGATCATGCCAATAGCCTTAACCAATGAGCCGGAAGCAAGAACCACCGCGCCAATTAACCCCAAGACCATTAGGGAGAAGTATTCAGCGGGACCGAATTTAAATGCTAATTGGGAGAGTGGTGCAGCAAAGGCTGCCAATACGAGGGTTGCTACACACCCTGCAAAGAATGAGCCCATACCAGCGGTAAAGAGGGCTACGCCCGCTCGACCGTTTCGGGCCATTTGATACCCATCGATCGCCGTCACCACCGAGGAGGTTTCACCTGGGATGTTGAGCAAAATGGCAGTGGTGGAGCCGCCGTACTGGGAGCCGTAGTAAATACCAGCCAACATGATCAATGCGGCAATTGGAGGCAAAGCATAGGTTGCTGGCAGAAGCATTGCAATCGTTGCAATTGGGCCAAGACCAGGAAGAACGCCAATCAAGGTGCCAAGCACGCAACCAATCAGGCAGTAAAGAAGGTTTTGCAGCGTAAACGCTGTATCGAAACCGAGGGCTAAATTAGCAAATAAGTCCATTTTTAGAGTCCGGGTTCGTTATTGTTGAAGAAAGAAAGGTAGCAATGGGAACTGAAGCTTCAGACCCAGCACAAATACGGAGTAGGTAAAGACAATCAGGACAATCGCATTGACTAAAGTGCCTTTCCAATGAAACTCATGACTGGCGCTAGCAGACATAAATACCAAGACGGCAATCGCAATAATAAAGCCCATTGTTGGCAAAAGGATGCCGTAAAGAACGACAGAGCCAGTAATCATGCCAATGATTTTCCAGTCAAACTTGGGAATCTTTTCAATCGCTGCTTTAGCGCTGAGAGATTTCACCAAAATGAGCAGGCCTAAGGCTGTCATGAGAATGCCAAGCCACAATGGGAAATAGCCTGGGCCCATTTTGGCGGGTGTGCCCATTTGGTATTGCAAGGCTACAAAGGTAAAGAATAGGCCGATGACCATATACATGATCCCTGCACCAAAGTCTTTTTGATTGCGGATATTCAAGTTGCGCTCCTTGTTCATCGACATTTGTGCCGATTTATTTATTGATGTTGTGCGATTGTAAGGCAGGTAGGGGGGTATCTTGTCTAGGGTTTGCCCTGCACTGGTGCGAATGCGATAATTATTCCCATGAAAGTTTCCCAAATTCGCCAGGCCTACCTGGACTTCTTTGCCGCCAAAGGCCACCAAATCGTCCCATCCAGCCCAGTGGTACCGGGGGATGACCCCACGCTGCTATTTACCAATGCAGGGATGAACCAGTTTAAAGACGTGTTTTTGGGCTTTGATAAGCGCCCCTATACCCGCGCGACAACTGCCCAAAAATGCATCCGGGCTGGTGGCAAACATAATGACTTGGATAACGTGGGCTACACAGCCCGTCACCATACCTTTTTTGAGATGTTAGGTAATTTCTCTTTTGGCGACTATTTCAAGAAAGACGCCATTCAATTTGCTTGGGATTTATTAACGGAAGTTTTTAAGCTTCCCAAAGAAAAACTCTTAGTGACGGTCTATGCCGAAGATGACGAGGCATATGCGATTTGGAAAGATCAAATTGGCGTACCAGCTGATCGCATCATTCGGATTGGTGATAACAAAGGTGCGCGTTATGCATCCGACAATTTTTGGATGATGGGCGATACAGGCCCTTGCGGTCCTTGCACTGAGATTTTTTACGATCACGGTGAACATATTCCCGGCGGCCCTCCAGGCAGTCCAGATGAAGATGGCGATCGCTTCATTGAGATTTGGAATAATGTGTTCATGCAATACAACCGTGATGAAGCGGGCAATATGCATCTACTGCCTAAGCCTAGCGTTGATACTGGTATGGGCCTTGAACGTATTGCCGCAATCTTGCAGAAGGTTCATTCCAACTATGAAATCGATCTGTTTGTTAATTTGCTCAAAGCCGCAAAAGAGGCGGTAGATGCCGCTGGCGGAGGAAATTGTGATGCGGAGAGTCCGTCACTCAAGGTGATTGCTGATCACATCCGAGCCTGTAGTTTTGTGGTGGTAGATGGCGTGATCCCTGGTAACGCTGGTCGTGGTTATGTCCTGCGTCGTATTGCCCGTCGTGCGATTCGTCATGGTTATAAATTGGGTGCACGCAAACCATTCTTCTATCAACTAGTGCCAGCCCTCGTTAAAGAAATGGGCGAAGCCTATCCAGAACTACGTGCTGCACAAGACAAGGTGAGTGAAGTGCTCAAGCAAGAAGAAGAACGCTTCTTTCAGACGATTGCTAATGGCATGGAAATATTGGAAGGCGCTTTGGCCGGCGGTGCAAAAGTGGTCGATGGTGAAACTGCATTCCGTTTGCATGACACCTTTGGCTTCCCATTGGATTTAACCGCAGACGTCTGTCGCGAGCGCGATGTTACTGTCGATGCGCAAGGTTTTGAAGTAGCGATGCAAAAGCAGCGCGATCAAGCCAGGGCTGCCGGTAAGTTCAAAGTGGCTCAGGGCCTGGAATACTCAGGTAAACCAACGCAGTTCCACGGTTATGACAGCTTAAAACATGAGGGCGCAAAGGTAACGGCGCTGTATCTGGATGGCTCATCAGTCCCATCCGTTAAGGCGGGCGATGCTGCAGTCGTTGTCTTGGATAGCACGCCTTTCTATGCTGAGTCAGGCGGCCAAGTGGGCGACAAAGGTGAGTTACGCAATGAAGGTGTGCGCTTTACGGTTGAGGATACTTTCAAGATTCAGGCTGATGTATTTGGTCACCAAGGTGAAGTGGCTGAAGGTGAACTTAAGGTGGGCGATTCCATCAATGCGCTGGTCGATGTGCAACTAAGAACCGAGACCATGCGCAATCATAGCGCTACCCATATTCTGCATAAAGCTTTACGTGAAATCTTAGGCGATCACGTGCAACAAAAAGGCTCTTTAGTTGATGCGAGTAAGACCCGCTTCGACTTTACGCATAACGCACCCATTACTGCTGCCCAGATTAGACAAGTTGAAGATATTGTCAATCGTGAGATTTTGACCAATGCTGCAACTTCAGCAAAAGTGATGTTTTTAGATGATGCCCAGAAGACTGGCGCCATGATGCTCTTTGGTGAGAAATATGGTGATGAAGTACGCGTACTAGAAATTGGTAGCTCAAAAGAACTTTGTGGCGGTACGCACGTAGAACGCACTGGTGATATCGGTAGCCTCAAGATTGTTTCAGAAAGTGGTGTGGCTGCTGGTATTCGTCGCGTTGAGGCGGTTACTGGACAAAATGCTTTGCACTTCTTGCAAGATCTTGAAGACAAGATTAACGAAGCTGCTGCTGTACTCAAAACCCACCCTGGAGACTTAGTCAATCGCGTGACCCAACTGCAAGACAGTTTGCGTCAAGCTGAGCGTGAGTTGGAGAAAGTGAACTCTAAGTTTGCTGCTAGTCAAGGTGATGAGTTGGCTACCCAAGCAGTGGATGTCAACGGCATCAAGGTCTTGGCTGCTCGTTTAGATGGTGCTGATGCGCAAGTCTTACGAGAAACCATGGATGCCCTCAAAGCAAAACTGAAGACTGCTGCCATTGTGTTGGCCTCTGTGCAGGGCGATAAGGTGAGTTTGGTGGCCGGTGTGACTGCCGATGCCATTGGTAAGGTAAAGGCTGGTGACCTCGTCAATTTCGTAGCCTTGCAGGTGGGTGGCAAAGGCGGCGGCAAGCCAGAAATGGCAATGGCCGGCGGAAATAATCCTGCAGCCTTGGGGGCCGCTTTAGCGGGCGTTAAAGATTGGGTTGCAAGCAAATGACCGAAATCAGCAATATCGTATTTAACGCAGAGGTAGATGCCATTGGCATGAATTGCCCACTACCTATTTTGCGCACCAAGAAAGCTTTAGCAACGATGCAGTCAGGTGAAGTCCTGAAGATTAAGGCAACCGATGCTGGCGCCGCTCATGACTTCCCTGCCTTTGCTAAACAGACAGGTAATGAGCTCATCGCAACTGCCAATGAAGGCAATATCTTGGTTTTCTTCCTCAAGAGAAGATAGGCGAAAGACAGACGAAAAGATAGACTGCTTAGCCTAAAGAGCGACTCTTTAAGTAAGCAGCGAAATCATCCTTCACTTCTGGATGACGTAAAGCAAATTCCACAGAAGCTTTGAGCAAGCCAATTTTGCTACCGCAGTCATAGCGCACACCATCGTATTCATAAGCAAATACAGGCTCTTCTTTGAGCAATGCGGCAATCGCATCAGTGAGCTGAATCTCTCCGCCAGCACCTGGCTTGAGATTGCGAATATGTCTAAAGATCTCAGAAGATAAAACGTAGCGACCAACTACTGCTAAGTTTGATGGAGCGTCTTTTGGTTGCGGCTTCTCTACGATGCCATTGAGGCGGTAGATGCCTTTGCTAACTTCATTCCCCGACACAATGCCATAAGAGCTGCTTTTGGCAGGGTCAATTTTTTCTACAGCCAATACTGAGCCGTTTTGCTCATCAAAGACTTTAAGCATTTGCTTGAGAACAGGTGGGTTTCCATCCAATAAGTCATCAGCCAAGATCACTGCAAAGGGTTCATCCCGCACTAACTTTTCTGCACATAAAACGGCATGGCCCAGGCCCAGAGCTTCTGGCTGGCGAACGTATACGCAATCCACATGACTTGGCTTAACGCTGCGAACAATTTCGAGTAATTCTTTTTTATTCTTAGCCTCTAACTCTGCTTCTAATTCATAGGCTTTATCAAAATGGTCTTCAATCGCACGTTTGCTGCGACCGGTAACGAAAATCATTTCAGTAATGCCGGCGGCAATTGCCTCTTCAACCGCATATTGAATCAGCGGCTTATCAACCACATTCAGCATTTCCTTGGGACTGGCTTTAGTAGCCGGCAAGAAACGAGTGCCTAAGCCAGCAACAGGAAAAACTGCTTTAGTAACTGCTTTGGTATTCATAGACATTTCGAATTTAGCTCTCTTATTATTTCAATCGATCTAGTTGTGTAACAAGCTTCTCATGGTTTTGTTCAAATACTACAAGCCGTTGTTTTTCTTGGGCTACGACCTCAGTCGGGGCGCGAGCTACAAAGCTTTCATTATCAAGTTTAATGCGTGCTTTGATAATTTCATTTGCAATGCGCTCAATTTCTTTACTTAGGCGCACCCTCTCTGCAGCTACATCAACCTCAATTTTTAATAGTAGTTTCATACTGCCCACTAGAGCCATTGGTGCTCCAGGGGCATCTTTCTCTAGGGCGGACTCATCGGTGTAGATTTTGACTTCAGATAATTTAGCTAAAGCAGTGAGGTAAGGGGTGGCTTGCTTCAATAGTGCCTCGGGACCGCTAATCCAGAGCGGTACTTTTTGTCCGGGGGGGACTTGCATTTCGCCCCGCAGGTTTCTGCAGGCATCCACAATAGCTTTAATTTGAGCAACCCATACCTCACTCTGCTCATCCATTTTCTCGGGCTGAGAAACTGGATAAGGCTGTAATGCAATGGTTTGCTTTTCTTGCTTGACAAGTTCTTTGCCAGATATTGGGGCAACGGTTTGCCAGAGTGTTTCCGTGATAAATGGAATTAATGGATGTGCCATACGCAAGATGGTTTCCAGAACACGGAGTAAGGTGCGACGCGTTGCGCGTTGCTGTGCTGGCGTACCAGTTTGCAGTTGCACCTTGGCCAGTTCAAGGTACCAGTCACAGTACTCATCCCAAACAAATTGGTAGATGCTTGAGGCAATATTGTCAAAGCGGTAGTTTTCAAAACCTTTAGCAACATCGGCTTCGGTTCTTTGTAATAAAGAAACAATCCAACGATCTGCAGGAGAGAAGTCTAAGTAGCCTTCTGGACCACATTGATTATCACAAGGTGCAAGACCATTTTCTTCATCGCCACCTGGGCAGTTCATGAGAACGAAGCGGGTGGCATTCCAGAGTTTGTTGCAGAAGTTGCGATAACCTTCGCAGCGTTTCTGATCAAAGTTGATATTGCGACCTAGTGAAGCAAGAGATGCAAAAGTAAAACGTAGGGCATCAGTACCAAATGCAGGAATGCCTTCCGGAAATTCTTTCTTGGTTTTCTTGCCAATACTTTCAGCTTGTTTTGGATTCATCAAGCCAGAGGTTCTTTTACCAACTAACTCTTCAATTTTGATACCGTCAATTAGATCAATTGGGTCCAAAGTGTTGCCCTTGGACTTACTCATCTTCTGGCCTTCGGAGTCTCGCACCAAGCCGTGAACATAAACAGTATGGAATGGCACCTTACCAGTGAAGTGGCAGGTCATCATGACCATGCGCGCTACCCAGAAAAAGATGATGTCAAAGCCAGTAACCAATACAGATGAGGGCAAGAAGTGCTTGAGTTCAGGAGTGTGTTCTGGCCAGCCCAATGAGCTGAAGGGGACAAGCGCTGAGCTAAACCAGGTATCAAGTACATCAGGATCGCGATTTAGAGCGCCGCTATAGCCTGCAGCTACAGCTTTGGTTTTGGCTTCTTCTGCAGAGCGTGCCACAAAGATTTGGCCATCTTCACCATACCAGGCTGGGATTTGATGGCCCCACCACAGTTGACGCGAGATACACCAGTCTTGAATATTTTCGAGCCATTGGGTGTAAGTGTTGATCCAGTTTTCTGGGACAAGTTTGATGTCACCTTTGGTAACCGCATCTAATGCAGCGCCGGCAATCGATGAACCTGGCTGATATTGATTATCAGGACTTGGTTTGGACATTGCCACAAACCATTGATCTGTGAGCATCGGCTCAATGATCGTTTGAGTGCGGTCGCCGCGAGGCACCATTAATTTATGGGGCTGTACTTTTTCTAAGAGGCCTGCAGCATCTAAATCAGTAACGATTTGTTTGCGAGCGGCAAAACGCTCCATACCTTGATACACGGTAGGTGCATTCTCATTAATCTTGGCATCCAAGGTCAGGATATTGATGAGTGGCAATTGATGGCGTTGACCGACTGCATAGTCATTAAAGTCATGAGCAGGGGTTACCTTCACCACGCCGGTACCAAAGTTCAAATCAACATAGTCATCGGCAATGATGGGAATCTCGCGATTGCACAGCGGTAGATTGACTGATTTACCAATAAGATGCTTATAGCGTTCGTCTTCAGGGTTGATCATCACTGCGACGTCACCCAATAAGGTTTCTGGGCGAGTAGTAGCAACCGTTAGATGGCCAGAGCCATCAGTGAGTGGATAGTGGATGTGCCACATCGAGCCATCTTCTTCTTCGCTTACTACTTCCAGATCTGAAACGGCAGTTCCTAAAACGGGATCCCAGTTGACCAAACGTTTGCCACGGTAAATGAGCCCTTGCTCATGCAGACGGACAAATACTTCAACCACTGCTTTGGACATCTTGCTGTCCATTGTGAAATATTCACGGCTCCAATCAATCGAGGCGCCGAGACGACGAATCTGGTTGGTAATCGTGTTGCCGGAAGTTTCCTTCCATTCCCATACTTTTTCTAGAAACTTCTCACGACCTAAATCGTGGCGAGAAACTTTTTGCGCATCAAGCTGACGTTCAACCACAATTTGTGTGGCGATACCAGCATGGTCTGTGCCGGGTACCCATAAGGTATTTTTACCGGACATACGAGCATGTCGTACCAAGCCATCCATGATGGTTTGGTTAAAGGCGTGACCCATATGGAGCGTACCGGTGACATTCGGGGGTGGTAGTTGAACGCTAAAGTCTTCCTTGCCTTCTTCGAGTGAGGCTGTGGCAATGCCTCTGCTTTCCCACTCTGGCCCCCAATGCGCTTCTATGGGTGCGGGTTCGTAGGATTTAGCAAGCTGGTCCGCTGGACTGCTCGCTGGTGAATTAGGGGTATTCGAAGCATTTGGCATAAGAGGCAAATTATAATTGGGACGATGTACTCAGACTTGCTCGCGAACCTCAACCCAGAACAGCGCGAGGCAGTGACCCTCCCGCCCGTAAATGAAAATGGCCAGGCCCAATCAGCCTTAATTTTGGCTGGGGCGGGTAGCGGTAAAACCCGCGTCCTCACCACCCGTATAGCCTGGTTGATCCAAACGGGTCAGGTTTCGCCTATTGGCGTCTTGGCGGTGACCTTCACCAATAAGGCTGCCAAAGAGATGATGTTGCGCCTGAGTGCCATGTTGCCCATTAATACTCGGGGCATGTGGATTGGCACCTTTCATGGTCTTTGCAACCGTTTATTGCGGGCGCATCACAAGGATGCGGGTTTACCGTCCACTTTCCAGATTCTGGATACCCAGGACCAGTTATCTGCTATCAAACGCCTTTTGAAGGGTTTGAAAGTGGATGATGAGAAATATCCACCCAAGCAATTGCAGTATTTCATTGCCCATGCCAAAGAGCGTGGAATGCGGGCGCGTGACTTAGATTCAGGTGATGACTTCCAAGCCAAAATGGCGCAGCTCTATGAAGCCTACGATGCACAGTGTCAACGTGAGGGCGTAGTCGATTTTGCAGAGCTCTTATTGCGTAGTTATGAATTGTTGAAACATAACGAAGCGATTCGGACGCATTACCAAGAACGCTTCCGTCATATTCTGATTGATGAGTTTCAAGATACCAATGCGCTCCAATACGCCTGGTTAAAACTGCTATCTGGTCATGATGCTAGTAAGGCGAATGTGAGTGGCGCTGGTACTAGCGCCGTCTTTGCTGTTGGTGATGACGATCAAAGTATTTATGCCTTCCGCGGGGCTGATGTAGAGAACATGCGTCTCTATGAAAAACAATTTCATCCGATGATGGTCAAGCTAGAGCAGAACTATCGCTCGCACGGTCATATCTTAGATACTGCCAATCATCTGATTTCTAACAATACTGAGCGTCTGGGAAAAAATCTTCGTACCGATGCGGGTCATGGCGAACCAGTCCGAATCTACGATGCGGCTAGTGATCATGCAGAAGCGGCGTGGCTGGTTGATGAAATCAAAGCCTTAGTGAGTAGCGGCATCAAGCGTACCGAGATCGCTTTGCTGTACAGAAGTAATGCGCAATCACGCATCATTGAGCACGCCTTGTTCTCCGCCGCTATTCCTTACCGTGTATATGGCGGACTACGCTTTTTTGAGCGTGCAGAAATTAAACATGCACTAGCCTACTTACGTCTTTTGGAGAATCCAAACGACGATACTTCTTTCTCGCGCGTTGTGAACTTCCCAACCCGGGGTATTGGTGCGAGATCCATTGAAGCATTGCAAGATGAGGCAAGAGCTCAGCAATGTTCCCTGTATTTAGCTGCCACCACGTTGACTGGAAAAGCGGGCACATCACTGAGCGGATTTGTGCGCTTGGTTGATCACATGCGTGAAGCAACCCGTCACAATACTTTGCCTGAGACGGTGGAGTTTGTGATTCAGAACAGTGGCTTGATTCAGCATTATTTGACTGAGCGTGAAGGCCAAGATCGCGTAGAGAACTTGCAAGAACTTGTGAATGCCGCAACTGCTTTCATTGCGGAAGAGGGCTATGGTCAAGACGCTACTGCAGCGACCTTGTCTGGTGAGGCTGAGCCAGGCATGGTTGCAGCTTCTCCGCTCGCAGCATTTTTATCGCATGCATCTCTAGAGGCGGGTGATAACCAGGCTCAAGCCGGTCAAGATGCTGTGCAGTTAATGACAGTGCATTCGGCCAAAGGTCTCGAATTCGTTGCCGTCTTCATTACCGGCCTGGAAGAGGGCTTGTTCCCACACGAAAATAGTGTGAATGAACTCAATGGCCTAGAAGAAGAGCGTCGCTTAATGTATGTGGCGATTACCCGGGCTAAAGAGCGCTTGTATCTCTCCCATACTCAGTCACGCATGTTGCATGGCCAAGTACGCTACAACATGCCATCTCGCTTCTTAGAAGAGCTGCCGGCTGATTCGCTTAAGTGGCTGACTCCTAAGGCTAAGGATTCTCGTTGGGGTGGCAGCGGTAGAAGTTCAGGATCAACTTGGCAAGATGGCTATACACGTCAACGCGAATATGAATCCAATGATTTTTTTGACTCTGGTAATGAGCGTCAGCAAGTACGACATCAAACTTATGGTCAAGCGCCTGCGCGCACAGGAAGAGTGGGTTCTGCCTCGACCACAGTTCAAAGACTTGTTTCACCGCCCCGCGGTAACTATCCATTCACGATTGGGCAAAATGTATTTCACACCAAGTTTGGTGAAGGACGTGTTACCGGCTTAGAGGGTAATGATGCGGATGCACGTGCTCAAGTGAGCTTCAAACGACATGGTGTGAAGTGGTTACAACTGAGCATTGCGAAACTGAGTGCTATTGACTAGCTACCTTACGCTAAGAGCGTAGCTTCCTCTTTGTCTGCAAAGCAGGCTTTCCATGTTGCGAAGAAAGAGCAATGCATCACAGTGAGTCCCGCCATTGAAAGCGGAGCGACGATGAATGAGGCAGCCTGCCCAAGATCCACTGCATCTAACGCAGACCCAATGATGAGTGGAATGGCAATCAGGACCACGCTCCAGATGGCAAGATACAGAAAGAACGCCCCGCGATTAGTCCAGCAAGCTAAGCAACTGGAGAAGAGTGCTTGAGGAATCGACATGTCCTCCCAGGCCACCAGGATCGGCGAGAACCACATCAGCATCGCTACCGGAATGTACAGAATGGCCCCAAAAAACAAGACCAAATAAATTTGTCGAATAGCCTCAGGAGTGACGGGCTTATCGCTTGTCATCAGGGGAAGTAGCAATTCAAAATCAACAAGCATGCTCAGGATAAAACTGAGTGCCAGAATGAGGGCTGCGTAAACAAGACCTAGTTGCAAAATTCTTTTACGAACCACCGCGGTGGATTGGAGTGCTGCCAAATACACCATGGGGCGAATACGTTCTTTTTGAATGGCCTGTCGACACGCTGTCATAAAGCCCACGGAGAGGGTCGGCGTCAGAACCAAGACTGCAAAGACGCCAATCACCGGCACGAGTACAGCAAGCTGTGCAAGAAACACATACATAAAGACCAGCATCAAAAATCCAATAGGGCTTTGCTTAAAAAGCCAAATCCCTTGGCGGATCCAGGTGTATCCCTCTTTAGGGGCGACGCAGTTTAGTTTCATATGGCTTTGCGGCTTAAAAGAATGTGTTCAAAATGGCTTGGGTCATGCGGCGTCAACATCTGCGCATCACGCGGTAAATAAAAATCCCACAAGCGAGAGATCCAGAAGCGCAAGGCAGCCGCGCGGACCATCATTGACCAGCTAGATTTTTCATCGGCAGTCAGTGGGCGCACGGATTGGTAGGCATCCATTAGCGCATTAAAGCGAGCAGGATCTAAATCTTTTTTGTTGCTAGCCAAACACCAGTCATTTACCGTCACTGCCAAATCAAATAGCCACTTATCCGTGCCGGCGAAATAAAAATCAAAGAAGCCGCCCAATTGGTCTTTTGAAGTATCGGCAGATCCTTGCGGATCAAATAAGACATTGTCCCTAAAGAGATCGCAATGACTTGCGCCTTGCGGTAATGCGGCATATTCACTTGAGGCGAAGAAGTTTTCTTGAGTGGCTAATTCGCTAGCGAGCAAATCTTGTTGATTTTGATTTAAATGTGCCAAGACTTGAGGCACTGTTTTTTGCCACCAAGTAAGGCTACGCAAGTTTATTTGTGTTTTAGGAAAATCGGCGCCTGCTAAATGCATCTTGGCAAGCATCTCGCCCACCAATACGCAGTGCTTCACTTCGGGG
Source organism: Polynucleobacter finlandensis (assembly GCF_018881755.1). Lineage (GTDB taxonomy): Bacteria > Pseudomonadota > Gammaproteobacteria > Burkholderiales > Burkholderiaceae > Polynucleobacter > Polynucleobacter finlandensis. The sequence goes on along the minus strand of NZ_JACVPS010000015.1, from coordinate 27,482 downwards.
TCTAATCGCGATAGACCGGGTAGCTTGGTAACGATTGCCGCAGGCTTACCTTTGAGGGAAAACAAAATCGCACCATCTTGATTAGCGATTGGCTTTGGTACGGTAATGCCTTTGTCCGCCAAGTGCCGCATGAGTTCAAGATAGTAGGGAAGTTGTTCTGCAGACAATCTTTCAAAGATCGTTAAAACAAATTCTTGTTTCTTGCCATCAAGAACGGTATCTAAGAAAAAGTTGGAATTCTCGATGCCGCCATGAATACCGCGAATAGCAGTAGCCTCGCCAATATTGAAGTCCCGCGCGATCCAGTCTGAGATATCGCCAAGCTCGATCGGGGTAAATACAGCCATACGTTACCGAATTGGAATGCTGATGCTGGGCACACTCAGTAAACTGCCTTCGCCAGACTGGGCGCCAGGTTTAACAGAGTCGGGAGGTGACATTTCGTAAGTCGTTAATTTCGTTTTTACCTGAACTTGGGTTGGGCTATTTGAATCCTTGTACTCAGTCACTTCAGTCCCGTTCCCATCTTTAAATTGATAGCTAGGCTTGCGCATTTCTGGGGTGTTCATCGCGCCAGATGCACTCACTGCTGGAGCAAGTGGCTGGTTATTAATTTGTTGGAGCTCGGCAGGGCTAAGAGCTTGGCTCATATTTTGGGCAGCAGCATTACCACTTCCCAATATGCCAAAAGCCATGAAAAAGCTAGTTAAAACAAGGGCCTGGCTCCAGGAGTGGCTGAATAAGTTGGTTAGAGCATGCATCATTTTTCACCTTTTTAGTCCCACTCCAGATCGGTTCCCAAACCAGACCCGTGGGAAGTTAGCAACTAGATTGTACGATTGCGGTATGACTAAACATAGACTCTTGTTGGTAGACGGCTCTAGCTACCTCTACCGCGCCTTCCATGCCATGCCAGACCTTAGAAATGGGGCTGGTGACCCAACGGGGGCAATTTATGGGATGGTCAACATGATGCGCAGGGCCAGATCCGAGCTAAAGGCTGATCATATTGCCTGTGTATTTGATGCTAAAGGGAAGACTTTTCGGGATGAAATGTACTCCGAGTACAAGGCGCATCGGTCGCCAATGCCCGAAGATCTGGTGAAGCAAATCGAGCCTATTCATGCGATGGTAAAGGCTCTAGGTTGGCCCGTCTTGATGGTATCGGGAGTTGAGGCTGACGATGTGATTGCTACCCTATCTTGTCAGGCTACTCAAGCCGGTTGGGAAACGATTATTTCAACAGGCGATAAAGATTTAGCGCAGCTTGTGAATGCCTCAGTGACTTTGATCAACACCATGACCAATGAAAAATTGGATATCGAAGGTGTGATTGAAAAGTTTGGAGTGCCACCGGAACGAATTGTGGATTACTTATCTATTATTGGTGACGCTGTTGACAACGTTCCCGGTGTCCCAAAAGCTGGACCTAAGACAGCCAATAAGTGGTTAGCTGAGTTTGGTGATCTTGATAATTTGATGGCAAACGCTGAGCAAGTAAAAGGTGTAGTCGGTGAAAATTTACGAGCCAGCTTAGAGTGGCTTCCTAAAGCGCGTGAATTAATTACCGTCAAAAAAGACTGCGATCTAGATCCACATCTCCTGAGTTTGGATGACTTGCATGCAAAGCCTGAAGATGCGCCACTCTTGCGTGAGCTGTTTGAGCGCTATGCATTTAAGACTTGGTTGCGAGATGTAGAAAAGCAACTGAACAACCCTAGCCCTCAGTCAAATCAAGGGGAGGCGGTCTTTGACTTGGCTGGCAGTCCTTTACCCGGCATCTCCCCGAATGAATTAGCCGCAAAAAAATCGAGAGAGATTGCGTCTACTCCAACAACCGTGTTATCTCAAGCCACAACAGATTTACATGATGGGATTACACGACATTACGAGTGCGTAGTAGATGAGCTTGCTTTAGATCGATGGCTCAAGAAAATTGAATCTGCACAGTTAACCGCAGTCGATACCGAGACCACTGGTTTAGATGCCTTAGCAGCAGAGTTGGTTGGCATTTCTTTATCGGTAACACCAGGTGAGGCTTGTTACATTCCGGTAGCCCATCGCAATGGCGAAACTCAACTAGACCGCAACTTAGTGCTGTTGCGAATGAGATCATGGTTAGAGAGTTCTTCTCATGCCAAGGTCGGTCAAAACTTAAAGTACGACAGTCACATCTTTGCCAATTACGGAATTACTTTAGGCGGCATTCAGTTCGATACTTTGCTTGAATCTTATGTTCTGGAATCTCACTTACCGCACAATATGGATAGCCTGGCAGAACGGCATCTTGGCGTGAAGACCATTCGCTACGAAGAAGTTTGCGGCAAAGGCGTGCATCAAATTGGCTTTGATCAAGTGGATCTCAAGATCGCCACTGATTACGCAGCTGAAGATGCGGACATCACCTTACGACTCCACTTAGAGCTGTGGCCCCAGATACAGGCTAGCCCAGGCTTGCTCTACGTATACCAGCAGATTGAGATGCCTGCTATGCGAGTACTGGGCATCATGGAGCGCAATGGCATTCGGATCGACTCCGCGTTACTGGCCAAGCAGGGCCAACAGGTCGGAAAACGCCTGCTGGAACTGGAAGGTGAGATACATAAACTAGCGGGACAGCCTTTTAATATTCAGTCACCCAAGCAGATTGCCGAAATTTTATTTGGGCAATTGGAGTTACCGGTGATTAAGAAGACGCCCTCAGGCGCACCTTCAACCGATGAAGAAGTGTTGCAAAAGCTAGCTGAAGACTACCCATTACCAGCTCGTATTTTGGATTACCGCAGCTTGGCTAAATTGATGTCAACCTATATCGAGAAGTTACCGCGCATGGCTGATCCAAAGACGGGTCGGGTACATACGAACTTCTCTCAAGCGACTGCAGTAACCGGGCGCCTTGCATCTAGCGATCCCAATTTGCAAAATATTCCCGTGCGTACTGAAGAGGGGCGAAGAATTCGGGAGGCTTTTATTCCGGCGGATGGTTGTAAGTTACTTTCAGCAGACTATTCGCAAATTGAATTGCGCATTATGGCGCATATTGCCGAAGATGAAAACCTTCTAGAGGCATTCAATACTGGTAAGGACGTACACCAAGCAACTGCAGCTGAAATTTTTGGTGTGCCTTTGGATGATGTGAGCTCCGAGCAGCGTCGCTACGCCAAGGTCATTAACTTCGGCTTGATTTATGGCATGAGTGCGTTTGGTCTGGCAGGTAATTTAGGAATTGAACGTTCTGCAGCACAAAACTATATTGCCAAGTATTTTGATCGCTATCCTGGTGTAGCCCAATATATGGAGCGCACCCGTGTCGAGGCGCGCGAAAATGGTTATGTAGAGACGGTTTTTGGTAGAAGGTTGTGGTTACCAGAGATCAAGGGATCTAATGGACCTCGTCGTCAAGGCGCTGAGCGTGCTGCGATTAATGCGCCGATGCAAGGCACTGCCGCAGACTTAATTAAGTTAGCCATGATTGCTGTCGAGAATTGGTTAGAAAAAGAGCAACTCAAAACCCGCATGCTCTTGCAGGTGCATGATGAATTAGTATTTGATGTGCCTTTGGATGAGATTGATCTGCTAAAGGAAAAATTACCAGGTTTGATGTGTACAGTAGCCGATCTGAAAGTGCCATTGCTAGTGAGTATTGGTATTGGCGATAATTGGGAAGAAGCCCACTGAGTTTGATAAAAATGCTTGGGTGAAATGGGGATAAATGCAATGAACAAAAAAAATCATCAAGCTTCACAAGGTATTCAGGGTGATAGAAGAAGTTTTATCAAGACCTCTGCGATTGCTGCAACAGGCATTGGGATTGGCTTGGCGCCAGCATCACAGCCTGTCATGGCCGCTGCTATTGAAACGAGCTTTACAGGTTTGACTGCTGGCGAGCAATCTATCCCAGTGGGCAGCTCTCAAATTCCGGCCTATGTCTCACGTCCAGAAAAGGCCAAAGGCCCACTGCCAATCGTGATCGTCGTGAGTGAGATCTTTGGCGTGCATGAGTACATTGCTGATGTCACCCGTCGTTTTGCAAAGTTAGGCTATCTCGCCATTGCCCCAGAATTTTTTGTACGGGCTGGTGATCCCAGTCAATACGGCACGATTGCTGAAATCTTTACTAATATTATTTCTAAGACGCCTGACTCCCAGGTGTTGGGTGATTTGCAGGCTGCATTGGTCTGGGCTGGAAAAAATGGGGGCGACTTAAAACGGGTTGGCGTGACTGGTTTTTGTTGGGGCGGGCGCATTACTTGGCTATCCGCCACATTGCCACAGGTACGTGCCGGCGTAGCTTGGTATGGCCGCTTGATTGGTGACAAAACCGAAGGCAATCCACGTCATCCAGTTGACATTGCTACAGACTTAAAAGCCCCCGTCTTAGGACTTTATGGCGCTGCTGATGCTGGAATCTCTTTGGTGAGCATTGATCAAATGCGTGAGGCTTTAGCAAAAGCCGCGCCTACTAATGCTGCAGCCAAGGCATCCCAGTTTGAGGTGTATCCAGATACCCCCCATGCGTTTCATGCGGACTACCGCGAGTCTTATCGCGAAGGCCCCGCAAAAGATGGTTGGGCAAAATGCTTGGCTTGGTTTAAGAAAAACGGAGTAGTGTGATTGCTATGACAGTTTTACAAAGCATTCTCTTGGTAACTGCGCTTGCAGGAACGGCTAGCGTTCTTGTAGCCGCCACCTTCTCCTTGGCATTGCTTTCCAAGATGGTTCACAACATGGTGAGCGTTTCGGTCGGAATTTTGCTAGCTACTGCTTTTTTGCATTCTTTACCCGAAGCCTTCAGCATGGAGGGTACAAGCCCGCAACTCTTATTTGCCACTTTGCTTGCTGGCTTGCTGGGATTTTTCTTGTTAGAGAAAATTTCTTTATTGCGTCATAGTCATCATCACGAAGGCGATGGTCATAATCATCACCATGGTCATGACGCAGAGGCTGCTGGACGAAGCGGTAGCATGATCTTGATTGGCGATGGACTGCATAACTTTGTAGATGGGGTATTGATCGCTGCTGCTTTTATGGCGGATTATCAAGTGGGCATCTTTACAGCGCTTGCCATCATTGCTCATGAGATTCCGCAAGAGATTGGCGATTTTATTGTTTTGCTCAATGCTGGCTTTTCGCGTACACGGGCTTTGCTGTACAACTTGATTTGCGGTTTATCTGCTGTGGTCGGTGGCGTGCTAGCTTATTTTTTCTTAGAAAAAGCACATGCTGCCATGCCCTATCTTCTAGTCATTGCCTCTAGCAGTTTTATTTACATTGCAGTGAGTGATTTGATTCCGCAAATGCATCGTCGCCCGCATTGGGCAGAGTCTTTACGTCAAACAGTGTTGATTGCTTGTGGCGTAGGTTTCGTGATCCTACTATCTAACTTGCGTTAAGTTTCAACAGGCCTCTGGGGGTCTGCGCACCATTCACTCCAACTGCCAGCATAGAGGCGCGACCCCTTCAACCCAGCAATTTCCATCGCCAGTAAGTTATGGCACGCAGTAACTCCCGAGCCGCATTGGTGAATGACATCGGATGCTTTGAGGGGGCCTAGAAAATCCACAAAGTCTTTATAGAGTTGTTCTGGTGCTTTAAATGCGGTGGCAGATAGATTGTCTTTAAAGAAGCGGTTGATTGCGCCGGGGATATGGCCTGCGACTGGATCTAAAGTTTCATTTTGACCATGAAAGCGATCGTTAGCGCGTGCATCCATCACAACACTTTTCTGGGTTTGCAAGTTCTCAGACACTGCATCAGCTAATACGAGACCGACATACGGCATGGCCTCAATCGCTTGACTTGCAGGACTTGGTTGACGGGGAATCGTTCCGATAGGGCCATTCCAGGCATCTAGCCCGCCATCCAGTACTCGCACATTGGCATGACCGGTCGCTTTGAGCATCCACCACAAACGGCTGGCATATACAGAGCCCTGTTTGTCATAAGCAACTACCAGGGTGTTGTTATCCATGCCGAGGCGTGTTTTTGTTTTGGCCCAAGCATCTGGAGTCGGTAATGGGTGTCGCCCATTCTTGCCGGTTTTTTCACCAGACAGATCTTGATCGAGGTCGACATAGATGGCGCCTGGAATGTGACTTTCTTCGTAGGCTTTTCTACCGGCAGATGTATCAGCCAAATCAAAGCGGCAGTCACACAGCAACACATTTTCACCACTGTTAATGATTTCTTCTAACTGGTTAGCAGTAATAAGAGGAGTCATGAAGTGACCTTTTGTGAATTAAATTAAACGCCTTGATAGTTCATGACACGACGATACCACTCGTGGAAATGCTGCATGCCGTCTTCCATTGGGCTTTGGTATGGACCAACTTCGTTGATGCCGCGAGCAAAGAGGGCAGCACGACCTGCATCCATGCGTTCGCCGATTTCATCATCCTCGATGCAGGTTTCCATGTAGGCGGCACGTTCAGCCTCAACAAACTCACGCTCGAATAGAGCAATCTCTTCTGGGTAATAAAACTCAACAATGTTGCGTGTTTTATTCGGACCAAGTGGATGTAGGGTAGAAACACAGAGCACGCCTGGGTACCACTCGACCATGACATTAGGGTAATAGGTCAGCCAGATTGCCCCATGGCGTGGTGATTTTCCGCCAAATTGGCGCAACACTGCTTCATGCCAATTGCGATACACGGGTGATCCGGGCGTTGCTAAATCTTTATGAATGCCAACCGTTTGCACGCTATGCCAGTCGCCAAATTCCCAACGGAGGTCTTCGCAAGAAACAAACTTTCCTAAGCCAGGGTGAAATGGAACGACATGGTAGTCCTCGAGATAAACCTCGATAAATGTTTTCCAGTTGTAGTTGCAGTCGTGCACCTCAACGTGATCGAGCATATAGCCATCAAACTTGAGATCATCTGCAACACCCAGCTTGGCAAGATCAGATCTCACATCACGCGGACCTTCAAATAACAGTCCTTGCCAGTTTTGCAATGGGGACTTGCCAAGATTGAGGCAGGGCTTGTCTTCAAAATGAGGGGCGCCTAAAAGATCGCCATTCAGATCGTAGGTCCAGCGATGCAGTGGACAAACAATATTTTCTGTTTTGCCGGAGCCATTGAGCATGAGTGCTTGGCGATGACGGCAAACATTTGATAAGAGTTCTACACCGGCCTCATTGCGAACCAGAATGCGACCTTCATTTTCTGCGGCCAATGTGCGATAGGAGCCAATTTCGGGCACCATGAGATCGTGGCCGACATAGCCAGGCCCTTGCTTGAAAAGCAGTTCAATTTCGCGCTGATACAAATCAACGTCAAAATATGCCGAAACCGGCAGTTGTAGATTGGACGGCGCAAGCTTCTGCGCGGTAGCCAGATTAGTCATTCTCCCCACCCCCGAAAACGTCAGCCGAAGCTAAGCGGAATAACCAATCCAACCATCGACGAGTCGATATTGGAAAGGAAGGGATGAATTATACCCATCGAAAGGGCTTCTCGCTTTAATATATAGGGCTGTTTGTGCAAGAAATACAAAGGAAACGGGTCTATGCCAGCTAAAAAATCAGAGAGTCAAAAGCCTGCTCTTGAGGCCCAAATTGATCCCAAATTGCGCTATGAAGAGGCAGTTAAAGAGCTTGAGAAGTTAATTTCTGACATGGAGTCTGGAAAGTTCTCTCTAGAAGAAACCCTTTTGGCCTACCAACGTGGCGCGGCACTACTCAAACATTGTCAGGGCGTGCTTGCTCAGGTTGAGCAACAAGTGCGTGTATTTGAGGCCTAATGACTTCAGCTTTTCAATTTCAGGAGTGGCTTAGTGCGCACTCCACGCGTACCGAGTCTGCATTAGAGTCTCTGCTTGATTCAGATCAAACGACGCCTAAGCGATTGCATGAGGCAATGCGTTATGCGGCTCAAGGTGGCGGTAAACGTATTCGTCCTTTATTGGTTTATGCAGCGGGCTCACTAGGTGATGCCAAAGTCGAGGCATTAGACGCAGCCGCAGTTGCGATTGAATGTATCCATGCTTACTCATTGGTGCATGACGACTTGCCTTGCATGGATGACGATGATTTGCGCCGAGGACGGCCTACCGTTCATAAGGCCTACGACGAAGCCACTGCTTTGTTGGTCGGCGATGCCTTGCAAACGCGCGCCTTTGAAATTTTGGCAAACGCACAGTGCGAGGTTGACGTGCGTTTGTTCATGATGAGTAGCTTGGCTGCGGCATCCGGTTCGCGCGGTATGGCCGGTGGTCAAGCAATTGATTTAGATAGCGTTGGCAAGAAATTAGATCTTGCTGGTTTGAAGCAAATGCATGCCATGAAAACAGGTGCGCTGTTATCTTGCGCTGTGCAATTGGGCGGTATTGCCGCTCACTTGAACCCTACCCAAATGACTTGCCTGAAAAATTATTCTCAGGCCCTTGGCCTGGCCTTTCAGATTGTTGATGACGTTCTAGACGCTACGGCAGATAGTCAAACCCTCGGAAAGACGGCTGGTAAGGATGCCGCCAACGATAAGCCTACCTACGTAACCTTGATGGGTTTAGACTATGCACAGAAGCAGGCAAAGCAATTGCAAGCAGAGGCGATTGCCAGTCTGGAGATTTTTGGCAGCAAAGCGCAAGCCCTACAAGATTTAGCTCTGTTAGTAGTCAGTAGAGGCAAATAGGTTTGACCTTAGATTCGATGACTTTAGATTCCATACAATCCCCCGCCGATTTAAAAAAGCTTTCCCGTGAAGAGTTGCCAGCATTGGCCGCTGAATTACGCCAGTTTGTTTTAGATTCTGTTTCTAAAACAGGTGGGCACCTTTCCTCTAATTTGGGCACGGTGGAATTATCAATTGCTTTGCATTACGTTTTTGATACGCCAAACGATCGGATCGTTTGGGATGTGGGTCATCAGAGTTACCCCCATAAGATTTTGACTGGCCGCCGTGAGCGCATGAGCACTCTGCGCCAGCTCAACGGTTTATCGGGTTTCCCGCGTCGTACTGAAAGTGAATACGATGCTTTCGGGACGGGCCATTCATCTACCAGCATTTCTGCGGCGATGGGGATGGCAAGAGCATTCCAGACTAAAGGCGAAAAACAAGTAGCTGTTGCTGTGATTGGTGATAGCGCCATGACCGGCGGCATGGCTTTTGAGGCGATGAATAACGCAGGCGTGTATGACGACTTGCCGCTCGTGGTGATATTGAACGATAACGATATGTCCATCTCGCCAGCGGTAGGTGCATTGAATCGACACCTCGCGCGCTTGCTCAGTGGCAATATTTATTCGGCAACCAAAAAAGGTATTGATAGCGTTTTATCTATTGCGCCCCCTTTACGAGAGTTTGCTAAACGCTTAGAGGATCACGCTAAAGGCATGGTTTCGCCATCGACCATTTTTCAAGAGTTTGGTTTTAATTACTTCGGTCCTATTGATGGCCATGATCTTGCGGCTTTGATTCCGATGTTGCAAAACGTCCGTCGCCTTGCGCTTGAAGGGCGTGGTCCGCAGTTTCTACATGTGGTGACCCGTAAAGGCCAGGGCTATGAATTAGCCGAAGCCAATCCTGTGCTCTATCACGGTCCCAGTAAGTTCAACCCAGAAGAGGGTGTGAAGAAGCCTGACATTCCTCCCAAGAAAACCTTCACGCAAGTATTTGGCGAATGGTTGTGCGATATGGCGCATGCTGATCCACTATTGGTAGGCATTACGCCAGCAATGAGTGAAGGCTCTGGCTTAGTCGAGTTTGAAAAGAATTTTCCGAAGCGGTATTACGACGTGGGCATTGCTGAGCAACATGCGGTGACCTTTGCTGCTGGTATGGCATGTGAGGGTATGAAACCAGTGGTGGCAATCTATTCCACTTTTTTACAGCGTGCATACGATCAATTGATTCATGATGTAGCGATTCAGGATTTGCCGGTGTTATTTGCATTAGATCGCGCCGGCTTAGTCGGTGCAGATGGTGCGACTCATGCTGGCGTGTATGACATCCCATTTTTACGCTGCATTCCCAATATGTTGGTGATGACCCCTGCTGATGAAGCAGAGTGTCGAGATTTGTTAACGACTGCCTTCCATCAATCCCATCCGAGTGCAGTACGTTACCCACGTGGTGCGGGTGTTGGCACAATCCCTTCTAAAGAGCTGCGCACACTTCCTTTTGGTAAAGGTGAGTTGCGTCGCAAATCAACGGCAGCTATTGGTAGTCGCGTAGCCATATTGGCATTTGGTACTTTGCTGTACCCAGCACTAGACGTTGCTGAGCGCTTAGACGCAACGGTTGCCAATATGCGTTTTGTAAAACCATTGGATGTGGATCTCATTAAATCCTTAGCGAGTGACCATGATTATTTCGTCACGGTTGAAGATGGCGCGATTCAAGGTGGGGCGGGTAGTGCTTGCCTAGAAGCACTCTCAGCAATGGGGATTAATAAGCCTTTATTGCAACTGGGTATTCCCGATGAATTTATCGAGCATGGTGACTACAAATTGCTTATGGCCAAGTGTGGCCTGGATGTAGAAGGTATTCACCAGTCCATTACACGGCGTTTTCCAGCAATCTTGAACATTAATTCAGCATTCGTAGGCAAATAAGCTGGTTTTGCCGGAAAATAGAGCCATGAACGATATGAATGCATCTTTTCTCAAACCTAGTGTGATGGCCGATGTGCAATCCACTCGGGATGAGCGTGCCTTGCCGATTGAGCAAGTAGGCATTCGTGGGGTGCGCCATCCGCTCACCATTCGTACCAAGACTGGTAGCTTTCCATCGGTGGGTAATTTTGAGATGGATGTTGCATTGCCTGCGCATATCAAGGGAACGCACATGTCGCGTTTCATGGCGATCTTGCAACAACAAGATGAGCCAATCGACAGCACCTCTGTAGTTTCTATGGTTCGCGAAATGTTGCCGCTCTTGGATGCCACTGAAGGTCGTGTGCAATTTACTTATACCCATTTCGTCAAAAAAGCAGCGCCGGTCTCAGGTGTTGAAAGTTTGATGGATTACGAAGTTACTTGGATGTCCAAGGGTAAGAAAAATGCCACTGGTTCAATCGATGTTGAATTGAACTTGCGCGCTGTAGTGCCGGTAATGAGTTTGTGCCCTTGCTCAAAAGAGATTTCAGATTTTGGTGCGCACAATCAACGCTCGCATGTGACGATGACAGTGGCACTGGATCCAAAAACCAAAATGACAGTTGAAGATTTGGTGACTGCTGCTGAGAGTGAAGCTTCAAGCGAGTTGTGGGGTTTGCTCAAGCGCCCAGATGAGAAGTGGGTTACCGAACGTTCTTACAGCAATCCAAAATTTGTTGAAGACTTGGTACGTGATGTTGCTGGTCAGCTCAAGGCTGACGAACGCATCCTGTCATTTGTGGTTGAGGCTGAGAACTTTGAGTCGATTCATAATCACAGCGCTTTTGCCAAGATCAGCCTGACAAAATAACGAGTGAAGTTCTACCTCTGAGATTTAAACGAGGTTATTGCTCTGCAAGTCCCAGCGGGGCTTGATATCAAATGCACCCGATGTTGTTGAGCCGTTGTTGGGGGCAAGTAAACGCAGCGCTCCCGCAAAGGCAATCATCACCCCGTTATCCGTACACAGATCTAGTGGTGGGTAGTGCACTTCAAAACCATTTTTAGTCGCTTTCTCATTCAGCGCTGCGCGCAACTGCAAGTTCGCGCCGACACCACCAGCAAGTACTAAATGCTTACAGCCTGTTTGCTTGAGCGCTCTTTCGGATTTGCTAACTAATACTGCAACCAAGGATTCTACGAAGGCCCTTGCCAGGTCAGCATGAAATTGCGCCACTTCAGTTGCGTCGGTAATATTTTTTTCTTGAAACTTTTTCACTTGGTTCAGAACCGCTGTCTTTAATCCAGAGAATGAAAAATCGAGATCACCGGAATGCAGCATTGGCTTAGGCAGATCAAATTGACTAGGCCGTCCTTTTTCTGCCAGTTTAGAAATCGCTGCACCACCTGGGTAATCCAAGCCTAATAGCTTGGCTGTTTTATCAAATGCTTCTCCCGCGGCATCGTCTAGCGTTTCACCAAGGAGCTCATAACGACCAACCCCACTGACTTTCATTAACTGGGTATGGCCACCTGAAACCAGTAAGGCAATAAACGGAAATTGCGGCGCTGTTTCCCCTAAAAGCGGGGATAGTAGGTGCCCTTCAAGGTGATGGACCCCAATGGAGGGGAGGTTTAGGCCTTGGGCAAGGGATTTAGCAAAGGCACTGCCCACTAGGAGGGCCCCAGCTAGGCCAGGGCCTTGGGTATAGGCCACCGCATCAATATCCTTGAGTGCCAGTCCAGACTGGGCTAAAGACTCGTCTAAAAGGGGTAAAACCCGGCGAATATGGTCTCTAGAAGCCAATTCCGGTACAACGCCCCCATATTCACGGTGCATAGCAATCTGCGAGTGCAGGGCCTGCCCCAGAATGCCTAGGGAAGCGGGTTGTGCACTCTCCCAGGGCATGGTGTTGTATAAAGCCACCCCGGTCTCGTCACAAGAAGTTTCTATACCTAAAACAATCATTTTTCGCTTAGCCGTGATAGAATCCGTGATTCAGTAATTTTCCAGCATAAACGAGTTAAACAAGTATGACTACAGTACGCCTCCGTGAGAACGAACCTTTTGAAGTGGCATTACGCCGTTTCAAGCGCACCATTGAAAAAAATGGCCTTTTGACCGACTTGCGTGCTCGCGAGTTCTATGAAAAGCCAACTGCTGAGCGCAAGCGCAAAAAAGCAGCAGCTGCAAAACGCCATTACAAGCGTATTCGCAGCCAGATGTTGCCTAAAAAGCTTTACTAATCGCATTTAAAAGCTCTCTTCACCGAGAAGCTTTGAAACCCGCTGACGGTGAAACGCAGCGGGTTTTTGCTTTTTCAGCGTCCGAGTAATAATCGTTAGAAAATCAATGTAAGAATCCATTCAGGGTATTCAGTACAACAGGAAACATGACATGAGTCTCAAAGACCAAATTACCGAAGATATGAAAAACGCTATGCGTGCAAAAGACGTTGCACGTTTAGGGGCCATCCGTCTTTTATTGGCTGCCATTAAGCAACGTGAAGTAGATGAGCGCATCGTGGTCGATGATGCTGGCGTCATAGCGACTGTAGAAAAAATGATGAAGCAACGCAAAGATTCAATCTCTCAGTTTGAAAAAGCTGGGCGCGATGATTTGGTTGCAATTGAAGCTGGCGAAATGGCCATCTTGCAAGCGTATTTGCCTGCGCAATTGTCAGATGCTGAGGTTGAAGCTGCAGTAGCTGCGGCGGTGAGCGCCACTGGTGCGGCTGGTCCTCAAGACATGGGAAAAGTCATTGGTACTCTCAAGGCGCAATTGGCTGGTAAGGCGGACATGGGAAAAGTTTCTGCCTTGGTGAAAGCCGCTCTGGCGAAGTGAGCCACTCAGTTCAGCGCTAATGGCACTCATCCCTCAATCCTTCATTGCCGATCTTTTAAATCGGATTGACATCGTTGATGTGGTTGGGGAGCACGTAAAGTTAAAAAAAGCGGGTGCAAACTATCAAGGTCTGTGCCCGTTTCATTCTGAAAAATCCCCTTCATTTTCTGTTTCACCCACCAAGCAGTTTTATCACTGCTTTGGTTGCGGAGCGCATGGCTCAGCCATTAGTTTTGCGATGGAGTATTCGGGGTTGGGTTATGTAGATGCGATTGAAGATTTAGCGCGTTCAGCTGGACTTACTGTGCCACGTGAGGAGCGTACCGCTCAAGACGTAGCAAGACAGCAACAAGCGATGGCTCTGAGCGAAGTCATGAGTGCGGCATCTGATTGGTATCGCGCACAACTCAAAGTGGCGCCACGTGCCGTGGAATATTTAAAAGGTCGTGGCCTTACCGGAGAAATTGCCAAGCGTTATTCCTTAGGTTATGCACCAGATGGTTGGCAAGGCCTCGAAGCAGTATTTGGTACTTACGCTAATGATGAAGTGGCTAAAACATTATTAGAGGGTGGCTTACTCATTCAGAGTGAGCAGAGCGAAGGCAATCAAACCGCAAGACGTTACGATCGCTTTCGTGATCGGATTATGTTTCCGATTCGTAATCCCAAAGGTCAGGTGATTGGTTTTGGTGGGCGCATCTTGGATCAAGGCGAGCCGAAGTATTTAAATTCCCCTGAGACGCCACTCTTCTCTAAGGGCAATACGCTCTATGGATTATTTGAGGCAAGACAGGCCATTCGTGCACAAGAATATGTCTTGGTGTGCGAAGGCTATATGGATGTAGTGGCGCTTGCGCAATTGGGTTTCCCGAATGCCGTAGCTACTTTAGGTACTGCATGTACCGCTAATCATGTGCGTATGCTCTTGCGCCAAACCGATCGCGTGGTCTTTTCGTTTGATGGTGATTCTGCAGGGCAACGTGCAGCGCAGAGAGCGCTAGAAGCTTGCTTGCCCTTGATGTCTGACGATAAAGAAATTCGTTTCTTATTCTTACCGACTGAACATGACCCGGATAGTTATGTTCGTGCCTATGGTGCCCCTGCTTTTGAAAAAGTCATTAAAGAGGCGATGTCAATCTCGAGCTTCTTCTTCAAGATTGCTAGCGAAGGGCATGAACTCACCACGCCAGAGGGTAGGGCGCAAACGCATCATGCGGCTAAACCTTTGTTGCTCTCCATGCCACCGATCGCTTTGCGTACACAAATATTGCGCGAGCTGGCGATCAGAACAAACTCAACACCTGCAGAGTTAGAGGCTTTTTGTGGTTTAACAGTAGCACCTGCTCCTGTACAAACTGGATCGTATTCTGCAAGCCCAACGCGTGCACCTGGCTTTACGAATACCAACACTGGTAATAGAGCGCAAGGCGCACCATGGCAAGCTTCAAAGGGATCTTCCAAAAGAGTCGTTGCACAAAACATTGCTCCCCCTCAAGCGCCCACGGATTTGGCTGTACAAATTTTGCGGGTATTAATTCAGTTTCCGCATTTGGGTAAGGCTTTAGATCCTAATAAACGCGACTTAGCTTTGCAGGCATCTGAACAACGCTCTACTAAGACGCTCACATTGATGCAAGATTTATTGGCGCAATGCGATCAAGTCGAGCTAGTACCTGGTGAAGGTGAAAAGCCCGCTATGGTCGGGGCGGGTGCTTTTGCCATGTTCCAAGAGCAACTGTCTCGTAGCGAATTGGCGCCGATGTACGAAGCGCTCAGAAAGCGGGTCATGGGGTCTGATTTAGATCTAGAGGGTGCTGAGGCTGATTTAGATGGCGCCTTTAAAAAGCTCGAGTTAACCCATCTCAAGCTAGAGATGACTCAGATTGCCCAAAAGCTTGCCGCAAACACGGCAACCGACCAAGATCGGGCTAGATATCGTGAGTTAGGCGAGAGGCTGAAGTTCTCGTAAGAAATAACGGATTTCACCCTAGAAATCAGAGAAATTAACCCCATATTTTTACGATAAGTGGGGGTAAAAAAGTCACAATCGACTATAATCCTCTGTTCCCAAGAAAAAAACGATTTAATTCAGTCACTTGCGCTTTATTTTGATGAAATTTTGGGCAAGTGAACAACGTGGCTGTACTTAATCAGTCGATATCAATCAACAGTAATGTGAGTAAGTGCTAATAAATGCCTAATATCAAGAAAAAACCAGCCGCTAAAACAACTCTAAAAGCAAAAGCTCCGGCAAAACCTGCAGCCAAAGCAAAGACGCCTGCTAAGCCAGTTGCTAAAGCAAAAGCTCCAGCAAAACCGGTAGCCAAGGCAAAGACTCCAGCCAAGCCGGTTAAAGCCCCAGCAAAACCTGCAGCCAAAGCAAAGACGCCTGCTAAGCCAGTCGCCAAAGCAAAGGCCCCAGCAAAACCTGCAGCTAAGCCAGTCGCTAAGGCAAAGGCTCCAGCAAAACCTGCAGCTAAGCCAGTCGCTAAAGCAAAGACTCCAGCCAAACCAGTAAAGGCTGTTGCAAAGCCGGTAGCAAAGACTCCGGCCAAAGCTTCTAAACCAGTCGCAAAAGTTGAGCCTGCTAAAAAAGAAAAAGCAGTTGTTGTTAAGGCTGTACCAGCAAAAGCTGTGAAGGCCGAGCCAAAAGCAGATGCAAAAGCAGAAGCTAAGGGGAAAAAAGTAAAAGCACCAGAAGTTGAGGGTGCTACTGAAGTTGTTGGTGAAGAGAAAAAAGTTCGCGGTCGTAAAGCCAAGGCTGACGCTCCGGTTGAGGGCGCAGAGCCAGTCTTAACCGACCGTCAAAAGGCGCGTGAGCGTAAGGCAAAAGAAAAAGCGCTTTTAAAAGAATTCGCAGCACAACAGTTGGGCTCTGAAGCACAGCAAGAGTTGCGTCGTACACGTCTGAAGACTCTGATTAAGATGGGTAAGTCCAAGGGTTACTTAACTCATGGTGAGATGAATGACGTGATGTCTGATGAGTTATCTGATGCCGATGCATTGGAAACTTTGATTAGCCTTTTAAACGACATCAACATTACTGTTTACGAGCAAGCCCCTGATGCTGAAACCCTCTTATTAAATGAGAATGGTTCTGCAGCAACTACAGAAGAAGAGGCTGAAGAAGAAGCGGAAGCTGCTTTATCAACGGTTGATTCAGAGTTTGGTCGTACAACTGATCCAGTCCGCATGTATATGCGTGAGATGGGTACGGTTGATTTGCTGACTCGCGAAGGCGAGATCGTGATTGCCAAGAAGATTGAGGCTGGCCTCAAAGACATGGTGATGGCGCTAGCTGCTTGCCCAGTCACCATTGGCGAAATTTTGATCAACGTCGATAAGATCATTAGCGGTGAAATCGAGATCGATCAATTCGTAGACGGATTGGTAGATCCAAATGCTGAAGATATTAAGCTTGGACCAGAAGAGCCAGAAGTTGATCCAGATGCCGAAGAGGGCGAAGATGTTGGTGAAGACGAAGGCGGCGGTGGCGGCGGTGCGGCTACAGCGAATGCAAAACAGCTTGAAGAGTTAAAGCAGATTTCCCTTGAGAAATTTGCAATTGTTCGTACTCAGGCCGATAAGATGCGCCGTGCATTTGATAAAGAAGGTTATAACTGCCCAGCGTATATCAAGGCGCAAGATCTCATCCGCGGTGAGTTGCTTGGTTTCCGTTTGACTGCGAAGAGTGTTGAGAAGTTGTGTGACACCATGCGCTCACAAGTGGATCAAGTTTGGAAGTTAGAGCGCGGCATTGTTAGCTTATTAGTAGACAAGGTTGGCGTAAATCGTGGTGATGTCTTGAAAGACTTCCCTAAGATGTCCATGAATCTGACTTGGACTGATAAGTTGCTAAAAGAGAACAAGCCATATACCGCACTCTTGCAACGTAACGTGCCTGCTGTTCAAGAACTTCAACAGAAGTTAATTGATATTCAAACCCGTGTTGTTATTCCACTTCCAGAATTAAAAGAAGTGAACAAACGCATGACTGCTGGTGAGAAGCGTGCACGTGAAGCAAAGCGCGAGATGACTGTAGCCAACTTACGTTTGGTGATCTCGATTGCTAAGAAATACACCAACCGTGGTTTACAGTTCTTGGATTTGATTCAAGAAGGAAACATCGGTTTGATGAAGGCGGTAGATAAGTTTGAATACCGTCGTGGTTATAAGTTCTCCACCTATGCAACTTGGTGGATTCGTCAGGCGATTACCCGTTCTATCGCTGACCAAGCCCGTACGATCCGTATCCCGGTTCACATGATTGAAACGATCAATAAGATGAACCGTATCAGCCGTCAAATCTTGCAAGAAACTGGTCATGAGCCAGATGCTGCAACTTTGGCGCTGAAGATGGAGATTCCTGAAGACAAGATTCGTAAGATTATGAAGATTGCTAAAGAGCCTATCTCCATGGAAACGCCAATTGGCGACGATGAAGATTCTCATTTAGGTGACTTCATTGAGGATGGCAATACCTTGGCTCCAGCTGAAGCCGCATTGCATGAATCTATGCGCGATGTGGTGAAGGATGTTCTGGATTCATTAACACCACGCGAAGCAAAAGTATTACGTATGCGTTTCGGTGTTGAGATGAGTACAGATCACACGCTCGAAGAAGTTGGTAAACAGTTTGACGTGACGCGTGAGCGTATTCGTCAGATAGAAGCTAAGGCCCTGAGAAAAATGCGTCATCCAAGCCGCAGCGACAAACTCAAGACTTTCCTCGAAGAGGATTGAACCAAAGACTAACGGGCCTATAGCTCAGTTGGTTAGAGCAGAGGACTCATAATCCTTTGGTCCCAGGTTCAAGTCCTGGTGGGCCCACCAATGAAATCAACGACTTAGGGAGAAATTCCTAAGTCGTTTTTCTTTCTGTGCTACTAGGTGTGTAAGCAATCTTCACACATCTTCCAGCGCAACTCCAATAAACATATGGGTCTCTAGTTGGAGCAATGAACTGCTTGTAGGTTGTGGGTAATCAACATTGCAAGTACTTGTGACTTCGGATGAGAGCAATCCCAAATGAACATCCATATAAACCTATCGACACTTTTTATTTTGATTCACCAATGAATTGAAGGTGCGCACCAGATTGATGAATGCTGCACTCTTATCGATGAATGCCGCACTAAATGAATGCAAATGGACTCGCTAGTGGTGCAAGCACATGTAAGTATCAACCCTAATAAAAATATTTAATGGAGATTGATAGTGAGTAACCCTGTAGTTCAACTTTCATTGGATTCAATACATAAATCATTCGCCAGCAAAGGCGGACCAGTTCCCGTTCTTAACGGACTCACATTTGACGTGATGGAGCAGGATTTTCTGAGCATCATTGGGCCTAGTGGCTGCGGAAAGTCGACGATCTTCAATATCATCGCCGGCCTGCTTGAGACTGATAGCGGCAATATGATCTATCGAGGCAACAAAATTCAAAGCCTAAGAGGTAAGGTGGGCTACATGATGCAAAAGGACCTACTGTTCCCATGGCGCACAGTTCTCGAGAACGTCATGCTTGGATTACGGGTGCGCGGCGAGGATGATGCCAATGGAGTGGAAAAGGCAAGAGACTATCTCAATACTTTTGGCTTATCTGGATTTGAAAAAGCTTACCCTCAGACCCTATCAGGCGGCATGCGACAGCGCGTTGCACTCATTCGTACCCTTCTAATGGATCCGGACATACTCTTGTTAGATGAGCCATTTTCAGCTTTAGATTACCAAACCAGACTGTACCTTGAGAGCGTTTTGTTAGATGCCGTAGCAAAGTTTAAAAAGACAGTCATTCTGGTCACTCACGATATTGATGAAGCTGTTGCTCTATCTAAACGGGTAGTTGCTCTAAGCGGAAGACCTACCGTAGTAAAAAATGTACATCATATTGATATTGAGCGATCCTCCCCGATAGAGGCTAGATCGCATAAAAATTTCGGCGAATATTTTCATCTTCTCTGTTCAGAGTTGGATATCCAAACTAGAAAGGATGAAGTGGTATGAATCAAGAGAAGCGATCCATAAGTCAAATGCTGGAAACCGGTTTTGGAAAGTCCCTTATCCAAATTTTATCGGTTGTGATTTTTTTCGCCATATGGCAAACATTGGCGGAGTTTGGGCTCATCTCAGAGTTTTTAATTGGCACTCCATTTGGTATTTGGAAGCGGTTTATCGCAAGTGTGATGGATTACTCAATCTTTATTGATACGGGATACACGCTCTGGGAAGCTTTATTAGGTTTTGTCATTGGCACCCTTGTTGGGACAAGTATTGGGTTACTACTGTGGTACTCAAAATGGGTGTCACAAATTGTTGAGCCATTCATTGTTGCTATCAATAGCGTTCCTAAAATTGCTTTGGCTCCCATTATTTTGCTTTGGTTTGGTACGGGCTTGGGCGCTAAGGTTGTTTTAGTCGTTTCTATGACGGCCATTATTGCCTTGATCGCAGCTCATCAAGCAACCAAAGAGGCCGATAAAGATTTGCAATCACTGCTTTACTCAATGGGTGCAAATAGGAAACAAATATTTCGTCAAGTCGTTGTTCCCTCGTCAATGCCGGCAATTGTTTCCAATTTTCGTATCAATGTAGGTTTTGGATTAGTTGGCGCTGTTGTAGGTGAATTTATTTCATCTAAAGCTGGTTTGGGGCACATGATTTATAACGCATCAAGCTTGTATGAGCTCAATTCAGTATGGGTTGGATTATTCATGCTCATGATCGTCGGTTTCTTTTTGTATCACGGTATTGATGCCTTGGAGCGCCTCTTATTCCCATGGCGCGATGATGCAGGACGTACACAAATTCGGATGTAATTTTTTTAATAATCTCACGGAGGTTTTTCATGAAATCGATTTATAGAAAGCTACAAGTAACGGTTGCGGCGTTAGCCATTGCCGGCGCGTCGTTTAGCGCAACTGCTGAAGTAAAAACAGTCACTATTTCTCAGGCGTTTCAGTCGATGTTGTATTTACCCCTTTATGTCGCAATTGATAAAGGTTTCTTTAAAGACCAAGGCTTAAGTGTGATTAAAGAAACTGCTGGATCTCCCACTGCAGCTTTATCTTCAGTGCTTTCAGGAAGTTCGCAATTTTCAATTCATGGCCCTGAATGGACTGCCATTGCCGCTTCAAAAGGCGCCAATGTTGGCGTTATTAGTAATGCAGTTAACGGCGCAGCTGTATGGATTGCAACAGCTCCTGATGTCAAATTTACAAGTATTAAGGATATCAAGGGTCAAAAAGTAGTGACTGGTTTAATGCCAACGACAAGTACTTCCTTATTCCTTAAGTTGCTTAAAGAAAATGGCATGAGTGAAAAAGATGTCGACACGATCCAAGTTCCTCTTGGTACTGAGCCAGCAGCCTTATTGGGCGGCCAAGCTAAAGTAGCAGTCTTATACGAGCCAGGTCTTGATCAGGTAGCGATTAAGGGAATGAAGGTTGTTTTGGGCTTCCCGAAAACTTATGGTGCTTACGCTTTCTCATCCATTACTGCAATGAAGACTGTTGACCCTGTTTCTGCTCAGAGAATGGTGAACGGCATGGAAGTTGCGCTTCGTTTTATGGCTAAAGATCCTAAGGGCGCTATTGAGGTTGCTAAGAAGGAATTTCCAACACTTGATCCACAAGTGGTTGAAAATGCGGTAACTCGTATGATGAGTGAAAACGTTTTTCCAAAGAACGTTCAAATTACTCCTGCAGCACTCAAAATTTCAATGGATACACAAATTGCTTTGGGCAACCTAAAAGAGCAGCCTGCATTTGAAAATTTTATTAACGAAACCTATATTCAAAACGCTTTAAAACTAAAGTAATCTCGATTATTAATCTACTTGGGGCGTATTTTTACGCCCCATTTCTTTGGCTTAACTAAAAAATATGAAAAACACAATTGGACTAACTGAGGCTTGTAACTTAATTTCTGCTAATCGACTGAAGCCCATGGATTTATTGCAGACATCTTTTGATAAGGCAAATGAGGTAGAGCCAGTTCTCAAGGCCTTTGTCTCAAGGGCTACATTAGAGTCAATGGCAAAGCAGATAAAACCTGGCCCACTCTCAGGAATTCCAATTGCCGTAAAAGATATTATCAATACGGTTGATCTTCCAACGACTAATGGGTCACCAATCTATAAAGATAAGACCCCCGCTGAAGATGCAGCTATTGTTCAAAAAATTCGCAGTCTTGGCGGAATAATTTTTGGTAAATCAGTTACTACTGAATTTGCATGGCGTAATCCAGGCCCAACGACAAACCCTGTTAATGCAGAACATACGCCCGGTGGATCCTCTAGCGGGTCGGCTGCATCAGTTGGCGCGGGGATAGTGCCATTAGGTCTAGGCTCACAAACGCAAGGCTCAATTATTAGGCCGGCAGCATATTGTGGGGTAGTGGGGTATAAGGCAAGCTATGGTGCGGTTTCCAAGTCTGGAGCTCACGCCTTATCTTATTCACTAGATCACATTGGATTTTTCACACGGTCAGTTGATGATATGGCGTTTGCTTTTAACAATTTAAAAAATAGCGATTGGTCTGACCCAGAGTTAATTGTTATTGCTGACTTGGTATTTGGCGTTAACAGAGAATTGCCGATGTTAGATAAGCCGAAGATTGCTTTGCTGGAGACGCCGCTAGACCATATGATGTCTGATGACCAAAAGCAGGCTTTGCATTTAGCCGCGCAGAGACTCGAGGAGTCCGGTGCTATTGTTCAAAAACTATCTTTGCCACAAGAGTATTGGGATGCGATTCAGGCGATGAATCTCATTATGGAGGCAGAGGCCGCAGAAATTCATGCGGATCATTCTCAGCATGTGAATGATTTACTTAGCATTCATATTCAAGAGTTGGTGGCCAGGGGTCTAAAACATAGTGCGCCTGCTTATATCGCTGCAAAGTTTCTGCAGAAAAAGCTCCGCACATCTATCGGCACTTATTTTGATAAATTTGATGCATTCTTAATGGCTCCTGCAAGTGGGGAAGCTCCGAAGAGCTTAGTCTCTACTGGTGATCCGATTTTCTGTGCCCTTTGGAGCTTTTTAGGAATACCTTCCATTACTATTCCTGCTGGCAAGTCAAAGAATGGATTGCCACTAGGTATACAGCTCATTGGGAACTACCGAGGTGACGCTAAATTACTCAGTGTTGCAAAATTTTCTGAGTTTGCTCTGGCATAAAAATAATTTTGCACACCCTAACTCGTGAAGTTCTGCTTTTTCTTTTTGGGGTGATGTATTTCAATAATTGATATCGCTTGGTTGATGTTGGGTGGGACTGTATCTGGATTCTTGGCTGGATTGCTAGGAATCGGGGGTGGAATGATTTTAGTTCCACTGATGATTTTAATATTTGGTCATTTAGGATTTAATCAAAATGTTCTGATGCATATGGCAATTGCAACAGGTATGGCCAGCGTTTTGTTTACCACTTCCTCGGCTGTGATGGCTCACCAGAAATACGGCAATATTAATTGGAGGCTGGTTAGCGCCCTATCCCCCGGGCTTGTGTTAGGGGCATTAATAGGCGGCAGCAAATTTTTTGATGTCATTAATGGGGCTTGGCTATCGCTGGGTTTTGCTATTTTTATCATCTACTCATCTAGCCAAATGATTTTTAATAAAGCCCCTCATGCTGCACGAGCTCTGCCTGGAGCCTTTGGGCTCTTTGCTTTTGGCGTGTTGACGGGTGTGATCGCGAGTCTATTAGGTGCGGGCGGCGCCTTTATTACAGTCCCATTTATGATTTGGTGCAATATTAAGCCCCATAGTGCTATGGCAAATTCATCTGGCTTGGGTTTTCCAATCGCTGCATCATCCACGTTGGGGTATATCTATGGGGGTTGGGGAAATTTATCTCTGCCGGAGTACTCACTTGGCTATGTGTATGTACCCGCATTGCTGTGTATTGTTATTACGAGTGTGCTTGTTGCGCCTCTAGGGGCAAAAGTGGTTAGCAACATAGAAGTTCCAAAATTAAAGCGAATTTTTGGATTCACTCTTTTATTTGTTGCTTTATTTATGCTGAACGAAAGCAGAAAGGCTTTTGGGTTTTAAACCGGTTTAATTGCTAGATCATAAAATACTGCGGAGCAACGAGGTATTAGATGGCTGCTCCAAAAATCCTGTGGTTTTGAAAGCCAAAAAGTAAAATCATACTTTTTATATTCTCGTTAGATTAGTCGCAAAAATATTCACACACTGATAATCAGGATGTGTAACCTATTGAAATCCTGGCGGTTTTCTTTAAATGTCTGCCCTCACAGTCCGTTGGTCTCAGATTTAAGACCTAGTGAGTCCATCAGAAAATGTGGGAGTTTTATCTTTGTGTAATATCTACTTATGGTCGATAAATCATTCCCACGCTTTAGAGCCAGGTTTAAGATCATTCAACTACTTTGCATAGGTCAATCTCAATAGAATGAAGACAATTTTTTGCGCGCTGTTAACCGCACTATTCTTAATTTCACATTGCAACGCACAAAGTTCTGCGCCCCCTTTTCCTAATAAACCTGTAACGATTGTGGTTGCCTATGCCCCAGGGGGTCTGGGTGATGTTCTAGCTAGACGATTAGCAGATAAGCTGAGTATTCGCACAAAACAAACTTTTGTAGTTGAAAACAAGCCAGGGGCTACAGGGGCCCTAGCCACAAGATATGTTGCCAAATCAAAACCTGATGGTTACATCCTCCTTTTAGGCCAAACTGGCGAAATGGTGATCAATCCAATTGTGAATAAGGATGTGGGCTACGATACCAATAAAGATTTCAGGCCCGTTGCACTAATAGGAGATGCCCCTCTCATTCTTGCGGCACCAGGAAACTCTAGCTATCGTACCCTCCCTGAATTTATTAAGCTCGCCAAAGCAAAACCAGGCTCAATGACTTACGCCTCATCGGGTAGTGGGACGCCCGGACATTTAGCTGCGGCATCTCTAGCGCAAGATATGAATATTAATATGGCGCATGCCCCCTATAAGGGAGCTGGGCAGGCAATGACTGATTTGCTTGGCGGTCATGTCGATATCTTTTTCTCAAGCGCACCCGCTGTCATTCCTCATATTGAAAGCAAAACTCTCAGAGCGCTTGCGGTATCTTCCGAAAAGAGAATGGCTATTCTTCCTGAAGTGCATACCGTATCCGAAGATGCCATTAAGGGATTTAACTTTACACTTTGGGGAGGTATTTTTGCCCCCGTAGGTACTCCAGATTATGTTGCAAATTACTTAAATGCTGAAATTAACGAGGTATTAAAAGATCCGTCCTTTAGCGGCCCCTTAGAGAAGGATGGCTTATTCATTAAGATAAATTCACAAGCCGAGTTTATGGAGTTCATTAAGCGTGAAACTATTAAATACAGCAAACTATTAAAGACCATTGAAATTAAGAACGACTAGATTCAAATTAAGAAGAAGACATGAAAATCATCATTATTCCTGGGGACGGTATCGGCCCAGAAACCATGGCTGTGACAACTCAAGTATTGGAGAACGCCTCTGCTAAATTTAATTTAGGCTTAAAACTGGAGCAAGAAATTGCTGGACATAGTAGCTTAGAAAAATATGGTAGCACCGTTACCTCAATACTGCTTGAAAAAGTAAAGGCGGCTAACGGCCTGATGCTCGGACCCATGGCAACGTACGATTTCAAAGATGAGTCTAAAGGCGAGATTAATCCCTCTAAATTCTTTAGAAAAGAATTAGATCTATTTGCCAATATTCGGCCGTCGCGCACATATCCAAAGGTACCGACCTGCGTAAAGCCTTTTGATCTAGCTGTCGTACGAGAAAATACTGAAGGCTTTTATGCTGATAGGAATATTGAATCTGGCGGCAGCGAAATGCTCATCACGCCTGATGTAGTTATTTCTCTGAGAAGGATTACCAGGCAATGTTGTGAACGTATTGCAAAAGCAGCTTTTGAGCTAGCAATGACTCGCAAAAAGCATGTCACCATTGTTCACAAAGCGAACGTCCTCAAAATTGGTGATGGTATGTTTATCGATATTTGCAAAGCCATTGGCCAAAACTATCCACAAGTGCAAATTGATGATTTCATTGTTGATGCCATGATGGCTCATGTTGTGCGTGCACCAGAACGCTTTGATACTATCGTCACAACTAATATGTTCGGAGATATTTTGTCTGACCTTACGGCGGAGCTATCTGGCAGTCTTGGCCTAGGTGGTTCGCTTAATGCTGGGGAGCAATACGCCATGGGCCAGGCAGCACATGGCTCTGCGCCTGATATTGCTGGTAAGGATATCGCTAACCCATTCTCGCTTGTTCTATCAGCAGCCATGCTCTTAAACTGGCATGGCCAAAAAACCACTCAAGTTCAGTTTACTGATGCATCAAAAGCAATTGAAAAATGCGTTGGGCTATTAATTGACTCCGGCGAAGTAACCAGAGATATTGGCGGAAACCTGGGTACCAAAGCAGTAGGCGATTCTTTTGTTAGACATTTTTCTAAAGGCTAGTTTTTTTAAGGGTAGGCCATGATCACTAGAAGAAATTTCATTGCCAGTTCAACTGCACTACTCGCGGGTAGCACACTTTTCTCTACCGAATCTTTTGCGGAGTCTCAATTGAAGCCTAACTTTGATGTGCCTGTTGGTGCATGTGATTGTCATATTCATGTTATCGGTCCCCAATCTAAATACCCTATGGTTTCAGATCGAGTTTATACCCCACCTGAGTGTGGAGTACCTGAGCTCAGAAAACATCTCACGCAACTACATCTTTCCAGGGTGGTATTAATTCAGCCTAGTTTTTATGGTACAGATAACACCTTCCAGCTACTCTCTACTGAAGAGATGGGTAATTCTGCTCGTGCAGTGATTGTGATTGATGAGAAAACTTCCGATCAAGACTTGACTAAAATGATTGTTATGGGTGCCCGCGGTGTTCGCATGAATCTCTCTACCTCCGGCATCTTTGATGCTGAAGTGGCGCGCAAACAATTAATTTCCTTGGCGCAGCGTATAAAAGATTTTGGACTACATATTCAGATCTACGCATCAGCTAAGGTTATTGCCGGCATAGCCGATACCATCTACACTCTTCCGGTGCCTGTTGTTTTTGATCACTTCGCCTCCATCAAAGCAAAGGGCTTTGAGAAACAAGTAGAGTTACCTGTGATTTTGGATCTAGCTAGGTCAGGCCAAATTTATATCAAGTTATCTGGTATTTATCGAATTTCTGAAGCGGGCCCTGACTATTCTGAAGTAAAAGATTTGGCTCAGCTTTACGTAGAAACCAATCCTGATCGCATGCTCTGGGCAAGTGATTGGCCCCATACCAATACCATCGCCGGCATTCCAGCAACCCAAGTAACACCTTACAGAATTGCTAACGACGTGAGGGTCTTTAACTTACTACCGGATTGGATTCCAAATCGCCAAAATTTAGTGAAAGTACTAGTGAGCAATCCGGAGCGTCTATATCGCTTCTAGAGTGGACTTAATAGAGGTTTTTCATTTAGTGACAATAAGAGCGTAAGCAATCTCCCATATCTTCCGCCACCGCCTCAATAAACATATAGATCTGCCGGGGTAGGAATGGAGCTCTAGGCTATTAAAAAAAGCCACCCGGAGGCGGCTCTCATTTTGTGAATCATAGCGTCACTTCGTTTTTACAAATGTAACCCAGTTTGCACCTTTACCAGCAGGCACTCTTTCAATTAGAGCGAGCTCGCCAGTACTTTGGTTTATGGAATAAAGCGAAACCTTCTCAGACTTTTGCCCGGAGGCAACTAAAAATTGTCCGCTAGGATCAACGTTAAATCCCCTAGGCATTTCCTCTGTTGGAATGTTAAATAAATATTTTACTTTTCCTGTTGCTGGGTCTACTTCAAAGCCGCTTAATGTACTCTTAGTTCTTTCGGATGTGTAAAGAAATTTACCATTAGGGGTCAATTTAATTTCAGCGCAGAAGATCATATTAGAGTCATCAAAAGCAGTCGCCTCAGGTGAGCCAGTTGGAGGTCTTGGTCTGCCGGGCACCAACTTGCTATCACTTGGAAGGCTTGAGGTAGCTTGAATTTGAGTTAAGGTTCCCGACTTGATATCCCTAGCAAAGACAATAACTTCGCCGGTT
>NZ_JACVPS010000014.1 GCF_018881755.1 Polynucleobacter finlandensis | reverse complement strand
GAAGCCCCTGAATGAAAGTTCGGGGGCTTTTTCTTTGGAGTTCAACTAATATCTCATCACTGGTGTACTTTTTCCTTCAATACAGGCCCTAACAAAAGAACTTTAAAAAATGAGTACCGATCCAAAAATACTAGCGTTTGATGTCTTTGGCACAGTAGTTGACTGGCATGGATCAATCGCTGCTGAAGCCACAAGACTCAATCTCCCAGTTGATGCCAATGAATTCGCTACCGCTTGGCGAGACGGCTATAAACCAGCTATGGCTAGGGTTCGCTCCGGAAGTCTGCCATGGACAAAGATAGATGATTTGCATCGCATGATTCTCGATGATGTCTTGAAGGCATTTAATATTACTTCGCTGTCTGAATCTCAAGTCCATGAATTGAATCTGATTTGGCATCGTCTCAATCCCTGGCTGGATACTGTCGAGGGTCTGACAAGATTAAAAAGTAAATTTACTATCGTTACTTTATCGAATGGCAATCTTGGCCTACTTGCAGATATGGCCAAGAATGCAGGACTTCCTTGGGACTTAATTCTTTCAGCAGAAGTATTTCGACACTACAAGCCTGATCCAGAAGCTTATCTAGGTGTTGCAGAGACCTTTGACGTTCGCCCTGAACAGGTAATGCTTGTAGCAGCTCACAAGGATGATCTAGTAGCAGCAAAAGCCTGCGGACTTCAAACCGCTTTCATCGAAAGGCCATTAGAGTTTGGTCCCAATTACGCAAGGAAAGACTTGCATCGTGAAGAATTTACCAATTATCACGCCAAGGATCTTAACGACCTTGCCGCTCAATTGAAGTGCAAATAATAAACCTCGCCTCTGCGGGGTTTGCTATTGAAAACGGCTGCGGAGAGATGCCGGATGCCCAGGTAATGAAAATGATTTACCTGTATTCACAATTTTTTCACCGTCTACTCTCAATATCGAAATATCTTGGTCAATAAAATTACCGACATAGATATAGCGACCATCATTACTGAAAGCAATGCCCTCAGGTAAGCCTCTGACTTCCACTGAGTTGCTCAAGCTGACTTTCTTGCCATCGATTTTTAAAGCCACAACCTCGGCATTGCGGTTGTAAAAGAAAGCCTCTTTAGAAGAATTGCTGCCTTTTAAGAGCGCAGTGACCGCCAATCTTCCTGTGGGGCTAATGGCTAGACCTTCAGGGCCATCTCCAACTACGACCTTATCAATCACACGGGGAGGAATGGCTTCCAAATCAATAATGCTAACGGTATCAATATTGCCATCTGCAGCACCTGCATTGCCATTATCTGCTGTAATGGCCAACTTCCCATTTGGGGTAATCGCAACGTTGTATGGCCATAAACCTACAACCACATCATATTTTTTGTAAGTCACCTTTTCTCCATCAACATCCAAAAAGGCAACCTTGTGACCAGGAAACTTGCTAGCCAAGGCAGTCTTTCCGTCAGGCCTAAAGACAACATGTGATACCTGCTCACCAATCACAACGGTGTCGATTAACTCCACTTTTTTACCGGTAATGCGCAAGACGCTAATCGAGTTATCTGCACGATTTGCCACTAAGGCTAAATTCCCTACTTTATTAATAGATAGTCCTGACGGCTGATTACCAATCGCAATAGTGTCAATCAAGGCTGGCGGACTTGCTTCTAAGTCAATTACAAATAAACGATTGTCTGGCACCTGCTTCCACTTACCATCCACCTCAACTACATTCATTGAATTAGCGACTAGGGCTAAGGTTTCATTGGAGTTAATTGCCAAGTTGACAGGTGGGCCGCTAATCGTATTAGCCAATGGCAATGAGGCGATGATCTTAGGCTCTAATGGCGAGCTGCCGATATCAATTATTAATACAGAATCTCTACCAGGAGGACCAGCAATACCAACGCCCTTATCGCTATATGTTTGTTTTTCATCTAAGCCTACTATTAAAAATTGTTTCTTGGATTGCGCTTGAGCAGTAGCTAGTGAGGCAATTTGCAAAATCAAGGCAAGAGCTAAAATCGTATAGCGACTGAAGTAATTCATTTGCATGAGATATCCAATTTTGCAATAAAGAATGAAAAGGTTTGCTACTAATGCTTAACTTGCATTGCTTAAGCCAACCGTCATACCGCCACAAACATACAACGTTTGGCCGGTAGTAAAACTGGATCGATCATCCATTAAATAAGCGGCGGCATGGGCAATGTCTTCCGGTTGCCCCATTCTCTTGACCGGAATACTTTCAACAATCTTGATGGTTTTGGGAGCGTTAGGTGGATTGCCAGAGGTAAACAACTCGGTAGCAATAGGGCCAGGCCCAATGGCATTTACCGTAATACCAAATTGAGCCATTTCAAGAGCCCACGTCCTTGTCATCCCAATCAAACCAGCTTTGGTGGCCGCATAAGCCGTGCGCTCTTCTTTACCCAGTGCGGCACGGCTCGCAATATTCACTATCCTGCCAAAGTTGGCTTGACGCATGTGCGCAAGTAAGGCCTGTGCCAATACCATCGGCGCTTTCAGATTTAATGCATAGACAGAATCAAAGTCCTCTTCAATGACATCCTCCAAAGCACCAGGCTTAATCATGCCAGCGTTATTCACCAGCCGTAACACCTGCATGCGATTAGTAATGTCCTTCATTAAAATGCTAACAGCATGGTGATCGGTGATATCAATTTGATGAAATTCTTCACCAGCTAACAAACTCGGTGGTGCTGATTTATCAAAATTAATGACTCGGTAGCCATCTTGAGTTAATCGAGTCGCAATCGCCCTACCGATTCCGCGGCTAGCACCAGTAACTAATACATTTTTTTGAGAGCTCATGGAAGCTTCACTTTCAATAATCCAGTTAAATACAATTTGCTAGCCTAATCTACAGTGGCGCCAGAAGATTTAACAACCTTTTCCCATTTTTGGGTATCACTTGCAATAATTTTTCCAAAATCTTCAGGAGTGCCCGGTATTAAGGTGCCACCGAGATCTGCTAATCGTTTTTGTATTTTGGGGTCAGCCAGCAGTTGATTGGTTGCGGCATTTAACTTGTCAACGATTTCACGCGAAGTCCCCTTTGGGGCAGAAATTCCAAACCAGGCACTAGCCTCAAATCCGGGAATAGTTTCTGCCACAGTTGGAACGTTTGGTAATGAGGCCTCGCGTACAGATGTCGTAACAGCCAAGGCACGAATTCTGCCATCTTTGATGAAACCCGCAGAAGATGGCAAGTTATCAAACATCACCTGGACTTGGCCGGCAATTAAATCATTTAAGGCTGGTCCAGCACCCTTATAAGGGATGTGTGCCATTTTGCAGCCCGTCATTGACTTAAATAATTCACCAGATAAATGAATTGAAGACCCGCTACCTGAAGATGCCATATTGACTTTAGTCGGGTTGGCTTTGCAGTACGCAATAAACTCCGCAACGTTCTTAACAGGCAAGGAATCCGTAACTACCATCACATTCGGCGAGCGAATGATGCCAGCAACCGGAACGGTGTCATTTATAAAATTGAATGTGAGTGATTTATAAAGCGAGGCATTAATTGCATTGGCGGGATTGGCCACAATGAGCGTGTACCCATCAGCCGGAGAGCGAATGACATATTCAGTGCCGATATTATTTCCACCGCCCGGTTTGTTCTCAACAAGGACCGTCTCCCCTAGTTTTTCTGATAGACCTTGCGCTATGATCCGAGCAAGTATGTCAGTGGTGCCCCCAGGGGAATAAGCGGCAATCAAACGAATTGGCTTAGTCGGATAATCTACTGCTTGAGAAGCACCAGAAAAAAACGTTGCAAAAGTCAGCAGCGTTAAAAAACAACGTGGGATATTTAGCATTGATTAACCTGCCTCGAATAATTATTTTTATGTTCGTAGTATAGGTGAGACTTTTTTATCTGTTGCTGGGAACTATGGTGCAACACAGCATATTTCCCAACTTTGGCTTGGCCTATGGAAATGGTAATGGCTTACCTGCTGGCGGCATCTCTTGACCAAGGGCAAGCAGCATGGCTACTGTTACATAGGTTCCGCTAACCGCGACTAGATCGACTAACTGCTGCTCACCTAAGATTGCTTTTGCTTTCTGAAAGAGAGCATCACTAATTTGATGGTTATTGATCATCTCCATAGAAACGTCATAAACAACTGCCTCATCAGGCTTCATATCTCTTGGACGAATCCCAGCTTTAAGATCATCAGCTACTTGTTGTGGCAAACCTGCTTTGATTGCCAATGGATAGTGCGCATACCACTCAACCTGAGAACGCCAGACTTTTCCCTGAATGATGATTGCAAATTCATTGAGCCTGGTAGGTAAGGATGTATTAAAACGCAAATAATCCAATAGACGTTTCATGCGATCTGCAAACACGGGACTTCTTAACATCACGTTATATGGGCCACCCAAACCAACGCTAGAGATCTTGATAATTTCCTCTCCCAAAGGTCGGGCATCTGGCGGCAGTTGCTCTAGCGTAATCTGCGGAAAGCGCTTTGGCTCACCAGGTGCTGGCGGCGTTTGAGAAAAGGCTAGTGATACTAAGCCCAGAAAAATGGCAGTAATATGAATAAACCTGATGATGAATGTCTTCATGTTGTCTCCAGATTTTTTAATAGAATTAGATTAAAACGTACTGCCTGCATTAATCAGCATTCAGAAATATTACCCCAGATCCCCAGCTCAATCTACCCAGGTAGGATATTGATGCATCACTGAATGAAATAATTCAGATTCAATAAATTGATTTAGCCATTTTTTTGTCAAGGTGAATGGCAATTCTTCAAACCTTTGCGGATTGACCATCGCAAACTGCCTCATGAATGGAAAAATAGCGACGTCCACCCAAGTTATTTTGCTGCCCAATAAATACTGGCTAGACCGTAAAGCAGCCTCCATTGGTTCAAGCATGAGTTCGATTGCGTCGCCGAGCACCTTTTCTTGATCAAGTCCCGGAAATCGATTGGGATATTTATATTGATCTAATAGTGTTTTAAATGGCCCGTCATTTTTCTCAATCCAATCTTGTGCGATATCTATATCGACTAAACCCCAACCATCCGGATCAGACCTCTCTAAGGCCCAACCCATAATATCCAAGCTTTGCTCGAGGACGAGTCCATCGACACACAACACTGGAACGGTTCCCTTGGGCGATACAAGCAGCATGGATAGGGGCTTATTTCTTAATGCAATCTCTCTGTGTTCAACTTGAATGCCTGCATATTGCAATGCCATACGCGCTCTCATTGCATAAGGGCATCTACGGTAAGAATACAAAATTGGCATCATTTACTCGCCATGCAATCGCCTTAGACTTGTTCCTCTTCGACGACAGCCCATGTGCTGTCGCCTAGTTTTTTGACGGCCATAGAGTAGATCCAGTTATTTGGGATTCCACAACTCCAATCCTTGGGGCCATTCTGAATGAGGATATTCACGGCATTGCGCTCATCGTAATACAGATGGTAGATCTTCCCATGAATGGGATTAAAGCCAAACTTAGCACTGTGAACCATCTCAGTTGCATCCAGTCTTGCCTGTAAGGCCCTAGCTTGCCGCATCAATACTTCGGCCTGCTCCATGATGCGATCATATTCAAGCTTGGCATTTTGACGTGCGACGTTTACCGCCTTATCTTTCTCTTCAACCACTTTAATGGGCGCGAATACCGGGGCACTCACTTCCATGGGGTATTCAATACCAGCGTGTCTTGCTGGATCCGTATCTTCTATTCTCACAAAAACTCCCAATAATGCTTAATGAATATTCTATCGCTCAGCGCTTATAAAAGCTCAGAGTTACTTCACCAAGATCAATTCCAAACTTACTCATCTTGGCTTTGTTCAACATGACTTTCGGTGTGACCAGATACATCCAGTCGTTAAATTGCACGTGGTAAATAGTACCGTCTACCGGTAAGGCCAAGGTATAGGCCCAATTAAGCGCATTGCCTGCAGCATCACCTAAGGCTTCACCTACGACGTCATCAGCACTGCCCACATACTTACCTGGGGATACTTCCGTTAAGGTCCAGATGCGTTTTTGTTTTGTGCCATCGGAGTAATCAAAACTCTCATCTAAGGTACCGACTTTCTTACCATCAATCACTTGCCAATTGGCTTTAATCAATACGGTAAATCTTTTCTTCACTACACCACTACGATCCGTAAAGATGCCATAAGCATCAATCGTTCCAGAAAAGTATTCACTCAAATCTAAGGTGGGTTTCTCATTGGCATACTGAGATACGTTTGGACTTGAGCAAGCCAATAACAATAAGCTACACAATACAGCGGGAGCAAGCTTCAAGAGAAAAGATTTCATTAACTAACAAGCCTCATTAAATAGTGGTGGCGGGCAACTCTGACCAAGCAATTCGGTACGCAACTTTGGCGCACTGGTTTTTGGATCCAACCAGATGCCAAAAAAGGCTTTGGAGAAATCAACCCCTGGGATTTGAGCAATTTGCTTGCCGTCATGGAAAAAGATGGTGCCTTGCTTAGGGAGGTAGATTGCCGTCAAGCTTTGGCCGGATTCCACATTCGGCAAGAATGTCGCTAACTGCTTACCCCAACTCACCGCCTGAACTTCAGGCACGCCAATTCTTTTCATTTCATCGATGGTTCTATTGGCAATTGAGTTACCACTAAAAGACTTTTGATAACGTAAATCAATCGCAAACTCCCCGGAGACAGGATTGGCCCCGCGGTAGAAAGAGGCGTCATAAATATGCAAGCCCCACCACGTGAGCTTGCCACTACCTTGCAGCCTGCTTGGATTAAGAGCCTCATTCATATACGTTGCATCATGCGCAAAGCCAACCGAACTCAGTAAGAGACTTGCTGCACATACACTCACTACAAATGGATAAGCTTTCATACGGCCACCTTCTGAACCCTTGATTTGACCAGTCGCAATGCGCTTGGCCCAAAGATCCTAGAAATGCCATGTCTATTGTTAG
Organism: Polynucleobacter finlandensis; assembly: GCF_018881755.1. GTDB lineage: Bacteria > Pseudomonadota > Gammaproteobacteria > Burkholderiales > Burkholderiaceae > Polynucleobacter > Polynucleobacter finlandensis. The sequence continues at coordinate 63,052 of NZ_JACVPS010000014.1, read as the reverse complement.
CAAAGAATTGATAGCCGACCTTCAAGATGGGTTGTAAAGCAGGTCTTGAGAATATCCAAGCTAATAATGGCAAGTTCGCCCGTTGATAAGCCTCTGGGAAAACAGTCACCCCATGGATTAGCGTCCCATCCGCATACTGCCCGTACATGGCCGCTAAAGCCTGCTCACAGGAAACGCCTACTGCTTGCGGATCGTATCGCTCTGAATTGATATCGATAAAGTCCAGTAAATTTGCCTCGTTTCGTCCAGACAAAAACAAAATTTCGGCCTGACACAAAGGACATGCGCCATCGTAAAAAAGAGTCAGTTTTTGCAGTTTGCTCGCCATCAAGCAAGTGTAAGACTTATTCAATAAACTAGCTGAGAGCACACTCACTATTCCAATGACCCCATGACACTACTACCACCTTCCTTTCGCGCCCTGGTTATCGGCTCTTCAGGAACCATTGGGTCGGCTTTTGTGGAACTACTGCAGGCTGACAAAGCTTGCATAGAAGTGGTTGGGATCCACCGACATTCTGAATACCCCATCGACTATCGACATCCTGAAACTATTGAAGCTGCAGCCAAGACACTCTCCTTGGGCGGCCCTTTTCAGCTTATTATTAATACGATTGGTGTGTTACACAGCAAAGAGTGGATGCCAGAAAAGAAATTAGCCGATCTCAATTCAGAACAACTCATGGATCTGATGAAAATCAACGCCATTGGTCCAGCTTTAACCATTCAACACTTTTCAACAATCTTGGACCCACAGCATAGTGTCATGGCAACACTATCAGCGAAGGTGGGTAGCATCGAAGATAACCGCTTGGGTGGTTGGTATAGCTATCGTGCATCTAAAGCGGCGCTCAATATGTTAATCAAGACAGCGGCGATTGAGCTTGCTAGAACTAAACCCAATACCGGATTAATCGCGCTTCACCCAGGAACGGTAAATTCAAGACTCTCGCAACCTTTTCGTGGAGAGCAAATTGGCCGGCCGGCTTTAGATGCTGCTGCTGACATGTTGAAAGTGATTCAGAATCTTGGTAAAGAAGATTCAGGTTGCTTCTTTTCTTACTCAGGGGAAAAACTACCCTGGTAATCACTTACATCTACAGCTTCTTATGAGTCCCATCGCATAAAGGGCCATTCTCAGACTGCTTACAGCCACAGAAATATACAGTCTCAGTTTTAGTAGCAACATACTCCAATGGGGTGCAATCGGTTGACTCATGCATGCCATCACATAATGGCTGCTTTTTACTAATGCCACATGAACACCAGTAATAAGTCTTACCCGCCTCTACTTGCAGTGGATAGGGTTCATTTTTAGCGGTCTTTTCTTGCATGGTGAGGCCCTCAGAAGTTATTTTTTAGTTGAATTTGTCTTTACGCTAGCGTACTGCCTGCTTGATCTAAAAATTCTGCGAGACTCACAGCCTCTCCGATCTCTTTTGGGAGTGCATCCCTTACTGAAAATACACCCAAGACTTTTCCGGCAGCAGACGTAATGGGTAAATGCCTAAACCCCCTTTCAATCATGATGAGGACGGCATTCGACACAGTCATTTCAGGGGTGATGCAATGGGGCTTAGGCGTCATCACAGCTGACACGGAAGTCGTCTCTGGATTTAAAGGCTTAGATACCACTCTAGTCATCAAATCTCGCTCAGTCAGAATTCCCAGCAGCTCACCACTAATATCCATAATTAGAACTGACCCCGTATTCGCCTTCGTCATAATGCGCGCCGCCTCTAATACCGTCGCTTGAGGCAATAGGCTCACTAAATGCCTATGGGTAATGGACTGTGACACTGTGCGATCTGACATATTGGCCTCCGTTTAGATTTGACTAGCGCAAGCCCGCATTAATTTTTTGAAGGGCTGATTCGCCAGGGCAAAGATCTGACTCTTTCAAAGAATTAAGGGGCTCAATACAAGTGTTCAATGCTTCATGAAGATCAGTGGCTAAAGGATCTAAATACAGCAATCCAGTAACCACCTCACCGCGTTCTTGGTGCTCATTGATGTAACTTAAAGCGGCATAACGATTGGTGGGATCGTAATCCTGGTGTAACTTACGCAAGCGTAAATACGAGCCATCATGCTGCTGTACTTCCACCGCTTCTCCAGGGGCGTACTCAGTAGTGATTTCTTGATGCATTGGGATAAAGTCAATGCGACTGACGGCCTCATTGTGTTGCCTGACATAGTCATAACTCTTGGTACTGCCACCATGATTATTAAAGGTGACACAAGGACTAATGACATCGATGAATGCTGCCCCACCATGCCCAATAGCGCCTTTGATTAAAGGAACCAGTTGCTCTTTATCCCCTGAAAAACTTCTCGCAACATAGGTTGCTCCCAGCTGCAGTGCTAAGCCAACCAGATCAACCGGGCTATCGTTGTTTACAACCCCTTTCTTGCTTTTTGATCCTCGATCGGCGGTCGCTGAAAACTGGCCCTTAGTTAATCCATAGACGCCATTGTTCTCAACGATATAAGCCATCCGCACATTACGACGCATCGCATTAGCAAACTGCCCCAAACCAATGGAAGCAGAATCACCATCGCCAGAGACGCCTAAGTAGAGTAAATCGCGGTTTGCCAGATTGGCACCAGTTAACACTGAAGGCATCCGGCCATGAACGGTATTAAACCCGTGTGAAGCACCTAAAAAATAATCTGGCGTTTTTGAACTGCAACCAATTCCGGATAGCTTGGCTACCCTATGGGGTTCAACGTCCATTTCCCAACATGCTTGCACAATCGCGGCAGAAATAGAATCGTGGCCACAGCCCGCACATAGGGTTGATATTCTTCCCTCATAGTCTCGGCGGGTATACCCAACCTTATTTTTTTGCAATGTTGGGTGATGAAGAATCGGTTTATTAATATAAGTCATGCCAACTCCTTACGGCTTGAAGATGCACTGGGCTTGCCTGCAACACCTAAGCTCTTCTGAATAGCATTAGCAATAAAACGTGCAGTAATCGGCGTGCCATCGTAATGCAACACTTTAACCAAATTGTTATTCACTATTTCCAACTCATTCATTAAGAGGGTGTGCATTTGTGCATCGCGATTTTGTTCCACTACAAATACCTTCTCATGGGAATCAATAAACTCTTTGACTGATTTTGGGAATGGGAAAGCACGTAGGCGCATAGCATCTAAGAAAACGCCATCCTCTCCCAGAGCATCCAGCGCCTCTTCCATCGCTGGGCTGGTGGATCCAAAATAAATCACCCCAAATTTACTGGTCTTACTAGCCGGTTTTACAACTGGCTGCGGCACCATAGTGGCTGCTGTTTCAAATTTACGCAACAACCGTTCCATGTTGTAGATGTAGTCCACTCCTTTTTCAGAATATCTCGCGTAAGGATCGCGGGTAGTGCCCCGAGTGAAAAAACTTCCTTTAGTGGGGTGAGTGCCAGGCAAGGTCCGCCAAGGAATGCCATCGCCATCGACATCTTTATAGCGCCCAAAATCTTTTCCTGATTCCAGATCCTCAGCAGTCATGACCTTGCCTCGATCATAGGTGCGGCCCTCTTCCCAGACAAATGGATCGCAGAGCCGTTGGTTCATGCCGATATCCAAATCCGTCATTAAGAAAATCGGTGTCTGCAAACGTTCCGCAAGATCAAGAGAAGTAGCCGCATGCTCGAAACACTCCTGTGGATCTTGAGGAAACAGCATTACATGCTTGGTATCACCATGTGATGCATAGGCGCAGGCAATGAGGTCAGACTGTTGCGTGCGAGTGGGCATACCCGTAGAAGGGCCGCCGCGCTGCACATTCACAATCGTTACTGGGATTTCAGCAAAGTACGCTAAGCCAATAAACTCTGTCATCAAAGAAATGCCAGGGCCAGATGTTGCTGTGAACGCCCTTGCGCCATTCCACGCAGCACCAATTACCATGCCAATCGAAGCCAACTCATCTTCTGCTTGCACAATGGCGAACTTGTTTGAACCTGTTTCTGAGTCGACCCTAAATTTGTGACAGAACTTATCGAAGGCCTCTGGGACTGATGATGAGGGGGTAATCGGGTACCAAGCAGCAAAGGTAGCACCGCCATAAACACAACCTAAACCAATCGCACTATTGCCATCGGTGAAGATGCGATTGCCAACCTGATCAGAGCGCCTTACTTGAATACCCAAAGGCGCTTTTAAGTTCTTCTTAGCATAGTCAAAGCCCAGATTAAACGCCTTCATATTTGAATCTAGCAAAGCTTCTTTGCCTTTGAATTGCTCAGAGAATAGTTTTTCGAATACCGTGGCATCGACACCAAGCAGTACCGACAAGGCGCCAACATAAATGATGTTCTTAAACAATTGACGTTGCCTAGCATCGCTATATGCTGAATTGCTAATTTCCGTAAGAGGCACGCCAATGACATGAATGTCTTTGCGGAACTTATCTTCCGGTATTGGGCGTGTGGAATCGTAGAAAAGATATCCTCCTGGCTCGATTTCGGCAACATCAGCATCCCAAGTTTGCGGATTCATGGCGACCATCATGTCAACGCCACCGCGCCTACCTAAATAACCCTTCTCACATACCCTAGCCTCATACCACGTAGGCATTCCCTGAATATTGCTAGGGAAAATATTGCGTGGGCTGACTGGTACGCCCATACGCAGAATAGCTTTGGCAAATAGTTCATTCGCCGAGGCGGATCCAGAGCCATTCACATTGGCAAATTTAATTACAAAATCATTAATTGCTTCGATTTGCTTCATGCCAACTCCCCTGCATGCAAACTCATTTGCTTATCGCGACATTGCGCTCCAGCTTGCGCCGTATTTAATAAAAATTTCTGCATATCCCATGCTCCCGTTGGGCATCGCTCAGCACATAAGCCACAATGCAAACACACATCCTCATCTTTAACCATTACCTTGCCAGACTTTAAGTTCTGGGAAATATATAAATCCTGGTCGTGATTTAAGGCTGGGGCCTTCAGGCGAGTTCTCAAATCTTCCTCGGTACCGCCAAGCGTGAAGGTGATCGAATCCATCGGGCAAATATCCACACAAGCATCGCACTCGATACAGGTTTCACGGGTGAAGATAGTTTGAACATCGCAATTTAAGCAACGGCCGGCCTCTTTAAAAGCAGTTGCCGCATCAAAGCCCAGTTCCACTTCAACACGAATACTAGAGAGCGCTAACTCTGCTGCAACCCAAGGGACCGCATAACGCTCATCATCGGATACATCATTGTGATAACTCCACTCATGAATGCCCATTTTCTGCGACATGAGGGTCACTTTATGTTGCGGTCTAGTGGCGACGTTTTCATGATTGAGAAAGCGATCAATCGAAATGGCTGCAGCATGTCCCTGGGCTACTGCGGTAATGATATTTTTTGGCCCAAACGCAGCATCACCACCGAAAAAGATTTTGGAATTGCTCGACTGGAAGGTCTCTTGATCTAAGACTGGTAAGCCATAGCGATTAAATTCAACACCACAATCTTTCTCGATCCAAGGGAAGGCATTCTCCTGGCCGACCGCCAATAAAACAGAGTCACATTCAATATAGACTTCTGGCTCACCCGATGGAACCAGGCTACGATTGCCTTTTTCATCAAAAACCGCTTCCACAATCTCAAAGCGCATACCAACCAACTTGCCGCCTTTGCACTCAAAGCTTTTAGGGACGTGATAGTTGAGAATTGGAATACCTTCATGCAAGGCATCCTCTTTTTCCCAAGGAGACGCCTTCATCTCAGCAAAGCCGCTACGCACAACCACTTTCACATCGCTGCTACCTAAGCGCCTAGCTGATCGGCAACAGTCCATTGCAGTATTGCCACCACCCAGGATGACTACTTTTCCCTTTACCTCGGTGATATGCCCAAATGACACTGAGGCAAGCCAATCAATACCAATGTGAATATCTTTATTGGCTTCTGTTCGACCTGGTATATCAAGGTCCCTGCCTCGTGGAGCACCTGAGCCCACATAGATTGCATCGTAGCCATCACTCAATAGTGCTTGCAATGAATCTACTCGTTGCTTGTTTTTGAAGTCCACCCCCATATTGAGGATGTAATCCGTTTCTTCATCGACTACGGATTCTGGTAAGCGAAAGCGTGGAATCTGAGAACGAATGAAGCCACCCGCTTTTGCCTCAGCATCATAGATCGTGATGTCATATCCCAAAGGGGCAAGATCTCTAGCGACAGTTAAGGATGATGGCCCCGCTCCAATACACACAACGCGTTTGCCATTCTTCGGTGCAATATCGGGCATACGCGCCAGAACATCTCCTTTGTTATCTGCCGCAACTCGCTTGAGACGACAGATAGCAACTGGTTCAGGATCGGCGCCATTATTTTCCTCAACACGTCCGCGGCGACATGCAGGTTCACAAGGTCTATCGCAAGTTCTTCCCAGCACTCCAGGAAAAACGTTAGACACCCAATTGATCATGTAAGCGTCCGCATATCGCCCTTGGGCAATTAAGCGAATGTATTCCGGCACAGGCGTATGTGCAGGACAGGCCCACTGACAATCCACAACTTTATGAAAATATGATTGATTCAAGCTAACAGCCTCCAATATCTTTCCCGCAAAATTCAATTTGTAGTTTTAATACGAATCTTGATTGAATAATTCTACGGACTTGGGGGCATTCAAGCATCAGGTAAACCCCGCTATGGGGCCTGATTTATGGAATAAATAGACTTCGTTTGATCTACATCAAAACTGTGCAGGTGCAACAATTCATCCGATCAATGGATGCATGCACTTAAAGAGCGGCCGACCCACTCTCTCCGGTTCTCACGCGAACCGCATCATCTAGTGATGTCACAAAGATCTTGCCGTCGCCAATCTTGCCAGTGAATGCAGCTCTAGAAATAACATTCAGGGCATCGTCTAACAATTCATCATTGACAGCAACTTCAATTTTCAGCTTCAACAAAAAATCAATCACATACTCTGCGCCACGATATAACTCTGTGTGGCCATTTTGTCTGCCAAAACCACGAACATCATAAGAAGTCATTCCCATGATGCCGATGTGATTCAAGGCCTCATGAACTTCGTCTAATTTGAAAGGCTTAATGATTGCAGTGATGAGTTTCATGGAGATCCAAAAGATATCGATTTGTAATGCAATACATATGTGACATTTTTATTAAACAGCATTGCTGCTTTGCACACCGAATGCCCTGCACTAATTAAGTGCGAGTAGCAGCCTAGAGTCAGCAGTAAAATGCTTCGAAGGCCTTTTAGATATTAGGTTTATAAGGAATATCAAGCTAAATCCCCAAATGGTGCATGAGGTTTTCTGAATTGTGCAACCAGTCAAATCATGCTAATTTTTGGAACTTATGATGTGACATGCGTATCAAAATTACAAAAAGTCTTGAGCACAGCGTCCAAGCCTCAAATAGAGATAATCCACCAGAAGATTCCTTTCCTGCCGGGGAGTATCTTGCGAACCTCACTCCCGAAGGGAAGATTGAGGTGATTAATGCCAAAAAGATTAAGGCGCTTTTTTCTTTTTCTCAGTTTCGAGAAAAGATTTCCTTAGGTGAATTTATTGTGATTGAAGCCTAAGGTTTTCTAATAAGCAAGCTAGCCAGCTCATCAACTACCTCGGACCAATCAGAGTCTTCTGCAATAGCTTCCCTTAAAAAATTTCTCTGATCCGAAGTCCAGAATATTGCCGTCACAAGGTCTGAATGAGAGTTGAGCTGATGCCGCTCAATAAATCGATCGATATGCATCTTCTCGGCAGATAGTCCCAGCTGCTTAAACAGCTCAGCCAAGGTGGGGTTATTCAGACTCATCGCACTCTCTTTAGATTTATTTGATCAATCCCAGGCACTGGTTTTTCAGATCGCTCTGATGAATGGAGTAGCAATAGGTTCTCTGACTATGCACTTGCGCAAGACAGTAGTTCTTATCATCCCCAGCGTGAATCGAATAACAATAGCTGGCCTGACGATGGCTCATTGCCAAGCAGTAATTCTTACGATCAGCATCTTGAATTGAATAGCAATTGGTCGCTTGAGCAAATGCCAATGAATACCCCAGTAACAACAGCAAGGGTATGAGGTGCTTCATCTAATCCACCTCATCGACATGAGGTTCATCGAAATGCTCTTTATGTGGCTTTAACTTGGCCTCCAGCTGCGTCCACTTACTCTGCTGCTTCCGATACCCACAATCTTCGGCGTGATTCTCCAACAGACCAAAAATCACAGTAGTCGGTATCTTGCAATATGCACAGCGATACGCGTGCTGGTGCTCCTCTATTTTCTCTTGCGGGTAATCAATGTAAAAGGGCTTCATAAAATAGATTTTTGTATTTAGTGAGCAGAAGCGCTTAAGCATTTAGCCAATGTCAGGTCGTAGCGCAAGATATGAATCTCAAACCAGTAACTGATATACCGAATCAGGCTGTAGAGATCGCTATTGTTAGACGCCATTTGACCAAGCGTTTGAGACACTGTCTCCAGCATTTTTTCATGGGCATCTTCATGACCAGAAAAATCAATGCTTGCTGAGGTAGCCAAGCGCTCTTCAGTTTTAAAGTGGCTCACTAGAAGCCCATATAAAGCATTACGCTTTTCTTGCGGGATTGGAGAATGCTCAAAGCAGTACTCCTTGAAACCCTCCAGGAATACAAAAAGCTCATCATGCTCAACATCAATCTCAGGAATATTCACCTGAAGATTTTGAGGAAGCATCGAATATTGGCGCACGCTCACTGGGTTTCCTTTTTAATCATCACTCTAAGCTCTCAATCTACTCTTCTGAGCCATTTATTTCATAGAGAAATACCATTAGAAAGAGAAATAATTTTGCGGCATTGCGGTAAAAAACCAGCCACCTGAATTATCTAAAGGCGTATTTGCCCTGACATGTGATATTTTTATTCACTTTTGACTTTTCTCCAGATCAAACCCATAGAAACCATTTGCCATGATCAATACCAGCCGACCAAGACGCTCCGTACTCTATATGCCAGGAGCCAATACCCGAGCCCTAGAAAAAGCCAAAAGCCTGCCGGCTGACTCGCTGATCCTAGACTTGGAAGATGCAGTTGCACCCGATGCTAAAGCCCAGGCACGGGAGAATATTCGTGCAGCACTAGTTACTGGCTTTGGTCATCGTGAGGCAGTCGTCCGTATTAACGGCTTAAATACCCAATGGGGTTTAGATGACTTAAAGGCTTTTGCCGACACCAAGGCTGATGCCATCTTGTTGCCTAAAGTGGAATCAGCTTCTCAGATATGGGAAGTGGCAAGCCGATTAAAGCAATTCAACCCAGCAAGCACTATGAAGATCTGGGCCATGATTGAAACGCCACTGGCTATCCTTAAGCTTCCAGAAATTGCCAGTTCCCACCCCATGCTAGAAGCCTTGGTCTTGGGCACTTCGGATCTAGTCAAAGATCTGCACGCGCGACACACGCCAAGCAGAGTGGAAACCCAGACCGCACTCTCGCTCTCGGTATTGGCAGCGAGAGCACACCAGCTGTGCGTGCTAGATGGGGTCCATTTATCACTAGATGATGAAGACGGCCTGAGGCAGTCTTGTATTCAGGGGAGAGATATGGGCTTTGATGGGAAAACATTAATTCATCCAAGTCAGATTGCGCTTGCCAATCAAATCTTCGGACCCTCACTAGAGGAAATCGATGAGGCTCGGCAAAGAATTACGGCTTATGAGGCCGCTATCAGTTCGGGCGCTGGTATTGCGGTGCTCAATGGCAAACTGGTTGAAGAATTGCATATTCAGGATGCCAAGAGAATTCTGGCACTTGCAAATGCCATTGAAGCTTTCTTAAAGACGAATTAAATCATTTAGCGCATTCAGAATGCGGAGATATTTGGCACTATAAAAAGGTAGGGATACTAAAAAGCCCAAGCCAATGATGTACAAGGAGAACATTTTTCTTTGCTCTTCTGAGTAACGCTTTCTGAGGTATTTGAATTCATACAAAATTCTACGTACCAGTCTGTACAAGAATTCAAAGAGTACAAACAGAACAAGGCAGACGACTAGCCAAGAATACTGAATTTCAGAAACAAAAATTAAAACACTGTCCATGCATAAGCCCTGTAGTGAACTAATAGCTTACCACTTTTATATTTCTAATGATATTGCGTGTCTTGTGAAATAGTTTTAGATCGAGAACTTACAAATGAAAAACCGCCCGAAGGCGGCCTTGCATTTAGTAATACTGCTCTAGCTGTTCATCATGCCAAACTGAGGTTCTCTTTATACAGCGGGAAGTTTCGAACCGGTCTGCCGATTGCAGCGGAAATGGCATTTGCTACAGCGGGACCAACTACGCAAATCGTGGGCTCACCCACTCCACCCCAGAAGTCATAGGTAGGCACAAGGACTACTTCAACGCGAGGAGTTGAAGACAGCTTGAGCAAGGGATAAGAATCCAAATTCTGCTGCTTGATACGGCCATTCTCTACCGTTATCTCTGGATTAAAGATTGCCCCTAGCGCCATCACTACCGAGCCTTCGATCTGTTCGCGAGTCAAATATGGATTCACAACGTGCCCACAATTCAAAGCAAATACCAAGCGCTCAATCGTGACGATATTACCCTTCACGGAGACTTCAGCAACTGCAGCTGAGTAGCTCGCATACCCCATGAACTGAGCAATACCACGATGCACCCCAGGTGCCGTAGGCTTACCCCAATTACCTGTCTTAGCAGCAGCATTTAAAACGCCGAGATGCTTGGGATGGTTTTGCATTAAGACTTGGCGGAATTGCAATGGATCTTTATTAGCTGCCTTAGCGCACTCATCCATAAAACATTCCATGAAGATGCCATTTTGATTTGTATTGACACCGCGCCATGGGCCTACTGGCACATGCGAGTTTTTCATCACATACTCGGTCAATAAGGTTGGGAACTGATAACCCAATTGCGCATCAGGACCCTTCTCATAAAAACCTTGTAGCTGGCGCTCATCTTTACCATCTTTAATTGCCATTGGTGCAAGCGTGGCATTGATGGATTGACCAGCCACCTTAATATGCATACCGGTCAAGTTACCAGCCGCATCTAAGCCGGCCGTCATCTTGGCCATGGCGATCGGATGATAGTAGTCGTGCGTCATATCTTCTTCCCGACTCCAGATCACCTTCACTGGCACGCCGGGATATTTTTGCGCCACCTTAGCTGCATAGCTCACAAAATCCTGAGTGGACCCACGACGCCCTAAGCCAGTACCAGAATCCAACTTATACACTTCGCACTTATCTAATGGGATACCGGTTGCTTCTGATAATGCTGCATGAGAGCCCTCACCATTTTGTGTTGGCACCCAAGCTTCGACACGATCGCCAGTAATTTTGACAGTGGCATTCATGGGCTCCATATTGACGTGAGCACGATATGGCGTGAAATAAATGGCTTCTACTTTTTTATTGGAGGATGCAATGGCACCTACAGCATCACCTTCCTTGCGTTGCCAAAAATCCCCTTGCTCATCTAGTCCGTCACGCAAGGCCTTATTAATGTCAGATGAGGAGGTATTCGCACCCGCACCTTCATCCCACACAATCGGCAAAGCATTCAATGCAGTATTGGCGCGCCACCAAGTGTCAGCCACTACCGCGACTGTGCTGTCATTAATTCTGACAACTCCTTTGACACCCCGTAAGTTCTTTACTTTGGCTTCGTCATAACTAAGCAACTTGCCACCGAATACTGGGCAGGATTTGACAGAGGCACAGAGCATTCCTGGCAGTTGTAAATCCAGTCCAAAGACTTTTGTGCCATTTACCTTATTCGCGGTATCAATCCGTGCATATGGCTGACCAGCAACCTTCCACGTTCTTGGGTCTTTTAAGGTGATCGACTTTGGATCGGGAGGTGTCAAGGTTGAGGCACGCTCAGCCACTTTTCCATAAGTCGTTTTGCGACCTGTCGGCACGTGGGTGATGACGCCCTTGTCGACTTTTAATTCGTTAACAGGAACATTCCAAGTATCTGCTGCTGCCTGTACTAGCATAATGCGCGCAGCAGCAGCGCCGCGACGCACGTAATCCTCAGAGATACGTATGCCACGGCTACCACCAGTGCCATGCTCTCCCCAAGCCCGTTTACGTGCCAAACTTTGCCCTGGTGTTGGAGACTCTGTCGTGACTTTCTTCCAGTTGCACTCCAATTCTTCTGCAACCATTTGTGCCAAACCTGTGCGGGTACCTTGACCCATTTCTGAGCGGGCAATTCTGATCACCACAGTATCGTCAGGCTTAATGGAGACCCAAGCATTCACCTCAGGATCGCCCGCCCTCATTGGGGTATTTTGGTCGTACTTGCTGTTTGATTGCGCCAGTGCCAGGTCAGGTAAAGCACCAAGTCCAAGCATCAAGCCACCACCAGCAAGAGATCCCTTAATGATGAAGTCACGACGGGAAGCACTTGCCAACATATTGGTATTTTCTGTGTTTTTAGTCATCTCGCGCCCCTTATCCACGTGTCTTAGTTGAGGCATCGTATTGCGCGAGGACATCCTCTAGCTTTTTCTGCCCAGACGCCACATGAATGCCATCGCGCACTTTTTGATAAGTGCCACAACGACAAACATTGGTCATGGCATTGTCAATATCGGCATCGCTTGGCTTCGGAATTCTTTTGAGTAGCGCTGCTGCGGCCATTACTTGGCCCGACTGACAGTAGCCACACTGTGGCACATCTAAAGCAATCCATGCTTTTTGCACTGGATGAGAATTATCTTTAGAGAGCGCCTCGACTGTGGTGATCTTCATGCCACCTACCGCTGAAACTGGAATCGAACAGGAGCGGACAGGTTCGCCATTCATATAGACAGTACAGGCGCCACACTGAGCAACCCCACAACCATACTTAGTACCAGTGAGTCCAACCACTTCCCGAATTGCCCATAACAAAGGCATATTGGGTTCCACATCGATATTGTGGACTTCCCCATTAATGGTTAATTGCATTGCTGTCTCCTTGAATGCTTTTGCTTGCTAAATTTTTATATTTATTCAAATGACTATAAATCATTCTATGAATAAATTCAGGAGCAAATAGGCGACCTAGTAGAAACCCTCAATACGATAAAACCACCCGTAGGTGGCTTTATCCGGATGAACATCAATGCAACCAATGGATTAAGAAAAGCCGCCTTCTTTATAAATCATGGCAGCGTTAATCGCGGCAATATTGGCAGCGCCCATTTGTTGCATGGTGGACTTAAATTCGGTTTGCAATATCTCCATGACCCGCTCAACCCCAGGTTGGCCAAATGCGCCCAATCCCCAAAGGTAGGGCCGACCCACACAAACAGCGTTTGCGCCTAATGCCATCGCCTTAAAGACATCGCTGCCTCTGCGCACACCACTATCAAAGAGAATGGGCACTTTTCCTTTAGTCACCCTCACAACTTCAGGCAAACATTCAATTGCACCGCGCCCGCCATCCTCACTGCGACCACCGTGATTTGATACATGAATTCCATCAACACCGTAATCCAGACAAAGCTGTGCATCTTCCTCTGTCAGAATTCCCTTAATGATGATTTTCATCTTGGTGGTATCGCGCACCTGTTTAATGAACTCCCAAGTCATATTCGATGAAGATAGCTTTACACCCGTCATATCGATACCGTCGTAATTGGGGCGTTCCTGAGCACTTCCAAAACCATGTGTATGGCAACCTACGCAATTGCGCGGGTCTAACTTTTTGAGGCGCGCGAAGGTTTCTTGATTTCTGCCACCATTACGATCGACTGTAATTTCTAAAACAGGGGCGCCCGCTTTTTCTACGCGTCGAATGACTTGCTTGGCAACTTCAGGACTTGAAGTGGCATACAACTGAAACCAAACCTCTCCTTGGCGTGCAGCAATGACATCTTCAATAGTTGAGCCACCCGCATTAGAAAGAATATTTAAAAACCCACCTGCTCTTGCCGCTTTTGCCACAGTAATCTCGCCTCCAGGGTCATAGGCTTTGTTACCACCGGTTGGAGCGATGATGATGGGGGATTTCCACTTACTGCCAAATAGAGTAATTGAAGTATCCACTTGACTGACATCACGCAGGCGACGTGGGCGCAGTTGATATTTTAAGAATGAGCTGCGATTCGCTCGCAATGTCACCTCATCATCAATCCCTGAAGCCATGTAGGCAAAATGCGCGCGGGGAACTTTAGTAAAGGCTACCGGCTCAAAATCAAATACATTAATCGCATCTTTAGGGTTAGAGATCAAATCCAAAGGCGTATTTGGCGCCCAAATCATAGGGTCGGGACGCTTCGTAAAATTTCTGACGAGCTCTTTTGCATCATCTGCAAAAGCATTTTGATTTCCTGCCAGTGCCAATAAAGGGCTGGCTGCAAGCCAAGTTAATAACTGGCGGCGCTGATCATCCTTACCGTCATCATGATTATTGCTGTTGCTCATATTGTCTCCATCTTTTATATTTTTATCAGCACATCACTTCATCAAGCTCAATTTACATCACTTCAAAGCTTCCAGCACTGCCTTAGCCATCGAAGCAGTATTACCTTTGCCATTAATGTCTCCAGTCCTTGCGTCTGGATTAGCAAGAGCCACAGTAGTCGCCTCGGACATAGACTTGGCCATTGCTACTGCCCCAGGAATGCCGCGACTATGACCAAGCCACTCAAACAGCATGCGCGTCGACTCAATCATGGAATACGGATTGGCAATCCCTTTGCCAGCAATATCGGGGGCTGATCCATGGGTTGCCTGAGCCATCACAACATCACCATCTCCAATACATAGGCCAGGCGCCATTCCCAAGCCACCCACTAAACCAGCAGCCTCATCGGACAAAATATCGCCAAACATATTGGTCGTTACCACCACATCAAAGTTTTGAGGATCACGAATTAAGCGCATTGCGAAGGTGTCTACGATCACATCATCCACCCGCACATCAGGATATTGGGCTGCAAGCTTTTTGCACTCTTCCACAAACATGCCACAACCTAATTTGAAGACGGTGTCTTTATGGACGTAAGTTAGGTGTTTGCGACGTTGGCGCGCTAATTCAAAAGCAGCCTGCGCTACGCGACGGCTTCCTGTTCTTGTAATAACGCGAACGGATAAGGTCATTTCATCGCTAGGGCGAAACTCTCCACTACCGACCAACATATTGCGATCTGGCTGAAAACCCTCATTGTTTTCACGAACGATCACCAAATCAATGTCATCCCGAATGCAGCCAATATCAGGATAGGATCGAGTGGGTCTGACATTGGCAAACAAATTAAATTGTTTACGCAAAATAGGATGGGGATTGATTGCGTTCGCCTCCTTTGGATAAGCCCGATGACCAATGGGGCCTAAGATCCAACCATCCAAGGTATGTAAGGTTTCCAATGTTTCTAGAGGAAGGGTGTGGCCATGGGTATCAAGCGCCCTTCGCCCAATGGGAAGCGGGATCCATTCAATATCGACTTGGTGTAACTTCGCAGCAGCCTTAGCCACCTCAACTGCCACCGGCACAATCTCATGACCAATGTCATCGCCTTCTAATATTCCTACACGTAATTTCTGAGACATTCCTTATTCTTCCAGTTGAATATTGCGAACTTTTGCCAAGGCAGTCCATCGCTGAGTTTCGTTTTTAATAAATTGTCCAAATTGCTCGGGAGACATTGGCATTGGCTCTACTGCTTCAATCGCTAGCTTCTCACGCATCTCGGGTAATTTGAGTGTAGCAACTTGTGTCTCATTGAGGCGTTTGACAATCTCTACCGGGATGCCTGCGGGACCTACAGTCCCATACCATTGCATCGCATCAAAGCCTTTAAAGCCTAACTCTTCCATCGTTGGCACATCTTTTAAGACGGCACTCCGCTTAGGTCCGGTCACTGCTAAGGCGCGCACCCTACCCGATTGAATATATTGCAAGGCTGCTGCTAGGCCCGGGAACATGGTTTGGGTTTGTCCACCCAGCAAGTCATTGAAAGCCGGCGCAATACCCCGATAAGGCACGTGCAAAATATAAAGACCTGTCTCTTGTTTAAATAACTCCATCGTCATATGGGTTAAGGAGCCCTGTCCTGCAGTGCCATAACTCAGCTTGCCTGGGTTCTTGCGGGCGTAGTCAATAAACTCCTTCATATTTTTGACGGGAACCTGGCTATTCACGATCAATACATTAGGCGTCGCGCCAATCATGCCAATCGGGGTGAAATCTTTAATGGGGTCGTAAGGTACTTTACGTGTTGCAGGATTGGTGCCATGGGTGGCAACGTAGCCCTGCATCAAGGTGTAACCATCCGGTACAGCACGCATGGTTGTTTGAGAGGCAATCACACCGCCGCCGCCACTTTGATTCTCGACTACAAAGGTCTGGCCAATTACACGCCCCCAGCGCTCGGTCACTACGCGGGCAATCATATCGTTCCCGCCACCCGCAGCAACTGGGACGATATAACGAATCGGCTTACTTGGAT
This sequence comes from Polynucleobacter finlandensis, assembly GCF_018881755.1. GTDB lineage: Bacteria > Pseudomonadota > Gammaproteobacteria > Burkholderiales > Burkholderiaceae > Polynucleobacter > Polynucleobacter finlandensis. The sequence goes on along the minus strand of NZ_JACVPS010000014.1, from coordinate 46,602 downwards.
AAGCGTCGGCCCGAACGGAAAAAGGCAAAGAAAGGGCAATGGAAGCCCCAAGAAATTCTCGACGTTTCATATTTTCCTAGGTAGAAAAGGCAGATGGAGAGAAAGCATACTCCAAGTTACTATCTGCGAGCAGAGCCAAAACACCTCCCTAAAACTCCTTTTTATTTGCTATTCTGAGGGTTCAACCAAGGATAAATATGACTGACGAAAATCAAACCCAAAACGACGAAGATTTCGACTACGGGTGTGAGTGTGCAATGACCCTCTTGAATGAGCCAACAGAAGATTGCTTAAACGATCTGATTGATGAGCTGGATGAAGATGGCATGATTGCCACTGAAGTGGTCTATGGTCTTTTAGCTACCATCTTGATGAGTATGAACTCAGAAGAAGGTGACGAAGAAGAGCATTAATCTTCGGTTTTAGTTTTAAGCTGTAGGGCAAACTGATCCATGACCTTAGCCATCGCGAAATCCAGTTCTGTAAGTCCCTTTTTTGAGTGAGTGGTTAAGCGCACGCTCACCCTATTCCAAGAGTTTGACCAATCGGGATGGTGATCAATCTCTTCTGCATATCGCGCTACTAGCGTCATGAATTCAAAGGCGCATTTGAAGTCTGCGAATATAAATTCCTGAGATAAGGTTTTTGCATCTGCACTCAACTTCCAAGCTGGAAGCAAGCCCTGAAAATCCATATCTTCTGGCAGTAGCTTAGGCACGCTCAGCATCCACGCTCTTAGATAACTTCTGTAAGTCCGCCGAGTAGAGCCAACGCCACTCACCTTCTGCTAGATCGGTAGGCATGACATATTGGCCTATCTCAGTGCGATGCAATGTATCCACGTGATTACCCACCGCAGCCATCATACGTTTCACTTGGTGATAGCGGCCCTCAACAATCGTCATTGCCAAAGTGTTTTCACCGAGTTGTTTACATGCAGTTGCAAGACAAGGCCTAGGATCATCATCCAATACCACCCCCTTTAAAAGATGATCGATTTGCTTTTGTGTAATAGGCTCTGGAGTGGTAATTTCATAAACCTTGCCGATGTTTTTCTTGGGCGTCGTCATCTTATGAATGAACTGCCCATCATCAGAAATTAACAATAAACCAGTAGTGTCGTAATCCAAGCGCCCCACACACTGCAAGCCACGCTCTACAAATGGCCGCGGCAATAAACTGTAGACACTGGGATGATGTGTGGTTTTATGAGAGCACTCATAGTTGGCTGGTTTATTAAAGGCGATATACGCCTTTTCATGAAACTCCCAATCTTTCCCTTCGACATTGAGTACCAAGCCCTCAGTCGAAATGCGCTCTTCCGGGTCCTCGCATAAGACGCCCTTGATGCTGACTAACTCGGCATACACCAAATCACTACAATAGCGCCGAGTGCCAAAGCCTTGGCTAAAGAGAATTTTTTCTAAGGAAAGTGGTTTTGCCATATATCTTGGTGAGCATACTACAGCGTTTTGAATGATTTAAACTAGCGCCATGCTTTCAAGTCCAGTAACCCGCACTCCGCTTCACACTCGTGAAATCACCTTCTCAGGATATGCTCGAGAAGATGGACTATGGGATATTGAGGCGCATCTCAAAGATGTTAAGTCACACCCCTTCACAACTGGCAGCAGAACCTGGGCTCCGGGAGAAGCGCTGCACGATATGTGGATACGTTTGACCTTAAATACCGAGTTAGAGATTAAAGCCATCGAAGTGGCAATGGATAGCCACCCACACCCAGAATGTCCAGAAGTGATACCGCCGATGGATGCTCTGATAGGTGCCAAACTAGGCAAAGGCTGGCGCAAAGTAGTGGATGCCCACCTTGGTGGCATTAAGGGCTGCACCCACTTACGTGAAGTGCTGGCCAGCATTGGCACCGCGGCTTATCAATCGATTCCGGGCGCACTATTTGACGCCGATGAAAATAAACCGCCACGCTATTTAGGGCAATGTAAATCTTGGGACTTTGATGGCCCGGTAGTGATGCGCCAATATCCCAAGTTTTACAAATGGAAGCCTGAGTCTACTTAAACTCGCCCCGATGAATCTGTAAAGGTCCGCTCGCCTGTTGCACCGGCATCACCTCCAACACATTGATGTTCATATGACTTGGTAAAGTGGCAGACCAAAAAATAGTCTCAGCAATATCATCAGCACTCAAAGCCTGCACGCCGTTGTAAACACTCTCCGCTTTACTATCATCGCCCTTAAAGCGCACATTCGAAAACTCTGTGCCAGCACACATTCCTGGCTCGACACAAGTGACTCGCACTGGCGTGCCAATTAAATCTGCACGCAAGTTCAAGCTAAATTGTTTTACAAAAGCCTTAGTGCCGCCATATACATTGCCACCTGGATAGGGGTAATTGGCTGCAACAGAACCCAGGTTAATCACGTGGCCACGTTTACGCTCAACCATACCGGGCAAAATGGCGCGGGTCATATGCACAAGCCCTTTGATATTGGTATCGATCATGCGATCCCAGTCTGTCAGAACTGCTTTATGTGCCGGCTCAAGACCTAAGGCAAGCCCAGCGTTATTTACCAGAACAGTAACGTTAGCAAACTCTGCAGGCAAGGTGGCCGCTAATTGGTCGACCTTGGCGCTATCGCAGACATCTACTGCCAAGGTTAGTAATTTTTTCTGTTGCTCCGCAGGGAGTGATGCCTTTAAAGCCTCTAGGCGTTCAGTTCTGCGTCCTAAAGCAATGACTTTATGGCCATGAGCCAGAAAGCGACGTGCAGTTGCTTCACCAAAGCCAGCCGTAGCACCAGTTACTAAAACAGTGTGTTCCATCATGATTCCTTCAATTGAATTTTTTTCTTAAGATGATTGTTATTCTGAATGCCAAATCTTAATCGACATTGACCAAGCACTCACCTTCCAGTTTGGCGGCATCCGATTTGACAAGAGCTTGTGGCAACCACTTCACAAACTCGTCCATTTCCATATTGAGCTGCTGAGCGGCAGCAAGCATTGCAGGCGTAGCAGAAATCCATTGAATAACTTTGTCTATCTCCATGCTACGCCATTCTAGTAGCTTGTATTTCAGTAGCACTTTGGCGCCATGGCGGGCATTACGATCGCCATCTGAAGCTAGGTAATCCAACCGTGAGCGCGCCACACCTAAGGCTTTAGCAACATCAGTAAAAGGATGGCCGTGTCCGGGGATCACCAAGTCAATCTGCAAGCCTTCAATCAAATCCAATGTTTGCGCCACCTCTTCAAAGCCACTCTTACCCCATAACTCAGGAAACACCACCCCAAAGCCCTCTTCCCATAAAGCATCGGCCGAGATCAAGATCCGATGATCGGCCTGATACAGCATGACGGAGTGTGGGTCATGCCCTGGTGCAGCCAAGATCTGCCAAACATACAGCCCCAAGGAAATTTCTTGTCCAGGAATTAAGAGATGCTTATGTGAAAAACGTGGGCAGTCTTGTCCTAGATTGCGGTAGCTTAATAAATCCTCGTTCCAAGTCTGCACCGCGATATCTTCTGCGCTCGGAATGTAAATATCAGAATGATAGGCCTTAGATAAGGCAGCATTTCCGCCACAATGATCTGAATGCAGATGGGTATTGATGATCTTGTTTAGTGTTGGCAGGCCATGCTTTAGTAAAGCATTTTTCACCAAATTCAAGGTCAGATTTTGATGAGCGCAATAACCTGTATCTACCAATGAGACATCACCTTCACCACCATCGCCATACAAAAAAATATTGTTTGCGGACAGCCAACCTCTCTCGAAGATCTCCATTCCAGGCGGCAAAGTAAAAAGATTCATGCTGATGATGTTGATTTAATGGTGAATTAATTGTGCGACGTTTTTTCTAACTTGCGCACATCAAATTGTTGCTGCTGTAGACGCATGAGTAAGTCCTCATACACCCTGGGATCCATCTGCGGTGTTCTAGACAATATCCAGAGATAGTCGCGCTTAGGATCACTGACTGCGGCGACTTGATATTGAGCATCCAAGTCAATCACCCAGTAGTCACCCCAAACCAGCGGCAGAAACGACAGCCACTCCGGTGCAAAGCGCACCTCTAACTTGGGAGAGTCTTTGGCTCCAATCTGTTTTGCAGCCCCCTCAGCTGAGGAGGTGTCGCCATTAGCAGTCTTGCAGCTATTGAGTACTTGCAAATTGCCATCTGCCTTGAGTGCATAGACTGCCTTGGTATTGCCGACGCACTTTTTTTGAAACCAGTTCGGAAATTTGGCAATCTCATACCAAGTCCCCAGGTAACGCGGTACATCCAGCGAGGCAATGGTCTTTACTGGTGTTGGAGCTACTGCAGTTTGACTATAAGCCTTGGCCTGCATCAGGAAGGTGCTAACAACGAATAGTGAGATTGCCAATTTTGAGTATGGGATTTTCATCTGACCTTATTTGAAACTGAGTTTGTTTCTAGTAACAGGAATCCTACAGCACAAGAGCAAAACGACTACTGTGGCATATATCGATACCGTATCTAGGTCGTTCTTACCGGCCTTATGCCACCAGTAATGCAGTATCACGCTGCATGCTATGACATAAATCAAGCGATGTAATTGGGCCCAGCGCCTCCCCAACTTTTTTTGCATCCAATGATTGGAGGTCATGGCAAGCGGGGTCATCATGAGCAGACTCAGAAAGCCCATGGTGATATATGGTCTCTTAATCACATCTTTAACCATCGCCGCTAAGTCAAAGTTTTGATCTAACCAAATCCAAATGAGAAAATGGATTGCTGCGTAAAAGAAACTAAACAGCCCCAGCATTCTGCGAATTTTGATCCAGAACAGGGAGCCCGTTAGCAAACGTAATGGCGTCATTACCAAAGTAAGGCATAGCATGACTAAAGCCCATGTCCCCGTAGATCTGGTGATGAACTCGACAGGATTAGCGCCAAGGCCATCGGTAAACCCCAACCAAACTAAGCGGTCTAGCGGCAATAGTGCGAGGAGAAAAATCACCACCTTCATCAGATAGCGCTTAATAGAATTTCTTGAGATCCATACCCGAGTACATGCTAGCAACTAGATCGCCATACCCATTAAACATTTCTGTTTTGATCTTTGGTGCAAATACGCCCTTGTTTTCTGCGATGCGACGCTCGGTCGCCTGACTCCAGCGAGGATGATCAACCAATGGATTTACGTTGGAATAAAAACCATACTCACGAGCATCAAACTGACTCCAGCTAGTCTTGGGCATCTCTTCGGTAAGGCGAATTTTCACAATCGACTTCGCACTCTTAAAGCCATACTTCCAAGGCACTACGATGCGTACGGGCGCGCCATTTTGTTTTGGTAAGGCCTCGCCATACAAACCAAAAGTCAGCAGCGTTAATGGGTTCATGGCCTCGTCTAAGCGCAAGCCTTCCTTGTATGGCCAATCCAGAATATTGCTTTTGACGCCCGGCATTTGCTTGCGGTCTGCTAAGGAAATGAACTCAACATACTTGGCAGATCCCAGTGGTTCGACCTTGCTCAATAATTTCGATAAAGAATAGCCATCCCAAGGAATCACCATCGACCAACCTTCTACACAACGCATTCTGTAAACGCGTTCTTCCATGGGAGCCAGCTTTAACAAGGCATCAATATCCAAGGTCACTGGTTTTTTGACCAAACCTTCAATGGAAATCGTCCATGGCCTCGTTTGTAAAGTACCAGCATTGGCAAAGGGATCGGTCTTATCCGTTCCGAATTCATAAAAGTTGTTGTAAGTGGTGACGTTCTTATAACCACTCAACTCATCCTTCACTGCATATGCGGGATTTAAAGTGGCAGCAAGCTTCTCTGGATTTGAAGCCAATGCCTCACGAGAGAACCAAGGTGCTAATGCTAGACCAAAGCTGCCGGCTGCAGCCGCTTTAATCAATTCACGACGACCCTCAAAGACGCCTTTGGGGGTGATATCACTTGGCAAAATGGTGTTGTCTATAAAGCGCATGGGGATACCTTTAGCCTTTTTCTCAAAGAAATCCAAAACAAGACTCATTCTCCTACGCTTATGGATTTATTGCAGAAGCCCAAATTAGAGGCCTTTGTGGCAATAAAAAAGGCAAACCTTACGGCTTGCCTTTTTTGGTTTAAGGAACTTTGGCTGTTTAGGCTGTAGCCGCCTTCAATACTGCGTTGAATGTAGCGCTTGGACGCATTACCGCTTCACACTTTGCCGTATCAGCCATAAAGTAACCGCCAATATCAGCTGGTTTACCTTGAACTGCCTTCATCTCAGCAGCAATCTTTTGCTCATTCTCAAGCAAGGATTTAGCGAGAGGGGCGAAGTAGGCTTGCAGTTCTTTGTCGTCTGTTTGAGCAGCCAAAGCCTCAGCCCAATACATTGCCAAATAGAACTGGCTACCGCGGTTGTCCAACTCACCAGTGCGTGGAGAAGGTGACTTATTGTTATCCAACAATTTGCCAGTAGCTTCATCCAAAGTGCGCGCCAAAATTTTCACTTTAGCGTTGCCGGTCTTGTCACCGATATCCTCAAGCGATACCGCCAAAGCCAAGAACTCACCAAGTGAATCCCAACGCAAATGGTTCTCTTCAACCAACTGTTGAACGTGCTTAGGAGCAGAACCACCAGCACCAGTCTCAAAGAGCCCGCCGCCAGCCATCAATGGAACAATCGACAACATCTTCGCGCTAGTACCTAATTCCATAATGGGGAACAAGTCGGTGAGGTAATCACGCAAGATGTTGCCGGTTACAGAGATAGTGTCCTTACCGCGTATGACACGCTCTAAGGTGTAGCGCATTGCACGAGTCTGAGACATGATCTGAATATCGACACCCTTAAGGTCATAATCTTTCAGATAGGTATTTACCTTCTTAATCAACTCAGCTTCGTGTGGACGGTACTCATCCAACCAGAACACTGCAGGAGTATTAGAGAGGCGTGCACGATTGACGGCCAATTTGACCCAATCACGAATCGGTGCATCTTTTGCTTGGCACATACGCCAGATATCACCCTCTTCAACATTCTGCTCGAGCAACACAGTGCCATCGTCAGTAACAATGCGTGCCACGCCAGCTTCTGGAATTTCAAAAGTCTTGTCGTGTGAACCATACTCTTCAGCTTGTTGAGCCATCAAGCCCACGTTTGGCACAGTCCCCATGGTGGTTGGATCAAAGTTACCGTGGGTTTTACAGAAATTGATGATCTCTTGATAAATACGCGCAAAGGTACTTTCTGGGATCACTGCTTTGGTGTCATGCAAACGTCCATCGGCGCCCCACATCTTGCCGCCAACACGAATCATGGCGGGCATGGATGCATCCACGATCACATCGCTTGGAGAATGTAAGTTGGTAATACCTTTTGCTGAATCGACCATCGCCAATGCTGGACGGTGCTCGTGGCATGCGTGCAGATCTTGAATGATTTCTTCACGCTTAGATTCTGGCAAAGTTTTAATCTTGTCATACAAGCTGCTCATACCATTGTTGGCATTAACGCCTAGCTCTTCAAACAACTTAGCATGCTTTTCAAATGCGTCTTTGTAAAAAATCTTGACCGCATGACCAAATACGATTGGGTGCGACACCTTCATCATGGTTGCCTTCACGTGCAATGAAAGCATCATGCCGGATTTGTAGGCGTCTTCGATTTCTTTTTCATAGAACTCGCAAAGCGCTTTCTTACTCATGTACATGCTGTCGATAATTTCGCCAGCCAACAAAGAAGTCTTTGGTTTAAACACAATGGTTTTGCCACTCTTGGTAACCAAGTCCATCTTCACATCACATGCTTTATCCAAAGTGATTGACTTCTCACCTGCGTAGAAGTCGCCGCCATGCATATGCGAAACGTGAGTACGGGAAGCTTGACTCCACTCACCCATAGAGTGAGGGTTCTTGCGCGCGTAACGCTTGACAGCAGGAGGCGCACGGCGATCGGAGTTACCTTCGCGCAATACTGGGTTCACTGCACTGCCTAAGCACTTGGAATAACGAGTGCGAATCGCTTTCTCAGCATCATCTTTAGGATCATCTGGGAAATTCGGAATCTTGTAGCCCTTTGCTTGCAATTCTTTGATAGCAGACAGTAATTGGGGAACTGAGGCGCTGATATTTGGCAACTTAATGATGTTGGTGTCCGGCAGCAAAGTCATTCGCCCTAATTCAGCCAAGTTATCAGGGACTTTTTGCTCTGCAGTCAAAAATTCCGTAAATTCAGCCAAGATTCGCCCGGCAACAGAAATGTCGCTTGTCACAATCTCAACTCCAGCTGGCGCTGTAAAGGCACGAATCACTGGCAGAAATGCACAGGTCGCCAAAAGGGGCGCCTCATCTGTCAGCGTGTAAATGATCTTTGATTTCTCTGAAGCCATTAGTATTTCCTCGATTTTGGTAAATTTACAGGGCCCGGTTCAGACCTTGTCACCCTCCTATTCCGTTCACCAGATTCAATGGGCACGTTAGTGGGGTGAGCCTTCTATTTTAAATCATCGACATTGTCAAAACTGCCTGATTTAAGCCCTAAAGCGGTTCAAGTTGCCCAATTTAAGGGAATCCACCAACACGATCTTCATGGCAAATTCACCGTAAACTGCAATCCATGACTAACAAGCACCCGCTACTCAATAAAAACCTTGTACTACTGATCATTTGCCAAGGGCTATTTCTTACCAATAACGTTACCTTTATTGCTATTAATGGTTTGGTTGGCTTCAGCCTGAGTCCTGCCTCTTGGATGGCCACCCTGCCCGTCATGGGCTATGTGGTTGGGGGCGCTGTTTCCACCTCCATTGTTGCCAAGACCCAAAACTACTTCGGACGCAAGATCTCATTCCAGTTGGGGCTGTTGGTTGCCGTATTCTCCGCCCTTCTGTGCGCCTATGCGGCATCTACCAGGAACTTTTGGCTCTTGGTATGTGGCACCTTCATTGCAGGCTACTACAGCGCTAATGGCCAGCTCTATCGCTTTGCTGCTGCAGAGTTAACTATTGCCTCCCAAAGGGACAAGGCAGTCTCTTGGGTTCTCGCGGGTGGCATTCTGGGGGCGGTGGTAGGTCCTAACCTTGCCTCCTGGACAAAGAATCTATTTGAAACAGCCTTTCTGGGGGCTTATCTCACACTCTCGATTGCTGCGATCATTGGCATCATCGTGATGCAATGCATTCACTTTCCTGCCGAATTTAAAACTGAACATGCATTAGGAGCGGGTAGGAATCTCAAAACAATATTGAGACAACCAGTGTTTATGGTGGCAGTAATTGGCGCATCGCTTGGCTATGGTGTGATGAACTTACTCATGGCCGGGACACCACTAGCCATGCAAATCTGTGGGCTACCATTTTCCGATACAGCCTTAGTATTAGAGTGGCATGTCATTGGCATGTTTGCTCCTGGATTTTTTACTGGCTCACTGATTCAACGCTTTGGTGCTCTCAAAATTATGGGGGTTGGTGTAGCGCTCAATTGCATTTGCATTGCGATCGCATTAACAGGCACTGACTTGCAACAATTTGTCATCGCACTGTTCTTGCTGGGCGTTGGTTGGAACTTTTTATTTACTGGGTCCACATCTTTAGCAATGACCGCTTATAAACCAGAGGAGCGCGATAAAGCACAGGCGGCCATCAACTTCTTTGTCTTTGGCACCATGGCCTTCAGTTCATTTGGTTCGGGCGCTCTGGTCACCACCCAAGGTTGGACCATATTAAATTTAGGCTCAATCTTTCCCGTCATCATTACTGGAGGCGCGCTGATTTGGCTCAGCACCCATCACCGAAAAAATAAAACCTGGAATCAGTAAGCTAGGAAGTTTTAGCTAGTGGCAAATTAAATAAAAGGTTTTGGGGTTTTAGCTTTAATTGCTTTTCATCATTTATAGCTATTCCCAGATATACCGGTTTGCCTTCAAGCGCCCTGGGCACGGCAGCAGTATCAATAAAGTCCAAGCGGAAAAGACAAATGATATTGGCCAACTCCTCAGTCTCAAGCGCCTCTTCGTTGTATAGCTTGTTCAGAATCTCCGTAGCAGCCGCATCTAAGCCGACATGCCATGACCATTTGGTATCGGTAATCTGCTGCATTGGTGTGATTCGCACTTTTACACCCAAGAAATGATCAATCCATTTTTCTAAGATACGGCAAAAGTGATTGATGGGTGACTGACCAACGTTGAGCTGTACCGCTAAGTCATGGTCTTCATCTCTTGCCCAATAGATATCTGCATTCTCTTCGTGCAGCACATCTAAATCGATGGATCGCATACTCATGGATTTGCCTTTGAGTAAATCCATGATGTTGCCTGTCTCGCCTGCCTGTGCATTACGTGAAACAACTTCATCGTCTGCGCCCATTACCACACCATCATCGAGAACACTGATTTTCTGGGTTCTGAAAAATAACTCCCCCATCCGCACATCCAAGGGATGTGGGTCATCCCCCAATATGTGACGAATAAAGATTTGCGCCAACTGAGAAATGAATAGAGGTGGTACATCGACACCCTCACCGTCAAACAAACTCATGTAGAAATTTTCTAGAGAGCTAGCAGTTAATAACTTACTGCGGTAACGTAACCAAACTTGGTAGTTCGCCTGAATATCTTCATCCGCCATCGCAGCAATTTCTCCAACAGGAATATCAGCGCGGGGATTGTTTGTCAATTTCTGATGCAAGGCTTTTTCAGCGTCACAGGACTCGGGCACTAAATTTAACTCTGGTCTTAGCAGGTAAGTGCGCAAAAAATCATCAGTGGCCAGTAATTGATTGTCGGGACCAATTTTTAAGGTCTGATATGCGGAACTTGGCCAATAATTAGTCATGGGTAATTTGAGCTCGATAGGACATGAATCAGAGCTCAGAATATACTAGCCAATCAATTTCAGTTGAAGAGGAAAATATTGTGAGTGAACTTAAGAAAATCGATACCGTTGTAGGTGACGGTACAGCAGCAACCGCAGGCAAAGAAGTCGATGTCCACTACACCGGCTGGCTGTTTGATGAGAATGCACCAGACAATAAAGGTCAGAAGTTTGATAGCTCTTTGGACCGCGGCCAGCTCTTTAGCTTCCCCTTGGGCGCTGGACATGTCATCAAGGGTTGGGACGAAGGTGTTGCCGGCATGAAGATTGGCGGCAAACGCACGCTGATCATCCCTGCAGAGATGGGCTATGGCGCACGTGGCGCTGGTGGTGTTATTCCACCTAATGCTACCCTGGTCTTTGATGTTGAATTACATGGGGTGAACTAAACGGTTTTTATTTAGAGCGCCTCAAATGAATAAGGCCACCCGAAACGGTGGCCTTTATTTTTATCAGGTCCGAGGCAATCTTATGAACGCAAGTCTTTGCCGTTCAGGGTCAGTTTATTTGAGCTTGCAGGCTGACATAGCCCAATGATACGGCGACGTTCAGCCATCACCTTGTCTGCATAGCCACCATCATCTTCAGCATTGGCAGCGCCAACATAAAACTTCAAACCGTTGCGCAGTGAGCCGGCACTAGCGATAAGATATTTCAGAATATATGCGCCAACACGAATATTAACTTCAGGCTTAACGGCATCCGATGTTCCACCATAAAGCGCGTACTTATCCTTGTGCACCGATGTCATCACTTGCATCAGGCCTTCTGCGCCAGCAGTACTCTTTGTATTGGGATTGAAATTAGACTCCACCGAGATCACTGCTAGCAATAACACTGGATCAATATTGGCTTCCTTAGCAATCACCACCGCATTCGATACATACTCTTCAATCTTGGTGCGATCCAGGCTGTACTTCTTTTCAAAGAAATCGGCTACAGCACGTTGATTCTGGATAGACCCCATTAAGTTGGTGTCTAGCGCTTGTGGATCAATCTTAGAAGTCGGGATTTGATCGGTTAAATGCGAAATTGGCTTGATCTGGGCATGCCCTACAGAAGGTGTTAACAAAGCAACGGTCTGTTTTTTAACGCTCAGTTCGCCTGACTGTCGATCAATCCGGGACTTGCTATAAGAACTTGCCAAGAAGTCTTGGTCGGCTGACTGACTAGAAGCTGGCTCTCTATTGGCATCGGCAGTACCTAAGCCATTCTGCCAAACGATATGACGCGCTTCATCTGGAACTAGGATACGGGCCAAGTCAAAAGCGCCGGCATTCGTGCCGTTGCCAGAGAGCCAAAGACTAACCACCATAAATACTGCAACTACTACTAAGCCGTTGACTACGCGATAGGCAGGAGCCATGGCTTGGGATAGCAAATCTTTAGCAGCCATTATTGGCTGCTGGGCAATCTGCAAGACACTCGAATTGTTTACAAAACTTTTACTCATTTACCTGGTTGCATCACCACACAAACCAATACGCCGATTCATGTTGCACTGCAATATATAAAAAACATGAGCCATCCTAAGAAGGTTCTTATATCTAGTCAAGAATAAGGATGTCCATTTCTATAACTAATTCATATAGAAATCCATATACCCAAGGATCATCTCCCTCTGATTTTATATAAAGCTATATTTATCAATGAGTTATAGATGTTAGCAAGTACTAATTTCACAGTGTAAAAAATGAGGATAAATCGGACTTTTTTACCATTTGAAACAGAAAAATCGACCGCAAACCCATACATCTAGTATTTTCTAAGATGAAAATTTCTACCGCTAGTGTTGGTGCAGTGCATCCCAAACAAGGAAAAATTCAAGGCCTAAAAACCAACTGTTAGCCCTAGAGATTCAAATTGAATGCTCGCAAACCCTGATTCTTATTAGCTCTCAAGCTAACTTGATTATGAAAAATGATTCTTGGTGAGCGACTCACCTACACTTCATGAGTATGCAATGGCTTCCACAACTTCTTCTATCTATCTCACTGCTGACCCCGCTTAGTGCTTTTGCCCTCTTTGAAGCATGCCAAGACCTTTTCCCCAATCAACAAATTCCCAGTAGCCCTCAGACTGGCCGAGACCTCTGCTTCAATAGTTTTGCGGTTTACTACTCCCCAGCAGATAAGAAGCCTATCTATACAGTAGAAAAGTTGAATGGCGAGCGCTTGGCTGCGCCCCACCCCCGCAGGACCAACCAGTTCTACGAGGAAGCCAGACTGCCCTTCAGGGAACGCGCCCTGCTCGCCGACTATCGGGGTAGCGGTTACGACCGGGGTCACAACGCTCCCGCTGGAGATATGACTAATGAAAGAGCGATGGGGCAATCCTTCTCTTTGGCCAATACCATGCCGCAAGCCAGACAAAACAATCAGGGTATTTGGGCTAAGAATGTAGAAGAGCCTACTCGGCAATATGCCAAACGTGTGGATGGAGATGTATATGTCTTTACTGGCTCGACCGGAAAGATCGGGAGTATTGGGAACGGGCAGGTCACCATTCCAGAACATCTTTTCAAGTTGGTATACGAGCCAAGCAAAAATACTGCCTGGGCTTATTGGGTAGAAAACACCAATGACGCCACCATGTCTCCCCCCATCACCTACCAAGACTTAAAAGAGAAAACGGGTATCGACTTTCATTTACCAGAAGATGTCGCTCCCCTGCACGGCAAGAAAACCAATGCAGCACGTCAAACTCAGCAGATATTAGTAGGGGGTTGGTATCCGGTTTTTTTCGATGAGTATTCACCAAGCAAGATTCAGGAAGTTGTTGCGAGCATTAAAGCGGGCAGGGTTTCGAGCATTCAAATTCAGTATGACCGCAATGCTGAATTAGCCAAGCAACTGGCGCTAGAAATCCAGAGTCAAACTTCTTTGCAAGTGAGCCTTTCGCAAAATAGTCCGCCAGAATCAAAGACCGTAACTTACGAACGCAATCGAGTCACAGCTATTATTCGCACAAAGTAAGTTAAGGTGTTTTAGAGCGCGCTTGTAAACCATGCGCACTTTGAATAGGCGCTAGCAACCCACGCAAGCCATTGTGGTCCAAGGTATGCATCAACTCCAGCAATTGCCCGAGCTCACTTTTCGGAAATCCTTCGCGCGCAAACCAAGCCAAATAGTTTCCAGGCAAATCCGCAAGTGCGCGCCCAGCATGCTTACCAAAAGGCATCTTCATTAAAACCAGTTTTTCAAGTGCTTGTGGATCCATAGCTGTCATCTTACAAGCGAGCATTGTCCTCAAGAAAAAACATTTCACCAACCCTGTCATGGTCATTTTCTAATTGAGAATCATTCCTATTTAATATTGTATATTAAGAATCATTCTCATTTACATTTATCCACCAACCATCAACACGGAACTATGAAATTGACTATTAAAAGACTCATTGCTTTTTGCATCCTCTTGGCTACAGCACTTCATTTCTCCTTCGCCCACGCCGGTGAAGGCGTATTTGGGTGGTTATATACATTAGATCTTCAACCTAAAGGAAAGCTGGAGTTTGAGCAAAGGCTACAACTCAATCAGCAGCAATCCTCTGGCACTTATGACGCATGGACAGCCAGAACAGAGCTGGAATATGGCTTAACAAATGATTTGCAGGTGGCTGGCTATATCAATTCTTATTACACCAATGCAAATCAAAACTATACGAATCCAGAAGCGTGTGGTGACACCCCAACTTGCACAGGAGGGTACGGCGTGCCCTCTAGTCACGACCCTAGCACTGCGTACCGAAAGAGCGGCATTGAGGGAGGCTCATTAGAAGCTATCTACCGAATTACCAACCCAGTCACATCACCAGTTGGAGTCGGCCTGTATTTGGAACCAACTTGGGGTAGAAATAAAGATGAGATTGAGGCGAGACTGTTATTGCAATCGAATTTCATTGATGATCGATTGATATTAGCGGGCAACGTAGTAGTAGCCAATGAGCGCCTCAAATTTATCGAGAATGGCAACGTACCTGAATCCATGATGGATTTCTTGGTGGGCGCAAGCTATCGCTTCGCACCGAAGTGGTCAGCCGGCGTTGAAGCCCGCTTTCACAACGACTACTCTGAATTGAATTTACGCAATCAAGTCCAAAGAGCTACTTTTGTTGGGCCCAATATACACTATGCAGCCAAAGACTGGTGGGTAACGGGGGCTTGGCGCTATCAACTCAAAGGTGGTACTTGTATGGGCGGTGGAGAAGCAGAATGCTCAAACGCCCGCGTATGGGATAGCCACTCAGTCAATGAATTCATCGTCAAAGTTGGCTTTCCACTGAACTAAACGATCAGATCATTATGAATTGGAAACCCAACCCCTTTGTCATTGCGGGCCTAGCGATGACCTCAGCGCCCATCGTTGCACAGGCAAAGATCTACGTCTCTATCGAGCAGGCACAAAAAATCATTTTCCCAAATAAGGTGTTAACTAAGGCTCCCATTCTGATTACGGGAGATCTACAAGATAAAATGCGCAGCGCCTCAAGTATTCGCCATCCATTTCAAGGTGAACGTATTTGGAAGGCATCTGATGGAAGTTGGTTCATCGTTGATGAAGTGGTTGGCAAGCACGAGATGATTACCTATGCAGTGGGGCTAAGCCCCACTGGAAGCCTGCAAAGCATCGAGATCCTGGAGTATGTGGAGTCCTACGGCTACGAAGTGGCTGAAGCGAACTGGCGCAAGCAATTTGTTGGAAAAACTGCGAGCGACGCGATCAAACTCAATCAAGATATTCAAAATATTGGTGGCGCCACCTTATCTTGCAAACATATAACAGATGGTGTGAAACGGGTTGTCACCCTATATGACTTAGCGCTTAAGCAAGCTCATAGCAAATGATCCGTTGTAAGCCCCTACTAGGAACGTTTGTAGAGATCTCGATTCATACAGCATGCCTCTCTCCAGAGCGCGCCATTGATAAAGCCTTCGCCGCTATAAAAAATGTCCAAGACTTGATGGGATTTCATAACCCACAAAGTGAGCTCTCCAAAATCAATGCACAGTCGCATCTACAGAAAATCGAAATTCATCCATGGACAGCTGATGTCCTCAGGGTGGCAAGTGAGATTTACGATCATTCCCATGGTTTATTTAACTGCGGCATCGGTCATCGCTTGGTGGCTGCCGGTTTGCTGCCAAACAATCTAGATTTAGAACAACATCAATTCGGCGGAATTGAAGATCTTCAATTTGTAAATGCACATACCGTATTTTCTTTAAAACCGCTTTGCCTAGACCTTGGTGGAATTGCTAAAGGCTTTGCAGTAGATATTGCTATTAGCAGTCTGCTATCAGATGGTATCGAATCAGGCTGTGTCAATGCTGGTGGAGATCTACGTGTCTTTGGTAGCGAAGCTCAAGCCATTCAAATTCGCAACCCTGCAGCGCCCTCAGAACTGATTCATATTGGGACACTCGAACATGGCGCAATAGCGACATCCAGCTTATATTTTTCTAAACGTCAACAACAGTCCATGAGTTATGTCATCAATCCATTCACTCAGGAACATATTGACTTCTCGGGATCATATTCCGTCATCGCCAACGAGTGCATCTATGCGGATGCCCTTACTAAAGTCTTAGCAATATCGGGTCAAACGGATCATCCCTGCTTTGACCATTTCTCGGCACAAGCCATCAGGATTGCAGCATGAGTCGTCTGGGAAAAATGCCTGGCTGGCAAAGATGGTTTGCTTTATCAAGTATGTTAGCTTGCTCCCTCTCAGGTACTGCCTACTTGATGGGTCATCAATTCTCATTGCAAAAAGAGTGGCTAGGAATACACTCTGTACTCGCCTGGCATGGCATAACCGCCATACTCGCGACGCTTGCACTAGGATCTGTTCTGCCCTTTCACCTGAAAGCTGGCCTCAAAGCAAAACGTAAGATGGTAAGCGGTCTTAGCCAGCTTGGATTTCTAGCCATCCTTTTAATATCGGGAGCCTTGCTATATTACGGCCCCGCAGAGACACGTGATGAGGTCATCATCACCCACTGGATAGTTGGGCTGCTATTTTTCGCGACCTTCATTGTGCATGGCGTACTTGCCCAACTAAAACCGCGCCCAATATAGTGGGTCAGCATTAATGCTGGTGCGATACAGGCATCTCGGCATCTGGCATTTCCATAGTGTGTGCAGGCTGATACCCCAAGAGGCCAGGATCCAACATGCCGCTGATCATCGCAATGTGTCCAAACACCAAGAAGAGCGCCACACAAATAGCATGAATCTTCAACTTCCCTTCGCGATTCATTCCCTGATTTACTAAACCGAATTCCTGAAGCGCAATCCAGATAAGTGGCAAGCCGCCAATTAAATAGCTTCCCACTGCAATGACATCAATCACCGTTCTCCACTCACCCGCTTTGGTAATCGGAATGACCGCTGTTGTCATCAGATAAACAATGATCCCAATAAAGTAAATTCCCACAGTGGTGCCAGCAATGCGGTTGATATTCCAAATCAGACCATCAAACTTGCGTGTAAACAGTACGTATAACTCGGTGATTGCTAGGGTTTCAGCCAAGACAATCGGAATAGCCATAAACAGCATCAGATTCCAAGGCTGATTGTCTGCCAACAACTGCATGTAGTGGGTCATATTCATTTGCTGATTCCTATCTCTATCCTCATATGAGCATACACCTTCTGGCGATACAATAAATCCATGAAACGACTGACCAAGTCCATACTGATCATTGCATGCAGCCTACCAGGAGTCTTGCTGATGTCCTTCTTATCCAACCCCGTTACCGCTATCACTGGCACAGTGAGCAAACTCAATAATGAGCTTTTGGAATATGTGAATCCTGAAAAACCAACCCACGATCACTCCTCCGTTTACTACCAACGCTTCTATGTCTCTAAATTCAATTTAGGTGATCGGGCAATAGAAGCCAAGTTCTCATCACCAATGAAGATTCACGAGGGCGATCTGGTAACTGTTGCTGGATACCCCAAAAACAATGTCTTTCAAGTATTAGCGTATTCCAATAAGACCCAGCAAGTCAGCGGTAATGAAAACTGGTTGATCGCAGGATTAGGTGCGCTTTTCTTTTTGGCAGTTGCTATTGGGCTTCTCAACACCGAACTGGTGATGGAGGGTGCCTGGATCCCGAGGATATTTTTAATTGGCTTTGTTGCCGTTGCGATCTATATGGGGTATCGCGCACTCCTGATACGTGAGGCATTGAAGTTGATGCAAAACTAGAGGTCGCCCCCACAATAGAAAAAGCCCTCAACTGAGGGCTTTTTATTGCTGACTGCGGTGATCAATTAATGACCGCCAGCACCGCCTAAGTATGCAGCCCTCACAGCAGGATCATCCTGAAGCTTGCTAGCTGGGCCATGAGTAGCAATCTTGCCGTTCTCCAATACGTAGCCATAATCAGCCACTTTAAGAGCTGCGGCTGCAAACTGCTCAACCAACAACATGGTGACGCCACGGGATTTCAGATTAGAAATAATTCTAAATACTTCCTCAACCAAAATGGGAGCCAAGCCCATCGATGGCTCATCTAGCAAAATAATTTCTGGATTGAGCATCACGGCACGAGCCATCGCCAACATCTGTTGCTCACCGCCAGACAAAGTACCTGCCAATTGATTGCGACGCTCTTTCAAGCGAGGGAACATTTCTAAAGCGTGCTCCAAGTCATTCTTGATATCGCCTTTAGGGCGGCTACCAGTAAAACGTGGAAAAGCACCCAAGAGAAGATTGTCATTGACTGACATCGTTGTAAACACTCGACGGCCTTCAGGGCTGTGAGCCAAACCTAGGCGCGCGATTTTATGAGAGTCGTAACCATCAATTTTTTCACCGCCCAAGGTGACTTCACCGCCAGTGGGTTTGATCATGCCAGTGATGGCACGCATGGTGGTAGTTTTGCCGGCGCCGTTAGATCCGATCAAAGTAATCACTTGTCCTTTAGGCACATCAATGCTGATGCCGTGTAGAACTTTTACTTTTCCGTAGCCTGCTTCAAGATTCTTAATAGATAACATGGTATTTACCGATTCAATATGGTTCTAGTGATTAAGTACCCAAGTAGGCATGAATCACCTTCTCGTCTGCCTGAACTTCAGCTGGCTTACCTTCCGCAATCTTCTGACCGAAATCCAATACAGAAACGGTATCGCAAACTGACATCACCACATCCATGTGATGTTCAATCAAGATGAAGGTAATGCCGCTATCGCGGATCTTACGAATAATGCGCAACAGCTCTTTAATATCCGGAGCTGTCAGGCCGGCCGCAGGCTCATCCAATAAGAGTAATTCTGGATCGAGCGCCAATGCACGAGCAATCTCTAAAAGGCGTTGCTTACCGTAAGGCAAGTTACGCGCTTCTTCATTAGCCAAATCCTCAAGGCCAACGAATTTCAAGAGTGCTAAGGCGCGAGCGTGTGCCTCTGCTTCTTCTTTCATGTAACGCGGCAAATGGAGAGCAATCTCCACCATATTGGATTGGAAGGTGTGATGCAAACCAACCAAAATATTTTGGATTGCAGTCATCTCGCCAAAGAGCTGTACGTTTTGGAAGGTACGAGCAATGCCTGATAAAGCAATATCAGAAGATGTCTTACCAACTACGCTCTCGCCAGCATACAGAACGCTACCAGCCGTAGGAACGTAAATACCAGTCAGCACGTTCATCATGGTGCTCTTACCAGAGCCGTTAGGCCCAATCAGACCATGAATGGTGCCACGCTTAATGCTGAGGTCTACATTGTTCAGTGCTTTTAAGCCACCAAACTGCATCAACAGGGACTCTACCTTGAGAAGTTCAGCGCCAGTGTTTTGGTTGGCTACAGCACTAATAAAGCTGATGGAATCATCCACCTCTTCAGCAACCTCACCGCGGGTTGTTTTAGCTTTACCCGCGATTGACTGATAGAAGCTCTTGGCAAAGCCAACAATACCGTTCTGCAAGTAGTACACCACTAACAAAATCATGAAGCCAAAGATACTCAAACGCCAGTCGGCAATACTATTGAGCCAGAACGAGAACACGGCCAAGCCTACAACACCAGCCAAAGGAACTGCAACTCGACGTGCAGTAGTGACTTTCTTAGATAAGGCCATCGCAGCACCAACCACCACAACGATCGCAATAATCGAAGCAACGATACGGAATAGATTGATGTCATCCAGGAGTTTTGGTAGTAGCACAATAATTGCAGCGCCAATAACTGCACCCAAGCGTGACTTACGTCCGCCCATGATGATGCCGAGCAAGAAGAGTACGGCTAACTCATTGTTATAGGTATTTGGTGAGATGTACTGCTCTGAATAAGCATATAAACAACCAGCCAATCCAGCAAAGCCAGCGCTAATCACAAATGCAATCACCTTAAAACGATAAACAGATACGCCCATACAGTCGCAAGCCACTGGGCTGTCGCGCAACGCTTCAAATGCACGACCCATTTGTGATTTAACGAAACGATCAACCACAATCAAAGCCAGAATCATGATCGCAGCAACTACCCAAAAGAACTCAGCCTCTGTCATAGGTGCACCCATGAGCTGAGGTTTTGGTAATTTGATGCCTAGAGGGCCCTCGGTTAACCAAGTCATCTCATTAATGAGAATTTGCGCAATGGTTCCAAATGCCAAGGTCACCATCGCCAGGTATGGTCCGATAACCTTCAATGCCGGCAAAGCCAAAATACCGCCGAAGAATGCCGTCACGATGATGGAAGCTGGAATAGTCGCCCAAACAGGAAATCCAAAATGGATGAATAAAACACCGGCGGTATAGGATCCAATTCCAAATAAGGCCGCATGGCCTAAGGAAACCTGCCCAATGTAGCCAACCACAATATCTAAACCAAATAACAAAATGGTATAGATCAGAATGGTTTCAGCCAAGTGAATGTAATAAGGGTTATGTATAAATAGCGGCAAACAAAAGAGGCCGACTATCGCAATTAATAGAGGGATATGAGACTTCAATTTCATCATTAAACTTTCTTAATTGCAGATTTACCAAAGAGACCTGATGGCTTGTACGCAAGTACGAGCAATAACAAAATCAAACCAGGTACATCTTTATAGCCAGTAGAAATATAGAAGCCAGTGGCTGTCTCCACAATTCCCAAAATCAAACCACCAACAATAATTCCGAGACCGCTAGAGAGGCCGCCAATAATGGCAACCGCGAAAGCCTTCAGACCTAAAGCGCCACCCATGGTTGCACCTGTCAAGGTCAATGGTGCAATCAACACACCTGCGAAAGCAGCCGTCAAGGAAGATAGGGCGTACGAGAAAGTAATCACCATGCTGGTATTGATGCCCATCAGCCCTGCAGCATCGCGATCATTTGCAGTGGCAACCACTGCTTTACCGTAAATCGTTTTACGGTTAAAGAATTCAACTAACAACATCATGACTAAGGCACCTACCACGACCAAAATTTCCATTGGCAGAATATTAGCGCCTAAGAAAGTCATTGGCTCCATGGGTAATGGCGATGGGAATGGCAATGCATCACGCCCCCAAATATTTTCAGCGACGTTCTTAAAAATAATACCGAGCGCAATCGTAGACATAATCCAACCAAACTCTGACTTAATTTTGATGGCAGGACGAACACCAATGAGCTCTACGAAGCCACCTTGAATCATGCCGAATAAACAAACGACTGGGATCATTAACCAGTAATTCATTCCAAGAGTGTCTACGCAGGTCAAACCAACTAAGGCTCCCAACATCAAAGCCTCGCCTTGACCGAAGTTCAAAGTACCTGATGTCGAAAATGTCAGCTGAAAACCAAAAGCGATGACCGCATAGATCATGCCTACAGCAATACCGCTCGAAAGAATCTGTGCCAAAAGTTCCATGGTGTTGCCTTAAAAATGCTAAAACTGTTTTATTGAAGAATCCGACATTGTAAGCAAAACGCCGCTTTAGAGGCGGCGTTTTGCTTTACTAATGGTGCAGCGCAAAATAGGCCATCAATTAGCCCATTTATTAAGCTACATTATTACTTCTTAGCGCCCTTAGTTGCATCTTCAGCATTCAAGAACTCAACTCGGCCATTTTCTACAACACCCATCACCACATCTTTTGTATCAATTGCTTCGTGATTGGTTTTGCTGAATGGCTTGTTATAAGTCATCACTACGCCGTTAATAGGGGCATTTAAGTTCTCCAAAGCTCCCAAGATCTTTGGTCCTTCTGTTCCACCAGCCTGTTTAATAGCTGCGGCCAAGATGTAAACAGAATCGTAACCTTGAGCTGCGGAAACTGGCGAAGCAATAACGCCATTCTTAGGCTTGAACTCTTTGAGGTAAGCATCCACAAATGCCTTGCGCTTTGGAGTAGTTGCAGGCTGCTGAATAAATGTTTCTGGCATTGTTGCGCCGTTACCATTTTTACCGGATGTATCAATAAAGCTAGCCATAGACAAGGTCCAGCTTCCGATGATTGGTTTTTTCCAACCCAATTTCGCCATACCGTTAGCAATTTGCGCCAGCTCTGGTCCAATTGCGTAAGTCAAAATCACATCAGCGCCAGCATTTTTTGCTTTGAGCAACTGTGATGTCATATCAACGTCACCAATATTGAACTTTTCAGTTGCCACAGGTGTTACGCCGTAGGTTTTCAAAGCCTTTTCCATGTCTTCACGGCCCAATTGGCCATAGTTGGTGGAGTCAGCCAAAATCGCTACCTTTTTCAGGCCACGTTTTTCAACAGCCTCTTTGGCAATCATTGGGGCTTGAATCCGGTCAGCAGCTGAAGTACGAACGATATAGTTCTCAGGTGCGTTGGGAAATTGGCCGGTAATCAAAGTACCAGTCGCAACGTTATTAATCACAGGAATTTTTGCATCCTGGAAAAAACGCTGGGAAGCCAAAGCAACACCAGTGTTGATGTAACCGAGAGCAGCAACAACTTTTTCGTTGTTAATCAACTCTTGTGAAATTTGTACGCCGCGCTCGTTTTTAGCTTCGTCGTCACGCTCTACTAAAACAATCTTGTTGCCGTTGATACCGCCAGCAGCATTAATTTCTTGAGTAGCAAGACGCACGCCATCACGCATACTCACACCCATTGAGGATGAGCCGCCTGTGAATGGGCCAATAACACCAACTTTGATATCGGCAGCATAAGCGCCGGTTGTTAACATTGCAGCAGCAGCTACCGCAAAAATGTGATGACGAATATTCATAAAGTCTCCATGACTATAGTTACTAATTAAATAAATACTTTTTTATTGATAAAGCGAATAACGAACAGTTATCTTACTGTTAATGCAGGGGTAAAAAAAGGGTTTTGTATTAGGGTTTTACATTAGCCCTTAGGTCTCAGAAAATTGTTTTCTGATTTGACCTTTGAGCGTTGGCCAGAATAAATTCACTAGTAAACCGGCAATGACCAAACCTGCAGCCAACATCTTCCAAGCGGGCAATGGCTCACTTAAGAAAAAGGCAGATGCCCCCATTCCAAAAATGGGTACTAATAGAGGCGCGGGCGCTACCAATGCTGCAGGGTGCTTCGAGAGCAACCATCCCCAAGCAGCGTACCCAAAAAGAGTATTACCCCAAGACTGCCAAAGGACTCCAACCCAAGCTCCTATTGGCGCAGAAGCCATTGAGGCACTTAGAGTGTCCCAACCCCCTTCAAAGATGAAGGAGATTAGAAACAATGGTGGAATGGCAAATGCACTGGCCCAGACCACGTACGAGAACATATTGATAGACCCGGCACGTCGACTGGTTGTATTTGCGATACCCCAGCAAAAGCCAGCTAACACTACTAAGGCCAGACCAAAGACTGTTGTAGAAGCATCTGTGTGCACTGCAATAATTACTAGACCGATCATCGCGACACTGACCGCCACTATTTGGTAAAGCCGCAGTCTCTCCTTGGCAAAAAACATGGCAAAGCCAATTGTGAAAAATACTTGGGTCTGAATCACCAAGGAAGCCAAGCCTGGAGAAATATGCCCGTTGATAGCGTAATAGAGGACCCCGAACTGCCCCACTCCCACCGCCACTCCGTACACGCAAAGATTCCCCCAAGAGACTTTGGGCCTAGGGACAAAGAAGACTATGGGCAAAAAAGCAAAGGTATAGCGAAGTGCGGCAAATAGAAATGGGGGGAAGCTTGCCAAACAAAGCTTAATCACCACGAAATTGGTACCCCATACTGCAACGATTGCCAGAGCCAGCAATAAATGACTCAGGGGTAAATGAGAGCTTCTATGGGGGCTATTCACCAGTAAGCAGTTCAGCAGCGCGCTGCGCAATCATCATTGTCGGCGCTGCAGTATTACCAGAGGTAATCGTTGGCATGGCAGAAGCGTCGACCACGCGCAGGTGGTGAACCCCTCTGACTCGCAACTCAGAATCTAGCACTGCCATCGGATCTTCAGCACGACCCATCTTGCAAGTCCCGACTGGGTGAAAAATTGTTGTACCAATATCGCCGGCTGCTTTGATGAGCTCTGCATCACTTTGATATTGTTTTCCAGGTTTGTATTCATCGGGCATGTATGGCTTGAGTGCTGCACTCTCAACAATCTTGCGAGTGAGTCGCAAAGACTCGGCGGCAATTTTTCGATCTTCATCTGTAGATAAATAATTGGGACTAATCACTGGGGGTGCCTCAGCATCAACAGAATGGATGTGAACGCTGCCACGAGAGGTGGGACGTACATTACAGACGCTCGCAGTAAAGGCATTAAAGGAATGCAAATCCTCGCCAAACTTTTCCAGCGATAAAGGTTGCACGTGATATTCCACATTGGCACTTTTTTGTTCTGGTGAGCTGTAAGCGAATGCGCCTAACTGTGATGGTGCCATCGACATAGGACCAGAGCGCTTTAATACATACTCTAGGCCAATCATCATCTTGCCAAATAAGCTATTGGCTTTGGTATTCAGCGTCTGAATGCCATTGACTTTGTAGATCATGCGCAGTTGCAAGTGGTCTTGTAAATTTTCGCCAACGCCAGGTACGTCACTGATCACCGGTATACCCAGGTTTGCTAAATGCGTGGCTGCTCCAACACCAGAGCGTTCCAAAATCTGCACACTCCCAATAGAGCCAGCAGCCAGCAAGACTTCACCGCCCCGATCGATTGCACAGATTGCCTCAGCCGCAATGCCATTGCGCAGATACTCAACGCCGTAGCAATTTTTACTCACTGGATTGATCTTGAGCTTAGTGACCATTGCTTCAGTAATCACGGTGAGATTGCTACGCTTAGCAGCATCGCGTAGGAAAGCTTTGGCTGTATTGAGGCGCCAGCCAGCGCGCTGACTCACATCAAAGTAACCCACACCGAAGTTATCACCACGATTGAAGTCATCTGATGCCGGAATGCCAGCCTGTACTGCAGCCTGCCTAAATACATCCATGATGGGCCAACGCAAGCGTTGTTTAGAAACGGTCCACTCGCCGCCCTTACCATGCCACTCATTGGCATCACTGTGATAATCCTCGATTTGCTTATAGCGCTTGAGTGCGTTTTTCCAAGACCAAGCATCATCACCAGTTGCAGTTACCCAAGATTCATAATCGCCAGATTGGCCGCGCATATAAATCATGCCGTTAATCGAAGAACAACCACCGAGGACTCTACCGCGGGGATATATCAAAGATCGTCCGTTTAATCCGACCTCATTACTGGTGCGAAAACGCCAATCAGCACGCGGGTTATCAATGCAATACAAGTAACCCACTGGAATATGAATCCAAATGTAATTATCGTTTTTTCCAGCTTCAATCAATAAAACCCGCTTATCGGGATTTTCAGTCAAGCGTTTAGCCAACAAGCAGCCTGCGCTGCCCGCCCCAATGATGATGTAGTCGTAGGTATTGTTATGGCTTGTTTGAGTCATGTCTCTGTTTTTATCAATGCCGATATCTTGCTCTCTATTATTACCAACTTTTTTCCTTACGAAGAAATTTGCATATTGGGCTAGAAACTGTCAATACCCGTCTAAAATAGCCCCATGCACGTTAATGAAAAGAACCGTACCCCCAAGAAGGAAGATCCTGATGCGGGACCAAGCAAATCTGAGCTAAAGCGCCAAATGACCGAGCGCCAAAAGCTGGCCGAGGTTCTGGCGGCGCTCAGTAGCGATGCATTGAAGTCCATCCCCATGGATGAGCTCATCAAGACTGCTATTGCTGAAACGCCCAAGATCAAGAGTTTTGAAGCAATTCGTCGCCATAAACAGTATCTTGGCAAACTCATGCGCTTTTTAAATGAAGAAGAGCTAGAGACGATTCAAAAACGCTTGGATGCCATTCAGGGAGTTAGCAAGGCAGAAACTGCCAAACTCCACTTTCTAGAAAACTATCGCGACAAACTCATCGCTAATGATGAGACATTCACTGCCCTTATTGAGAAGTTCCCTGACATGGATATTCAGAATATGCGTACGTTGATTCGCAATGCCCGTCGAGAAAAAGAGCAAAACAAACCGCCTAAAGCCTATCGAGAAATTTTTCGCGTCTTAAAAGATTTGGGGCTGTAACACTTACAGTTTGAAGTGCCGTGATGGTACTTCCACAAAGCGGTATAAATAATTTGCCGCAACCCAGCTTGCCACTAAAGCAAGAAACATCATTGCTAGCGCCATCGCACCATCATGGCGTTGGTCCATACCCCAGGCGATATAGAGAGTATTCGCTAGTAAGATAAATGAAAAGTGCAGCAAGAAAGCACAATAGGATCTGCGACTTCCCCACAAAATAGAAAACACCAAATTGTGCATCTTGGCATGCTTCTCATCTTTGTAGGCGCGGCCGCCCCAAACGATTAATACAATGGCTACACAGTAAGCCAAAATATTTCTGATCCACAGATGATCAAAACTCGTCACTAAAATAACAAGGCCAATGATGATGATCAAAATCCTGGCTAAACGATTGGCCGCTGGATCGGCATCATTTTTCGCTAGCTGAGCCAATACTC
This sequence comes from Polynucleobacter finlandensis, assembly GCF_018881755.1. GTDB lineage: Bacteria > Pseudomonadota > Gammaproteobacteria > Burkholderiales > Burkholderiaceae > Polynucleobacter > Polynucleobacter finlandensis. The sequence continues at coordinate 19,837 of NZ_JACVPS010000014.1, read as the reverse complement.
CTAAGCCATAAGAGCCAATGAAGTAGATGAAGTAATTTTCGTAATCGCTCAAGCGATTGAAATACAGCAAAGAGGCGACGATTAAAATCGTCGAGACCCAAATCAGCGATCGAAAGCCCGGAAACATTCCGAACATGATCGCAAGGACCGCATACAACTGCCAATCAATCGCAACATACCAAGCACCAGCCGAAATCGAATCTAAACCCAAGATACCTTGCAAGAAGAATAGGTGCGCTAAAAATTGTCCGAGGGTTTCTGATTCACCAACGAATTCATCTTGTACCCAGAACCGTGCTACCCATGCACACAGGATTGTGATTAGCAATGCAACTACATACGGAGCAAAGAGGCGTAGGTAACGGTTAAAAATCAGTTTAAGTGCTGTGCGGGGATTTCGAATATCCCTTGTACGCGTTAAAGATTGCGCAGCTAAGTAACCGCCCATGACTAAGAAAATTTGTACTGCATAGCGCCCATACTCAAATAACCAAGTCATCACGCCAGGCAAAAATTGCCGTGCATCTTCAGCCATCTGCCCATAACTAGAGAGATGGTGAAGAATGATTAATAAGGCGGCAAAGACCTTTAAGAAATCAATGAGTAAGAAGTGGTTTTTAGACTGCAATGAGCTCTGAAGGTGTGATGAGAGAAGTCACTAGTTTAACGAAGCTGCATAGCTAGCCAAAGCTTCTATATCCTCATCACTCAAACCACGCGCCGCACTGCCCATCGTGCCATCCATATCGATACGTGCACCAGAACGGATATTTTTCAATTGGGTCGTGAGGTATTCTGGAGATTGACCAGCTAAACGTGCAATATGCTTTTGGCCCTGCAATTGCGGCCCATGACAAGAATTGCAATACTGAGCTCCTGCAATTTGCTGCCCCTTGGCAATCTTGTCAGCATTGCCTGACTTTGCTGGTGGTGCAGGTAACTCAGCATAATAAGCAGCAATATCCCGTATGTCTTGATCGCTCAAGATCATGGTGATCGCTTCCATTCCCCCGCCCTTACGTTGTTGACCTCGGAACTGAATCAATTGATAGGTAATGGATAGTGGGGGCTGGGCTGCTAGATTCGGAATATCTGGCGAGATAGAAATGCCGTTCTCACTATGGCAAGCAAAACATGTTTGTGCTTTTGCTTTGCCGGCAACGGGATCAGGTGGAGCGGCATTGACAACAGCGCTGACTAAAAGGGCATTAAAAAAGGCCACCACGAGGATGGCCTTAGTTTTAAACATCAACTTCATTTTGCGTAAGACACGCGGAAGATGGCGCCAGTTTCATCATCGGATACCAACATGGATCCGTCTTTGAGCATCTGCACATCCACTGGGCGACCCCAGAATTTGTCACCGTCCAGCCAACCTGTAATAAATGGTTCGGACTTCACAACATTGTTCTTAGAGTCAAGCACTACGCGAACCACTTGATAACCAACGCGCTGTGTTTTATTCCAAGAGCCGTGTTCTGCAATAAAGATATTGCCTTTGTACTCAGCTGGAAATTGTTTGCCGTTATAAAAACGCATACCCAATGCCGCAACGTGAGCACCTAGGTTATAAACAGGCTTATCAAACTCATCACATGAGCGGCCTTTGCCAAACTCTGGATCCAAGAAGTCGCCCTGATGGCAGAACGGATAACCGAAGTTCATGCCTTTAGGACGAACCAAGCGGTTCAAGGTGTCACCTGGCTTATCTTCAGCCGCCCAGTCACGACCATTGTTGGTAAACCAAAGCTCTTTGCTGCCTGGTTGGAAGTCCATACCCACGCTGTTACGAACGCCCGTTGCAACCACCTCCATCACATTAGTCTTCAGATTTAAGCGATTGAGCGTTGCATGGGTAGCCGGTGGAACCACGATATTAGCTGGAGTACCAATTTGGAAATACAAATACTGGCCATCCGGACTCAACTTCATATATTTCCAGCCGTGTGGCTCGTCTTTAGGAAGTGCGTCAAATACCACTACAGGAGCTGGTGGATTATCTAAGTTCTGTTCGATATTGTCGTAGCGAATAATGCGTGAGAGCTCAGCTACATAGAGTGAGCCATTAGCAAAGGCAACGCCATTAGGACGGTGCAAACCTTTGGCAATGGTTTTGACTTCACGCTTGCCATCTTTTGTGACTACGGCATAAACGTTACCGGTAAAGCGGGTACCAACGAACACTGTGCCACTTGGTGCCTCAGTCATGGAGCGGCCATTTGGCATGCCAGATGCCCAGAGTTCAATCTTGAACCCTGCTGGAACCTTTAGCTTGCTAACTGGAATCTCATCAGCTGGCAAAGCAGAAATGCCAGGAGGATTGGGAGACAGGGCAGGATTCATACCATCGGCTGTTCGGCCTTGCGCCCAAGTAGCTGGAATCGCTGGAGTAGCAGCTGGCGCTTGGGCGGTCGCTAATGTAGCAACAGCCATGCCGGCAGCAAAAAGCAGCGCATGAATAGTTTTCAACTTCATTGGTAAGTCTCCCTGTGTTTTTTGTTTTCTTATTAATGATGGATGCAGCATTATTTCTGCTTTTACATCCCTGACACAATCCTAAAGCATTTTTATTAACTTAGCACGATGCAATTTTTGTGATGCACTGCATCAAAATTGAATGCGGGCACCCACCGTAATCGCTTGGGGCATGCCCGCTTGATAGGAGCTTGCTTGCGATGCGATATTGAATGTGACGTACTGGCGATTGAACAAGTTCACTACCGATGCAAAAACTGCAGCTTGAGGCGTTACTTGATAGTTCGCCTTAAGGCCAACGACTGCATAAGCCGGAACAGGCAGAGAGCCGGTTGCCATCCAAGAGTTACCAACATATCGCACTGTGGTTGTCAGACTTGCTTGTGGAATAGGGTAATAAGTCAAGCCAGCATTGGCCATATTCCTAGGAACGCCTCCCACCTGGGTATTAATCGGATCGCTAGTTGCACTCCAGGTCAAAGTAGTTTTGGTATAGCTATAACCGCCATCCAAACCCCAGTGAGGATTGATATCGTGGTGATACTGCAACTCCAAACCTTGGCTCAGAAGGTTTTGTTGATTGGTGTAATAACTCACGTTGGTGTAGCCAGGGCTAGTGCTGGTTTGACTACAACCTGAGATGCCTGACGAGGTACAAAGACTATTTGCAAAAGCCCAATTCGCGCTCGTAATTTTGTAACTAGTAATAGCATTGGTAATGTAATTATTAAAAGCTGTCAGCTGCGCAAACCCACTCTTCCACCGATAGTCTGTTCCGACTTCATAGCCGGTCATTGTCTCGGGCGTCAAGTTAGGATTAGCCAAGGAGTATCCACTGACAGAGTTGCCATAACTGCGCAAAGTATTGTTCATGCTCGGAGCATGAAACGCTTGGTATGCAGCAGATCGCAAATCCCAATCGGAGCTAACGTTGTAGAGCAAGCCCAAGGATGGACTCAGTTGAGTCTTGCTTTGGTTTGGAATGGCTTGATACACAGGACTAGAACCATTTGCTCCTGCGTTATATAGCGTTGGGGTCTGACTATTCCACACATCCACCCTAGCACCCAGAGTAGTCTCTAGCGGAATAACGCTGGCGCTTGATTTAATTTGCCCTAACAGCCCATAAAAATTTTGTTGTCCTTGAGCATAGTTCACAGAAGTCACTGCGCCACTACCAGTAGTGGTATTAAGATTGTTCGTCAAATTGGATGCCGAAATATTTCTAGCATCAACGCCAATGATGTATTGATCAATTCCTACAGCTTTCAAGTCATGCGTATATTGAGCTGATGCCCCAAGTGTTGAGTAAGGATCGGTGTAGTTAGCATTGATATAAGGCTTTTGGGGTGCAGCGGTTAGGTTGTTAGCAGTTTGCTTAAAAAAATTGGTATTTTGATAATAAGCATTGACCTGTACTTTTTTATCGACATCAAGATTGGTGGTTGAACCGCCGGCCACATCTGCCGTCTGAATTAAATTGGGGGCTATAGCGTAGTTATTACTCAAGTCAGCCATCGTGCTGTAACCCATTCTCAAAAAAGCATTGGTATCTTGAGTTGGCTTGAAGTAGTTTTGTAAACGGACGTTGGAATTTTTCACTGCATCGGTGCCCATGCCGTTTTTAATATTGCTCGGTGACCCAGGTGAAATCGTCGCGTAGTTCTGAAAGCCTTCGCTAGAAAAGTAATCAGCAGAAAAACGCATCTGCATGGCATCAGATACGATTAAATCTTTTGAAGCCGCCACATTGCCAGTGCCAAATGAGCCATAACTTGCTGATACCTCTTGAGAGCTATTTTTGGGTGTCTTGGTGTTGATATTGATGACACCGCCCATGCCGTAGTTGCCGTAAAGGCTCGATACTCCGCCGCGCACAAACTCTACCGATTCAATTGAGGACATAGGAACTAAGTTCCACTGCACTGTTCCATAGAAAGCATCGTTTGCTGGCAGACCATCAATCAATACCAGTGTGCGCCCATAGCCTAAGCCGCGCACGTTAATGCTTTGCCCTGTGGGATCTTTTTGGTAATAAGGTACATCGTTTAAAAAGACACCAGGTACATTCTTGAGTACCTGATCAATCGTTTGGTCGGGTGATGACTCGAGCACCTCTTTTGTCAGAATGGTGGTATTGAGTGGCATCTGATCTAAGGGCGTGTCTGAGCGCGTGGCGTTCACAACCACATCGCTGAGCTTTTGATCATAGTTTGGTGGTGGTGCAATTTGCGCCCATGACATAGCCGATGGCACAATCAGCAAAAGAGCAAAGCGATGGCTACGCATTTTTACTGAAATCCATTTAACGAAATAAATACTGCTACTACTTAGACTTGGCTTTACCCATCAAAGAAGCGAGCAAGGGATTTGCATTGGCCAGTTCTTTTTTGGTTTTAGCTTTATCAGTACCGCCAGGCTTAGCAAGCTTCGTAGCATTTTTCATGCGTTGGGCTGTCGCTAAGCCTAGATTTTTATATAAGTCTGTTTTTTTCATTGCTATCTATTCATCTGCAGTGCAGTGATGCTTGCTGAGCTTCTTCACTATTTTATTTGCCCTTAATCAAGTTGCTCGCAGCCAAGCCCAAGAACAGCATTGACCAACCTTGCAAAAGAAGCTCAATCGCAATTAATAATCCTGGCAGCCACAAGCTCGATGCTGGGTAGCCATTCATAATCATCACGCCCATCAAGATGGAGATGGCCGATGACAACACCAGCCAGAACCATTCGCCAAAGTGGCGATGCTGGAATGCCGAGACTAGACGCAAGAAACCTGTGACAAAGAATATGGCAGCGAGCCACAAAGTGATGCCCTCTAACGCAGGAATTGGAAATGCCCAAGTAAAGAGGCCGGCAGCAATATACAAAACTGCCAACACTATTTGAATGCCAACACTCTTCCAGCCATGAGATTTAATCGCGTGAGCAAACTGTAAGCCGCCGCCAATGATCAAAAATGCGCCGAGCACATTAATCGTCACAAAGGAGAACATCACTTGGCCAGCTACACCAATCATGCCCAAAATAATAAATAAAATACCGAGCCCAATGAGGGCTCCAGGGGCCTTGGCAGCCGCGCCTAAAACAGCCGTACGAATCTCTTGAAGCTGAGCTACGGATAATTGTGAATTGTTCTCGGTCATGTCTACCCCTTATAAAGTGTTATCTACTGTATCAATAAATGCTCGAACAGTACGATTAAATGCTTCTGGCTGCTCAATATTGGATAAATGAGCGGCCTCCTCCAGAATCACCATCTTGGATCCATCAATCATGCGATTGAGCACAATCGCTTGATCAACCGTACAAGCAGGATCTTGACGCCCTGTCAAAATCAAGGTTGGTGCCTTGATTTTCAATAGCATGGTGGTTTGAGCCATATCGCGCACTGCACTAGCGCAACCAATATAACCCTCGACCCCCGTACCCAAAATCATCTGGCGCACTTTTGCAATGTCTTGCGGCGCACGTTCAATAAAGGGGGCGGTAAACCAACGCTTAATGGTCCCATCAACCAAACCTGGAATACCATCCTTGCGCGCAATCTCAAAACGCTCTTCCCACAAATTGCGTGGGGGCATCTCGCTAGCGGTGTCACATAAGGAAAGTGAATAAACGCGCTCTGGGTAACGCGCGCCCAATTGCTGGCCAATCATGCCGCCCATTGATAAGCCAATGAAATGCACCTTATCAATCTTCAAAGCATCTAATAGTGCTACAGCATCATCAGCCAATTGCGGGATGCTATAAGGAGCAGGAGTAGTTTGTGATCCACCATGGCCACGCTTGTCATAGCGCAGAACACGATAACGATCAGCTAGAGCAGGTACGTTCCAATCCCACATGCTCAAATCAGACATGAGGCTGTTGGCAATCAAAATCACATGGCCATTCTCTGGACCGTCAAAACGATAGGCCACATCTAAGCCATTTACTTTGATCGTATTTTGAGCTTGTTTGCTACTTGTCTGGTTCATCTGTCTCTACCTTGCATTTTTGGTTTATTTTTAGTTTTAGCTTATTTAATACGCTGCTTTTGCCTCATTAGGTGTTTGTCTGATAGCTAGCAACCCCAAGGGCATGTTAGATTATCCAACGAATCTAAAAAAACATTAAGGAGACATCATGAACCAACAAAAGCATACCCCTCGCCTGCTGCTCGCTCTTGTGCTTATCAGCCTTTCGATCCTCGCTGGTCTAGCTAGCGCCCAAGGCTACCCTAACCACACCGTCAGAATGATCGTGCCCCTCACTACAGGCTCGGGTGCTGATATTGCTGGTCGCGTACTGGCAAAAAGCCTTACGGAATCCTGGAAGCAGCCCGTCATTATTGAAAACCGTCCTGGTGCTGGCGGCCTCATTGGCACAGGCGTGGTGGTGAACTCTGATCCGGATGGCTATACCCTATTAGTGCAATCAGCCTCTTATGCGGCAAATCCCGCGATTTATAAGAAACTGCCTTACGACCCGCTCAAGAGCTTGATTGACGTCGCTATTTTGGGGCAGACTCCTTATGTCATGGTGACCGCTGCTGATGGCCCTTATCAATCTATTCGCGACCTCATCATTGCTGCGAAATCCAAACCTGGAGAAATCCCTTTTGCCTCTGCCGGCGTCGGTAGCTCAGCACACTTAGCAGCGGAGTACTTCAACAACATGATGGGTATTAAATTGGTTCACGTCCCCTACAAAGGATCCCCAGAAGCCATTCAAGACACGATGTCTGGACGCACTGCTTTTTATATGGCCCCATTAGATACTGCAATTGGCCAACTCAAAGGCGGAAAAGTGCGCGCACTGGGCGTTACTGGCAAAACACGTAACGCTGCAGTTCCAGATATCCCAACGATTGCAGAACAAGGTTATCCCAACTTTGATATTTCATTATGGTTTGGCATGTGGGCGCCTGCAGGCACCCCAGCAGCCATCGTGAATAAGATTAATAAAGATTTGACTCAAGCCATGCAAGATCCAGAAGTCAAAAGTGCTTACGAAACCAAAGGCATTAAAGCAACCCCAATGAGTCCAACAGAGTTCGGTAAATTTGTGCGCGATGAAATGGCGAAGTATCAAAAGATTGCCAGAGACGCTAATATCGAACCGCAATAATTTATTTTTCATTGATGCCTGAATTAGCACCACTCTGTCAGGCTCCAGATCCAGAAATCCGTTCACCCAAGATCGTCTTTCCGGCTGGGGCAGTAGATTGTCACGCGCATGTTTGTGGGCCTGCATCAGCCTTCCCTTATGCAAATGAACGCATCTACACGCCACCTGATGCGACGCTCACGCAATATAACGCGCTGCTAGCTATGCTCGGCATTGGCCGTGCCGTCTTGGTTCAGCCTAGTGTTTATGGCAGCGATAACCGCGCCATGCTTGCCGCACTCAACTCCCATCCCCAAAAGTTTCGGGGGGTTGCAGTGCTTGATATTGATCCACAGAAAATCAGCGATGCTCAACTAGAGCAACTCCATGCAACAGGCGTGAGAGGACTACGTTGCAATATTGTGGATGTAGCAGATAAATCAGCTGGCCTACCTATTCAAGCGCTCACTGCATTAGCTCAGCGTATTGCGCCCTTTGGCTGGCATCTCGAGTTACTCATGCATGTCAATGAATATCCCGATCTGGATAAAACGTTTGCGAACTTTCCGGTAGATTTGGTGTTTGGGCACTTTGGTTATTCGCATGCAAAGCATGGCATCAGCGATCAGGGGTTTATCGGATTGCTCAATTTAATGAAAGATCAAAAGGCGTGGGTCAAGATGACAGGGCCTTATCGCATTTGTGATGGCGATCTGCCCTATGCCGATATGCGCCCATTCAATGATGCAGTTATTGTGGCAAACCCAAAACAACTTATCTGGGGCAGTGATTGGCCACATGTGATGGTCAAAAAGCACATGCCCCATGATGCTGACCTGTGTGAGCTGCTTGGATCGTGGGTTTCTGACGAATCGCTCAGAAAAGCCATCTTGGTAGACAACCCCTGTATGCTTTACGACTTCCCCACCTAGAAATTAGCACACTCAGATGAATACAACCCTTACCGTTGTTCTTGGCCTTGTTGCCATCCTTTTACCGCTCTTCGTGGGTCGCCTATTTTGGAAACGCTTTGATCAGCACTTTGGTAGAAATGATGAAGCGTATATGGATACCCTTGGCTACTTCCTCAAAAAACTGGGCTTCACTGCTTTGCTTGCTTTTGTTATTTTGTGGATTGGCATGAGTCTGGTATTTAATGGCAGCACTTCTTAAACAGAAAATGCAAAAATGATGGACGAGCAGCTTAAAGACATCCTTAGCAAAGCGAAGTTAAATTTTGCAGTGCTCGCTGCCATTTTAGTCATTGCTATTGTAGGTAAGCTCACCAACCCCGAGTTAACCAACCGTATTTTTGAGACTGCCGACAAACTCGTTTCAGATCTCGTCTTGATTTTTGTGGCCATTACCTTGGGCGCCTTTATTCCCCAATTTAAGTTAGTTGTCTTTGGGGCGCTTGGTGCATTCATAGCCGCTACACTAGCCATTCAGCTTGGCATCTTCAATTACTTGACCATCGACTATCTTTTCTCGGTATTGATCGTAGTTCTAGGCTTTGCATCCATCGCCAACCTTTATAGGCACTATCGAGAATTTAGGATTTAGAAAAGGTTAGTGTTATTGATCTTTTGGGCGCACTAGGAACTCATTTGATCTCAAATCATTTAGCCTCTGCCATAACAAGGCCCGGGGCACATTCATCTGTAGCGCCTCCATACATTTTTCCAACTCGTGTTCGCGGGTGAGTAGGCGCTCTACAGCTTTTTGCAAATCCCTACAAATGCTATCGCCATAAGCTAGTTGAGATTTCTGTAATGCCTTTTGGAGCTCTTCTTTTTTAGAGTCCAGCATTGCCAAATCAATAATATCCCGACTGAATACGCTGCCATCATTCCAACGATCTGAGTTAGCTAAAAGCTTGCTAGCCATCAGATCCCCTCTACTTAGGGTGGCGATCTCCCCCACTCGATCTTTATCCTTGGGCATTTCAAATGAAATCCGCCCCTCTAAAACTATTTCGAACTTTACTCTTACATCACCCATCTGAATGACAGTTCGAATACCATATTGATCAGCCCGAATCTCTCGGGCTAACGCTAGCTTCATGTTTTTATGAGTGATAGATCCAATGCCATCAGGACCCGTCAACAATTCTCGAAGGGCGCGATAATGCTCCAGATCGGAAATTAAAAAATCGATATCTACCGATTCGCGATACTCCTCATACAAAAGAGCAATGGCTGTCCCACCACCAAAAAAGCAGTGATGCTCCATCAAGAGTTCATGGTTAAGTCTTTCAAGAATCTCTGAAATTCTCTGATGATGTGGGCGCTTAAACAAGTAAGCGCTCCATACCCTTTGTTGCAATTAGCCTTTTCATTAAAACCCTTTCTTGATCATCAATTTGATTCAAATCTAGAAAACGTTTATTACGCTCATAAATCCCTATTGCTTCATCATCAGTCAACAACATGTCGGCCTTTAACTGCCAAGCCAAAGCTTTTAACTGGGGGTAGTCCTGAATACGAATATGGGGCATATCGTTATTTGAGGCGCTTTCTTTTTTTAATTTTTTTCCCTGCCTCAATTCCTGGGAGCCTAAAGGCAGCAAAGCCAGATGCAAGCCCAGGGCCTCACATACTTGCAAATAAGCTCCTACATTCACTGAAGGTTCGCCCTTTTCAATACGATGCAATGTCACCCTAGAAATACCCGCAGCCCCCGCGCATGACAGCGCACGAACCTTGAGTACTTTTCTCCTGGCTGTGATTTGAGCTCCCAAACTCAATAGGGAAAGGGGATTTTGACGTTTTTCATGGTCTGCGGCTATATTCATAATGTTTCTTATTATATACATTAATTATATTTTGTATACTTTAAGAAACATTACATCGGGTTTTATTGGAAAAAAACGCAGAAAGTCCACCCCTACCACCAAGAATAATTAGCCTCATGCTTGTGGCGCTCTTCAAAGATAGGGTCAAAATCCCTCCCATCCATCCATTGCTTCATGACTCTGTTATTTCTTGTCCGGCGTTGATGATCATATTTTTTGCGATATCAACGAAGTAATTATTTCTCAAGCGCTCCATAAACGAGTGCATTTAATTTCTCGCGATGTACCTTCCGAATTTCTCCTGGTGCAACTGACATCATGACGACAACCATTTGCTCTTGTGGATCAACCCAAAAGATGGTGCCATTAGCGCCATTCCAAGTGTAGTCACCAACATTGCCATTGATCGCAGATAGGCCGCGCTCCATACGGACCGCAACACCCAAGCCAAAGCCATAACCGACTCGACCTGGTTCTGTGCCGCCCACCATATTTTTAATGTCTTTATTCAAATGATTCGATGTCATGAAAGCCACTGTCTGCGGACCCAAAACGCGCTTGCCATCAAGACTGCCGCCATTCAATAACATTTGCCCAAATCGAACGTAGTCTCCCGCTGTTGAAAAAGCGCAAGAACCGCCGCAATCAAACTTCACCTTTTCAGTGAGGATATCTAGCTTCTGGAGTTTGCCAGTTAACGGATCGACTGGTAAAGGTTGGGCTAAACGCGCACGGTCTTTATCTGCCACCTGAAAGGTCGTATCAGGCATACCCACTTTGCTCCAGACGCGCTCTTGCAAAACACTACCGAGCGGTTTTCCCGCAATTTTTTCTTCAATCAAACCGAGCACATCAATACCGAAACCATAATCCCAAACAGTACCTGGTTCATATAGCAATGGAGTGCTAGCTAGCTTGTTAATGAATTGATCGCCGCTGTACTCCAAGGCTGCAGGGGCAGAGCCCGCTGGAAATAACTTATGTACTGGAGTGGTACCTCGTCCGCCATATGTGAGGCCATTGGTATGGCGCATCAAATCTTGAACAGTAATGGGATTTTTTGCGGGTACGGACGTTAACTTACCATCGGGATCCACCTGACCTACTTTGGTATCTTTAAATTGTGGGAACCAATTGGAGATGGGTGCATTGAGCGGCAACTTGCCCTCCTCATAAAACGTGAGGCCACCAACTGCAGCCATCACTTTGGTCATTGAAGCTAAATTGAAAATAGCATCTTTAGTCATCGGCTTATTGTTTGCCTTATCTAAATAGCCATAGGATTTATAAATCACCAACTTGCCATTTTTTGCCACTGCCAGCACAGCGCCTGGAGTCTGGTTTGTCGCAATTTGATCCGCAAAGAATCCATCGATTTTGGCAATGCCTTCTTGTGTAAACCCCTTACCTTGAGCTGCTGGTAAGGGTGATGTGGCTTGTGCTGCGTATAGAGCGGTGCTAGCTAATAGTGTCGCCAAGAGGCTGACGGCCTTTAATACGTTCATTTTGTCTCCATTTTCTTATGTTTTTGCTTGATACCAAAAACGTAAATTTAGGTATCTCCTTGTATTTAAACAGAATTTCAGTCTTCTGCCTAAAGACTTCTCTATATATCCAAATAGGTATATCAGATGCACTTTTGAGTATTTGAAGTTATATCCCAAATCCACGACAATCATCGGCTATGTATAAATATGACGCTATTGACCAAACCCTTGTAGATCAACGGGTTGCCCAATTTAGAGACCAGGTAGCTAGACGCATCAACGGCACTTTAGCCGAGGAAGAGTTTCGCCCACTGCGCTTGCAAAATGGTCTTTACCACCAACGCCATGCTTATATGCTGCGCGTTGCCATTCCTTATGGTCTGTTAAGTGCAAAGCAATTGCGCACCTTGGCTCTGATTGCAGAAAAATATGATCGTGGTTATGGTCACTTTACGACGCGTCAAAACATTCAATTTAACTGGATTGAGTTAGATCAAACTCCCGACATCTTGGCTGAACTTGCTAAGGTAGAGATGCATGCCATTCAAACCTCTGGCAACTGTATTCGCAACATTACGAGTGATGCCTTTGCTGGTGTTGCTGGTGATGAATATATTGATCCTCGCCCTGTTTGCGAATTACTGCGTCAATGGTCAACCTTGCATCCAGAGTTCGCCCACTTACCGCGCAAGTTTAAATTTGCAATTAATGGCGCCAAAGAAGACCGCACTGTACTGCTCTGTCATGACGTTGGTATTGAGCTTAAGAAAAACACTCAAGGCGAACTCATTGCTGATATCTATGCCGGTGGTGGCATGGGTCGCACACCAATCCTGGGTTCACTGATTAAACAAGATGTGCCTTGGCAAGTACTGCCTAGCTACCTAACAGCGCTGCTGCGTGTATACAACCGCTTTGGTCGTAGAGACAACCTCTATAAAGCTCGCATCAAGATTCTGGTGAAAGCCTTAGGGCCAGAAGAGTTTGCGCGCCAAGTTGAAGGTGAATGGACCCACATTAAAAATGGTGATGACAACTTCACCCAGGCTGAGTGGGATCGCGTTGCCAAACACTTTACGAAGCCCGCCTATCAGCAACTGAGTGCGTTAAGCGAACAACAAATCGTTGCGGAAGCTTCAGAAACCGAGCGCTCCGCCTTTGCGCGTTGGCTTGAGCGTAATGTGAAGCCGCATCAAGTAGCAGGCTACGCTAGTGTCATCCTATCCCTAAAGCCGCACGGCACGGTTGCGCCAGGCGATGCGACTGTTGCGCAAATGAACGCCATTGCTGATTTGTCTGATCAATACAGCTTTGGTGAGCTCCGTGTTTCTCATGAGCAAAACTTGGTACTAGCTGACGTTGAGCAATCCAAACTATTGGAGCTCTGGCAGGCCGCCAAGCAACAACATGTCGCCCTGCCGAACATTGGCTTGCTCACAGACATCATTGCTTGCCCTGGTGGGGACTTCTGCTCTTTAGCGAATGCTAAATCTTTACCGATCGCCAAAGCGATTCAGGAACGCTTTGATAACTTAGATTACTTATTTGATCTGGGTGATATCAGTTTAAATATTTCCGGCTGCATTAACTCTTGTGGTCACCATCACGTTGGCAATATTGGCGTGCTGGGTGTCGATAAAGACGGTGAAGAGTGGTATCAAATTACCTTGGGTGGCGAGCAAGGCAATGATGCCGCCATTGGCAAAGTCATTGGGCCCTCTTTCTATGCCGATGAGATTCCGGATGTGATCACCAATGTCATCAATACCTATGTAGCGCAACGCACGGATGATGAATCCTTCATCGATGCGTATCGCAGAATTGGTGTGACACCTTTCAAAGAAGCAGCTTATAAAAACGCCAAGAAAAAAGATAAAGCAGTCGATCAAAAAGAAAGTGCTGCGAGTTAATGATGAACAAGCACATTATTCGATTCCCTAAAGATGGGCAAGCTAGCCTTCTAGCCAATGAGTGGCAAGTATGGGATGGTGAAGGTGATGAAGGCGCACCATTCAATATCCCTGATTTAAAGCAGGGTCTCAATAAGGTACTAGTGCCGTTTCATTGGTGGTGCAGTCATTTCAGCAGCCATCATCAGAATGCCGACATCATTGAGCGCGCCAATAAAGGTGAAATCGGTGTGTGGTTTGCTACTGATGATGACATCCTAGAACATGCTGAAATCATTGAAGCAGGCAAAAAAATATGGCCAGTAGTGGCAGCGCACTTCCCGATTTTTAGAGATGGTAGAAGTTTTAGTACCGCTGCCTTATTGCGTCAGCGTTTCAATTGGCAAAACGAAGTGCGCGCGATTGGCGATGTATTAATTGACCAATTGCTCCAGGGTGCCCGTGTTGGCTTTGACGCTTTTGAACTGCGTCCAGATCAAGATCTAACAGTAGGCCTTCAGCAATTCAATCTATTCTCAGTAAGCACTCAGAATAGCTGGCGTGGCAAAAGAACCTTGCTAGAAGCCTAAGTACAGCTCATCACAATCTCATGAACAACAATGCCCTCGGAAAAGTTTATTTGGTTGGTGCCGGCCCTGGCGCTGCCGACCTCATTACTGTTCGCGGCGCGAAACTGTTGGCCCAAGCGGATATTGTGTTTCACGATGCGCTCATAGAACCTGAGATGCTTGATCTTTGTCCGCAAGCGATCAAAGTAGCTGTTGGTAAACGCTGCGGTAAATTGTCTTCAGCCCAGCACTTTATTAATAAGCGCTTGGTTGATGCAGCAAAACAATACCCAACTGTAGTCAGATTAAAGGGTGGTGACCCCATGCTCTTTGGGCGAGCTGATGAAGAATTACAAGCACTTCATAATGAAGGTATTGCAGTGGAAGTGGTGCCAGGCATTACTGCGGCATTAGCCGGAGCAGCAAGCCTGCAGCAATCCTTAACACTGCGAGGCGTCTCTAGAAGCGTGGCATTTGTGACACTTGCGCAAGCTACAGAAAATACAGCAAAGAGTAAAACAGAAGTATCTAGAGGTCCAATCCAACATCCTACGGCTGATACCTTGGTGTATTACATGGGTCGCAAGGATGCGGCGAACATTGCAAAACAGCTTATTACCAATAGTCCAAACTTCAATAGTGATACTTCCGTGCATATCTTGGAAGCAGTCAGCACCCCAAGAGAACGTCATTGGTCTAGCACTCTAGAGTATCTGGCTAAGGGCGTAGCAGATCAGTGGTTTGATAGCACATCACCAGCACTCATTATGATTGGTGAGGCGCTACAAGAAAAAATGAACATAGGATTCAAAGATTTACAGAGCCTTAGCCCCGAAATCAACGATAGCCTGCAACACAGCCTCATCCTCGCCAACAGCAAGCGTCGCGCTTAATTTCACACTGGGGAACTTGTCCTGGCAGGAATGAAGTAGCACAGGAAAGTCATTGCGTAGATGGCCGCCTTGTCCAAAAAAGACCGGCACTACAACAATGTCAGAGGCGCCTGCACTCGCAAGACTGGCAACCGCAGTCTCTAAGCTGGGATCCATCATCTCCAGGAAGGCCAATTGAACCAAAGTGTCTGGATGCTGGGCTTTCCATAGGGCGGCCAGGCGATCAAAAGGCTCACGCCAGCGGGCATCTCGTGCACCATGACCAAACAGAATCATTGCTTTCATACTCTACTAGTACCTTAATATGGATTTACTCTATATTACCTATTATTAGTCGTATTCACAGTCACCTTTATCGATTATCAAACTATGGCCAACTTACTTACCCACTCTTGGTTTATTGCCATACTCGCAGCCATTTTGATTGGGGCGGTTCTCTCGGCCGTTCATCATGCAGAAGTCATTGCGCATAAAATGGGTGAGCCTTTTGGCACTTTAGTGTTATCGATCAGCGTCACCATTATCGAAGTCTCCCTCATCATCGCCATGATGCTCTCTGGCCATGAGGGCTCAGAATTTATTGCGCGCGATGCCGTCTTTGCAACAGTCATGATTGTGGTCAATGGTGTCATTGGCCTATGTATTTTTATGGGCGGCTTTAAGCATCATGAAATGACTTTTCGCAATGAGGGAACTAATTCTGCATTGGCAGTGCTAACTGCATTGGCCACCTTCATTCTGGTCATGCCGATTGTGACTATTAGCACTCCAGGGCCAGACTTCACCAAGAGCCAATTAGCCTTTGCCGGTATTGCTTCATTCGTTTTGTATATTGCCTTTTTATTCTTTCAAACTATTAGTCATCGCGACTATTACTTACCTAAATCTAAAGAGCAAAAAACCAATATTCATACCCATGCAGAAAAGCCGAGCAATCTCAAAACTGGAACCAGCTGCTTTTTATTGCTACTTTCATTAATAACAGTGGTCGGATTAGCAGAGTTACTCAGTCCAGTTATTGAAGCAGGCGTCAATGCTGCTGGAGCACCTAAGACGATTGTGGGTATTGCCATTGCGCTCTTAGTATTAATGCCTGAGGGCTATGCGGCCGTGCGAGCAGCCAGAGCCAATCGTCTACAAAGCAGTTTGAACTTGGCGCTAGGTTCAGCGCTAGCGAGTATTGGACTAACCATCCCAACGGTGGCCGCCATTGCCATCTTTTTTAATTTACCTTTAAGTCTGGGTATTAGCAGCCTCAATATGACGCTCATGTACCTATCCTTCTTCATTGGCGCACTCACACTAGCAATAGGCCGAACCACCATGCTGCAAGGGGTGGTTCACTTGATTATCTTTTTTGAGTATTTGTTCTTGAGCCTAGTTCCCTAATCAGCAAGGGCAGCTAAGCTGCGGTAAAAAAACTAGCAAAACCTTCCCTACCCCCTGCGCAGCAAAAAACGCAGGGGGTAGCTATTAAACTTCTCCAATTGTTAAAGAGCGCAACTGCCCACAGGGGTGAGTCGTTGTTGATATCTTGCTAGCACATCATCAGCACCAAAAAATGCTAAGTGCTTGATCTATAAAATCAATTACTCATTTCGTTTTTTAATTTCCCCCTTTTTGCGCCATCACACTTAAACCAGGTGGTAGGCTATTTAAAAACACATTGCTTTTTCGAAAACGCAAGAGACGCTCTAAGATGCCATAGGTGTAATTACGCTCTTTTAACAGCAATTGCTCGCCATGCTCTAGTTTGCGCATCTCCGTTTTTTGTAAAAAGAACCAAGACTCCATCCACACCCGAATCGTCGGCTTAAAGCGTTCAAATTGCTCGACAAAATACAAGTGATTGGCAAAGCGCTCTAAGAGCTGCAATAGCTTTTGCGGATTTTGTTGCCAAGCTAAATTCAGGTCCTTGCCAGTATTGGCAAATATGGGGGTGGATCCGGGGTTACGCTTTAATAGCCAAATGGCAAGCTCTTCAAACAAGATCGGATACTGGCGCCAGACTAAATTAAAGTTCCCAATCCCTTTGGCATTGGCCATCAAATGCTCATATTGATCAAATGCCTTAGTGGCAAGCGCTTGTGCCAACTTGGGGATTTTATGTTGGAGATCGATTAAATAATCTGGCGCGCTATTGACATAGCACTCTTTTAAACCGAGCATTTGCGCGGCCATTTGCGGCGTTAGGCAATTTAAAATCTCATCGCGCTCATAAGCGCCCCGCTTTTCATGGCGAATAATGCGCCATAATCCTTCGGCATACTCGCGCACCATCTGCTCTTCTACATAATTGGCTGGGCATAAGGCTCGCTCGACTTCTTTAATATGGCGCTTATAGGCACGCTCATCTTCAAACGGTAGCACCATACTTTTAGCGGTGGCTCCATCTTTGAGCGCATTCCAACGCGCGCTATTTTTCCCTGCAATACTTTTAGGCCCCGTTTGGCCATGGGCTTTACCTGTGGGTTTTGCACTATTGATTTGCTGATTTTCCACTGCTTCATTTGCTAACTTCGTTGCTTGTTCAGTTGCCAGTTTGGGTACGGGTACTGCTTTTGGTATTGCTTTTGGTTCTGCTTTTTTTACTACTTCAGGTACTGCTGTATGAATATGTTCCATGCTCATTCTCCAGGCTATTCAAAGCCGTTAAATAATTTACTTGCCATGAGCGAGCCCGAACAATGGACGCACCAATAGCGCTGTTTTTAAAACCAAGATTTGCACGTGATCAGGGGCACGGACCCCGCAAGCCAACTGCTACAAGAATGTCCTCTTGTAAGTTTTTATCCGGTTGCTGATAAAAACCCGCCTTTGTGTCGGCGCCTACTGCCCGCTCATGTCCGAGCGTTAGAGCTTGCCCCTGGGTTTGACAGGGCTCACCGGTTTGGGGTGAGTACTACTGGCACTTGCAGTACTGCAGTAGATTGTGTGCCTACTGCGTAACAAACTTGCTGTCTGAAGTTTTCTGCAAGGAATAAAACAATAATGCTATTTTACAAAATTTTTAAAATGTTTGGTTGCCCATCAAACTCTCATTGATCGGTAATCACCGTACCCCCATAATCAATCACCGCTGGATCCACACTGAGTAAAGGCATGCCCTCAATACTTGATTGCGCCACCAAAATCCGATCAAATGGATCTTGATGTAGCGGAGGTAAATCATGAACAAATAAGACATGCTCTGTCGTAATAGGGACTTCTTGGTAACCGTTATCAAGCAAGGCATTGCGAAAGATGCGTGGGTCGACTTGAAAATCGTCTCTGCCTAGTCTGTTTTTAATCACAATCTCCCAAATACTGGCCGCGCTAAAAAATAAGGTGTTGCTCTCATCTTCAATGAGCTTGCGCATAGCAGGTTTGATTTTTTTTGGATTTGCCGCTGCCCATAGCAAGATGTGGGTATCAAGTAATAATTTCATCGCAAAACATTACCCTTCGCAATGAGTATCTTCATTTACTACCAGCAAACAGAGTTGCAATGTGCTTTGCGCCCATCGCGTCAAAATCATCGGGCACAGTGAGTTGCCCTTGTAAAAAACCTGTGCGCGTTGTTTGAGTAGGCGCTTCTACCCGGGTGACTCGCACCAAGGGCTTGCCTGCTTTAGAAATGATGAAACTCTCGCCTTGAACGGCTTTTTCAATTAAAGAGGACAAATGGGTCTTGGCCTCGTGCATATTGATGGTTTTCATAAAACGCTCCGAATAAACTTAGTTCAATGGAGTTAGTTTAACTGAAATTCTTTGGCCTTGCAAGCGCTAGGCAATATTGGGCCTTAAGGCTTCCAGCGCACCCCTGACCCGGATTCTGGGGTGCCGATAAATTCAACGCCGGCTTTTTCAAAGGCTTTTTGAATTACATCAAGTGTCTTGGCCTGGGCTGCTGGGACCCCTTCACCTGTTTCCAGGCGCATTAAAGTTGAAAAAGCTACTCCTGAAGCTACTGCAAGCTCTTTTCCTGTCCATTTAATTAATGAACGGGCCGCACGAATTTGACCACTTGTAATCAAGTAACTGTTACCTTATAATAGGTAATCATTACTCTTTTATAGGTAATGATTATTTAAAATAGGAGAATAAAAATGCTTATTAAACAAGATTTTACCGTGGATCGCACAAAATATATAGGTGGCTCAGACATTGGGGCTATTTTGGGTCTATCTAAGTTCCGCACCCCTTTAGAGGTCTGGATGGAAAAGACGGGGAAAGAAACTAATCAGGGCGACACCCTTCCCATGCGCTTTGGCTCTTTTGCTGAAGAATTTGTCGCCCGGGAATACAGCAAGGCTACTGGAGAAGACCTGCTGCACGATGAATCAATTTATATCCACCCCACCCATTCATTTATGAGCGCCCATATCGATCGCTTTGTACTGGGGGATGAAAGTAAAAGCAAGGAGGTGGGAGCTGATCGTGCTCCTTGCAAAATTTTAGAGTGCAAGACGGCCAATCCTTTTAGCCAACATGAATGGGGCGAGGCAGGATCAGACCAAGTGCCTATGAGTTATCTAGCGCAATGTATTTGGTATATGGCCATTACCGGAATGGCAAAAACCGATTTAGCCGTGCTCTTTGGCAATAGTGATTTTCGGATTTATCACATCGAACGAGATCTGGAACTCGAAGCCCTTGT
>NZ_JACVPS010000013.1 GCF_018881755.1 Polynucleobacter finlandensis | reverse complement strand
CTTTGATGACCAACCCAGCGGTACGGTTAAAAAAATGAGGGTTTAACAGGTAAA
The DNA here is from genome assembly GCF_018881755.1 of Polynucleobacter finlandensis. Lineage (GTDB taxonomy): Bacteria > Pseudomonadota > Gammaproteobacteria > Burkholderiales > Burkholderiaceae > Polynucleobacter > Polynucleobacter finlandensis. The sequence goes on along the minus strand of NZ_JACVPS010000013.1, from coordinate 72,097 downwards.
ATAAGTGTCAATTAGAGGCGGCTGTAAAGTCATCTATTACAAAATCTTAATTTTCTATGTCAAGTTTTTTTGTTTCGGACTATCGAGAGCTAATTTAGATATGAGTTTTACCTGCTCAATGACAGCCATGATTTGGGCATTGGTAAAACGGGAGGTTTTCATAGAATTTCTTTTAAATCCAACAACTTAAAAATCCTACTTTTAAGTCAGGCTAATGGGTGGGGGTATTGACATCAAACCGATCTAGATAATTAAGATAAAATGAAAAAGGTACAGGTAATTTTATTAATTTACAACATCAAAGCAATGTCCATAATTCAGCCCGCAATACAGATAAACTTTGAAAAAATTAATTCAGTTTTTTTAAACTTAATAGAACTGCACAACACTAAATTTAAAAACTATGAATACTGACATAAAAGCGCTCTTTCAAGAATTTAAAACTCTAAGAAATGAGGTAGGTGAACTTAGAGCAAACTATTTAGTGGTGAACAGAGGCTATAGCGACACGCTCGACTCGCTTAAAACCTTAACTACTCATGCAGCAAATTCTGCAAAAAGATCTGCTACTGCTGCAGGGCTCGCTTTAAAGGCAGCAGAAAAAGCAGCGCTGGCAGCAGAAACAGCAGCTTCGTCTCATATAATGGATGCAGCAAATGATTGCGCAGAGGCTGCTAAAGCAGCTGCTCATTCAGCTATGGAATCCGCAAAATCAGCAGCAGCAGCCTCTGCCTGTGCAGCAGCAGCGGTAGCTCATCAAGCAGAGGCGGTTTCATTACAGGCGGCCTCTGAAGCCGCAAAGGCTACTTTAATTGCGACAGAAGCAGCTGCCCTAGCATTAGAGATGGCTAAATCAGCGGAGAATTCAGTGAATAAACTTCGTAAATAAATTAATTAAACTTTACGAGCGGAAATCCAGCGCTGCTTAGGATTTCCAGCTAAAAATGACTTGGCAATTTTTTTTAAGGTACAGCAAGTAACCCTAGTGCTAGCCTCTGAAAAAATAGCGTGACCAGGGCAAGTTATAAAATAAATTCTTATAAAGTTAGTTGCACCGGAGCGCATACCGTATTTAACAATCCTGTTTGTCGAGCTAGTCAAATCATTCAGGCCAATAAATCCAAAAATATTTCCTGAAAAGATTGGATTTAATGTGTCTGTAAATTTGTAGCGTTATTCATCGAAAGAGTCAGAACGCCTAGATTAATGGTGACCAATGTGGAAGCCAAATTAGTATGGCCGCAACTCAAGCCACTCCAGAAAACTAAAAAGAATAGAATTTCATAAGGATTGGCAAGTTGAACCTATTCACCAAAAAAATCGACATATCAAAATAATTGCGTAGAAAAAACTGCAGGATAAAGCATAAAGCCAAAATAAATACTAAGGCAAGCTACTCCCGCCAAATTGACCTTGAATCGCTAGCAGTTAGGAATCTCAACAGGACTAGCGCCTTATGAACTACAACGACATAAATAAAATTTCGCCAGGATAAAACTAAATCAGGTATTTTGAGTGCCCTTATCTTGTTATGTTTGATCAATCCAATAACGAATCAATAAAACCAATTCCTCCGGGTTAACACGCTTGGGTACAAAATCATTCATTCCGCTAGCTCTGCATTCCAGGCTTTCCTCCTCCGCAATGCCGGCACTCAGACCGATAATAGGCAGATGAGTAAATTGCGCTTGCTGGCGAATAAGTCTGCAGGCTTCCAACCCGCCCATCTGAGGCATTTGAACATCCATCAGTACTGCGTTATAAACATTTTTTGATAAGAGGTCTAATGCTTCTATCCCATTATTAGCAAGGTCTACATTAGCACCGTAGAACTCTAAGAATTCCTTGAGAGCCTCTCTTACAAAATGCGTGTCATCTGCCAGTAAAATATGAAAGCCCATAAGGTCGTGTGGACTTTTATTGCTAGACATCGGCAAAGCTTCTTCCTGTATGTGCTTAATTTCAGCTTGTGAAAATAAACTTGAAGCCATACGAGCACTCTCTAACTCAGTAGTGAATATATCGTATGCAAAGCGATCAAAGTTTCCTTGCTTTAAATTTCTATCGAATATTTCTGCTGCCGCATGTAATGACCTTGCACCCAAGATACCAGCGGAGCCGATTAAGCTATGCACTCGCTTTTGCGCTGCCACATAATCTCGGCGCTCAATCTCTTGAGAAAGTTCATGCGCAGTCTCTTGCGTATCCTCATAAAACATGCGCAGCAATTGCATAACCATAGCCTCATCACCAACCATAGCTAAAGCATTTTTTACATCAAAACTAGGTAGACCGCTTAAACCAACTGGAGTCAAGATATTAAGAAAGTTCGAGCCCGAAGGAGGGATTTTTTTTTCTATAACTGCAACTTGAGCGCTCCTCACCTCTATAGGTAAATTCACCCAATAACTGAGCGTTTGTACTAAATCTTGGGGATTGACTGGTTTTGGTAAAAAATCATTCATACCGCATTGCAGGCAAGCATTGAGCTCTTCTTGAGTAACGCCTGCACTTAAACCCACAATCGGCAAGGATTGGTATTCAGGCTTCGTTCTGATTTGGGCGGTGGCCTCTAAGCCCCCCATCCGGGGCATTTGCACATCCATCAAGATGGCGTCATAGGCGTATTTGGATAAGAGATCTAAAGCCTCGATACCATTATTAGCAATATCTACACTAGCTCCAGAAAGCTTTAAAAACTGCCCCACCACTTGCTGGTTAATACGGTTATCTTCCGCCACCAGTATCTTGGCGCCAGCCAATCCCTTGCCTTGCGCCTGCAAGCTGCTGCCTAGATTGCCAGCTTGAAGCTTACGTTCTTGCATCTGAAGCTGGACTGGCTCATCAGCAGCCACGGGCAAGGTGAGCTCAAAACTAAACTGAGAGCCCTTGCCAGAGGCACTCTCAATCACAAGGTGAGAGCCCATCAGCGCTAAAAACTGACCACTAACAATCAAACCTGAGTCAGTCTCACCTGTGCGATGGGTAATCGAATTATCGGCCTGTATAAATGGATTGAGCAACCCCTCTAATTCTTCAGGACCCATACCAATACCTGTGTCCGTAATAGCAAAGCGAATCATTGCTTGTGACTGGACGATCTCTACCAAAGCTACATCAACTGTTATTGAACCTACGAAGGTAAACTTCACAGCATTACTCAGCAAATTAAAAAGTACTTGCTTAATTCGCAAGGCATCCCCAATAAAGTCTGAAGGCAGATCTTCATCAACTGTTAAGCGATAGGAAATTGATTTATCCAGAGCGCTGGCAGAAAATATGCCATAGACCTCTTGCAATATAGCGGACAGACTGAAGGGTTCTGACTCAACGGAAAGCATCCCCGCTTCTTTACCCATAGAATAATTTAAGGCTGGGATTGATAAACCAATAATGCCGCTCATGGGGGCGTGAATCCCATGACTCGTCATAGCCAGGCTAGCAACTTCAGCGGATTGCTGTACCTCCATCATGCTAAGTTGCGCTTGTTTCTGTGCGGTAATATCCACAAAAACCCAAGAGGTTAAGTTGGAATCATTGGCATAGCGTGCGCCCGCTAAATCAAACCACATAAAATTTCCAGATTTAGTTTTTAGTTTAATTTCCGTTCGATGCACAGGTCCCGAATGAGTTTCTGAGGGAGCATCCAATCCAAAGTGGATAAATGCATCTATATCGGGAAAAATTTGGGTACATGATGTGCCGATAATTTCATGAGATTCATAGCCAAGCAAGTGAATGAAATAATCATTCGCCCACTGATACACGCGATTCCGCATAAGAACCACGCCAACCATGTTACTTTGCAAGATAGCGCTCTGCTGCTCTAATGCTTCAAGCAACGCTAACTCACTTTTATGCTCAAAAATGTCATGAATAAAACCATGCCATAGGGTGCTTCCGCCCCCCAATGGGATTTTTTCTGTTTCCCTCTTAAGGAGGGTATTTTCAGAATTAGACTGATGTGAATCATCTAGATTAATAGGATCTTGTGACATCGGCCTCTTGACGTGTTGTGTAAATATTAAAATTTATATTCAATTTAGATATTAACTGGCATGAATTTATAGGAATGGATGCACAGTCCTTTCTTTAAAAAAGACTACTTTAGATGCTTAATTTTAAAAAAGCTACAAAAAATGCTGATGCGGCATTAATTTAATGTTCTGATTCAACGATCTAATAGTCTTGCTAAATATTTGTAGGAAAAATACTGACAAACTTAAACTCGTATAGCCTACAAAAAATATCGCACTCTTCTGACGAAAAATATGGCATTCCACTCATTTAGAAAATGGGCTAAAACAACAATACTATCGATACTGCAAAATTTAAACGCACTTGATAAATGAAAGAGCCCAGTATGGAAATGATCGGAAAATCTCAAGAAGACATCATGATGGAAATTCGTGATACCAACTTAAATTATTTGATGCTTTCACAACAAATGATTCGCACAGATAAAGTTTCAGCCATCTATCGCCTTGGCGTTAACCAAGATATCGCCGACTTACTTGAAGGCCTAAGCAACTCCCAGTTAATCAAACTTGCCAGTTCAAATGTTATGTTAGCCCGCTTTAGATTTGATGACAAGGCAATTTTGGGAATGTTGACAAGCCACACTAAAGGATATGCTCAAGCATTAGCCCATAGCTCCATCCTAATGGCAGGGCAAGCTGTTGAAGCAATCCGTTAACTTTTTTTGGATCAAGCCATGAAGGTCAAGAGCGTAGTAAATGAAGCAGAACAACTCCAATTAGCTATTCAGCTAATTAAGCTGGGGGCTCGCCTCCAATTGCTGGAATCACATACATCCCTATCCAGAGAGAAGTTAACCAAGCTATATAAAGAATTAAGAGGTATTTCACCACCAAAGGGAATGCTTCCTTTTTCTACTGACTGGTTCTTAACGTGGCAGCCGAATATTCATTCTTCAATTTTTATGAATATTTATTTCTTCCTTAAAGAAAATGCCGGCGCCAAAGGCATTGATGCCCTCACCAAATCCTATCAACTATACCTAGAGCAATCTCACAGCCTAGATCTCACTAATGAGCAGCCGGCTAGCGATGAGCCAGTATTAAGTCTGATCCGAGCTTGGACTTTAGTTCGATTTGTAGAGCAAAAATTGTTAAAGATGGAATCATGTACTACTTGTAGCGGCAGCTTTGTGGTTGACACCTATGATTTGCATCAAAATTATCGCTGCAACCTATGTCACATCCCATCACGCGCAGGAAAATATCAAAAATATAAAAAAATACCTACCAAAGCGAATCTGGCTATAGAAAAGACTGAGCAAGGACGGGGTGTGGGGATCTGACTGTGCCGTCCTATTTATTGCCGCCTACTCAGAGCAAATGGAGGCGTGTACCACCGATTTTCGTGGCCTTATTTGTACAGTTATTTGCCTATTGTATTTGCGCCATACTTCAAGAGCTTTATGAGATGCAAACCCATACTGAAGTACCAATACTTGCCACCTATGCTTTCCAAGGTTTAGTAGCGGGAGCGCTTACAGCAATATTGGGAATGGCTTATTGGTGGCGCTACATCCAAATCCTATTTCCGCCAGTAATCTGCCTGCTGACTAGATGGGATATACCAAGTTTCATATACCTATTGGCCCTCCTAGTCAGTGTCAGTCTCTTCTGGAATACTTTTCACACCCAAGTTCCCTTTTACCCATCACAATCTCACACGTGGGATGCAGTTGCAAATCTGCTTTCTGGTCACAAGAAACTGAGGATCATGGAGATTGGTAGCGGCCTTGGTGACTTCTCCATGAGGATTGCGCAGCTTAAACCACAATCTGAAGTTAACGGCATCGAGATTGCCCCTTTGCCGTGGTTAATTAGTACCCTTCGTAGCAAATTCAAAAGATCAAGCGCTAGATTTAAATTGGGCAATTATCAAAAGCTGAATTTTGGTAATTACGACATCATATTTGCCTATTTATCGCCTGCAGCAATGCCTTCACTGTGGAAAAAAGCATCCCAAGAAATGGTTAATCAGTCACTACTCATTAGCCATGAGTTTCCCATTCCGAATATAACGCCATCAAGGATTCTAAATCAGTCATTGACGACTAAAGCTACGTACATTTATAAAATCAGTCGTTAAAAACGAGATAAATAAATAAAGAGAGCGTAATCAGCCTTTATTCCAAGGATTAAAAGCGGGCCTCCATTGATATTCTCTGAGTCACTTGAGCTAAAAGAGGAAAAGTAGTGTTCGTAATTATTGGCTATATCGTCGTATGTGCTAGCGTATTTGGTGGTTTTGCCATGGCAGGCGGACATCTTGCTGCCCTCTTTCAGCCGCTTGAACTGCTCATGATCGGCGGCGCAGCCCTAGGAGCCTTTTTTGTCGGTAACGACATGAAGTCCATAAAAGCTACGGCTGCCGCTTTCCCGACATTATTCAAGGGTACTAAATACACTAAGAAATTGTATTTTGATTTGCTGGCAATGATGTTCGATATTCTTACCAAAATTCGCAAAGATGGAATGATGGCGATTGAGAAAGATGTCGAAGATCCTGAGCAAAGCACCATTTTCACAAAATATCCCGATTTATTGCATGATCATCACCTGATCGACTTTATTTGTGACTACCTGCGCCTCATGCTTTCAGGAAATATGGATGCGTTTCAAATTGAAAACCTCATGGACAATGAAATTGAAACGCATCATAATGAAGGCCATGTGCCCGTCCATTGCATTGCACGATTAGGTGATGGGCTACCGGCCTTTGGAATTGTGGCTGCTGTGATGGGTGTTGTGCACACCATGGAATCAATTGGAATTCCACCCTCAGAGTTAGGACTTTTAATTGCTCATGCATTAGTCGGCACCTTTCTGGGAATTTTATTAGCCTATGGATTTGTAGGCCCCCTATCGTCCCTGTGCGAACAAAAACTGAATGAATCCACCAAAATATACCAAACGGTCAAAGTGGTCTTATTAGCTAGCCTAAACGGCTATGCACCCACGATCGCGATTGAATTTGGACGGAAGGTTCTTTACTCCACCGAGCGCCCAAGCTTTATCGAGCTTGAAGATCATATTAAGCAAAACAAATCTAGGTAAGCCATCTACATAGGCACTGAAATAGATCAATGGCAAAAGCAGACGAAAAACCCTCGATCGTTGTAAAAAAGATTAAGAAAGTGGCGGCTGGTCACCATGGTGGCGCTTGGAAAATCGCCTACGCTGACTTTGTGACGGCAATGATGGCTTTCTTTTTACTAATGTGGTTGCTTGGCTCTACAGCGCAAGGAGATCTTCAGGGTATTGCTGAATATTTCAAAACTCCACTAAAGGTTGCGCTAGCTGGTGGCACGGGCGCCGGATCAGCTGACAGCATATTAAATGGTGGAGGGAAAGACCTTACTAAAAAAGATGGTGAAGTTAATAAAAATTCAAATGTCTTAACCCAGAAAACCAACGTCAATATTAGTAAAGCCGAACAAGCAAAAGCTGAGCTTGAAGTATTAAAACAACTTAAAGCAAAAATACAAGCAGCAATTGATGCGGATCCTAAATTAAGTAAATTTAGAAACCAGCTATTACTAGATTTGACGCAAGATGGATTGAGAATTCAGATTGTCGACGAGAAAAATCGACCCATGTTTGATAAATCGAAGGCTGAATTGCAACCTTATGCACGCGATCTATTACGATTGATTGGGAAAACTCTTAATGGCGTAAATAACAAAATTAGCCTATCCGGTCATACGGATCCACTGCCCTACCCTAATGGTGAAAAATCATATAGCAACTGGGAGTTATCGGCTGATAGGGCAAATGCCTCTCGCCGTGAATTAGTCTACGGCGGCATGGATGAAAAAAAGATCTTGCAAGTGCTGGGGGTTTCATCGGCTATTCCTTTAGACAAGAAGGATCCCTTAAATCCAGTGAATCGACGAATTTCCATCATCATCATGAATAAGGGGGCTGAAGAACGCGTAGAAAGAGATGGCGCAGTCATCGAGGCCGCCTCAGCCGAAGAGGTAGACAAGGCGGCTAAAGGCGTTGATAGCAATTCAAGAAAGCAAAATTAAGACTAACTATGACCTCTATTCCATCAATTGATATCACGCTACCTGCGATATTTTCTATAGGTTCAAATCCATCCGTGAATACGAGTACTCAATGTCGAAAATAATACTAGTGGTAGATGATTCCAGCTCAATGCGGCAAATGGTTGCATTTACGCTCACATCCTCTGGGTACAAAGTAATCCAAGCGTTAGATGGTCAGGATGCGCTTGAAAAAGCAAATGAGCAGCAAGTAGATTTGGTTTTAACTGATCAGAATATGCCAATCATGGATGGTCTCACCCTCATTCAAAATTTACGGGAGTTGCCCTTGTATCAAAAGACCCCCATTCTCATGCTCACCACAGAATCAAGTGATGACATGAAGTTAAAAGGGAAGGCAGCAGGAGCAACTGGCTGGCTAATAAAGCCATTTGACCCCATCCGCCTCATTGAGGTGATTCAAAAAGTGATTAACTAACGCCTGAGATATAGACAGTTATGACTATCGACATGAGCCAGTTTTATCAAGCCTTTTATGAAGAGGCTGAGGATCTGCTCGCACAAGCAGAGCAACACCTCATATCACTCAATGTCGAAGATCCCGATATAGAGAATCTCAATGCCATTTTTAGGGCTGCGCATTCGATTAAGGGCGGCGCCACTACATTTGGATTTAATGATGTAACTGAACTCACCCATATCTTTGAAAATCTATTAGACAAAATACGCAACCATGAAATTACTGTCACGCAGCAGCATATTGACACCCTGCTTTTGGCAAAAGATGCTATCCAGTCACAATTAAATGGCTATCGCTCAGGAGACTCCGTAGATCGTGATACTGAAGCGCAAATCAAGATGCAATTACAAGCCCTTACGAATATTAAGGAATCTGGATACAGCACAAATGCCAAGAGAGATGTGGGCGCTAAAATTATTGCGGACATCCGATACTATCGACTTGAATTACCAACGATCAAAGATAATGACGTTCTCAATCTCCATGCCGAACTAGAATTATTAGGAAAAGTTAGTCATATCAAAATGAAAAACGGTATTACCGTATTTTCACTCGATACAAGCGATACACCTGAAAGTATTGTATCTATCTGCTCTTTTATTGTTGAGCCGGAAGATCTCATCCTTACTGAAACTACTCAAGAGTCAGATTCTAAATTAACAGGTGAGGCTGAGAAAGATGGTTTTGAATTATTTATAGATATTACCGCTCCCATACCTAAAGCGCACTTAATACCAGAAGTGGGAGTTTCATTTAATGATGTAAGCCAAGAAAAAAAATTGGATCCCAAGACCTTAGTTACTCAAGAGGCAGCTTCAATTCGTGTAGGCATTGAAAAGGTAGATCAACTCATTAATCTTATCGGCGAACTAGTCATCACCCAAGCAATGATTGAGCAAAAGGTAATGCGACTAGATCCCACGGAGAATGAAAGCCTTGCTCAAAGCATTGGCCAACTGAATCGCAATACACGTGACCTACAAGAAACTGTAATGTCTATTCGGATGATGCCGATGGAGTATGTATTTTCGCGATTCCCCAGGCTAGTTCGTGATTTAGCTGGAAAGTTAAATAAGAAAATTGAACTTGCTACCGACGGTGCTAGTACAGAATTGGATAAAGGCCTCATTGAGCGCATTATCGATCCGCTAACGCACCTTGTTAAAAATAGCATCGACCATGGCATTGAATTACCAGAGATTAGAAAATTACAAGGCAAGAATGAAACTGGTCTACTTACTCTTTCGGCATCCAATCGGGGCGGCAATATCGTCATCGAGATAAGCGATGATGGAGCAGGATTAAACCGTGAGCGCATTTTGAGTAAGGCTCATCAAAATGGCATCCCCGTGTCCGATGATGCCTCAGATGAAGAGGTATGGCAGTTGATTTTTGCGCCCGGATTCACAACCGCTGAGGCCATTACCGATGTATCGGGTCGCGGTGTTGGCATGGATGTAGTCAAGCGAAATGTTGCTGCCCTTGGCGGTAGCATCCAAATTAAATCTTCTGCTGGGTATGGCACAACCATAACCATCTCAATGCCCTTAACACTAGCCATTATGGATGGAATGTCCCTTTCATTGGGGGGGAATATCTTTATCGTTCCATTGGGTTTAATCATCGAAACCATGAAACCGCGCGCACAAGATATTAATACCGTGGCTGGCGAGGGCTTAATGATTCATGTGAGAGGTGAATATCTCCCAATAATCCCGTTACAGGCAATTTTTAATCATGCAACCCTAGTTAAAAACCCAGCTGATGGCGTACTCGTCATTATTGAAGCGGAGGGAAACAAAGCAGCGCTATTTGTTGATGGTCTAGTAGGTCAACAGCAAGTTGTCATTAAGAGCCTTGAAACTAATTTTAAAAAAATTCAGGGCATAGCTGGCGCAACCATTATGGGCGACGGTTCGGTAGCGTTAATTCTTGACGTACCAGCCATTCTCAAGATGGGTCAACACAATCAATTAGAAGGCGCCTTTTAATGAATCAGAACGGTGAATTAGAAAACAACAAGATGACCAACCCATCATTAGAATCCCAAGAATTTCTTACTTTTGTACTTGGCAGTGAAATATACGGCATCGATATTTTGAAGGTGCAGGAGATCCGTGGGTACGACTCTGTGACGAGTATTGCCAATACTCCAGAATTTATTAAAGGTGTTATAAACCTTCGCGGACATATAGTTCCGATCGTTGACTTGCGAATCAAGTTGCACCTTGAAAGAATCTCTTACGATGAATTTACCGTTGTGATCATCTTAAATATGAGTGATCGCATTGTTGGCATCGTTGTAGATGGGGTATCTGATGTATTGCATCTTGGTGTGAATGAAATTCGCCCTGTACCGGACATTGTTTCCGGAATCGATACCAGATACATCATAGGTCTAGCCAGTATCGAGGATAGGATGCTCATTCTTGTCGACATTGAGCAGCTAATGGATAGCCACGAAATGGCATTGTTCGAATCAGCGGCCGTCATTTAATCAATCGACCGCCATCATTTTAGTAATTTATAGGAAATCATCATGTTCGCAAATTTGAGCGCGAGAAAAAAATTATTGGGCATTGTTGCCATTGCCACTCTAGCTATGGCTGCTATCACAATGCTGGCCAATATTGGGCTTTACCATTCTGCAGAAAACATCAAATCGATTTACGAAGATCGGATGGTTCCTATTCGTAATTTAAATGCTATTTCAGGCCTTTTGCTGGATGACCAAAATTTACTAAAATCTGCAATTTACGACAGTAAGCCAATGGCTGGTTCGCCTGAATCTGAGAGCACCATCCAATTGATAAGTATCTTAGAGAAGAATATATCCTCATCGGATGGATTATGGAAAAATTTTCTAGCTACAGCCTTAACGCCTGAAGAGAAGTTATTGGCTAATAAATTTTCCGAGGGTTATACAAAATTACTTAATACTGTTTTAAAACCAGCGATGGTGTATATACAGGGCAACAATGTGAATGAGGCAGTTAAATTAAGCTCACATATTACTGAATTAATTAATGGATCCAACCTAGAGATTGATGGATTGGTAAAAATTCAATTTGATCTTGCACTTGAAGCTTATAGGGAGAGCGTCAGCCGCTTTCAGAGCGCCCTAATTATTAGCTTATTAATAACACTCTCTAGCTTTGGAATAATGACTTGGTTTGGATTCAATATTACCCAATCCCTAAAACGTAGCTTAGGCGGTGAACCAGAAGAGTTAACCAAAACTTTAAATCGGATCGCCAGTGGAGATCTCGATTTTAGGATTCAGCTAGAGCATGGCGACCATTCTAGCGCTCTCGCAGCCATTAAATCTATACAGGAAAAGTTCAAACTGCTATATCTCGATACCCAGATTTTAGAAAAATCCGTTATCGAGGGCCATTCGAATACACGTATTCACGCCGAACAATATCAAGGCGATTTCAAAATTATGGTTGAGCGCATTAATTCTACGCTTGATACAACCGCGCAAGCTGCCCTAAGCCTTGAGGCAGACCATCATGCTGTAAATAAGCAAATTTTGATGAATTATGTAGAAGAAATACAAACCATTGTGATGGCGGCAAAGAATAATAACCTTACACTGCGAATCCCCATGAGTGGAAAGACCGGTGAAATTGGGCTTCTTTGCAATAGCCTTAATGAACTTCTCGATAGCATGGAAGAAATTATTTCGCAAATTAAAGATGCTAGCGAAACAATTAATACCGCCACCAAGGAAATATCCATCGGAAACGCCGATCTCTCACAACGCACAGAGGAACAGGCTGCGTCTTTAGAAGAAACCGCCTCGAGTATGGAAGAGCTCGCATCAACAGTTAAACAAAATGCAGAAAATGCCAAACAGGCTAACCTATCCGCCATTACCGCCTCGGAAGTTGCGCTTCGAGGTGGTAAAGCAATCAAAGATGTGGTTGCTACCATGGTCAATATCAATAATAGTGCCAGCAAAATTGAAGATATCGTTTCTGTAATTGATGGCATTGCATTTCAAACCAATATCTTGGCTTTGAATGCGGCTGTTGAAGCAGCCAGAGCAGGTGAGCAAGGTCGTGGATTTGCTGTGGTGGCCGCTGAAGTGCGAAATCTTGCGCAGCGCTCTGCTTCAGCTGCTAAAGAAATTAAAGGGCTCATTGGTGCCTCAGTAAAAAATACTGCCCAAGGCTACGATCAAGTTGAAAAGGCGGGTCAAACTATGGAAGAGATTGTAATTTCTACCCAGCGTGTATCCGATATCATCGCAGAAATTACCGCTGCTTCGTTAGAGCAAAGCTCGGGAATTGATCAGGTTAATAATGCGGTTGGTCAAATGGATAGCGTTACCCAGCAAAATGCTGCCTTAGTTGAACAAGCTGCAGCGGCTGCGGAATCTCTTATGGAGCAATCTAATATGCTCTCCCAGTCAGTTAGTCAATTTACCGTCAAGGGTGACGATCATCGCCCATCTCGAGAAACTCTACGCCCCACGTTTAGAAGCGAAGCCGTAGCCGAGAAACTGGCTAAACCTCACATCTCAGCGGCAACAAAAAATTCAACCGAAGATGCCGATTGGGAATTATTTTAATCGTCAAAGAGATTAAGTTAAGCAAGTTCATGCTATGAATATTTTAAATAAATCTGACCGAGAATTTGATTTTACGAATGAGGATTTTACTAGAGCGAGAAAGTTAATTTATCAATATGCAGGAATTGCACTAGCAGAAACAAAAGCAGAGTTAGTATATGGGCGCTTAAGTCGCATTCTTCGCAACCAAGGAATTCGATCTTTTAAAGAGTATCTAGATTCCTTGATGGGCACACACAACCAGAGAGCCCTGGAAGAGTTTATTAATGCGCTCACAACTAATTTAACCTCCTTCTTCCGCGAGAATCACCATTTCCCCATTCTGGCTGAACACCTAGCCAGCCTGAATGCACCAATCACCATTTGGTGCTGCGCTGCCTCCACAGGAGAGGAGCCCTACTCCATTGCCATGACTGCTTGCGAGGTATTTGAAACCGTTACCCCACCAGTCAAAATTATTGCCACTGATATCGATACCAACGTGTTGCTACAAGCAGAAAGTGGCATTTTCTCTTCTCATCGCATAAGCAAGCTATCAGAGGATCGTCGCGAACAATTTTTCCTCAGGGGAACTGGCAAACAGGAGGGATTTGTTAAGATCCGTCAAGAACTGAGGAATTTAGTTAGCTACCAGCATCTCAACTTATTAAATCATCGCTGGCCGCTTCATAATGCATTTGACGCTATTTTTTGCCGTAATGTCATGATTTATTTTGACAAAACTACACAAACGAAAATCCTACATCAATTTCTACCTCTGATGAAGCCTCATGCACTAATTTTTTTTGGTCACTCAGAAAATTTTATGTATCAGTCGGAAGACCTCAAGCTTTGCGGTAAGACCGTTTACAAACTAAAACAGCAAGCAAATACGCATCATGCTCTCTAAACGTAAAGCCTTAAACCCCCCTACCGAAGCGATCTCTCAAAACCTCTACTTTGATAAAACCTTTAATTGTGAAGCGGTGAAGATCGCGCCGGGTGAATATTATTTCACCAATAAAAATATGGCAATCGTTACCGTCCTAGGATCGTGTGTCTCGGCCTGTATTACTGATATTAAAAACGGTATTGGCGGCATGAATCACTATATGTTGCCCGATAGTGCTATCCATAAAAAAGATGACCCCTCATCAGAGATGATGCGCTATGGATCATATGCAATGGAAATTTTAATTAATGAAATCCTAAAAAATGGAGGACGGCGAGAAAATTTGGAGGCAAAGATATTCGGTGGAGGTAACGTTCTTCATGGATTTAACGCCTTAAATATCGGGGAGCGTAATGCCATTTTTGTACGCAAATATTTAATGGATGAAGGTATACGAATCACCGGTGAGGATTTAGTAGAGTCCTATTCCCGCAAAGTATATTTCTTCCCGAAAACTGCCGAAGTTTTTGTAAAAAAAATTAAGCTCTCCAGCAACCTCAAACTCATCAAACGCGAAAAGAAATACGCTCAACACATCAATACTAAAAGTATTTCCGGTGATATTGAATTATTTTAATCTGCGTACGAACTCTTACTCCAAAATACCATCTTATAAATGAAAACTAAAGTACTTGTCATTGATGACTCTGCGCTAATTCGTAGCCTTCTATCCGAGATTATCAATAGCTATCCCGACATGCAGGTAGTTGCCACTGCTCCCGACCCCTTAATTGCTCGAGATCTGATCAAGCTACATAATCCCGATGTACTCACACTGGATATTGTAATGCCAAAGATGGATGGCTTGGATTTTCTTGAGCGATTGATGCGACTTCGCCCTATGCCAGTAGTGATGGTTTCCACCCTAACGGAGCGTGGCTCTGAAATAACTATGCGCGCTCTAGAGCTTGGCGCCGTTGACTTTGTTACCAAACCAAAACTAGCGATTGTTGATGGGATCCGAGAGTACTCGGATCTCATTGCAGATAAAATTCGCGCCGCCTCAAAAGCGAAGATAAAAGCTACTGCAGCACCATCTATAGAGCTGGGGAAATCAAATACTCCAAATACCGCTTTAAAGAATCAAAATTTAAGCAATGAGAAGCTCATTATTATTGGCGCCTCAACAGGAGGCACCGTTGCCATTAAGTCCTTCCTTACTGAAATGCCATCAGATTGCCCTGGTATATTAATCACCCAGCATATGCCAGCAGGCTTTACCAAATCCTTTGCAAATAGATTGGATTCAATATGCGAAATCCACGTTAAAGAGGCGGAGGATGGTGATGTCATCAAGCCTGGTCATGCCTATATCGCCCCAGGCGGAATGCATATGAGCGTTACGAGAGTTGGTGATAATTTTTGTACGAAAATCGATAACAATAGCCCCGTAAATCGTCATAAACCTTCGGTTGATGTGCTATTTAGCTCTGCTGCTGCAGTGGTTGGAAAAAATGCCATCGGCATCATTCTTACGGGTATGGGCAAGGATGGCGCAGTAGGAATGATGCATATGAAAGAAGCAGGCGCATTTAATCTTGCGCAGAATGAAGAAACTTGTGTTGTGTATGGCATGCCAAAAGAAGCTATTGCCGCTGGTGGTGTACATCAAATTGCTGGTATTGGCGATATACCCAACTTAGTCATAAGCCACTTAAATCGGTCTGGACGAGCATCAACAAATTAGATATTTAGACCTACAACCGACGCTAATTCATATCCTAAATTAAGCCAATTTTACTGCTTAGATTTCAGTTTTAAAACGATATACCTTGGTTAATAATTTCCAATTTGCGTAACTGCCACTAACTCGAATAAGGGCAATTACACCCCACTTATTTAATTCCTTCGAAAGACTTTTCCATGGAGCAGGCAACGGTCGCAGATCCAAACACCAGATTCCTGATAGTGGATGATTTCTCCACCATGCGCAGAATCATTCGCAATATACTTAAAGAGCTGGGATTTACTAATGTAGATGAAGCTGAAGATGGAGTTATTGCTTTAAATAAACTCAAAAACAGCACTTTTGAGTTTATTCTTTGTGACTGGAATATGCCCAATATGGATGGCCTCACCTTGCTTAAGAAAGTGAGAGCTGATTCAGATTTATCCACCGTTCCATTTCTCATGGTTACAGCAGAAGCCAAAAAAGAAAATATCATCTCAGCAGCACAGGCTGGTGCCAACGGTTACATTGTCAAGCCCTTCACCGCAGCAACCCTGGATGAAAAGCTTGTGAAAATCTTTGAAAAAATGAGTAAAGTAAAGGCTTCAGTGTGAGTGATTCCATTGAAGTTAGCCCTGATGCATCAGCCGTAGCTACAGATCATGAAATAATTCTTAATCGTGTCGGTCATGTTACGCGGATGCTCCATGACAATCTTAGTGATTTAGGGTTCGATAAAATACTCGAGCAAGTGGCCACTAAAATACCTGATGCCCGAGATAGACTTAATTACGTTGCGCGTATGACTGAGCAAGCCGCAGTTAGGGTTCTTAATGCCACTGACCTTGCTAACCCCTTGCAAGATAGGTTAGCAAGACAAGCTCGGGAACTGAAGCAATGTTGGGAGGAAACCCTTTTAGTACCATCAGTTCAGAGCGAGTACAGCGCAGCAGCTGAAAAAACAGTTTTTTTTCTTCAAAAAACAGAAGAGAGTACAACCCGAACCAAAGAGCTCCTCATGGAGATCATGATGGCTCAGGACTTCCAAGATTTAACAGGTCAAGTTATTAAGCGGGTAACTGTATTGGCACAAGAAATTGAGCAGCAACTTGTTCAAGTCCTCATTGATTTTTCTCCAAGCTCCGCTAAAGACGATACTGAACAAAGCCTCATGAACGGACCGCAGATTAACCCTGAACAGACCAAAGATATAGTGTCCTCCCAAGAACAAGTGGATGATTTATTAGATAGCCTTGGTTTTTAGTTGCACTCAGCTTAGACCCCCCCACACACACAACTGATCCGCAAGAATCGTATAACAATTCAAAATATCAACGCGTTTAATGATCCTCATAAGGATGCCATCTACAGTTATCACTTCAGTTGGGGCATTGTATTGCCTGCAATTCACAAAATAAATGCACAACTTCAAAATGGATACGGAGCTAGCACAGTCTGAGTAGTGGCAACAGCAGCTATCGCCAAATTGATAGAAGATCAAACATATGAAATCAGTATGGCGGTCGCAGCATTTACCCCCTCTATATTATTTCCATGTCAGCTACTCCGACCTATTAACGGCAAAAATTTCTCGAACTTTAATAAAAAGAGGGCTTTACCCTCTTATTCCATCAATTCAGATAGCGGCCCATCACCGACAATTTCCTTTATTAGTCATTGACGTAAGTCTAAGGAAGCGTAGTGTCGGAAGAAAGCGATTTAGAAAAGACTGAAGATGCCTCGCCCTCGCGTATTGAAAAAGCACGCGAGGAAGGTGATATTCCCCGCTCCAGGGAGCTTGCTACTTGTGCAGTCCTTTTTGCCGCAGGTCTGAGTATGTTGTCGCTCGGCGGGCAATTTAATAAAACCCTCAAGGGTGTACTGGGTAGCGGACTAACATTTGATCGTGAAATGGCGTTTAGCAATACCTTGCCCCTTACACGCATGACTGAGCTTGTGAGCGATGTTTTATTTTCTTTCGCTCCTTTAGGGCTGATCCTGATGGCAGTTGCTATTGGATCACCCATTCTGGTTGGCGGCTGGAATTTCAGTGGCAAGCTCCTGATGCCCAATTTTAATCGCCTTAACCCAATTAAGGGCATCACCAACTTAGTATCGACAAACGCCTTGGTTGAGCTCATTAAGGCAATTGTTAAAGCAAGTTTGGTTGGTATTGTTGCTTATCTGGTTATCTCTAGCTACTTTCCCTCCTTAATTCATCTTTCCCTTATTCCACTGGATGCAGGCATCGCCCAAACCGAGGATTTTTTAATTCGCGCCTTCTTGATTACTGTGGGCGCCCTAGTATTTGTTGCTGCACTAGATGTGCCCTATCAGCTTTACCACTATGCAAACAAAATGAAAATGAGCAAAGAGGAGATAAAGCAGGAATCTAAGGAAAGTAACGGTAATCCCGAAATTAAAGCTCGCTTACGCCAACAGCAACGAGAGATGGCGAGACGCCGCATGATGTCGCAAATCCCCAATGCAGATGTCATCATCACCAACCCAACTCACTACGCCGTTGCCATTCAATATGCTGAAGGTAGCATGCGAGCACCCAAAGTAATTGCCAAGGGGTCGGATGCGGTTGCACTTCGCATTCGGGAGATCGCCAAAGACAATAAGGTGCTCATATTGGAGTCGCCTAAATTGGCTCGCGCTATTTATACACATACCGAGCTTGATCAGGAGATCCCAGAGGCCTTATATCTCGCAGTCGCTGAAATTTTAGCCTTTGTATTTCAAGTACGAAATTACAACGGTCGCGATGGTACTTACCCAAATCAACCTACCAATATGGACATTCCCGATGAATTAGATCCCCATCACAATGTCAATGCCTTGGGTATAGCTGCATGAGTAATATTGCATTTAGTGCATGGACAGAAAAACTGAATACCAAGTTACTAGCTGGCCCATTAATCATCGTACTTTTGTTGTCGATGATGATTTTGCCTTTACCAGCAATCGCACTAGATATTCTATTTACATTCAATATTGCACTATCCATCATGGTGCTATTAATTGGTCTGCAAACCTCAAAACCACTCGATTTCTTAGCCTTTCCAACCGTTCTATTGGTAACCACATTGTTGCGCCTTTCGCTCAACGTGGCATCCACACGTGTGGTTCTGACAGAAGGCCACAATGGTCCCGATGCTGCCGGCAAGGTCATTGAGGCATTTGGCCATGTTTTGATTGGTGGCAACTACACCGTAGGTATCGTAGTTTTTATCATTCTGACCATTGTCAATTTTACGGTAATCACCAAGGGTGCTGGCCGCATTGCTGAAGTAGGAGCTCGATTTACCTTAGATGCAATGCCCGGTAAACAGATGGCCATTGATGCTGATTTAAATGCTGGCCTCATCGGTGAAGATGATGCACGTAAACGCCGTACCGAAGTTGGGCAGGAAGCAGAATTCTATGGCGCCATGGATGGAGCCAGTAAATACGTCCGAGGTGATGCGATTGCCGGCATTCTCGTAATCATCATCAATATTCTGGGCGGTCTGATTGTGGGTGTTGTTCAACATAATCTGAGTTTTACGGAAGCCGTAAAGAACTACACCTTGCTGGCCATCGGCGATGGTTTGGTTGCCCAAATTCCCTCACTGATTATTTCCGTTGCTGCTGGTGTGGTTGTTTCACGCGTTGGCAATAGTCAAGATCTAGGGACGCAGCTCACCAAGCAATTATTTTCAAACCCGAAGGTATTGAAGGCTACGGCCGTCATCCTTGGCGGGATGGGCCTTATACCCGGGATGCCGCATTTAGCCTTTATTTTATTGGCCGCCCTTCTCTACGGAATCTCATATTTAACTGAAAAACAAGAACGGAAGATGGCTATAGCCAGTGATATAACAATGACAGAGCCCGCCCCTGAAGGCAAAGAAGCCACCTGGAGTGATGTAGTCCCAGTAGATATTTTGGGTCTAGAGGTGGGCTTTAGATTGGTGCCCTTAGTTGATATTAATCAAGGCGGGGATTTATTTAAGCGCATTAAAGCCTTGCGCAAAAAATTTGCACAAGATGTCGGTTTTCTTACGTCAGCAGTACACATTTGCGATAACTTAGAATTAAAACCAAACGCCTACAGCATCAAGCTAAAGGGGGTCGAGCTAGCCTCCGGTGAATCATTTAACGGTCAGTTCCTAGCTATTAATCCCGGCTTTGTGCAAGGGCAACTCCCTGGCCCAGTCACAACTGATCCCGCATTTGGCTTGCCAGCCACCTGGATTGATAACAAGATGCGTGAACAAGCACAAAGTATGGGGTATACCGTGGTGGATGCCAGTACGGTGATTGCCACTCACCTCAATCACGTTATTGGCATGAATGCCTCTGAACTACTAGGACGGCAAGAAGTGCAGCAGTTGATGGATATGCTTGCCAAAGAGTCTCCCAAGCTTGCAGAAGACTTCATACCCAAAATGCTCCCCCTTGGAACTTTACAAAAAGTATTGCAAAACTTGCTGGTGGAAGGTGTACCCATTCGGGATATGCGTACCATCGTGGAAGCCTTATCAGAAAATGCACATCAAATCCAAGATGCTACCGAGCTGACTAGCAAGGTACGCATCCGCCTTGGCAGAGCTATTGTGCAGCAGCTATTTCCAAATACTAATGAAATGTCTGTTATCTCATTAGATAACGGATTAGAGCGCCTACTCATGCAAGCAATGCAAAACAATAATGAGGGAAGCTCTATTGAGCCTGGCCTTGCCCAAACATTAGCTCGACAAGCAGAGCAAGCCTCACGACTACAAGAGCAGATGGGGTTTACTCCAGTGCTATTAGTGGCAGCGCCATTGCGAACTACTTTGGCTAAATTTCTAAGACGCGTCATCCCAAACTTGCGCGTACTTTCTCATGAAGAATTACCAGATTCAAAAACAATCCGCGTTACTAATCTCATTGGAGGTGCAGCATGAATATCAAACGATTCCTGGCCAAAAGTTCACGTGAAGCAATGAACATGGTTCGAAACGAACTAGGCGAAGATGCCACCATCATCTCAAACCGCTTGGTAGCTGGCGGAAATGAAATATTAGCAATGCACAGCGAGGAAATGAATCATTTAATCAATAGTGCAAAAGTAACCCCTAATGCAAAAGCAGAGCATCAATTTGAAGTGGGTATTGTTCATACGCAGGCCAGTCCAATCAATTTCAGCAGAAAAAAAGTAGATACTCAAAAGCTCCAGGAACTAGCTACTATTTTTAATATTAAGCCGAGCTTGCGTAAAACTATTCAGGCAGACGTACCCCCTTCAAGGCCTCTGACCCAAAAAAATGAGCCATCTAAAACACCAGAAATCGCGGCTGTAGTCGATGAAATGCGTCAAATGCTCGACTTATTCTCAAGTCAGCTGACCGAAATATCTTGGGGCACTACACAACACCGTAACCCGGTAAAAAAAGAATTGTTGCGCACAATGATGTCAGCAGGATTTAGCGCTGGTTTAGCAAAACGAATTACAGATAAATGCCCAAGCGATTACTCTCAAAGTGAAGCTCTTCCCTGGGCAAAAAATTTGATCTCAAGAAATATACAAGTAATTAATGATGAAGCTGAAATTCTGGATTCTGGCGGCATATTTGCCTTGCTTGGCCCAACTGGAGTTGGCAAAACGACGACCGTAGCAAAAATGGCAGCTCGTTATGTTATGAAACATGGTCCTGAAAATTTAGCCCTTATCACCACTGATGCATATCGCATTGGTGGTCACGAGCAACTACGTATTTACGGCAAGATATTAGGAGTGATGGTTCATGCAGTCAAAGATGAGGCAGATCTCAAGTTGGCACTACGGGAATTCAAAGGAAAGCATACGGTATTAATCGATACAGTCGGACTTAGCCAAAAAGATGCCATGGTAAGTGAGCAACTCACCATGCTCTTTAATGCAGATAGTCGCATAAAAAAATTACTCTGTCTAAATGCCGGTAATGCGATTGAAACATTGAATGACGTTACTAAAGCCTACCTTGGTAGAGGTTTTGATGGATGCATTATTACCAAAATAGACGAGGCAGTAACCTTGGGTGGCGTACTCAATGTCGTGATGCAGCACAAGCTAAAGGTGCATTACCTTACAAATGGTCAACGAGTTCCTGAGGATATTGAACTAATGAATAAAGAGGATATTCTTTTTCAGGCTTTCAATACCAATAGAGGTCGCATTGACCTATCGAGTCTCAGTGATGACGATTTGCCGTACATAGTTGCCAATAGCGAACGAGAATATCGAGTTAGCCATGCTTGATTTTTCACGTGATCAAGCTGATAGCTTGCGCAAAGTGATGAATGGCCCAAAGCAGCGCGTCATCTCCTTAATTACCGCAACCGGAGAAAAAGATGAGTCCGGCGTCTTTTCAAATATAGCCACAGTATTAGCACAACAAGGTGTCAATGTCCTACTCACCTTCGCTAAAGCAAACTCAAATCAAGAAATATTGGCTTATAAGCTAGGGGCGCAATCCTCGATCGTAGAGCACCTCCTATATGGAACAGAGCCACATAATTTAGCCGCTCAAAAAGTTGGTCAGTTTGCGAGCTTGCGTCTTTTCCCAAGGCATAGTGAAGGAAATACACGAGATGTGGCCTTCATTTCAAATCTTAATGATTATTTCTCAAAATTAGCCGCACTCTACGACCTTGTTTTAATTGATGCGGAAGTGACCACTAAAAGCGCACCTCTACTGGGAATTATGAATTTAGGTGAAATTGTGGTTCATCTTAATGACCAGCCTGAATCTATAAAGCGTGCGTACGGCATTATTAAGCAACTGAGGTCAGGGCTTGGTTCACGCCCATTTGGAGTACTCATTAGCGCTGAGAATGAATCCATTTCACGCAGAGTCTTTAAAAATATTGAGCGAGTTGCACTGTCTTATGTGCAAACCCCTCTAGAATTTATTGGAAATATTGTCCCAAGCCATCAAGTACATACTGAAAATTGGCCATCAAGAATCAATATTGAAAGCCGCGTTAACCAATCATCGGGCGCTGCCATCCAGCAGCTACTCGCTAGCATGGGCCCTAGCAACTATCCATACAGCCTTACCGCTAAATAAGGTCATCTATGTATACGGCTACGGGCAAGATCAACGATGCTGAAGGTATAGTCATTCAATATGCCGATCTAGTCAAAAAAATGGCCTATCAAGTCAAGGCCAAACTTCCTGCTAGCGTAGAGATTGACGACCTGATCCAGGCCGGCATGATAGGTCTGCTTGATGCCGCTAGCCGATATCAGGAAAATAAAGGCGCTCAATTTAAAACCTATGCATCGCAACGTATTCATGGGTCGATGATGGATGAATTACGAAGTGCGGATTGGTTGCCAAGAGGCATTAGAAAGCAAATGCGTGATGTAGAAAAGGCTATACATGGGCTACAACAACGCTTGGGCAGAGCGCCCACTGAGTCAGAAGTCGCAATGCAATTAAAAATCAGCATTAGCGACTACCACCAACTTCTTACCGAATGTGGTGGCCATCAACTTATTTACTTTGAGGATTTTCAAAAAACGGATGACGAAGATCATTTTTTAGATCGCCATGTCAAAAATGACTCGAGCGATGTGATCAATGTATTGCTCGCAAGGGGCTTTAAGGGTGCCCTTAAAGATGCCGTGGATAAGCTACCTGAACGTGAAAAATTACTGATGGGACTGTATTACGAGCAAGAACTAAATTTGAAAGAAATTGGCGCCGTCATGAATGTGACTGAATCGCGCGTATCCCAACTGCATAGCCAAGCAGTGGCCCGGATACGCTCAATACTTAAAGAGCAATTATGGACTGGGCCAGCATAGGCGGTTTAACCCTCGCACTACTAGGTATTTTTATTGGCCAATCAATTGATGGCGGAAAACTTTCGTCCCTTCTACAGCCCTCAGCATTTGTGATTGTTGTTTTCGGAACGTTCGGGGCGGTTTTATTGCAAAGCAAGTCCGCCAATTTCCTTAGCGCCCTAAATCAAATTCGCTGGATTTTTATCAACCCAGTCGATAATCGCTTGGAGATTGCACATCGCATTTCTATGTGGAGCTCAGTAGCCCGAAAAGAAGGCACGCTCCACTTAGAGCGCTTTTTAGATGATGAGCCAGATCCTCTAACCCAAAAATGTCTACGCCTAGTGATTGATGGAATAGCCCCTCAAACCATCCGTGATATTTGTGAGAACGAATTACATCAATACGAAGTGAATCAGCGTAGCGCAATTAAAGTATGGGATTCTGCAGGAAGCTATGCCCCTACCATTGGCATCTTGGCGGCGGTCATTGGGCTCATTCACGTCATGGAAAATCTAGCTGATCCAGCGATGCTTGGTAGCGGTATTGCAGTTGCTTTTGTAGCAACTATCTACGGTGTAGGTTTAGCTAATCTTGTTTTTATACCAATTGCCAATAAGTTAAAAGGGATTACCCAAACTGAGGTTTCAAGATATGAAATGATTATCGATTCCCTCTCATCGATAGCTAATGGCGAACACACTATCATTATTGATGAGCGTCTTTCTGGATACTTAATCTAAGTCGGCAATGAAGCGAAGAGTTCGGCAACCAGAAGAGATAGAGCACCATGATCGGTGGCTTGTATCGTATTCCGACTTTATTACCTTATTGTTTGCCTTTTTTGTGGTGATGTACTCGAGCTCTTCGGTCAATCAAAGCAAATATAGTCAATTATCTAGCTCCATGAATAGCGCCTTCAATCCTACTAAAAGTAAATCACTTGACAATAAAGAACCTGGGGGTTCGACCGAGAATTCAGAGTTTAAAGATAAGCAAATCAGTAAAATTCCCGCAATAATCGATCCCATCCTCTCCTCTAAATCAAAAAACAATCTCGCATTGATCAAGATGGAAAAAGACCTAACTAAGGCTCTAAAGCCTCTCATTCTTGCCGGGAAAATTGGAGTATCACAAACCCCGAGAGGGATCCGTATCGACATTAAAGACAGCTACCTCTTTAATCCTGGGTCCACCAAAATCGCCAATACAGAAGGCTTGGACACCTTAGAGCAAATCGCACCCATACTCCTAAATAGTGGCCAATCTATTGCAATTGAAGGGCATACAGACAATGCTCCAATTAAAAACAAATCATTTCCATCCAACTGGGAGCTTTCTGCAATTCGTGCCACAACCGTTCTCAATGTCTTTTCTCAAAAAGGTATTAGCGAAGACCGCCTAAGCGCAAGCGGCTTTGGGGCATCTCGGCCAATCGCCTCAAACGATACCGCTGAGAGCAAGGCGAGCAATCGCAGAGTTTCCATCATGATTTTGCGAGATAAAGCTGAGCAGCCAGGGTCGGATTTGCTGCAAACAAAGGGGGAGTAGATCTAAGAGCCCACCCCCTCTTCAAGTTTAGGGACCTCTTTTTGGCGCTCTATCCCTCAACCAACCCCAAAAAAAATGGGAGCAGATTTTTTCCCTAAAGGATTTGGTTAATGGAGATGGCTTGTCTAGCTTCGATTAAGTCTAATATGCCTTGAGCCAAATCAGCAAAATCTTTTGCGCCACGACTTTTAGGCGAATGATAGCGGATCGGCTTTCCTACAGCAAATGCCTCAGCAAGAGCAATGTCATTGCGAATACCCCGTAAGACCCTCGAGGCTCCGAATTGCCTACTGACATCCCCCTTAGTGGCATGATGTTGACGAACTTTCTGAGAGCTCATAATCGGTAAAAAACCGGCAATCTTTAATGTTCGATTTTCTCGAGAAATTACCTTAAATAGTACTCGCATCAGCTGTCGCAATCCTTCGTATGACAGTGGGTGAGGGACAAACGGAACCAGAATGAAATTAGCTGCTGTCAATGCGTTTAATAAGAGAACGTCATGCGACGGCGGTGTATCCATAATCACCACATCATAACTAGAGGCTAGCTCCAGTTCGGCGAAGCTATTAACCAATAAGCGAGGGTCTCGCAGTCCACTACCATGCTCAAATAAGGTATCTGCTGGGGCGATACTTAAATTAGCAAAATTAGTAATATGAATGGTTTTTGATAGAGGTGTTCCAGGCTTAGAAAAAAGATCATGAATGGTCGGTGAATCTGAGGTCAATTTCAAACCTAAACCTACCGCGCAATGTCCTTGAGAGTCCAAGTCAATCAGAAGCACCCTCTTACCAATAGCCGCAAGCTCTGCGGCTAAATTGACCGATACAGTTGTCTTTCCTGTACCGCCTTTGCGATTCGATATGACGAGCTTAAACACAAACCACTCTTAAAATAATTCGATCGCCGGGCGTCCTGCCACATCTAATGCAGAGTCATCACCCGTAGCATTAAAGTGCACAATACGCTGCGCTTCCATGGTGTAGCTCTCACGTAAGGCCTTCATCGACTCACTCTGTAAATTCGGAGTAGTCAAAGGTTCAGGATTATTTGAGTCCAGAATATGAGCCACCTCATCAGAGTACTGCGCGCATAGAGCGAGACCCTTTGTCACTACTTCAATTTGCTGTCTACTAATATCCTGAAATTGGGTATGTGAAAGAATATCAATAATGGCATGTCGCATTTCAATAAAAGATTCTTGTGACAGGATCGCCGATGGGATCTGCAATTTCTGGCCATCTAACTCCTTCAAAATTTGCGCAACCCACTCCTCCATCAAGAAAAGTTTAGAAATAATGGCTAAAGAAGCTTTTTCAGTGGATTCATTAATAAATGCCAAGTGAGCCTCTAACAACTTATTTAACTCAGGAATAGAGCCTAAAAAAACTTGTAAGCGCCTGTAGTTCTCATCGTTTAACTGACGACTTTTAACCCATATCTGCTGAGTCTTAATAGCCTCTTCGATATGCCGATTAATTGAGCGGGTAAATAGGATGTGATAAACAGCCAAACCAACCAAGACAATCGCTCCAGTTGCATAGGGCAAAATCGAATTCTCAGGCAAGTTTTGCGCCAACTTAAAAGCAAGTACAGACAAAACAATCCCTACACCGAGGGAAATGGTGTAGCTGGGAAGTGCGCCGAAATGGAGTTTTTTTTGAATTTCCATAAAATTAAGCCCCAGGAAGCACTTCCTTAATAATTCCCACGAGAGTTGGAGCGGAAGTTGGCTTCACCAACCAGCCAGTGGCACCTAATTTTTTACCCTCTTCACGTTTAGCAGATTGACTCTCTGTAGTAAAAATGAGTATCGGCATAAAACGAAAGGCTGGTAAAGACCGTAGGTTTTTAATTAGTTCTAAGCCATCCATATTGGGCATATTGACATCCGTAATGATCAAGTCTGGTTTGAATGCGCCTGCCTTTAGTTTGCTCAAGGCATCAACACCATCGCAGGCAGTATCAACTTCAAACCCATTCATCATGAGGGATGTTTTAAGAGTGCTCAGCATAGTCGCTGAGTCATCTACTAGGAATATTTTTTTTGACATGGAAATCAGTCCTTACTTATTAATTAAAGAGTTTTCTAGCCACACACGTAGAGATGCATCCTGTGGCCAGGCAGAAATAAAGGGTTTACAAGCAACGAGCACTTGTAGATTTGCTGAATGCAGATGGGTACAGGAATTCAAATCAATCTTGCCGCTAGGGTTATCTGAAATCCACTGCAATAGACTCTCGGCCTCCTCAACCCCAACCACTTCCTTAAAGAAGGCCTTTTTTTTCTTGAATTCAATTGACATTACACAATCTCCTTCACATTCAACACCATCAAAACGGATCCATTGCCCATCAAGGCGGAACCAGAGTAAGCCGATAAGCCACCCAACACACCATCCAGCGGCTTTTGAATCACGTCTATCGTTTCATTAAAGTTATCCACCACAAGACCTACTGACTCAGACCCTATTCGAACAACCAGTACCGCCAACTCATCATGTTCATTAGATAATTGATTAGCGGGAATATCTAAAAGTGCATTAAGATTTTTCAAGGGAATGAGTCGCCCCCTTAATAGAGTTGTCAGATTATTTTTAATGGCGCGAATGGCATGACGTGGTACGCGCACAGTTTCCACCACATGATCCATTGGTACACCAAATATCTGTTGGTCAGACTCCACAATCATCACCTTGGTAACGGCCATAGAGAGGGGTAATGAGATGCGGATACGAGTACCCTTACCCACTTCACTGTCCAAAACAATAGTGCCATTCACTCCTTCTACAGCAGATCTCACTACATCCATCCCAACGCCACGACCAGAAAGATCTGAAATGGTTTCAGCAGTTGAAAAGCCTGCTGTGAATACTAAGTTGACGGCTTGAGCATCGGTAATGCGTTCGAAAGTTGCCTCGTCAATGATCCCCTTTTCATAAGCCTTGCGCTTAATTGCAACCGGGTCAATTCCTTTGCCATCATCCTGGATCTCAATAATGACTTGATCGGCCTCTTGTGCAGCGCGGATAGTTAAGGTGCCCGTAGTGGGTTTTTTGGCAGCCTTACGAATATCAGGTGTCTCTAGGCCATGGTCCAAACTATTGCGAAGAATATGAATTAATGGGTCTGCTAAAGATTCGATAATATTTTTATCTGCCTCGGTATCTTCACCCTCTAAAACCAGGTTAACCTCTTTTCCTAGCTTGCGCGATATATCACGTACTAGCCGTGGGAATCTCTGAAATACAAACGATACGGGCATCATACGAACCTGCATGATGGCATCTTGCATCTCTTCAGCAATACGGTTGATTACCGCATATTGTGTTTTGATTTCACGCGATAACTCACGTACACCAAATTGATCTTCAGCACGTTGCGCTAAATATGGCAATGCATTCTTAGAGACAACCATCTCGCCAATGAGATTCATCAAACGATCAATCTTGACTTGATCAACCTTAAGACTCTTCGGAGCAGCTATAGTTTCATCTGTACGCTTACCAAATTTCTGCGTATCCTGACTCTTTGTGGCCACAGGAATAGTGCCTTCTATAGCAGTACCGGAGTCCTCCATCATTGCCGCATACAAAGCATCATCCGCCGTGGATAACGCTGAGTCCGGGGTTTGCCCAGAGCTCTCTTTGCCAATGAGACCTAGGCGGGAGTCGAGCCAATACAATAAAGGGGTCGGATTCATTGTGGCGATAGATTGCGCTAGTGCATCCTCAATCTCCCCTTTTGCATCTGCGTTTCCACTAGCCACAAAACAATTAACTAAGGTGCCGGCAACAGATGTCCATCGCCCAGCAACCCAATTTGGGCGATCTTCTAAGAGTAAAATTTGCCGTTGATCAACCAGGATGTCCTCTAAGGCCTCAACTTCTTCCTCTGAAAGGTCATCAAAAATAATGTTGGCTGGTGTTGGGTTGGTCACCAATTCAATCACATTGGATGCTGATGAAGCATCATTATTTATTGCAAGATCGGTAGACTCCATCTTTATATCGCACCAATTTGGCGTATCCAAAGTGCGTAAAGAGAAAATCAATGCGCAAATGGCAGAACAATTCTTTGGTTCAGATTGAAGTAGAACAATTAACCAACGTAAAGCAGAAGAAAACCATAAATCTGGGCTACTGAGCTCAATCATAGTTTGAGCAGCTTGGTTTAAACCCTCAAAATCATCTGCGTCTAAGAGCTGCAATGCCTCGATTACGAAGTCCTCGTATACTGGACCGCCGTTTGGGTCCCCCTGGGGGATAACCAAAAAGAGTGGGTCGATTGCGCAGATCTGAATTTGATCAGGGACATAGCGATAATGGGCTAGCAATTCTTCTTTTGATGCATTGCTAAGTACATAAAAATCAAGCGCGCATTCATAGGCATTGAAATCTGCCATCGCAGGCCAATCCGCACGTGAACTACCTCTTCCCCACAATAATCCCGGCACTCTTCTAGAGGTGTAAAAAGGATCTTCACCCTGGAAGAAGCATTCAGAAATCGGAGTGTAGCGAATCCAATAAAGCGATCCTCCATCTACGTAGGCTGACATACGTGCAGATTCCGGAATACTGCTCAACAATTGTGCGGATGGTAGTTCCACTACTTCTGAAGCGCCTATTGCAGCATCTTTTGGGGCGGAATCATGATCTGATGGGTGAAATGTAATCAAGGCGCGCAAAGATTCCACCAACTTGACAGAATCCGTCGCTCTTGATGGTGCGATTACGCCGCCACTCTCAATCTCGTCACACAGCAAACCGACAAAATCCATTGCATCTAGCAATCGATCCGCTAGCTCTTGTGAATACAGGGTCTTACCATTTCGCACAACATCCATTAAATCTTCACCGGCATGTAATACGCGAATCATTTCCGGAAAATCAAATAAACCGCTATTTCCCTTCAGTGTGTGCACCAGTCGGAATAATTCATTTACTAAATCAGCATCATCTGGAGTGCGCTCCAACTCTATGAGCTTCTCTCCAATTCCCTGGAGAAATTCACGTGCCTCAGCTAGAAATTGCTCTAGAAGCGGATTCATTAGCGTGACTCCCCTAATAATAAGTGGGCATGCGTTAGGAGTTGCACCGGCTTCACTGGCTTCACTAAATACACATTAGCACCAGCTTTATAAGCATTTAACCGATCATTCGCCTCAGATTCAGTTGAAACCATAATCGCCGGGGCTTGAGGAATTGCTTCACTACGCAGCTCGCGCAAGAAACCAAATCCATCCAATTTCGGCATATTAATATCTACCAAGTACAAATCAAATGGTGTTTGTAATGCTTTTTCGAGTGCCTCTAATCCATTCACCGCTTCTTCAACTACAAAGCCGGCGGATTCGAGAATATTTCGGTGGTACATACGTACAGTGGCAGCATCGTCCACAATTAGGATGCGCTTCATCTTGCCTCCAGGGGTCTTTGGTAAATTACGGCTTCAGGGAATTTACGCGGTTTAAATAGCGGGGAGATGCGACTCATGGATTCAGAATGTCCTAAACATATAAAGCCGCCAGGTGTTAGCGCATCATAGAAACATTCAGCCGCTGTTTTGCGTGAAACGTCATCAAAGTAAATAAGTAAATTACGACAGAAAATAACATCGAAGTTCCGGTAAGGACGTGTATCGGCAGGTTCAGTAAGGTTTACACGGG
Source organism: Polynucleobacter finlandensis (assembly GCF_018881755.1). GTDB lineage: Bacteria > Pseudomonadota > Gammaproteobacteria > Burkholderiales > Burkholderiaceae > Polynucleobacter > Polynucleobacter finlandensis. Next base: position 41,328 of record NZ_JACVPS010000013.1, on the reverse strand, counting down.
TGAACTCAACCGCCTCCCTCAAGTCATCATTAATCTGATACCCCTCACCAACGCGGCGGAAGTATTTATTGAGCCATGCCTTGGGTAATTTTTGAATTGAGCGCTCGGAATAGCGCCCAATCTTCGCCTTATGCAAAATACCCGTATCAATATCTGAGGAGATGATTTCAATATCCCACTCGTGAATATCAGCCCATCGCTCTAGTAGACACATTGCAATTGAATATGGCTCCTCTCCGGAGGATGAAGGAATACTCCAAATTCGAATGAGCCTGTTTCTAGTGGCAGCTTTACGCTTCATAATTTCCGGCAAGATAGAATCAACTAAGCACTTAAATTGATCTTCCTCACGCATGAAATAGGTTTCATTCACAGTCATTGCATTGGTTAAAAATTGCAGCTCTTCGCCAGAGGCTTGAAAGCGCAGCATAATGAAATAACTACGGAAATTTTCACTACCAGTAGCATTGACACGGTCAATCAAGCGTTTATCAACAAAATAACGTTTGCTTGACTCAAAACTAATTCCTGTTTTGCGATAGAAGAATTCCCGAAACTTATTAAAGTCCTCTTCGCTAATAGTAATTTCGCCCGTCTTACGTAAGGCGGTCCTAGACATCGTATTTTTTAGCATTCTGTTATGCGTTTGAAAGCCAAATCGGCAGCAAATTGGATATAAGGTTCATCAGCAAAACGAGCCTTTATTTTTGGAATTGCTACCATCGCAGCCTCAGTACCCACTTCACTGAGTAAATCCAAAGCTGTAGCGCAGACATTGACATGGGGATCCTCTTCAACTACGCCGATTAACCACGATTCAACATCGGAATGACGTAAGGACTCCAAAATATTGACTGAGAAAATTCTGACATCAGGATCCTCATCATTGAGAAGATCGACCATAATTGGGGCAACCAAGTCAGGAAGCTGCTTCATCGCTTCCAGAGCTTCGTTCCTCAAGGATGGGTCCTCGCTGCGTAAACATTCAACCAGTCCAGCAATCGAGTTGGGGCTCTTTAAGTGAATTAAGGCTGTCAAAATGACTTCTCGGACAGAAAGTTCAGACTCTATTTTTAGGCGCGATACCAATGCTTCGCTGGCATCTTCGCAATGCAACATATCGCGTGCTGCCCAGCGACGTGTTTCCGGATTTTCATCTGACAGTTGTGCAAGCAAACTTTCACAGCTAGGTTTTTCTTCAGCAGTTAACTCAACAGCTTGGGGCAAGGCTTTACTTTTAATTAATGCCACAATAATTTCCTTTTAAAACCCAGCCCAACGATTGAGCTGCGATGCTACTTTGTCCGATGTACAAATGACGCTCGCGCCTTTGCGTTCGATTAATTCGGCTGGCATACCAAATACCACTGCCGACTCTTCTGATTCAGCAATCGTCTTGCCACCTCGACTCTTAATTTCAGAAAATGCATCCGCTCCGTCATAGCCCATACCCGTCAACATCACTCCAATGATGGCCTCAGGATTAACGTGCTCAAGTGCTGAACGCCCCAATAACTCAACCGAAGGGTGCCACAAGAAATCCGTATTTTCTGGCTTAGGTATTGCCATCAATCGACCAACCCTATTGGCTACCAGCATGTCCGCACCGCCCTTACCGATATAAATATGGCCAGGCTCAATGACAGTGGGCTGCGATAACTCTGATACCCTCAATGGGCAAACGTTATTTAAGCGATCTGCAAAAGACTTAGTAAATGCAGCTGGCATATGTTGTGCTACTAAAATGGGCCACGGAAAATCCGCTGGTAACTGCGGCAAAATTTCTTCTAAGGTTCGTGGTCCGCCTGTCGATACGCCAATTAATACCAAGCCATCACCATGCTGACTTTTAGGTCGCATCTTCTTGGCATTGCTAATAGTTCTAGCCCGATCATCGCGCATGCGCTCAGATAAAGTCTTTACAGAAGTCTTACCCTTGAGGCGAGCACGCGAAGCGGCCCGAATTTTCGAGATCAGATCGTCTTTAATGACATCAATCGACAATGAAATCGTACCGCCAGGTTTAGCGACATAATCAATCGCACCTAAATGTAAGGCTTCAAAAGTAGCTAATGCGCCCTTTTCAGTAAGGGATGACACCATCACCACCCCAACAGGACGTTGGGCCATAATCAGGGATAAGGCCGTTAAGCCATCCATATCGGGCATATTTATATCTAAACTGATCACGTGAGGCTCAAACTCGCGATTGAGTTCGACAGCCTCACGCCCATTTCTGGCATGGCGGATATCAAAATCCCCTTCAGCCTCAAATAAGGTTGTTAATTGACGGCGCATCAGCGCCGAATCATCAACGATCAATAATCGAATCACCTTTATTACTCCACACTCGCTTGAGTCTTGGTCACCGCTGCCAACTTCAGTAAATCATCACCGGCAATCAAATGCTCAGTGTCAATTAACTGAATCATGCGTTTTTGCTTCTCAAGATTAGCCATACGAGACAAGAGCTTGCCATGTTCTACTGACAATTTTGGAGACTGCTCAATCGCTGCTTTAGGTATTCTAAGAACTTCTGCGACATGATCAACAATGAACCCTGTACGCATTCCGTTAATTAAGAACACCATAATGCGCTGACCATCAGAACGCTCCACTACTTCCAAACCTAAACGAGTTCTTAAATCAATCACGGGCAATACACTACCGCGCAAATTAATAACGCCCTCAACAAAGTCTGCTGCATGTGGCACACGAACTAAATCCTCTGGAACGCGAACGATTTCTTGCACGCTAGTGATAGCTGCGCCAAACTCTTCTTTATCGAGTAAGAAAATGACTACTTGTTCGTCATCGTCAATGCCCTCTTCGTGCGTAAGGACTTCTTGAGTATTATCTTGATCCATATTATTCACGGCATTCAATGCCTCTTTAATTGCAGAGTGGTCGAAAAGATTGCGCGCAGTAATAATGGATACCAAACGCTTACCGTCATCCAATCGGCAGATTTCTGAAATATCTGAGAGATTGCCCTCGCGCGCTAACATGGCAGGCATCGCATCTACGTGAGCCTTGGCCACACGCAAGACTTCACTAACGCCATCAACTGCAATACCAACAGAAACACCGCCTAAGGTCAAAATGACAATACGGCTAGTTTCATCAAGCTGCTTATCAGGCAATGCAAACATTTTGCGCAAAGAGACTAGTGGCAAAAGACGATTACGTAGAGTCATTACACCAATTACATGGGCTTGTGAACGTGGCACATGAATAATATTGTCAGGAACCTGAACGATTTCCTGCACATCATTAATGTCAATTGCATACTCTTGATCAGCCACATCAAAGCTGACTAATTGCAATTCATCATTAGACTCTGCAATCTCAGCTTCAGCATTCATCCCGCTTGCATGCGCATCGCCTAGATTAGCTGTTTTAGCAATCAAGGCAATTTGGGAAAATTCATGCTCGATCAATTTCTCAAAGTTGAGAATCATAATCATGGCATGACCGCCTACGTCTTTGATCATGCCGGAAAGCAATTCGGTATTAATCGCACTGCTAATACCACCAACGCCCTCGATCTTGCTCACGTCCACTCCAACCACGCTAGCCACGCGATCCACCACGAAACCCAGTGGCTGACCTAAATCAACCACAACAGCACGGGTAGAGTCATCATGCGCTAAATCTTCAAAACCAAACATCCGGCGCAAAGAAATGATTGGGAGTACCTTGCCACGTAAGTTGGCAAGCCCGTTTAAAGTGCTAGGCGCCAATGGCACGCGTACAACATCCGGTACACGAATAATTTCTTGCACAGGCGCCATATCTACTGCAAATACTTCATTACCAGCTATGAAAGTAACAAATTGACGGGTATCGGTGCGGCTAACTTCAGCCGCCCCCTCCAGCACCATCGACTCATCAATCCCATTCATTTGGGTATCGTTTGTCATGTTATGGATTTCCTTAAGCTATTAAGCGCTTTGTAATTCATCAGCCAAAGAAGCAATTTCCTCGATCGCGGAGGCTAATTCTTCGGCACCATCAGATTGTTGCTTAGCAGCGCTCGCTGCTTGAGCAGCTGCTGTAGAGGCTTCAGTAGCCGCATTCGCAATTTGCTCAATACCTTTTTTGACCTGGCCAATAGTAGTGGCTATTTCATTAGAGGCAGCTAAGATTTCCTGAGTACCTTTATCTACAATACCCATGTCAGATTCAATAATGACTAAGTTGGTAGTGCTTGCTTTTGCTCTTTCAATCTCAGTATTTGCAGTTACTGCAATCTCCTCTAAATCACGTCCCACGACTGTAATTTGATCCTGAACTGCCTTAACCAAATCTTTAATGCGATCAGCATTTTCAGAGGAATCATGTGCCAGATTACGAATGTCAGTAGCAACTACTACAAAACCCTTACCGAACTCACCGGCACGAGCCGCTTCAATAGCACCGTTAACAGCTAACATATTGGTTTGAATGGATACAGTTGAAATTGCTTCAACGATCTTATCAATACGACGGGATACCAGCTCTAAATCTTTGACCTTCTTAACACTTTCAATAGTTGCCTCTACAGAGGTAGTAATTCCAACGATCAAAGCATCAACACTTGTCTTATTAACTCCCAAGAGAGATTGAATGGTTGTAATTTTTGAGCCAATGTCTGTTGCACGAGCCTGTGAAACCTCTAAACCAGTTTCAATTTGGGTAATGGCAGCGGCAGATTGATCAGCGGCTGCAGACTGTGTTCCAGCAGCTCTACTAATTTGCTCTATGGCAGTCATTACTTGCGCAGCAGCACGATTAATTTCTTGTACTGCAGAAGATAATTGTTCGGCAGAAGAAGCTACCTCTTCAGCGCTCTTAGCCACATCGGTAGAGTTTTTAAGATCTTCACTCAATTCAGCTAAAGACTGAGCTGCTTGTTCTGCTTGGGCTAATGCTGAGCCTTGCTCATCAACGGTTTTAGCACCCTCTTCGGCAGCAGCAGATTGCTCTTCTGCAGCAGCAGCTATATCCTGTGAGCCCTTCAATGCCTGTTCAGCGGCAGCGTTAGATTGGGTTGCGCCCGTTGCAATTTCCTGAATACCGACAACGCAAGCGATTGTATCTAAACGAATTTGTTCATTCTGAACTGTGATTACTTGAGCTTTAACTGCCTCAGATTCCATAGTTTCTGCAGAAGTATTAATACCCGTTGCAATATTCTTCACATCATCTTGAATTTGACCGACTAACTCTTGAATCTGTTTGGCGCTCTTTTCTGAAGTTTCTGCCAAAGTTCTGACTTCATCAGCAACAACAGCAAATCCCTTGCCATGCTGCCCAGCCCGAGCTGCTTCGATTGCAGCGTTCAATGCCAATAGATTAGTTTGATCAGCAATACGGGCAACAGCTTTAACGATATCTCCGATGTTAGCCGCTTGCTTTTCCAGCTCGATAACCATTGTTACTGAAGCTGCTTGACGTTGAGCGGCAATACCTACATTAGTAATAAGCTCAGCAATATCATTGCTAGTTGAAACGATCAAACCTTGAGTTGCCTCTAATTTAGACTGGCTAATGTCAGCATTTTGTAGCTGGCGATCAATAGCGCCCGCTACCTGCGTAAACCCAGCTAATGATTCCTGGGCCGCGCCAGACGCTTCTTCTGCGACCGTGGCAATTTGATCTGATATACGCTTTAACTCTTCGGTTGCAGCGGCAGCTTCAGCAATACCCGAAGCCAATTCGGCAGTTGCAGCGGCAATACGCTCAGCAGCCTGTTGTTGCTTGCCCAGGGTTCTTGCTTTTTTACGCGCGGCATCAGCCTCACGATTGGAAGCTGCATTACCCTTAATATCTGCGCCTAAACTTGCAGTTGATGCGGTTGGTTTTTTAACTAGTGCCATGTATTTCTCCTAAAGAGGTTTATTCGTTAAATAAGTTTAAAAATAATGCTGTGTTTATGACTTCTTAATATAAAAATTGAAATGATTAAGCTTCCGTATTTTTCCTCACCACCAAATCCCCTTTGCCTCCAGATTTCATAAGCCTTCACCGAGATTTAGGGATGACTTTACTATTTGAATGACAAATTGAATTAGCGAATAAGAGCGAGGAAACCCAGCTATCTCATAGGTTTGCATTAAAATTTTTTTATAAGTTTCAATGAAGGTCAGTCAATGAACAAAGCTTAAGACAAGGTCCTACATGAACAAGAGACAAGCTCCGTCACATAGCTCAATTGAGACAACATGGTCTGCTCTCGTAAGGTCGCTTACTTGGGACGTTCATAATGATGTGGATTGCAAAGGAATGATCTGCTCTGAAGATTATTTGCAGCACTTAAAATTTGGATTTACAAGTTTTTATAGGGCTGGCTAAAATAGCCTACCAAGCCTAAAGAGTTTTTTTAAGGCTGAATTTGCTTAATTGTGCCGGCCAACTTTAGAGCATATTGGGGATCGGTAGCGTAACCTGCACTCTGGAGCGCCTGAGCATAGTCAGTAGCGCTTTGCAAGTTATTCATGACATTTTGATAGCGCGGGCTATTCTTAATCATGTTGGCAAAATCTTTAAATGACTCAGCATAGGAATCATAGGCGCGAAATTTTTCAATTTTTGGCTGCTTGATTCCATTAATATATTCGCTCGTTTGTACGGTGACCACTTTTCCAGTCCAACTTGCATTTGCCTTAATACCGAATAAGTTATTACTTGGCAGGCCGTCAAGACCATTAATCTCTCTCTTACCCCAGCCAGTCTCAAGGGCTGCTTGCCCCATCATAAAATCTGCTGGCAAGCCTGTTTCTTGGCTAGCTTTTTGGGCATGAGTAGCCATTCTATTAACGAAGCTGCCGCTAGCGATATTTTTCGCCACAACAGAAGCTGCTGTTGTCACCTTATTAACTAACCCCATACCTATTGGTAGGATTTGATTTTTTATGGCATCTGAAATATTGCCTTTCAACTCACCTGATGCTTGATCTAATTTACCTACAGCGTCTTTAATCCAAGGCTGCGCAATTTCATTTAATTGGGCATTCACGGAGAACATCGTTTGATCGGCATCTTCTACATCATCACTGCGATCAAGGGCGGTATTTAATACAGCCTCAAGAGTGGCATCCCGTGCTAACGGGATGTTTGGAGCTTGAGCGGCGGCTTCTTGATACGCTTTGATTTTGGAAGACTTAGCAGTATTACCTGCACCCTGATTCGACTCCACTTTTGCAGCATTCAGAGTGCTAGTAGATTTCACTGCATTCAAAGTATGAAAGTTATTAGCTAAGGGTAGTGGCGAGCTGTCTTTTGCAATATTTGCAGCGCTAGATTTAGCCTTGGTTAACTGCCTTACCAATATATCCGCCAAGCCAATCCCCTTATCAGCCATCTTTTGACTTAGCTGTTGATCTAGCATTGATGTAAACATCTTGCTTTGCTCGCTATCAAACAGCCCCTCTTTGGGCGTTGCATCGCGCATGCTCTTGAGCATCATATTGACAAATACGGCTTCAAATTGTTTGGCAACGCCTTTAATCGCTTCCGGTGAATCCGCTTTGGCAGAGCGCTTTAGAGAGCTTAAACCATTGGCGTCCATGGCCAGCTGATTCGTAAGATCAACAGTGCCTGATGAATTAATGGAGTTAGCCATAAGTCTGAAGTGGTTAAATGATTTCTAGATCAGCACGCAAAGAGCCGGCCGCTTTAATTGCCTGCAAAATAGCCAAAAGATCTTGGGGTGTTGCACCAACGGCATTGAGCGCTCTCACCACATCTGAAAGCGAAGTACCGCCACCGAGCTGAATTACATTACCTGGATCTTGATTGATCGAGATTTGCGATACTTTGGATTCAACAGTTCTACCATTTGCAAATGCATTGGGTTGACTAACAACCGGTGCAGTACTAATAACCACACTTAAATTACCATGCGCCACGGCACATTTATCTAAGGTAACCGATTGATTTAAGACAATTGAACCAGTGCGGGCATTGATAATAACCTTGGCGCTCCCCTTGGCACGATTTACGTTGAGAGACTCTAATGCAGCTAAAAATCCGACGCGATTACCGTCAGTATTGTTGGGGCGAACCGAAATCACACGGGCATCCCTTGCAAAGGCAATATCCTGGCCAAAGGCCTTATTAATTTCCTTAACAGTTGACATGGCTGTAGAAAAATCAGACTCTTTTAATTCTAAGTTAATAAATTCTAGCTGGGCAATATTATTGGGAATAGTCCGCTCAACCGTAGCACCAGCTGAAATTCGACCAACGCTCAATTGATTAATTAAAGTGGAGCTTCCATTGGCAGAAGCCCCTGCTCCTGCGACTACAAGGTTGCCCTGCGCAATCGCATAGGTATTTCCATCAGCACCCTTTAAAGGCGTCATTAATAAAGTGCCGCCTTTAATGCTTTTAGCATTTGCCATGGATGAAACGGTAACATCCAATGTTTGGCCAGATTGTGCAAAGGCTGGTAGCGTAGTGGTCACCATCACAGCCGCAATATTTTTTAATTGCATGGTCGTAAACGATCCAGGCGGCAAGGTAACACCCATTGTTTGCAACATGCTAATCGTCGTTTGCAAAGTAAATGGCGTTTGAGTTGTCTGGTCGCCAGTACCCTCAAGGCCAACCACCAAACCGTAACCGATCAATTGGTTATCACGGACCCCCTGAATGTTCGCCAAATCCTTGATACGCTCAGCATGTGCCGGAGATACCGCAGTCATCATTAGAACGATGCCGCCATACGCAAATATGGTCTGAGATAACGTAAATAAGCGAAGAAAAAGTTTAATTAAGAATTGCATAAGTCCGAATTAAAAAGGTGCAATGCTCAAGAAAAAGCGGTTCACCATGGTGCCAAAGTTAGCCCAGTCTAAAGTAGTGTTGGTGCGGTACTCAATTCTGGCATCCGCTACTGTATTTGAGGACACCGTATTATTGGTAGTGATCATGTCCGGGTTAACGACACCAGAGAAACGCACAAATTCCACGCCTTGATCAAAGGCGACCTGCTTTTCGCCAACCACAACCAAGTGTCCATTGGGCTTCACATCCACTACGGAAGCCGTAATGTATCCGTTAAAGGTATTACTTGTATTGTTTGCCGCTTTTGCTTCATAACCACTGTCATTGCTCGTCTTAAAGGTTGGCTCTACGATATTACTAAACATATTGGCAAATGCACTGTTAGCCGTACCCTTTTTACTAGCCGAACCACCACCATCTTTGGTGGTTGCAGTATTTTCAACAATATTCACTGTCACAATATCACCCACCATACGCGCGCGACGTCCCTCAAACATAGGACGATAGCTAGCGGGGCTATAGATTGATCCAGGGCTTGGCTCTGGCATGGTGTAAATTGATGTTTTGGCAGTGCCCGGGTTTTGTGTAATGGTGCTTGGCGTGACAGAGCAGGCGCCCAATACGGATACGAACCCGAATCCTGCGGCGACTTTTAATACCAAACTGGGAGTACAAAACCAATGAGATAGAAATTGTTTTTTCATGTGCAAATATTTTGATTCAAGCTAGCAGTAATTAACCGCCCAGTTGCGCTAACTTTTGCAGCATTTGGTCTGAAGTTGAAACGGCCTTACTATTGATCTCATAAGCACGTTGAGTTTGAATCATATTGACCATTTCCTCAACGACGTTCACGTTCGATGTCTCTACGTAACCTTGTTGCAAAATACCTGAACCATTTAGGCCGGGTGTCGTTGTATTCGGATTCCCCGAAGAAGCCGTTTCTACATACAAGTTTTCACCCTTAGCGCTTAGGCCAGCTGGGTTTATAAATGTAGACAGCTGAATGGTACCTACTTGCGTTACCGCTACTGAATTAGGTAAAGTAACCGACACCACGCCATCACGACCAACCGTAACGCTCTGTGCATTAGCAGGAATCGTAATAGCGGGTTGCACTGTGTAGCCACTTGCAGTAACTAATTGCCCTGTAGCATTCATCTGAAAGCTACCATCACGGGTATACGCTGCGCTACCATCTGGCATTAATACCTGAAAAAAGCCACTACCGTTAATCGCAATATCAGTGTTATTACTTGTTTGTTGCAAGTTCCCTTGTGAAAAAATACGCTCTGTTGCTACGGGCTTTACACCAGTACCTAATTGCATCCCTGATGGCAATTGCGTTTGCTGAGAGGATTGCGCTCCTGCTTGACGCATATTTTGATAGAGCAAATCTTCAAACACTGCGCGTGAACGTTTAAAACCATTCGTGCTCACGTTTGCCAAGTTATTGGTAATCACGTCCATTTGCGTTTGTTGCGCATCTAAACCTGTTTTTGCAATCCACAAAGAGCGAATCATTTTTTATTTCCTTTTATATAAGCCAACTTTGAAGTTAACCAACAATCATTAATGAGTATCTTTTCACAAAAAGACTTAAGCCAAACTGTAGAGTTGAGCCGCTTTACTGTCGTTACTCTCAGCGTTTTGCATCAGCTTCATTTGAATATCAAACTGACGAGCCAAGGAGATCATATTGACCATCCCCTGCACCACGTTGACGTTCGAGCTTTCCAGGGCGTCATGCACCACTTTGACCGTGGCATCAGCCTGGGCAGGAGCGCCATTGCGAGTATTGAATAAACCATCGTCCCCGCGCACCAAATTAGTTTCCTCTGGATTGACTAATTTCAGGCGATCTAGTGGCGTTGTGAGCTGAGGGACCTCACCATCATTAACGCTTGACATAGAGCCGTCACCAGCAATAGTAATGCTGGCATTTGGCGGGATGCTAATTGGGCCACCATCACCTAATACATTAAGTCCACTGGCTGTTTGCAAAATACCATTGGCGCTCACCTTAAACGATCCGTTGCGGGTATAACCCTCAGCGCCATTAGCACGCTGCACACAGAACCAACCTTTGCCCTCTACAGCCACATCTAAACTGCGACCTGTTTGTTGAATTGCACCTGGCGTGAAATCCGCACCCGATGTTGCATTTACAACCATGGTGCGAGTAGCCAAACCATCACCAATCACTGGCACTGCGCGGAAAGTATCAATCTGCGCCTTAAACCCAGTAGATGTGGCATTAGCCAAATTATGAGAGTTGGTAGCCTGTTGATCGAGAATATGCTGAGCGCCTGTCATTGCTGTAAAAATCATGCGATCCATATTTTTCCCTTTCCGTTTGCGATTATGAAATTAAATAATTAAGGCGAATTAGCCTATAAGTTAACCAAGGTTTGCGCCATTTGATCTTCGGCTTTGATGGTTTGCGCATTGGCTTGATATGCACGCTGCGCAGCTAACAAGCCAACCATGTCAGACGTTTGGTCTTCATTTGACGTCTCCACCGCAGATGACTGTAGTGCACCTAAGCCACCAACACCCGGCGCTCCAATGGTTGGTGCACCTGACTGCGATGTTTGAACCCAAGAATTGGTTCCCAATGCACTTAAACCCGTTTCACTTGGAAAGCTTGCCAATGCCAATTGACCCAAAGTAACCTGAGTTGATGGGGAGTTACTTACAGCGTTTAAGGCCGTAAGCTGAGTCTGCTGTGCTACGGTTAATGTTGTGCTTGGGGCAATTGGCACAATTAACGCAGCCGCTGCAGTGGCTTGTGCGGACAATGTCGTACTCACTGCATAAGTTCCGACGATAGTACCGTCAGGATTAATGCTGTAACCAGATAAGGTGCTGTTAGCATCAGCGGTTAAACCCAAAGCAGAGTTTCCTTGAAACGATCCAAAGCCACTTAAATTTAATGGTGTAACAGTCGCTCCGACGACGCCGCCAACCGCTGCATAGCCAGAGACCTTTTGTCCACCAGCGCTTACTAAGTTGCCAGTATTATTAATCTGGAATTGGCCATCACGTGTATACGAAATCTTACTTGTAGTTGGATCTGTAAGCTGATAAAAACCTCTTCCATTGATAGCAACATCCAATGGGTTGGTTGTGGTAGTAATGGTGCCTTGAGTAAAGAGCTGCTGAATATTAGAGCTGACTGGGCCAGCGCCAGTTTGTAGACTCACACCAGAGCTTGCAGTGTTTAATGTATTAGCCATAATGTCTGTGAAATTCACTCGGGCCGTTTTATATCCAACAGTGCTGCCATTGGCGATATTTTCTCCCAAAACTTGTAAACTCTGGGCTGCTGCATTTAAACCACTTAAACCTTGATCAAAGAACATGTCGGTCTCCTAAGAGTGAATTATTAAAATTAAAGAATCTGCATTACGTTGGCGATACCAACTGTTGAGTTGTTATCCAGATTTAATGTGACGCCATTAGCACCATTAGCCACGCTACTTACCCCTGCATAAGTTAGGCCTGTTGCAGCCACTGCTTTACCGCTAGAGGTAGCGGCAATTTGGAATGAGTAAGCACCATCGGGAGCTGTAATACCGCTAGCATCTTTTCCATTCCAAGCTACTGGAATTGTGCCGCCAGCTTGTGCGCCTAAATTAATGGTATTAACAGTTTGGCCGGCTGAATTAATCACATTGACTTTCACACTATCTGCAGAGGAAGGTAGTTGAACGCCAAAAGAACCTTGACCACTCGTTAACTGGAATGCATTTCCAGAAACCATCACGGTATGGCCAATCATGCTTGATGCTTGGTACGCTTGACTAGCATTTAAGCTGCTCACCATGGATGACATTGAGGTATTTAAACTGCCAATGCCCTGCACCGTCTGAATCTGTGCCAATTGACTTGTCATCTGGGCGCTATCAACTGGATTAGTTGGGTCTTGATACTGCATCTGCGCAACCAACATCGTCATGAAGTTGTCTTGTAGTGACTTAGCTGAAGATGTTGATGTAGAGCTTGATGTGCTGGTGCTTGTATTGGATGATGCCGAGGCACCATTCATTGCCTGCATCAATGCATTGGCATTTGAAGTGCTAGCTCCCTGAATTGTGCTCATATTTTTCTCCTAAGTTCCGCTATATTGATGATTAAGATTGGCCAAGGCTCAATGTTTTTTGTAACATTGACTTGGCAGCATTCATGGTTTCTACGTTGTTTTGGTAAGCCCGTGAGGTGGAAATCATGTTCACCATCTCTTGAGTGACATTGACATTGGGCATCGAGACAAAACCATTGGCATCTGCTAATGGGTTGTGGGGATCGTGCACCATTTTGGGTGGTGAAGTGTCTTCAATAATCTGCTTCACCTTAACCCCATTAACCTCGGGAGAGCCGCTAGCGACGGCGCTAAAAACAACCTGTTTGGCTTTGTAGGGCTGGCCATTAGCACTAGTTGCGCTATCTACGTTGGCCAGGTTACTGGCAACGACGTTTAGGCGTTGAGACTGAGCACTCATGGCTGAGCCTGAAATATTAAAAATATTGAGTAAGGATGACATTAAGATCTCCTGTTAAATTAACCTTGAATCGCTGACATCATGTCTTTAATGTCCGACTTAAGCATTGTTAAGCTGGCTTCATAGCGAATAGCGTTATCGGTAAAGGCATTTCTTTCTACATCTCCGTCAACAGTGTTGCCGTCAACGCTGTCTTGCACCGAAGATCTAAAGAGCACATCGCCAAAATTTCCATTGCCAGCAGAGGGTGTGGCACCATTTGACAAGTGCAGAGCTGAAGTTGTAGCCATGCCTGTAGTTGCTCCTGCGCCACCCACTGAACGTTCCTTGACTGCAAGGGCATTTTTCATGGCTGAAGAAAAATCTATATCCCTCGCCTTATAATTTGGTGTGTCTGAGTTAGCAATATTGGCGGCAAGCAATTCTTGGCGTTGCTCTCTCACCTTGAGGGCCGCCTCATGAAAACCGAAGATTGAATCTAAGCCAGTCATATTATTTTTCCTTTTGCACTAAAGAAAATATTTTTCCTGCCGATAGATATATTGAGTCATGTTTTACTTCCATGTGAAGTAATATAATTTGTTTACTCTTTTCTTAATCCAAGGATTAAACGGGGAATTTACAGGCTAATTTGCCCATTGATGATTTGCGCTATTCGTAAAATCATGGCATGAGCTTTTCAACGTTAAACCATCCACCCCCCTTCAACAGACTAGCCATAGGCTTGCTAGCTATTATGGGTGCTCTTTTTTTGGCCATCCCCGTTACCGCCCAATCCCAGACCGAGGCACCTCAGGATTTAAGAATTCTGAACCTGAAAGCAAAAGAATTTTTGATCGCCCAGAGCGTAGGGTCTCCCGGCAAGGTGGAAGTCAGCGTTACCCCAATTGACCCCAATCTCAGATTGGCATTTTGCCCCTCTCCAGAAGCGTTCTTCCCAGCAGGTAGCCGTGCTTGGGGCAAAACTTCGGTGGGTATTCGCTGTAGCTCCCCCACCTCCTGGACTTTTTATGTGCAGGCCAACGTCAGCATTTTTGCCGACTATGTTGTCGCAGCAACCCCACTTTACCAAGGACAGGTTATTGCAAATAGCGAGTTACAGATGCAAAAGGGGGATTTAACTACCCTGCCCGCGGGCATTTTTACCAATAACTCCCAAATTCTGGGGCGTACTGTCAAAATGTCCCTGACAGCTGGCAGTGTCATTCGCCAAGATATGCTCAAACAAACATTAGTTATTCAGCAAAATCAGACCGTTAGAGTAGTTAGTGCAGGCAATGGTTTTTCAGTTAGCACTGAGGGGCAGGCTATTAATAATGCAACAGATGGGCAGGTGGTTCAAGTCAGAATGATTGGTGGGCAAGTGATTACTGGCACGGCAAATGCAAGTGGGCAAGTGGTAGTGAATGCAAAATAGAGCCAATCTGATAACTAATTCTTTTTAAAATGATAAGTTATTTGTTTAATAAACAATGAGAAAAGGCGTGGATAAGAGTAGATTATTAAAGTTTGAAGAAAATTTACCGTTAAAAGTTATGTAATCAATCACTACGCAAAGCATACCCCATGAAAATCAATGACTCACTGAAAAGCATTCTCAATACCGGCATTGAAAAAACAGAAAGCGCTTCTGCTAGCGCTAGCTCAGCTGCCCAAAAACTAGCTGAACAACCCTCTACATCAGGCACTACTGCAGCTACTAAATCGAGTCAATTAAAAGCCTTAGAGGCTGCCGTGTCAGCAAGTCCAGCATTTGATGCTGGCAAAGTAGAAGACATCAAGAGTGCCATTGCCAGCGGTAGTTTTACCGTGGACGCAGCCAAAGTAGCTGATGGCCTGATTTCTAACGCTGTTGGTTTAATCAAACCGTAAGCGCAAGGCTGAGGAATATCTCACTATGAGCACTATTAATCCCTCGGCCTATTCTGCCTACTCAAGCTATTTAAGAGACACGCAGTCGAAAATTAACCTGATTAAGACACAGCTAAATACTGGCAACAAAATTATTAGCGCGGCTGATCAAAGTACGATCACCAACCTATCCAGCAATGCCAGTGCATACACTGCCGTAACCCAAAGCATTGGTGGAGCTCAAAGCGTTATTACTAGCGCTCAAAAAGGTTTGACCTCGATTGGTGATTTGCTTCGCCAAATGCAGGCTCTTGCCAACCAGGCAACTAACCCTAGCCTCTCCAATTTAGACGCCATCAATTTGAATAACCGGTTTCAGAAACTAGTGACTGATATCGGAAAAATTGCTACTACCGCTAGCGTGAATGGCTCAAATCTATTAAGCGGTACTGCGGGCGTTAACGTTAAAACGGGCATTGATAATACCCCCGCCTCTCGCACCCATATTCAGCCAGTTAATATCTACGGCATGATTACGATGGGGGCATTAGGAGGCATTAAGCTTGAATCCATTGCCGATGCAAATTCAGCGCTGTCATCTATTGCCAGCGCTATCGCCACCGTAAACAACGGCCAAATATCACTCAAGACGAGCGCAAAACAATTGAGTGCAAAAGCAAATGCAATTAATGGCATTACAACAAGCTCACAATCCCAGCTAGCCTCATTGCAAAATCTAGATAAGCCCGCACTGCAATCCCAACTGCAGATGCTGAACAATAATTTAGCTGTGTATACGCTACTAAGCAAGCTAGGCTAGCAAGAAAAGACCTATCTCAGCATCAGCACGGCCGGGGAAAAAGGAAGAAGCTGTAAATAATTTAAATTATCTTCACGCCAACCCTAAAGTCTTCCTTCCACCCGCCGATAAAGAGAATATAGAACTTAACTTCATTAGAAGTTAGAAACAAGTTAGTCGTAAGACTAACAAATGGCACTGTTGATGTGGTCTACGTATCACGCACTGATGTCCTTGTAGTAGGTTGGTATGTTTATACATTGGGTATGACCATGCTTTATTTTTATTGCAGACCAATAGTGGTTTGCTTTACTTAAACTTAAGGAACTATCATGAGCGCAATTACAGCATTAGCATCAACACTTTCAAGCGGCATCAATGACGTCCAGTCAAAAATTGCTGATGTACAAAACCAATTAGCTACCGGCAAAAAGAATTTGAACTCAGCTGAAAGTGGCCAAGTAACCCGTTTGACAACCCAAGTAACAGGTTACACACAGGCTGGCCAAAACATTGGTCAAGCTTCGAATACTTTAGATGTTGCCAACACAGCACTGAACTCAATGGCTAACCTCTTGCAACAAATGAGTCAAATTGCTACTCAAGCAAGCACTGCTGGTTTGCAAGCTTCAGATCAAACTGCATTGCAAGCGACTTTTAGCTCATTAGCGACACAAGTGGAGAGCCTTTCCACTGCAACCGAGCTAAATGGCGCCGATGTATTTGCCGCTATGACAGTACAAACAGGTCCTGTATCCACAAATACAACTACGATTGCTGCCACAGATGTAACAGCTCTTGATGCAACCGGAGAGGACGTATCCACTACTGCGGGCGCTACTGCTGCCATCGCCGCCGTTAAACTTGCTCTTGACGCTATTTCCACAGGTCAATCTGGTGTTAACGCTTCACTTGCAACATTGAACGCTCAAGGTACAAATGCAGCTGCATTGGGTACTAACCTGCAAAACACCATTGATTCTATTCAAAACGTAGATCAAACAGGAATGCAAGCTGAATTACAACAATTGAATAACCAACAGTCCATTGACTACTACTTGGTTAGCCAGATGAATACAGCTGCAGCTGCAGTTTTGACGATTTTCCGTTAATCCTTAAACAGTTAAGTAATGTAGGCTAAAAAAGCCGGGTATATCCCGGCTTTTTTTATGGATTGAAATAGAGTTTCTAACATCAAAATAGGTTTCGCAGTCTGAAATTGACTGCTTAATATTTACCTATAGAGGAACTATCATGAGCGCAATTACAGCATTAGCATCAACACTTTCAAGCAGCATCAATGACGTCCAGTCAAAAATTGCTGATGTACAAAACCAATTAGCTACCGGCAAAAAGAATTTGAACTCAGCTGAAAGTGGTCAAGTAACACGTTTGTCAACTCAGGTTACAGGTTACACACAGGCTGGCAAAAACATTGGTCAATCTAAAAACACTTTGGACGTTGCTAACACAGCCCTGAACTCAATGGCTAACCTCTTGCAACAAATGAGTCAAATTGCCACTCAAGCAAACAATGCTGGTTTGCAATCTACTGATAAAACTGCATTGCAAGCGACATTTAGCTCTCTAGCTAGCCAAGTGAATGCAATATCCATAAATACCATGTTAAATAATATTGATGTATTTGCCGCTATGACAGTACAAACAGGTCCTGTATCCACAAATACAACTACGATTGCTGCCACAGTTGTAACAGCTCTTGATGTAACCGGAGAGGACGTATCCACAGGCGCTACTGCTGCCATCGCCGCCGTTAAACTTGCTCTTGACGCCATTTCAACAGGTCAATCTGGTGTTAACGCTTCACTTGCAACATTGAATGCTCAAGGTGCAAATGCAGCTGCATTGGGTACTAACCTGCAAAACACCATTGATTCTATTCAAAACGTAGATCAAACAGCAATGCAAGCTGAATTACAACAATTGAATAACCAACAGTCCATTGACTACTACTTGGTTAGCCAGATGAATACATCTGCCGCTGCCGTGCAAACTATCTTCCGCTGATTGTCAGTTAATTTTTCCGTCTTAGAGAAAAGCTGGGTATATCCCGGCTTTTTTTATGGATTGAAAATTGTGACCCAGGAATAGCATATATCCATTCAAGTTTTTTCTCATTATTCCCCCGATACCTAAGGAACCACTATGTTTGGAACTCAAAACGCTCTCAAATCCTACGTTAGCATTGACGATAATCTGTCTGGAGCAAGCTTTGAGCAACGCTGGTTTGAATCGGTTGTGATCATTCTAAAGCGAATTCAAGGTGGTGAATTTGATGCAGTTGTGACGCATACAAAATTACTAGAGGTTTGCGAGGGTTTGCAATGGGTTCAAGAGAACCTCAATGAGAAATTAAATTCTCAACATCGAACTATGCTGAAAAATATCTACAGTACCAGTATTCAGATTCTCAATGGGGCCATTCAGACTAAAAATATGGATTTCTTAACCATTGTTATTGCCTCGATTGAAACCATCACTCAGCCGTACTATAAAAAGGCTGATGCAGTCGCTTAATACAAAAAAGGATGCCGCTACACAAGCGACCTCAATCCTGTTCCGTTAATTGCAGGCGGTAATGGATATATAGAATAAGCTGAGCATATCCTGGATTTTATGATGCAGTGGTTGGTGGATCGGCTTGACTTTTAGCCTTGATCTTGCTTTTCGGGATCGCAAATTAATAAATTACCTTAACTTCAGTACTGACTTGCTGGCCGTAATACCCTTTTCAATAAAGTAGCTGTAAGGCAAGGCCATAGAGGGAAGCATCAAGGCAATCACGATAAATCCCACGCAGAGCGTCAGCGGAAAACCAATGCCAAAGATATTGAGCTGGGGTGCCGAGCGAGTTAACACTCCTAGCGCCATATTAGTGATTAACAGCGTGGCAACTACAGGCAGCGCTAACTGCAAGCCAATGCTAAAAATATTTTCACCCCATAAGGCAATGCGCATGCCATCAATACTGCCCGGAATATCGGAGACCGGGAAAGAATAAAAGCTCTCTAACAAGGCTGAAATCATCATGAGGTGACCATCCATACTCAGAAATACCAGCATCGCCAATACATTAAGAAACTGGCTAATGACGGCAGTACTGCCCTGTGACTGATGATCAAAAAAGGTGGCAAATCCAAACCCCATAGTCAATCCACTAATTTGACCAGCCATCTCTATAGCGGTAAAAATGATCTGCACCATCAACCCCATTGCCAACCCTATAATCATTTGTTGGGTAATGGTGAGAACGCCTTGCAGTGAAAGCAAGTCGACAGTTGGCATACCTGGAATCGCGGGAGCAATCGCAACAGCCAACATAAACCCCATAGCCACCTTCATGGGCAAAGAAATAGATTTATTCCCAAAGAATGGCGCAATACTAATAAATGCCAATATTCTGGTTAATGGAATTAATAAACCCGTAACCCATGCTTGGAGTAAATCGGTATTGATATCAATCATGAGTAATGATCTAGCTTGTCCGCCCTATCCCATCAATACAGAAAAATTGCTCAGCATCTGGCGCATGTAATCTACTAAGACAGAGAGCATCCAGGGACCGGCCAATAATAAGGTGAGCATGATTCCCAAGAGCTTAGGGATAAACGACAAAGTAGCTTCGTTAATTTGGGTGGCCGCCTGAAAAATACTGATCACCAATCCCACTACTAATGCAACAAGCAACAGAGGTCCTGCCACCATCAAGGTAGTTTCCATGGCAGAACGGCCGATATTCATAACGGATTCCGGACTCATGCTCTACTGAACCTAAGCAAAGCTCGAGGCTAATGAGCCAAGCAATAGCTGCCAGCCATCAACCAATACAAAGAGCATTAATTTAAATGGCAGGGAAACAATCGAGGGCGACACCATCATCATGCCCATTGCCATCAAGACGCTCGCAACAACCATATCCACAATTAAAAATGGGATGAAGATGCTAAATCCAATCTGAAAGGCAGTTTTCAGCTCACTGGTCATGAAACTTGGGACCAAAACAGCCATAGGCACATCCTCCGGCTTGTCTAGCTTAGTGCTATTGCCTGACATGTTGACAAACAAAGCGAGGTCAGCTTCTCGGGTTTGCTTGAGCATGAATTCCTTCAAAGGTACAGCCCCTTTTTCAAGCGCTTGCTGCATTGTGATTTTGTTTTCACTTAAGGGCTGATAAGCGTCTGCATAAATACGGTCAAATACAGGTCCCATCACAAAAAAAGTGAGGAATAAGGCTAGCCCTAAGAGCACCTGATTTGGAGGTGAGGACTGTGCCCCAATGGCCTGACGTAATAGAGATAGCACAATGATGATTCGAGTAAAGCTGGTCATCATCAACAAAACGGCTGGTAAAAATGAGAGTGAAGTCAGCAGGATTAATGTCTGCAAACTCAAACTGTAGTTTTGACCGCCGCCGGCAGTCGCCTTACTAGAAATCAAGCTTAAAGCAGTACTATCCGCAGCAATAGCAGGAAAAGCGAGTAATGCTAGTGCAGCTGTTATACCCAATACAGTCGAATTGCTATTTTTTAGCTGCATTTATTTCCCCTAAAAGCCAAAGTCTTCATTCAATTTCTCAATTATTTTTTTAATATTTTTTTAAGCAATGAGGTGAGCGCTGGGTTTGCTAGCGCACTAGACTCATCTCCCTCTTTATATTCATATTGGCTTAAGTTTTTCTTGAAGTCGGTAGAGTCATCTGCTTGCGATTGACGCCCTCCTTCCAATTCTGGAAAACGACTTGGAATATCCAAATTCGCTATACCGTTGACACGTCCAGACGCTACGCCAAGCACAATCCAGCGCCCGGCTATCTCAACAACCACAACACGCTCACGAGAACCCACACTTACCCCACCAACAATTCGGGCAACCGATTGGCCGCCTAACTTGGTATGGCCCATCTTTTTCATTACCCAAGCTAACGCAGCAATCGTGGCAAGTACCACCAGTAAACCAAACAGCACCTTAAGGGGGCTGCCATCACTCACAGGAACTTTAGTGGCTTGAGCAAACGATGCGCCTGGCACCATCGCGATAGAGGCCAATAAAAAGCTCGTACCCCTATTTATAGAAAAATAGCTCATTTGATTGATTACTTATTGAGTTTTCGAATGCGTTCTGAAGGCGTAATGATGTCTGTTAGGCGTATACCAAACTTTTCATTAACCACTACAACCTCGCCTTGAGCAACGATGCAGCCATTGACTAAAACATCCATAGGCTCTCCAGCCATACCATCCAACTCAACAACTGAACCCTGTGCCAATTGCAGGAGATTTTTGATGGCAATTTTGGTGCGACCTAGCTCAACAGTAAGTTGTACTGGAATATCTAGAATGAACTCAATATCATTCGTCGGTTTACTCGCTTTATTGTTGCCAACAAATTCATTAAATACTTCTGGTGTTTTTTGCGCTTCACCGACAGCGCTACCTTCAGACTCCATTTGCTCATTCATGGCGGCACCCCAATCCTCTTCGCCAATCGTTTCTTTTTTTTCTTCAATTGGATCAGTCTCATTCGCCATTTTTTTCTCCCTTAATGTACTCACTCGAATTCGATTTCAAAAATTTATCCACTCTCAAGGCGTACTGCCCATTGAAGGTTCCATATAGACAAGACAGGACTGGTACGCTATCGACCTTTACCTCTACCTCTTGGGCAATAGACAGGGGAATCATATCGCCCACTTCCATCGCCAAAATATCTTCTAAAGTTACTGTCTTGGAGCTCAGGTTTGCCACTAACTCGACTTCAGCACTTTGGATTTGTTGGGTCATGAGTCTGACCCAACGCTTATCGACACCAAGGGCTTCCCCTTGCAGTGGAGAGGTCAGCAAGTCCCGGATAGGCTCAATCGTGGCGTAAGGCATGCAAACATGGATTTCACCGCTCACACCTCCCAACTCAACGGTAAATGTTGTAGCAACGACTACCTCATTTGGCGTGGCAATATTGGCAAACTGGGTATTCATTTCTGAGCGAATGTATTCAAATTCTATTGGATACACAGGCTCCCAGGATTGAGAGTAGGCATCAAATAAAATCTCGAGAGTGCGCTGAATAATGCGTTGCTCTGTGAGAGTAAAGTCCCTCCCCTCGACACGCGAATGAAAACGCCCATCCCCCCCAAACATATTGTCAACAATTAAAAACACTAAGCTAGGATCAAAAACGAATAAGCTAGTTCCACGTAATGGCTTTAATTGAACCAAATTGAGATTAGCTGGCACCACTAAATTACGCACGAATTCGCTGTACTTACATGTGCGCAAGGGCCCAACCGATACCTCGGCAGTGCGCCTTAAAAAATTAAATAATCCAATTCGAAATAAACGTGCAAAACGTTCATTGATAATCTCCAGCGTGGGCATCCGCCCCCGCACAATGCGCTCTTGTGTTGCTAGGTTATACGAGCGAATTCCTTGATCTGTGTACTGTGAAGAGGTGGATTCATCTTGATCACCATCCAAACCCTTTAAAAGGGCATCCGCTTCATCTTGCGATAAAAATCCTTCGGCCATGATTATCTATTTTGAGCTTACTGAATAATGAATGAAGTAAAGAAAAGTGTAGTGACGGCTTGCGATTTTTCGCTACCGTAAAAGGGTAGATTAATTTGATCGATAATTTCCTTCACCAATCGATCTTTACCCTCTACGGTATTAATTTCAGATGCTTTTTTAGTCGAAAGTACATACAAAATGCGATTTCTCACTTCTGGCATGCGCTCTTTAATTTTTTCAACGTCTTTGTCGGTAGGCATTTGCAAGGTCATTGAAACTTGCAAAAATTGTTGCTGCATATCTACGTCTGAATGTAAATTAACTGTAAAAACCTCCATCGGCAAATACACCTCTGGTTTTGCCTCTTTTTCTTTTGCCACGGCCTGATCAGCCTCCTCAGCATGCTTACCACCCAAAAAGTAATAAGCAGCGCCACCACCAATTGCCAGCACCACAACAGCAATAATGATGAACAAGATTTTCTTGCTTGATTTGGGTGGGACTTCTACCGATTCTGCCGTTGCTACCGCTGGTGCTTGCGCCATAGTAATACCCAATATTGATTTACAGAGTGATTATGGGTTGCAAACGGTGCCGCAAAAACGAAGAAAAGACGGGGGAATTTACCCTTAATACAGGCTTAGATGGCGTGCAAAATAATTAACTATGCAATTCTAGGTTCGGCCTTATAAAACCTGAGTGGGGTAGGCAATGTGATCGTATTGCTCTGTATCGTGATTAAAGTAGGTCATTGCCCAGCTACCATACTCGCGCATACTAATTTCGCCTTCATGAATCACGCTGACGAGAGTATGCCTTGGATCTACTGCAATCTTCGCATAGAGCGTTTTTATAATTTCTTCATTACCCTCAAGCACTTGCATGAACGATCCGTCTTTAAATACGAGCATGCCCGTAATACCAAACTTTACATTTCTAGCACCAGTATGAAGTGCCAACTCCATAAATTCTGGTCTAGCAAAATTCATCACTGCTGAACTAACGTAGATGAGTTGGTACATAAGCTACTAGATCCCTATGCAAATGTATTGACCAGGCTATCTGAGATTCGGATTTGCCTTTGCATCGAAACAGATGCTGATTTATCCCCAATAAACTGAATGCCTAAGTCAGAAGCCGTGCCTAAATCAGCCCTACCACCTGAAGTGGGCTTTTGTTCAGATGCATTTTGACCTTGTGCATTTCCTGAGCTTACATGAATCTGCCCCAAAGTCATTCCGGATTGCGACATAGATTGACGTAGATGCTCAAGGCCGTCCTGGAGGGCTTGGCGTACGTCAGAATTATTAGATATAAAGGCCGTGTTTACCATGTCATTATTCACCTGAATAATCACCTGAAGCGGACCTAAATCAGGGGGGTTTAGGGTTAGAGTGGCAGACTGCTCCGCCCCACCCAGCATCCACACGATTTTCTGACCGACCTCCTTAGGCCAGGCACTAGACCCTAAGGGGGTGTTGATTGCCTCATGAGCTAGCACAGTACTAGCTTGCGCTTGTATATCGCCCATAGTAAATAACTTGGGTTGCAGTTCTGCCAAGGCTGATGCTACTTGTAAAGCCTGCGCTGAGACATTCATGTCTACCGAGATCGCTGCGCTGCCTTGTGCACCCATATCCATATCGGTTTGCAAGCTGCCTTTTACATTCAGGGTGAAGTTATTAGCGGCAGATGAAGTAGGCAGTGGCATCGCCATGTTGTTTACGGGTAACTCCTGAGAGCCAGCAACATCATGCATCACCTCATCAGGGGCAAACTGAATGGATGTATTGAGCATTCCGGCCACCTTCGATGCCGCATGAACTGGGGATAAGGAATTGGCCACTGGGATTTGATCTATATTTAAGCCCTGAGTCAATGATGCCAGTAAAGCTTGAGTGATCGGGTCGTACTTCCCATTGGGATCAAGCGTAGCAGTCTCTTGCGCAGTAGGTGTAATGCCCTCAGATGCATTGAATAACTGGCGTGCCGCTGGATCCAGATTGGCCTCATCAACTATCGCTAAAGTGTTTTTGGATTCCTCATCGTCCAACTTCTCCTCATTGGGCCTCGCTCTTATTGCATTAACGTGAGTAGCCAGCTTCTGATCCGCCGTAGCTTCATTTGTGTCGCTCATTTTTTTTAAAAGTAGACGGCCAAACGTTGAAACATGTGATCTATCCAGATTTCGAGGGGTCTGATTGGGGCCGATTAAATCCCTATCCTCCTTGATCGGCTTAATTGAAACTGTTGCCATATTTAACATGATTGCTCACCCGCTTAAGTAGGGAAAAAACGTTTTTGATTGCTGGAAAATTCATCCATCATCTTTTGCTCTCTTTTGAGCTCCTGATGGTGCATCTTTAGTTTCTCACGCTCAATCAGAACTTCATACGAGCGTTTTTTGCTTTGACTGGCCTGCCATAATGCAAGATGGTTTTTAGCCAGATTGCTATAGCCCTCTACTATCTGTTCTTGACCGATAATAGCCCGATCAAGATTTTTTAGAAAAGCCCGGTAATTTAACAGGTCCATCACCTCCATGCCGGATGTCAGAATCAATTGATTACGCGTGACGTACTCATCTCGGTAGGTGCCAAGCTGTTCCCGCTGGGCTTTTGCTTCTGTAATGAGCTGATTGGTTTTAGCTAAGCGTTCGCCAGCTTCAGTTAACTCGCGTTCTGCTAGCTCCAATAAGGTTGTCATGCTAGTTAAGTTGCGGCTCATGTGGTAACCCCCTCGTTCATGATGACAGCAAGCTCCTCTAAGCTCTCTTGAACGCTAGACTTCTCATGAAAATCTTGCTGTAAGAACATATCAATAGCAGCATTTTTACGGATTGCCTCATCTAACACCAAGTCAGTGCCAGAAATATATGCACCTACATTGATTAAATCTCTGCTTCGACTAAAGCGAGAATTGAGTTGCTTTAATTTACGCGCTAATTGCTGATGTTTTACATCAACAATGCTATGCATAACACGGCTAATGGACTGCTCAATATCAATCGCAGGATAATGGCCAGCCTCAGCTAATGATCTATTAAGCACAATATGGCCATCTAAAATAGCGCGAGCAGCATCCGCAATCGGATCTTGTTGATCATCCCCTTCCGTTAACACGGTATAAAAGGCGGTAATAGAACCGCCGCCCTCCTCACTATTACCGGCACGCTCTACCAGGACCGGGAGTTTTGCAAATACTGAAGGTGGATATCCTTTTGTAGCAGGGGGTTCACCCACTGCTAAACCAATCTCACGTTGCGCCATGGCAAAACGTGTGAGCGAATCCATGATGAGCAAAACATGTTTACCCTGATCTCGGAAATATTCAGCGATGGCAGAGGTATAGTTGGCGCCCTGTAAGCGCATCAGCGGAGAAGCATCAGCTGGAGCGGCTATCACTACTGATCGCGCCAAACCTTCTTTACCAAGAATATTTTCAATAAATTCTTTTACCTCACGACCACGCTCGCCGATAAGCCCGACCACAATAACATCGGCATCGGTATAGCGCGCCATCATGCCCAGTAATACACTTTTACCAACACCTGATCCGGCAAATAATCCCATGCGCTGACCTCGACCCACGGTCAACATACTATTAATAGCGCGTACACCCACATCTAATATTTTCTCAATCGGTGCACGATTGAGGGGATTAAGTGGACTTGAGTTTAAAGGGGCATACTCACTGGTGCCTATAGGACCAAGTCCATCCAAAGGGGCTCCAGCGGCATCAAGGACTCGACCTAGTAAAGCAATGCCCACTGGTAATTGACTGATACCACCTGCCGCAGGTTTAGAACTAGACTTTTTTTCTTGATGCAAATTCATGGCCCCAGAGATTGACTTAACGAATACTTGTGTTTTAGGTCCGATCCCCTCAATACCACTTTGGGGCATTAAAAATAAGCGTCCATCATCAAACCCCACTACCTCTGCCTCAAGTTGACGCCCATCTTGCATCGGAATGGAACACACACTGCCAATGGGTAAAAATAGGCCGGATACCTCAATCACCAAACCTGTCACTTTGGTTACCCGCCCAGCAATCTCAAACGCGTCAACAGAGCCCAAGACGTCTTTGCAATTAGTTAAAAAGTATTTCCAGGAGCTCTCGTGAGATGGCTCGGAATACTCGCTCATCAGCCCATCAGTTCCCTCGATAGGC
The DNA here is from genome assembly GCF_018881755.1 of Polynucleobacter finlandensis. Lineage (GTDB taxonomy): Bacteria > Pseudomonadota > Gammaproteobacteria > Burkholderiales > Burkholderiaceae > Polynucleobacter > Polynucleobacter finlandensis. Next base: position 14,701 of record NZ_JACVPS010000013.1, on the reverse strand, counting down.
AATAAGCTATCAATTGCGCTCATGAGATACTTTCAAGCCAATCATTTTGGGTGCCGAGGGCATGACAAATATATTGCCAACGGTTTTTGTTGCTAGCATCAATAGTATTGGCTGATGTTTCAACTCGGCAGCCCCCGCGTTCGATTTTGATGTCATCAAACACAACCCAGCCACTCTGGGCTAAGTCCTCTTGCATATGCGTGCGGATAATAGTCGCATCGTGCGGATGTAAAAACAGCTGCAAAGGCTTTGCGGCAATCGGTGTTTTGCTAAGCACCTCTTGAATAAGCGACAGAATGGCCTCTGGCTTTACTTTTAACTGGGCCCTTAGCATGGCCTTGGCAATATCGAGCGATAAACTAAGAACCTCTTCAGATATTTGCTCTGCCTTAAGGCCCAATGCGCCACTAAAGTGCGACGTCATTTCAAGCAAAGATTTTTTATCATTAGTCACACTTTGCCTGGCTAAATCCATACCGTTAGCATAGCCCTCTTTCATGCCGCGTTCATAGCCGTCGCGATACGATTTCTCCAATATAACCTTAACTTTTTCAGGAGAAAATATGGGGTCTGGCACCGGTTTTTTTTGGCCATCAGAACTGGAAGTGCGCTTAGGATTGAGGTCAGCAAAAATTGATTGTCCGGCAGCGCGCTGCTGCTCTTTGGGCGTTGCACCACTAGACATACTGGTCATCTCCACCTTTTCCACCCAGCATAATCTGATCTTCCTCAGCTAACTTACGTACAATCTGCAAGATTGCCTTTTGCTGAGTCTCAACTTCCGAAAGCTTAACGGGGCCCTTGGTTTCTAAATCTTCTTTCATCATCTCAGCTGCACGTGTAGACATATTCTTGAATATCTTCTCACGGAGTTCTTCTGTTGACCCCTTAAGGGCGACAATTAATATCTCTGAAGACACTTCGCGCAACAGGACCTGAATCCCTTTATCGTCAATATTAATAATGTCGTCAAAGATGAACATCTCATCCAATATTTTTTGAGCCATCTCACTGTCGTACTCTTTTAATCCGTCCATCACCGTCACTTCGTTACCGCCGCCCATAAAATTCATGATCTCGGCAGCGGCACGTATACCCCCAATTTGTTTCTTATTGAGACTTTCATTACCCGAAAGCAATTTCGTGAGTACGTCATTTAATTCTTTGAGTGCTGTCGGCTTTACCCCATCTAAAGTGGCAATCCGCAGCATAGCGTCCTGACGTAGACGATCGGTAAAGAAGCCAAGAATTTCAGAAGCCTGATCGGGCTCAAGATGCACCAAAATTGTTGCAATAATCTGCGGGTGCTCGTTGCGAATTAAATCTGCTACTGTTTGGGCATCTATCCATTTCAAACTCTCAATGCCGCTCGCATCCCTACTTTGTAAAATGCGATTTAATAAGCCCGAAGCAATATCATCGCCCAAGGCTTTAGTTAATACCGACCGAATAAACTCATCAGAGTCTTGTCCAAATGTCGAAGTCTCGCTGGTAGCCGACCTAAATTCACCTAAGGCCTCTTGAACCTGTGCATGCTCTACACTTTTCAGTGTAGCCATGGCAGCGCCGAGTTTTTGTACCTCTCGCTGGCCAAGATGCTTCATTACCTCAGAAGCCTCGTCTTCACCCAACGCTAGCATCAAAATCGCGGCCCGCATAATCCCCTCTTCAGCCATTACCACTCACCCATGATGTCACTACGTTAGCAACCATTTTGGGATTGTCTTTTGCCAGTAACTTGGCATTTTGCAAGTCTTGCTGATACCCTTGTCCCGATAATTGTGCTGAGCCCGCCTGGTAGTTGCTTGGGTCATCATTTGCACTTCCTAGACTCTGGGTCAAAGTCCGCGCCTTGGGTTCATGAGTCAAAAGCTTGGTGATCATTGGACTGAGTGCTTTTTTATACAGCAAGAACATTGCTGCAATACCCAAGAGCAACTTAGCAGCATCTTTAGCCATTTCAATATAGGCGGGATTTTTCCAGATCGGTAAGTCAGGAACCTCTTCCGTTTTCACGGGGGAGAAACGGGAGTTCACTACGCTAAGCGAATCTCCACGCTCTTCGCTGTAGCCCATTGCCTGTTTAGCCAACTCGTTAATTTGTTTTTTTTCATCCTCGTTCAGCGGACGCGATGTCACCTTCCCATCCTTGTCTACCTCGTCCTTATGATTCACTACCACCGCTACTGATAGGCGCTTAATTCCGCCCATCGATTTTTGGGAGAAGCGCACGGTCTTATCCACTTCAAAATTAGTAGTAGTGTGCTTTTGAGAGTTTACGGCTGCTTCTGCGCTAGCAGTAGCCTTTGGGTCCGTACTAAGTGGAGCGGTCGCATTTGCTGGAGGTTGATTGCTTAAAGCGCCAGGGACGCCAGATGCAGCCCCAGAACCGGCAGAACCCGCACCAGAAACAATTGACTCATTTTTTTGTAGGCTGCGAATGACAGCAGTTTCAGGATTTTGGTTGGGTTTAAATATTTCATCAGCTTGCTCACTGCGTGAAAAGTCAATTTCTGCATTCGCCTCAGCATGGACATTTTTCTCACCCACAATCGGCGCAATGATTGCCTCGACTCGCGCAACAATCCCCTTTTGCATCTCTTCAATGTATTTAAGACGACTAGGATCAAGCATTTCCGCATCGCCTTTTTTACTTGGGTCCGATAGTAAGTTGCCATTCTGATCAACGACATTTACATTGGAAATATCCAGATTGGGAACGCTGCTCGATACCAAGTGCACCACGGCACTGACTTGACGCGGATCCATAGAGCGCCCAGGTTGTAATTTGATTAATACTGATGCTGTAGCCTTTTGCATGTCCCTTACAAATACAGTTGATTTGGGAATGGCCAGATGAACGCGCGCATTCTCAACTACTGAGATGGCTTGTATACTTTTTTCAATCTCCCCTTCTAGCGCACGCTGAAAATTTACCTGCTCAACAAACTGAGATACGCCAAACTTTTGATTTTCTAAGAGCTCAAAGCCAACATTGCCGCCCTTAGGAAGGCCCATTGATGCTAATTTGAGGCGCGCTTGGTGAACTTGGTCAGAGGGAACCATAATGGCGCCACCCCCATCAGCAACTTTATAAGGTACATTCATCTGCTCCAATACGGCGACAATAGCGCCCCCGTCTTTATCGCTAAAGTTTGAAAAGACTACGCGGTACTTTGGCTCTTGGGACCACATCCAAAATGCTGCCATGACAGCTATTACTGCGGCACTACCGATACCCAGAAGAATTTTGCTATTGATGCCTTTTATTAGATTTAACATGTCGGCACCATATACAAAGAATCTGATTTAAAACAATATGAGCGGTTTATCCACATAAATAAATTTGACCGACCCTTAAGTAATTAGATTATTTGACGTAATTATCAGTAGGGCCAACTTGTTTCAATTGCAGGAATAAGCCCTTTTTTTCCTTCTTATTACCTCATCCCAATCCATTTGCTGCTGTTACATTACCTTTTATAGAGATTTCAAAGGCAGAGGAAGAACATCATGAATATTGGGGCTATTGATTCTGGTCGTATCCAGTCCATGCTTACTCAACTAAAAGCTGCTGCGGCCGATCGCCCTGCAATACCAAGTCAAGCCATCAGCAAAATTGGCGATCATGACTTAATCACTAAAACCCAAAAGAGTAAGTCCGCCCCTACTGTGGACTTTGCTGCGGCACTGAGGTCTTCGCTAGACTCAGTTAACTCCTCTCAATCCAAAGCCGAGGAAATGGGCAAAAGTTTTGCTTTAGGTGACGATAGCGTGGGCCTCTCTGATGTCATGATTGCCGGACAAAAGGCTAGCATCTCATTTCAAGCTACCGTGCAAGTAAGAAACAAGTTGGTTTCGGCCTATCACGACATTATGAATATGCAGGTTTAACAAAAATTTCAAAAAGAAATCCCCCACGTTCTGGCGGGGGATGAATTATCGATTTGCTTGTCAACAATTAAATTGCCTACTGCATACTACTGTATATAATTACAGTATGTCAGGGAGTACTCCGATCGTTACTAGAACGCTGCGCCTTCGCATCAAAGATAAGCATGCCAAAGTATTGAATACCCTTGCGCGTGAGACGAACTTTGTTTGGAACTTTTGCAATGAACTCTCTTTGCGTCATACGCAAAGAACAGGAAAGTTCATGAGTGGCTATGATTTGCAAAAATATACTGCTGGCGCCTGCAAAGAAGGATTAATACTCAATTCAGCGACAGTGCAAATGATCGGTCATGAGCTGGCCACGCGGCGTAAATAGTTCAAGAAAATAAAGCTCTCTTGGCGCAAAAGCAATGGATCACGAAGATCGCTTGGCTGGATACCCTTTCGTCATGACTGCATTAGTTATCGCGGAGGACAAATTCGCTATGCTGGCTACAAGTTCAATATTTGGGACAGTTACGGCCTGGCGGATTACGAACTGGGTTCTGGTACCTTCTCAGAAGACTCCCGTGGTCGCTGGTATTTCAACACCACGGTCAAAGTAGAGAGGAAGTCCAATACCGCCACCAAATCCATCGGGATTGATCTTGGGCTCAAAGAGTGTGCCGTAACCAGTGACGGCCAGCGTCTTGTTGGGCGTCATTACCGAAAGCTAGAGCAATCACTGGGCATGGCACAAAGAGCCAATAAGAAGTCCTTAGTCAAAGCGCTTCATGCCAAAATTAAGAATCGTCGTAAAGACGAGCTTCACAAGTTCTCGACCATGCTCACGCAGCACTATGGCACTATTTTCGTAGGAAATATATCTAGCAGCACACTCATCAAAACCAAGATGGCTAAATCCGCGCTCGATGCGGGTTGGTCATCACTCAAAACCATGTTGGAATATAAAAGCGATTGCGCTGGCGTGATGTATGAGGAAGTCAATGAGAGTTATACAACCCAAACCTGTTCTTCGTGTGGTGAAAAGCCGCCGTCGAGGCCGAAAGGTATCGCAGGACTTGGAATAAGAGAATGGACTTGTTCAGATTGTGGTTCGGTCAATGACCGTGACCTCAATGCGGCCAGGAATATTCTTGCGCGAGGACATTCGCGTCTAGCTGTAGGAATCCCTTCCCTTTCGCAGTAATCTTGCGCTTAGCGCTTAGATTGCTGGCGAAGACCTTTACGGTCTTAGGGAGGGGAGGATGTCAAGTTTTTCCTGCTCCAAACGATACAGCCACGCCAAGACTTCGGCAATCGCCGTATAGAGCTCAGGTGGAATGTGATCATCTAGGTCAACTTGCATTAATAATCCAACCAACTCCTTGGACTGGTGCACATACACTTGATGTTCATTTGCCCTGGCAATAATTTGCTCAGCGACAACTCCGCGTCCACTCGCAACCACTTTAGGGGCAAACTCCCCCTGCACATAGGCCAATGCTACCGCCTGCTGAACAAATTTAGGTTCACTCATAAGGTCTCACCGAAAGCGATTCTAGATTTTGACCGCTATTTTTGAGTGAATCATTTAAGACTCTAAGTTCGCCTTTTAATAAGGCCTCTACATCTGGATCGGCCGCCTCAATCTGAATTCGCAAAATAGAATTACGCACATTAAACCTGGCTACCACTTTATGAAGACTTGGAAAATCTAACTCTACAGTGCTTGTGATGCCCACATCTTCTGCCAATCCTTGAGAGTGGGTAGAAATCCATTGCGAATCCTCCCTACTGGCTTCATCTGCTGCAATAGTCCAGTCCATGACCTGACCAGGCCAAATCAAGCCGCTCCACCGTAAAGCCTGATGCTCCAATACATCTAACTGCTTAGCCACTCCCTGAGAGACATCAAATTGAGTCTGGTTTTGTGGCTCTTGAAATATCAAATCGACAGAGCGCTTGCCCTCAGCAAAATCTGCTAAGTGGGATTCATAAAACAAGCCACTTAAGGAGATGGCATTTTTCAACTCCTGCGCTGTATCTAGGGGGTTGTTGGGTGCGTTCACTAGATATGAATGCATCACTTCAACCCCAGTAGCATGGTTTAACGTTAAATGTAGGTCAGATTCGTGTTGATATTGATTGATTAAAGCACTTGCAGTACTTATGTCCACCTGCTGATCTACCCGGGATCCTACTGAGGCTTGTTTTAACAATAAAAAGCTCGGCCTAGGGTCAGCACTAAGATACTTAAAAGTAAGCATCTGTCCAGGCGTCATGTCCTTACCCAATTTCATGGAGAAAATATCACCACCTAAGCGAACAGCCACCATATGTTCATCTAATTGGGCAATGACTTCGCCAAGGTAAAGAGTACCAGCAATAAAACGTGTCCCATGATTGCTAGCTTGGGTGAGAGCAACCCTATCCACTGGAGTAATGAGATCTAGTTTTGATGGCCCACTGATCATGTATGCCTTAGATCAAAAAGACCTAGCCTTCCTTATCTGCAGATTTAGAGCTTCCGGCAATTCTGGCACCCATAATCTGATTAAGTCTTGCCATCCAGGGCTCCATCAACTCCCGAATCTCTTTATCGTTTGATAAAATTTTTTTTAGCATCGCCACTTTTTTTTCGAGTACCTGGGGGCTTAGGGGTGCACGCTCGTCATACACTGGTATTTGATGGATATAGCCCTGACATAACACCTCCAATCTACCCAAACCATCCCAATCCTGACGACGTGCAGCTTCCAACATTTGGCGACTAATCTCCACCATTGATTCATAAAGAGAGATCATTTCTTGGTTGTGCACGTTTTATGAATTATCTATTGGTGTGAATGCAATGAATGTCAGAAGAGAGGTATCTTAGTCAATCTCATGCCCAGCCAAAGGAGATATAAAACCAAGAAAAACCATGTAACTCTGAGAATTGCCTTACGCGCAGGGGCACAGTTAATGCACTTAGCCAGCCCTCAAGGTGGCGATATTTAGCCGACTAAACTATTTTTTATAGCGTAATGGGTTAATTCCGCATTGGTTTTCATATTCATCTTTTTTAAAGCGCGCGTACGATACATGCTAACCGTCTTTACGGATAAAGCCATTTCATCGGCAATCTCGGTAACCGTCATACCCGAGGCGACCTTCACTAGAAACTGATACTCACGATCAGATAAAAGGGTGTGTGGCTCCTCGTGATCCACCTCACCAATGCGATCGGCTAACAACTCCGCCACTACAGGACTAATGAATTTAATATTTGACGCAACCTGTCGAATGGCAGTTAACAGCTCCTTTGTTGAAGCCGCTTTATTAACGTATCCAGAGGCGCCCGCTTTTAAGGCCCGAATAGCATACTGATCTTCAGGGTGCATAGAGAGGATTAAGATGGGTAACTTCTTATTGTCACGACGAATCGCCTTAATCACATCAATGCCACTGCGATCAGGGAGGCTAATGTCCAAAAGAAGGCAGTCCAGAGTAGGATCTTCAGCCAGCCTAATGGCCTCCGCCCCCGTCTGTACTTGAGCAATAACTTCAATCCCAGGGTTTGTCATCAGGATTTGGCAAAGGCCATCCCTCAAAATAGCGTGATCATCAGCTACTGCAATGCGTATTGGTTTCATTAATGCCATTAATACGCTTTCTTATCCTCCTTCCACAGGCTAAAAATAGCCGAAAGTGAGATAAAGTCGCGATTAATCAACGCTTCACACAAACTGACGAAGGGTGAGCCTCTATCATACTAGAAAGTAGAAGGAGAATTTCCTCTAAGTCACCTCATGCTCCACTTTGCAGGGTGCGCATTAAAGCAATGCTATAAGTCTTTAATTCCCCTTGGGGTAGGTACAGACCCATTCTTTGCATTGCCACTGCCGTAAATTTTCACCAAAAATGATTTTAACTATTAGTGATTTAAAACACTCTTTTGCCTTACTCATGACCACTCCCCGTCAATTTACTTTCATAAAAGGATGCATCTCGCCATTACGTTTCATCTAAAACTATGTTCTTAATGATTTTTTCGGCAAATTTATATAAAACTTTAATTTTTTGTTGATTTTTTTCGTATAAATATAAAAAATCGTCCCTTTTGAGTGGAGCCTAGGGAAGTTGCCTACTAAATTCATTTGCCCTTGAAATGGCCTGCAATTGAATCTCGGTAATATCCTGTACAGACAAGCCCAAACCGTGTCTGACGGAATCTACCTTAATAAAATCAGCGGCTTCAATAGCCTCAGTCAATAGCAAGGCCTGCCCCAACGCACCCTCTTTGCGCAATAGAGCACTTTTTAGGTGATCGGCTAAACCAATTTGATCGAGCAACTCTTCAAGGGGGTCCTGTATCACTGTATGGGCTAATGACAGCATGCCCACCATATGCGCTTGGTCACTTAATCCGGAATGTAAAAAATGGGCATGCTGAGTCAGCAACTCCATAAAACTGGCACGATTAATCACGCGTTGGATTAACTCACTATTTGCCCTACACCCCGGTTCGGCATAAACCAATAACAGCATCCAACGCAGCAATTGCTTTTGACCAAGGATCACTAAGGCCTGACGTACAGTCGTAATATGCAAGCGCCCACCACCGATTCCGACTGAATTAACCAGCCTCAATAAACCCAAAATAAGCTCAGGATTATCTTTAAAAATTGGCTCTAAATCATTGACGCTGGCATCACCAAATAAGATGCCAATAATATGCATGAGACTGTGTTTTTGTGAGTTCAGTTTTTTACTACGTAATACGGTGGGTCTTGAAAAGAAATATCCCTGAAAGAGCGTGTAGCCATGGTCTTTACAGGCCTCGAACTCTTCCTCGGTTTCTACTTTTTCGGCTAGGAAGATGGCTGACGTTGTTCTGCGGATATGGCTGAGCACCGAAAAAACATCTTTACAAGGAGTAGCCCTCAGATCCACCTTGATAAAGTCCACCAAAGGCAAGATGGCATCATATTCAGATCGATAGGAGAAATCATCTAAGGCTAGACGAAAGCCTCTACTCTTTAAGTCATTACAACGATCTACTAAAGCTTGATTAATTTGTACATGCTCAAGGAGCTCCAAAACAATGCGCTCCGGTGGAAGCAACTCCATCGTGTCACTCATGAGTAAGTCGGCGGTGACATTAATAAAGCCATCACATTGACCTAAGACGGAATCCAAACCAAAGTGGCTCATTGCGCTGACAATCACATGCGTACTGGATGCGAGATCATCTGTAATATCCGCGCTAGTAAGGCTATTTTTTGAGCGAAAAAGAATTTCATATGCCACAGTCTCACGCTTGGCATTAAGAATGGGCTGACGCCCGAGGAAAATCTCTTGATCCACTATATCAAGCACCCGATCCTTTGGCCCACCATTCCATTGAGTACAAATTGAGGGCATCACCCCTCACCATTAAAGTTGGAGTGCCATTTCCCTGAGTAATTGCTAAAGCTAAGAAAAAATGGGGGCTGTAGATAAGTACTGCATTATTCATTTAGCAAGATGATCCAGAAATACATTGCGATGAATGCAATGTAAGATAAAAGAGCTCTATTCATTTCCCCGAATAGAACTCATTTTTTAGCTTAATTCTTTAAGCAGTCAAATACCACTACGCAATCTGATTTTTGTGTGTTAGTTTGAGCCCCCCTTAAGCCTTGGTACTCACTAAGGCACCTATCCCTGGAAAATGGCCGCGCTCAAGCTCTTGAACTTGCTCACCCCTTAACTCGAAGGGCTGTAGATCTGGGTTCTTGCGTAAGCCCTGCAACTCATCAAGGACATTTTTAGCGCCATCTAGATTGCCGGACTTAACTGCCTGCTCAATTTTGCTAAATAAGCTAGCTGGGCTTAGGCCTCCCGCCCCTTTAAGCCCGAAAATTGCCTCTTGCGCAGCACCTAGATTGCCCGTTTTCAAAGCCGCTGATAATGCGTTGGAATACTCTTGACGTTGCTGAATATTCTCAGCAATCGTGAGGGGTACATAGGGGGTTGTCGAATTAATTTCCATAGTGATTATCCATAATCTAAAACATCAAAGTCATTGAACCTGAAGTCAAATTATTCAAACGAGATCCGCCTGAATAAAATTGCTCATTACAAAAACTCCTTACACAACCCTTAACGGCCAATTTATAGAAATCTGTAGCGACATCTAACCTCTAATTTTTGATTTGTAGGACAAAAGATTTTTAATTTGTAAGACAAAGGATGACAAGGATAGTTAAAACGCATGAATAGAAGCTAAAAATTGTCTAATATGAAAAATGACCTCAATCAAATTGAAATTAAAATAGCTTAAGAATCAATAACGAATATTGTTACTGAGTACAATGAACTTATCATCCTGCTAAGTTTACGGAGCCTTCAATCATGAATGCCATACTCGAAAACGCCTCAAATAATTCTGAGGGAGGCATTACTTCTACCGAATTAGCCAATACTGAATTGATTGCAGAAGGATCAGCGAATGGTTTTTTTGCGATTGACGAGAAGGGGAATTTTACTCAGGCAAATCAGATTTATTGTGATCTGCTCGGATTTACCGAGGCTGAATTAGTATGCCTGAATATTTTAGATGTGCAAGCATCAACTTCCCCTGAAAAACGGGACACCTATTTGCAGCAAATTATGTCCCTAGGTAGCGCTCGCTTTGAAGATCAACATTGCCATCAAAATACATCTGTATTCCCCATCAATATCAGTGCATTTTATAGTCACAAAGATAGCCAAATATTTTGCTTTGTTCAAAATCATTCTGAACAGGCTAAAATACAGGAAGCTCTGAATTTAGCAAGCAAGGTGCTTGCTCGTGCAAATGACTTCGTCATTGTTTGCGAAGCGGAACCGATTAGTCGGCCAGGCCCCAGAATTGTTTATGTAAATGAAGCCTTTAGTAGGGTTACTGGATATAGCGCTCAAGAGGTGATTGGACTTACGCCCCGCTTATTGCAAGGATCAAAATCAGACCCCACAACCATGCATCGTGTGCGCACTGCCCTAAAAACATGGCAGCCCATTCGAGAAGAGATACTTTATTACAAAAAAAATGGAGAAGAATTTTGGTGTGAAATTGATATCACACCAGTTGCAAATGAGTTGGGCTGGGTTACTCACTGGATCTCGATTCAGCGCGATATTACTCAACGTAAATTAGCTGAAGCAGATACTACGAAAAAACAGACTGAATTAAATATGCTCAACTTTGCCATGTCAAGAGCCAATGACTGCATCATGATCGCAAAAGACCCTTCCACCTCTGAACATAAAAAACTAGAGGTCATCTACGTTAATCAGGCGTTTGAAGAAGAAACGGGATATCAATCAGAAGAGGTGGTCGGAAAATCTCTCAGGATTTTGAGAGGCCCTGAATCTAACCCCGCTACATTTGACCGAATTAACTTAGCCATTAAATTAAAAAAGGCCATAAGAGAAGAGGTTCTCAATTATCGTAAAAATGGTGAAGTATTTTGGACTGAATTAGATATATCCCCCATCATGAATGGTGCTGGAGAAACAACGCACTGGCTATCCATTCAAAGAAATATTGAGAAGCGTAAAGCCACTGAATTAGTGCTCGAAACAGCCAAACTAAAATCTGAGGCGCTCTCCCAACTCAAAAATGACTTCATTGCGAACATGTCACATGAAATTCGCACACCCATGAACGGCATTATTGGGCTATCCACGCTTGCTCTCAACTACCCCATGAGCAGTGAAGTGAGGGATTATCTTACCAATATCGAAGCCGCCTCAAATGGACTGCTCCGGATCTTGAATGATATTCTTGATTTTTCCAAACTCGAATCCAATGCGGTTCAAATTGAAAATAATCCATTAAATCCGCAAGAGTTACTCAGTGATATCTACGGCCTTCTATTCCCTAGTCTCACAGAAAAGAATTTAGATTTTTGTATCAATCTTGACCAAAAAATTCCTAAAAAAATACTTGGTGATGCGCTCAGAATTAAGCAAATATTATTAAATCTAGCGGGTAATGCCCTTAAATTTACCCCGTCTGGCAAGGTTAGCATTAACCTCATTGCAGCCAACTTACTCGAAAATTCTGTACGTATTCGTTTTGAGATAAAAGATTCTGGGTCTGGCTTTAGCCCCAAAGATCTAAATAAATTACAGTTGGCATTTAATCAAGGTGATGGCTCCACTACACGCCGCTATGGAGGCATTGGCCTAGGACTTACTATCAGCAGCCAACTGCTTGCACTCATGGGTAGTCAGCTAGAAATCGCCAATAATCTGCAAGGCGGAGCCTGCGTCAGTTTTGAGTTAGATTTCAAAATTCCAGGCAGAGGCTTTTCGGAGAACGAATCACCGCCCTCCCAAAAGAGTAAGAAAATCACAAAAACTACCAACCCCATGGAAAATACGCTGCTTGGTAAACGTATTCTCGTGGCAGAAGACAACCGAATAAATCTACAGGTAATCAAAGAGTTTCTCAAAAGAGCAGGTGCCGAGGTCGATACCGCTGTCAATGGCTTTGAGGTGCTGGAGCTTATGGCCTCCAATAAATATGATGCCGTCTTAATGGATGCTCAAATGCCAGAGATGGATGGCCTAGAAGCAACCAAGATAATACGAGAAGCGGCGCAATACGATAGCCTCCCTATTATTGCAATCAGTGCTGGCGCAAGCGATGAAGAGCGTGCTGATTGTGCTGAGGTCGGCATGAATGATTTCATGGCGAAGCCTATTAATCCAAACGCATTGATTGAAATTTTGCAGCGCTGGCTTTAATCGCTACAGCTAAGCGCCCATCTAAAAATCTAAGTACATCCAGCAATATCTAAATCCCTCAGTTTGACAGTACCACCCCGTCGATTACAAGTGCCGTATAGGCTTGATGCATGAATACGGCGCGACATAAAAGTTCAGCCACTTTGATGTCGGCTGAATTAATCCAGACAACGCGGGAATGTGAGCATAAAGCAAGCACCCGAACCCTCTGCGTTAGATGCGGTAACTGTAGCTTGATGATTATCTAAAATGCTCTTACATAACCATAAGCCTAGACCGAAATGACCTGATTTGGTGGTGTATAGCATCTCATAAAGATGTCCATTATCAGAAGCAGATAAACCGGCGCCACTATCACAAATACGAAGACGAATGAGTTGACCATCACCTTCTAATTGCACAAAAATATTGCGCGGCCCCTGCGCGCCTCGCAAAGCGTCGACCGCATTGCTCAAAATAGCCGACACTGCCATTCTTAATTGATCGGTGTCGCCAACCATTATTAAATTAGGCGCGATATTGAACTGCAATTGAATTTGATTGGCTTGACACTCGATCATTGCGATAGCGCCGATATCTTCGAGCAGGGCGCCTAGATCAATGCGCTTAATCACATCCTTTTTGAAGGATAAAAAACCTCTTAAGCGCGCAAGTAAATCAATCGCGCCGTCACTTATTGTGAGAATATTTTTGGCAATCTTTTGAGTTAAATCTGAAGCGCCCTCTTGATGCAATCGGTGTATGAGTAGTTCAGCATTCAGTCGAATAGCCACTAAAGGTTGATTTACATCATGCATCAGCAGGCTAGACATCAATCCAACCTGGTTCCCGCGATAGGCGGCTAATAGAACCTTAAATAGCTGGTCATCATTCCGTAGATACGTTTCAAGATTAGGATTTTGCTCAAAAGTAGGCATTGTTTAAATCAATTTAAATTCAATAAAGCATTAAACATAAATGGGAAGCCCCTGAAATAAACAAGCAATATTGATATCAATATCACTAATTCTAACTGCTTAATCTTTGCTCTGAAAGTTGGGATTAGCAATCTTCGATTTTCAATCCAATAAAAGGACAGGTAAATCTATTTAAAATGATCCCAATGCACCTCTTGGAGATAAGGTGATGCTTGGGGCCATGCTGATTGCAGTTGCTACCACCCTATTTCTTGGGTTTTAATCAGTATTTTTTAAAATAGGCGTACTGCTAGTTACCATTCTGCACACTAGCTCCAGCGCCAGCTTCATACTGCTAAAAGGTCGAGCTGCGTAGTGGCATCTCCTACTACTTGGATTTCTTTTTATAAGTTGCAAGCTCTAAAGCGGCCTTAGTTGCAGTTAATTCCGCCTCCATTTCAACCAGAGTCTCTTCAGAAGTCTTCAGTTTTTCTTCAAGCTCTTTGCCGTCTTTCGTTAAAGTGGCTATGGTCACCTCATTGGCGAGAACCTCTTCACGGGCGATAGAAATCTTGCTCTCTAACTCCTTATTTTTCATGATAGTTAAACCAAGTCCAGTACCTAAAGCGGCACATAGACTGAACGCTACCAATATGATAATTTTTTGACTGTCTAATTTAAGATTCATGTTTAATATCTAAGTTATGACACTCCCAGCCACATGGGTCACGCGAAATGCGTGTATACGGGTACCACTTACCTGCAAATCATAAGCGTTTGTTTTAAATTTCTAACGTAGATTTAAGACGAAAATATGCCCTAATTCGAGCAAATGAGTTGCCAATCTACTGCTCGCATAAACAGGTGCTTAGAAATCGAGCCGGGGCATTATTTCTGGCAGGGGAAGAAGGATTCGAACCTTCGCATGCTGGAATCAAAATCCAGTGCCTTAACCAGCTTGGCGATTCCCCTACAGGTCAATCTGAAGAAATCAAATTGTAAGCGGAATTTTTATTGGCTATCTATGGATTAGCGCCTAGTATTAGGTGCTTTTCAAACCAAGAATATTAAGTGTTTGTTTAAATGCTAAAGACAAACAACAAGTACCAAAAAAGTCTTAATAAACCACTATTGAATGTTAAGTAGGCAGGCAGACTCTTTTAATAACT
>NZ_JACVPS010000012.1 GCF_018881755.1 Polynucleobacter finlandensis | reverse complement strand
GGATTACCTTCAGATGTATGCCGCTTTTTTGCCCTTGGAATATGCATTTAGTACTTAAGTACTAATAAGTTATAGCCCAGACTGAAGATTCCGTTATATTAATACTAGGCATTCGCTTATAGTAATAAGCATCAAATCCTAAAGATTAAGATCCCCAGGAGCATTTCTTTGCGTCGAATTTTTTCATCTTTTCCGTCAATATTCATTGCATTCTTGGTTTTAACCGCGCCTTTGGCAAATGCAGCCGATAAGGTGGTCTTACAGCTTAAATGGACACACGCCTACCAATTTGCGGGTTACTACGCCGCTAAAGAGCTAGGCTATTACGATATTGCTGGTTTGGATGTGAAGATCAAGCCATTAAGCCCTGGCGAGGATCCGCTCCAAGAGGTTGTGTCAGGTCGAGCTAATTATGGTTCTGGCACCAGCGGCATATTGGTAGCTAGGCAAGAGGGTGCTCCAGTAGTCGCATTAGCAGCCATTTATCAGCACTCGCCTTATGTGTTGATTGCCAAAAAGTCTCCAGGATCTGAAGACATCCATAGCTTGGATGGAAAACCCATTCTGTTGAGGCGCCTTTCAGATGAATTACTGGTGTACTTAAGACGTCAAAATATCACGCTTTCTAAGGTTGCCTCCTCTGTGCCAGGCATGGATACAGTTGAACAATTGACATCCGGAAAGGCGGCGGCGATTTCTGGCTATATTAGCAATGAACCCTATCTGTTGGCTGCCGCTGGAATTCCTGCTCAGATATATAGCCCACGTTCAATTGGAATTGATATCTATGGTGATAATTTATTTACTACCAGCGAAGAAATAAATAAGCATCCCGAGAGAACTGAACGCTTTCGGCTGGCAAGTTTACAAGGCTGGGAATATGTATTAAATCATCCCGATGAAGCGGTTGCCCTAGTTCAAAAATATGCTCCCCAGGAATCAGCCGCCAAAATTCAGTTTGAGCGCGATAAGTTGCAACCCCTGATTAGGAGTGACTTAGTTCCGGTGGGCTTTATGAATGAAGCGCGCTGGCAGCGCACTGTCGAAATTTTTCAGGAGGCTGGTGGTCTTAAGTCTGATTTTTCGCTAAAAGGGTTTGTCTACAATGCCAACCCCAAGCAAGATCTCGCATGGATCTATGGCGCCTTGTTCATAGCTGTGGCAACCTTGCTTGCAGTCTCGACAGTGGTGTATTACATTTGGCGTCTCAATAAACGCCTTACTGTTTCTCTGACTCAAGTGCAGCATTTAGCCTATCACGATAACCTGACGGGTTTGCCTAACCGAAATCTCTTTGTTGATCGTTTGCAAAGAGCTATTTTGAAGGCTCGTCGTGAGAAAAGTGTGCTTGCTCTCCTGTTTATCGATATTGATCGATTTAAAAGTATTAATGATCAGTTCGGGCATTCTGCTGGAGATGAAGTTTTGAAGGCTTGCTGCAATCGCATGATGGCTTGCATTCGTGACTCCGATTCTCTTGGGCGTATCGGCGGCGATGAATTTGTGCTCTTGCTTGAGGATTTGCATTCTTCCCAAGATGCTCTAGAAATTGCTAAAAAAATTAAATCTGCTATTGAGATAGGTGTCACGGTTAGTGGTGAGCTGATTCACACTACAGCGAGTATCGGCATTGCGCTTTATCCTAGCGACTCTGATAGCGAAGAGGGCTTATTTAAGCGTGCTGATTCGGCAATGTATAAATCCAAGCAAAGTGGAAGAAATGCTATCTACTTATATTCTGATGTTGTAGCTCAGGAGAAAATATAATTTCTATGGATTTATTTAATAAAGCCTTCTACTTGAGCTTTGCCTTAATAGTGCTGGTCATTTATTTAGGTTCTTTTAGCCACAAAGAAATCCAGTTACAAAATAAAAATTACCATTATTGGCCAATTGCTTTGCTGCTAATGGTGGCAGCAAACTTGGGATTCTTTTTCGCAGGAATTGAGCCAGCTTTTTTCCTTTCTGTAGGCAATACCAGCCTAGCTTTTTCCGCTTTAGCGATTGTGTTATTTATTCGCTCTTGGGATTCCAGTAATTCCAGCATTTCTAAGAATACATTTTGGGTTGTTTATTTACTTTCTTTGCTTGCCTATGAGTTTCTGAGAGTCTACGCATCTTTTAACGCTCGGGTGTACCTGATGACGGGCTTATTGGGCGTTCTGTCATTAGTTGGATTGGTTGAAACCTTTTTGCTACCCAAGCGTGAGATGTCGGCCCAAGTGATGGTTTTGAAGGGCACTTTTTTTGCTCATCTCCTTTTGGTCACTGTGCGAGCATTTAATCTTACTTATTCCATTTCTAGTGGCTCGCTAGTGACTACGATATATCAAGAGGGCACTATTACCGGCATGCTGCGCGCCCTTGCTGTTGCTTCGAATTTGCTGATTTATTTGGCCATAGGCAACATTCTTTTGGAAAAGGTGTGGCGTAAAGAAGAGAAGAAATCTGCCAGCACAGAAAGAAAGATGCTTGCCAGCCTCAACTCTCTCGCAATGGCGCGGGACAATGAAACAGGTGCTCATATTGTTCGTACCAAAGCTTATGTTCGTCGTTTGGCATGGCGCTTAAGAGATCAAGGCAGTTATGTTGATCAATTAAGTGATCGCACTATTGAGCAGATTTCAGATGCCGCGCCTTTGCACGACATTGGTAAAGTGGGCATACCTGATCATATTTTGTATAAACAGGGCGCCCTGACCAAAGATGAGTGGGGTGTCATGAAAACCCATGCTTTTATTGGGGAAAGTGTTTTAACTTCTACTAAGGTTCAACTTTCAGATGGCAACGACGACGACGACGACGACGTCATAGATTTGGCGATCCAGATCGCCGGTGGTCATCATGAACAGTGGAGTGGTGGTGGCTATCCGCGCGGCCTCAAAGGACTTGCAATCCCATTGGCTGCCAGAATCATGGCGTTAGCTGATACCTATGACGCTTTGATTAGTGAGCGTGTATATAAAGAAGAATGGACGCATGATCAGGCCGTCAGTGAAATTTTAAGCAAGAAGGGGATTCACTTCGATCCTTTGGTTGTTGAGGCGTTTATGCAGGAGCAGGATCACTTTAAAGAAATTGCCCAGCGCCATAAAGATGAGGCGTTAGAAGGCAAAGTATTTCGAGATTTAGGGCAAACAGTAGAACAAAAGTTGCGACGTACTGAAGAGAAATTTGAGTTTTTATTTAAGCATTCACCAATCGGCATGGCGATGGTTGATCATACTAGTGGTGACTTTCTTGAGGTTAATGATGCATTGCTCGCTTATACCCAATACACCAAAGCAGAATTTCTGAAGTTATCGTTCTGGGATATCACGCCACCAGAATATGCTAATCAGGAGGCGGAACAAATTGCCCAATTAAATAGTACAGGCTCATTTGGGCCGAACTACAAGGAATATATTCGCAAGGATGGTAGCCGTTTTCCCATCTCCATTCGTGGATTTATTTTGGCTGATGCTGATGGTCGGAAGTTGGTTTGGGGGGTTATTGAAGACCTTAGCAGCATCAAGCAGGTATGAAGAATGTGCTTAAAAACCTACGAAGAAATTTCTAAACTTCTTTTCAAATAGCCTCTGTAGATAGCCTGTTGCTCAATGCCCCAGAGAGCGAAGCAACTCAGGGTATAGTGTGCCTGCCTATGACCGATCTGCCCATCCCAAGCTCCTCCGATATTGAAATCACCCCTGAGTACCAGGCGGTGGTCGATGCCATTGAGCGTCACGATCCCTATATCTTTGTGAGCGGTAAGGCTGGGACCGGCAAGACCACCTTAATTGGCTACTTGCGTGAGCATATCCCGGGTAACGTGGTCGTAGTAGCCCCTACTGGAGTGGCGGCATTGCAAGTTAAAGGGGTGACCATTCATTCCTTCTTTAGATTGCCGCCGCGCTTGATCTTCCCCGAGGAAGATATCAAGCCTTTAAAAG
Organism: Polynucleobacter finlandensis; assembly: GCF_018881755.1. GTDB lineage: Bacteria > Pseudomonadota > Gammaproteobacteria > Burkholderiales > Burkholderiaceae > Polynucleobacter > Polynucleobacter finlandensis. Next base: position 70,223 of record NZ_JACVPS010000012.1, on the reverse strand, counting down.
ATAAGCGCCTCTACAAAGATATTCGCTTGCTCATCATTGATGAGATCTCGATGGTCAGAGCAGATGTAGTCGATGCAATGGATTTGTTCTTGCGTGAGAATGGTCCGCAAAAAGGGAAACCCTTTGGTGGTATTCAGGTGATGTTTGTGGGTGACCTCTTTCAGTTGCCGCCAGTTGTATCCCGAGGGGATATGGAGGTATTAGCAGAGCGTGGGTATGAGGGGCCTTATTTCTTTTGCGCTATGGCGCTTCACCGCAAAGATGTCACGATGGTCGAGCTCTCCAAAATCTTCCGTCAAAAAGATGAGCACTTCGCCAGTCTGTTAAATCGTATTCGGATTAACCAAGATATTGATGAAGCATTGGATACTTTAAATGCCCAGTGTTACGAAACAAAAAAAGAAATCGATGAACAAACGATTACCTTAACCACTACCAATGCTAGGGCGGACCAGATCAATGGCGCCGGTCTACGCGCTTTAACGACTGATCCGAAAACTTACGCAGGTAAAACGACTGGTAAGTTCAATATCGACGAACGCAATTTGCCATCTTCTGCAAATCTCGTTTTAAAGGTGGGCGCCAAGGTGATGTTTACGGCAACGGATAGCGGCTTTCCGAAACGCTGGGTCAATGGCACGATTGGCGTGGTGCGTGAGTTGCTCGGCGATAAGGTGAAGGTGTTAGTAAAGAATGGACCTTACTCCAATACGGTTGAGGTAACGGGTCACCAGTGGGAATCCTATCGATACGACCACGACATGATGTCAGGCAAGATCTCGCCAAGCATCATCGGTACTTATGTGCAGATCCCCTTAATGCTGGCTTGGGGCGTTACCATTCATAAAAGCCAAGGCAAGACCTTAGAGAAGGTGAAGGTAGATCTTTCTTCTGGGGCGTTTGCATCAGGGCAGGTCTATGTTGCCCTCAGTCGTTGCACCTCAATAGAGGGCATTTCCCTGGAGCGACCCATTGAACCAAAGGATGTGCGCTGTGACCCAGAAATCAAACGTTTCTATATGAACTGCCTACCCAATTCATAGGCCAAAGCAAACCTAGCAGCCTTAATCCATATACAATTACTGCTATTCATTCACCCAGTTCGAATCAGCCCACATTCTTCCGTATATGAAAATCTATTCTCAAATTTTGAAGTCTTTTCTTGCCGCATTGTTTATTGGTGCTGCAGTTTGCGCACAAGCCCAGACAATTAATCCAATGCCTAAGGTGAGCGATGATTGGCGCTACTCCGGAACCATCAGCATGTGGGCTCCAGCTACCTGGGCCACTGAAACGATAGGTAACCGTTCCATCACCTCCGACAGTTCTATCAGTCAAAATGTGAATGGCGCAGGTCCCATGGCCATGTTTACGCTCGAAGCCCATAAAGGCAATTGGGGTGTGATGGGTGACCTGGTGTATTGGCAGTCAACGGGGAGTGGCAGTTCAGTGCATACGTTGCGTGGTAAAGATAATTCTTTCTATGCTGGGTATAACGCAACCATGAAGCAGACGATGTTTACGGCAGCAGCAACTTATACAGCCCTGAGCACTCCTTCTGTTTACCTGGACGGATTGCTAGGCGCTAGATATATTTCATCGACAACTTCCGTCGTTGATGCTCAACAACTCAATCTCAATGGCGTTGTCGTCGCATCTCGCGTTGGCAACCCTTCGCGCGTGAACCAAACAACTGATCCTGTGATTGGCTTTAAAGGTCGCGCACGCATTTACGATACGTCTTGGTTTATACCGTTCTATGCTGATGCTGGTAAGGGTCCTGGCTCCAATAATGGCACTTGGCAAGCTTTGCTAGGTATCGGTGATGCATTTTCTTGGGGTGATGTCACCTTGGCTTACCGCGCAATGGGCTTTCATTTGAAAGATAGCGCAGGGTCAACCAATTGGACTAATGCGGGACCACAACTCTCAGCCACGATTAATTTCTAAGATATTAAGACCCCCTTCGGGGGCTTGACTTAAGCTTGGGTTAGTAATAACATTGTTATTACTATGAGCAAACCCCTTCAAATTAACATTCGCCAAATTGGCAACTCTAAAGGAGTGGTCATTCCAAAGGCTATCCTAGAGCAAGTCGGCCTAGATGAGGCTGTGGAATTGTCTGTTGAAGGTGATAGCTTGGTGTTAAGAAAACCCAAAAATCAAGTGCGCATTCACTGGGCGGAAGACGCTAGATTAATTGCGCTATCTGGGGAAGACAGGCTTGTATTGGGTGATTTTGCTAATAAAGATGATGGGGATTGGGTTTGGTAAAAAGTATTGTTTGGCGCGGAGAAATTTGGCTTATTAATTTAAATCCAACGCTTGGAAGTGAAATCAAGAAAACTCGCCCCTGCGTTGTAGTCTCTCCGCAAGATATGAATGATTACCTCAGGACGGTCATCATTGCACCCATGACTACCAAAGGTAGAGCTGCAGGCTTTCGAGTTCCCATTACTCATGACGGAAAAAAAGGCTTAATTCTATTAGACCAAATGAGAGCTATTGACAAGACTCGTTTGGTAAAAAAACTAGGCACTATAGGCGCAAAAACATTGCATTCCACTTTAAATACTCTACAAGAAACTTTTGCTCTCTAGCAACTCTTAAAACCCAGCCGCCAATCCATCTCTACGGTGATCACTTCCAGCAATATATCCAGAGCTGGTATCTTCACCTAACAATGCAATGGCTTGAGCGCTACCGAAGTCCAAGCTGTTGGCTGGCATGACAGTCACCTCATGACCAAAACTCTTTAAACCCTCAAGCACTGTGGTGGGCATAGACGCCTCTACAGTCAATTTACCTAGGTCATCAATGCGCCAGCGTGGGGCATCTGAACAAGCTTGGGGGTTGAGATATTCATCTACGAAGCGCATGACTACTTGGATGTGACCTTGAGGCTGCATATTGCCGCCCATCACCCCAAAAGCCATCGTCGGCTGATTACCTTTAGTCAGAAAGGCAGGAAGAATCGTGTGGAAAGGGCGTTTACCTGGAGCGACCTGATTAGGGTGACCATCCTCCAAATTAAAACTCATGCCGCGGTTATGAAACGCAATGCCGCCCGGTGCTACGACACCCGAACCAAAGCCTTTGAAGTTTGACTGGATATAAGAAATCATCATGCCAGATTCATCGGCGGCGCAAAGGTAGACGGTGCCACCTGAGTGTGGATCACCAGCTGCATATGTGCCTGCCTTTTGATGATCAATCAGCGCTGCGCGACTGGCTAAATATTGTCGATCTAGTAATGCATGCGTCGTGACATTCATGGTGCTGCATTCAGAGACATGGGCATAGGCATCAGCAAAAGCCATACGCATCGCCTCTACTTGCAAGTGAATGCGCTGCGCAGAGTTCGCAGGATATTGTTTGGCATTAGCGGCTTCCAATATACCCAAAGCCATTTGGGCGGCGATGCCAGAACCATTAGGCGGAATCTCATGCAAGGTGTAATCACCGTAATCGAAGGCTAGAGGTTCAACCCACTCTGGTTTGTTGGCAGCAAAATCAGCCATGGTGAAGCAACCACCGGTAGCCTGCGCAAACTCCACCATGCTTTTAGCAAGGGCGCCGGTATAAAAAGATTCACCTTCAGTTTTTGCAATCTCTTTAAGCGTATTGGCTTGCGCAGGATAGCGCCAGAATTCTCCAGCGGCAGGGGATTTACCATCAATGCAAAATGATTCTAAAAATCCGGGCTGTTTGCGAAGCACCGGAATAGCCTCGCGCCATTGTCGTGCAATGACAGGTGAAACTGGAAAACCATTTTCAGCGTAATCAATTGCGCGTTTAAATAGTTGCGCGAATGGCAGCTTGCCAAACTTACGGGAGAGTTCAATCCATCCTGCAACCATGCCAGGTACCGTGACGGTATTCCAACCAATCAGATCCATTGCAGTTTTGCCAGCAAAGAACTCTGGGGTCCAAGCGCCGGGCGCGCGACCAGAAGCATTTAAGCCATGAAGTTTCTTACCATCCCAGACCAGTGCAAAGCCATCGCCACCAATCCCATTCATGGTCGGCTCAACAACGGTGAGCGTAATAGCTGTCGCTAGGGCGGCATCAACAGCATTACCACCGTTTTGTAAGGCTTCAATCCCTGCTTGGGTTGCCAGCGGTTGAGAGCTGGCTACGGCATTTCTGGCTAATACTGGGGCGCGACCGCCACCAAATGGGGGTGAAATAAGCATCAGGTAAGGTACTTTTCTAGTTGGTTGAATCTAGTCAACTTTAACATTGGCTGCCTTCACTATTTTTTCCCATTTATTGTGTTCTGTAGTTGTTATCTCCGCTAGGCGATCAGCATTTTCAAACTGAGGATGAATACCTTGGTTAGCCATACGCGCTTTAAAGTCAGGATTGGTCAAAATCTTCCGAATTTCTCTCTCTAGACGCGCTACAACGTAAGAGGGGGTGCCCTTGGGTACATACACTGCGTAGAGATTTTCCACATCAAATGATTTCATGCCGTCCTGCCCAAGAGTAGGAACGGTTGGCATGAGTGGTGTGCGCTCTGAGGCAGCAATCGCAATCGGGCGTAACTTGCCACTCTGAATATGCGGCAATGAAGCAGTTACGCTATCAAACATCATCAAGGTATTGCCGGCAATCAAGTCAGGCAAGGCAAAGCTGCTACCTTTATACGGGATATGTGTTCCAGTAGCGCCAATACGCTGCATAAATAAGATGGCCTCAAGATGGGAGAGGCTACCGTTGCCTTGGGAGGCGTAATTGAAGTTCCCATTCTTAGATTTAATAAAAGCAATTAACTCTGTTAAGTTTTTGGCTGGAACTGTTGGATTAACTTCTAGCAAGTGTGGAATAGAGCCCAGTTGTGCTACCGGTGCAAAGTCTTTACGCAGATCTGCTGGAGGATTGGTAAAGAGTGCTTGAGAAATGGTTTGATTGGTCAGCGCACTAATGTGAATGGTGTAGCCATCAGGCGCCGCTTTAGCTGCTGCTTGCAAGCCAATCATGCCGCCGGCACCAGGCTTATTCTCAATAATCACTGATTGTCCAAGCGCTTCACCCAATGGTGCAGCTACTGCGCGCGCAAACACATCGGTTGAGCCACCAGCAGGAAACGTCAAAATTGCCACGATTGGCTTTTTAGGCCAGTCAGCGTCTGCCGCATAGACTTGACTGGAAAATCCCGCCGTTAAAGAAAGGCTGAGCATGAGGCAACTCAGTAAGTGATTGCGTAAAAAGCTAAAACGGTGTTTCAGAGTGTTCATTTCGATATCCAAGGGGTGATGGGTAATATAGTATTGGAAAAGCAAGCGAAGTAAAAATTTACATAAAAACGAGATATCCATGACTGCAGCTTTAAAGATTCCAGCTTCGATTGACATGTCTGCCTATTGGCTGCCATACACGCCGAACCGTTATTTTCATCAGCATCCTAAGGTGATGCAATCAGCTAAAGGAGCTTACTACTACGATGATCATGGCCGTAAGCTGTTTGATGGCCTTTCTGGGCTTTGGTGCTCGCCATTGGGGCATGCCGATCCACGTATTGGTGCAGCCATTGCCAAGCAGTATGAAACCATGGATTATTGCCCAGCATTTCAGATGGCGAGTGAGGCCACATTTACTTTAGCAAGTCGTATTGTGAAGATGGCTCCTAAAGGTTTGGATAAAGTATTCTTCACCAACTCCGGCTCAGAAGCGGTTGATACCGCGCTCAAGATTGCAATTGGCTATCACCGCGTGATGGGTAATGCATCTCGCATTCGGATGATTGGGCGCGATCGTTCTTACCATGGTGTTGGGATTGGCGGTATCTCTGTTGGCGGCATGGTTGCCAATCGCAAAATGTTTGCGAGCATGATGATGCCTGGTGTTGATCATTTGCCGCATACCTATAATCTTTCGCAAATGGCTTTCTCAAGAGGGCAACCGACTTGGGGCGCACACTTGGCCGATGAGTTAGAAAAAATTGTAGCCTTACATGATGCCAATACGATTGCAGCAGTAATCTTAGAGCCAGTGCAAGGCTCCACTGGAGTGCTTGTTCCACCAGACGGTTATTTACAAAAGATTCGTGAGATATGTACTAAGCACGGCATCTTATTAATCTTTGATGAAGTGATTACGGGCTTTGGTCGACTGGGTGCAAACTTCGGCGCTGATCGCTTTGGTGTTACACCAGACATGATTACCTTTGCTAAAGCGATTACCAACGGTGTGATTCCAATGGGTGGTGTCTTAGTGCGGGGCGATATCTATGACGCCATCATGGGTGCAGGCGGGCAAGAGCAAATGATTGAGTTCTTCCATGGGTATACCTACTCAGGCCATCCTATTCCAACAGCGGCTGCGCATGCAGTCTTGGATATTTTCGAATCAGATGATTTGATTAATCGCGCCAGAGCGCTTGAACCCGTATTAGAAAATGCCTTGCACGCATTAAAAGGAAAATCCGGAATTTTGGATATTCGTAATTTTGGTTTATCTGGCGCCATTGAGCTTGATCCTGTTGCTGGAAAACCAGGCTTGCGTTCTATGAAAGTGCTTGAAGCTTGCATTGAAAGAGGCGCGCTTGTTCGTGTGGCTGGGGATGCCATCGCAGTAGGGCCTCCATTTATCTCCACGCCAGCCGAAGTAGAAAACCTCATCAGCGTATTGGGTGAAGCAGTTGATGCTGCAATGAACATTTAGAAGAATATTCTTAGGAAAACATATGATTGCACAGAGAATCCAGTTTAAAGAGCGCTTGAAATCTCCGGGACTTATTGTTGCTCCTGGCGTTTATGAAATGGTTTCCTTGCGCCTTGCTGATCGAATGAGTTTTGATGCTTTGTATATGACCGGTTACGGCACGGTTGCCTCGCTGATGGGTTTACCAGACGCAGGCATAGCAAGCTATACCGAAATGGTCGGTCGTGTGGCTGCTATGGCAGGAATGGCAAAGACACCCTTAATTGCTGACGGTGACACTGGCTATGGCGGCTTGCTTAATGTCCGTCACACTGTGCGCGGCTACGAAGCAGCGGGTGCAGTAGCTATTCAACTAGAGGATCAAGAGTTCCCCAAAAAATGTGGCCATACACCCGGTCGCAGAGTGATTACACTTGAGGATATGGTGAGGAAAATTCAGGTGGCTGTTGAAAACAGAACTGACCCCAACTTTAAAATTATTGCTCGAACCGATGCTCGCACTACCTTAGGCTTGGATGAGGCCTTGAGACGCGGCGAAGCATATGCGCGTGCGGGAGCGGATATTTTATTTATTGAATCTCCTGAGAGTCAGGAAGAGATGCGACGTATTGGTCAAACTTTTGCAGGGCATCCTTTGATTGCGAATATGGTGGAGAAGGGGAGAACTCCTGTTCTGAGTCAAGCCGAATTGGAGAATCTCGGTTACAAAATCGCCATCTTTCCGGTAACTGCTCTGCTAGCTGCAGTGCAGGCAATGACGGGGGTATATGAGCACTTTAAGGCTACCGGATCTTCAATCAGTAACCCCGTCGATTTATATGACTTTGGAGAGCTCTCTAAATTAATGGGTTTTGAGGATGTTTGGGAATTTGAGAAGCGCTACGTAGAAACCAAATAAAGAAGGCGTGCCATGAAACTACCAGTTTATTGCCTACAGTTTTTTTGCTTCATTATTGTTTGCTTTGCTAATCCTTCCTTAGCGCAATCAAGTTATCCCAATCGACCCATTCGTCTTGTTATTCCATTTACGCCTGGAGGCGTAACCGATACCTCAGGGCGATTTATTGCCGAACAACTCTCACTCAAGCTAGGGCAGCAGGTGATTGCTGATAATAGGCCCGGTGCCTCAGGAAATATTGGCACTCAAATGGTTGCGACTGCTGAGCCAGATGGCTATACCCTGTTATTAGGTTTCGATGGGACGCTCACTATCAACCCATCCCTGTTTGATAAAGTGCCATTTGATGGCGCTAAAGACTTTGCTCCCATCGGAAAGATTGGTGATGCCATATTGATATTGGTTGCCAATAATGATTTCCCTGGAAAAACCTTGGCTGATGTGATTGCCATTTCAAAAAAAGATCCTAACGGCCTTTCTTATGGAACATCTGGCGCTGGTGGAACGCCTCATATTGCCGGAGAATTGCTAAAGCAAAAAACAGGCGCCAATTTGCTTCATATCCCATATAAAGGTGGAGGTCAGGCCCTAACGGACTTGCTTGGCGGAAATATTCCGCTGGTCTATACGGCAGTAGCAGGGGCAAATCAATATGTTAAATCTGGCCGCGTAAAAGCCATTGCCGTGTCTAGCGCCAAACGCAGTCCGAGTCTGCCTGATGTTCCTACTTTTATTGAGGGTGGCGTAAAAGATTTTGAAATCAATAGTTGGGTTGGCCTGTTGGCACCAGCAAAAACACCTAAACCCATCATTGCCAAACTAAATCAAGCTTTAAATGAGATCTTAAATTCACCAGAGGGTCGAGATAAGTTACTGGCGATGGGTATCGTTCCTGCCCCTGGAACCCCAGAGAAATTTGCAGAGCAAATTAAGGGGGATCTCATTCGAATCGCGCCAATCGTGAAGGCGGCACAAATTAAACCTGAATGAGGATTAATAATAAATAACTAGCGCTAGATTAATCCATTAGCCCTTTATGTCTAAAGGGGTTAATGGGGGCTTCAGAAATATGTGTAACTCGTTGCTATACAATATGGTATGATCAAAACATTCCGTCACAAAGGCCTACAGTTATTTTTTGAGACGGGAAGTAGGGCGGGTATTCAGAGTTCTCATGGCCCCAAATTGGCAAGGCAACTGGCGAGACTAAATGAATCAACCTGTCCTGATGATATGAATATTCCGGGATGGCGATTGCACCCCCTGAAAGAAAAGTTAGCCGGACATTATTCGGTTGTAGTGAGTGGTAACTGGAGAATGACTTTTAAGTTTGAAGGTGAAGATGCAGTTTTGGTTAGTTATCAGGACTATCACTAAATTATTAAAATGAAAAAAATGTTTAACCCTCCCCATCCAGGACTTACATTCCGTGACGATGTATTACCTGCTTTGGGTATTTCTGTGACAGCTGCAGCTGAACAGTTAGGGGTTACTCGCCCAGCGTTATCACGTGTTCTGAATGCAAGGGCTGCAATCTCTCCTGAGATGGCTTTGCGCATCGAGGCTTGGCTCGGAGTTGAAAATGGTGGAAGTGCAAGTATCTGGCTGTCTCAGCAGACTGCTTATGACTTGTGGAAAGCCAGAAAAACTATTAAACCAAAAGTAAAGCATGTACTCATACCGGAATTACTTGCCGCGTAAAGAGATTTACTAATTAAACAAGTGATAGATGATCGGAATGGCAACGGCGCTAATCACGCCGTTCATTCCCATGGCTAAGCTGGCGTAAGTTCCCGCTTCTGGATGAATGCTAAAGGCGCGTGAGGTACCTATACCGTGCGCGCCGATGCCAATCGCAAACCCTCTTTGCCACCACTCTTTCATACCAAGTGCATTGAGAACGAAGGGCGCCAGAATAGCCCCCAAGATCCCGGTAGCTACAGCAAAAATAGCGGTGAGGGTTGGTGATACGCCAATGCGCTCGGCAATACCCATCGCAATGGGCGCAGTGACGGATTTGGGATACATTGCGCCAGTAATACTAGAACCAGCACCCAGAAGGCTAGCAATATTGACTGCGCTAAAAATCGAGACTAGACCGCCAGCAATCAAAGAAAAGATCAGCGGAATGGACCTGCCTTTGAGGCTGCTCAGTCCGCGATAAATGGGAATGGCCAAGGAGACTGTTGCCGAACCTAATAAGAAGTGAATAAATTGCGCCCCTTCAAAGTAGCTCGAATAGGGCATATCAATTGACTGTATGACAGTGGCCACTAGGATGATGGCAATCGCTACTGGATTGGCTAATGGATTTTGTTTGGTCGACTTATAAACCCATAGACCAATTTGATATGCAGCCAAGGTAATAAAGAGCGCAAAGAGAGGGCTACCGGATAGGTAAACCCAAATCTCAACGATAGAATGTTTTTCACTCATCGGAGACCTTGCTGCTTAAAAAGCGTACAACGATCGCGCTTGAGCCAATGGTGAGGACGACGCTACCCACTAGGGCACAAATGATGGCCAGAGCATTGGCTTTGAGTTGGGGCAGAAATAAGACGACCCCAACAGCAGCTGGCACAAATAAGAGGCCGAAGTATTGGCTAAAGCCATCAGCCACCGTCGCAAGATGTTCGTTTACTTCTTTGCGTAAAACCAGCCAAAGCACGAGCAATACCAAACCAATGACTGGACCTGGGAGGGTGGGTAAGAGAAACTTGGAAATGACTTCCCCAAGGCTTTGAAATAACAGTATTTGTACGAGTCCAGAAATCATTCAAGAATCTTACTGCCCATCGATATATGTTGCAATGCAATAACTTAATTCTTGGTTAAGATAAGGACACGAAAAGTAGGGACATTCATGAAGATTGCCCCAATATAAAAATCTTTAGGAGATCACGCATGGCTGAGTTAAACGTCAATGGTAAAAAATATAAGGTGGATGTTGATCCAGATACCCCGTTGCTGTGGGTTATTCGTGAACAAGTTGGCTTAACTGGTACCAAGTATGGCTGTGGTGTGGGTCAATGTGGCGCCTGTACTGTTTTGTTTGAAGGTCAAGCAGTCCGTAGCTGCTCTTTGCCAGTGTCTGCCGCAGAAGGCAAGAAAATTGAAACTATTGAAAGTCTTGAGAAGAGCGGTCAACTCTCCAAAGTTCAAAAAGCCTGGGTTGATAACCAAGTGCCACAGTGTGGCTACTGCCAATCCGGCATGGTGATGGCAACCACCGCCTTGTTACGCAATAACCCCAAGCCTACTGATGCGCAGATTGATGAGTCCATCACCAATATCTGCCGTTGTGGCACTTTCCAACAAGTGCGTGCAGCGATTCATGCTGCTAGTAAGGCTTAAGGGGATCAAGATGACTACAACAATTAAAAACGACATGACAAATTCTTCCCGCAGAAACTTTATCGTTGGTTCCGCAGCAGTGGGTACCGGCTTAGCGATTGGTTTTGATCTTTCCTTTATTTCAGCTGCAAATGCTGCAATGGGTTCTGGCCTTTCTTCAACAACGCCTTTGGCAACTCCAGAAATCGGTGTTTGGGTAGTTGTAAAACCAAATGATGATGTCGTGGTGCGTATCGTTCGCTCAGAAATGGGTCAGGGCACGATCACTGGTTTGGCACAAATGGTTGCCGAAGAACTTCAGTGTGATTGGAAAAAAGTTTCGTATGAGTACCCGTCTCCTGGCGAAAGCTTAAAGCGCAAGCAAGCGTGGGGCAGTTACTCAACAGGCGGTAGTCGCGGTATTCGTACTTCTGAGCAGTATGTACGTCAAGGTGGCGCTGTTGCACGCGTAATGCTGATTCAGGCGGCCGCCAATACTTGGGGTGTTCCAGCTTCAGAGTGCGTAGCGCTGAATAGCGTCATTACCCATACGCCATCGGGTCGTAAGACTAGCTTCGGTAAGGTTTCTGTTGCTGCTTCACAATTGCCAGTTCCAGCCTTGACTAGCGTGACCTTAAAAGATCCTAAAGAGTGGACTCTAATCGGTAAGCCAGTCAATCGTATTGATGGTGTAGCTGACAAAGTGACTGGTAAGCAAATCTACGCAATCGATTTGAAGATGCCTGGAATGTTGGTTGCCAATATTAAAGAGTGCCCAGTCTTTGGTGGCAAGGTGAAGAGCTTTGATGCTACTAAGGCGCAAAGCATGAAGGGTGTTAAGAAAGTATTGCCAGTAGGTGAGACGGCTGTAGCGGTAGTAGCCGAAACATTCTGGCAGGCTAAGACAGCTTTGGATGCAGTCAATATCGTTTGGGATAACGGTGCTAATGGCAATGTGTCTAGCGCTTCGATTAAGAAGATGCTTGAAGCAGGTCTTACAGCGGATGACGCATTTGCACACAATACTAACGGTGATGTGAAGGCGGCTTTATCAGGCGCATCCAAAACCATTGAGGCAACGTATTTCTATCCATTCTTGAACCATGCTACTTTGGAGCCACAAACAGCAACTGCTAAGTGGACGCCAACCAGTTGTGAGGCTTGGGTACCAACCCAAGACGGTGAGGCTTCTTTGGCAGCGGTGATCGCTGCTTCTGGCTTGCCTGCTGAAAACTGCAACGTTTATAAGGTGAACCTTGGCGGCGGCTTTGGTCGTAGGGGTGCATTCCAAGATTACACAACCCAAGCAGTCAACATTGCTAAGCAATTACCTGGTACGCCGATTAAGTTGATCTGGACTCGCGAAGAGGATATGACGCAAGGTCGCTATCACCCCGTGATGATGTGCAAAATGACTGCTGCTATCGATGATAAGAAGAATGTGACTGGCTTGAACATGCGTTTATCTGGCCAATCTATTTTGGCAGCTGTGCGTCCTGCGGTGGTTGCTGCTAATAAAGGTAAAGATCCATTGAGCTTTCAAGGTCTTGAGCCTAGTGGCGAGCATGGCATCACTTACAGTTTTCCAAACTTAAATATCGATCATGCGATGCGCAATACGCACGTGCCACCAGGTTTTTGGCGTGGCGTGAACGTGAACCAAAACGCAGTCTTTATCGAAACCTTTATGGATGAGTTGGCTGAAGCCACTGGTATGGATGCGGTGGAGTTCCGTCGCAAGCATATGCAAGAGTTCCCACGTGCAGTAGCAGTTCTCAATGCGGTTGCTGATGGCATTGGCTGGACTAAGCCTGCTGCTCCAGGAGTCTTCCGGGGTGTAGCCCAGATGCGTTCTTTTGGTAGCTATGTCGCTGCTGCTTGTGAGCTGTCTGTGAAGAATGGGAATGAAGTGAAGATTCATCGCATTGTTGCGGCAACGGATCCTGGCTATGCAGTAAACCCAGCGCAGATCTCCCGTCAGGTTTCAGGTTCATTTGTGTACGGTCTATCTGCTCTCTTTGAAGAAGAAATTACTCTCGAGAATGGCGCCGTTGTTCAAAAGAACTTTGACACCTTCAACTCGATTCGACTCGCTCAGATGCCAAAAGTAGAAACCATCATCATTCAGGGTGGCGGCAAAGAGTGGGGCGGTGTTGGTGAGCCAACGATTGCTGTAGCAGCGCCAGCCGTGTTGAACGCAATCTATCGCGCTACTGGCAAACGTTTGCGTACAGTACCGTTGAAAAACAGTGGCATCAAGTTGGTTTAATTAAACCTACTTGAAATTGGCTCGATGGGAATGAGGTATGCGCCAGCAGCTTTTTTGCTCAGCATCCTCAGTTTCATTGCTCCAGTACACGCACAGGTTTTGGTAAGGGATTCGCAAGTCGAGTCCCTTACTGCTTCTGCAGGCGACCCAGTAAGAGGTAGAGCGATCGTTGCCAGCCGACAAACAGGTTTATGTTTGCTATGCCACAGCGGCCCTTTTCCAGAAGAGCGTTTTCAGGGAAACTTGGCGCCAGAGCTTGGAGAGAGTGCCGCTAAATTATCTGCAGGTCAATTGCGCGCGCGCATTGTGGATCCAAGCCGCTTTGATCGTGACACCATCATGCCTGCGTATTACAAAACCGAGAATCTGAATCGTGTGGCAGCAAAGTTTGCCGGACAAACGATTTTGAGTGGCCAAGAAATCGAGGATGTTGTGGCCTTTCTAGTCAATTTAAATCAAAAGAATGTTCAGTGAATGTATCAATCATGAATAAGCAAACGTATCCTCGCCGTCGCTGGCTATCGGTATTGGGCCTTCTCGGTATTGGGGCTTGGTTAAATCCAGTCTTGGTATTTGCCAAGAAGCCCGAGGCCATGGAAGTAATTGCAAAAATTGTGGGTTCACAAGTGCCCAAAGATGGGCGCGTCAAGTTGGTCATTCCGCCCTTGGTAGAAAACGGTAATCTCGTAGTCTTAAAGGTGAGCGTAGAGAGTCCAATGACAGCTCAGGATTACGTTAAAGCCATTCATGTGATTGCGGAAGGTAATCCTCTGCCCAATATCTTTAGTGCCTTTTTCACACCACGCTCTGGAACGGCCAATATCACGACGCGTGTGCGCCTGGCAGAGACTCAGAGGGTATGGGCGATTGCTCAAATGAATGATGGCAGTTTTTGGCAGGGGTACGCAGAGACTTTGGTGACGCTCTCAGCCTGTACGGAGGCAATATGAGCAAGACTTCCCGTACTTCAATCACGATGCCTGCACAAGCAAAGAAAGATTCCGTTATTGAAATCCGTGCGATTGCTCAGCATGATATGGAAACAGGTTTTCGGTATACGGAGGCCGGCAAACTCGTGCCGCGTGACATTATTCGTTTCTTCACTTGCCGCTATAACGGCGTAGAAGTGTTCAAAGCAGAGTTTCATCCGGGCACTGGAGCTAATCCTTTGATCGTCTTCACCACCATTGCTACAGAGTCTGGCACCTTGCAATTTGAGTGGCAAGGTGACGGAGGTTATGAGGCAGTGAATCAAAGCCAAATCACTGTTACGTGAAATTACTTTCAGTATTTGCACTCCTGCTGGCGATCCTATGCCCAGCTACGAGCTTTGCCGCTCGGCAATCTAGCTATGAACTGATGACGCCAGAGAATCAGGCGATGCAAGATGACCCAAACTTAAATCCAGCTCAATTTTGGGTGATGGATGGACAAAGTCTTTGGCAGGAGAGGGTTGGTAAGCGCAATATTTCTTGCGCCTCTTGCCATGGCGATTCAAAGACTGCAATGCGTGGGGTTGCAGTCCAATTTCCTAAGATGGTTCAAGGAAAACTCCAAACACTTGAGGGCCAAATCAATCAGTGTCGGGTTACAAGGCAACATGCCCCTCGATTGGCATATGAGAGTAAAGAGTTATTAGCATTAACTGTCTTCGTGGCAACCCAATCAAAGGGCATGCCAATTGCCGTTGAAGAAACGCCAACAAATAAAGCCTCTTTGCAAAAAGGCCGCCAGTGGTTTGATACTAGAATGGGTCAACTCAATCTGTCTTGTGCACAGTGCCATGAGGATCGTGCTGGATTGAAGTTGGGTGGGAGCGCCATACCGCAGGGTCACCCTACGGCATATCCTATTTATCGCCTTGAATGGCAAAACCTAGGTTCCTTGCAACGCAGATTACGCAACTGTATGAGCGGAGTTAGGGCACAACAGTTTGAGTACGGCTCTCCAGAGATGGCGCAGCTAGAGTTGTTTCTGATGTGGCGCGCTAGAGGCATGCCTCTGGAAACTCCAGGGGTCCGGCCTTAATCCTCTTAGTCTGAGAAAACGACAGAGGTCGTGCCATTAATCAGAACGCGATCGTACAAGTAGTAACGTAGGGCACGAGATAAAACAGTACGCTCTAAGTCACGACCTTTACGAACTAAATCTTCCGGTGTATCGCCATGGGTGACGCGGGTGACGTCTTGTTCAATGATTGGACCCTCATCTAAATCACTCGTGACAAAGTGCGCTGTCGCACCAATCAGTTTGATGCCACGTGCATGGGCCTGATGATATGGTTTGGCACCCTTAAAGCTGGGCAAGAAAGAGTGGTGTACGTTAATGCAGCGACCAGATAATTTGGTAGATAAGTCGTCAGACAAAATCTGCATATAGCGTGCCAGGATCACCATATCGACTTTGGAGTCAGCGACGATATCTAATAGCTTGGCTTCTTGTGCTGGTTTAGTCTCTGGTGTCACTGGCAGGTGATAAAACGGAATGTCAGCAAAGTCGATGCTCGAGTAAACTTCGCGTGGATGATTGGAGACGATTCCACAAATAATCATCGGTAATTCACCAATGCGCCAGCGGTAGAGCAGATCAACTAGGCAATGATCTAATTTAGAGGCCATGATCAATACGCTCTTGAGATCTTTTACAGCACGTAGATCCCAATTAAGTTCGAAGCGCTTGGCAATTTCTACAAAACCTTTTCTTAAAGTTTGTGCATCGACTGAGCAGCTAAAGCTCACGCGCATAAAGAAGCGCTTGGAATCTTTGTCATCAAACTGTTGTGCTTCCTCAATATCACCGCCGGCTTGATAGATATAAGTGGATACAGCGGCAACAATCCCTGGGCGATTGGGGCAAGTCAGGGTGAGGTAATAGTTTTCTGGGTTCATGTCTTAAATTCAAAAGGATTGCGTGTAAATACTGATTTTAGACTGACGACAGATATCTTCAGTTAACCAGCTCCTTTGAAGTGGATTCTCTGGTAGCCAAAGCTTTTTCAGTAAATTGATGGTTGCCTAATGATAACATATTTGTTATCATGGAAGAATGGCATATTTAATCGAGTACTACAGCAAAGGAATTCAAGACGATATCTTAAATTTGCCAGTAACACTCCAAGCTCGCTATATTGGTTTGACTGATCGAATGATGGAGCATGGCCCACATTTGGGTCTGCCACATACCGATGCTTTTGGTGGCGGCTTATTTGAATTAAGGCTAAAGGGTGCCGAGGGAGTTGCGAGAGTCTTTTTTTGTACGATGTCAGGTCAAAAAATTGTAATGCTTCATAGTTTTATTAAGAAGACTCAAAAGACGCCAGAAAAAGAACTGAAGATTGCCAAGCAACGCATGAAGGAAATAAAAAATGACAACAAAAACTAACAAAACATTGAACCATAAACAGATGGTCGCCAAGATGCTGAAGAACTCTGCCGTTAAGGCCGAGGTGGATAAGCTCAATCGTGAAGAGTTCGCGATTTTAGATGAAATTCTTGCTGCGAGGAAAGAGGCAGGCCTATCACAGGCTCAAATTGCTAAGCGTATGGGGACTCAAGCTCCTGCGATTGCAAGACTCGAAAGTGCGCTGGCCACAGGAAAGCACTCTCCAAGTCTGAATACCCTAAGAAAGTATGCGGCGGCCTTGGGTAAAAGAGTCGAACTTCATTTGGTATAAAAAATATCCAAAGGGAGTATTCATAAAGGACCTCTATTTAATGGGTGCATCAGTCTTATCAGCTGGCCCTATATAAACCTCACTCTTATCGTTAATCGTTGGAATGGGAATATCTTCGCAGATGGGTTTTGGGCCGACAACATTGATAAAGCTACATTCCTTCTTAGTTGCTGCCGACGCTGCGTGCTCCAAAGGGGATTTGCCTGTCGTGGCTGTTGAAATAATGCTGGTCGCTGTCATAGGGTTGGCAACTGCAACTGTGGTGGCGGTAGTGCCAACAGAACTTGCTGCTGCGGTACCTGAGGCGCCTAGTGCTGCAAGTGGTGCAGCACAGCTAGATAAAAGCAGTGGACAAAAAATAAGAGGCCAAACCCAAAGGCTTGACCTCTTAAAGAGTGGGGCGAACTTATTTAGCTTTGCAAGCAAGGTTAAATACTCCAGCAGTCCAGGAGCCACTAACTACGGGTTCGAATGGGGCATCAGGAGATTTGTTATCTGTCACCACTTTACCGCTGCCCTTGTTTCCAGAAAATTCTTTAAATTCAATTGGACGGTAAGTTGCATTGGAGCAGTTGTATTCGTTAAGACCAATCAGGGAATTCACCACCTGTTTTGATGTTGGGTTAACTCCTGGTTTTTTTAAATCCAACATCGAAAGAATCTGGGCTTTATCCCCATCTTTTCTTAGGGTGGCCGTATCAACCAAAACACTCATAGCATCATTGGAGCCGAGTTCTGTCCAAGCTGCCAACGCATTCGTTGCTGGAAGAGCCATCAGGCCGACTGTGATTGTGATCAGGGCGGAGAGTTTTTTCATTGGTACTGTATTCCTATTGGTATCTATAGCTAATGTACTAGTAAATCATTCTAAACGGCTTGAGTCTATTTTTGTTTAGTGGTGAGATCAAGTTGGCGATTAATATTTTCTGGCTTCATTTGTAGTGGCAAGTACTCGTTTTTTGCCCATAAAGGCAGCATGTTCCGGTAGAGCTTGCTCTGGACCCAACCAGATTGACCAGACTGATAGATGAAGACGGATTTTTCGAGGTCGGATAGGTCGTAAACCGTGCGCAGGCTTGGTGCTTGTTTTGTTTCAAAAGGATTGCCCGCTTGGAGTAATTCAAGCCTTCCTACATTAACAGTGAAGCTATCCCCTGGGAAAGGAGCTTCTAAATTGAAGAAGCTCCCTAGCAGGGGCACCTTACTCAACGGGCGATGTTCTGAAATAGCCACATGCCCTTTGCCCCAAGACCATTTACTTGGCTCGTTGCCATAGCGCGAGCTTAATTCGTCAAGAGCTTTTGCATAAGCTTCATTTGAAGATTCTGCGCAAGTTTCTACTTTTTCTGTGCCGGGGTTATCGCACCAAGGACTATTGGGGTTGGTTAACTGCAAAATCAGTGGAGACCTAAAATTTCTAGCACCATAGTTTTCGGTAAATAAATAGCTCAGACGTGAGAAAAGATTGCGCGTCAGTTGATCAGCCCAAGCATTAAAGATGAGTGCTGCTGCACTATCAACGCGCATGTCGCCATCAAAATCTTTGCTAACTTCTAAAGCCTGTGGACCGAGCTTGTGATTGGGTATGCTTGCCTTAAAAAGTTCTAGTAAGGGCTTCGCTCCAAGCGATAAGGTATCGCCTTGCATAGTTTTCATGGAGTTGAAATCATGCTGACTCTTTGCCTGTATGAGATCCACAATGCGGTCGTAGCGGGTTGGCAGGTCCCAGTCAGCTGTGAGTGGATTGGCGTCATTACTGGCGATGATGGGTTGGTTTGCTGTTGCTATCCAACCCTGCTCAGGATTATTACTCGCTGGCAGTTGTTCAAAAGGCACGTATCCGGTCCAGTCATATTGCTTCTCCCAGCCTAGAGCCGGGGCGACGCCATACAGACCTTGATGCAGAATTCTCTTAGGTGCCATACCAGCAGCTTGGTATGAGATGTTGCCTTCTACATCAGCCATCACTACGTTTTGCATGGGCGCATAGTTTTTACGCAACGCCTTTTTAAAACCATCTAGATCCTCTGCGCGATTCATTTCTAATAGGCCTGCTACTGATTGATTTTCAATATCAAGAGCGGTCCAGCGTAATGCTAGTGCAAATTTTTCAGTATTAATCGCGCGTTTTGCACGTGAGTAGGCATCTGATATTACTGGACCATGCCTCGTCTCTTTTACCAAGAAGCGCAATGGTGCAGCATCTTTGATGTCGATGATTTCTTGGCGAACTTTAAAGGGTAGCGGGCCATCCGGTCCGCGATACATGCCCGGAGATTTGCTGTCTAGTTGCTCGATATATAAATCTTGTACATCAGGATTGGTGTTGGTGAAGGACCAGGCGTATTTATCTGTTCTACCTAAAACAACTGCTGGTATTCCAGGGAGTGTTCCCCCAATGACATTTATTCCGGGCGCTTCTAGGTGAGCAAAATACCAAACGGCTGGGGCAGATAGGCCTAGGTGAGGATCATTTGCCAGCAAAGGTTTCCCGCTGACGGTACGCTTACCGCCGAGCGCCCAATTGTTTGAGCCAATACCATCTTTACCACCTGGCAGGTCATTGGTAGACAGTTCAGATAGCTCATTAGTTGGCAGCTTATTTGATTTGCTTTCGCCTGCAGACGGTGCCGTATTAAATACTTTGTTATCCCGATACATTTTTGCAAAGTCCATCCGCGTTACTGGATCACCAGCAACAAATGGCGGTAGCACTTGCCAAACTTGTTCGGTTGTTAAGAATTGGGATAACTCTAAGCGTTGCAATTCTTTTTGCCAGTTACCACCCAAATCTAAGGCCATCATCAACATCCAAGCTACGCTGTCTGATGGTGACCAGTAGCCAGGCTTTGAACCGGTGAGGAAGTATTCAACAGGGAGCGCCCAACCCAAGTGTTGATTACCGGCATTCACGCCATCTGCATAAGATTGCAGCAAGCGTTTGGCAGCAATGGGATAGTGATCAAACTGATTTTCAGCGGCATGTTTAATGCCAAGTGTGCGCATAAAGCGATCAATCGCAACTGTTTCCGAACCAAGGATTTCTGAAAGTCGTCCACTGGCTAGACGACGATTGACTTCCATCTGCCAAGAACGTTCACTAGCGTGTAAATAACCTAGAGCGAAGAGGGCGTCAGTAGAGCTCTTGGCTTTAATGTGGGGGATGCCACTCTCATCAAAAGTGATCACCACGGCATCACCAAGACTTTGAATGGTTTGCTTGCCGGAGAGCGTAGTCTTTGCAGAGAATAGATAGATTAAGCAGGTGATGCCAATGACCAGTGAAAGACCGCCGCCAACCCAGAGGATGCCCCGTATCACTGGGCGCAGCCCTTGGATTTTGCTTATAAACTTCATGGGAATATTTTAGCCGTTTTGGACATTTCCCTCTTGGCGCCCCAATGGACCGAGTTCCAGGGCAATCATGCCCTCACATGTTAAAATTTCGCTTGTCTTGATTTATATAGCGCGGCAGTTACTGTTAGTGCGAGCCCGAGTGGTGAAATCGGTAGACACAGCAGATTTAAAATCTGCCGACTCAAAAAAGTCGTGCCGGTTCGATTCCGGCCTCGGGCACCAAGTTTTAATGATATTTACACATCCATTCCACTCATCGCGCCGGTTAATGTCCTTTGTGGGCTTAGCCATTTTCTCGGCTGCTATCAGCGCTGAAACGCTTTCTTTCAATTGTATTCGGGTTGAAAGAGACATGACTGAAGAGTATGTCTTAAAAGTAGCCTCGCCAACAGAGGGCTCTAAAAGCACAAAAGGCAAAGTATATTTTGATGAACGTGATTTAGATCAGGTGAGTAGTGGAGGCCTTCAAGAAATTAAAAATGTCTCTATCACTAGAGATAAGATTTCATTTTTGACAGACACATCTTTCCCGCCTGAAGAATTCGATGGTGTGCGCTATGGCGTTGGGACTGTGGTGTCAGTAACCACGATTAATCGAGTAACGGGTGAACTGAAAAAGATTGAAACGATTAAAGGTGGCATCTTGGCTTCCACCATGGGTGAGGGCACGAAGTCTTATACCGAGAAGTGCTCGGCGATCAAGGGCAATTAGACCGCCCCCAATTTAGTCTGGCTCAGTGACAAACCCTAACTTAGTAAGACCAGCACGGCGTGATGCCGCGAGCACTTGTGCGACATATTCATACTTCACAGACTTGTCGGCACGTAAATTAATTTCAGGCTGAGGATCTTTCTCCGCTGCTTTTTGAGCATAGCCATCAAAAGTCTTTAAGTCGATCGCCGAGCTATTCCAAAAGATTTGACCTTTGGCATCAATTGAGAGCTGCACTGATTCAGGTTTAACTTCATTGCGCACGCTATTGGCTTTAGGTAATTCCACCTTCACTGCTTGCTGGATCACCGGCAAAGTAATCATAAAGATAATCAGCAAGACCAACATGACATCCACCATGGGTGTCATGTTGATTTCGGCCATAATGCCGTCGTCGCTCTGGTCGTCTTGAATATGAAAAGACATGCTTATTCTCCGGAATCTACGCGAGCACCAGTCACAAAATACGCCAATAGATCATTGCCAAAGCGATTGAGATCGGCCACAAACAATTTATTAGCGCGATTGATGGCGTTAAAACCAAGCACTGCTGGAATAGCCACGGCCAAACCTAAGGCAGTCATGATTAAGGCCTCTCCAATTGGGCCGGCCACTTGGTCAAGCTGTGCGCTGCCAGAGCTGCTGATAGAAATTAAAGCATGGTAGATGCCCCAAACTGTCCCAAACAAACCAATAAATGGGGCGGTAGCGCCAGTTGATCCGAGGAAGGTCAACCCTTTTTGTAATTTGGCGGCGACCCCATCAATGCTGTACTTGAGACTTCTGGCCATCCACTCTGAGTAGTTCAATGTTTGCAAAAGCTCGCGATGATTGGTGGATTGGCTTTGGTGATGCGCGGATGCATCCAAGGCTGATTTTGCAATATGATAGTAAGGGTTCGTTCCATGATTTGTCAGGGAGTAGAGGCCTTGATCAAATGAAGTAGCGCGCCAAAACTTGTCTAGTTCTGGGCTAAGCTTACGGAGATTGCGCAGATCCCAAAAACGGGAAAGCAAAATCACCCAGGTGACGATTGAGCAGAGTAAGAGCGCCAGCGCTACAAAGCGGGTGATTGAATCCCCCTCGAGCCACAAATTTGCTAAGCCAAATGGTGTATTCATATTATTGGGTCTTTAGATTAAATTTAATTAACAGGTTGGTTGAAATTCGAGCGGGCGAACCGTTCACTAAAAATGGCTTGAAGCGATAACGTCTGCCAATGTCGGAGGCAGCGCGATCTAGTCGCGGGAATGTGCTCGATTTTAATAAAGCAATATCCTCAACGTTGCCACCTTCATCAATAATCAATCGCACTACTACTTCACCTTGCTCGCCTGATCTCTTCGAGAATGAGGGGTAATAGGCATCGGCATCCGGTTGGTATACGACGACCAGTTTACCAATATCGGTCTGAATAGGTGTGCCGCTAGCTCCCCCATTGGTGGCAGGGGCAACAGCAGCATTTGGGGTGGGTGCATCAGATTTGCTGGGCTGCTGACTGGGCGGTGTAGCGGCTTGTTGTTGAGACTGCGGGGGTGTTGGTGCTTGAGTGGATTTCTCGTTGACGGTCTTCTTTTTCTCTTCTTGCTTTGGCTTGGGTGGTGGTGGCGCTGGAGGCTGAGCTGGTTTTGCTGCTTCAGGGCTCACTAGATTGGCCATCACGCGGGAATCGTCTAGATTGTCAGGGGTGTTAGGCTGCATGCTCTTATGAAAGCCAATAAAAAAGATGGCATGCATTAGCAGAACAATACCAATGATGGTACGTTCGGTTTTATCAAACGGAAGGTAGTGATCTAGACGAGATATAAAAGTGTTCACTGGAGATCACCTAGATATTTAGCTGATATAGCATACGCACTTAAATCGCTAGACATCAGTTCTTGAGCCATGCGCAAGAGTGTAACTTCATCTTTGCTGCTCATGAAGAGCACGGAGCCACAAGTATCTTCAGAATGTGCAGTCTCCTTATCCTCTAACTGGCGCTTGAGTTGTCGTACTACTGCCTCGCTCGTATCAATCAGGGTAATGCTGTCACCTAGTAACTTTCGTATCGCTTTGCGAAGAAAAGGGTAGTGAGTGCAACCCAAAACTAAGGTGTCAGCACCCGCATCCTGAATCGGCTCTAAATGCTTGGCCAATAACTCTAGCGTTTCTTCACCATCCGCCTCTCCTGATTCAATTAATGGCACTAAGCCAGCACCCGCTTGCTTGATAAATTGGCAGTTGGCAGGAAGCGTTGCTAGTAGGGCATTGAACTTATCACTATTAAGTGTGGCTTCGGTGGCGAGTACACCCACAATCCCGTTCTGCGTTTGCATTGCTGCTGGCTTGATCCCTGGCTCAACGCCAATAATTGGAATATTCAATTTCTGGCGAATGTCTTTAATCGCTTCTGCGGTGGCGGTGTTGCAAGCCACCACAATCGCGTCGCAACCTTCTTCGGCAAGGTATTGGCATAAGGCAAGACTGCGAGCGGCAATCCATTCGCTCGACTTTTCACCATAGGGGGCATTTGCAGAGTCCGCAAGATAGATGTAATCGTGCTCGGGAAGTTGGTCTAGGGCCTCATCCAAGATGGATAAGCCCCCAACGCCAGAATCAAAAACCCCGATCAGTGCCAAGTAGTCAGCTGCGCTTAAACAATCTTGACCGGAATATTTCCGATCTTAGCTTGCCATTCTTTAGGGCCAGTCTCATGCATTGAGATGCCTTCAGAGTTGACCGCTACTGTGACTGGCATGTCTTTGACATCAAACTCATAAATCGCTTCCATGCCTAAGTCAGCAAAGCCAACCACTTTAGAAGTTTGGATCGCTTTAGAGACCAAGTAAGCAGCGCCACCAACAGCCATTAAGTAAGCAGACTTATGTTTCTTAATTGCTTCAATCGCAACCGGACCACGCTCTGCTTTACCAATCATGGAAATCAAACCCGTTTTTGCCAACATCATCTCAGTAAACTTATCCATCCGAGTAGAAGTAGTTGGACCTGCTGGACCAACAACTTCATTACGCACTGGATCGACTGGACCGACGTAATAGATCACACGATTCTTAAAGCTCACCGGTAACTCTTCGCCTTTAGCGAGCATGTCCTGAATGCGCTTATGAGCAGCATCACGACCAGTCAGAATTTTGCCGTTGAGCAACAGTGTTTCGCCTGGTTTCCAGCTCGCGACTTCTGCGGCAGTCAAGGTATCCAAATTGATCCGCTTGGATTTTTTGGTGTCTGGGGTCCAAGTGACATCTGGCCAGTCAGCTAGGGAAGGGATTTCTAATTTGGCTGGACCATCGCCGTGCAAATGGAAGTGGATGTGGCGAGTTGCAGCGCAGTTCGGGATCATTGCGACAGGGAGCGAGGCTGCATGGGTTGGGTAATCCAAAATCTTGACGTCCAGGACAGTGGCTAAGCCACCAAGGCCTTGGGCACCAATCCCCAATTGATTCACCTTTTCATAGAGCTCAAGGCGCAATTCTTCCACTTTGTTTTTTGGTCCGCGAGCAATGAGTTCCTGAATGTCTACAGGACCCATTAAAGACTCTTTAGCCATCAACATGGCTTTTTCAGGAGTACCGCCGATACCAATCCCGAGGATACCGGGTGGACACCAGCCCGCACCCATGGTGGGAACAGTTTTGAGAACCCAGTCGACGATGGAGTCAGAAGGGTTGAGCATGACCATCTTGGCCTTGTTCTCTGAACCACCACCTTTGGCGGCGCAGATCACTTCAACATCATCACCAGGGACGATTTCATAATGAATAACAGCCGGTGTGTTATCACCAGTATTTTTACGTTTACCTGCTGGATCAGTCAACACGGAAGCGCGGAGCATATTTTCTGGGTTGAGATAAGCACGGCGCACGCCTTCATTGACCATCTCGCTCACGCTCATCGTGGCATCCGACCATTGCACGTTCATGCCAATTTTGAGGAAAACGACTGCAATACCAGTGTCTTGGCAAAGAGGGCGATGTCCCTCGGCACACATGCGGCTATTGGTCAGAATTTGGGCGATCGAATCCTTAGCGGCTACGCCTTGTTCTAGCTCATAAGCCTTGCCCATCGCATCAATAAAATCCTTGGGATGGTAGTAGGAGATGAACTGGAAGGCATCCGCTACGCTTTGAATCAGGTCATTTTGTTTAATGTTTGTCATGTTTTTGGACTTAATTAGTAAAGGTTTGCCCTATTTTAAGGGTTTGCCATAGAGCAAATCCCCCGTGTTTTCACTTATCTTATTAGCTCTTGAGGGTGTAACCCCGTCATTCTGTGTTCATTATGCAGAAAATGAGTGGCTGATTATTAAAAAGAGGGCTGTAAAGCATGGAACCATTAAAGCAAGAAAACCGCGTATTTAACCCACCCGCAGACTTTGTTAAGGGTGCTGCTATTCCTGGAATGGAAGCCTATAACAAGCTTTGCGCAGAAGCCGAAAAGGACTATGAGGGTTTTTGGGGACGCCTTGCTAAAGAGAATATCTATTGGAAGAAGCCTTTCAGCAAGGTTCTTGATGAATCTAAGGCGCCTTTCTATAAGTGGTTTGAAGATGGTTTAACCAATGCTTCTTACAACTGCTTAGATCGCCAAATTGAAAATGGCTTGGGTGATAAGGTCGCTATCATTTTTGAAGCTGACGACGGTCAGGTGACCAACGTTACTTACAAAGACATGCTTGATCGTGTTTGCAAAATGGCAAATGCATTGCGCAAGATGGGCATCAAGTCTGGTGACCGCGTCATTATTTACATGTCAATGTCAGTTGAAGGCATTGTTGCCATGCAAGCTTGTGCTCGTATTGGTGCAACACACTCAGTAGTATTCGGCGGTTTCTCTGCTAAATCATTACAAGAGCGCATTGTTGACGTTGGCGCAGTAGCGGTGATTACTGCTGATGAACAAATGCGCGGTGGCAAAGCTTTACCACTGAAAGTAATTGTTGATGAGGCGCTTGCTTTAGGCGAATGTGAAAAAATCAAAAATGTCGTTGTGTACAAGCGTACCGGCGGCAATATTCCCATGACTACTGGTCGCGATTCTTGGATGCACGATGTTGTTGCTAATGAATCTTCCACTTGCGAGCCAGAGTGGGTGAGTGCAGAACATCCACTCTTTGTTCTCTATACCTCAGGTTCTACAGGCAAGCCAAAGGGTGTTCAGCACTCTACCGGCGGTTACCTGTTGTGGGCTATTTTGACCATGAAGTGGACCTTTGACATTAAGCCAAACGATGTGTTTTGGTGTACTGCCGATATTGGTTGGGTCACTGGACATTCCTATATCACTTATGGCCCGCTCGCAGTGGGCGCGACTGAGATTGTGTTTGAAGGCGTACCTACCTATCCAAATGCAGGCCGTTTCTGGGACATGATCCAAAAACACAAAGCAACGATTTTCTATACAGCACCCACAGCGATTCGCTCCTTGATCAAAGCATCAAGCAATGATCAAGCTATTCATCCTAAGAGCTACGACTTATCCTCTTTGCGTCTCTTGGGTTCAGTAGGTGAGCCAATTAATCCTGAAGCTTGGATGTGGTACTACGAAAACGTAGGCGGTTCACGTTGCCCAATTGCAGATACATTCTGGCAAACCGAAACTGGCGGCCATATGATTTCTCCATTGCCGGGTGCAACACCAATGATTCCTGGTTCATGCACCTTGCCATTGCCAGGCATCATGGCGGCGATTGTGGATGAAGTTGGCCATGATGTGCCAAATGGTCAAGGCGGTATCTTGGTTGTGAAGCGTCCATGGCCTTCGATGATTCGTAACATTTGGAACGATAGCGATCGTTTTGTGAAATCCTATTTCCCAGAAGAATTGGGCGGCACTTTGTATCTTGCTGGTGATGGCGCGATTCGTAATAAAGAGACTGGTTATTTCACCATCACTGGTCGTATCGACGACGTCTTGAACGTTTCAGGTCACCGTATGGGCACTATGGAAATCGAATCCTGCCTAGTGGCCAACCCATTGGTTGCTGAAGCTGCCGTAGTAGGTCGTCCAGACGATATGACGGGTGAAGCTATTTGCGTATTCGTAGTTCTTAAGGGTGGGCGCCCAACGGGCGATGAAGCCAAGAGGATTGCTACTGAGTTGCGCAACTGGGTTGGTAAAGAGATCGGCCCAATTGCCAAGCCAAAAGACGTACGCTTTGGTGATAACTTGCCTAAAACGCGCTCTGGCAAGATCATGCGTCGCTTGTTGCGTGTGATCGCTAAAGGCGAAGAGGTTACTCAAGATACCTCTACTCTAGAAAATCCAGCGATTTTGGATCAACTCAAAGAGGCGCTCTAAGCAAATCCACTTACACCCTTTTGTTAACCGTATAATCGATGGTTTCCGGAAGGGTGGATGAGCGGTTTAAGTCATACGCCTGGAAAGCGTACGTAGGTTAATAGCCTACCGCGGGTTCGAATCCCGCCCCTTCCGCCAAGTAGTTTCTAAACCACCTTCGGGTGGTTTTTTATTTTCAGGGCACACTTCATTTTGCAAGCTAGGCTAGTATTTACTATGTTTAATGTGGCACTTTTGTTTTTACATAACCAAGAGGAATCAATATGATTTTTGTATTCTGGCTAATGGACCGTCCTGGAACGGCCCAATTAAGAGATGAAGTGCGACCTATCCATCGTGAATATCTCGCCAAGTTATCTGATCACATGGCTTTCTGTGGACCGCTTACTTCTGAAGATGGTCAAACTACTGTCGGAAGTTTATTGGCCATTGATTTTCCGAGTCGCATTGCAGCTGAGGCTTGGATAGCAGCAGAGCCGTTCACGATGGCAGGGGTTTATGAAAAACCCATCATTCATGTTTTTCATAATAAGTGGCCGCAAAAGGTTGGGTTTCCTCCTGCGTAATAAACACCTTTAACCAATATCACCCTCAGTGGTAGTCAGGGTGATATTTTTGGTATATCATTTGTTGATATATTAAGGGTTATGTACACGCATGAAATTACTACCCTTTTGGATTTGCATGGACAGGTAATAGATCAGGAGGGCGGCTATTGGGTAAAGATGGAAGCGTGGCAGGTTCCCAAGAGTGAGGCAGTGCCACATGGCATTCGGTATTCCTTAACATTGCATGATCCCGCAGGAATTCGTATTTTGGGTTATGACAATGCCCATGCCCCGAAAAATCCTACTAAGTATGCAAATCGCACTTTACCTTATGACCACCGACATAGAAGTCCATCTGATTTAGGTATTCGTTATGAATACAAAAATGCTTATCAGTTGTTAATTGATTTTTTTGTGGATGTTGATAAAGCATTGAATTTGGCGAGGGAATGATGAAAGTAATCAAAATAGGAATTGCTCCTCAAGAAGAGATTCGTAGGCGTATTTTGTCTATTGCCAAGGGCGAGCTGAAGGTTAAATCAACGGATCCAAAAATATGGTTTACCTCAATGCGTTCGCTTGCCGAGGTTTTGAGTGATGAGAATCGCGCACTGCTTGATGTCATTAGAAAGTCAAAGCCAGTATCCATTTCTGAATTAGCGGAAATAACTGGTCGAAAGCAGGGGAATTTATCTAGAACCTTAAAAACAATGTCTCACTATGGGCTCGTGAAGATGCAAAAACAGGCGAGAGCCTTGCAGCCCATCGCCTGTGGTGATAGATACGAAATATTGGTTTAAGGCTTTAAATCGCTTTGATTTCTAGCTTTCTGAACTTGATAGTGCCACCAGCAGATTGAAGGCCAATAAGACCTTCTGAGAATTTACTATCTTCACCATCTGCCACCGTCACAACACCGTTCATCGTTACTTTGAAGTGGCTGCCATTAGCAACGATTTCCATCGTATTCCAGCGTCCGCCAGCCTTATGAATCGGATTCACTTTAGCGACATCGACGATGGCACCAGTTGAGTATTCTTGTCCAGGGCGTGTATCCCAAATATTGACTTCATAAGCATTGCCGGCGGTAACGAGGTTCGGGTTTTGGCAGCGAATAAAAATACCGCTATTGGTATTTGACTCAGCCCAAAATTCAGCGCGAACAATGAAGTTCTTATATTTTGCGGAGCTGACTAAAAAGCCCATGGGCTTGTCGCTCACAATCATACCGTTGCCTATCTGCCAATTAGCATTGCCAATAATGTTCCAGCCAGAAAGGCTGACGCCGTCGATCAGGGGGGTAAAGCCATCTTGATTCTGAGCGCTAGCAGAATTGCCAACTAGCAAAGCGCTTAGCAAAAAGCCTAGCGCGGCAAGTTTTTTGATAAATAACTTCATTGTTGTCTCCGGTTTTATTGATTTCTTGTTATTGAATGGGTGGTTATTTTTACTGGGAAACCCAAAGTTACACAAGTGGATGTTTTCCCTCGAACTCTCCCCAAAATCAAGTAGACTTACGGGATGAATTCACCTAAATTGCGCTCACTTCTCTTGGTTTCCATTCTTTCCGCCTTGGCCTTATCTGGCTGTGGAAGTATCGAGTCAGCAGCGCAACAGGATTGCACCTCGATTGGTTGGAATATTGGCAGCCAAGGCTATAACGACTGCTATAAGGCCCGGCTTTATGAGCGCAAGCTTGACTACTCACTTCCGCCTGGCGACAAGCCATCCCCATCCCTGCTATAGATTAGGGTAAACCCTAGTTTTAATCCCTTGAGCGCCGTCAAGGACTTAGAGGTCGAAATAACCCAAAATCACACGATGATTTTGCAGGTCGCTATATATGGCTAAATGCTTAAGAATCAACAATTCAATCGGCGCGACTAGAAATTAGAGACTACAAAATATGAATCACCCAAAACCCTCAGGAGAAGTCAAAGCCGTTGCTGTAGCAACTGCAGATGACTTAAGGGAAACCATTCGTCGCAAAAGTAAGCTGAAAGGCCGTCAAGCAGATGACGTTTCTTTGTCCGAAGTGCGTCAGTTGATTGGGGAAGCACCGCACCGTCGTGATTTATTGATCGAAAATTTACATAAATTGAATGATGAATATCGTGCTTTGCATGATCGTCATTTAGTTGCTTTGGCAAAAGAAATGAATTTGCCTATGGCTGAAGTTTATGAAGTTGCTACCTTCTACCATCACTTTGAAGTAGTGCGCGGTAATGATCCAGTAGCTGATATCACTGTGCGCGTATGCGATGGCTTGTCCTGCGAATTGGCTGGCGCCAAAAATCTCTTGGAAAAATTACCTGCGATCTTGGGTAATCCCAATGTCAAAGTAATTGCAGCCCCTTGCGTAGGTCGTTGCGAACAGGCGCCAGTAGCGGTAGTGCATCAGTATCCCGTCCTATTTGCTACAACAGATAAAGTCGCTGCAGCAGTCAATAACAAGATGACCACTCAGCCATTGGCAAAAGATGATGCAAGTTTTGATCCCGCAGCATTAGCTGAGAAGGGCGTTTCTCCTCAAGGCGAAAACCAGGCAGTTTCACCAAGCTATGTTGGTTACGAAGCCTATCGCGCTAAAGGCGGCTATGCCTTAGCAACAGACATTGCCCAAGGTAAGCTTGATGGCGAAAGCATCATTAAGGCTATGGAAAATTCTGGCTTGCGCGGTTTAGGCGGAGCTGGTTTCCCAGCAGGGCGCAAGTGGCGCATTGTTAAAGATCAAATCGCCCCTAAGCTGATGGCAGTCAATATTGACGAAGGCGAGCCGGGAACGTTTAAAGACCGCACGTATTTAGAGCGTGATCCGCATCGCTTCTTAGAAGGTTTGCTGATTGCGGCGAACGTTGTTGGAATTGATGCTTGCTACATTTACTTGCGTGATGAATATCACGGTTGCCGTGAGTTGCTTGAAAAAGAATTAGCCAAGCTCAAAGCTAACCCGCCATTCAAATTACCTTCGATTGAATTACGTCGTGGCGCCGGTGCTTACATCTGCGGTGAAGAATCCGCCATGATTGAGAGTATCGAAGGCAAACGTGGTGAGCCACGCATGCGTCCTCCCTACATTGCACAGGTTGGCCTATTCGGACGCCCAACACTTGAGCATAACTTTGAAACTTTGTATTGGGTGCGCGATATTGTGCAGCGCGGACCAGAGTGGTTTAGCTCTTATGGTCGTCATGATCGCAAAGGCTTGCGTAGCTATAGCGTCAGTGGTCGTGTGAAGAACCCTGGTGTGAAATTAGCTCCAGCAGGTATTACTATTCAAGAGCTCATTGATGAATATTGTGGCGGCATGCAAGACGGTCACCAGTTCTACGGCTATTTACCGGGTGGTGCATCGGGTGGCATCTTGCCAGCTACGATGAATGACATTCCTTTGGACTTTGATACCTTGCAGCCTTATGGTTGCTTCATTGGTTCTGCTGCTGTGATGGTGTTTAGTGATCAAGACAAAGCTAGAGATATGGCATTAAATGTCATGCATTTCTTTGAACATGAAAGCTGCGGTCAGTGCACACCGTGCCGCGTTGGCACGGGTAAGGCTGCTAAGTTGATGCAAGCTAAATCCTGGGATCAAGAAACCTTAGAAGATCTAGCGACGGTGATGGTCGATGCTTCGATCTGCGGTCTAGGTCAAGCCGCACCCAATCCGATTCGTTGTATCCATAAATATTTCCCGCAAGAAGTTGCTTGATAGAACTTAGGGAAAAATAAGATAAATATGAACGCACCAACCAATCCTAAAGAGCTCGAACTGCAAACAGTCGAGTTCAAGCTTGACGGAAAAACCATCGTTTCCTATGAGGGTGAAACTATTCTCAAGGCTGCCAAACGCCATGGCGTGGATATTCCGCATCTGTGCTTTAAAGACGGCTATCGTCCCGATGGTAATTGCCGTGCTTGCGTCGTTGAAATCAATGGCGAGCGTACTTTGGCGCCTAGCTGCTGTCGTAGCGCTACACCTGGCATGGAAGTCAAAGCCAATAGCGAACGCGCTGTTAAGAGTCAAAAGCTAGTGTTAGAGATGTTGCTCTCCGATATGCCGGATGAGGGCTTCAAGTGGGTAGGCGATAGTAAGGAAGAAGAGCAACAGAATCAACATGGTGAGCTAAGCACTTGGGCTGCCCGTATGGACGTGACTGTTCGACCAGAGCTCAAAGCATTACGCCGCGCGAAGGTTGCTAGCGATATCTCCCATCCAGCGATGGCAGTGAACTTAGATGCCTGCATTCAATGTAATCGTTGTGTGCGTGCTTGTCGTGAAGAGCAAGTTAATGATGTGATTGGCTACGCCATGCGTGGCGGCCATAGTGAGATCGTATTTGATCTCAATGATCCAATGGGCGATAGCACCTGCGTTGCATGTGGTGAGTGCGTGCAAGCTTGCCCAACTGGCGCTTTGATGCCAAAAGGTTTGATCGGTTCACAAACCGTCGACCGTAAGGTGGATTCAGTTTGCCCATTCTGTGGCGTAGGCTGTCAAATTACCTATAACGTAAAAGATGAAAAGATTGTTAGCGTAGAGGGCCGTGATGGACCCGCTAATCACAACCGCCTTTGCGTTAAGGGCCGCTTTGGGATGGATTACATTCATAACCCACAGCGCTTAACAAAACCTTTGATTCGTAAGGCTGGCGTTCCCAAAGATGAGAATGCTATTCAGAATCCACAAGACTGGTCAAGCGTCTTTCGTGAAGCGACCTGGGAAGAGGCTTTGGAAGTTGCTGGTGGTGGACTTAAAAAACTCAAAGACAAGCATGGTTTAAAAGTATTGGCTGGCTTTGGTTCAGCCAAGGGTAGTAACGAAGAGGCCTATTTATTCCAAAAGTTGGTCCGCACTGGTTTTGGTAGTAACAACGTTGACCATTGCACGCGTCTTTGCCATGCATCTTCTGTCGCAGCATTACTTGAAGGCGTTGGCTCTGGCGCAGTAAGTAATCAAGTCAATGATGTTGAGCACTCCAGCATGATTTTCTTGATTGGCTCAAATCCAACTGCCAATCATCCAGTAGCGGCAACTTGGTTTAAAAATGCCGCTAAACGCGGCGCAAAAATTGTGCTGTGCGATCCTCGTAGCACTGAGATTAGTAAGCATGCTTGGCGCACCATGCAGTTCAAGCCAGACACTGACGTGGCCATGCTCAATGCCATGATCTATACGATTATTGAAGAAGGTTTGGTTGATCAAGACTTCATTGAAAATCGCGCCAATAACTTTGAAGCCCTAAAAGAAAATATCAAAGGCTATAGTCCTGAGGCAATGGCTCCTGTCTGCGGCATTCCAGCGGAAACTTTGCGTGAAGTTGCTCGTGAATTTGCTACCACTAAGTCGGCGATGGTCTTGTGGGGCATGGGCGTTAGCCAGCATGTACATGGTACCGATAATGCACGTTGCTTAATTGCCTTAGTGAGCATTACCGGTCAAATTGGTAAGCCTGGTTCTGGCTTGCATCCATTACGTGGCCAGAACAATGTACAGGGCGCCAGTGATGCAGGATTGATTCCGATGATGTTCCCGAACTATCAACGGGTTGATAATCCTGCAGCACATGCATGGTTTGAAAAATTCTGGGATACCCCATTAGATAAGAAACCTGGCTACACAGTAGTTGAGATCATGCATAAGATCACGGCACCCGATAGCGATCCCGATAAGATTCGTGGCATGTATGTCGAGGGTGAGAATCCCGCAATGAGCGATCCTGATTTGAATCATGCGCGACATGCACTGGCTTCTTTAGAGCATCTTGTTGTGCAAGACATCTTTATGACAGAAACTGCGCTTCTAGCGGACGTCGTTTTACCAGCAAGCGCTTGGCCTGAGAAAGTTGGCACCGCCAGTAACACTGACCGTATGGTGCAGATGGGCAAGAAGGCGATCAATCCTCCTGGCGAAGCAAAGCCTGATCTGTGGATCATTCAGCAGATCGCTAAACGGATGGGCTTGAACTGGAACTATCAAGGTCCTGATGATGGGGTTGCAGAGGTCTATGACGAAATGCGTCAAGCCATGCATGCAGCGATCAATGGTATTACTTGGGAGCGTCTCGAAAAAGAATCTAGCGTGACCTATCCTTGTTTATCTGCTGAAGATCCTGGTCGCCCAATCGTGTTTGATGATCATTTTGCAACAGTTGATGGCAAAGTCAAACTCGTACCTGCTGACATCATTCCGGCTAATGAGCGTCCAGATGCAGATTACCCATTTGTATTGATTACAGGCCGTCAGTTAGAGCATTGGCATACTGGCAGTATGACGCGCCGTGCCACTGTGCTCGATGCGATTGAGCCATTGGCTACCGTCTCTATGAATGGTGAGGATATGACCCAGCTAGGCGTTTCTGCTGGCGATGTGATTACCGTTCAATCAAGACGTGGCGAGGTGGGGATTCATGTGCGTAGAGATGATGGCACTCCGCGTGGTGTAATCTTTATTCCGTTTGCTTACTATGAAGCTGCGGCAAACTTGATTACCAATGCTGCCTTAGATCCATTTGGCAAGATTCCAGAGTTCAAGTATTGCGCCGTCAAGCTAGCTAAAGGCGGGAAAGCCGCTGCAGTAGTAGGCTATGGCACAAATGATCCAGCTAGACAGAAGGTTGTCAGTACGGCATAAGTACCATAATTTTTAATGACAAATGTAAAAGGCTCCCCAGTGGAGCCTTTTAAGATCAGAAGCCACCTTCAAGACCAAAATCACATTGCCCTTTAGAATGAAGCATGGCTAGTTCAAAACCTTCATCATCAACCTCTGACGCAAAAGCTGAGTTACCAGTTCTCATTATTGGAGCAGGCTTAGCTGGCTTAACGGTGGCTTTGCACATGGCTGAGACTCAGCCAGTCATTATTATGGCCAAGCGTGCTCTCGGTGAGGGTGCCACAGCGTGGGCGCAAGGCGGCATTGTTGGGGTCGTTGATAAAGAGCATGACAGTATTGACGCTCACGTAGAGGACACCTTAAATGCGGGGGCTGGACTCGTAGTCGAGTCAACGGCTCGGTATATTGCGGAAGAAAGCTCTGATGCAATCCAATGGCTGGTCGATCAAGGCGTGCCATTTACTCCCGATGAATCTGGTCCGATGGGTTTGCACTTAACCCGTGAGGGTGGTCATAGCCAACGTCGCATTGCGCATGCGGCTGATTCAACTGGTAAGGCTATCCATGAAGTGCTGCTCGATAAAGCGCGCGCGCATAAAAATATTCAACTACTAGAGCATTGGATTGCTCTAGATCTCATTACCAATCGTCATTTAGATGTTAAGACTGCGCGCACTAAGCCAAATCGTTGCTATGGTGTGTATGCACTGGATATTAAAAATAATCGCGTTGAAACCATTGAGGCGAAGTCTGTAGTTCTAGCTACTGGTGGCGTTGGTAAGGTGTATCGCTACACCAGTAATCCTGACACCGCTACTGGTGACGGTATTGCCATGGCTTGGCGAGCGGGTTGTCGCATTGGCAATATGGAATTTATTCAGTTTCATCCGACATGCCTGTATCACCCCAGCGATCGCACCTTCCTCATTACTGAGGCAATGCGCGGTGAGGGCGGTTTACTCAAGCTGCCTGATGGCACTCGTTTTATGCCAGAGCATGATGAGCGTAATGAATTAGCTCCGCGCGATATTGTTGCTAGAGCCATTGACTTTGAGATGAAAAAGCATGGCCTCGACTATGTGCACCTAGACGCTACTCATCTAGGTGAAGCGTTTATTAAAGAACACTTTCCAATGATCTATGCGCGTTGCATGAGTTTGGGTCTAGATATCACTAAAGAGCCTATACCAGTTGTGCCAGCAGCGCATTACGCTTGTGGTGGCGTGGTCACCGATCTCAAAGGCCGCACTGATTTAGCGGGCCTCTATGCAGTGGGCGAGGCAACCTACACCGGTTTGCATGGCGCCAATCGTTTGGCCAGCAATTCCTTGTTAGAGTGCATCGTGATTGGTAAAGCTGCCGCTGCTGATATAGCAGAGCTTAAAACACCAATTCTGCCAAAACTTCCTCTATGGGATGAGAGTCAGGTAGAGGATGCTGATGAACAAGTGGTGATTGCCCATAACTGGGATGAGTTACGTTCTTTGATGTGGAACTATGTCGGTATTGTGAGAACCAACCGCCGATTAGAGCGGGCATTGCATCGCATCAAGCTATTAAGGTATGAGGTGCAAGAGTATTACGCTAACTTTAAAGTCACGCGAGATCTGATTGAGCTACGTAACTTACTAGAGTGTGCAGAGTTGATCGTACGTTCAGCTTTAATGCGCAGAGAAAGTAGGGGGCTGCACTACAGCCGTGACTACCCAGGCACTTGGGCGGTTTCTTATCCTACGATTTTGACCCCTCAGGCAGAAGGAACTTCTGAAGCCCCCGAGACCTAAATCGATTTACAGAGAGCCTTTTAGAACTGCCTCTTTTATATGTTTGCTTAAGCGGGTTTGCCATCCCTTACCACTTGCACGTAATTTTTCTAACACATCAGAATCTAATCTAAGGCTAAGCATTTCCTTTGCATTTTTAATTGGTGGGCGACCAACACCTCTTTTGATGAGGGTGTCACCAATATAGACGTGGGCATTTTTGAACCACTCTTCATCTGCTTCTGGTGCGTCATCTGGATCAACCCATTCTTCTTTCATATTTTTTGATTTTTTACTCAACTGCTGTCCTCTTTTCTTTTACTGTTGGTCTAGCTGATTATTTTTGTATAAAAACAACTGATAAACAACCTTAAATCATTGCCGACTATAATGTTATAGCACTCAGTGCAATAGTTTAATATTTTGGTTATGAAGAAAATTGTCATGAAAACCAAAACATTTGACCGATGGGCGAAAAAAATTGTCAGCTCAACACAGTTGTGTAAAGCAGCAAGAGAGATTGAACTCGAATATTACGAGGCTGATTTAGGGGGAGGGGTATGCAAAAAGAGAATACCAATCTTAGGCCAAGGGAAAAGTGGAAGTATTCGTACGATTGTGGCAAAGAAAAATAGGGATGCAATTATTTTTATTGTTGGCAGAGAGAAGAGTGACTCAGGGTCTGACTTTACTAATAATGAGCAAACAGCTGCAATTATCCTTGCCAAGACATTTGAAAAAGCTGATCGATCTAAATTACAAGATTTAGTTGATGCGGGGATATTAAAGGAGTTAATTTGCAATGATTAAAAAATTAAAAGCAGAAGAAAAAAGAGTGCTAGACGAGCTTTTAGAGATGGCAGAAGCCCTTGATGGTTGTGGCTTATTAACTAAACATGACTTTGCCAAAATGAAGGCCTTGTGTTTGGAAAAGCCGCCGATCTTCACCCCAAGAAAGGTGACGAATATACGTATCCGTCAAGCCAAGATGAGCCAATCTATTTTTGCATCCCTCTTGAATGTGAGTGTTTCAACCGTTCAGAAGTGGGAGTCTCCTAGTTCTGGTAAGCACCCTAGCGGAGCTGCAGCAAAGTTACTTCAAGTGATAGAAGTTAGGGGAGTCCAGGCCCTACTATTTTGATTATTATTTTGAAAGCACTACAAAATGCGCATTGAAAAATCCACCGCATTGACATCCTTGGTGAGCTTTCCAAGGGAGATGCGATCAACACCCGTAGCAGCAATTGCTCGCATCTGATCTAAGTTAATTCCACCGGAAGCTTCTAGCAGAGCGCGGCCAGCAGTAAAGGTAACGGCCTCTTTCATTTGCTCGGTAGTGAAGTTATCAATCAAGATGCTTTTTGCACCTGCAGCTAGAGCTTCTTGTAGCTCCGCAAAGCTTTCTACTTCAATCTGAATATCCACCCCAGAATGTAATTCTGCTGCAGCTTTGAGTGCAGCAGCAATGCCACCGGCAGCAGCAATATGATTCTCCTTAATCAGAATGCCGTGCCATAAGGCAAGGCGTTGATTTTGGCCACCGCCAACTCGCACTGCATACTTTTGCGCCTGACGTAATCCAGGAATAGTTTTGCGCGTATCTAATACAGCGCAACCCTGAGGATTTGGGCTTGCCCCTGCAATCGCATCAACATGTTGGCGGGTAATGCTGGCAGTCCAAGATAAGGTTTGCAGAAAGTTAATGCAAGGGCGTTCAGCAGAGAGTAGAGCTCTTGAATCAGCTGTAATGTCGCAGACTTTGGTATCGGGCGCCATCATATCGCCCTCCATGTAGTGCCAAGTGACGGTTGCATTCGGATCTAATTTCTTGAGCGTGCCTTCGAACCAGTCAACACCACAGAGCACTGCTGCTTGACGCACGATGAGCTGTGCTTGCACGGACTTATTGGGTACCAACTTAGCCGTCCAATCATTCTGACCAATATCCTCCATCAGCGCATCATGAATATTGCGTTGACGGGCTTGCTCTAAGGTTTCGTTGTAATCAAACATATTTTTTAAGCTGCACCAATGTTTTTCACAAAGCCATGCTGGGCTTTTGCTAGGAGATTAGGATGGTTAGTTGTGAAGTCCAGCATCCGCTCAATACAGCCCAGCGCCTTGATTCGAGTGGGTTCTTCGATGAAGATTTCACCAGAAGCGTTTTCTAGGCAAGCCAAGATCCCTTGTAAACCATTCATTGCCATCCAAGGACAGTGGGCGCAACTTTTGCAGGTCGCGCTATTGCCTGCAGTAGGAGCTTCAATCAGTTTCTTATTGGGGGCAAGTTGGCGCATGCGATGCAAGATGCCCTTGTCAGTGGCTACGATGTATTCAGTAGCAGAGCCTTCAACCACCGCTTTAATCATGGCAGAGGTAGAGCCTACAACATCGGCAAGTTCTACGACTGCTTGAGGTGATTCTGGGTGAACCAAAATCATGGCTTTTGGATGGGCAGCCTTCAAAAGTTGTAACTCGACTGCTTTAAATTCATCATGAACAATGCAAGCGCCATTCCATAACAACATATCGGCACCAGTTTGCTCTTGGATATAGCGGCCCAAATGACGATCAGGTGCCCACAGAATTTTTTTACCCTCAAGCTTGAGTTGATGAACGATCGCTAATGCACATGAACTGGTGACCATCCAATCTGCTTGTGCTTTGACAGCTGCGCTGGTGTTGGCATAGACAACGACTACCCGATCAGGATGTAAAGATCTAAACGCAGCAAAGTCAGTAGCATCACAACCTAAATCTAAAGAGCAAGTTGCATCTAAATCCGGCATAAACACGCGCTTCTCGGGACTGAGAATCTTGGCGGACTCTCCCATGAAGCGTACGCCCGCAACAATCAGGTTCTTGGCAGGATGATTTTTGCCAAAGCGTGCCATTTCTAATGAGTCAGCAACATAGCCACCAGTCTCCATTGCGAGATCCTGAATATCCCCATCGACATAGTAGTGAGCCACTAAAGCGGCATCTTTCTCTATCAAGAGCTGTTTAATGCGCGCAATCACAGTAGCTTTTTCAGAATCACCCAAATGAGCGGGGGTTTTGGCCCAGGCTTGAGCGGTGCAGGTTGTCCCTTCCGCATTTTGCTGGGGGTAGTCAAACGCAATGGAGGTGCTAATGGTTGAATTCATACGAAATCTTAATCGAGAGAGGGTATTTTCGTGTAATTTTTGATTTTTGTGGCCATGTTTACTTCTAGGCTCTTGGAGGGTTTAACTCAAAAGAGGTGCAATTGGGTTAAGGGCTTCAGAGGGTTCTCCACTTGTCCAGTGGCAAAACTTCTTTCTCGGTTATAAGGTTGTAGGCATTAATAAAGTTTGAATACCTTTGGGACCAAGAATGATTTGGAAAATTTATTTATTGATCACCCTCAATTACATCATTTAAAGAGTATTTGAGAGATCGTTAATATGTAAGTAAGCAAAGTGGGTTTTTAGAACGGCAGCTTTGCCCCTGGCTTCGCAGCCAACAGCACAGCCTTGAATTCCGCCTGGATTCTCTTAATTGCCTCCTCACTATCTGCCTCAAAACGCATGACTACCACTGGAGTGGTATTGGATGGTCTAGCTAGGCCAAAGCCATCGGCGTACTCCACACGTACTCCATCAATCGTATTAATAGACTCAGAAGTGGGGAACGTGGCATTGGCTTTAATGGTTTCTAGCAATGCAAATGGTTCACCTTCAGCGCACGCGAGTTGTAATTCAGGGGTGCAAATTGCGTTAGGTAGATTGTTGAGGGTGTCGCTCGGATTCTTTTCTTTGCTGAGGATTTCTAACAAGCGAGTACCAGTGTAGAGGCCATCATCAAATCCAAACCAACGGTCTTTGAAGAAGATATGACCACTCATCTCACCAGCGAGTGGAGCGCCAGTTTCTTTTAACTTAGCTTTGACTAAGGAGTGACCGGTTTTCCACATCAGTGGCACGCCACCATGTTCTTTAACAAAGGTAGCCAGGTTACGGGTGCACTTCACATCATAAATAATCTGGCCGCCAGGATTTCTGGACAGAACATCTTTAGCAAAGAGCATCATCTGACGGTCCGGGAAAATCACTTGACCATCCTTGGTGACAACACCCAAACGATCAGCATCACCATCAAAGGCGAGACCTAATTCATTATCGGTAGTCTGTAGGTTCTGAATGAGATCTTGTAAGTTCTCAATATGGGCTGGGTCTGGATGGTGATTCGGAAAATGACCATCGACTTCACAGAACAACTCCTGGACTTCACAGCCTAAGGCCCTAAATAACTTACCGGCAAATGCACCACCAACACCATTGCCGCAATCGACTGCTATTTTCATCGGGCGAGCGAGCTTGATATCGCCAACGATGTACTTGAGGTACATCGGAAAAATATCGAAAGTGCTGCGCGTGCCTTGGCCCGTGACAAATTTCTTGGCTTCGATGCGTTTGCGCAGATCTTGAATCTGCTCTCCATAAATAGCAGCGGTACCCAAGACCATCTTGAAGCCGTTGTAATTAGGCGGGTTATGGCTACCGGTAATCATGATCCCAGACTGAGGGGTCTTGCCATCAATCGTGTGGTTGGCAGCAAAGTAAACCATCGGTGTTGCCACCATCCCCAAATCAATGACGTTAATGCCGGTAGAGAGTAAACCTTCAGTCAGTGCTTCAATCAGGCTAGGGCCAGATAAGCGTCCGTCACGACCAATCACGATGTCGGTCTCACCCAGTTCACGCATTTCAGTGCCAAAAGCTTGACCGATCAGTTTGGCGATTGAGGGATCTAAAGTCTCATCAATAATGCCGCGGATATCGTAAGCCTTAAAAATCGATGGAGACAATTGCATTACAAATCCTTCAGGAAAAATGCTTGGGGGGTTTATTAATTAATTCTTTGCGTTTAAGAAGTTGATTCTGGCAGCAGTTACCGCATCAATATTGTCGCTGGCGGCAATGTCAGCTTGGTTGCTGGCTAAGGCTTGTTCAATTGGTTTGGCTAGAACTTTGCCGTATTCAACGCCAGGCTGATCAAAGCTATTGATATTCCAAAGGGCGCCCAGTGTAGCGGCACGATTTTCATAAAGGGCAAGAAGAGTGCCTAGGTAAAACGCATTGAGCTCTGGCAGGAGCAGGAGATTGCTTGGGCGCTTGCCTGGGTAAACATTGTTAGGGTTGGCATCATCTTTCCCATTGGCTAGTGCTTGAGCTTGAGCTAAGCAGTTCGATAGCAAGATGCGGTGATGCGCAACAGCCTCTGGGCGATCACTCATGGGTTCACGCACAGCAATGAAGTCAATGGGGATGATTTCTGTACCTTGATGCAGGAGTTGGAAGTAAGAATGCTGAGCATTACTGCCGGCGCTGCCAAAGACAATTGGAGAAGAGTGCTTTACCGGCTTACCATCCCGATCTACGCTCTTGCCATTACTTTCCATATCGAGTTGTTGCAACCACTTCGGAAACCAATCCAAAGCATCCGCATAAGGAATAACAGCATACGCCTTGACCTTATTCTTTTCCTGCTGATAGAGCAGGGTCAAGGCCATGATGACAGGTAGATTTTCTTCTAGAGGTGCATTCTTAAAATGCAAGTCCATCGCATGTGCGCCTGCTAAGAAGTCTTGGAAAGTTTTAAAGCCGTATTGCAGAGCAATCGGCAGTCCTACCGCAGACCATACAGAGTAACGGCCACCAACCCAATCCCAGAAGGGGTAGATATTCTCTTCCTCAATGCCAAAATCTTTAGCCGCAGGAATATTGGCTGTGACTGCAAAGAGTGAGCGTGCAATTTGTCCCTTAGTGCAACCACTATTCTGAAGCCAGGCTACAACGGCCTTGGCATTCATGGTGGTCTCTAAAGTGGTGAATGACTTAGAAACAATAATGACTCGGGTGCTATTGGGTTGCGCACGCGCCAAAATGCGTGCTAACTCAGCGGTATCAATGTTGGCTAAGAAGTGCATGCGCATGCCGCGACTCTCAATGCCGGGGACATGAGCCAGTGCTTCAATGGCTAAGCGTGGACCAAAATCAGAGCCACCAATGCCAATATGAATCACATCAGTAACGCCAACCCATTTATTACAGAGCGCATCAATCCGTTGCCATACTTCGGAGACGGCAGGCATCACATCTTGCCCATCTACTAAAACTGGTGACTTAGAGAGATTGCGTAATGCCGAATGCAGGGCGGGTCGATCTTCGCTTTGATTGACATGTTTACCAGCAAACATATCGGCAATGAATTCTTTTACCTTGGATTGACTCGCAGTAGCAAATAGCTCAGCCCATTCTGATGCATTGATATTTTGGTAGGCGGTATCGAGCACTACATCAACTGCCGTATGGGTGCTATTGGGCGAATAATCTGAGTTTTGCAAAGGTCTAGAAGACATTTCTAGATTTTATCAATAAGGGCTGACAAAACCTCTAAAACACTGAAAATGTTAGGATTTCAGTATATTCATACTAATAAATACTGGGTGAGACAAATAGATGGAGCAAGTTGACTGTGTCGTCGTAGGGGCTGGGGTAGTCGGGCTGGCCGTTGCACGAGAAATGGCCTTACAAGGCCGTGAGACGATTCTGCTCGAGCGTGAGGCAGCTTTTGGCACCATCAGTAGCGCTCGCAATAGTGAAGTGATTCATGCTGGCATCTATTACCCCAAGGATTCTCTGAAAGCCAAGCTTTGCGTTGCAGGTAATCGACTCTTGTATGAGTACTGCCGCAGTCATCAAGTAGCTACTCAAGCCTACGGTAAGCTCATCGTAGCTGCCGATGAAACGCAAATCGATGACCTGCAAGCGATTCTCTATAAAGCTCAAAATAATGGCGTACCTGAGATCAAAATGATTTCCGGGGATGCCGCTAAAGCATTGGAGCCAAACCTGCAATGTTCAGCCGCCATGCTGTCTTCATCCACTGGCATTGTG
This sequence comes from Polynucleobacter finlandensis, assembly GCF_018881755.1. Lineage (GTDB taxonomy): Bacteria > Pseudomonadota > Gammaproteobacteria > Burkholderiales > Burkholderiaceae > Polynucleobacter > Polynucleobacter finlandensis. Next base: position 27,171 of record NZ_JACVPS010000012.1, on the reverse strand, counting down.
GATAGTCACGGTTATATGCTGTCTTTATTGGGTGGCTTTGAAGATGCAGGCGGCATGGTTGCCTATCAATCCCCATTAATCAGTGCAAAGCCCATTGGCAATGATGCAGAGGGTGGTTTTGAGTTGGAAATTGGTGGCGCCGATGGGATGCAAATTCAGACAAAGTTACTCATTAATTGTGCAGGCATGAGTGCGCCAGCGCTTGCTCAAAAAATTGAAGGCTTGGCAAAGGAGCAAATTCCGAAGGCGTATTTTGCTAAGGGCAATTACTTTTCGCTCTCAGGCAAACCTCCATTTAGTCATTTGATTTATCCAATCCCAGAGCCCGGTGGCTTAGGGGTGCATCTCACTCTTGATATGGGTGGACAAGCTAAGTTTGGCCCCGATGTGGAATGGCTCGATATTGAGCAAGAAGATCAAATTGACTACACCGTTGACTCAAAACGAGGCGAGGGCTTTTATGCTGCGGTTCGTCGCTATTGGCCCGGCCTTAAAGATGGCGCTTTGCAGCCTGATTATTCTGGTGTGAGGGCAAAAATTGTTCCCTCGAATGCGTCAGCAGGGGATTTTTATTTTGATGGCCCGCAGCAGCACTCTTTGCACGGCCTCTTTAATTTATATGGCTTTGAGTCCCCAGGCCTAACCTCCAGCTTAGCAATTGCTAAGCATTTAGAGATGTTAATTAAAGACTCGCTTTAAAGCTTTTAATGCAGAGCATCAAATGGGTTTAGTAGTGGAATTCTGAAGCGTTTAAAGTCTTTGGTGTTGCGAGTAACTACTGTCAGTTTTTTTTCAATGGCTGTTGCCGCAATCATGGCATCTTCTCTGACGGTATTTGCTTGGGCATGCATCATTTTTGCCCATAAGATAAAGGTAGTACCAGTCATTGGTAAAACATTATGAATGCTAGCAATACTTTGTAGCCATAATTCTAAAGACTCAGCTTTTTTCTTGTCTTGCTCGCGAGTTATCTCAATGCCCGCTTGAATCTCGCCTATCGAAACTGCTGAGATGTAGAGATCTTCTTCGGCAATATTTTTATACCACTCCAACACGGCTCCATGTGGCTTTGGTCTACGTAATTCAGAAATAATATTTGTATCAAGTAAGTACATACAGGTGCTCACAGTTTGACTGGCTTGCGAGATACGCCTTGGCCGCGTTTTGGCACAACTAGCTCTCCTCTGGCTTCTTCTGATAGAAGAAGGGTTTTAAGCGAGGGTTTGGCTAACTTTTTCAATGTATTCCACTCCTTAATGGTGATGAGAACCGCTGTTTCGTGACCGCGCTTCGTAACTACTTGAGGCCCTTGTTCTAAGCAAGCATTCAGTAGCTCACTAAATTTTGCTTTGGCATCCTGTACTGCCCAATGATTATTCATGTCTATTGCTCCTGACTAGATATCTGACTAGTTTAGCAGAATAGAACGTGACTGTGACGCATTAAATCAACAGAACAAAACCGTGAAAGTCAGGAGAAATGCGTTTTTCTGAAAGTGCTTACTGATTTCCTTATAATCTAGCTCTCAATACGCATAGGAAGAGTGGCAGAGCGGTTGAATGCACCAGTCTTGAAAACTGGCGAGGATGAAAGTCCTCCGTGAGTTCGAATCTCACCTCTTCCGCCAATATGTCAAGCAAAAAGAGGCTTTAATGCCTCTTTTTTCTTTTGTTCCCTCAATTGTTCCCTCAATGGTCATTTACAGCCTGGCCCTAGACAGCTTGGAGATGAATCTAGCCATTGTGGCTTAAGAGAATCATTAATGTCTTTCCACAACAGTCTATCATTTGCTCGTTTTGTGGCTTCCACTTGGGCCTGTTGTGCTGCAACACCTTGTTGCTTAAGTGCCAGAATTGTTTCTTGCTGTTGCATTGCGCTTAATTCACTGGTTATTTTCAGTCTTGCCTCATTTATGTTGACATTTCTTTCCTGAAGGAAATTCACAGATTGTTGATTAGCCTCCCCTATAGTTATTTTCTTTGAGAGCAATTGAGAGCTAAGACCATCCATTTTTTTATAGTATTCAATCCATACGGTCGGAAGGAAAGGAACCTTATTTAGGGCATTCAGACGAACTCCTCTACAACTCTTTTGCCCAATAATGTATTTCTCTAGGGCTACAGTCTGCTTCGAATTTAGATGCTGTTTGGAGCCCATTAACCCTTGGGCGTATTCATCTTTTTGGTTGGCAAATAAAATTTCTTTTCGAACTAATTTGCCTTCATCGCTGTTACCAAGCGTATCCGAGCACTGTTTTGCTTGTTGATTGGAGTTTTTAATGGCCTCTGAATATGCATTGCTTAGCTTTTGAGAAGGGCTAAGTTTTGGGGCAAGCTTTTCTTGTTGATAGCCATCTCCACCGCAACCAGCCAGTGCAAATCCTATTAGTAGCGCAAGAGAATATCTTTTCATTGTTTGATTGTAGGATAGCGACAGTTATGGGTATCTTATCCCGTGGATTCATATCCCGCATAAATCCAGTATTGGGGTATGGCAAAACCATCCCCAACCCATGCGGGTAATCCAATCTTAATAAAGCTCGGTAAGCGCATTCGTCAGCTTCGTGAGAGTCAGGGGCTCTCCCAAGAGTCAGTAGCCCTCGCAAGCGGTTTAGACCGCTCTTATTTTGGTGGAGTTGAGCGTGGGGAACACAATGTAGCTGTAATTAACCTAGAAAAGATAGCTTTAGCTCTAGATATCAAAATCGTAGACTTATTTGAACGCAAATAATCGCTCTTAAAAGTAAAGCTAATTGGGTATCATATCCCTCATATAGGGGGCATGAGCTCATGTTATTAATAATTCAGGCTGCGCTGGTTTGCACAATTATTTCGTTCATTGTGACGAAGATTTATATCGAGCGAGCAATCAATTACTCTCGAAGACAGGCTTTAAGTTTTGCCAATAAAAAGCTTAAAGTTGTCGATGAAAAAATCATCCTTATTCAAGAGAAGGGGGCCAAAAACCCAAGCTTACTTAAGCCTATTCATGATGAATTCGGAAACCTAATTAGCTTTGCTGAGTATGAAGCCCTAAAAAAAGAGTTCCCACATCCAAACTACGATATTGAAGAATCAAAAAACCTTAGGAATGAATACTTCCTTCTTAGTCAAGAGCGTCACATCCTAAGCCAAGAAATTAAATACTTGAGTGAGCGTTATAAAGTTCGTCTGTTCGAGGTCTAGATGAGCGCCATACAAAAACCACGCAAGCATTTTTGGTTAATTATTATGTGGGCGCTTGGGCGTCCAATACAAGAGCGTTATGGGTGGTATGAAGATTGGATTGATTGTGCTCATGAGTCCAACTTTGAAAGCGGAAATTATTGGGGACTACCTAACTGGGGAGACCCAGATTGTAAATTTCGATTAAAGCCGAATGCCAAGACTCCAATTAGGATGCATGAACACTTTTGGCTTATTCTATTGTGGTCATTAGGTTTTCACATCCAAGAGCGTAGTTATTGGAATAGAGAGTGGCAGGACATTGGCTCCCCTTCAGACTGGCTTGACTTACATAATCAAACAAAATTCAGATTAAAGTTGTTTAGAAGGTCATCGCCAAAGTGAGCCAAGACATTCAAGCCCTAGCTGGCGAAAACCCCATTTTTAAAAAAAGTATAGAAATATATTTTGGGTCTCCAAACTCTGATGACTTTTTGGAAAAATTAGAAAAGCGAGCAATAGAGTGGGATTCGTCGGTCGAGGCTATCTTGCTTGGAGAATTTGAGTATATGTGTAACTCCATGCAAAAGAAGAGAGTCCTGAAGTATGAAGAGAAAGATTACAGCTTGAGTGGTTTTGATAGCCACTGTGTTGTTCATGCTGATACGGAGGGGGTCTTCTTTTCACCATCTGTAGAATTTGGTAAATACACCCATAACGGTTACACATATCCAAAACTTATACTTAAAGACGGATATTTACGAAATCAGAGCAAGAGGAAGGAGTTCCCCCTTACCGACTTGCTAATTGATAAGATTGGCAGAGGGTACGAGCAATATTTCAACTTTCAGTTTATTGGATTTAAGCGTCTCTAATGCCATCTAACTACATTTCTGTACTCTTATGAACCCGCACCTGAGAAGAGGGCTTATTGCCTTCCTAATCGCTTTTGGAGTGGTAGTTATCTATGGGGCAATGGATATTTTCTTTGACCCGCCAGTTGATGTGCCATCAGTGGGTTATTGGGGCTACTGGTTATTGGTTAAAGCAGTGCTGGCTATAGGAATAGGTTTTGGCTTAACCGTCTTCGCTTTTATGAGCATTGGGTCATGGTTAATTGCCAACATCAAAAGAAAGTCAGTAAAAATTGGGCTTTTAGTGTTGATACTCCTTATTGCATTACCCGCTAGTTTTCTTGTGGGTTATAAGCTCCAAAATACATATACTCGTTGCGACTACCCATTGCCACCAGCATATAAGTAATCTAAGGGGTGAGCCCACTAGTTTGATTAGTCTTCAATAGGAGATAAGCTAAATGGATATTGTGGTGAAAATTGATCTGACCTTTGAGCCCCTGAAACCAAAATAAAAATATAAGCATTCCTAAACTAATGAATAATCAAATAGCTATGTACTTTGGGCATGCGTTGTCCAATAACCCTCGTCATAAGGAAATTGAGGATAGGGCTATTGAATGGGGTTGCACCATAGATTTTGCAATCTTAGAAGACTTCGATTGGACATTTACTCGTTTGCATAAAATTCACGAGAATAATGAGATTTTTAATTTGTTATTTCAGATTGTTACTAATAAATCTGTTCAAGCCCCAATAGTAGAGGTGAAATATGGAAAGGACAACACATCAGAGGTTCCCACTTTTCTTTTTTCGGATAACTTTTTAATTGACCTAAAAAATATGAAAAGGATTGAAATTTCATACGAAATGTTAGATCAAATTGGTTTAGAAATTGAGTCTATTTACGGTTTTGAATATTTAGGGTCAAGAATACTGTCTCATGGACAGAGTTGGGTACTGACTAAATAAGGGAACGCACTAGGGACTAATATATTTCAGTGAACTAAAAAGCATGCCAAAGACAAAACTAACTCATGAGCCCATACCCGAATGGCTAAAGAATGCAAATTCAGAAACAAAATTTGATAGAAATTTGGTTCTTCAGGATTCGGTGTATTACCCAGGATCAGCTTTAGATGGTCGATTTCTAAAATACTATTTAGGCTTCTCGCACAGTATGGTTTATGTAGATGCTGGAGTAAGCAAGGAGGAATTGCTTAAGCATATCAATAGGATTGGTGGCTATGACGTATTGTTCTTAAAAGACGTAACTCAGGCAGAGTTAAGCCCTTCGCCAAATCTTAATGTTGAACTATTTCCAGAGGATTTTTATCATGAGCTTCAGTCTAGAGAGCAAATTCCCAATGCATTACAAGAGGCTCATGTAAATCTGACAGGTTATGGATATAAATCCTATAAAGAACCCTATGCTGTATGGGCAGTTTTTCAACGGCGAACTCGCACCAACCCCAGTCATGGCCCAGAACGCTTCTCGCTCCTCTTTATTGCTGGCGAAGGAGTGGCTACATATTCTGCAATCTATAACTCTAATTGCCTATATCCAAAATCTATTGTTTTTTGCGGTGCTGATATTGGCTTTGGAAGAAATTGGACTTTTTTTGAAAAAAGAGGAGGAGTTTTTGAGAGAGTAGTTATGGCAAATAAAGTTGGTATTCCAAAATATTTACTTGCTTGGAGTAGGTACGATCCATCTGGAAGTAGTCACTGGATTACAGAGCAGGGCATAGAATTGTATTGGGAAAAATATACAGTTAGGGTTCAAGACGCTGGCTTTCTGAATGTATGGACAACCGAGAATTAACAGATAATTCTCGCCTTATCCAACCCATTCAATTATTTTTGTTTGGTGAGGCTTTAGTATCACTTTTTTATTTAATACCACGCCAATTAAGTTGTTGGCTCTATTATCTGAGAGCGGAAAATTAGTCAACTTAAAGTCCTCTATAGGGTCAGGAATAAAAACCTCTGACTCATTTGGTAAGTTCTTTGGAATTAAATATGCAGCAATAGGCATTTCTTGGTAGTAAGGATAATACGAGACATCATTAATTATCTCTACCCAATCAAGATCAAGGATTTTTCTCCCGCGATGAAACTTAGTCAATTGAACTTCGCCTGTTTTCATATTTTGACTAATATCAAGTCTCTGAGATAAGTCGTCGACGTTGGGTCTCACTAATCTTATGTCTACCCAAAAACCAAGCTTGATTGCTCTTTGCATGTCCTCGAAGTTGCGAACAGTATTAATTAAGGGCAAATCATGGCGATATTCATTTTCAAAACTTCCGTGTAACCCACTTCTAATCTTAGGATTTTCTGGATTTTTATCATCAATCAAGGAGATGACATGGCAACTATTCCTGGTAGCATAAACACAGGTATTGGGATGGCTCTTTAGCTTGGCTAAAGCATCTTTAGGAGGCGTTATATCAAGATTTAGAACCCTATCATCGCAGTGGGTGCAACCCCTGGAGCTATCATCAATCTCATCAACTAGAAGCTGATTCCAGTGCACTGCTTTCGGGCAGTCAATTTTTTTGATGTATTCTCCATCTGGAGAATACAGAGAAGATGTTTTTTCATCGTAAACAAATGGTTTGGTCATAACTTACATTTTTTTGCACAATTTAAGCCGTGTCTTGCTGTCTTTTATATAGTAGCATGTGTGCACTATCTATATTTAATTGATGGGCTTTATCATTCAAAAGAAATGGGTTACCCAAGCAATGAGGAGATTATGAAAAGACCATACCCTATAAAAGAATTTGAAGTTTCTAACAAGGTTATTGGCTTATTTTCGTCATTGATAGAATTTGCTAATGGAATTGCCGCTTTAGGATTCTTCTTGCTATCACTTAGTATTATTTTTAGTTCAAATAACTCAATCTTAAGCAGGCTAAACGTATTTGATTTCGATATTAGTTACTTTATAGGAAGAATACTTCTACTCCTATTTTTGGGCTTTTTATATATATGTACTATGGGCTTTATTACAACCTTTGTAGTAATGGCTCATCATATTTCTGAGATCAGATTAAAGATGTTGTATTTACCGAATCCGCAAAAACCTTTTTTGCGAGAAGTGGTGAATGATTTCAATGAAATATTTAAAAAAGAGGACAAAGTAGTTGCAGTAAATTTTGAGGTGAAATCAATTGGTGTAAATGAACCATTCGAAATTAATTTTGATAATAGATTTAATCAAATTACCAAAACCATAAAATTCCATACATCATTATCTATAGATACAAAAGAGAAAACGCCTAAATACCTGAGAAACCTTGCTCCGATTAAATGTACATTAACCCTAACTTTTTTGAGCAATGTAAATGACTTTCTCGAAGCAACTGGTGCATTGGGCAATATATATATTGGCGAGTATTGTACGGGTGAGTTTTTTCTTCCAATAGAGGATTACGGCTTATACAATCAAATTCTTATCGATGCTGATAAGTCAGGAATCGATTGGTCTGAGAAATGGTATAAAAAGTTTTATATTATTGGGAGTGTTAATTCAACCAATAAAAATATTACACACCTTAAAGTGGACTCCCTCCACCTTACATTTTTTGATTTTTTATCTTCAGATTTGACATCATTTACCTAAGATTCTTAATAAGCCTCTCATTTCGTGCTGTTTCTTTTTAAATAGCCTTGACCTCAAGCCATGCTTGATGGGAGTTCTACCACCGTGCATTCGACATCTTCCATTGGGCATAGCAGGTGACTTACAAGGTTTTCCTGTGGTTCTGGCATGAGCACCGCATCTAGGGGAGCAGTGCATGGGGTATGTCACTTTTCCTTCGTTATCCATTTGAATGACCCCCTGTTTGTAAAGAGCCAGTAATTACAGCCTGACCCTGAACATTCACATGTTGGACGGTCATCGTTTGGGTATTACCGTTCTGAAGCTTTTGTAAGGTTAGTGCGCCACGACTAAACGCTTCCATGAGTCTTACAGCAAGATTGCCGAACTTCACTTTGGTTGCTGGATCTTTGTAAGTCTCAGAGCTTTTAAAGCTTTCCATGGCGTATTTATGAGCTGCCGCCAACTGATGTGAAAGCATCTGTTGGACGCTGTTCGATGCTTTAGCTTCATGCGCTGTTGATAGAGCTAGGTCAAGTAGGTTGGTTTCTTTAAGCATCTCCATTCGGTCAATGCTGGCATTTAGAGCAACCTTATTAGGAGACTTTAGAGCCTCATTCACTCCGTCACTTGATAACTCATAAGGCTGTATCAATTCGTTGCTTGTACCCTGTTCTGGTGGGTTTTGGAGGATTAGAGATTGAATTGCTTCGGCTTTAGCAAATTTTGCGGAAGAAGAATTAATCTCATAACGCACTGGGTCTATAGATGGGTTAGCAAGTGTCTTGTCAGCACGGTAGAGGTCTACGATTGCTTGGGCTGTTTCAGGATGTTTCTGTTTCATGGTTGCTCAATGTTTGTTGTTTGTCTCTTCGCTCTTGCTTTGGGCAAGCTTCGAGACTGGTAACCCAATACCAATTCATTTAAATCCATGGATAAGACCAGCCAGTCAGTATCCAAGTTCATTCCTAGCCTTTTGCGCAAACACCCAAGAGGAAGCTTTCAAAATCCCCCTTACATATGTAACGCAAAAATGGTGCGCTTGTGTATTTACTGATATGAATCGTGCCCATTCCCCAATCCATTCTCCTAAACACATCTTGAATTAATTGATGAAACTTATGATTGCTGAGGTGAGCTGGGCGCTCAATTGCAAGATGAAAATGTGGTCTATCAGTTAATCCACCACGCTCGTAGGCAATGGCTACGGCTAGGCGTTTATGGCCACTAGCGTACTTCCTTCCAAAAACCTTTTTATTTAGGCGGTCTACGAACCACTTTGCAGTAGGTTCAGCCATATCATCACGCCACCATATATGGTGAGTGGGGTGCCTTGATTTCAGGAGCATTGTGACGGCATCAGTGAATTTACCAAGACCATTAATGAACTCTTGGTAGCTATGCCGTTTACTCAAGAATGCTTGCATTTCTCAAGCATCCAATTGGCGATGTCAGATTGCAACCAAACTCTTTTCGTTGGAGATAGTCGTATGGCTCTTGGAAATTTACCCTGAGCCTCCCATGCTAGGACAGTGGATTTTCCAAGGCTTGTTTGTCTGGCAACTTCACCCAAATTGGTGAACTGTGGGACTTGATTTACATCATTCATCGGCATCTTTCATCGGCTAGTTGTTCTATACCGATGTTATAAATGCCAATAAGTTCTTAGTCTATTTGGAAATATCACCTTTGCTAGTATGGTACTTATTAAACTCTGTTAGCCATCTACTAACCCCTATGCTTTTTTTAAATTGAATTTTTGCACCAGCTTCCACTCGCTTCATACCAGCCCCAAGCCACTCAATTTCAGGACGAGCCTTTGCTAAAGTCTTGCTGATATCTGAGAATCTCAACTTCTTATTCTTAAATTCTGATTTGCTGGCAGTTTCAAAGCAGATTTTCATAAATATCTTTTTTAATTCACTAGATTCAGCATGTTTTTTCATCGCCCCCATGACCCGCTGGGCTTGTGATTTTGTAATTTTTGACGAAAGTTCAAAATAAGAATCAAGATAGTATTCAATGATTTGCTCTTTGCTCATTTGCTCTAGTTGGTCTTTAACTACTGCAAACAGTGCTCTGAATTGTTCTTTAGTAACAGCCATATCCTGCCTTTCTAAGCTACCTTAAGTTCAATGATGTTGTCTATAGCGGCAGAGGCGCAGAAACCTTCCCACAGGTTCATTAGCTCACGTCTTCTTGCTAGTAAATCACCTCTTCGATAAGAGGATTCAGTTTTATTGCTAATAGCGTGCGCCAAAGCCATTTCTGCAACTTCTGATGGAGTTGATGTTTCTTCCGAAACCCAGTCCCTAAATGTGGAGCGGAATCCATGAACGGTAATGCCTATTTTTAGCCTCCGTAAAACCATTGTCATTGCCATGTTCGATAAAGCTTTACCATTTTTTGAAAACAAGTACGGACTATTTGGGTCAAGCATGCTTGCAATAGCAAGGATTTCAATTGACCTTGTACATAGCGGAACACGGTGCTCCCGATTGCCCTTCATTCGTTCAGCGGGAATTATCCACACGCTCCCATCTACTTCGCTCCTTAGGCCGCCAATCACTTCACCCGTCCTTGATGCATTGAGTATCGTGAACTCAAGGGCAAGCGCAGAGATACCTTCCATTGATTTTAATTTGAGCATTAGCATTGGAAGTTCCTTGTATTGAAGTGCAGGGTGATGCTTGGTCTTTGCTGTTTTATTTGGAGCGGAAAGAATTGTCTGAAGGTGCCCTCGCCAAACTGCTGGGTTGTTTTGAGTGAAGTATTCTCTAGCTATAGCGGACGAAATTATCCACTCAAGTCGCCCCCTTAATCTGGATGCAGTATTTGTTTTAGTTTTCCATATGGGCTTAAGTATTTTTAAAATATCCTCAGTATTAACTTGTTCTATTGGCTTATCTCCAATAACTGGAAAGGCAAACTCCTTTAGGGTGTAAAGCCATTGGTCATGGTGTTTCGAGCTTCGCCATTCGTGGCTTTTCGATTCTACGCATTCAAGTGCAAAATCCTTGAATTGAACTTGAGCCTTTTTACTTTCAATTGCCTTCTTATTCGCTTTTTTCTTCTCAAGAGGATTTATGCCTTGGGAAAGCTCTATTTGGGCTTCCAGAGCTTTTTTTCTAGCCTCCTGAAGGGGGACTACATTTATTGAGCCTAAGCTCATATCTTGTCTTTTGCCTCTAGCCATATAGCGCAGAATCCAGTACTTCTGAGTAGGGCTTTTAACCCATAAGTGCAGACTGCTGGCATGGTCAAAATATCGCCCAGATTTGGTTATTTTGAGGGCCGATTGGTATGTTAGCTTCATTTACATTCATCCTTTAGTTACCTCAAACTTTCCCTCAAAGGAGGGTTGTAAGAGGGGAGTTAATTCAAGAATTCAATGTAAGGTCTAAGAAGCCTCATTGGAAGCAATGAAAATTGACTTTGCTAGCATATGCTATATTTCATATGCTTTAGATGTGTTCTCAGGGGCGCTAACTTTGTCTAAGAGCTTCTCTAACCTAACATTAGCTCTAATAGACACCTCTTCCGCCACTAGCCCGCTAATTTCATTTCCCCTGAAGCTGGAGCGTTGTACGATAGCTTTTATGAAGCTTTTGATCTCCATCTATTTCTACATTCTTGCCACGATCCAGTTTGGCTTGTTATTGGGCGTTTATCACTACTATCGCTCTCAGCATACGATTAGGCCTAGTCTTTATTGGATGAGCTCTTTGGTTGTCAGCATTGTCGGGCTGATCACGTTTGGCACCGGCATCGTGACACTCACTGATATTGCACATCCAGAATTTAATTTCACGGTAGCCAATACACTTTTCTTTATAGCGGCGACTTTGCAGTTTTTATTTTGCAGATCTCTGGTGCATTCTATTGGCAGGCGCTTACAAGTATTTTTTATCGTTTTGACCATTATTTTTCTGCTCGTCTTTGAATATATGCGCGCATATGGAAGCTTTGAGATGCGTACTGCTTTGATGTGTTTTATTTCAATCACCTTCTTTATTTTTCAAATTATTCAGCTCAGAAAAAAAAGAAAATCTACCCCTTCGCAGCAGTTGGCTTATTTGCAATATGCGACAACGGCAGAGTTATTATTTGCTTTAGGGCGCTTCTTGGTTCTGGTTGCTAGCAGCGTTTCCATTAGTCGGGTTGATCAACTCCCCCAGATTCTCATTCTCTTTACGGTTGCTCAAATGGTGATGAGCGCACTGTCCTATATCGCTATTGGCGGTTATTGGGCCGAGCGCATTGCAAAAGAAAGCGCTAGAGCAGGGCTTGAGAACGAAGAAATTCGGGGTTTATTGATTGAAAGAGAGGGCCTCATTGCTTCACTATTGAAGGCCAATAAAACTACAGCCACTGGCGCGCTCTCCGCATCTATCGCGCATGAGCTTAATCAGCCCTTGGGGGCAAGCAGCTTAAATATTCAGTTTTTACAAAAGAAATTAGCTGAAGGTGGAATTGATCCGGGCTTAGAAAAAGATATTTTGGAAACCTTGCTTGCTGATAATCAGCGTGCTGCCAATATTATTAAGTCTTTACGCGCCATCTTTTCTGAATCTCAGTTGGATGCTGAAAGGGTGGATCTGAATGAACTCATAGACTTAGTACTGCAGATTACTAAGCCTGAGATTCAGTCAAAAAATATTCAAATAGTTCTGAAGAGTGGCTCTAATGTCATAGCCAATGTGAATCGTGGCGAAGTGCAGCAGGTTATTCTGAATCTGATCAATAACGCCATTCAAGCCTTAGAAGATTCGACTCAAACCCATCGAAAAATGACTATTGAAACTCAAGCTCAATCGAATGGTCTTGAGTTCAGCATTGCCGATAATGGCGAAGGTGTTTCTGTTGAGCACCAATCCCACCTGTTCGAGCTTCTGAGTGGTAGTAAAAAAACAGGCATGGGCTTAGGTCTTTGGCTTTGCCAGCACATTGTGACTCGACATGGTGGTCGCATCAGTTACGCAGATGCCGCTGGTGGTGGGGCTAAGTTCACCATCTTTTTGCCAAATGAACCTATTGAGATTTTTGGCTGATCACTATGCTTATGGCTGAAAGGCGCCACCTTCTTCAAGCGCCTTTAGTTCATCACCTGAAATTTCCAGTTCTGCCAATAACTCGCTAGTGTGCTCACCAAGCAAAGGCGGATGTTTTCTGACTTGTTGAGGTGTCTCACTTAACTTCACTGCGAAGCCAATGTTAGGCACCTTTCCTTCGATCGGATGATCAATTTCCATACGCATTTGGCGATGTTTACCATGTTCGCTATCAAACGCTTGTGGGTAGGTATTGATGGGGCCTGCAGGGATACCTTCCGCTAGCAATAGATCAACCCATTCTTCGCTGGTTTTTGTAACAAAAGTTTTTTCTAGTTCACTCGCAAGCTCTAATCGATTGGCTAAGCGCAGTGGATTGGTCTTAAAGCGCGCATCTTCAAATAGTTCTGGGCGAGCAATGTTGTCGCATAACAGTTTCCAGAGTTTTTGATTGGTGGCACCCATCACAAAGTAGCCATCAGAGGCTTTCATGGCTTGATAGGGTGCACTCATGTGATTGGCAGTACCTAGCTTGTATGGTTCAACACCAGTGCCCCAGTACTGCGCTGTGTCCCAAATAGAAAATGCTAAAGCAGAATCAAATAATGAAGCATCAATAAACTGACCTTCGCCAGATTTCGTTTTACCAATGTAGGCGGAGAGGATGCCATACACGGCAAAAAGAGCGCAACCAATATCAGCAACCGGTACACCTGCTTTGACTGGTGGACCATCAGGGTAGCCAGTCACGCTCATGACGCCAGACATGGCTTGTGCCATCAGATCAAAACCAGGCCTGTCAGACCAAGGACCAGTTTGACCAAAGCCAGAGATACTGGCATAGACCAAGCCTGGGTTAATGGCTTTGAGAGATGAGTAGTCGATTCCAAGCTTTTTCATGACACCGGGGCGATAGTTTTCGACCAGGATGTCGGCAGTCTTGACTAGTTTGAAAAAGACCTCTTTGCCAGCTTTGCTCTTCAGGTTTAAGGTCACACTGCGTTTGTTGCGATTCATGTTCAGAAAGCCCATGCTATCTGAGCCTTTCATCTTGAATCCCATGGCGCCACGGGTTTGATCTCCCGTTCCTGGAGGTTCAATTTTAATCACATCAGCCCCTAGGTCAGCCAGGAGCATGCAGCAGTAAGGGCCAGCCATGACTTGGCTGACATCTAAAACGCGGACTCCGGCAAGCGGTAAAGGTTTGGCGCTAGGGGTTTTCGGCATTGTCTCTATTGTTTTTATATGTTTAGAATGAATCACATAATATCAAGCAATAGCTAATAGGCTGTCTTGATAGATATATAACTAGAACAGTATTGGAGATTTCATGTTGATTAAGTCCCCCAAATGGATTGCACGAAGCTTTGCTTTGGCAACCGCTTTTGGTCTTTGTGCTACGCCTTTTTCCGTGTCCGCTCAGCAGGCATACCCCACTAAACCGATTCGCTTAATTGTTGGGTTTGCTCCTGGTGGAGGAACAGATATTGTGGCGCGTGCGCTTGCTCCAAAAATGGGTGAGATCTTGGGGCAGACCGTGATTGTGGAAAACAAATCTGGTGCTGCGGGAACTATTGCTGCTGATCAAATTGCAAAGTCAACGCCAGATGGCTATACCTTGTTGGTAGGCCATTCAAATTCAAATGCAATTGCGCCATTCGTACTGACCAGTGTGCCTTATAACGCTGCAACGGATTTCACGCCGATTACTTATCTGGGTTATGTACCCAATGTGTTGGTGGTAAAAGCTTCCTTGCCGGTGAACTCGGTAGCGCAATTGATTGCCTTGGCTAAAGCTAACCCTGATCAAATGACGTATGGATCTTCCGGCATTGGTAGTACTCAACATTTGGCTGGTGCACTCTTTGCCAAAATCGCTGGGATCTCTTTAAACCATGTCCCTTATAAGGGGAGTGGTCAGGCGATTATTGATTTGCTCGGCGGGCAGATTACGATGAACTTTGATACTTTGCCACCCAACTTGCAGCAAATTAAGGATGGTAGCCTCAAGGCCTTGGCGATTTCTACGCCTAAGCGTTTGTCGATTCTGCCAAACGTGCCAACCTTTAATGAAGTTGGCATTGCAGGATTTGATGTGACAAACTGGTATTCCATCATGGGCCCTAAAGGCATGGATCCTGCTGTCGTAAACAAGATCGATCAAGCAGTCAAAGCCGCGATGGCTGATCCGCAAATTAAGAAGACTTTAGATTCTCAAGGCTTGCAACCTGAAGGCCCGACCACACCAGCGGCGTTCAGCTTGTTTTTAACTGGAGAGTTGGCTAAATATCAACGTCTCGTTAAAAGCTTAAATATTAAGGCTGAGTAATTACTAGGTATGACTGCTCAAGTCTTATGTGAGATTGATGATGGCATTGCGCATGTGACTTTTGATCATGTGGCAGCGCGCAATGCCATGACGGTAGGCATGTATCAAAGCCTAAAGAACATTTGTCAGGATCTTGCGCAAAACCCTCAGGTTCGCTTAGCCATCTTTCGGGGTGCGGGTGGGAAGTCTTTTGTTTCTGGCAGTGATATCGCCCAATTTTCTGACTTTAAAACGGGCGCCGATGGCATAGGCTATGAAGAGGGAATCGATGACTACTTGAGTCCCCTGGCAACCTTGCCAATTCCAACGATAGCAGCGATTGATGGGATGGCAGTAGGGGGTGGTTTAGCGATTGCCAGCTGCTGTGATTTTCGTATTGCTACTCACGATGCGCGCTTTGGCGTTCCGATTGCCAAAACCTTGGGTAATTGCTTGTCGGCTGGAAATGTCGCTTGGTTGGTTGCTCATCTGGGTGTCAATATCGTCAAGCGTATGCTTCTCTTGGCTGAAATGGTTCCTGCAGCTGAGTTGCAACAGCAAGGCTATTTACTGAGCACTCATCAACCCGAAGAGCTTACGCAAGCATCTCTGGATTTAGCAGGGCGTCTCATGAAGTTGGCGCCGATCACTCAAAAGGTTTCAAAACTAACTCTGGCACGTTTGATGAAAAGCAATCTTCCCGATTGTTCAGATCTGATTGCTGAGTGTTATGGCAGTGCAGATTTTCATCATGGCGTTGCTGCATTTCTGGAAGGAAAACCGCCAACCTGGAGCGGCAAGTAGAAAACCAGTAGGTCTATCTATTCTTTATTTACTCCAAGAACATCTCTTGGAGGTTATTCAAGTAGCGCAAGCCCAAGTCTGTCGCTTTCAGAGCTGTAGGATTGTCATCGAGCAATCCTTTTTTACTGGCCTCTTCAAGACCTTTAGAGATGACGTGGAGTGGTAAGCCAGTTCGCTCGCTAAAGGTTTTCGTTTCAACACCATCTGTTAGTCGCAAGGTATTGAGCATAAATTCAAATGGCAGATCTTTGGCGGATACATCACGCGACTCAATCAATGCATTACCTTTGCTTTCCATCGCTTGCATATAAGTTTCTGGATGGCGCTCACGCACTTGTCGGGTCACTTTATCCGGGAAGGAAATCTTCCCATGCGCACCGGCACCAATGCCGATGTAATCACCAAAGCGCCAGTAGTTCAGATTGTGTTTGCACTCTTGATCTTTTTTGGCGTAGGCGGAAACTTCATAGCGCTTGTAGCCAGCCGCAGTCAGGAGCTCCAGATTTTGTTCAAAGATCGCATCGATTTCATCTTCGCTAGGTAACTTAGGTGGAAAGTTCGCGAAATACGTATTGGGTTCTAGTGTGAGGTTGTAGAGCGAGAGATGTGGTGTCTTAAAAGAGAGTGCGGTCTCAATATCTGCTTTGGCAGCTGCCAAACTTTGATTGGGTAGGCCGTACATTAAATCAATGTTCACAGACTTAAAGTTCTCAACTGCAATGGCAATGGCCTGTTTAGCTTCTTCACCGTTATGAATACGCCCCAAAGCTTTGAGCTGTTCATCCTGAAAACTTTGTATGCCTAAAGAGACACGATTGATTCCAGACTTAGCAAAGGCAGCGAATTTATCCGCCTCCACTGAACCAGGATTAGCCTCCATCGTGATCTCGGCACCGGGCTCTAGGTTGACGCGTGCCCGAATGGCTGAGAGCAGATCATTCATTCCTGTGGGTGAGAGCAGGCTAGGCGTGCCACCACCAATAAAGATGCTGTGAACTTGACGGCCCCAGATGCGCGGTAATTCTGTTTCTAGATCGGTAATGAGTGCTTTGATGTAGCGCTCCTCATCAAAGCCCTGAACGCCATCTTTCACTTGATGTGAGTTGAAATCACAATAAGGGCATTTCTTTTCACACCACGGAAAATGAATGTACAGCGCTAACGGCGGTAGCGCAGTGAGAGTCATTTTATTAGGGCTGCTGTTAAGCACTGTTATTAAGCGCCATTAACTACGACTTTTTAACTGCGTAATGAGTTCACGCAACGCTTGTCCGCGATGGCTGATGAGGTTC
Source organism: Polynucleobacter finlandensis (assembly GCF_018881755.1). Classification (GTDB taxonomy): domain Bacteria; phylum Pseudomonadota; class Gammaproteobacteria; order Burkholderiales; family Burkholderiaceae; genus Polynucleobacter; species Polynucleobacter finlandensis. Next base: position 10,088 of record NZ_JACVPS010000012.1, on the reverse strand, counting down.
TTTTGGACAGGATCTAATTGCGCGGCTGTTTGTGCTAGCTCTGGCAAAAAGAAGTAAGGGTCATAACCGAAACCATTTTCCCCTATTGCTTGGTCAAGGATCTGACCATACCAGCGTGTTTGCACAATCAGTGGTTCTGGATCATTTGTATTTTGTACTAGTACTAAAGCACAAACATAGTGAGCGCCTCTATCACTTTTGCCACTCAAAGCTTTAATTAACTTACGATTGTTGGCGGTATCATCGCAAGCTTCCCCTGCGTAGCGTGCCGAGTAAACGCCTGGTGCGCCATTGAGTGCATGGGCGCAAATGCCGGAGTCATCAGCCAGTGCAGGCATGCCACTCGCAGCACTTGCATGACGAGCCTTGGCAAGGGCATTCTCAACAAAGGTATGGTGTGGTTCCTCCGCCGACGCAATACCCAACTCACCTTGAGGAATGACTTCAAAGTCGAGTGGCGCTAGTAGGGCTTGAAACTCACGAACCTTGCCAGCGTTATTCGAAGCGAGAACCAGTTTTTGCATGATCTTAATCAGTCATCGATTGGTTTACTGGAGGGCTTCTAATTGCAACTTCGTTAGATCATGAATACCTTGCTCTGCGAGGTCTAGCAGGGCAGTGAGTTCAGTGCGTGAGAAGGTCGCGCCTTCGGCTGTGCCTTGCACTTCAATCATGCCGCCTTTGCCAGTCATGACGACGTTCATATCGGTATCGCAAGAAGAGTCTTCTGGGTAATCTAAATCGAGCACTGGTATGCCTTGGTAAATACCCACCGAGATCGCAGCAACGCTATCGATGATCGGATCTTTAGTGAGGACACCACTTTTGAGTAATTGGTTCACTGCGTCTCTAGCAGCAACATAAGCGCCAGTAATGGAGGCCGTACGCGTTCCACCATCGGCTTGCAAGACATCGCAATCTAAATGAATGGTGCGCTCGCCTAAAGTTTCTAGGTTGAAGACGCTACGCATGGCGCGACCAATGAGGCGTTGGATTTCTTGGGTGCGGCCAGATTGTTTGCCACGAGCGGCTTCACGATCGCTACGGGTATGGGTGGAGCGGGGGAGCATGCCGTATTCAGCAGTAACCCAACCTTCGCCAGAGCCCTTTTTATGAGGTGGGACGCGCTCAAGGATGCTGGCTGTACATAAAACCTTGGTATCGCCAAAGGCAATGAGGACTGAGCCTTCCGCATGCTTGGTAAAGGCACGGGTAATCGTGACAGGGCGTAATTGTTTTGCGTTACGACCGCTTGGGCGGCTGACATTCGAGGTGCTCATGGGGTTTGGTCCTAAGTTTGGGCTGGATCTATAAAGAATCTACAATGTTCACATGATATCGAGCATGACTGGTTATGGCAGCGCTTCTCGCCAAGTCTCCCTAGGAGCTGGTGTAGTTGCTGATCTGCAGGTGGAATGTAGGGCTGTGAACAGCCGCTTTCTGGATTTGGGCTTTCGTCTTCCGGACGAGTGCCGTGGGGCTGAGCCCGCTCTTCGAGAAATGGCTACTTCGGCCCTCTCTCGGGGAAAAGTCGAGTTTCGAGCTGCTTGGCGGGTCAATGCCGGCGCAGCTGGTGCCGCTAAGAGCAATCCTCACGCCCTAGGTGCGCTCAATAAAGATCGCTTGGACGCTTTGTATACCTTGCAAGAAAAAGCTCAAGAGGCCTTTCCAAAGGCGCAGGCTTTAGGGATTGCTGACATCTTGCGTTGGCCGGGCATTGTTTCTGAGCCACGTGGTGAGGAAGAGGGGTGGATTGCTGCGACGGTAGAAGCTGGCCGTGCTGCTTTGGCTGCCTTGACGGAAAGTCGTCAGGCCGAAGGTAAAGCGCTAGTCGGTGTGCTGACTAGCATCACTGGCAAGATGCGTGAGATTGTGAAAGTGATTGAACCCAAGGTGCCCGAGTACGTCACCCAGTATCAAGAAAAACTCTCTGAGCGTTTGGCAGAAGCATTGGCTAGCCAAGAGCAATCTAAAGGCGGCCCTGAGTTGATGGAACGCATTCGTCAAGAGGTAGTGCTCTATGCGGTGCGCATTGATGTTGCTGAAGAGTTTGCACGCTTGAAGACACATCTCCAGGCGGTTGATAATGCCTTGGCCGGTAAGGGGCCAGTTGGCAAGCGATTGGATTTCTTAATGCAAGAACTCAATCGTGAAGCCAATACACTGAGTTCTAAGTCGGTTTCAGAAGAATGTACTCAAGCTGCTTTAGAGTTAAAGCTCTTTATCGAGCAAATGCGTGAACAAGTTCAAAATTTAGAGTAAATCTTTAATCCACTGATATGACTAGCCAAAACGCCACACCCGCTTATCAAGGCAGTATGCTGATGATTGTTGCGCCTTCGGGCGCAGGCAAATCTTCTTTGGTTGACGCTTTATTAAAGAGTGACCCCAGTCTCAAGTTATCCCTCTCGACTACTACTCGTGCACCAAGACCTGGTGAAGTGGATGGTGTGAACTATCGCTTTGTGGCTAAAGAGGCGTTCATCGCTGAGCGCGACCAAGGGCAATTTTTAGAATGGGCAGAAGTGCATGGCCATTTTTATGGCACCTCACGTACTTGGATTGAATCGCAGATGCTCTCCGGTAGTGACGTCATGCTGGAGATTGACTGGCAGGGCGCGCAACAGATTCGCAAACTCATTCCTTCAGTGCAGTGGATCTTTATCTTCCCACCCTCGATTGAGGCCCTAGAGGAGCGTTTACGCAAAAGAGGGCAGGATGATGAGGCGACGATTGAAAGACGGGTGGCAGCGGCTCATATAGAGCTCCAGCATGCCCATGAGGCCAATTACATTGTCATCAACGACCTTTTTGATCAAGCCTTGGTCGAATTACAAAATATTATCGCTGCCAGCCGCCTGCGCTCAGGCCCTGTCATGGCCCGTAATCCAGCGCTTTTAAGGCGCCTTGGGGTCTAATCAGTTATCCTATAGGTATTGAAGCTAAATTTAAGTGAGTACAGCATGGCCCGTATTACTGTAGAAGATTGTTTAAAAACCATCCCTAATCGTTTTGAACTAGTGTTGGCTGCGACTTATCGTGCTCGCCAATTGGTTCAAGGTCATTCTCCACGTGTCGAGGCTAGAGATAAAGCCACTGTTGTTGCGTTGCGCGAAGTTGCTGCTGGCGTAACCGACCGTGACATGTTGACCAAGGTACCTCTCTAATTTAGGAGTTCCGGTGTGGAGCTCCCTTTAAACCTAGAGACCTCATCGGAAGCATCTAGCGTTGGTTCGCCCGACGCAAACAAAAATACTAAGCAAGGCAGTAAACAGTCGATCATCGCCACTCTGTTGGCGCAATCGAGTCGACATTTATTTGGGCCTACATCTGCGCCCACATTACCCCTCAAGCATCAAGTCGTTTCGATTGAACGTTTAATTTCTAAGCTGACTTATCTCAAGCCAGATGAAATCATTCAAGTCAAAAAAGCATTTCAGTTTTCAGATGCGGCGCACTTAGGTCAGTACCGCCATAGCGGCGAACCTTACATCACCCATCCCGTAGCGGTTGCAGAGCTCTGCGCCACCTGGCGCCTTGATGCGCCATCCATCATGGCCGCTTTATTGCATGATGTGATTGAAGATACTGGTTGCACTAAAGCCGATCTAGTAGAAAAATTTGGTAGCAAGGTAGCTGAGCTCGTCGAAGGCTTAACCAAACTGGATAAGCTGGAGTTTCAAAGTCATGCAGAGGCGCAGGCAGAGAGCTTTCGCAAAATGTTTATGGCAATGGCGCGCGATGTCCGGGTGATTTTGGTGAAGTTGGCTGACCGTACGCACAATATGCGCACCTTGGATGCCGTGCCAATGGAAAAGCGTCGTCGGGTGGCCAGAGAGACGATTGAGATTTATGCCCCAGTGGCGCACCGTCTTGGTTTGAACATCATCTATCGCGACTTGCAAGATCTCAGCTTCCGCTACTCCATGCCGATGCGCTTCCGAGTGATCGAGGGCGCGGTGAAGCGGGCGCGTGGTAATCGTAAAGAAATAGTCGAAAAGATTCTGCAAGCCACACGTATGGCTTTTGCTAAATCAAATTTAGAAGTGGATTTACAGGGCCGTGAAAAAACGCTCTTTAGTATTTACAACAAAATGCGTGCGAAGCATTTAACCTTCTCACAAGTGTTGGATGTCTACGCATTCCGCGTCACCGTGCATTCGATTGATGAGTGCTACCGTGCCCTCGGTATTTTGCATGCCATCTACAAGCCCATGCCGGGTAAGTTTAAGGACTACATTGCGATTCCCAAACTCAATGGTTATCAGTCTTTGCACACCACCTTATTAGGCCCTTCTGGTGTGCCTGTGGAATTTCAGATTCGTACGAGCGATATGCACGCTATCGCAGAGGCAGGCGTTGCAGCACACTGGGCATATAAAGATGGTTCACCTGATATGAGCGAGGTCCAAAACCGTGCACATCAGTGGCTGCAATCCTTGATTGATATTCAGGATAGTAGCGGTGACTCTCAAGAATTCTTAGAACATGTCAAGATTGATTTGTTCCCTGATGCTGTTTATGTCTTTACCCCCAAGGGTCAGATTCGGGCTCTGCCACGCGGTGCTACTGCGCTCGATTTTGCTTATTCCATTCATAGTGATTTGGGTAATACCTGCGTGGCGGTCAAAATTAACGGCATGCAATTACCTTTGCGCAGCGAGTTAAAGAACGGCGACATTATCGAAGTAGTGAACTCTGCCAACTCACAACCCAATCCAGGTTGGTTGGCATTTGTTCGTACCGGTAAGGCTCGCGCCTCAATTCGGCATTCCTTAAAAACCAAGCATTACGCAGAATCTTTGCAGCTTGGTGAGCGTCTATTAGCTAGTGCATTACGTCAACAAGGCGTCGATGCTGGTTTGCTCACTCCTGAAGTTTGGGAGAAGCTCATGCATTGGACAGGTGACAAGACTCGTGAAGAAGCCTGCGTCAATATCGCTTTGGGACGTCGTTCGCCCCAAGAGCTAGCAATTCGGTTAAATATTTTGATTAACGACGAAGGTGGCGGCGAGCAAATGCGCCTTGGTGCGGGCGACTGGGTTTCACCACAGCAAGAATCAATCCCCCATCACCACCAGCGTCAGGCCATTTTGGTCGATGGGCGCGAGGGTAACTCGATGAGCTTCCAAAGCTGTTGCCATCCGATTCCGGGCGATAACATCATCGGCTACTTAGGCAAAGGCGAGGGACTGCAAATTCATGCAAATGATTGCCCTGTTGCCTTACGGATGCTCTCAAAAGATGGTGACAAGTGGGTTGAGGTGGAGTGGGGCAAGGATGTTAACCGCGAGTTTGAGGTTGATCTGGCGATTGATACACGCCAAGGTAAGGGCGTTCTCGCACGTGTTGCTAGTAGCGTGACTGCTGCTGATTCAAACATCATGAATGTATCAATGGAAGATCGCTACAAAGAAGACTCTGTCACGATTCGTTTTACGATTCAAGTTTCAGATCGTCTGCATCTTTCGAAGGTGATGCGCAGTTTGCGCACCAATCCGGATGTGATGCGCGTTACTCGGACTAGGTCCGTATAGTCACTGTTCTTCTTAGTTGTACTGCACATCCAGAATTTCAATTTCAGTAGGACCGGTCGGCGTTTGAATTTTGACGCAATCACCAATGCGCGCTTTGATCAAGGCTTTGGCAATCGGGGAGACCCAGCTCACATGACCTTGATCGAGGTCGACTTCATCCACTCCCACGATGGTGATGGTGGTCTCTTTACCGCGCTCAGGACCCTCTAGATTCTCATAAGTGACGGTTGCCCCAAAAAAGACTTGCTCGGCATCTGCTTCACCCTTTTTTCGGGCGGCATTGTCAACAATGACGGCAAATTCCAGGCGTTGATTGAGGAAGCGAATCCGTCTATCGATCTCACGCAGACGCTTTTTTCCGTAGATATAGTCCCCGTTTTCAGACCGGTCGCCATTGGAGGCGGCCCAGTGGACAACCTTGACAACCTCCGGCCGATCAAGGTTTAGGAGCTGTAGAAGCTCGCTTCTAATGCGTTCGTGGCCAGCCGGTGTGATGTAGTTCTTCTCTTCCATGGCATAATTATGGCTGTTGCGGCTGTAGCTCAGTTGGATAGAGTACTTGGCTACGAACCAAGGGGTCGTGGGTTCAATTCCTGCCAGCCGCACCAACTATAAGGGCCTCCTGTCGGGGGCCCTTACCTTTTGTACTACTGAAGGCAATTTGTACTACTGAAATAAAGTTTAAGATGCCTTTTGGGCGCCTAAAGATGCAACCTTTTCGGGTTTCCGGCGGTAGATTTTGTCAGTAGTTCTGGCATCGGCATGACTTAATAAGGCCCTGGCATGTTCCAAAGTCTCGGCATCGGAAGCGCATTTTGCTCGTAAATCATGCTCAGTAAATTTTATTTCAACCTTAGTCTCCTTAAGTACGCGAGCACAAAATCGTTGCCACATTGAATCCCATCCATCTGCCTTGCCCGTTTCTTCATTAATATAGCCATGACCACCCCTCTTACAAAATAGAAACGCAGACAGGGCAGGGCGAGCCGCCTTAGCCTTTTCTACGCAATCCTTAAGCTCTGCATCCCAAGCGTAAATCGTACGCTTACCGGTTGATTTAGCCGTTTTGTGGCGCTGGATGTGGATGCCATCTTCTTTAAGGTTGGACATAGTGAGGCGCAGAAGATCAGATCTGGCCATACCAGTAATGATCTTAAGCCGAATATATGCCTGGATTGCGCGGACGCTCCCCTTTTTTCGGCGAGATTTCATTAGGAGCATTTCTACAATCTCCCAATCCTCGATATATCTATCCCGTGAATTTTCACCCTTGAGGCGGACTTCATTTTTAAAGGGATGACGGTTGATATAACCCCATTCAACTGCCTTAGTAAAGGCATGAGAAAGTACTTCAATCTCGCGATGCGCGGTTATTTCGCCCCCGGTGGTTCTGCCATTCTCATTTAATTTCTTTTTACTGCGTATCTCTACGTATTTATAAATGTGTTGAGGTTGAATATCTTTTAACTTTATGGGTTCAAAGATTACTCGGATTTGTTTAATCCAAATTTGATTTGATTGATGACTTGAAATGGCCTTAGTTGGAACAACTTCTATGAGATAGCGGTCTAGCAACTCACCTATGGTTTGCGCTTTATCCGGACTAACAAAGCGTTCGGCCCATTTTTTGTACGCTTCTGTCAAAGATTTTCCAAGTCTAAATAATTTTTTTCCATCCCAACTCGCTTCTTGGCCTGGAGGTACTTGAAAATAAAAGGCACCATGAACGCTCCTCCAGCGTGCCGGGAGTCCTTTGTTCTCCTTATTTCTTGGTGTTGACATTTAAATTAAACTCCAATTTGGCTCAATAGGTTTTGTATTTCGAGTCTTTGGTTCACTCAAACCATGTAATTGCTCGATATATAACCTCAGCACGACGACGCTACCATCAGGCCGTAATGTATGTTCAATTCCCATGAAACGCAGAACACATACTTGTGCATTACGTTGAATTTTTCCAGTTAGCTCCCTCAACTCTAAAATGGTTAAAAACATTTCTTATTTTCCGAAGTTATTTGTTTAGCTATATCCACAAGAGTGAGATTTTTTTTGCTCGGGATTTGGTTTCTTGAGTTCATAAAAACCATTCTCCGCTACGAAAACAATTTAAGTTAGGGCAAAAGAAAAATAAATATTGCGATTAGTAAATTCTTGGAAAGTGAATTTAATTCCCTGAGATGTAAACAAAAACGAATAACCATCATGTTTCTATCGATTTATTCAAATTTATTTTATAAGTCACATAACTGAGATGTTTGGTGTTGCTTATTTCGATCTGACAGCGTGGGAAGTTGTCCTTAATAAAATATAAATAAAGCCTGCTTAAAGACTGATGCAAGTAAGCGGGTAATTTCCGCCTTAGCTAGGGCAGCGGGGCACTCTTTTATTTCCCAGCATATTTTGGAATGCTGTTGGCTGGAACCTTAATCGCAACTTTAAGAATTTCTGTACTTAATTAGGAAAGTCCAATGAAAAGACCTATAAAAGCCAGTTATTGATCGAAATACAATAATCATCACGTAATCATCACCAAATCATCGAACAATCATCAGCTTCTAATAAGACCTCCAGCGAAGCTTTTGCAAGAGACATATAAAAAACGGCAATAAGGGCTCATAGCTACTGGAATGAAACCAGTTCCAAGGAAGGAGAAGCGGAGCTTTTAAACGCGATCTAAGCACTCTCAAACAATTGCAAGGTCAGCACATCAGATCCAAAAAGAGCCGCAACCTTGCTACTTCTCAACGTCTTGAGTGGCATCTGGAGGGTGAAAAGCCGCCACTTCCTAACTTCCTTCTTATCCAACCTCGGTAGCGGGAAATCGCCCCAGTACCTTATCCAACCTCCCCCGGGAATTACTCGGATATTTGCCCTATCAACAAGACTCTAAAGCGAGGAAATTTTTGTTTTCTTCTTATCCGCACCCTAATACGGGAAATTGCACCAGTACCTTATCCACACTCCCCCGGGAATTAGGCCCCTAAAAAAGGCTCTCAAGAGAGGCAATTTTTGTTTTCTTCTTATCCTGACATGGTCACGGGAATCTGCCCCTGTACCTTATCCTGACACCCCTGGGAATTAGGCCCCTAAAATATGCCCAGTATTCCCCTCCAAAGTAGCTGACGCTGAACCTCGAATCCCATCTGCGCCGCCCGATCCTTGGAAGACCCCAAGTTGACCTTTCCGCAGTCCTCGATCTGTTGATCTCATCCTGCTAGCAGTGTTAATTCCTAGCCAGTCGCTCGGTTGCATAATTTGAGTTTGTCTCCCGCCGGTAGCCAAACTCAAATCATTGACGAGACTCCTTCTGAACAATCCGTCTCCCTTTGAGGGATCCGTCTTTTGCAAAATCACGCACGCTATCTACTTTCCATTCGGAAAGTATTCATCTCCCGATTCCTAGTTGGTCTTTATTAAGTCTTTTGGATATCCCCAACTTGAAATCGATACCTTTAATTACCCGATCGATAGTTGGTAAATGAGCATGCGCTAGCAGATCAAGACGGCTGCCCAAATTACATAATCGACGAATTATGCGTAGGGTAGGGTGGATGAGAATATTGATAGTTACCTCGCATAACTAGTCATTATGCAAAATGTCCTGCCTTGGATAGGGTAGAGGATGACTCCGTCAGTCATCCCCACGGTCTATAGGCGAGTAAAGACCCTCGCCTAGGGCTGCATTGCATTGGCCCGAGACCTTCCCCTTACCACTTGACTGAGTGCTCTTTGTTCTCTCGGTGACTCCTTAGGTCGCCCAGGCGGGCTCACTAAGTCGGGGCGATTGCCCAAGACCGCAAGGGCCTTCCCCATGCCTGCTATCCGCTCGGGCAAGTCGTTCCGCCGAAGAACTAAAGCGACAAGTCGCTAGTTCTTACGCGGTAAAGCGAATGCAGTCATGTGAACCCGCAAAGTCAAAGTCAAAGTTATTAGATTTACAACAAGATGAAATCAAAGTTATGAGATTTACACCATAGTTGGAGCATTTATGGGCTGTGGAGTAAATGGGGATAGGGCAATGGAGCCTTGAATTGGCCATGAAGCGATCCGAATAGGGGGAAATGGCCCTATAGAACAAAGTTGTGAGATTTACCCATAGTTGGGAAAACTTGCGGGATTGAGCGTGCAAGTAAAGGCTTTCTTTTGCCATAGAAAACATAGGCAACGCTAGCAACAGTAGAAGGCAAACTCATTGAGCAAAGTCTTTTGGAGTCTCCCTGAACTACTACTCGTTGCTAATTGTGAGATCAAACTGTGGGATAAGTGTTTTGGTATGTTGGTTTTTAAGGATGAAAATAATGACGCAATTAAAAATATTTAATCAATTGCCCTCAAATTTCTATTATTTAATTCATTGCTTACATATCCTTTGTAGTGATGGGCAGAAAGCTCAGCAATAGCCTAATCTGTGCCAATGGCATATGGGGAAAAAGCTGAATTGGTGTGCTTCACTTTTCTTTTTTGTCTAAGTGCTTTGGTTTATTAATTTAATTGTTTGAAATCTAAAATAGGGTGTTATTAATCAAATCGGTTATATATCCCCTGTAGTTA
>NZ_JACVPS010000011.1 GCF_018881755.1 Polynucleobacter finlandensis | reverse complement strand
GGGGGGTATTTTCACCGCCATTATTGCTGGTGGACTCATTTCACTATTGGGTGGCAGTCGCGTACAAATTGGTGGTCCTGCTGGTGCCTTCATCGTGATTGTGTACGGTATTGTCGACCGCTATGGTGTGGCCAACCTATTACTAGCCACCGCCATGTCGGGCGTATTTCTGTTTGCCATGGGGCTACTTCGCCTTGGCACTCTAGTCCGATTTATCCCTATTGCCGTCATTATTGGCTTTACTAATGGCATTGCCTTCCTAATTGGACTGTCTCAGATTAAAGATTTTTTTGGTCTAGCTATCCCAAAAATGCCAGCCAATTTCTTTGGCAGCATTCAAGCGCTTTATAGCGCAGCCGATACAGTGAATCTGATTGCACTTGCTTTAGCAACAGGAAGTCTATGCTTGCTAATCTTCTGGAGGAAATTTCAAAGTCATCTAGGCTGGTTAAGTCACCTACCTGGCACGGTGGTTGCAATGGTACTAGCAACCATCATGACATCGATGATGGATCTTCCTGTGGATACGATTGGTAGTCGTTTTGGGGGGCTACCTTCCGGTCTCCCCCATTTTCAATGGATCCCTGTGAGCTGGGACACAGCACAATTTGTCATCATGCCCGCCCTCACCCTTGCCTTGCTTGGCTCGATTGAATCGCTACTCTGCGCTAGAGTGGCTGACGGCATGATCCATGCTCGTCATGAGCCAAACCAAGAGTTAATGGCCCAAGGCATTGCCAATTTAGTGAGTCCGTTCTTCGGCGGCATGCCAGCAACCGGAACAATTGCCCGAACGGTAACCAATCTGCAAAGCGGTGGCAGCACACCGCTTGCGGGTATCGTGCATGCACTCACTCTGCTACTAGTCATTTTATTTGCAGCGCCTCTCGCAAAGAATGTCCCCCTAGCCAGTCTTGCCGCCATTCTGATGTACGTCGCCTGGAATATGGGTGAGTGGAGTAAATTTTTTGATTTGAAACAATTTCGTCTCGCTTATCGATTCACGATGCTGTGTGTCTTCGGGTTAACAGTGATTCTGGATTTGACAGTGGCAGTGGAGATAGGTCTGCTGCTTGCATTTATCACTTTCATCTACCGAATTTCTAGTCTGTCTCGTTGCGAGCCTGCTGATCTGAAAGATTTTCCAGTACTAGAAAATCGAGCAGGGGAAATTGATGCCTACCGTATCTATGGCGCTATATTTTTTGGCGCAGTGCAGTTGCTAGAAAGTATAGAGAAAAATTTACCGAGCGAAACTTTAATACTCGACTTAAAAAATGTGATCTACGTGGATGCGTCCGGCATGGACACCATTATGGAATTGAAATATCTATGCGATGCTGCCTGCATTAAATTGATTATTTGTGGCTTAGCTCACCAGCCTCATGATGTAGCTGAACGCAGCGGCTTATTGGACAAGATAAACGCTGACTGTTTATATCCTGATCTCAGTTTAGGTATTCAGGCAGCCACCAAGTCCCTCTAAGAAAAACAAAAACCACCCTTTAATAAAGCTTCAGGCAAAACCCAAGCTCGATAAAGCCCAAATCCTCCAGCCATCAAAAACAGGGCAGCAGACAAATACCGCACCCAAGCGTAATGACCAAACTGAGTCAAAGCTGCTGAAAATTTTGAGATCAGCAATAGGTTCGGCAATGTGCCCAAACCAAAGACAAGCATTAAGGCGGCACCAGTCAATACGTCACCCGATAGAAAAGCTAAGGGAAGAACGCTATAGACCAGGGCGCATGGAACCAAGCCCCAGAGCATCCCACTAAACCACCGCGAGGGGCGGCTAGCCATTTGCCCAAAGTAACGGGCCCAATAGCTTGCTATTTTTGCCCCAAACCACCTACCTGGAGAGGCCTGAGTGGCTCGCCCCCTCCATAACAGACGAATCCCCATCCACACCAAAATAAGGGCAGTAAAGGCGTATAGAGGGCGCTGGAGAGGGATAAGGTCTTGTTGCCAGATAACCACCCCCACCCAAGCAGCTAGGGTCCCAAGGAGCATATAGGTCGTCAAACGTCCTAAGTGCATGATTAATTGGAGGAAAAAGAGTTCTGACCGACTGTTAATGCGAGCTGAAACCACGGCTGGGCGCTCTATCGCAGCCGCAATACCACCACACATCAGGGCGCAGTGCCAACCACTCACCAAGGAGCCCAAAAAAATGGCCAATAGGAGGCTTACCGTCAGCATTGAAGGGCGATAAAACAGGGAAGAAAAGGCTTAGTAATCACCCCAATAGAATAAACTGGTCTCATAATTAGACCCAATATGAATTACACGACCTCAGACTCCCCAAACAGCAAATGTTCAGTTTGCGTTTTAGGGCAATTTTGTCTACCTGTTGGTCTAAGCGCTATCGACGTCAGCAGAGTTGATGCACTAGTCAAAGAAAGAGTTCATCTACAAAAAGGTGAAAGTCTCTATCGCCATGGTGATCCGCTCAGCGCTGTTTATAGCGTTCGCTTTGGCACCCTCAAAACTGAGTACTGCCTCCAGGACGGTCGCCAACAAGTCATTGGCTTTCATTTGCCTGGTGAGATCTTAGGTTTAGACGGTATTGGTGAAAGTCAATATCAATCAGACGCAATTGCGCTGGAAGAAAGTGAAGTCTGCATCATTCGCTATGATGCTTTTGAAGATTTAGCCCAACAGATACCAGTACTGCAGCAACAGTTTCATAAAATCATGAGTCGTGAGCTTACTCAAGATCAACGTCACCTTCTCTCGCTAGGAACGATGCGTGCCGAAGAGCGCTTAGCTGCTTTCCTCTTGAATTTATCGCAACGTTTAGCTGCGCGTGGTTACCTCAATAATGAATTTGATTTACGCATGAGTCGCGTGGAGATCGGCAGCTATTTAGGCATTCAGATTGAGACTGTTAGCAGAATGCTTTCTCGGTTTTCTGAGGCTGGTTTGATTCAAATCAAACAACGTCATATCAAGCTGATCGATATGAATGGCTTATACGAATTAGCTGGCTCCCCAAATCCAGATCGAGGCGGCAGCGCCTGCAGTCCTGAGGCCCAACTAAAAAAAGCTTAAATTAAGCCGCGGTCGACCGGCTTGCCATCTGCGGGAGCTTCTATCCCCGGCAAAATATAAGCAGTTAAAGCGCTCGAGAATGCACAGAACATCCAGATAACAAAGAATCCAAGGGTGTAGATCCCCTCATCAGAAATATCAGGATGGTGGCCAAAGAATAAAAGTTCAGAGGGATGGACCACGCTGAACAATAAGCCCTCAGCCAATCCTGCTACCAGGAAGGATGGCCACATGATCCAAATCAAGAGGCGGTATTTCATTTTGCGACCTGTTCGACCTTTAGGCCTTGCTTCACAACACCGTCACGCAGTGGTTTATCGGCATATAGATTGACTGCCAACCAAATAGTGATGGCACAACCCACCATCGCCACTGCCGGACCGCTAATTAATAACCAAGGCCATAACTGCTTCCACCACGGTTTCATTGTCTGCTGATCTGTCATATTCATATCTCCCTAATCCGCCCTTAAGTCTAACGGGGAATAATAAAAGTGGATTTTTCTTCGCGAGTTCTCAAGATAGGTTTATCACCGTCCATCTCCTGCGCGATTACATCAAAATGAATCGGATAATTTCCCGGATCATTCTCACCAATCGTAGTGCTAATCTTCACGGGCAAAAGCTGATTACTTGCTGGACCCACTGCAATCTCCGTAATTTCTTTGCCTTGAGAATTCAAAATCCTCAAGTCTTTCAAACCAGATGCCTTCACTGCAACCTTCATTGAATGCTCAGAAGCGTTCATGATTTGAATGCGGTAGATATTTTCAATACGCACCCCATCCACCTCACGCGCCAAAGCACCGCGGTCACGCATCACATCCACTCGCAATGGATTGCGCGTCATCAACGAAAACAAGAATGCAGCAGTTAAAACAGTAATGAAGGCGGCATAAATTAACACTCGAGGACGCAAGATATGCCTAATGGCACTTTGATTCGATTCTTTATCTTCAATCGCGCGTTCTGTTGTATATCGGATCAAGCCCTTTGGATACTCCACTTTTTCCATGACCTGATCGCAAGCATCAATACATGCGCCACAGCCGATGCACATATATTGCAAGCCATCCCGAATATCAATACCGGTTGGACAAACCTGCACGCAAATACTGCAATCAACGCAATCACCCAAACCTAAAGATTGTTGATCGGCCGATTTACTTCGGCTACCTCTAGGCTCACCACGCACTTTATCGTAGGTCACCAAGAAAGTATCTTTATCCACCATTACGCTTTGGAAGCGTGCATAGGGGCACATATATTTACAGACTTGCTCACGCATAAAGCCTGCATTGCCCCAGGTAGCAAAACTATAAAAGCACAGCCAAAATAACTGCCATGGGCCAAGCGCTAAATGGACGATGGCGGTGCCTAAAGTCTCAATTGGCGTGAAGTAACCAATAAAGGTGAAGCCAGTCCAGAAAGCCACTAAAAGCCAAATCACATGCTTCGTAATTTTGATACGCCACTTACGAATACCCCAAGGCCACTCCTCACCATCTAAACGAATGCGCGCAAAACGATCGCCTTCAATCTTGCGCTCGATCCACATGAAGATTTCGGTATAGACAGTTTGCGGGCAAGCATAGCCACAGAACAAACGGCCAGCGACTGCTGTAAACAGAAAGAGTGCCAATGCTGAAAGAATCAGCAAGAGCGTCAGATAGATCACATCCTGTGGCCAGAGAACTAAGCCAAAGATATAAAACTTACGCTGAATTAAATCAAAGAGAATTGCCTGGCGACCGTTCCAACTAACCCAAGGCAGGCCATAGAACAGCAGCTGGGTAGCGATAACCAGCACATACCGCCAGCGGGCAAAGAGCCCGCTAACAGAACGTGGATAAATCTTGCTTCGAACCTCGTAGAGGGATTCCTCTATGACGTTAATGGGAATAGGCTTCCCAACTGGCGAATCAGACACGACTACTTAGCTGCTGGTGCTGGCTTATTGTTAGATAGACCCCACACATAAGCAGTTAATAATTGAATCTTCTCAGGACTTAATACTTTGTCCTGAGCAGGCATCATTGCAGTACGACCCTTGGTCACCGTTTCAACAATGGTGGCTTCGGAGCTACCGTACAACCAAGTCTTATCAGTCAAGTTCGGCGATCCCAGAGCAATATTGCCCTTGGCATCTGCACCGTGACAAGCTACGCAATTGGCTTTAAATACTTCAGCGCCACGCGCCGCTTTTAAGTCATCAGCAGGAAGTCCAGAAAGGCTACGAACATAATTGGCTACATCAACGATTTGCTTGCTATCCAATTGTGGGAATGGAGGCATCACACCACCGCGACCATTAGTAATGGTTGTCTTGATGTTCTCTGGTGAGCCACCATAGAGCCAGTCACCATCCGTTAAGTTAGGAAAGCCTTTTGCTCCACCAGCATCAGAACCATGGCACTGAGCACAAGAGTTCAAGAAAAGGCGTTGACCCATTTCACGCGCTTTTGGATCGGCTGCAACTTGTACTACATCCATCTTCACGTACTTAGCATAAACAGGCTTTAACTCATCATTGGCTGTCGTCATAGAGCTCATCAGGGCGCCATCAGTGCTGTAGCCCAAGATACCTGGGAATGAACCTAATCCTGGATACAAAACCAAATACAGCAAACCAAAGATGCAAGAGATCAGGAACATCCACTTCCACCAGCCTGGCAAGGGATTATTGAGCTCGCGTAAATCATCATCCCAAACATGGCCTGTATCTGCAACCGCACCGTCGGCCGTATGAATAACCTTCGCCTTGCGTTGGGAGAATAACAACCAAATACACCAAAAAATACCAAGCAATGCCACTAAGGCGATATAGGTACTCCAGCCGCCACCAAGAAAGTCACTCATGATTTGTCCTTACTAAATTCATCCGGAAGATCAAATGGAAGCTCCGCTGAGGCTTTGTTTTCTGACTGCCTCTTTGGAGACCAGGCCCACCAAACAATTCCCACAAAAAAGATAATGCCAATTAATGTTGAAAATGCTGAGAGGTAAGGTGTGATCTGTTCCATTTGATTTATATAGCTTTAAATTAAAAATATTAGCAATTACTTCGCAACAACTTCATCAACAGTGATGTATCGACGCGAGATACCCATGCCCTGAAGGTATGCAACCAATGCATCAAGTTCAGTTTTACCCTCGAGCTCTTTAGGTGCATTAGCAATCTGCTCATCGGTATATGGCACACCTAAACGACGCATTGCCACCATATGGGACGCAATGGTGTCAGCATTAGCGCTGTTCTTAGCAAGCCAAGGATACGCAGGCATATTCGACTCAGGAACGACATCGCGTGGATTATTCAAATGAATCTGATGCCATGCATCTGAATAGCGACCACCAACGCGGGCTAAATCTGGACCAGTACGTTTGCTACCCCATAGGAAAGGATGATCATATACAGACTCACCGGCTAAAGAGTAGGGACCGTAACGCTCTACTTCTGAACGAAGGGTACGGATCTGCTGGGAATGACAACCTACGCAACCTTCACGCTGATAAATGTCACGTCCAGCTAAACGCAATGCTGTGTAAGGCACAACGCCAGGGCTAGGCTCTGTCGTGGAGTGCTGGAAAAATAAGGGAACGATTTGAACTAGGCCGGCAATCGACACAACAACAATTGTCGCGATGATCAACCAACCCACGTTCTTTTCCAGCGTTCCATGGGAAAAGAATTTATTTTCGGTAGACATTTTCTTCTCCTCTTAGTGGTTAGCAGTGGCCAAAGGAATCGGCGCATTGATAAAAGTTTTACCCTGGACTGTTTTGAAGACGTTGTAAGCCATCAAGAACATACCGCTGAGATAACAGAGACCGCCCATTAAACGAATCACATAGAAGGGGTAAGTTGCTTTCACAGACTCAACAAAGCTGTAAGTCAAAGTACCATCCGCCTCAAAGGCCCTCCACATCAAACCCTGCATCACGCCGGCAATCCACATCGCAGCAATGTACAAAACTACGCCAATCGTTGCAATCCAGAAATGGAGCTCGATCCATTTCACGCTATACATTTCTTTTTGACCAACCAAGCGTGGAATCAAGTAATAGAGAGAACCAATCGTAATCATGGCAACCCAGCCTAAAGCGCCTGAGTGGACGTGACCAATGGTCCAGTCTGTGTAATGGGACAAGCTGTTGACAGTCTTGATCGACATCATCGATCCTTCGAAAGTCGACATGCCGTAGAAAGACAAAGCCACCACCAAGAACTTCAAGATTGGATCACGGCGTAATTTATACCAAGCGCCAGATAAAGTCATGATGCCGTTGATCATGCCACCCCATGAAGGAGCCAACAAAATCAATGAAAATACAGTGCCTAAAGACTGAGTCCAATCTGGCAAAGAGGTGTGTTGCAGATGGTGAGGGCCAGCCCACATATAAGTAAAGTTCAAAGCCCAAAAGTGGACGATGGACAAACGATATGAGTAGATTGGACGCTCAGCTTGCTTTGGAATGAAGTAATACATCATGCCTAAAAAGCTGGTGGTTAAGAAGAAGCCAACTGCGTTGTGACCATACCACCACTGCACCATGGCATCCTGAACACCAGCATATGCTGAATAGGATTTCCACATGCTTGCAGGCATCTCGAGATTGTTGAAAATATGGAGAATTGCGATCGTCAGAATATAAGCGCCAAAGAACCAGTTAGAAACATAGATATGTTTCGTTTTGCGCTTCATGATGGTCCCAAAGAACACCACAGCGTATGCCACCCAAACGACAGTAATCAGAAGATCAATTGGCCACTCTAATTCTGCATACTCTTTAGAGGTAGAAAGGCCTAAAGGCAAAGTCACAGCCGCTAAAACAATCACCGCTTGCCAACCCCAGAATGTAAAGGCGGCTAATTTGTCACAGAAGAGTCGCGCTTGGCAGGTACGCTGCACGATGTAATAAGACGTTGCAAAGAGCGCTGATCCACCAAAAGCGAAAATCACTGCATTGGTATGTAATGGACGCAAACGACCATAACTTAACCAAGGGATGTTAAAAGTGATTTCGGGCCAAATGAGCTGAGCAGCGAGGATAACCCCCACCAACATGCCCACAATGCCCCAAAGCACCGTAACAATGGCGAATTGGCTGACGACCTTGTAATTGAAGGTATCTTGATTACCCCCCACGGTAAGTCCCATGGTTTCTCCTTTTTTGTGACCAAACAGCGACATAATTCAAATGAACTGGGTTCATTATCGAATTAAGCTATATAACGAGTTTTGATCTACATCAAAAAGAGATTGGTTTTACCCCCCATAAACCCCAAACAAGCTCAAACTCAGGCTTTTTGAGCGGGATCGTGGACTTTATCCGCCTTAGGCAGATCATCGTCCATCAAGATGGCCTGACCTGGCCCATCTAGGTCATCAAATTGACCGCTTTTAATCGACCAATTCAAAATCCAGACCAAAAAACCTACCAAAAGTAAAGATATGGGGATGAGTAAAAATAAGCTTTCCATCTCTCAAGTCTAAGGCTTTCTCAGACGCCAAGCATTTAATGTGACAGCCAAGGAAGATAAAGACATACCGACTCCGGCGATCCAAGGATTTACCAAACCCATCATTGCCGCCGGAATGGCTACTAAGTTGTATATCAAAGCCCACAACAGATTCTCTTTAATGACCATTTGGGTTTTATCGGCTAGTAATAATATTTTTGCCAATGGCGTTAGAGAGCTCGCCGTCAAAATCGCATCCGCACCAGCAGAAGCAAGTGGAGCACCAGCACCAACCGCAATAGAGATATCGGCACGAGCTAACAAAGGGGCATCATTCACACCATCACCAATTGCCCACACAAAGCGCCCTGCACTTTGTAATCGCTCGATATAGTCGTACTTATCTTCAGGTGTGCATCCACCTTGATAACTTTCAATACCCACTTTTTGAGCCCACCAAGCGACTGTTGCTGGATCATCTCCTGAGACCAAGTGCACAGTAATATTTCTTGCGCGCACGGCTGATAAAAAATCTTGTAAACCGACTCTTGGTGTATCTAGAAAGATAAAACTCGCAATCAGTCCTTGCTCGTCAGCTAAGTGCACCTGACCATATTGCTCAGTCTGAAGCTCTTGATGTGCACCAATCCAGCTTGAGCTACCCAAGCGATAGGCCCCAGAACTCAAACCTTTACCGAGTTGATTTATCACGGGCCCGGATAAAACTGGCAGTGAGAGATTTTCAAGTTCAGCGGCACGTAGCAAGGAGAGCGCCAAAGGATGTCGCTGACCTCCCTCAAGAGCAGTTGCTAAAGCCAAAGCCTCTTCACGGCGATACCCAGGGCGAAGATTCACAATCTCTTTCAGCTCAGGTTGACCCATGGTTAAGGTGCCAGTCTTATCGAGCACAAGATCACTTGCTTTAATCAAGCCCTCCATCACATGCCCACGAACAATCAATAGACCGAGTCTGGTAACAGCGCCCTGCGCTGCGGCCATCGCTGTTGGCACGGCAAGCGATAGGGCGCAAGGGCAGCTTGCTACCAAGACGGCTACTAAAACTGTCCATGCTTTGCTAGGGTCGATATACAGCCAGATTGCTGATGATAAGAAAGCACAGAGCAATAAGAAGCCCACAAAATAGCCGGCCCACTTTTCTGCAAGACTCACCATCAATGGTTTTGCTAACAAGGCTTGATCGAGTAAAGAAGCAATGCCAGCAATTCTGGTGGACTGCCCTACCGCATCTATTCTCATGATGAGGGGATTGAGAATATTGTGAGTCCCCGCATAAATACGATCACCAATCTTTTTATCGATTGGTTTTGATTCACCAGTTAAGAGAGACTCGTCTACCGAACTTTCACAGGCAATCAACATGCCATCAGCTGGCGCCACCTCACCTGGAGAGACTCTCAATATTTCACCGGGCATACAGTTCACAACAGGAACCAATTCAATCTGCTGAGCCTGTGGGTAATCCAGCACGCGTTCGCACGTTGCAGGAAGTTGTTTAGCTAAGGCCTCGGCACCTCCCTGTGCATCTTGTCTTGCGAGTAATTCAACATAACGCGCTGCCAAAATGAAAGCAACAAACATGGTGATCGAATCAAAATAACTTTGACCGGATCCTGTCACTAAATTGATCGTGCCCGCAATAAATGCCAGCGCCAAAGCTAGTGCGATCGGCACATCCATACCCAACATGTGGGTTTGCCTAAACGATTGAACACTGCGCCACGCAGCCTGAAAAATTGGCCCTGCTGAATACAGCATCACTGGCACTGTCAGCACCCAACTCGTCCAGCCCAATAGTAAATCGTATTCAACCGTGATGTCATTGGCGCCAACGTATGATGGCCACGCATACATCATGACCTGCATCATTCCTAATAAAGCAACCCCAAGCCTAGTGAGTAATTGGCGCTTTTCCTTCTTGGATCTCTCAACAGAAAGTGATGGTTCGAATGGCCAAGCTTCATAGCCAATGCGCTCAATTTCAAAAAGAAGTCTTGCCAAGCTAACCTGCTTTGGTGAAAAAATAATCTTCATCTTTTGCGTGACGTAATTAATTTGTACGTCTTGCACTCCAGGGCTACGGCGCAAGTGTTGCTCGCATAACCAAACACACGCAGCACACCTGATTTTCTCAAGACGTAGCGTTGTTTCAAGATCGCCCTCATCACCGACCGGACGAGTGAAGCGACCCAGCAATGATGGATCATCATACGGCAACAGCTTGGCAGGGATTTGATCAGAGGCAAGGTATGCAGATGGCTTATCGCTCGATTGCACCCGTCTTGCATAAAAGACTTCTAAGCCTTCACCATGAATTGTTTGCGCAATTGCCATGCACCCAGCACAACAAAATGATCTTGAGACACCATTCAAATCTGTAGAGTAAGCCTCATTGGGAAGCAATGAACTTCCACAGTGATAGCAAATACTATTCAAACTCTTGCTCATGATGTCGGCTTTTGCCCAACCCAGCCATTGCGGCGCTCATATATTACGAACAGCACACCCCAAATCACTACTGCTACATATGCCCAAACCCAAGAGATCTGAGAAGTTCTAGAACCTGTTAAATCCAACACAAATCCAAAGATTGCTGGACCGAGTAATCCGCCGCCAAAACCCATTAAGGAATGCAAACCCATTGCTGCGCCTTTAATGTTTTCCTGAGCGCTAGTCACCAAGCCCGCAGTGAGTGTGGCGGAGTCCGCCATAATGAAAATGGCATGCCCAATCGCTAGAGCAACAATTAACCACCATGATTTCCCAGTGGAACAAGCCAAGGCAATACCCATCACTGCACTCATAAGCATCACAAAACATACCCATTTCTGACGCCCTATACGCAAAGCAATCTCATTACCCAAAATGGAGGATGGCACTCCACAGAAATTAATCACACCCGCTAAAGTAGTAGCAGTTAGGAAGAAAGCTTCTCCAGAGACTGCTGCGCATAAACCAAAGAAGGCCACAATCCAACTTCTAGAAGCAAACAACTCTAAAGAATGGGCTGTGTAACCAAAAATGAATCCTGAAGCCTTTTTATCCTGGAGCACTAAACGCCATTTATCCAAGGGGAAAATATCGCGCATGCGAATGCGTAATGGGCCACTCCACTTTTGATGCTGCAGTGGCGGAATCAATAGCCACACAATTAACAATGCAGCGAATGGCCCCATAGCAATCACAGAAAATACATAGCGCCAACCAAAGCTATGCAATATCCATCCGGAACATAGATAAGAAAAGCCAGTGCCGATGCCAAAGAAAGCGGTATAAAACGCGATATGTCGTGTGAGCTCTCCAGACTGGATGCGATCAGACAAAATTTTGAGGCCTGGCATATAGGTGCCAGCTAGGCCTGCACCATTGAGCGCCATAAAAAATAATGCCGTGTAGAAATTATGGGCAAATAAACCCATTCCCAATAATCCACAGGTTGCACAGATGCCTCCGACTAAATACACCTTGCGTGCATCCACTCGATCCGTCAAGGCAGTGGCTAGAGGTACGGCCAACATATAACCAAAGAAGAATGCGCTAGCGATTAAGCCTGATTGGAAATTACTAAGTTGCCACTCGTCTTGCAAAGGGGTTAACACCACCGCATAACAAGCAAAGCCTAAGAGCGCACAAGTCTGCGCCATAAGCATAAGAGGGGTATATCCAGCGGATCGAAAGCGCATAGGGGCTCACTAAAAGACTGTTCATTCTACTCGCCCCAACAGGGTCAAGAACCGCTACACTAGGCAAAATAAGATGGAGACCCCATGAATACCCAATACACCCATAATCGTTTTATTCAATGCTGCGCAGCCTTCTTGCTGCTACTGACAAGCAACATCGTTTTAGCAGATGGCTACCCCAATAAACCCATTAAAGCGATTGTGCCTTTTGCAGCAGGGAGCGCCACCGATCAAATTGGTCGAGCCTTCGCAGTCAAAATGGCTGAGACCTTAGGTCAGCCAGTGGTGATTGAAAACAGGCCTGGTGCAAACGGGATGATTGGCGCAGATGTTGTCGCTAAAGCGCCTGCAGATGGCTACACTCTCCTCTTTGGCACTAACAGTACGAATGCGGCACTGAAAAGTCTTGTCAAAAATTTACCTTATAACCAAGACACTGCATTTACGCCCATTGGTTATTTTGGGTCTGTACCCCTGATCGTGGCCGTTAATAATGATGTGCCAGCTAAAACACTTGGTGGCTTTGTTGCTTTAGCAAAAACTGATCCAGGGAAAATGACTTTTGCTTATGCCAGCACCTCCCAACGCGTTTCCTCAGAAATTTTGGCCAGCGTTACTGGTATCAAGATGACTGGAATCTCTTATAAGAGCGGGCCTAATGCGATGACAGATTTGATTGGCGGTCAGGTCAATATGTTTACTGCAGACTTTGCAGTAATGCTCCCACAAGTCCAAGCTGGTAAGGTGCGCGGTCTTGCAGTGACTTCTCTCAAACGCTCGCCTGCTATCCCTGAGTTGCCAACAGTCAATGAATCATTGGGAATTAAAAACTATGAGTTGATTGCATTTTTTGCAGCTTTCGGTCCGGCCGGCATGCCTAAGGATGTTGTAGCAAAACTCAACAAAGCTATTAACGAGGCAGCTAAATCAAAAGATCTAGTCGATCGCTTTGCTTCATTGGGATTTGAATCTCAACCTGGCAGCCCTGAAATGCTGGACAAGAAAATCAAACTTGAAACTGTGAAGTGGGCTAAGGCAATTAAAGATGCCGGTATGGAGGCTGAGTAATCCATTCAACTCGGATCGATCTCCATCGCTAAGAGCCAATAAGAAAGGCTTTTGCCGTGGGTATCGAGATTGAGAGATAGATTGACTCCGCCCTCCAACACATCATCCATCACAAAATTCAGTGCGCATAAATTTGGCAATTCATATCGCTGCACGGCTGTAGGCTTTCGAAACGAAAAGTGTTCACGCACCTTTTCAGCTGTCACTTCTCTGAGTAAGATGGCAAAATCTTCAGGCCGATAAGCAATCACACTAATGTTTGAGCGATTCCCTTTGTCGCCAGTTCTCGCATGAGCCAATTCATACAAGGGGACTCTTGTCTTAGTTAAATTCATTGTTCACCCGCAAAGAATTCATAAGAGGATTTCACTAGATCACGAGGCACATAAGCCACCAAAGTATTTAAACGAGGCCGCAGACTAGTGCGCACGCCACCGCCTCCCGCTGGTCCGCAGGTATAGAGCGCCGTTAACTCTCGACAAAGCTGATTAGCAATCACTTTATTCATATGAGCCGCAGCAACACGTAGTCGAATATCTTCAAACCCGCCTTGCGCCCTGAAAGATGGTCCACTGCCATCTTCACTTGGAAATACGCTTGCAGACCCGATATAGTCAATCCTTAAATCCAATATATCCGACAATCTCTCGCGAATAATCTGGGCCGCCAATTGGGCACGCTCATAAGCATGATGGCCAGCATAAGAAATTTCCGCTTCAGCCAACCAACCACCATCAATACAAATATTTGCCTTCAAGGTAGCGGGCTTTTCATGACCCAATACCTTGTTGAGTAAAACCTTATTCTCTCCGGTAAGCTCTAATTGGGCTTGGCTGATATCCGCAATCACATCCGGCGTGAGATAGCGAGCCGGGTCATGGACCTCATAGAGAAGTTGCTCAGTTACGGTCATGAGACTCACCACGCCACCAGTATTGGGAGCCTTGGTAACGTAGCAGTTTCCAAACTCATCAAATTCAATGATTGGAAATCCCACACTAGCTAAGCCTGGAACATCTTTTACCCCGGGATCTGCAAAGTAACCGCCCGTAACTTGAGCACCACATTCAAGCAGGTGCCCAGCCATCGTTGCCTGAGCTAAAAAATTCCAATCACTCCAAGATTTTTTGAAATGGGCCATCAAGGGCCCAACTGTGAGCGCGGGATCAGCAACCCGCCCAGTGACCACTACTTGCGCTCCATCATTCAATGCATCCGCAATTTCGCGGGCACCTAAATACACATTCGCACTGACGAGGCTACTATTAGATAAAGCTTCTTGGCTCTGCTGATCGAGACAAGCCATAAAAACTGAGGCAGAAATCTCATCGCCCCTCACAATCGCTATCTTGATGGATGGGAAACCTTGAGCTTTAGCCAGCTTCGCAATGAGGGATGCAGCGCCCTCAGGATTGGCAGCGCCAAAGTTGCCGACAATTGGAATATTATTTAACAAACAATCGGCTAGGATGGGTTCCAGCATTTCTGCTAACAAAGGCTCGAAGCCAAGCGCAGGATTTTGTCGACGATCCAGCTGAGCAAGCGCTAAAGTTCTTTCAGCCAAACTCTCAAAGATCAAACAAGCGGGCTCGCCCAATCTTAAGAATTCATCTACGATGGTTCGAGCAACACCGAGGCGATCACCAGAAAATCCAGCGGCACAACCAACCCGATAAAGAGTGCTCATATCCGGATGAAGTGCAGTAAGTCAGACTTACTGCTGCCCACCATTTGGGGAGTCCTGGAAACCATTTGAGCGATAAGTCAGCACTAAGGTATCTCGATGGCCATGCGCTCCAACCGGCTGTATAGGAGTGGATTCATGAATCATGCGCTCATCATTCATGAGCAACAAAGACCAAGGCTGGCTGAGCGTAAAACGCAAGCCAGCTGAACCATTGGCTTCAAAGACACGTGTTTCACCACCCTTAATACCAACGCGATCTAATATAAAAACTGCTACAAAATCATGGCCGTCACGATGAGCACCCTCAGGTGTTGGGCGACCAATTCCATCGGTGGTATCAATTCTGAATTCATGCGCTTCGACAAACCAAGTATTGACTGGCTTGAGGCTACTTAATACATGCGCCATGCCAAGTAATAATGATTTCCAAGCAGGGCTACTAGTTAACGGCGCTTGCATTGGCTCGAACCAGCGCTCAATACCACCATGTAAGGCGTTGTAATCTACTGACTGCCAATGGGCGCGGTGAGGTACTGCTACAAGAGCATCGCCTTTAATTTCATAACTAGCATGACGGCGATAACGATAGCGACCTCCATCTTTCAAATAGGGATCGCGTGGCAAATCATTCCAAAAAACATTCAAGGCCAAAAGATCTGATAACGAGGTCTTAGTGATCTCTGCAACCGTTTCGGCAGAAACTACTACATAGCCGTTAGTGCGCAGAGATTGAACTAACTCCTTAGCGGGAGTTAGTGGCGGAGATAAGGTTGAAATAGTCATCTTTTGATTTTAGGTCAATCTAACTGAGCACCCGAGGCTTTTACAATTCTTACCCACTTCGCCAACTCGTCCTTTAGTAGTGCGCCTAACTTTTCAGGGGGGACCGGTGTCAAATCTAAACCTTGGGCCATCAGCCTCTCTCTCACTTCTGGCATAGCCAGGGTGGTCTTCATGGCAGATTGAATTTTCTTGACGGCAAACGCATTGGTTCCTGCGGGAGCAAAAATGGCCACCCACACCTCACCCACGCAATCAGGGTAGGTTTCGGCAATCGTCGGAATATCTGGCGCCGCACTAGAGCGCTTAGCAGAGCTAATAGCGATTGCCTGTAGTTTTCCAGCCTTGATGTAATTCAGGGCTGAAGGCAGACTTGCAAAAGCCAGGGGCACCTGGCCACCCAAGACATCATTAATTGCTGGGGCTACACCTTTGTAGGGGATGTGCTGCATCTCAATACCGGCGCTGGTATTGATCATTGCACCCAACAAGTGACTAATCGTGCCATTGCCGGCTGACGCATAAGATAGCTCACCGGGTTTTTTCTTTGCTGCTGCAACAACATCCGCTAAGGTTTTCAACGGGGATCCTGGTGGTGCCACTAATACGTAAGGTGTGGCGCCAATGTAATACAGAGGTACAAAATCATTAATTGGATCAAAGCCGGGATTTTTGTACAAAGCTGGATTAATCGCTTGTGCGCTATTGATAGTCAGAAGGAGTGTGTATCCATCCTTGGCTGCACGCGCTACGCTTTGGGTGCCAATATTGCCACCGGCACCAGGTCTATTCTCAACCACAATAGAGGCGCCTAGCGCCTCACCCAGACCAGGCGCGATTAATCGCGCAACAATATCATTCGTACCGCCAGCCGCTTGTGGCACTACAAGATTGATGGGCTTATTGGGATAAGTCTGCGCAAAAACGCCCGTCGCTAAAGCACTGATGATCACTGCTACGCTTATTTTTACTAGCGTTTCTTTAAGCATGTTGTCTCCTATTATTGTGACCAAGCAGATCACTACTCCATTAAATTCAACCTCTGGCGAGTGTCACCAACGTGTGCTTTTAGGTCATACAACTCCTTAGCATCTAGCCTTGCCACCTTCATATGGGCTACACGTTTTTCGATTGCTGCCAAATCTTTAAAATTCTTCTCACGCAAATCGAGATTAGAGGCATTCTTTTCTAAAATCTTTAGCTCCTCGTAAACCTGAGAAAGCTTCAGCCGCAAAATTAAATTCTTAGCTGCCGGAATGTAGGTAAACAAAGGAATCAAAATCACCAGCAGCGGGATCACAATCTTCACAAATCGACCGACCCATACCGCAGTCCAGAATGGTAAATAGCGATGCAAGAATGATGGCCCATCTTTTAAATAAATATCAGCATCAGCATGAAGCGGAAAATCTAATCCTACCCCCGATGGAAACTCACCAGGCTTTTGTAATCGAGAATACGATTTCAGAATATCGTATGTATCCCCCAACAACAAAGTCACGAGAGCTGGGCTAATATCCGCGTGTCCTACTAGGGTTGCAGTTGGTGCAAGTACCACGATATCTTGCCTTGGCAAATCATTGGCAATGCTCACTACCCCTCTCGGTATGTTTACCTTGGATAGATACAGTAAGTTTCGCGTATAGGCATCGGCCTGCTCAAAACTCATTAAGCGGACCCCTGGAATGGTATAAAACTTTTCCAAGATAGGTGCTTCAGCTGCAGCAACGATAAATACCGCGTCCAGCTCACCATTTTTTAACTTGGCCAAGGCTTCATCAGGCTTGAGTTTTTCGACATGTAATTCCTCATCACTAATGCCGCTAACCTGGAGCAACGCATTGCTTAAGGCCAATGTGCCACTACCAACATTACCAATCGAAACACGCTTGCCTTTTAATTGACTCAAGACACTCAATCGTCCACCATCAGATTTAAAGGCCGGCTCACGATACCAAATCCATATTGGCTCATAAAACATTCCGGCGATGGACACCAAATTCGGGTACTTGGCAACATCAGCGACTCCACCCTGGACCATTGCAAAATCAACCCCAGAGCTTGGATCATCCAATAAGGCCAGGTTATCAATCGTCCCACCAGTAGTCTTCAGATCAAGTGTCACACCCTCTTTAGCAAGGGCGCTTTTTAAACGTTCGCCGAAGTGGTAATACAGGCCCGTAGGAAAACCTGTGGCCATCTCAATGGTCTTTGGTGGTGGCGGTACCAGGACCCACAACACCCCAAATAGGGCGGCAATCAATAAAATGATCGCTACACCAATAGCTATAGGGTTGTAGAGTTGTTTGCGTAGGAAATTCATAGAAATCTCTCGTATAAAATCTCTGATCTTTTTTGCATTATGCCCCCATGCCAAAAATACACAAAAGAATCAACTCTAGCCAAATAATCCGCGATAAGATGTCATTTTTAAAACAATAGTCGAGACAGTAATGAGCCAAGTACAAAATAAGATTGCCCTAGTAACGGGCGCTGGAGCTGGAATCGGCAGGGCTGCTGCCAAAGCACTTCTCAAAGGCGGCTATAAGGTAGTTCTCACTGGCCGCAACCTAGAAAAGCTACAAAAAGCCATTGTTAATATTGGCGGTGATGCAACAGATTGTCTCGCAGTTGCATGCGACGTTGGAAAGCCAGAGCAAGTTAAATCCCTGTTCTCAGAAATTCAGAAACACTATGGTCGGATTGATGTACTTTTTAACAATGCCGGAATGGGTGCCCCAGCTATTCCAATGGAAGAATTAAGTTACGAGCAGTGGATGAATGTCGTCAACGCCAATTTGTGTGGCGCCTTCCTTTGTTCACAACAAGCCATTCGGATGATGAAAGCACAATCTCCACAAGGCGGCAGAATTATTAATAATGGCTCTATCTCTGCACATGCACCCCGCCCGATGTCAGCGCCCTACACTGCTACAAAACATGCCATCAGTGGATTGACCAAAACGATCGCCTTAGATGGGCGCGCCTTCAATATTGCTTGCGGTCAAATCGACATTGGCAATGCAGCGACTGAGATGACCGAGCGTATGGCTAACGGCATCATTCAGGCTGACCTCTCAATTAAAGTTGAACCCCGCATGGATGTAGATCATGTCGGCGAGGCAGTCCTCCATATGGCTCAACTGCCTCTTGAAAGCAATATCCTATCCATGACTATCATGGCCACGAACATGCCTTTTGTAGGTAGGGGCTAATTACCCACAACTGCCTAAGTGTCCGCATTGGGTGCAGTAGTCGCAGCCATCCTTGCGGATCACAGCGTGTGCACCGCATTCAGCACACTTCTTCCCGACCATCACTGGCGGAGTAGATGCTCCACGAATAGGCGCCTCTGAAAGATCATTCGTAGCGCCACCATTACGGCGCTCAATAATATTTTGAATGGCGTAACCAATCGCAGCCACTTCAGAGTCATGCCATAAAGGCATGCGCGTACCATCAATTTTCTCGAAAGTGCCCAGTCTTACTGCACCTCGATCCCAAGCAACTTTGCGCATATCACTTAAAGCGCGCTCTAAAAATCCTCCACGCGCCGCTAATGAAAGCAAACGCATACTTGACGTAATCCATTGTTGCGATTCACCATTTTGGCCAACCGGCATAAAGAACTCGATCGCACGCTCAATTGAGCCACCAGCTTCACCCTTCAGAGGAATCGCAATAAATGACACCACGAGATATAAGGTCTTATGCCCCTCTTGTGTCCAATATTCAATTTTTTCAGCGACCGCAGGCAAGATTCCTTTAGGGCGACTTTCCACCACGATTCTCATCGGGTCGGCAACATCATCATTGGATAACGAAGGCTCTTCCTTATCAGGACCAAGATCCAAGACCGATCCCAAAATACTATTCGGGCGATAAGTAGCTAAGCCCTTCAGGTTCGCACGCCACGCTTGGGTATACAGGCTCTTAAAGTCATCGTAAGGATAATTTGCTGGCACGTTGACGGTTTTCGAGATGGCGGTATCAACAAAAGGTTGCACGGCCTCCATCATTGCAATATGGTCAGTAGCGGACATCTCCAAAGCGGAAATGAAATACTTGGGTAGATTTTCAACATCACCACCCAAATCTCGATACATGCGCCATGCATGATCTTCAACTGCGTACTCACTAGTACTACCATCTGCTTCACGCTTCTTGCGACGATACACCCATGAAAATGCTGGCTCAATACCATTAGAAGCATTATCAGCAAATGCCAAACTCACAGTTCCCGTTGGTGCAATCGAGAGCAAGTGGCTATTGCGAATACCAAACTGACGAATATCATTTTTTAGTTTGTCATCTAGTCGACTCACAAAACTATCACTACCAAGATATTTTTCAACATCCAAATTGGGGAACGCACCCTTCTCTTTTGCCAATTCTACTGATGCCTCATATGCAGCATCGCGCATGACGCGAGCAATCTTGGCAGCCACAATGCGCGCACCTTCTTCGTTGTATGGCAACTTCAGCATGACTAGTGCATCACCAAGACCAGTAAAGCCCACACCAATACGACGTTTAATCCTGGCCTCTTCAGCCTGCTCAGGCAAGGGCCAGTAAGTAGCATCTAAAACGTTATCCAGCATCCGTACCTGAATCTTTACAACCGAGATGAATGCCTCAAAATCAAAGCTTGGTTCGCCAGCAAAACCAAAGGGGTTTTTGACAAAACGCGGGAGGATGACCGGACCTAAATCACAACAACCATATGGTGGTAATGGTTGTTCACCACATTGCCCAGTGACTAAACCATTAAAAATAACTGTGTTGTTGTCATCTTGAGTAACATCAAATACCGGTTCAAAGCCAACAGATTCAATTGAAATAATCTCTGACTGAAAGGATTGCGTCTTAACCAATGCCTTATCTTTCGCCCATTCATTATATTTTTCTGTTTTTTTGGGAAGCACAAAACCAATTTCAAGCATAAAGCGCTCTCGTGATTCACCATCAATCACTAACTCAAAATTATCCTGACACAAATACCCCCTATTTCCTCCTTTGCCGTCTGGTAATTCCCTAATGGCAGACTCTCTTCTTAAATGAATGGCGCTATAGATTCCAAAATTTGATAGAAGAATTTGTATTTCACTGAGCAATGGTTCACAAGAAGAATTTAGGCGAATTGAACAACTATTAGAGTTGGAGCTGACATTAACCGTTCCATCAGCCTGAAATAAACCTCGCAAGTAAGCTTTGACACACTCCTCAGTACCCTTCCATATCACCTCAGGAACGCTTAATTTAGTTTCACCATTAAAACCATAAATATTCAAAATTCTGGCTAATATGGTCGAGCGTATAAATACCATATCCCGCTCAGGAACGGCTACTGGGCGCAGTTGATACTCTCTTTTATTATTTGATTGACCACCAACAAGCGTTTGAATGATTTCGCAAAGCTGTGTTGCAAGCGCTTGATCCTCGCCCCATAAACTAACTACAGCAGCTTGCACACCCTTCCCACGATTAGTAAAGTGTCCGTCACCAGTAATCAAGCCCATCAATAACCCTAAGTCATTGTTACCAGATTTACCAAACTGACCTTTACCAGATTGAATGTATAGAGCATCACCCACAACAAGATCAGACAACTTCACCTTTCCCCTGGAGCAATAAAAATCATGCCAAGCAGTCGCTTTGATAATGTAGCCTGCAGATGTAATGACTTCAAATACTTCTGCATTGTGGGATGTTAAAAAAGCAGGCGTAGCTTTCCTTACCTGCGTACCACCGACTTCTAAACCTAAAGCGCGATTATCTACAGTCACCTCTAGATCTTGACCTGAGGTAAATAATTCTCCTATACGCATCAATCCAAATTGAGTGGCCAATCGCGTATCGGCTGTAACACATGGGTTGGTCGCTGAAATGCTTTCGCAATAATTTAAGTTGTTATCACGATTAATGTTATCTAAAAATAAAATGCCGGGCTCTGCAAAATCATAGGCAGACTTCATGACGGCTTCCCAGATTTCTTTTGCGTCTACCTTGCGATAGACCCATAGTCCATCAGCTCTTTGATATGCACCTCCAGCGATGACATTTTTAGCTGGCTTTGCCTTATGAATTAATTCCCATGATTGATTGCCTTCTACCGCCTTCATAAATGCACTAGACACGCCCACTGAAACATTAAAGTTATTCCAACGACCGGTTGTTCTCTTGGCGGTAATGAACTCAAAAATATCGGGATGATCAATTCGCAGAACACCCATTTGTGCCCCACGCCTTGCCCCAGCACTCTCCACTGTCGAACAAGACATATCAAAGACGTTGATGTAGCTACAAGGGCCAGAGGCTATAGAAGCCGTCCCTTTAACCTCAGCGCCCTTTGGGCGAATGCGTGAGAAGTCATATCCCACACCGCCACCACGACGCATTGTCTCTGCAGCTTGCTTGAGGGCCTCATAGATTCCTGGGAAGCCTTCAGCATCAAAACCTTGAATGCAATCCCCTACCGGCTGTACAAAACAATTGATGAGCGTCGCCTGAATATCCGTGCCGGCTGCACTCATGATGCGGCCCGCACCAATTGCGCCATTACGCAGGTTCTCTAAAAAGAGTTTCTCAACATCGGCACGAATAGCAATGTCTTCTACTACTGACAAGCCTTTAGCAACACGTTGAAAAATTTGGTCAGGTTCATACTCGCCATCTTTGGCGTATTTTTCAATAAGTACATCAGTGCTAATTGGCTGGATTGACATAAGCTACGGGCTCCAAAGATTTTTCTAAAAGTTTGTTGATTAATTCGGAAACGGATTTAATTTGATTACCAAATGGTAGCGTTCCTGCACCGCGGAAAAAGAGGCCTTTCTGTACATTACCAGCTAAAGCGCTCCCCAGTACTTTGTCTATACAGAACTGACCCCACTGATCATTGCCATCACGCAGGCCACAATCATGCAGACAATCAAAAATCATCGTACAGCGTGGTTTTTTCCTGGCTACAGACTTTAAAGCAGGAAGAACCTCAAGGTATTTTTTAAGCCAAGGTGTTTTGACTGCTCGAGCTGGTAAGCCAGCAGCACTCAGAAAATCCACCATATCTTCTGGACCTGCATCTGCTAGAACTTTTTTAAAACTATCACTCGCATCACCTTCAATAGTCACTGCAAATGCGGTACCCAACTGCACGCCGGATGCACCAAGATCCTGCAATCTCTTAATATCTGCGTAACTAGTAATACCACCCGCGGGTATCAATGGAATCTTGCCCTCCAATCCCATTGTTTTGAATATCGCCAGCGTTTCTGGGATGACATTTTCAAAATTGAACTTGGGATTGTGGATATCTTCAATGTTTGCTGCGCCAACGTGGCCACCAGCTAAGCGGGGATGCTCGATGATGATGGCATCAGGTAAGCGCCCTTTTTTCTCCCACTTGCGCAAGAGTAGATGAATACCTCTAGACTCCGAAAGAATCGGAATCAAGGCGACATCTGGAAAATCGCTTGCAAGGTCAGGTAAATCTAGCGGCAAACCTGCCCCAACGACTAGGGCATCAACGCCATTTTCTAGGGAACATTGCACATAAGGTGCATATTCATTAACAGCGCGCATGATATTGACTGCAATCATCCCGCGACCCATTGCTGCTTCTTTAGTAGATTGAATTTCCCTAGCAAGTGCCTCAATATTTGCTTCATTAATCAGCGCCTTGCTTTCGGGGGATGGCAGCAAAGACTTTGTCTTTTCCATTAAATCCGGATGAAGACGTCTCAAATCAATCGAAGAGATCGTGCCCATGCCACCACATGCAGCTACTGCACCAGCTAGCCTGTGTGCAGATACTCCAACACCCATGCCACCCTGAACAATTGGAAGAATGCGTTTGCCCTTAATGGTGAGTGGATGTAAGCCACTGCTGATTAAAGGAAGCTCAAAACTGACTGGTACCCGGACCTGCATTAATCTACTCCCGGCACCAAAAGGCACCTACTCTGACTTATAAAAAATTCCACCATCAGAGCATGATGAAGGCAGTCGCTATCAACGCTTTTGATACATATCAAGAAAGGATTTGGTATTTTTTTAGACTTACTTTAAGCCTGAAATACAAAGCAAAAAGTACTTCAGAATCAATGCTCAGGAGAATTGGAAGCGCAAGTTAGTTGTAGCACCAAGATAGTGAAATTAAGCCTTGACTGCGCCTATTCTGAGTCGCATTTATGAAAAGGGGATTGCTTCTGTTTTGTTGCCAAAACAACGCCATCTCGAATGTTGAAAACACCGTTCATACTCTGATCCAAGATCGATTGCACTTGGAAGTCATCTGAGAACTGAATCAAAGATATTGTGAGATACGTTTCCTTGGTTTGCAAGTTCTCTGACTGAGCCACAGTCTTAATGACTAAGCTAGATTCATCAAACACATCGATGGATTTATAGGTGCCACGCCGAACCACTTGAACCTGATTATTGCTTGGTAGCCTGAGCTCATTAACAAGCTTACCGGCTTTATCGTAGAAGTAGTAAACGCCAGCGCCCTTGAATTTAGGATTAGCACACATGGTCTGACTATCTACTACCCACCTGCCAATAAGCTTTGCTTCGAACTTATTAGGGCTCTGAGCTAGAACTCCAGTAGTAAGGATTAAGCCAAAAACAAGACCGAGGGCAACAGCTAGGCACCTCATTATCCGATCTTGGTTTGAGATATTCACTAAGGTCTAACTTGATCGACCACAACCTTCAGATTATTCGTGCCAACCTTCACCGTCTGGATCTCAGAATACAAATCCCCGGGTTCAGCCTTAGCTTGGCCTGATTTAGAGATCCGCACCTCGATCGTTGCTTCGCTCAGATTGGAGATCAGGGCATCTGGAGTCATTGCCAGGGCATCGTTCAAGACAAAACGCAGAGGAAGATCAGCAGCTTTACCTCGCATAATGGCTACCGGCATACGGGCGCCAGGAGCACGAGCAATCACCATCACGATGTAGTCTGGTTTGATTCTGGATTTGAGATCAGGGTTGATTTCAACAGTGCCATTAATATTTTTACCGCTCACAGCAACAACAGGGGATGTCGCTTGACTTACTAAAGGCTCCGGAGGCAAATTAGCCTTACCGCGAGCTTCCATAATAGAGCCCTGAATCATCTTCATGTCTTCAGAATCAGCAGGCAGTAACTTCGCTAAGCGACCCCAAACTTGTACGGCCCCTTTGTAATCACCCCGATTGTAATCAGCGGTACCAGCCAACCAAAGCGCCATCATGTTATTGGGATCAGCCTTCAAAGCTCTATTAATAATTGCCTGAGGTTTACCTTCAAAACTACCATTGGCATTACTGGCAGACACGTCTGCATAATCAGCCAACAATTGGGGGTCGGTATCCAAATAGGAGCCTGCACGGTCGTAGGCTTTTTCAGCGTCTTTTGGACGGCCCATCACCTTATAGGAACGGGCTAGCATTGCCCAGCCTTTTAGATTGCTTGGATCTTGCTCCATCTTAGCCGCCAATCCAGCCACCATCTTCTCAACATCTTGTTGAGCGACCTGTTGCTTAGCGCCACCATCAGCGATCTGCTGAGCGCTACCTAACCAAAAATACATCGCAGCAGCAATCACTGGAATAAAAATGGTCAGCGCAATGATGGTTTTCT
The DNA here is from genome assembly GCF_018881755.1 of Polynucleobacter finlandensis. Lineage (GTDB taxonomy): Bacteria > Pseudomonadota > Gammaproteobacteria > Burkholderiales > Burkholderiaceae > Polynucleobacter > Polynucleobacter finlandensis. The sequence continues at coordinate 74,274 of NZ_JACVPS010000011.1, read as the reverse complement.
TGGGAGAACCTAATACCGCCACGCCATCATCCTCGCTAGTGTCCTGAAATAAACGCTGACGCATCTCTGCATGAGAGATCTCATAAGTTGCGCCATCAATCAAACCTTCAGAACGCTCTTTCTCAAGCTTAGCAATCTCTTCTTTATAGATGGCTGCGTTTAACTGTTGGCGAGAAGCGTGATGAACAGTCGTCTTCCAAAAGAATGGGCGAAACAAGGCTGCTAGAACGAGTAAAACCAAAACAATGGCGGCAATATAAAAAGTAATCATTTGTCATCTCGCAATAGAGCATCTATGCGCTTATTTTCATCATCAGAAAGTGAGGTAGTGGCCACTTGAGTGTTTCGGCGACGTAAGTACATCAACAGCGCCACAATGCCTGCAAACATCAAAACAAATGGTCCAATCCACAGCAACCAAGTAGTGGGCTTGACCGGCGGACGGTACAAAATAAAATCGCCATAACGATCGACCATAAAGGTCCTGATTTCTGCATCGGTCTTGCCTTGCTTAATTAGATCCCGAATTTCTCGACGAAGGTCTTGCGCTAGTTCTGAACGTGATCCTGAGAGAGATTCGTTTTGACACACTAAGCAACGCATCTCTTCTGAGATAGAAACCAACCGTTGCTCTAGCGCTGGATCGGAAGCTAAAGGGGTAGCTTCATCTGCATGCGCAATATGAATAAATAACGCCAAACAGATACAAGATAGAAATTGCTGAAGTTTGATGAATTTAATATTCATTGCTTATTCCTTTTTCAACTGAGCAATGATGGGATACATCGACTTCTCCAACACCTCTTTGGTAATTGGACCAATTTGCTTAAAGCGAATGATCCCCGCTTTATCAATCACGTAAGTTTCAGGAACACCATATACACCATAGTTAATACCAACGCGGCCATCATTATCGAATGCCGATAAGTTGTATGGGTTACCTTGTCTTGCCAGCATTTCCATCGCATCAGTACGCTTGTCTTTGTAATCAAGTCCAATTAAAGGCGCCACTTGAGACTTACTCATCTCAACCAACATCGGATGCTCTTCACGGCAAGCTACACACCAAGAAGCCCAAACATTTAAAACCCACACTTGCCCCTTTAGATCTTCTGGAGAAAATGACTTGCTTGGGTCCGCTAACTGAGAAACCTTAAATGCAGGTGCAGGCTTATTAATTAAGGGTGACGGCACTTCACGTGGATCACGATTTAAGCCAACTGCCAAGAATCCCACCAATACAATAAAGAGTATTAGTGGAATAACAAATTTTGCTTTCATATTGACTGATCTATTCGTAAGTAAATATGTTGAATTATTTCTTGAGGCGCAGACGATAGCGCTTATCCAATACTGCGAATAGGCCCCCTAAAGCCATTAATAAACAGCCGCCCCAAATCCAATCGACAAATGGTTTGTAGTAAACGCGTACAGCCCAAGCATTGCCTTCCAAAGGCTCGCCAAGAGAAATATAGATATCCCGTGTCAAGCCTGCGTTAATAGCCGCCTCAGTCATTGGCATCGTCGATGAATCGTAATTGCGCTTCTCAGGATATAAAACCTCTTCGGTCTTACCATGACGACCTAACTCAAAGGTGCCACGAGTGGCTTGATAGTTAGGCCCTTGAGCAGGACGCACTTCCACTAACCGAATCTGATAACCACCAACTGACACTGTATCGCCAGGCGCCATGCGCACATCTTTTTCTTCTTGGTATGCGCCCACCATCGTGACGCCAATCACAAATACTGCAATACCAATGTGACCTAATTGCATACCAATAAAGGAGCGAGTCGGCTTGCCAACCTTGAACTGCCGAATGATTTGCAATACACCGGAAGCAATAATCCAGAATGAAAGCAAGAAGCCTAATGCAGTCAAGATCGTGAATTCACCCATCATGCGTGGAATCAAGATGGCTGCAACGACTGCAACGACTGCTGCTAACCATAAGCGCTTAAGCAATGCATTGAGATTGGTGCTCTTCCAATTGGCCCACGGACCAATCGCCAGCAAGAACAGAACGGGAACCATGATCGGTACAAAGACCGCATTAAAGTAAGGGGGGCCTACGGAGATCTTGCCAAGATTCAAGGCATCAATCAGCAATGGATATAAGGTTCCCAGGAGCACAGAGCCTGCAGCCACTACCAAGAAAACGTTACCCAAGAGCATTAATGTTTCGCGTGACATCAAAGAGAAGGCACCGCCCAATGTGCTCTTTGGGGCTCTTAAGGCATACAGGAACAAGGATGAGCCCACTACCAAAGAAAGCAGAATCAAAATAAAGATGCCGCGACGTGGGTCGGTAGCAAAGGCATGTACTGATGTCAGAACACCAGAACGCACCAAGAAGGTTCCGAGCAAGGACATTGAGAAAGCAATAATGGCTAGAAGTACTGTCCAGTTTTTAAAGCCACCGCGTTTCTCAGTCACCGCTAAGGAATGCAATAAAGCAGTGCCAATCAACCACGGCATGAATGAAGCGTTCTCAACCGGATCCCAAAACCACCAACCGCCCCAACCTAATTCATAGTAAGCCCACCATGAGCCGAGCGCAATACCGAGTGTTAGGAAGATCCATGCGGTAGTTGTCCATGGACGCGACCAACGTGCCCAAGCGGCATCAAGCTTGCCAGACAACAGAGAGGCGATTGCAAAAGCAAAGGCTACTGAGAAACCAACATAGCCCATATAGAGCATTGGCGGATGAAACACTAAACCTGGATCTTGCAAGAGTGGGTTTAAAGAACGGCCATCTTGTGCTGCAGGCAATAAACGCTCAAAAGGATTTGAAGTAGCCAACACGAATAGCAAGAGTCCTGTTGCGACTAAACCCAACACGCCCAGCACGCGGGCTACCATGAACTCATCCAATGTTTTAGAGAGTTGCGCAACCGCAAAGGCCCAGCCTGTTAATAAGAAGATCCACAACAATAGAGAACCTTCATGACCACCCCAAACAGCGCCTAAGCGATAAACAGTCGGCAGTTGTGAGTTGGAGTGCTCTGCCACATAGAGGACAGAAAAATCATTGACATAAAAGCACCAAGCTAAGATGGCAAATGAAATCGCCAACAGCACAAAAGAAATCTGGGTTGCAGGTCTAGCCAATACTAGCCATTCGCGACGACCTTGTTGGGCGCCAATCAAAGGCAACACACCTTGAATAATTGAAACGCCAAGAGCGAGGATTAACGCGAAATGGCCGATCTCCGGAATCATTGAGTATTCCATTATTTGGCTCCGTTTTTCTGCGCTTGCTCTAAAGCATGCTTTGCCTCTGGCGGCATGTAATTCTCATCATGCTTAGCAAGCACTTCGCTAGCAACGAATTGTCCATCGGGATCCAACTTGCCTTGGACAACAGCGCCCTTGCCCTCTTTAAACAAATCCGGAAGAATGCCTTTATAAGAAACAGGAATCTCTTGAACCAAATCAGTAATGATGAAGTGCACCACCAATTCATCGCGCTTGAGTGAGCCATCTTTCACCATACCGCCAATGCGGAATGTTTGACCCTTGGGCGCTTTACCAGCAGCAACTTCACTAGGAGTGACGTAGAGGGCAATATTGCTATTTAATGCATTGAGAATCAGAACTGCAGCAATGGCTAATGTCGCTAAGGCACCAACAATCATCAGCGCCCGTTTATGTCTTGGTTTCACTTCATTCCTTCTTTATCGAATTTCTCAGCACGAATCTCGCGCTGCAATCTTTGCACAATCTTTTTACGACGCGCATTAATGGCAATGGGCTCAAGCACCAAAATCAAAGCACAGACTCCAAAGCTACTCCATACATATAAGGCGTATCCGCCCATAGCAAAAAATTCCGCCGGTGAATTCCACATGATTACTTCACCCCTTCCAAAGTTCTCACCCAATCAGAGTGAGACTCACGCTCCAAAATAATCGTTCGCACTCGCATCAACGCAATCGCAATCGAATACATCCAGAAACACAAAGCCACTAAGAGCATTCCCCACAACATGGTGTGCGCCATTGAGGGTGATTTGTTAATAGAAACCGATGCGCCTTGATGCAAGGTATTCCACCACTTCACCGAAAAGTAAATTATTGGAACATTGACTACACCAACTAAAGCCAAAATGGCGCCCGCTTTATCTGCGCGACGTGGATCATCAATCGAGGCCTGCAGGGCCATAAAGCCAAGGTATAAAAAGAGAAGAATGAGTTCAGAAGTGAGGCGGGCATCCCATACCCACCAAGCACCCCACATGGGCTTACCCCAGAAAGCACCAGTCCACAGTGATATGAAGGCCATTAACGCACCGGTAGGCGCTAAAGCTTGAGCCATCATGGCAGACAGGCGCGTATTAAACACTAACCCTAAGCCAGCCCAAATCGCCATCATGATGTAGATAAACATCGACATCCACGAAGCTGGTACGTGGACAAAAATGATGCGGTAGCCTTGTCCTTGCACTGCGTCTACTGGCGCAACGAAGAAGCTAATCCATAAACCAGCAATACCGAAAATGATTGCGAGCGCCCAAAAGAATGGAATGAGTTTCCCGGCTAATGGATAAAAAGTGGCGGGACTGGAAAACTTAAACCAATTGACTAACTGGTTAGTGCGGCCAGAACGACTATCAAGAATAGAACTCATTCGATTGCAATCCTTACTGCAGCGGTGGTTGCCCAGGGAGCAAAAAATAAAGCCAAGACTAGCAAAGCGCCTAATAACGAATAATGTCCACCCACATCAAGCCCAACACTTTGCGCATAGACAGCACCAGCGCCAAAAATGAGCACCGGAATGTAGAGAGGGAGAACTAAAAGACTTAATAAGACGCCACCACCACGCACACCCAGGGTCAATGCAGCGCCAATCGCTCCAATCAAAGACAAAATCGGTGTACCTATTAATAGTGTCAAAATCACAGTTCCTAAGGTGCTGGCATCCAGATCAAACTGAATGCCGATCACCGGTGCCAATAAGGCCAATGGCAAACCGCATACCAACCAGTGTGCAGCAATTTTACCCCCCACGAGCAGGGCCAATGGAGTTGGTGAAAGTGCCATTTGTTCCAGGGTCCCATCGGCAAAATCCGTGGCAAAAAGGCGTTGTAGGCCCAACATGGTCGATAACAAGGCAGTGACCCAAATCACCCCAGGGGCAATCTTACGCAGAAGCGCTGTATCCGCCCCAATGCCCAGCGGAAACAGACTAGTCACAATCACAAAGAAGAACAAGATAGTGAGTACTTCGCTCTTGCGGCGCATTACCAAGAGCAAGTCCCGGCGAATGATGGCTAAGAATGCGCTCATAGCTGGACCACCCTGCCGTTCGGCATCGGAATCTCTTGATGACTAGTCATGATTGCCATGCCGCCAGAAGCAATGTGTTCCAAGATTAATTCGGAGAGCATCTCAACAGCACGCACATCTAGAGCGTTAAAGGGCTCATCCAAAATCCACAGTTTTGCCTGGCGCAACAGCAATCTGGCCAGAAGCACCCTACGCTTTTGGCCAGCTGATAAACAATTAACGGGCAAATCCTCTCGCCCCCTTAAACCAAAGCGATGCAAGGCCAGCAAGATCTTATCTTCAGTAACAGCTATCCCATCCAATGCCGTGGCAATGGAAAGATTTTCAAGCGCAGTGAGATCTTCCTTGAGAGAATCTCGGTGACCTAAAAAGAGAAGATTGCGATGGTACTCAGAAGGATCAGCAGAAATCAATTGCTCATTCCAAAAGATTTCACCTGCCGCAGGTTTTGTTAAACCAGACAAGAGGCGCAACAGGCTAGTTTTACCAATGCCATTTTCGCCACGAACATGCAACCACTCACCAGCAGAAACTTCCAAATCTAAACCCGTAAAAAGGGTGCGCTCACCCCGAACGCAGGTTAATGCATTGGCGCGAAGTGAGGATGGCTTCAAAGACAAATTAGGAGGTTCTGAAATATGAGTAGTCATGAATAGAAAATGGCCGGGATTGAACCATCCCAGCCATTGTCCAAGAGCCTTAACAGGCTGTCAAACCTTAATCGTCAGACTCTTCATACTCTTTAGGCAGTTGATGCGCAATACCCTTATGGCAGTCAATACAGGTCTTGCCAGACTCTTTTGCCTTCATATGCTTCTTATAAGGCGTCTGCTTCTGCAATTCTGGGCTCATCGCATCAAAATCATGGCAGTTACGGCATTCGCGTGAATTATTCCCCTTCATACGCGCCCATTCGTGGCTAGCCAACTCCATACGCTTAGCCTCGAACTTCTCACGCGTATCGATAGAACCCGTAATCTTGCCCCAAACTTCAAATGCAGCCTGTGACTTGCGAATCATCTTATGAGTCCAGTCTTTTGGCACATGGCAATCAGAACAAATAGCACGTACACCAGTACGGTTGCTATAGTGAATCGTTTCTTTGTATTCCTGATACACGTTGTCACGCATCTCGTGGCAAGTGGTACAGAAAGCCAGAGTATTAGTCGCTTCCATTCCAGTATTGAATGCACCCCAGAACAAAATACCCGAGATAAAAGCAACGGAGAAAATGGCCAGTATGGAATACTTGGCACTAGGTTTCTTAACGAAAGCCCAAAAACGCTTTAATGCACCTGGTTGTTTAGTTTCCATAATTTAATCCGTTCTTTTATTTAAAGGTATTCCGAAGGTATCAATCAAAGGTGTAGGTGTAATTAACTGCGAATACATTTACGTTATAACTTGGGGCTGTTTGGTTTGTTGGCATTACACCAGTTGGTGCGCTTCCATACTGATAAGCGTTGTAATAGTAATCATTGCTATACAGATGTTGATACCAGTACATCAACCCAACTTTTGAATTTTTATCAACCTGGTAACTACCCCCCAACTTAATGATCCCCAGATTATTCTGGATGGCAGGCAACATGCCACAGTTATATACTGAGTTTGGGGCGGAACAGCCCGCCGCTACCGTAGCAATTCCAGAACCACTTCCAGCAACCGCATAAGGAATTCCTGTGCTGTATTGTGACGCAGCAAAAGACATTGTGGCATCACCTGTTAGAGTCAATTTGCCCTCAATAAGGTCAGCCTGCTTAAAGCCTACGCCTACAGTAGTAGCCTTGTTTGTCAATGAATTATTCCAAGCACCCGTTGTAGTACTTTGCAAGTTAGTCATTGTTCGGAATTGATTTTGTTGCGTAGCATAAGCAGAAACTGTGCCCTTCTCAGCATAAGCATATGTACCATCTAAATTCAAGCTCCAAGAATTACCATTTTGAACGCCATATGTAGAGTCAGGATAGAGATCATTCGTATATTTTCCACCCAAGGTAATGCCAAGATTTTCAGTCGCTTGCCAATTAGCATTTGCCTTGCCCAAGAATTGCTTGCGAGAAGCTTCGAAGTAAGGCTGGAAGCCGATTGCATTAGCGCCGTTGTAGCCAGGAGCATAACTACTACTGCCATTAATGTTGTTATCCACAAATGCTGCTAATGCCTGCTGATTCCACTGCGTTTTTCGATTACTATAACCGGCTATCGCTTTAAAATTTAAATCTTCATTTGCCTTTAGTTTATAGGCTAAGTTCGCCACGTTTTCGTTACTGCTGGTGGCATTGACACAATTTGTGCCTCCTGGATAGTTGGCTGCATTTCCACCCAAACTATTTGCTGCCCCATACTGATTACACCAGCGTTCAATATTATTGTTTGCCAAAGTCAAATTCAGTTTTTGATCTTTAGTCAAACGATAGTCTCCACCCAATGCCAGTTGGAGCTGCTTATTACTCAAAGGAGTATTGGGATACAGACCCGCAGTCCCGCTCAATGAGGAGAAGTTATATATATTGGACTGGGTTAAATTATTTCTTTCGTCATACTTTGCGCTTGCAGACAGGTTCAAATCTTTAACAGATTGATCCGTAAGTTTAATATCCGCATGAGTTGTATTGACTAAGCCATTCATTGAAGAAGTAGGTAAAGCATATGCAGACTTCAAAGTGCTGTTTTGGCTTGGGGTCACCATGGCAGCATCATATGTGCCACCGAAACCTTGATTTTGAGTATTTTGACCAATTGAAATATTGCTTGTTAATTTAGTCTTCGATGAAAAATCATATCCGCCGTTTAAATTTAATTGATTAAAGGCATTGCTTGGGGCCGTACTCATCGTCTGCATTGGGGTAAGTGCTGTCGAGCCCGATGCATTTGTACTAAAAGCCTGCCAATTAACAGAGTTGTAATTATCTTTGAAGAAAGATCCAAAATACGAGGCAGTTACAAATGAATTCTCACCCTTCCAATTAACTGCCAAATTCAGAGTATCAGTTTGATAATTCGTTGGATTCGGTAGGATGGATACAACTTGAGCATTACCGCTATTTGAACCTGTTCCATTCCCATAAGTAGAGCCGCCAAAAGCCATCAATTTGGCGCCCGTTTGAACCAAATTATTATATTCAAATGTGAAATTAAGGCTCTTATCAACAATCGCAGTACCGTTAAGCGTGGTGTTATATCGAGTAGTTGAAATACCCATACCTTGTAAATCTGAACTTACTACCGATTTGTTTGTACCAACTCCGGCTGGTGAAAATGGTTGACTACCTGGCTGCGTTTTATCAAGACCATTAGGTGATGAAAGGTTGCTTGGCAAGGTAAAGGTATTACCCCCCATAGATCCGTTATATGGGGTCTGATATGTATTCGTAATATTGTGCTGAAGTTGGTCAAAGTTAACTCCAAAATTCCAGCTACCCTGTTCCGCAATAGAGGCGTTAGCAGAGCGCGATGTTAGGCCTAAATTTTCACCAGTGACTGAATAACGAGTGGTGTCACCCTGCTCATTATTGGTATAACCATTACCACCTTTGACACTAAATCCGCCATTTGGATAGGCACCAGATGGATGCCCAGCTAGGCCGTTGTATTCACCGAACTTGGCAGAGTTTTGATCAACCCCAATCATCTCCACCTGGACTGAACTTTTGGGCTGAGTTAGCGCCTTAATTTCCTCATCATCTGCCATCGCAGAACTTACCGCAAACAACCCAAGCACACCTACAGTAATTGCGCTTAGCCGTAAATTAAATTTAGATCTGTTTTTCATACAAGCCTCTTATCGATCAACTGTGTTCATTAACGTTGGAAGAATCCACCAGCAGGACTATTGGAGCCATGAACCATTACGTGACAATTCATGCAAGCTCTACCCATACCGTTTGCACTTGGCTTGCCTTGATACCCACCCTGAACGCCGGTGATATTAGGACCGTATGCACTAGGACTAGCGTGTGGGCCATCATGACAATCCTGGCATAAGAATGGAGGACGATCTTTCAGCAATGGACTGATATTCGAGCCATGAGGCGTATGGCAGTTTGCACAGTTCTCAACCACTGGTTGATGTTCGAACAATACTGGGCCGCGTTTCTCTGCATGGCAAAGGAAGCAGGTTTCATTCAGAGTATTTTTCTTGAGTAATGATGGGCCTGCAGAACCATGTGGGTTGTGACAGTCGGAGCACACTACTTTGCCTACTTCAATTGGATGGGTAGATGTTTTGTAGCTATCTGCACGTTGTTCTTTATGGCAGGTATAGCAAACCTGAGTTTGAGTCTTTTTAACCCTGACCTTGTCTACTGGGTTATGCACTACGTGGCAATCGTTACAGGCCACATCATTCACCTGGTGCTGTGAGCCGTTCCAGTTAGTACGCTTTTCTCCTTTGTGGCAAGTTTGGCAGCGATCCATACGATCTTGACTTGCGCTCTTATCGTAAACGCCCTTCTTAAAGACAAAATCTGGTGATGGACGACCCTTGCCGTCTTTATCGCCAGCCAAGTGTTTGTCACTTTGACCATGACAAGACGTACAGCTTGGTGTGCGGTCGTCACCCTTCACACCATGCTTGGTTTGATAAATAGACAGTACAGGAGCATTTTCACTCTCGTCGTGGCACTTGGTGCATTTGGCATCTTCTTTAAATGCGGCTTTTGCAATGTTCGCTTTTGACTGACCTAAATCAGGCAAGTTATTTTGTGCAAATGCAACGGGCGCCAAACCAATGGCACCCATTACCGCGCTAATTACTAGAAGTTTTTTGAAGATCTTCATTTGCTTTCCTCGTGCTTACGATTTCGAGTGAGTTCTTATTTCTTTGTTTGGTTCTTACTGAGCCAAAATCCACTGAACCAAATTCTTAATCTGCTCTGGATCTTTTGGTGGGGATGTTTTTACAATCTTGTGCTCTTCTTCATGACCATCTGGGAACTTTGCTTTTTCACCAGAAGTAATGTGATTGATTAATTTGGCTTCAGCACCTGGTTTGCCTTTGTATTTCTCGGCAACGCTGTGATAGGACGGGCCATCTTTATCTTTATCGACCGCATGGCATTTGAAGCAGTTGTTTTGCTTGGCCAGTGCTTTAGCAGCATCTGCATCAGGGGCAGCGTGCGCGATTGATGTGAATGCCAAAGCTGCAGCAGCGATTGCTACAGTGCGGATGATTTGTTTAGCTTGCGTCATTTAATTCTCCTTTAGTTCTGGCTCGGGAATACCCAAGGCTTCATTACTTAAGGAGAATTTTATTTTTTGACGCGTCCTATAGATATAGGATTGCTAAGGTAAATAACTATAGGAATATTCCTATAGGAGATAGGACAAATCTGCTTATTTCTGCTTATTTGTCTAAATCGAGCAATTTATGCTCGATGGCATAGCGAATCAGGTCAGCCTGGCTCGCTAAACCCAACTTTGAAAGAATGTGGGTTTTGTGGGTGCTAATAGTCTTAATGCTGAGCGAGAACTCATCCGCAATATCAGTCAGGCTGATTCCTTTAACAATGCGGACCAGAACCTCATGTTCCCGATTAGAAAGTTTGCTATGTGCATGTGTGTGTGCGGCCCCAGGAGAGGCATCCGCAGCTAGTAATTCAGCGACTTTAGGGCTAATGAACATGCCGCCTGCTGCCACTCTACGGATTGCAGGTAAGAAGTTATCACTATCTTCTTCTTTCGACAGATAGCCAGAGGCGCCCGCCCGAATAGCCCGCACTGCATATTGTTCTTCTGGGTGCATACTGAATATCAAGATTGGCAACTTAGGACGCTCAGCCTTGATGAGCTTGATCAATTCAATACCGCTTCTGCCAGGCATGGATAAGTCCAAAATTGCCATAGCCCAATCGCGCTCACGTACCTTCTCCAAGGCTTGATTACCGTTAGCGGCCTCACCAGCCACCACCAAATCATCCGTATCTGCCAATATCTTGCGCAGGCCATCACGAATGATGGCGTGGTCATCAGCAACTAATACTTCGTACTTCATGCATTGGCCTCAGTAAAGATCGGTGAATCAAGTGCAAATTCCACTCGAATAGTAACGCCCTTCAGTTTACCGTTGCTAATAGTAAATTTGGCGCCCAAAGCATTGGATCTTTCGCGCATGCTCACCAAACCAAATCCTCCGGATTGCAATTCTGGAGGGAGACCTACACCATCATCAGAAATGAGGAGCACTAAATGGCCGTTATCTTTATCAAGAGAAATATTGACTGCAGTGGCTTGGGCATGTCGTGCAATATTCGTCAAGGATTCCTGAACAATTCTGAACAGCGCAGTTGCTAAGTTGGTATTGCTGACTCGGACTTCCTCTTTAAGCTCTAAATTAACCGGAATATGAGTGCGTTTGGTAAATTCGCCAACCAGCCACTTAACAGCCTCTTCAAATCCTAAGTCGTCCAAAATAATGGGGCGTAATTCTGTAGAGATGCGACGAACAGATGCAATGGCGCCATCCAATTGCTGCTTCATTTCAGTAATTCGATCTACCGGGAGAGCGTGCCCGTCTTTCACGCGAGTGCTTAACCATGCGAGCTCAAGCTTTAGCCCAGTAAGCTGCTGACCCAGGTCATCATGCAACTCCCTAGCAATTCTGGTTCTTTCTTGCTCACGAATATTTTCTAAAGCCTTTGACAATCCGCGCAGTTGCAGATTCATCTCACGCAACTCAGTCTCGGCCTGACGTCTTTCAGTCACGTCTCGGAGTACCGCAGTCAACTGCTTTTTACCGTTGATCACCGTCTGAGAAATAGTGGACTCAATTGGGAACTCGGTGCCGTCAGCGCGCAGCCCGACAATCCCGAGCTGTGGCCCCATAGTGCGAGAGCCACTATCTGTTTTCTTAAATTTCTGTACATGCGAATGATGGGCGCCACGAAAACGTTCTGGCAATAGCACCAGTAAAGACTCGCCTATCACATCAACAGCCTTAAGGCCGAACATGCGTTCAGCTGATGGATTAAACAAAATGATATTTTGCTCTTCATCTACCGCAATGATGGCATCCATTACGGATTCAATCGTATGCTGATAGCGGTTATGTGCAGCGCCTAATTGATCAGCCAATTTCTGCTGACGCACCGCTTCACGGATCAATAAGCCGGCGGCGGCGATGATAAAAAGACTGACCAATACAGCGCTCATCACAATTGGAATAGCCGTCTCACGTGATGAGGCCAGCGCCTCTTCCTCATCATTGGTCACTGAAATAAATAGTGGGAACTTGGGAACGGCACCCAAGGCGAATAACTCAGCTTCTCCATTACTCTTTTTATGGCTAGAAAATTCAATCTTTCCCGATTCAATGACGGGCAGATACTCTCCTAATTCAGGAGCCCTCTCACCCATGAGACTTTCTCGATGGGGAAAGCTTGCTAACAAAACACCATCATCGCGATACAGTGAAACTGGCCGAGGGTAATCCAACTTCAACAATTGATAAATATCTTCGAAATGGGCAATATCAATTGCGCCAACGACTATCCCCTTAAAAGCACCATCTTGATCTTGAATTTTTCTCGCAAGATACAAGGTCCATTCTTTTTTCTGCGCATCACGAAATGGCTTGCCGATAAAAAGCCCGCCATCTTTTTTATTAGCAAATGCTTTAAAGTAATCTTGATTAACTACAGATATCTTCTTGCTAGGAAATTCAGCGGAAGAATTAACCAACCTTCCATTCGGATCAATCAAAAACAATGCATCTAGCTGCCGCATTCCTAGGACACGGGTGCCAAGCAATAAATGAACCTCGAGACTATCCAGAGGAAACTGAACACCAAATGTTGAGTTCAATCGATCCTGTACGCCCCTTAAGACAAGATCGGCACTCTCAAAACTGCGCTCGGTCTGCTCTACAAAGATTTTGGTAACCCCAATCGTCTCCATACGGGTGTGGGTCAACTCTCGTTTACGCAAGTCCCATAACAACAGGCTCGTAGATACAGCCACGATAACAATGGTGATGGTGGCAAAAAAGCCGATGGGATAGGCAGGACGCCCATGAAAATTCATGGTTTTATCTTAACCGATTGAAGGGGTTTGATCCATATCAACAAATGGGCTGAAATCTCTATTAGCCCATTTGCAAGTCCAATCACTCTTCTTATACTGAATGTCACCAGAGTGTGATCCCATTTGCATAAAAGGATAGATAAGATGAAAACATTAATGTGCCCTCGCTTACATGAGGCTGTGCGTGTCGATATCACCCAAGAGAATTGCATTGCATTTCATGAGTGCCTCGATGATGATGCCTGCCCACTAGCTGGCTGTTTCTCTAAAGAATCAGCGGGCGCTAGGGGCAATGAAACCTATAGCCCATCCAATCCAGCCTGCAAGTTTGGTGACATAGCCTAGTTTTTAGATTGGCCTGCTTTAAGCCCTTGACCCAATCCCTCTTTTTAGGATGTTGGGTAATACACTGAGCTCACGTTTTAGTTCATCTACTTTTTTCTGAATTAACTGATCAACTAACTTCAGATTTTTATCTTGCAGCTTTACTAAGGACTTAATTTCCATTTCGGTGAAAGGGGTCTGCTTGAGGCGCTCCTCCACTACAAAGCTTGGTACTGAGAAAAACCGGCGACTGCCCTCTACCTGCACTAGCTTGCGATAGGTGAGCGCTAAATTCTGTAGCTCACCCTTTTTAATAGCGCCAGATATGCACCCCAAGTAAGCGTCACCAAACTGCTGGATGAGTGCTGTATCGGATTCCAACTCTATCGGTAAGGCTACTAACAGTGCTGGTTTATCAAACTGATGAATCCAGCAGTACTTTAATAACTCAATCAGGTTAAAACTCTTGATAGGCTTTCTGGAACAGAAGGCGTTATCGCAAAAATAAGTGGGGATGGGTTGCTCTGATAAACCATAAATAGAGAGCAAGGCTACCTCAAGGGTGCGCTTGCGATCATCTAAGGTCGGTTCAAAAAAGAGGTACATTCAGACTCCTACTGGTCTTGAAAAATGTACTCCCTATATCTTGCTAGATATTGATATAGCTCAAACTTATAGCGGGTAGTTAGCTATTAGGCTATTTAGAGCTCACTGAAGCATCTTCAATAATGACTTCATAGGCGTAACCGTGACCAAAATCTTTGTCAGTACGCAAGATGCCCTTCACCGTCACTACAGCGCCTACCTTAGCCTGATCCTTGGTGGTAAGTACCAAGTCATTGTTTTTGGCTGCAGCAGTACCAGATCCGTCCCGCAAATGAATCCAGTTTTTACCCATAATCTCTGGGCTAAATTTAACCACTTTGCCCCGCACCAGCACCGGCTTGTCCTTGAGGCTTTTGGATTGGTCGATGATCTCGGCAACCGTATAGGCATTTTGACCCACAGCCTTAGTCACATTGACATCGCCGATCTCAGCGGCGCTAGCTACCGCCCCGTGCGGCGAACTACCGTGGGGGTTCACCATGGGGGCATCGGCAGCATAAGCCAAAGAAGTTAAGCTCAGTAATCCAGCAAGTAGCAGTGTTTTCATAATATTGATCATTAAAGGTAGATTAAAAGTTCAGTAGTCATATTAACCATACTTACAGGGTATGGGTCACAATTTTAAAATCAGGATCTTCTTCAAATTCTTTTACTTTGTACCCAAGACCCGTCATTAATTTGAGCATTCCATGATTGTTAGCCAAAACCAGGCCATCAATTTCTTTTAAGCCTTTGTCGCGGGCAACGTCCATGATGCTCAACATCAGACGTGAACCCAAGCCTTTGCCACCAAATTCATCGGCAACTAACAAAGAGAACTCACAGCTTACGACATCAGGATTGGTGATGTAGCGCGATACCCCAATAATTCTTTGGGTTTCAATCGAGACGCCCTCTTCGTTCACTTTGCGCTCTTTTAATACTGCAACTAGCGCCATCTCGCGGTCATAGTCAATCAATGTAAACCGAGAAAGCATTGCTGGTGAGAGTTCAGAAATAGTCGCCACAAAACGGAAGTACCGACTCTCTGGTGATAGTCCAGCCACCAACTGCTGCAACATATCGGCATCATCTGGATGTATAGGTCGAATGACATACTCGCCACCACCCTTCATGGGCCAAACCTGCTCATAGCGCAATGGGTAAGGGAGAATCGCCAGATGACTGTATACCCGTGACTTTCCATCTACTGGTTGAGGTGGCCGTTCAATCACAATCCGCGCATCTACTGCTACAGCGCCAGCTTCATCAACAATAATTGGGTTGATATCCATCTCGCGCAGTTGAGGTAACTCGCAGGCCATCTCAGACACGCGTAAAAGCACTTGCTCAAGTGCCGCTACATCTACAGCGCTGGCGCCACGCCACTCTCCTAAAGTTTCAGCAACGCGTGAACGCTCGATCATCCGGTGCGCCAAATATTGATTCAGTGGCGGTAGCTCCATGGTTCGATCATTTAGTAACTCAATCATGGTGCCACCGGCGCCAAAGGCAATCATTGGCCCGAAGGGCTTATCTGTTACCAAACCAATATAGAGTTCGCGCCCTCTTTTGCTACGCGCCATCTTTTGCACTGTGACACCATTAATCCGTGCCTTAGGGGCTAGCACTGAAACGGATTCAATGATGCTGTTGTAGACATCACGTACTCCGGCGGCATTCATAATATTGAGCGCTACACCATTCACATCAGACTTATGGCTAATATCCGGTGAATCAATTTTCAAGGCAACGGGATAACCTAACTGCGTTGCAATCATCATGGCCTCGTTTGAGCTAGTTGCCAAAATAGTTTGTGTGACTGGGATATGGAAGGCTGCAAGTAGTGCCTTAGATTCCATCTCCGTCAAGATATTGCGCCGCTCGGCGAGAACGTTCTCAATCAACAAGCGAGCTCCTTCAACATCAGGTTGAGCTAAATGAGAGAGAGGTGGTGGTGTTTGCTGAAGTAAACGTTGGTTTTGATAGAAGCTAGCGATATTTCCAAAAGCACCCACTGCGGCTTCCGGCGTTCTAAAACTCGGAATATTGGCGTTCGCAATCAGATCGCGCGCACTCACGACTGAAGAGTCCCCCATCCAACAACAGAGTAATGGTTTACCGATCTTGGATTTGACATCGACTATGGACTGTGCAATCGCTAAACCATCTACACCTAGCTTAGGCGAGTAAATCACCAATAGGCCGTCGATCTCACGTTCTTTATTGGCTGCCTCTATCGCAGCGCGATATTGCTCTGGCGTCGCCTCTTCAGAAAGATCAATTAAATCGACAAGAGATGCGTTTGAAGAAACGAGGGGTTTTAATGCTGCAATCGCTTCAGGCGACAGCATGCCTAATTGCAGGTGAATCTCATTAATCCAATCTGCCGCTAATACACCTGGGCCTCCACCGTTCGTAATGACTGCCAAATGTTTACCAACCGGACGATAGCGTGAGGCCAGACATTTCGCGGCCGAGAATAATTCTACAAAAGAGCGCACTCTGACAGCACCAGCACGTCGTAATGCTGCATCAAATACTTCATCACTACCAACAATGGCGCCGCTATGCGTTTGGGCTGCTAGGTTAGCAGCTGATTTTCTGCCGGCCTTTAGGATCACCACAGGCTTTGCTCTCGCAGCAGAGCGCAATGCACTCATAAAGCCACGCGCATTAGAAATACCCTCTAGATAAATCACGATGCTATGAGTGCGTGAGTCTGAGGCCAGGTAGTCGAGTACTTGAGCAATATCCACATCGGAGTTTGGCCCCAATGAGACGACATTTGAAAACCCTACTTGATTTTGCTTTGCCCAATCTAAGATCGATGCCGTTAAAGCTCCCGACTGAGAAATCAAACCCAATGGGCCAGCTGTAGCCATGGGTCCGATCACGCTAGCATTGAGTTGCAGTGCGGGCATTTGGAAACCTAAACTATTTGGTCCCAGAAGATGAATGCCGTGACGACGTGCAGCCTCATGAATTTCTGTAGCAAGTCCAGCAGATACTCCCGTGCCAATAACCAGTGCAGCCTTACATTTAATACGAGCGGCCATATCTAAAGCGGCCAGAATTCTGTCATGCGGCAGAGTGATGATGGCCAATTCGGCCTTTAGCTTACCCAACTCTAAAAGAGTGTCGGGGGCATAAATATTGAGGTACTGAATGGAGCCCTTAAATTTCTGGGCACTCAAGTCTTCAGTCAAACCTTTGGCAAAAGGACTCGACAGAACTGGATCATCGGCATCGCCAACAAACACCACAATGCTTTTTGGCTGAAATAAGTAAGAAAGGTAATGTTTGTCCATGGCGATCGATCTATGGTTAACCCTCAGTATCGGTCAACCATGGAGCAAGCAATTTGATATAGAACAAACTTTAGTGCACTGCAGTATGAATTTTGAGTCCTAATAGAACTCAAAAGCATATTAACCCCTTGTTACTGATTATTCTGGCTTGATACCAGCCTTTTTAATTAGGGTGACCCACTGATCGATTTCCGACTTTAGGAAGTTGTTATATGCGCTTGAGCCTAGGGGTGGAATAACAAATCCAACTGACTCCAAACGCTGTTTAACCTCTGGCGCTTGCATTGCCTGAATCATGGCTGCTTCCAACTTATCTAAAACAATCTTGGGCGTTCCCTTAGGGGCGCTAATCCCTGCCCAAGATAAAGCCTGGAATCCCGGATAACCACTTTCCGATACTGTTGGCACATTTGGGTATAAGGGATTACGTTGCAAACTACTCACAGCAATTGGACGTAATTTACCAGCCTGCACATATGGAAGCGCTGCATCTTGATTAATAAATTCCATCGGAATTTCATTAGCAAGGATTGCATTCATCAAGGGGCCGCCGCCACGATAAGGGATTCCGACAATCGGTAGCGGTCCACAATTATTTTTCTTTTTGGGATCGCCACAATTGTTAGTTGTTTGTCGAAGTAATTCCATCGCCATATGACCTGATGATGCATAGGTATACCCATAATCCAGCTTACCTGGATTAGCTCTGGCGTAATCAACAATATCTTTTAAGGTTTTAAATGGACGATCCGGATTCACCACCAGCACGTTTGGGCCCAAATCAATTAAAGAAATATTTGCAAAATCTTTTAGGGAGTCGTATTTCAGATTTGGATCTAAACCATGAGCCACTGCATTTTGGCCAACACCAGTCATGACCAAGGTGTATCCATCAGGAGTAGCATTGGCTCCACGTTCAGCACCAATCACGCCGCCGCCACCGCCAATATTTTCAATAATGAAAGCTTGCTTAAAGATTTTGGTGAGCTGATCCGCAGAAATACGAGCCATGACATCCGTAGTTCCGCCAGCAGGGAATGGAACAATAATCTTCACCGGTTTATTTGGGTAGTCTGCCTGGGCAAATGCGATAGAAGCGGAAACTGAAAACACGCTAGCGCATATCAGCGCCCTAAAAAAGGCCATAAATACGGTCATCAAGTCATCTCCATAGTTTTATTAAATATCAGACTAGAATTTGAAGGGTAAATAGGTATAACTCAGAAAACAAGTGCTGATATACCCTCCCCCGCCTACGGTACTAATATAGAAGCATTTATATAAGAAATAAAACAAATGACAAAAAAGACTAAAGAGACACTACGCAGCGCACGATGGTTTGAACCAGATGATCTGCGCTCATTCGGACACCGCTCACGAGCAATGCAAATGGGATATGGACCGGAGGATTGGTCTGGAAAACCGGTTATTGCCATCATCAATACTTGGTCTGATATTAACCCCTGCCACACCCACTTTAAACAGCGTGTAGAAGACGTCAAGCGAGGGGTTTTACAAGCCGGTGGATTTCCACTAGAGCTCCCTGCAATCTCACTAGCAGAACAGTATGTAAAACCTACCACCATGCTCTATCGCAATATGCTAGCTATGGAAACAGAAGAGCTCATTCGCTCCCACCCTGTTGATGGTGCAGTACTAATGGGCGGATGCGATAAGACAACGCCGGGCTTAATTATGGGCGCTCTATCAGCTGGTCTGCCATTTGTTTACTTGCCTGCTGGACCGATGTTGCGAGGCAATTGGAAAGGACAAATACTGGGCTCTGGCTCTGATGCCTGGAAATATTGGGATGAGCGTCGAGCAGGAAAAATTTCAGAAGCCCAATGGCTTGAAGTTGAAGGTGGTATTGCCCGCAGCCATGGCACCTGCATGACTATGGGAACCGCAGCAACCATGATGGGAATTGCCGAAGCTCTAGGCCTCACATTGTCAGGCGCCTCAAGTATTCCTGCGGCAGATGCAAGT
This sequence comes from Polynucleobacter finlandensis, assembly GCF_018881755.1. Taxonomy (GTDB): domain Bacteria; phylum Pseudomonadota; class Gammaproteobacteria; order Burkholderiales; family Burkholderiaceae; genus Polynucleobacter; species Polynucleobacter finlandensis. Next base: position 54,751 of record NZ_JACVPS010000011.1, on the reverse strand, counting down.
CATCCACGCATGGCAGCTGCATGTGGCAGACGAATAGTGGATATGGTTTGGGAAGACCTCACGCCCGCAAAGATTTTGACTAAAGCAAACTTCATCAATAGCATCGCCGTCGCAATGGCAATGGGATGCAGTACCAATGCCATCATCCACCTAGTGGCGATGTCACGCCGAGCTGGAAAAGACTGCACGATTACGCTTGATGACTTTGATACTGCAAGTAGAAAGGTCCCAGTTATTGCCAATATTCGCCCTAGTGGCGAGAAATATCTCATGGAAGATTTTTATTACGCCGGTGGAATGCCAGCGCTAATGAAACAGATGCAGTCGCATTTAGATCTCAATGCGATGACGATATCCGGAACAACATTAGGCAAAAATATTGAGCATGCGCAAGTACACAATGATGATGTCATCCGCCCATTAAATATTGCCATTTATCAAGAAGGTGCTCTTGCAGTTCTCAGGGGCAATCTTGCACCGGGCGGCGCCGTCATTAAGCCAAGCGCTTGTGCTGCAAAATTCTTGAAGCACACTGGGCCTGCCTTAGTGTTTGATAGCTATCCCGAAATGAAAAAAGCAGTAGAAGATGAAAACCTCGACGTTACCGAAGATCATATTCTTGTCCTCAGAAACGCAGGGCCCAAGGGTGGCCCTGGGATGCCAGAATGGGGAATGCTACCAATACCAGTTAAGCTCGTTAAGCAAGGAGTGCGAGATATGCTCCGACTCTCCGATGCACGAATGAGCGGTACAAGTTACGGCGCGTGTATTTTGCATGCCTCTCCCGAAGCCTATATTGGTGGTCCGCTCGCTCTTGTAAAGACGGGTGATCTCATCACGGTAGATGTTGATGCGAGAAAAATTCATTTGGAAGTTTCTGATGCTGAATTAGCCTCCAGAAAATCAGCCTGGATACCACCACCACCCAAATATGAGCGTGGTTACGGCTGGATGTTTAGCAAACATATCCTTCAGGCCGAAGATGGCTGTGACTTTGATTTTCTGGAAACTGGATTTGGGGCACCCGTTCCAGAGCCAGATATTTTCTAAGGCCGTATAAAGAAAAACCCTGCGACTTGCGCAGGATTTTTCTACTGAAGCTGAAGCAAATTAAAACTGAACTGTTTCACCCTCTGTCATAGGAATAATCTTGATAGAGCTTCCCTTCATCGCCTCTTGGAATTCAGCTACCGTGCCCTTGGTCATCGGATTGGAACCATAGTGCATTGGGATCACCATCTTCGGCTTAACCCAAGTACGCAATGCATAAGCAGCATCTTCTGGCGCCATCGTGAAATTGCCACCAATCGGAATCAATACCAGATCAGGTTTGTAATGCTCGCTAATGAATTTCATATCACTAAAGAGACCTGTGTCACCCATATGCCAAATCTTGAAGCCATTCTCTAGTTGGATGATATAACCCATTGGCTCACCAGCAGGATGAGATTCCATCTTGTCAGTGGCTGGATTTTTCCAAACCAATAATGAAGAATGCTCTGCTTGGACTGCAGTTACCTTAATGCCTGGTAATGGAGTGACACTGCCAGTCTTATTAAAACGATGTCCAAGATCTGGCGGCAAAATTCCCAAGGTAGTTAAAGGTGTCACCATATCGGCGGGGCCATAAAGCTTGGTGTTATTCATTTTGGCAATCGCTGGAGCATCACCAAGATGGTCAACGTGTGCATGCGTTACCAATAACAAATCGATTGGCCCAATCGCAGCTAAATCAGTTTTATACATTGGGGGTGTTTTAGGCCCACCAGTAATCCATGGGTCAATCAGAATCATCTTGCCATTAGGGCTCTTAATCCGAAAGCCCGCCTGCCCCAACCACAATAATTCGGTTTTTCCTTGAGCGCCACTTGTTGCAGGTGCCTGCGCTTGTACGCTAGATGTCAAAGCCAGTAATAAGCCCGCAATGAGGGTGGCACCTACAGAACTTTTCAATGAATGAATACGCATAAATCAGTCTCCAGTTGTATTTTTATAAATCTTCTAAAACTATAGCTCAGAAAAGAGTACTTAGCTTATATGGCAGCGCAACAATTTAAGCTTGAAGGCTTAGAATTTGATTGCACTCAAAGATTAAAAATCAATCTCAGGCATCACTTCCAGAAGACGGATGCCTTTTGTGGCTGGCCAGCCTTTATAGAAAGTGCTCGCTTTTGTTCAACGCCCTGATAGCTTGCTTGCAAAATATATTCGCCAGGCTCAATATTGATCAATATATAAGGGCCATCTGCCTGAGCATCAAAGATGATTTTTTTCTGTGTATTAGCAATCTTGATACTAGCGCCAAAGATCCAAATTCCTCGTCCATTTTCAATCTGAGAAAGCTCCAGCATTAACGGCCATTGTTTAGCCTCAGACAAAATCGCAATAGACTCTTCTTCACCAACCCCACCAGAGATGTACGCAACACCCTCAGAGTATTGCGGACTGGGCAGCTGAGCGAATACTGTTAAGCAAGGGATGAGGCAAGCGCACAGAACCGCGAACTTCAAAATCAGCTTCATCATCGCCTCTTATCTTTAATTTACTGAGATATATGACTGCGGCTTATCTAGGCTGTAGTACTTCACCTCTTTTGCATTGAAATCCATTTTCTTCAGATCAAAAGATTGCACATTGGTTGTCTCAAACATTTTGACGTAATACATCATGTTTTTGTTATCGGCCACAACTGTCCACTCAGTAATCTCTATGCCACCTGCACCACCACCATAGGCATTGCTTGCCGGCAAACTAATTGCGCCCGGAGGGATGTCAAAGCTTCCCAAGATATGCCAGGCAGTATTGGTCTGTTTTGCAGTGGTATAGGTAGTAGGGGCTGACTTAGATAAAAATAGCGCCCGAATAAAACGACTTGGACTTAAGTAATCGCCTGGCAAGCCATGCAAGCCACTACCAGAGCTTGGTGGCACATACGTTGCGCCATTAATTACCATCGCCGGTTTTTCAACATTGGTGAGATTTGCGTAATTACCAATGTTATTTAACTGATCTCTAAAGGCTGGATCATTTGTCATTACGCCAGTAGGATTGTCGGTAACAACTAGCTCACCCTTAAGATATTCAATCACAATACTCTTGCCTTTTGCATCATGCAAAGTCATGCGCACCGGAGCTGAACTATTGTTATACGCAGGAATGATGGAGCGATTCACATAAATCTTTTTAAAGCCTTCTTTAACCTCATCAACCGTAGCAAAATTTGTAAGGGCGTACATCAGCATCTGAATGGAGGCGATGCTCTTAGCAGAATCAGCTGGACTGACGACTTGATAGACCGCAGTGTTAGGGGCATTCAGTAGGCCACCCACTAAGCCTTTTTCATTCATGCCATCAACCAATACAGGCATACCCAAGCCATTCATGCCGACGACAGCATATTTTGTAGTCCAATTTAAGCCCGAGCCAGGCTTACTATCAATCCCCACTCCAGGAACCGCTAAATTTCTAGGCATGACCGTCAATTGGGATTTAAGCGGTAAACCAAATTCCATCGTGCGCCCATATACAAATCCGCCATCGCTACCTTTTAATAAAAAGCTGGTGCAGGCATTGCTTGCAAAAGAAGTAAACGCTAAAGAGGCTGCAAGAGCTGTGGCCAAAATTTGTTTAATGAATGTCTTCTTCACTGTTTCCCCTAGATTTATTGGACTAAGCATACATATTACAACTAGAGACTTTAAAAGAAAAAGCCCCGTACAAGTACGAGGCCTAGTGCATCAAAGCAGGATGTCAGCAGCTCATCAAGGGATCATGATGATGGCGCCTGATACCTTTCTACCCTCAGCAGCTTTATGGGCATCTGCAGCCTGCTCCAAGCTAAATTGAGCGCCAATCTGCACTTTGACAGCGCCACTGGCAATTGCCTCAAATACAGCACGGGCATTTTCTTGCAGCAACTCAGGGGTGGCGTTATGCGGGAACACCGAAGGTCTTGTTAAAAACAGGCAGCCCTTCTTATTCAAGATCTCCGGTTGAATCTCAGGAGCAGGACCTGATGCGGCGCCAAATAGTGCCAAAGTACCAAATGGCGCAACACAATCTAAGGAACCTAAAAAAGTATCTTTAGCTACGGAGTCATAAACCACATTAGCCTTACGTCCACCTGTAGCCTTTAACACCTCTTCAACCCAATTTGCTTGCGAGTAATCGACCACTGCATCGCATCCAGCAGCTTTCGCTGCTGCGACCTTGGCTTGTGACCCAACAGTACCCACCACAAATGCGCCCAAGGCTTTTGCCCAACCAGCAACAATCTGTCCAACACCGCCAGCAGCCGCATGAATCAGAACCACATCACCCGCTTTTACTTTGTAGGTTTTTTGCACGAGATACTGAGCAGTCATGGCCTTGAAGAAAACAGCAGCTGCCACCTCATCAGAAACATTGCTTGGTACAGGAACCAATTTATCGACTGACACATTACGGTGGCTAGCGTAAGCGCCAATACCTGCATTCATATACATCACGCGATCGCCGACCTTAAATCTTATTACGCCCTCACCAAGCGCCTCGACTACGCCGACGGCTTCATGTCCAAGCCCGGTAGGCAGCTCCAAGGGATAGACGCCAGAGCGCTGGTAAACGTCAATAAAATTAAATCCAATCGCCGTTTGGCGCAGTTGCACCTCACCTTTTCCAGGTGCAGGCAATTCCTTATCAATCAATTTGATTACGTCAGCGCTTCCCAGTTCATTGAGGCTTACTATTCGAGCAGTTGTCACGTGTCACCTTATATATTTTTTATTTAAAAAAATATCATACCTTAAGAACAGTGAACACGTGATGCCTCGTCATCATGGGGCCGTTTGAACCCTATGCACCCTTTTTAGTGGCGGCTTTTACAGGTTTCTTGGCTTGCGAACTACCAAGGTTAGATACGTTTTCAACGCTCTTTTCAAAGCTATTAAACGAATCTGCCATTGCAGCTCTCACTAATTCAAAATTCTGTAAGGCTGTATTGAAAGAGGTCTTAAATACAGAGACATAAGCCTCAGATCCAGGGGGCGCATTATTTGTGGCTTCGTTGACGAAATGAATCAGATCTACCTTAGACTCTTCAATCATAGATTCGGCAATTTGATTGAGCTCCTTATTACCACTACTCAGCACATCCATTAACTGAGCCTGATATTGAGAAACCTCCTTGGCGGCATCTTGCAACACTTCAGCATGCACATGATCAAATGCAGCCTTTGGATCTTGGGTCTTTAATAGCTCTGTCACTTTTTTCTGAAAAAGTGCAGCTAACTCTTGAGCGGCTTTCTGATTAATCTGAGCAATCGCTTGAGCACTTTCAGCAGCAACCAGGCCTACAGCCTTGGAAGTCTTGATTACCTTTTGTTGATTTGCCATCACATTTAAATCAAATGGTTTCTTGCTCATAAAGAAAGCTCCTTTTATTCAATGATGCATCTTGATCTCAATCCAATCTACTCTTGAATCAGCAGCTTTCTTATAGAGATATACCACTAGGGGAAATTAATTGAGCTTGTGCGGCTTGCCGAATCGTCCTTCATTCGGATATACCGACGTAGTCGAAACCGGTCCCATGCCGATAATCTGAATTTCAGTATCGCCCTTAATGGCGCCATCAAAGTGCACTACCCCTGCCGGGTGAAACATCATGCTGCCGGCTGGTAAGCCAACCGTCGTAGCTGGATCCCAACTAGCGTCAGTGCCTGCATACCAAGTCCCCTTGATCACTGTGACAAAACGATCTTGTGTGTGGAAATGCGGCGTGCTCATGATTCCAGTGGGGAATATATTTCTGACGACATACATGCCGGGTTTATTAGGGTCGCCATATAAAACGGTTGTTTTCACGCCAGCTGGAGCATCACCCCAAACCACCTGGTCCGGTTTGACGACGACAAAATCCTTTGGACCGCTTTGGGCCTGAACTGAGAATGTCGTCGTAGCTGCTGCTAGGGCTAAAAAAGTTACTTTACAAAAATTCAATAGCTTCATCATCATCTCCAAATATCGTTATTTTTAGTTGCTGCCTTTTGAGCCAATCTAACATGCCAAATAGCAAAGCTCCCTAAGGGATTACCCCTGAGCTAAGCTTATAGACGCTTGTTTTGCGCTAAGCTTCTCAGCATAAAAAGAAGTCATAACAGGAGGCAATATGAAATACGTACTTTGTGGCGCGCTCGCGCTCATGGCTAGCACTTCCTTGCTCGCCCAAGGAAAAGTAAATCCAACAGATCCTCAGCCAAGTTGTTATATGTGTCCAGGAACCTTTATTCCGGTCGATGAGCTCAATGCCTATACGAAAAAAGCAATCGAAGAAAGGCATATTGATCAGCAGGTGCGTGATATTGACATTGGCAAAGCTAGAGTGGGTATCGGCATGGTCTACCGTGGGAAGCTTGATGCGCCCAGTCCAGACTCTGTGGCAGAGCATGATCAAATTAGCGAGGTGTATCACATCATTTCGGGATCTGGCACATTGGTTCTCGGGCCAGACATTACCAATAGACAACGCAGACCAGCTACACAAAAGACCGTGGTTGAATTTAATGGTCCTGGAAATAACGGGACTGAGATTTTAAATGGCATCTCTCGTGATCTAAAGCCAGGGGATGTTGTAGTCATTCCTGCGGGAACTGGGCACTGGTTCACCAAGATTGATGACCACATTAACTATCTGATGATTCGCTTTGACCCCGACAAAGTTACCCCATTAAAAGGTGAGGCGCAATCGAAAGAGTATTTATCAAAACCTGCGACACGCTAAGAAGAACAATATGAACACCTATATTCGTAGTATTTTCCTCATTCTATTCATTGCTATTTGTGGCGGCGCGTATGCGCAATCGGCAAGCAAGGCACCCCAATACAAAGTTGATCCTTACTGGCCCAAGCCTTTGCCGAACAATTGGATTTTGGGTCAAGTGTCAGGAGTTGCTACAGATGCGAACGATCACATTTGGATCATTCATCGCCCACTCACTGTCACCGATGATGAAAAGGGTGCCACATTAACCCCTCGTCGGTCTAAGTGCTGCGTACCTGCACCACCCGTTCTGGAGTTTGATAAGCAAGGAAATCTATTGCATGCTTGGGGTGGTCCAGGAGCCGGTTATGACTGGCCTAAAAATGAGCATGGTATTTACATAGAGCCTAGTGGAAATGTTTGGGTCGGCGGCAATGATGTCACTGATCATATGATCTTGAAGTTCACGCCACAAGGAAAATTTCTCCTACAGATTGGTGGCAAAGGAGAAAGTTTGGGTAGCAATAACACGACTCAGCTCGGTCGCCCCGCCCATATGAATGTAGATCCCGCTGCTAATGAAATTTATATTGCGGACGGTTATCTTAATAAGCGTGTCATTGTTTTTGATTCAAATACTGGAGCTTATAAGCGTCATTGGGGTGCTTATGGCAACGTACCGAGCGATGAAAAGATGGCTAATTTCAATCCTACGTCACCACAATTTGCTAACCCAGTGCATTGTGTACGCTTGATGAAAGACAACACACTCTTAGTATGTGATCGTGCCAATAATCGCATTCAAGTATTTGAGAAGAGCGGGAAATTCATTCGTGAGATGGCTTACGAAACTGAAACCAAGGGATCTGGTTCCGTATGGGATCTCATTCCATCCGATGCTAGCCAAAAATACATCCTCATTGCCGATGGCACCAATAATGAGGTCACTGTACTTGTTCGCGAGACCGGTCAAAAAATGGGCTCCTTTGGAAGAAGCGGCCGAAATGCTGGCGACTTCCATTGGGTGCATAACATCGCCGTGGATTCTGATGGAAGTGTTTACACCACTGAAGTTGATACTGGCAAACGCGCTCAACGATTTACTAAATCAAAGTGATTAAAGGCAAAGATTGAAATACATTCTCAGTAGCATTGCCACCATACTTCTCAGCACATCAGCAATGGCACAACTCACCGTCATGATCTCTGGTGGCTTTAGTGGTCCCTATCAAAAAATGCTGCCGCAATTTGAAAAAGCATCAGGGGTGACTGTCACCACCCTATCAGGCGCATCACAGGGCTCTGGTCCCAAAACGATCAAAGCCCAACTTGATAAGGGTGCAAGTGTAGATGTGGTTATCCTATCCAGAGAAGGTCTTGCAGAGTTAATGACGGCTGGAAAAATCATTCCAGGAACAGATGTTGACTTAGCAACCGCGCCATTGGGTGCAGCAATTCCGACGGGAGCAGTAAAACCCAAGATCAGCACAGTTGCAGAATTAAAACAAAGTCTCATCGATACAAAATTGATCGTAGTACCTGGGAGCACTAGTGGCATCTACTTAGTTGATGAACTTTTTCCACGTCTTGGTCTTACCAATCTGATATCCGTTAAGGTAACCGAGCGAGGCAAAGAAGCCACTACGATGTTGGCTGCAAAAGAGGTGGGGATGGCCATTCAGCCGACAAGCGAGTTGGTCAATATTGCTGGGATTGACTATATCGGTCGACTCCCAAAAGAGGTGCAACTAATACAGACTTTTTCTGCCGCAATTGTGACAGGATCAAAAGAGACTAAACCTGCCCAGCAATTAATCCAACTACTGACCTCTCAACAAGCCACGCAGGCCATACAAAATAGCGGTATGGACCTTATTCAAAGATAAGCCTGCAGTACCATTAGAGCGTGAGTGGCAATACGCTATTTGTAGAGCTCAAGTAATATAGGGTTTATGAGCATAAATACCCTACTACCAAGCAAAGTTCCTGGGTGGTTGGCTCCACTAAAGTCATTTCCTGTTTTTCGAGCGCTATGGTCTACATGGCTAGTTGCCAACGTCTGCATGTATACCAACGATGTAGCCGCGGCCTGGATGATGACCTCGTTGACCACCTCGGCGACATTGATCGCCTTAGTACAAACCGCCGCAAATCTACCGGTACTTTTATTGGGTGTTCCTAGCGGGGCTCTGGCCGATATTTTGAATCGCAAGCATTTTCTGGTCTTTACGCAACTCTGGTTAGCTCTCAATGCCACCTTATTATTTTTCTCTTCAGCATTCGACCTGCTTAATCCTACATTCTTATTAATACTGACCTTTATTAATGGCATCGGTTTGGCAATGCGCTGGCCAGTCTATGCGGCAATTGTTCCCGATCTTGTGCCACGAGATTCACTTCATCTTGCTTTGGGGCTCAACTCCATCGCCATGAATGCATCCCGCATTTTGGGCCCGCTGATTGCTGGACTCATTATTGCGAGTATCGGTACTGAGTTTGTATTTGCCCTCAATATGATTCTTTCCTTGGGGATGATATGGATCGTGGTCCGCTGGAAAAATGAGAGTTATGTTTCTACCCTGCCAGGTGAACGCTTCTTCGGTGCCATGCGCCTTGGAGCTCAATACATCAGGCAATCCAAGCCGATGCGTTCAATTCTGCTGAGATCATTCTTATTTTTTATGCAGTCTTCGAGTTTGCTTGCCCTGCTTCCAGTCATTGCAAAAGATCACTTTCATGGCAATGCCAATACCTTTACCTTATTGCTATCGTGCCTCGGATTTGGTGCCATTCTGGTTGGCTCGCAACTTCAAACTATCAGAGCGCGCTGGAACCCAAATCAACTAGCTACCTATGGAATTATCTTTCTTTCATTGAGTTCCGTTGGAGTAGTGTTAGTTCCCAATATTTGGTACGCAGCTCCACTGATGGTGATGTGTGGAATGTCTTGGTTCTCTGTTGGCAATTCACTGAGTACCGCCTCACAATTGTCACTTCCCAATTGGATTCGCGCGCGCGGGATGTCCTTTTATCAAATGAGCCTCATGGGGGGTAGCGCACTTGGAGCATTTGTTTGGGGGAAGATCACTACCGCACATAATGTCACCGTAAGCATTTGCTTAAGTGCAGTATTTGGATTGGTAATGCTAGTCTTGATTCGCAAGCATCCTGTCAATGGCCATGAGGTAGAAGACTTAACGCCTGTTTGCCCAATTGAGCGCCCACATCCATCTCGAGATATCGACCCCGATGAAGGTCCTGTCATGATCTCCATGGAGTATCACGTCAACAAAGGGCATGTAGAGCAATTTAAGAAACTCATGGCCAAGACTCGCAGATCCAGGCTCAAACAAGGGGCGCTATCTTGGAGTCTGTTTGAAGATGCCGAGCATGCCGGCAAGTTCTTGGAATATTTTGTATTTGAGACTTGGGCCGACTATCTCAGACGATTTGACCGCTTCACAGCCGATGACCTAGCCATGCAAGAAGAGCGGCATCGCTTTCATATTGACTCTAGCCCTCCCAAGCTCACTAGACGCATTGCTTCTGCGCTCAAAAGCTAGTCAGCCGTTGCGCCCGACTGCTTAACTAGCAGCTCCCAATAAGGGATTTCCTTTTTTATAAATGCAGCGAACTGTTCAGGTGTTTGCTCGCTATTAATGGAGCCCATTTTTGCTAAGCTTTCAGCAACTTCAGCCGAGACTAGAATCTTGTTGATTTCTTTATTTAAGATATTCACCAGTGATGTTGGAGTTTTAGCAGGAACAAAAATTCCATACCAGTTCTCAACTACAAATTTTGGATAGCCAAGCTCTTTCATTGTGGGAACATCTGGTAAGTTTTTTGCCCTAACGGATCCTGTTGTAGCTAAGGCTCTAACCTTGCCGCTGTTCAGATGAGGCACCATGGCACCGGTCGATTCAAAGGCCATAGGCACTTGACCTGCTAAGACATCAGCAATAGCAGGGCCTGAACCCCTATAAGGAATATGCGTCATATCCAGCTTTTGCTCGAGCTTTAATAACTCACCTAATAAATGATGGGTGCTACCACTACCTGGAGAAGCGAAACTATATTTGCCTGGTTCTTTTTTAATTAAAGCAATCAGCTCCGCGAAAGAATTTGCAGGGACGGATGAGTTGACATATAAGACCATTGGCACTGCCGCAACTTCAACAACTGGCTTCAGACTGAGAATAGGATCGCTTCTGAGCTTGTATAAATTTCTGTTGATCACAATGCCTGTGCTATTCCCCAGCAATAAAGTGCAGCCATCTCCTGCAGCACTGCTGACAAATTCAGTGCCAATATTGCCACTTGCACCAGTCTTATTTTCGACAATAATATTGACGCCCAATTGCTTCGTGAGTCCCGGGACTAAGATCCTCGCCAGAACATCACTGGCACCACCAGGCGGATATGGAGAGACAATCTTCACGACAGAGCATGGGTACTCGGCATATGCCCCACCAATGAAACCAAAATAAACGACTAAAGACAAACTCAAATCTAGTAAAGATTTTCTAAGCTTGGATCTTGGCAACATTGGGCGCCCTCTCGTATAGATGAATTAATGCTTGAGCATTTGCTCGTAATTAAACTGCTTATCGACATCAATCATTGACTGGCCTTGTCTTAAAGCCTCAACCATGGCGAGCTCTTTCTTGGCAATGGCTTCTGCTGCATCCAAAACTAGCTCAAGTTTTGCAGCTGGAATAGCCACTACACCATTCACATCAGCAACCATGACATCTCCAGGAATAACTGGGATATTGCCAATTCTGACTGGGATATTCCATGCCTCTTGCACAATGCGCCCACGGGCAGTAATGGGTACTGTTCCCCGTGCATGCACTGGAAAGCCGAATTCTTCACAGGTATCAACGTCACGTACAGCCCCATCAACCACCACCCCTGAAATCCCTTTTTTAAGCGCACCCATGGAGAGAATCTCACCCCAACAGTTATTGTTTAGGTCCCCGCGGTTATCGATCACAATCACATCGCCGGGTGAAGCTGAAAAAATGGCATCTACGCCCAAATGCGTCTTACTTTCAACAGCTCCCGCGGCAATCATGCGAATGGTTATCGCTCTCCCAACTACCTTCGTCTTGCCCCACTGAGGAAGAATCCCAATCACCGCCGCAGAAATTCCCAGCTTATCGAGGGCGTCACTGAGATTGGATGTTGCTAACTTTTCTAGGCGAGGTCTATATTTTTGATCAAATTCTTGGGATGTCATCTAAAGCCTTTTTACTTAGGAATTCTGAAGTTGATTCTAGAAAATACTGTTCGAGCATTACCCTCAAAGATCATTGATCGATCCTTCTCGCTCAATGACTTCACTTCATCGATATAACGACGCGTATCGTCAAAATAGAATCCAGTATCAGGATCAATATCTTTCACGGCACCAAAGGTTTCCGAGGCAAACAAAATATTTTTCACCGGAATTACTTCAGTCAATAAATTGATACCTGGTTGATGGTAAACACAAGTATCAAAGTAGATATTATTCAGAAGCTTCTGATTGAGGTCTGGAATATTCATATCCTGAGCCAAGCCTCTAAAGCGCCCCCAGTGGTAAGGAACAGCCCCGCCGCCATGTGGAATCAAAAAGCGTAGCTTTGGAAATTTCTCGAACAAATCAGAAGTTAAACACTGCATAAATGCTGTGGTATCTGCATTTAAATAATGTGCACCAGTCGTATGAAAACACTCATTACAGCTGGTACTGACGTGGATCATGGCAGGTACATCCAATGCGGTCATTTCTGCAAAAATAGGATGCCAGTAGGCATTACTTAAGGGCGGATCGCGCCAATGCCCTCCAGAAGGATCGGGGTTGAGGTTAATACCCACAAATCCATACTCATTAATGCACTTACGCATTTCAGGCAAGCAGGTGCTGATATCGACACCAGGTGATTGCGGGAGCATTGCAGCGCCTACAAAATGCTGAGGGAATAACTGAGTCACTCGATAGCAAAGCTCATTACAGATAGCGGCCCAGGTTGCTGATGTATTGAAATCACCAATATGGTGTGTCATAAAACTGGCTTGGGGCGAGAAAATGGTGACATCAATGCCGCGCTCACGCATCCTTGCCAACTGATTCTGCTCTATTGATTCTCGGATTTCATCATCACTGATCTTGAGGTCTGATACTTTTGGACCAAGCTCAGGAGTGCTTAAGTTGGCAACTTGCGCGTCACGCCATGCTTTTAAAGATTTTGGCGCTGTGGTGTAGTGCCCATGACAGTCAATGATCATTCTGCATCTCTCTAGTTATCATTTTATTTTGCAGCAAGACCTTGAATACCGGAGCGCTCAATAATCGCCTTTAATTTCCCTGAGGCAGTTATTTCATCAACAAAGAGATTTAACTGCTCTGTCGTGCCATTTCTATTTAAAGGCGTTCCTAAAGCAAGGTTTTCATAGCCAATAACTACTGGCAGCACTCTCGATCCAGGTGTGCTTCCCGCCATTTCATACAGAATCGCTTTATTACTTGAAAAACCATCGAGTTCACCAGACTTGAGAAGCTCAATAGCTTGCTTCGTCGACGTGGTTTGTACCAGTGTGGCATTCGGAATAAGGCCTGGGAGTTCTCGCGCAGAGTTGCTGCCCATACTATAGCCAATATTGACTTTCTGTTGATTCAACTCAGAAGGTGAATTAATTTTGCTTCGAGGGCCAATTAAATATCCCTTTTCAATCTGAATCACCGTCTTTGAAAATTGAATATATTGCGCTCTATCAGCACTGGCATTCGTAAACACTAAATCGACCTCACCTTTTTTCACGGCTGCCAGAACATCAGCATTCTTTTCAAAAACTACTGGAGAGTATTTAACATCTAACTTGGTGGAGAGATCTCCGCCTAATTCATATCCGATTCCCCGAGGATCGCCACTGGCTAATTTAGCTGGCAAGATTGAAGTTGGTGTGCCTTTATAGAGGCCCATCTTTAATTCCCCTTGAGGGGCTATAGAGTTTTGCGGTGCAGTGGAGCAAGCGCAGAGGATGAGTGAAAAAACGAATCCGCACACCTTGCCCCAGAAAAAACGATATCTCATCAATTTATTTTCTGGGCATTAATCAGGCTGAATATTGGCATCGCGAACCAGCTTTTCGTAACGCTTGCGCTCTGAATTAAGAAAGGCTGTAAATTGCGCAGTGCTACCGGGATTGACCTCGCCGCCAACCGAAGTTAAACGCTCAATCATGTCTTTCGATTTGAGTGCTTTCTCTACCTCTGTGTGCAATGTCTTCACAATCCCTGCTGGTGTTTTAGCAGGCGCAATTAAGCTATACCAAACAGAAGCCTCAAATCCAGGAAATCCAGATTCTGCAATTGTAGGTACACCTGGAAATAATGGGGAGCGCTTAGCGCTCATCACTGCAATGATTTTAAGATTTCCAGCTTTAACCTGAGGAGCAATTTCAAGCATATTCATTGCGACCAAATCTAACTGGCCTCCGATTAAGTCTGTAATGGCGGGTGCGCCCCCTTTATATGGGACATGCTTAAAGGAAACTCCAGCAGCCTGCTCAAAGAATTTCATGGCCATGTGTGGGGTTGCGCCATTGCCTGGTGACCCGTAGGTAATGAAATCCGGATTTGCCTTTGCCGCTTTAATCAGGTCTGATAATTTTTGATACTTACTTCCAGCAGTTGTAGCTATCACTACCGGGACGCTACCAATCATTGCAATTGGGGTGATGTCTTTATCGACATCAAATGGCTGAGGTTTATAAAGAGCCATATTGGCAGCTAAGGCATTGGCTGCAACCATCAGCGTATATCCATCTGGCGGGCTATCAATCAATTGCTTAACCGCAATATTAGTCCCAGCACCTGGCTTGTTTTCAATGACAAAAGCTTGCCCCATTGAGCCAGAAAGACTTTGTCCCAAACTTCTGGCAACTAAATCTACCGCGCCACCTGGCGCATACCCAACCAGAACCTTAATTGGTTTATTCGGATAGTCCTGAGCCATCGAATGGACTGAGAATAGAAACCCGCAAAACAATAAAACATTGGAGATCATCTTCTTCATCATTTTTACTCTCTAGGAGCCCCTGACATTCTGACAATACCTTCGTAACGCTTAATCTCTGATTGAGAAAACTTTGTGAAATCAGCAACAGAGCCACCATCAACCTGTGCACCTATGGATTGAAGGTGCTGCTTCACCTCAGGATCCCTCAGCACTTTATTAAAAGCTGCATTCAGTTTTTCGGTAATATCTTTTGGGGCTCCAGCTGGGAGCATGACGCCATACCAGGCATTAGCTACCATCGGCACACCTACTTCTTTCATCGTGGGTACATTAGGTAATTCAGGAATACGTTTATCAGCAGCTACACCAAGGGCCTTCAGCTTCCCCGCTTTAATATTATTGAGTGACCCAGTATCCAGCATCATGTCAATATGCCCAGCCATCAAATCTACTGCTGCCGGACCACTCCCCTTATAGGGAACGTGACGAATATCCAAACCAGTCACCGTTTTAAATTGCGCTCCAGCCAAATGCTGAGAGGCGCCGATACCAGCCGAGCCATAAGTAAACTTTCCAGGGTTCTGCTTCGCATCAGTCATGAGATCTTTCATGCTGTTCCAGGGTGATGCAGCTGGCACGACCATGATGTTTGGAATCGTGCAGACCAGCACTACTGGCGTGAAATCTTTAGCGGCATCAAATCCCTGGTTCGCAAATAAGTGAGGGCCAGCAGCATTGGTAGAGCTCGTGGCCATCAAAATAGAGTAACCATCAGGTTTATCTTGTACAAAAGCTTGGGTGCCAATGTTCCCGCCTGCCCCACCCTTGTTCTCAACAAATACTGAAACGCCCAGCTCTTTTGTTAAGGGTTGAACCAAGATACGCGCCACCTGATCCGTTGCGCCGCCTGGAGGCCACGGAACCAAAAACTTAATGGACTTATCTGGATATGCGGCAATGGCATTGATCGCTAGGATACTTAAAGCAAAAGTAAATAGGGCTTTTTTCATAGGGCGCCTTTTTGTTTTAAAGTGGCATCCACCCAAGCATCGTTATATTGACCATCCAAAATGGATTGAATGGTTTTGCGTTCAGCCGTTTCTTTTTCTTTACCCAACTTGGCAGCTTCGAGTGCAATGTTTGGAGATAGAGCAATAATGCCATCGCAGTCACCCAAAATCACATCACCCGGATTGACGACCATGCCACCAATACTAATTGAGGTATTAATCGATCCAGGGCCATCCTTATAAGGGCCGCGCATATTCACGCCACGAGCCCAGCATGGGAATTTGTGTTTCTCAAAAGCATCCACATCACGAATAGCACCATCAAAGACACAGCCAATCGCACCTTTCGATTTGGCAACCGTCATCATGATTTCCCCAAACAGGGCACGCGTTATATCGCCACCACCATCCACTACCAAGACATCACCTGGTTTTAGGATTTGCAAGGCTTTATGAATTAAAAGATTGTCCCCAGCACGAACGCTAACTGTTACGGCATTACCGCAAACGGAGACAGAAGATTTATTCACCGGGAGAATACTGACTGCGCCAATCGTCCTGCCCATGACATCACTCACCACTGAGGTTGCCAGCCCCGTTAGAGCGGAGATGCCCTCTTGAAAGGCTTCTTTTCTTGGATGAATTTCAATCCCAGTTGTGCTCATTAACAAATCTCCTGAATTTATTTATATAGTTTTAACCATGTCAATATAACGCAAATATATTGTCTTGTTCCTAAACTTTAAGGCTAAATTCAGCCTATGATTTACCCTTTTAGCTCAAACTAACGAATGCTCAAAATTACACGCTCAAGTGAGCTCTTAGAGCTTGCGCGCTTAAATCAGGCAAGCTCGGAATGCGGCACTTGCAATGCGCTGATGAATCCGGGGTGGGAGTCTGTACCTGGAAGTTTTGACCTGAAGCTCTTAAAAATCATTGGCACACTACGGGATGAAGACAAGCCAGAAACTTGGGAGGAATACCACCCTCATGGGACAAACTCATGGTCTGCTGATGCACCAATAGCTATTGGCTACCACCCTTACACCAGGTGCGATATCTACGAGTGCATGAACTGCACTCGCAAGTACCTAAGGTATGGTGAGTATGGCGGCTACTATGTTGATGAGCGTGTGCGACCGCTTAACGCAGAATTTATTATTGAAGGCTAGCCACCCGAAGACGGCTAGCGTTTCAGCTAAATACTTACTTCTCTGGCTTAAAGCCGCTATCCAAGAATTCCTGCACTCCCGCAAACATCAACATACGATTCTTTTCCATGATGATGGTGTGAGTACCTTCACTGATTTGGAGCATTTCCTTGTATGGCGCATTTTCTAGCTTAGTAAAATATTCATACATCATGTAGCTAGGTAAGTCAGCATCCCACTCAGCATGAACCAACATTACAGGCACCCGAATATCTTTTGGCTCATAGACAGGCTTACCAGCAGTCCAGTACTCACGCGCATCTTGCACTGTTCCGTTAGGTGCTCGTAACTTCTTAGGTGTCTGCGTCTTGCCCCAAGGGTCGGTATCAAAAGTCGCATTAGCCCATTTCTCAAACCAACCTTCTGGAATCAAACTGGCTTTGGCATTTTCTGGAACACCAGTTAACCAGCGATTTTTAGCATCAGCAATTGATGCGACTCGATATGCCCCAAGTGCACCGCCTTTATCCGTTAATGGTGCACCACCCTGACGTAACCACTGAGGTGCGTATAGGACTAGCTTATTAACTTTCTCATTATGTTCAGTAGTGTACTTACCCATAATGGTTGTACCCCATGACCAGCCGAGTAAATTCATCTTCTGAATATTGCGCTTTTTTAAGATGTAATCGACAGCACTGGAAACATCGCTCACAGCAACATCGGTTCGCACTAGAGGTGCGTTTTGTTCTGCAGGTTGATCCATCTCTGGTGGGCGAGTTGATTTTCCATAACCGCGCAAGTCAACCAACCAAACGTCATAGCCTCTCGATGCCATGTACTCCATCCAAGAGGTTCCGCCTAGCGATAAATCAAAAGCAGTTTCTGCTGGATATGTAGAGCCATGCACATACAGCAGCGTTTTCTCTGCTGTGAATTTCTTCATACCAGTTAAGTGCTTATTGCGTACGTAAAGTGAAATGCCAAGTGTATCGCTTTGCACCATGTATTCATTCATTTGAATTTTTCCGGCAGCAAATACCTGACCAATCCCAACGAAAGAAATCAGTAAAGCAAATATCTTGTAAGTGATTTTCATATGATCTCCGTATGAGTTAAAACTCATTTTTATCGTATTTTTAAATTCTACTAGTTACTAACTCTTAGTATCACCTAAAAATCAACATCGCATCGGATGACTGCTTTGCGCCAAGAAAAAAGCCACCCGGAGGTGGCTAAAACTGCCAAAGCAGTAAGGAGACTTCCAACAAACAACAAAAAAATATTTAGCTAGACATTAAAACCGGCAGAACCATCGTTTTCAAAATATGTCTTGTACCAGCACCCCGACTGATGAATGGGAAGCCGATATGACTATGAGCACCCATAACCAGTAAATCAGCACCTTGATCACAGGCGTTGTTGAGTAGCATATCCATCACGCCAATATCATCAATGATCATGGCCTCTGTTTTAGATTTGATGCCATGGCATGAGAGTTGTACGGCAACCTCTTTACAGGATGCTTCTGCTCGGTCAAAGCTGGAATCAAAAGCCAAGACAACGGCTTGGTCACAATTTAATATCAATGGAAGAGCATCATTTAATGCATGAGCAGCTTGGCTCGATGCATTCCAAGCAATTAATGGATGTTTAAATGAGCCAGAGAATTCACCAACATACGGAATGATGAGTACAGGACGGCCTGCGTTGGTTAATACTTCCTCAACAAGCTCGGCTGGGACAAAATTAAGGCCTGATTCCTCATATTGCCCCATGATGACTAAATCAAAATACCTTGCCTTCTCCGAAACCAGAGCCAAAACAGCAGAGTCACTTCCTCGATTGATGTCTACCCATTCAGCATTTAATCCTTGGGTTGCAGATTCAAATGTCTTTTTGCTCTCTTGGCTAGCCTCAACATACTCTTGTGGGGGCCAGCTTGCCATGCTACCGACAAGCTTAGAGGGTCCTTTTTGGGCAAATACCCCAACCAATCTGGCGCCATTTGCTTTTGCTAAAGCGGTAGCTATTTTCAAACGAGCCTCACAGCGAGGGCTTTGATCTAAATGCACCATTAAATTTTTCAACATGACTTCATCCTAGAAAATGTGTAATTAACTTCATTATGCTTAGGCCAGAAATCTTCGATTTGATCCAAATCAAGCTATTGGCCAGTGGATGAAGAAAGCCCTCAGAATCTTGTTTTCACCCTACATGCACGTCATTAGTGTCAACAAATTAAGGGTCGTTGAAAGCGCGCAGCGCCAAAAAAAACCCAGCTATATGGCTGGGGCTGATCACTGCAAACGACTGACGTCACCAATAGGCTTACAAGAACTGGAACATTGTTCTTCTCGTGTTCGTGAAATGAGGTCTAACCCTGTCGCTCCAGCTGGTATGCCTAACTTTTAACCAAGGTTCGCAACCTAAAACTTCTGGAGAAAGAAGGTCATAGAAAGAAAAGGAATATGGCGCATGATCCAAGTTCAAACAGCGAGTAGCACTGACGCATCCAGGGACGGCCGCTAAACCAGGCAAGTGCTCTTGGTCATACCAGGCAAATAACTCTTCTTGCCACCCTGCCTCGGGATCCGTCTCAACCGCATAACGATTGAGCGGGACTTGATCGCTAGAAAATCCTTTTATTGGATTGGCAAACACAATGCGACTCAGCTTAATTTCAGCCAAAAAGTTTGCCGCCTCACCTAAGAAGGTCTGTGCATCAAGAAGCGCAAGTTCTGTCGGACTGTCGAAATAAAAATACCCATAGAGAGCATTCGATTCGACGCTATAAGTCATGATGATTTCTTTAAATTCGGGCTGCTTTGTATTTTTTAATCTACTAGATATCTCAGCAATATGTTTCGAGCCCCCTATCGGCTTAGCTCTAAGCAGTAGTAAGCTAACCTTCTGATCGCTCATTCTAGTGACCTATGTGCAGTGCGTTTAATAATCTTGAGACCATGTTATAGGCCGAGATCGTGGCAACTAATTCAAGAATCTCTTGATCATTGAAATACGGCCTTACTTGATCAAATACAGTATCGGGCACCTGAATATCTTGAGTCATGACATCAGTTAGCTTGAGTATTAAGCATTCTTTCTCATCAAATACATCGCTGATTTTTGAGTCTTTCAGGGACTCAATCTTCTCCTGACTCATGCCAGCCTTGCTAGCGTGCGGAGCGTGTGCATCAAACTCATAATTAGCACGGTTTAAAACCGCTACCCTCAAAATAATCATCTCTCTTATCGCGGGAGATAGTGAATTGCGGTTACGGATGGCTGTCAACAGAGCTTCCCAGCCCTGCGCAATCTCGGGCGCATTTAACAGAATTTGATACAAGGGAGAGATATTTCCACGCTCCTGCAAAATCTTTGCCTCTAAGGCAGCTAACTCCGCCTTAGTGCCAGGAGTGATCGGCGCTATACGTTTGCTCATTTTTATTCCGGCAAAATTTTCTTGGCTTTAATCAATTGGGTCCACTTGGCAATATCTTTTTTCAAAGTGGCGCTCAACTCTTCTGGCGTGGATCCCACTGGCTCACTGCCAGCCTGTGTTAATTTAGAATTTAAAGGATCCTGTTTAACCACCCTTTTGATTGCGGCACTCAGACGATCAATATCCGCCTTTGGTGTACCTGCCTTCACAAAAGCGGCATACCAATTATTGGTGTCTACACCTTTTATGCCCATCTCATTAAAGGTTTTTACATCGGGTATGGCGCTATTGCGCTTATCTGCAGCAAGCCCAATCGGCTTTAACTTACCACTTTTAATGTAACTAATAAGCCCTGGAATATCGCCAAAGAATCCATCCACGTGACCGGCCATCACGTCAGTAATTGCTGGTGCTGCGCCTTTATATGGCACATGCAAAATCTTGACGTTAGCCGAGTCATTTAACTGCTCTAAGGCAAGATGAGGAACACTTCCAGTGCCAGATGACCCCATAGTTAAATCACTTTTTTTGGCCAAAGCTATAAATTCAGCGGCGTTATTTGCAGGGCTAGCTGGATTAACAACGAGTACTTCTACGTTATTGGCAACCAAAGAAACAGCCGCTAAATCTTTCACTGGGTTATAGGCTAGCTTTTCATAAAGGCCTGGATTAATTGCCACTGCTCCGGCACTGGTAAACCAAATGGTTTTGCCATCTGCAGGATTTGCTGCTAGATATTCAGCAGCAATCGCTCCATTCCCACCAGGTTTATTTTCAATCACGATTTGTGAGTTCAGCTCTTTTCCTAAAGGCTCTACAAGAGAGCGCGCCATTGAATCCACCGGACCACCAGGCGGAAAGGCGACGATCATCTTAATAACATTTGATTGTGCTTGAGCTCCGGCAATGGATAAACAACAAAAAACCCCCAATAGAATCTTTTTCATTTCCAACCTCCTAATCACATCGCGCTGACATACCGCCATCAACAATAATTTCTGTCCCCGTAATGAAGCGAGACTCGTCTGAAGCCAAAAATAATGCCGCATTGGCTGTATCACGGCCATCCCCCATGAATGGCAATGGGATGCGTGATTGTCTTTGTTTTAATAGCAACTCCACATCGCCCCCAACACGCTGTTTTGCCAAGCGACTCTCGACCATCGGCGTATGCAATTGACCTGGAACAACCGTATTTACGCGAATATTCTGTTTTGCGTACTGAACCGCTAATACCCTTGAAAATTGAATAACGCCCGCCTTCGTTGCAGCGTAAGCAATTTGTGCAGAGCCAGTCCAGCGAATGCCTGAAGTGGATGCCAAATTAATAATTGAGCCTGATTCCTTTTGAATCATTTCAGGGAGGGCATATTTGCAAGTCATAAATACGCTCTTGAGATTGAAATCTACCTGAGCATCCCAAATCTCTTCAGTCATCTCTACTGGGCCGCCCTTTGCGGAGCCCCCAACGATATTTACCAAAATATCGAGCGTCCCAAATTCTTTAATACAAGAATGAATACTCTCTTCTATCGATCCAGACTTAGTGACATCCAAAACACCGGTTTGAATATTGCCTCTAAACTCACCGGCCAAGTTTAATGTTTCATCTAGGCGCGTTAAATCAATATCCGTTGCAAACACCTTTGCTCCTTCTTGAGCAAATCTCACTGCTGTTGCACGCCCATTTCCCCATCCAGGGCCTACTGATCCGGCCCCAGTAATAAATGCTACCTTTCCTTCTAAGCGTCCAGCCATCATTTACTCCATTGATATTTTTTATGCAAACCGATAAAACTGTTCCGGATTTCTGACCATGAGCTTCTCAATCTTTTCCTGACTATCAGCAATTCGAGGGATCAGATCAATCAAATGCCCATCATCCGGGATGTGGTGGTGATTTGGATGAGGCCAGTCAGTCCCCCATACACACTTCTCTGTAAATTGATCTACCAGAATTTTTGCCAAGGACACACCATCGTTATAGGGATGACTCTTTGAAATGCGATCAATCCCGCTGACCTTGATATGGAAACGGGCGTCATCTAGCAACTTCAAAAGCCCTTGGAAATCGACATGATCACTACCAAGGGAAGCATCCACCCTGCCTATATGATCAATCATCACGGGTACGGCTGATTGTTTTAGAAGGGGTGCCAGTGAATGAACTAAATCGCTAGAGAAATGAACCTGCAAATGCCAGCCAAATGGCTCCATGCGCTTTGTTAATGCCAAAATATCTTCCATAGAATCACTATTTTTTAAGTGCGACATGAAGTTAAAGCGAATCGCACGAAACCCCTGCTGATCCATCTCTGCAATTTGCTGGGAGGTGGTGCTAGCTGGGGCAAGAGCAACACCTAAATAACTGCCTTTACGAGCCTGCATCGCATCCACCACAACAGCGTTATCAAATCCATGGAGCGCGGTTTGAACAATCACACAGCGCTCAATTCCTAAGGCATCGTGCAAAGCAAACAGCTTCTCCTTACCAGCATCCACTGGAGTAAATGCTCTACTCTCAGCATACGGAAATTGGCTAGCGGGTCCAAAAATATGGCAATGGGCATCACAAGAATTTGCCGGCAACTTAAAAGCGGGTTTGCTTGGCGAACTAAGATAGGTTTGTATCAGGTCACTCATATCTCTAGATCTATTTACTCATCTTTCATATTGGCGCTTTTCACAATCGGCTGAAGACGCTTTCTTTCTTCAGTCAAGAATTTAATGAAATCTGCTTGACTGCCTGGCGCAGGTTCAATACCTTGCGGGATCAAGCGGGCTTTGAGCGCATTTGTATCTAGAGCTGCTTGTATAGCAGCATTCATTTTCTGAATAATCTCGTTTGGCGTGCCCTTAGGTGCAAATATTCCCGACCAATGGCCAATGAAAATATTGGGGTATCCCAACTCTTTAGTAGTTGGGACGTTAGGCAAACGTGTGATGCGTTTATTCCAAGTAGAAGCAATGGGCCTGAGTTTGTTACCTTCAATTTGCGGCAAGACCACTACGCTAGCCTCTGAAGTAGCATCCACTTGTTTTGATACGACTGCAAACACGCCCTCTGAACCACTTTTATAAGGAATGATTTCGTAATTTCCGCCCCCAGCATATAGCTTGAGCATTTCAGCCACAAAGTGAGGGGTGCTGCCGCTGCCTGCAGTGGCAAAAGTCAGCCCCGGATTTCCCTGCGCCTTTTTGATTAAGTCTTTCAAGTTCTGAATCGGAGAATCGCTATTAACCACAATGATGGATGGACTCACAGCCATCATACCCACGGGCACTAAGTCTTCTGGCTTGTAGGGCATGTTGTTACGCAACATTGGAATGGTAACCACGCCGCCTGCAGCCCCAGCATAAAAGGTGTAGCCATCAGGTGCACTCTTGGCAACGTAATCACCGCCAACCACTGATCCCGCCCCAGGCTTATTCTCAACAATAATCGGCTGACCCAATTGCTTGCTAACAGCTTCAGCAACAGCACGCGCAACTAAATCATTGGCACCCCCGGGACCAAAGCCCACAATGAATCTAATGGGACGACTTGGCCAGGTATCTGCAAATGCACCGTTAGCAACAAGCATCGCAAAAGCAAGCGCTAGTACTTTAATTATTTTCATGAAAACTTTTTCTCCAATGAGTCGAAATACTCTTTGTTGACACAACTTTGACGCTCTGCAAAAGTAGCTACTAATACTGGATCTTCTTTCAGTTCACCATATTGCTTGAGATGACTCAATGCGTTGGTCATACCACGTACGGCGCCTTGTAAGGCTGCGTTGGCATATAGCACTATCCCAAATCCCATCTGAGATAAATCTGCGAGAGGCAGCGAAGGCGTCTTCCCACCAATCACGACATTAATCAGTTGAGGACAATAAGACTGCGAGGCAATGATTTTGATCTCTTCAATACTTTCAGGAGCTTCAATGAAAGTCATGTCTGCGCCAGATTGCGCATAGCTAGCAGCCCTGTCGAGCGCATCGTCTAATCCATTGATTGTTCTGGCGTCTGTTCTAGCAATAATTAGAAAGTCATCGTGCTTTCTGGCATCTACAGCGGCCTTAATCTTGCCACACATCTCTTCTTTGCTAATGACTTGTTTGCCAGCAAAGTGCCCGCAACGTTTAGGACTAGATTGATCTTCAATTTGGATGGCGCTAGCACCAGCACGTTCTAAAACCTTAACCGTGTGATGAACATTGACCGCATTTCCAAAGCCGGTATCAATGTCGACTATCAAAGGTATTTGCACAACATCACAGATTGCTGAAGTATGGGCTGCCACGTCATTCAGACTAATAAACCCTAAATCTGGGATGCCATAAAACTGATTTGTTAATCCCGCACCGCTGAGATACACGGCCTCGAATCCTGCATCTTCAATCAAACGTGCGGCCAGTGCATTGCCGGCACCAGGAACTAAAAGGCCACGCTTTTCATTTACGAGTCTACGTAAGGTGCTTCCTAAATGTACGGGCACTTGAGCTCCTTTTTGATAGCAATTATGAAGATTATATGGGCTTAGTTCAAATGGGTTTTTACAAGCCCTTGCAACACGACCCGCACGTTCTGCGGTATTGGCGTTGGCTTATTACTGATGCGGTCTACATAAACGTGTACAAAGTGTCCAAGCGCAGAGGCGATGTCATCATCATTTGCAAAGATGGCAACCTCATACTTAACGCTACTATTTCCAAGGTGAGCCACTTTCAGACCTACGTGGATCATGTCGGGATAGGCAATAGATGAAAAATATTTGCACTGGGTTTCAATTACCAAGCCAATCGTTTCACTTTTGGCAATATCTAAAACATTGCGCTCAATCAAATAACGATTTACAGCCGTATCAAAGAATGAGTAATACACCACATTATTAATGTGCCCATAGGCATCGTTATCCATCCACCTGGAATGAACATCTTCAAATGCAACAAACTCAGCGCGTGTTGGTGGAGAAGGTTTTTTGTCGCTCATAACGCTTCTCTATATAAAGCTGCAGCATCAGCCAAAGTAATTTCACGGGGGCTGTTTTGCAATAATCGGGTTTGTAACATGGCATCGCTAGCAAGCTGATTAATGTCATTTGCCGTAATACCAACTTCTAACAGGCGCTGGGGTAAGCCAAGCTCACCTGCCAGACCACCTAAGTAATCGGACAATTGAGCAGCCTGCTCCTTTGTGGACCCCTGCAATCCAGGTTTAATAATGTTGCCCAATTCTGCATACATTGCATGTGCCGCATCTAAGTTAAAACGCATTACCGGGCCCAACATCAA
This sequence comes from Polynucleobacter finlandensis, assembly GCF_018881755.1. GTDB lineage: Bacteria > Pseudomonadota > Gammaproteobacteria > Burkholderiales > Burkholderiaceae > Polynucleobacter > Polynucleobacter finlandensis. The sequence goes on along the minus strand of NZ_JACVPS010000011.1, from coordinate 29,121 downwards.
TGAGTTTGAGAGTCCGTGTGGGACATGAAATCTTGCGCCAATGGGGTAAGCCAAGGCATGCACACCTGCTACAGGGGCATTGGTAAATGCCATGCCCGCAAGGCAGGCTCCTAGCAACATATTTTCACGGGCGACGATGTCGCTGCCAGAGTTCACTGCTTTATGAAGATTGGCCGCCAGCAATCGCAAGGCTTCTTTTGCCAAACAATCGGATAGGGGATTTTTTAGGCGCTTGGTTGTGAAGGCCTCAATAGCATGGACCATTGCATCAATACCAGTAGCGGCAGTGACATGGGCTGGCAATCCTAGAGTGAGTTCGGCATCTAGCAAGGCGATGTCAGGTAATAGCTGAGGAGAAACAACACCTTTTTTCTCGCTTTCACTCACCGTTACGATAGAAATCGTAGTGACTTCAGAGCCTGTTCCTGCAGTCGTAGGAACCAGGATAAGGGGAAGGCGCGGACCCTTAGCCATGCCTACGCCATAAACGTCTGTCAGCTTTTCTTTTCCAGGCGCCAATAGTGCAACCAATTTAGCCACATCCATTGAGCTACCACCACCAAAGCCAACAATAAAATCTGCTTTGCATTCTTGAGCTACTTTGATAGCGGCATCAATCACCGACACCGGAGGGTCAGCTTGGACATCTGAAAAGATTTGTACCGGTAAGCCAATTTCCTTGAATTGAGGCAAAGCTTTATTCAACAGCCCCGCAGACAAAACACCGGGATCGGTGACGATGAGCGCTGATTGACCGCCACGCTCTTGGATTCTTTTCGCTAAATTGGCAGAGCCGCCTCTTTCAAGGAGGATGGAGCGAGTGGAATGAAAGTCAAATTGCATGTCTTTCTCCTTCATGAAATAGTCTGGTCGCAGTGTTTGTTTTGAAGGTTTTTGATCATTATCTAGCTTACATTTTATTGGCTAATCATAAGTCACAAAAGACAAAACCCCCACCACTTAGGAGGGAGTTTGCTTTTCTGACGAATCCCCAGGATTTCAAGCTGGGACCGTAGGATAGAGCTCTATAAACAAGGGGGGTGCGGTCCGGCGGCGGTGGCACGCAGTTTTATGTATAGTGAGCTTAAGGGTGAAAAGTTATTATTTAAATAAAGCAGTAAAAAACACCCAAAGAAGGTGGCAATACAAAAATACTATTGCAATATCTATTATTCAATAGTGAAAAAAATAAAAAGGGAGACAGCATGAAAAAGAAAGCGATTTTTAGAAATCTGGCACTTGCAATAACTAGTCTAGCGATGGCAACAAGCGCATATTGTGGAACCTATGTTTATATTTCCAATATTGACGATGCTGATATATCAGCTTATGAACTCATAGCAGGGTCAAGCCCACACTTAAATTCAGTGGGTCGTTTTCCTGCTGGAAAATTTGTGATGCCAATGGCTACCTCACCAGATGGAAAAAATTTATATGCCTCTGTGCGTTCTAAGCCGTTTTCTTTATACATGTATCAAATTGATCAAGGTACTGGTCAACTAAAGTGGACAGGCGCAATCCCATTGGCCGACAGCATGGTAAACGTTTCTATCGATAAAACTGGTAAGTGGTTATTGGCAACCTCTTTTGGCGGCCATAACAATAGCGTTAATCAAATTCAGGCCAATGGCTATATCAACCCCGTTCCAGCAGAGGCGTTTCCAAGCGGGGGGAAGAATCCTCACTCAATCGTCTTTGATCAGTCTAATAAGTTTGTGTATGTGCCCCAACTAGGTACAGATGAAATCAAAATCCACACCTTTAATGCGTCTCAACCCAAGCCTCTCTCAGAAACAGCCAGCTCGGTAGCCCTTCAAAAGCAACAAGGTCCGAGACATATTGTTATCTCAGCTGATAATAAGTTTGCCTACGTCATCACAGAGATGACTGGAGAAGTTATTGTCTTTTCTAGGGATATCAAATCAGGGGGCTTAACTCAACTTCAAGCCACTTCAAGCCTCCCAAGTGACTCCAAGCTAGTCCCTGGAAGACCAAGACCTCCAACCGGATCTCCAGAGGCGACTGCTTTTGATGACTCGAACATGATCTTCTCTGCCGAAATCAAATTGACGCCAAACGGTAAGTTTCTCTACACATCAGAGAGAACCAAGGGCACACTAAGCGGCTTTGAAGTAGATCCACAAACTGGCAAAGTAAAGTATCTGTTTACTGTCCCTACAGAGGAAATGCCTAGAGGTTTCAATATTGATCCTAGCGGACAATTTTTAGTTGCTTCTGGTCAAAAGTCAGATAAGGTTTCGCTTTACTCAATCAATCAATCCACGGGTGAACTAAATCTGATTGAGAGAGTCCCTGGAGGTAAAGGGGCAAACTGGGTCACTATTATAAAAACGAAGTGACATGATCATTTTCAAAATTAACGCCACCTTCGGGTGGCTTTTTTACGAACAAGTAGTTCATTACTCCAGCTGAATATTCAGCCGCTTATTCAAAGTCTTAAAGCGTGTGATCTCCGCCTTCATAAAAGCGGCCATGGCCTCAGGCCCTTTATTGGAAATCTCTAGCGATTGAGCCGACATTCTTTCCTTCACTTCTGGCGTATTCATGGCCTCCGATACGGCCTTTGCAAACTTATTAGCAATGGGCTTGGGAACTGATGCAGATAAAGCAACACCATAAAAAACCTCAAAATTTGCTGCCGGCAAATGTAACTCATCCAAACCTGGAACCTCAGGAAGAAAACGTGAGCGGGATGGAGACGTCACGGCAAGTGCGCGTAATTTACCCGCTTTAATTTGGGCCCCGGCTGCTGCAATAGTCTCTAAACCAAAATCTGCATCGCCACGCATTAAAGCCAAAATGGAATCGCTACTACCTTTGTATGGAATGGGCTCAACATCAATTTGCGCAGCACCTGCAAAAATCTCAGTTGCTAAGTGTGGTGTGGTCCCTGGTCCATAACTGGTATATCTCAAAGATTTGGGTTTAGCCTTCGCCTGCGCAATTAAATCAGCAAGCTTCATATAAGGCTTATCTGCAGAAGTGACGACTACCAAAGGCGTTGTCACAGAAAGATTGATTGGGTAGATATCTTTTTCAACGTCATAAGGCAGATTAGATCTCAACGCCGGCAATACAACAAAGCTACTGCTCGCCGATACCAAAACTGTATAGCCATCCGCAGGGGCGCGAAGTGCAGCCATCACCCCAATAACGGTTGAGCCACCTGGCTTGTTTTCAACAACGGCTGGCTGACCTAACTTTGACGGCAAAGATTCTGAAAGCACCCGGCCTAAGATATCAGTAGCACCACCTGGAGGAAACGGGACAATTAAATTCAGGGGCTTACTTGGCCATACTTGAGCTTGCACCACTGCGCTCATCGCAAAAATAATTGCGCCCAAATAGCACTGTTTTAGATTTTTCATTACGGTCATTTTTGAAGCGCTCAAAATATTAATCCCAAGAAGAATTTGCTGTAGAAGATTTTTCACTCAAATCCCAAAAGATGCCAGCCATCATTTGCAGACCCTCGGCGGCGACAGATTTCAGCATATGCTCATTGGGAGCATGCTGATTACAAGCTGGATAAGAATGTGGCACCCAAATCGTTGGCAAACCCAAAATATCGGCAAATACATCGTTTGGCAAGGAGCCCGCAAGATTGGGCAAAACAGTGACTTGCTTACCAGTCGTATTCTCTATCGATGACTTGACCCAATTCACCCAAGGATTTTTCAAATCCAGGCGTGTAGCTGGTGTATGTGCATTCACCTTCACAACAACATCATCAAAACCTGAAGCCACTAAATGCTCGCGAACGTATTCCAATAAATTCTGCCAATCCGTTCCCACAACAAAGCGCAATTGACAGTGTGCGATAGCCTGCGACGGGATAGCATTAACAGGGCGTTCCGATTGGCCAGATCCAAGAGCTAAAATTTCCAGGGTGTTGCTTGCAAATAGTCGCTCAGCAGAAGTTAACTCTGACTGCCCCCAGCTAAGATCTATTTCAGGATCACCCTTGCCATTGCCAACTGTAACTGACTTCAACGCCTCTTTTATAAGGGAATCCACAGCGGGAGCTTTAATACCATCTAATAAAATTCGGCCACGAGCATCAATCAAACTACTTAACGCATGGACCAGGCGAGTAGCTGGGTTCACAAGCACCCCGCCCCAATTGCCAGAGTGGTACGCCTTATCTCGAGCTTTCACCAGCAAGCTAAAGTTGACAAGCCCTCTTGATCCTAAAAAAATGGTTGGTGTTTCCGCATTGATACGGGGGCCATCACTTGCAATTAACAAGTCGGCTTTGAGTAACTCTTTATTGTTCTCACAAAACTCTGCCAAACCAGGGCTACCAGCCTCTTCACCCATCTCCATTAAGACGGTGACGTTGTAACCTAGCTTTCCACTACGAGCCTCTAGAGCTTTTGCCAGACCAAAAAAAGTGATCGTGTGCTGGCCTTTGTTATCAGCTGAGCCGCGACCATACCAGCGCTCACCATCAACTGATAGCACCCACGGATTTAAACCCTCTTGCCAACGTGAATCTTGTCCATTGACAACATCACCATGGGCATAAATTAATAGGGTCGGTAAATTCACGTCCTCAATTAATCTTGCCACTAAGATTGGAGCGGCATCCGGCAAAGGGTTATCAAATACCGTAGAGATAAAACCCATTCCCGTTAAATATGGAATGATTTCATTTTTCAAATAATCCCAAAGCTCTTGCGGGGCTTCGGGCAAGTCACCCTCAGTTTTATACGCAATACGTTTGGCTAGAACCTCTTGTAACTCGCCTTGCTTAAACCAAGCGTCTACCGAGGATAGGAAATTGTCTCTATTCATAATGCCTAACTATAAAGACTTCTGAATACCCCTGCATCAAGTCCAAAGCCCATCCCTGAGCGCATAAAACCGAGCCGAAGCTTAGTATTTTGATTTCCGGGGTAGGCCTGGACTTAAGCTTTGTTTGGACTTACTTCTCGCTATCTTTTGCTAATCTAAAGCCTAAATGGGACATTGGGCTAAATGGATCCGCTCCACGACGCGCACTTGGACGATAGGATTGGCAGTAATCTTCATTACATAAAAATGATCCGCCACGTATGACTCTTTTAGGAGCATTGGGCGGAACACCGTAATCATCCGGATCATATGAGCTGCTAGGCCCCTGGGGATTGTCAATCACACTATTGCCATGCTCTTTAGCTTGCATCGCAAAATAATCAGCACGATACCAATCAGCAACCCACTGCCAAGCATTGCCCGTCATATCAAAGAGGCCATAGCCATTTTGAGGAAATGTTCCCACTCCGCTCGTACCAACTGCGCCGCCAGCTTTAGGACTCACCACTGGGAAGGCTTGTTTTTTCACATCCCAAATATTGGCGGGCAGCTTACCTTGTTGCTCTAATTGATCACCCCATACATAGGTTGCTTGGTTTAAGCCACCACGAGCCGCAAACTCCCACTCCGCCTCTGTAGGCAATCTTTTGCCAGCCCATTTAGCATAAGCCAAAGCGTCTTCGTAGCTAACTTGCACTACAGGGTGATCGCCCTTGCCCTCAATATTGCTTTGCGGTCCAGTGGGATGCTGCCAATTAGCGCCAGGAACATAGGCCCACCACTGGGAGTAATCATTGAGATTCACTTTAGCCTTCGTGCCCACAAAAACCATCGCCCCAGGTACAAATACTGAAGCAGGCGGCTTAGGTGTTCCAGGCGGTAACTGCACTCGAATCGTTTCCCAATCTGGAACTTGCTCAGCAGTTGTTTTGTAATGGGTTTCTTTAATAAATTGGGCGAATTGATCGTTCGTGACATGGGTGGTGTCCATCCAAAATCCTGATACCTTCACTTTGTGTGTAGGCTTCTCATTGGCTTGTGATTTTTGATGATTGCTGCCCATTAAAAATTCTCCCCCAGGAATCCATGCCATTCCTTTGGGGCCATTCACACCATCGCCTAAACGGATTTCTGGAATCGCTTGTTGAGGTTTGGATATGAAATGACTCCAAACCAAATATGCGCCTAGCCCTAAAGCGAAGAGAACTGCAATCCATAACACCCGACCTTGTACATTCTTCATATGACTACTTTCCTAGTGGGATGCTGATGGTTGCAATCGTGGCATACCCTTCAACTCGGTTCTGCGCCCAATACTCTTTATAAGCACGCAAATTGATATAAGCCTGTTTTTTACCAATATTAAATAGATAGCCAATTTGTGGGCCAATGGCCGCCACGCGAGACTTAAAAGCGCCCATCTTATCCCCGCTACCAGAGTCCCCAGTGAGTTGGTAGTAAGCATATCCTGCAATACCCACTTGCCAGTTTTGCGACAAAAATTGAGAAATAGACCAGTCCAAGTGAGAGTCAACACCATTCTTGTAGTTGGTTTGGTTATTCATCCAGTTATAAGTGGCACCCAGTACACCAGAAAACTCAAGGCCAGTCGTATTATTTAAATAAGTGTAGCCCCCACCGGCATCCATTGCAGCATGCCCGATACCAATAGCCGAAAGACTGGTTGCGCTATATGTACCTACTGGAATATCGCCAGTCACATAGGTCATGAAATTATTATTACCTTTGTTCCACGCCAAACTGGCAAGGGGGTAAATATCAGTGCTACCGTTAACAGAATTAGCGCGATTGAATTCGACATTAGGGCTGGCAATGCTTGCAGATGCCGTGGTGGTATTTGCACCAGGACCCCAACCTACTCCAACATATGGTTGACCGCCGAGTATCTTTTCTTCAGCGGAATAACCCAACTGAAATAAGGCAATCGATTCCCTTGTACTTAATCCTGCATTAACACTCTCGCCGTGCTGAAAAGTTTTTGACTTATCTGCACTGCCGCTATAAACGTAAGGCATTAATACCAATGACCAACCAGGGTTGGATGGCACGGCTGCCATGCTGGCATATTGGCCAGACATCCAAAAAGGAACGCCGCCCTCATCCGCCAATACTGATTGTGACGAAAAGAAGCTGATTGAAATCAAAAGAAGTTTAGAAAAAATTCCTAAACTTCTTTTGCAAATCTGGCTATGCACTCAACATTCTCTCTTAACGCTGATTAAAGTTCGTTAAGTTAGCAGGTGGCGGGTTAGGGAACTTCTTAACCGAGGCAAGATACTCTTGAATTGCTTTGAATGCGTTAACTGAAATTGATTCATAATTTACTAACTGTAAGTCTTCATGCGGATCCATTTCAATGTTGTAAACCTTTGGGTAGTACATTGGAACTGAATTAGCAGCTATGCCGCCAAGCATTTGCTGTCCAGTGCCCGTACGATTCATATCCCTAAAATACATTCTCCACTGCTTCCAGCGAACTGCCACTAAGTCCGCACCAATAAATGACATTAAATGTTCGCGATTACCTGTTTTGCTCTTACCAGTAAGCATATCCAATTGATTCACACCATCAATGGCTCGATCTGTTGGTAGCTTAGCGCCTAAGATAGCGGCAAAGGTTGGCATAAAGTCCATGATCGAAAACATGGAATATGAAGTGGTATTTGGGACGATATGACCAGGCCAGCGAATAAAGCAAAAAGTTCGAACAGCGCCTTCAGTAGCCTCGCCTAAGTCCCCTCGAAATGGGCCATTAGATCCCATGTCAGGAGCACCAAGACCTAATCGATCATAAGTCATCATATATTGCCCAGTGCTACCATTATCAGAGGCAAAAACCAAAATAGTATTGCCCTCAATATTCATTTCTTTGAGGGCATCGATGATTTGGCCAACGTGGTAATCCCCCTCCATCAATTTGTCTCCATACTGACCAATGCGTGACTTACCTGCAAATTCTTTAGAAGATAGATTTGGAGAGTGCCCCATCGAAAATGGTAGATACAGAAAGAATGGTTTGCCAGCTGCATTTTCTTGCTTCATGAATGCAATTGATTTTTGAGTCAATTCATTATCAATCTCTGCTCTGACTTCCATCGTAAATGGCTTTACACGCTGAAGAGGTCCATTTCCCTTTTGCTGACTAATCCAAGGCCCCTTTTCATACAAAACCTTGTCGGGTACATTTGAATAGGAATGTGTTTGTATTGCTTGTGCAACGTAGGTCGCAGAGTCCCAAGAGACATCCGGCGGTAAACCGTAATACTGATCAAATCCGTGAGCACCAGGCAAACTCTGAGGTGATGCGCCCAAATGCCATTTTCCAAAAATTGCGGTTGCGTAACCTGCATCTTTAAATAATTGACCCATTGTGTAGGCTTTGCCTGGCAAAGTACTAGGAGTACCTGACTCTGCAACAAGTGACAAACCATTGCGAATAGAGTATTGCCCGGTCATTAATGCAGCACGAGATGGTGTGCATGCTGGCTCTACCAAATACTGGGTCAGCTTCAGCCCACTCTTTGCCAACTCATCTGTGCGCGGTGTAGGAGCACCACGTAATTCACCGCCACCATAAGGACCCATGTCGCCATAACCGACGTTATCCGCAAGAATGAAAACTACGTTCGGCTTCTTTTGATTGGATGCAGGAGTTGACTGGGCAAATACTGCAGGCGCAGCCACTGAAATAGACAAGAATCCAATCAGTAATCTTTGTAAAAACATTTCAATCCCCATGATGTAGTTAACGCAACTGCTTATTTATTCGAATAGCCCTTGAAATCTTCGCCTACTTTGATATTGGGGTATTTCTTCACACTTTGTTCATAACCCTCAATCCATTTAAAGCTCGGAGCATAAACCCAACCCAAGGTCAGATCCGTATACATCAGATTGTTATCTTCATGCGGATCGCTACTCAGGTCATAAATCATTGGAATCTGAGGTTTCACATAAGGCTTTCCAACAGAGGCTGGTGAGTCTGCATAACGGAAGATGTTCTTGTATGTTTTCCACTTAATTGACATTAACTCACCATCGATACCAAAGAATGGATAAAGATCGCGGCCAGTTGTATTGCTCTTGCCCAACATAAACGGGGCTGCATTAATGCCGTCGATAGGCCGATCTTTTGGCACTAAATTTGAGGCGCCAATCATTCCCGCTAAAGTAGGCATCCAGTCGACCGCCGCAAATATTTCTTGAGTAACAACACCCGAAGGTACATGACCTGGCCAACGAATCATCGCAGGAACACGCATACTCCCCTCGAACGGTACGTTGAAGAAATCACCACGCCACGGCCCATTAGTACTCCCTCCAATCTGAGGTTCTGCGCCACCAGTTGCATTGTCGCTACTGAAGACAAAGATAGTGTTGTCCTCAATACCCGCGTCCTTAACCGCTTGCATCACCTGCCCCACGCGATAATCCATTTCAGCAATAACATCAGCATTTACTCCCCCGCGTTCAGTCGACTTGCCCGCAAAGTTTGGATTGGACATTACCGGCGGATGCATTTCCGAGTAACCTACATAAACAAAGAATGGCTTGTTATCTGAGGCATTACGTTTAATGAAATCAACAGTTTTCGGAATAATGTATTTGCCATCAACAATAGGTCGTACTTTTAGATCTAGTGGCATTACTGCCTTGGATTGCTGACCCTTTTTGCCTTCCCAGAGCATTGGAACAGGAACTCCACTCTCTTTAAATAGCGGCCACTGTGTATAGCCAGACTCATCCCATGTATCGGGAGTGCCCCACCATTCATCAAAACCCTGGTCATTAGGCATACGGCCTTGCGTATTACCTAAGTGCCACTTGCCATATAGGGCAGTAGCATAGCCCGAATCCGAAAAGAGTTTGGCTATGGTGTATTCCCATGGAGCCATTCCAGCTTTACCTTGACCAGGCCAAGGTACTGTATACGTTCCCGATCGAACTGGATGACGCCCCGTCATGATGGCAGAGCGCGATGGGGTGCACTGAACTTCAACGTTGTAGTTATTAAAGCGAATGCCTTGACTTGCTAACTTATCAATATTTGGAGTTGGCACTGTTCCACCATAAACACCAAACGATCCCCACCCCGTGTTGTCAACCAGGAAGTAAACGATGTTTGGTTTCTTTTCAACAGAGGCTGTTTGTGGAGCAGTTTGAGCAATTGAGGTGGTTGAAGTCACTAGAAAGATTGCTAGAGACAGGCCAACGATTGAGCGTTTCAATTTACTAAGCTTCATTTAACACCCCTAAGGATTGATACATCTGGAGTACTAGGGCGGTGATTTAAAAAATACTAAATCTGCTCAAAGGACTAATTCTGGAATTTAACATGAAATTGATGTAGATCAAATGACATACACCCACCATTTCTGCTGAGGGTTTGGTTTTCGAGTGGGTCTAGGAGATTTATTACTCTAGCCAAGCAATCGGTACAAAGACCAACCCAAGTTCAATGCAATTAATGCAGTCAGCGTTCCAAAAGTAAACTTCATCCCTAAAACACGCTGACTGAAATCCGGTGGCGGAATATTCATTCCTTTGGCATGAATCAAGCGCCCAATGATCAACGCGATACCGGGAATAGCAACCAAGCACCAAGGAGCACCATTTAACTCAAGACAGGCAACCAGGATGATCCCAAATGGCACATATTCAGCAAAGTTACCTTGGGTACGAATGGCTCTCTCAAGATCTTCATGACCGCCACTTCCCAATCCAACCTTATTCTTTCTTCTTAGGCCAATGACGGCAAAGGAAAGTTTTACAAAGATGATAGTTAATAGAGAAGCAATGATTGAGGTAACTAATAACATCTAGGACTCCTAAAAAATTAGACCCTTAATAGTCTAATCAGAAAATTTGGCTAAGGCATGCCAACCAAAACTCAGTAGTGGCAGCATGTCTGTAGCAAAGCTTGAGACCTGTTTAATTAAGTCTTTTGAGCAAACAATCGATCGGGGCAACTGCTTTCTAATAATCCAACCCTTGAGCTTGATAGCCGATTCAATTTCTTTTGGCACATCAGCGAACCCTCTAGGAATACGGGCCAAAGTATGTGTGTAATCAAGATCGTAACCTTTGCGCTTCAAAGACTTCTCAAGTGATAGCCAAGCTTTTGGATTGTCCAGAATTCCTTGCCTTAGCTTTTTTAGAATATGGGCTTCAGGTTGCATGTAACCTGCTGCGCATCTACTCCCCAAAGGATCTAAACGAAAATATAAAACTCCGGGAGAATGCTTATCACCTGTTCTGGTAAATAAACCACTGGCATGCATGTTGTAAGGGTGTTTTGCCTTTGAAAACCGAGCATCTCGATTGATTCTAAAAAGTGATCTTTTGGGGTCGCCCCACAAAGGAACATCTTTCTTGGTTAAATTTTCTGAGAGCGCATCAGTAAAGTGTTTCATTGGTTCGCGCACAAAGTCTTCATATTCAGAACGATGTTCTGAAAACCACACTCTATTTTGGTTACTCGTTAACTCTTCCAAGAACTTGAAGGCCTTAGGACTAAATCCCAAAAATTCAATTACCAAACTCAAGATAAAAATCCAGTGGATAACCAAGGCACAAAGGCAATTACCAAAATTCCAATCAGTAATGCAAACAAGTAGCCCATGATTGGTTTGACGCCTTCATCAGGATTTACTTTGCCAATCGCACATGCAGCGTAATAACCAACCCCTAAAGGTGGTGCAAACAGACCGATGCCCATAGATAGAATGACAACCATTGCATAGTGCACTTCATTAATACCTAGCTGACGCGCCACTGGAAATAAGAGGGGGCCAAATAGAACGATTGCAGGAATGCCCTCTAGAACTGAGCCCAGGACCACAAACGCCAAAATTGAAATAAGCAAAAATAAGTTTGGACCACCATTAAGGTCGGCCATGATTTGCGTTACCACTTGAGAGAACCCAGACTGGGTCAATCCCCAAGCCATTCCGGTAGCGGCGCCAATGATCAATAAAATGGCTCCTGATAAAGAAGCGGTATCGATCAACATCGGTAGGATGCGCTTCACATCAAATTTTCGGTAAACCACAATTCCACAAATCAATCCATATACGATCCCGATCGTAGAGACCTCGGTAGCTGTAGCTACACCCTCCACCACCGCAGCACGTATGACAAATGGCAAAGCCAGTGCTGGAAGGGCTATCAAGAAAAGCTTAGACACTGCCAAAATCTTTGGACGCGCAACATTTTCAATCTGGACATGACGATTGCGCCACCAAACCAATAAACACAAAATGAGCCCTAAAATAAATGCAGGTAGCATGCCGCCTGTAAAGAGTGCGGCAATTGAAACCCCTGTTACGGATCCAATCGTAATTAATACCAGACTAGGAGGGATAGTTTCAGTTTGCGCCCCAGTAGCCGCCAATAATGCAACTAACTCGCCGGGCGGCGTATTGCGCTTCATCTCGGGAAACAAGGCTGGTGCGATTGCAGCCATATCGGCTGCCTTAGATCCAGATATGCCCGACACCAAATACATGGCACCAACCAACACATAAGAAAGGCCGCCGCGCACATGGCCAAGCAAAGAAGCTAAAAAGGCAATCATTGCCTTAGCCATACCAGTCATCTCCATCAAGAGACCAAGAAATACAAATAAGGGGACCGCTAACAAGACCATGTGTGACATGGCCTCATCCATACGGCCAATGACTACGGAGATAGGCATGTGGGTACTCAAACCCAAATAAGCGACTGTGCCCAGACCAAATGCAAAAGCAATTGGCACTCCCGCCAAAATACTAAAACCTGCCACCCCAACAAAAAATATTAATAAATTGTATTTGCCAAGATTGGCAAACCAAGGCGAGAAGTAATGCAAAATGCCGAATCCCAACAGAAACAACAGTACGCTGAAGGCAACTACTTTTAAGCTTGCAATTCTACCTAGCCGAAACAAACAGAAGAACATCATCAGAATAATGCCTACCGGAATAGCCGCAGCGCGCCAAGCATTTGAGATCTCAAGCGAAGGCGTGGTAACAATAATCTCTTCAAGGGCAAAGTGAAATGCAGGACGTAGGATGATGACGAGATAGAAAAAACAGGCCGCAATACCAAAAGCCTCTAGATATGCTCTTTTGCTCGCGCTTAATCTGCTGATACATGCCGTCATGCGCATATGCTCGCCACGCTTTAAGGCAATGACAGAACCCATCATTGCGAGCCATAGAAATAAAATGGAGGCTAATTCATCAGACCAAACTAATGGAGCATTCAGTAAATATCGCCCCACCACTCCAGAAAATAAAATCCCAATACAAGCCAGCACAAGAGAAGCAGCGAGCCACTCAACTACCTTGGCAACAACTGCTTCCACACCCGAGATAACACCAACTAAACTCACGCAAGCTTGCCCGTGTATTTCTCAAGCAAAGACCATGCTTCGTCCCCGAATTTCGCTTTCCATTCCGAATAAAAACCAGCCTGTCTTAATTTTTCACGGAATGGGTCTGCGTTAGTGGGGTTAATTGCCATACCCTTTGCCTGCAATTCTGCCTGTAGGCCATCATTCATCTTACGTACATCAGCTCTTTGAAGCACAGCGGATTCCGCAACATTACGAGTCACGATGGCTTGCAAGTCTGGGGGCAACTGCTCAAATAATTTTTTATTACCCATGAACCAATAACCATCCCACATGTGGTTTGTCAGCGAACAATATTTTTGCACTTCGTATAGCTTGGCAGTATAAATAATAGCTAAAGGGTTCTCTTGGCCATCGACTACTTTAGATTGAAGCGCTGAATAAACTTCAGCGAAATTTAATGGTGTTGGAGATGCGCCTAAAGCTTTAAATAAAGAGACCCACATTGGGCCAGGAGGGGTGCGCAACTTAATCCCCTTTAAATCCTCTGGCTTATTGATTGGGCGCACACTATTAGTGACTTCGCGATAGCCGTTGTCCCAGATCTTATCGAATGCAAAGATAGTGCCAGTCGCAGCGATTTGACGACGTACATAGGCACCCAACTCGCCATCCATTGCAGCCCATACCTGCTTGTAATCTTTAAATGCAAAACCTACGCCATTAATTTGTGCTTGCGGCACCAGCGAGCCCAAAATCAATGGTGACAAAGTCATAAAGTCCAACGCACCAGAGCGCAATTGAGACAGCATATCCGTATCATTTCCCAATTGATTGTAAGGAAATACTTGAATATCAACGCGCCCTTTTGTCTCCACTTTAATTTTGGACGCCATCTTATATGCATGAATATTTAATGGATGCGTAGCAGGCAAATTACTGCCAAACTTTAAATTAAACTCTGCGCTTTGTGCAAAGGCATTGCCAGCCACTAAAGGTAATGCTGCAATACCAGCATGCTTCATAAAGTCACGTCTTGTAAATGTCATCTTGTCTCCATTGGATTATTTTTAATACACTTTTAGCACCGCCAAATACTCATTTGGCAATACTCTTAATATACGGTCAGATTTTAATTAAACAGGAAAAATCAAGGGAAAACCAGCAGGCTAATCTCCACCGGGGGCTGCCATATTACGACGTAAGGTAGGCAATCCAACGCCAGATGCTTCAAAACCACCATCTACAGCAATGACTTGGCCATTAATAAATGTAGCGGCATCGCTACATAGGAAGCCAACTGTATTGGCCATTTCCTCGGGGGTGCCATAACGGCCCAAAGGAATAGCATCGTAATAATCCGAGCGTATTGCAACGCTATGCACAAGCTTAGCCATTTCGGTATCTACTGGCCCTGGCGCAATCACATTCACTCGGACATTCACATTACCTAGCTCTACGGCGTATTGCTTAGTTAACTGAATTAAAGCGGCTTTGCTTGTGCCATAAGCCACCCGTAAAGTGCTCGCCCTAAGGCCAGAGATGGAGGCGATATTGACGATTGCACCCCCACCATTTTTGACAATCAAACTACCAAATTTCTGGGAACATAAAAATGCACCATCTAAATTGGTTCCTAGTACCGTGCGCCATTCCTCATAGGAAGTCTCCAGGATAGGTTTAAATACAGCCACTCCAGCGTTATTTACCAAAGCATCAACATGCCCAAACTTGGAAATTACTTCATCAGCTGCACGACTTACTTGCTCTGGATTGGAAACATCACAATGAATACCCAAAACCTGATTTGCTTGGCCGATCCGTTCAACAGTTGCGTCAAGCGTAGCGCCATCAATATCTAAGAGAACAACCCTGTACTGATGGCGTAAAAACCATTCACCAATTGCAAGCCCAATTCCTCGCGCGCCACCCGTTACTACCGCTACGCGTTGTTTATCAGGGGAGTCTATATTCATTATGCTTTTCTAAAAATTGAAGCTTATTTAACAAAGTTATTGATTGCCCAATTAATTCTATAGGAATTACCTTTTAATTCTGACAAAAACCAAAAAGCAATCGCTTTCAAAGACCCCAAAAACCCAACATTTCTAGAGAGCGCTCTTGGATTCAAATAACATCTAAAATAAACTTCTTTTAAATCCAACCAATCAAATAAAAACCAGATGCCTAAAGAAGTTGATCTCAATGTTTTAGGGCAGCCTCTCGTCCCCTGCTCTTTTGATCCCTTAACTGGATTCTTTCGGGATGGTTGCTGCAAAACAGATGATAACGATCTGGGCAGACATCTGGTCTGCGCAATTGTTACAAAGGAGTTTTTGCAATTTAGCCTAGAAAAAGGCAATGACCTTATTACCCCAAGACCCGAATTTGCCTTTCCTGGCCTACTACCAGGCGATCAATGGTGCTTATGCATTAACCGTTGGGCTGAAGCACATGAAGCCGATTGTGCGCCTCAAATTAAGTTGGAGAGTACCCACATTAGCGCCCTTAAAACTGTCCCCCTTCAAACGCTAGAGCAATTTGCAGTTGTAGAGTGAAGGCGTTTTATACCGATCATTTTGTCTTACCATTGCCTTCTGGGCATCGCTTTCCAATGGAAAAGTACTCTCGTTTGCATGATCTTGTCGCTACAGTTCCAGAAATTGAACTCCTTGAGGCGCCTAGTGCAACTGATACACAAATTCTATATGCCCACGATCCAGGTTATTTGATTAAAGTACTTCAGGGCAATCTAAGTCCCGGGGAACAAAGAGAAATAGGTTTTCCTTGGAGCGAACAAATGGTTGAGCGTTCGCGTCGATCTTCCGGCGCTACCGTCGCCGCAGCCAAAACAGCCTTTAAAGAGGGCATCGCAGCCAATCTAGCTGGTGGCACACACCACGCTTATCGAGATCAAGGAAGTGGTTTCTGCGTTTTTAATGATTCTGTAATTGCTGCTAGGGCCTTACAAAAAGAAATTAATCCCAAACTTCAAATTGCAGTGATTGATTTAGATGTTCACCAGGGCAATGGGACAGCCTCTATTTTAAAAAATGATTCTTCTATTTTTACTTTATCAATTCATGGTCAAAATAACTTTCCCTTCACTAAGGAGCAAAGCGACCTAGACGTTGATTTGCCTGATGGTTGTGATGATCAAACTTATCTGAATGCACTTGAAGATTCTCTTGAAAAACTCAAGGCGCGCTTTTCAGTAGATTTCATTATTTATTTAGCAGGCGCAGATCCTCATGAACATGATCGGCTAGGAAGATTAAAACTGACTAAAAATGGGATACAAAGACGGGATGAAACAGTCTTTCAATATGCAATAGGACATCAAATACCTTTAGCCCTCTCAATGGCAGGAGGGTATGGAAAGAATATTGAGTCTACGGTTGATATTCATTTTCAGACAATAAAATCCGCGTTGAAATTTCAACTGCGGTACTAGGATTTTTTTCTTTCGTTTTGACTCTTGCTCGAGCGAAACAATATCTTAGAAGAAAGCTAGTAGCCATTTATATCTACACTGTAGGCGCTTTTTTCCTGCAAGCATCTGAGCAATATTTTACCGATTCCCAGTTTTTGGCCCACGACTTTCTCCACGTCATTTCTTTTTTACAGACAACACAAATTTTTCTTGGTAGAAAACTTTTATTACCCTTAAAAGAAGTGCTCATCTCCAACCCTATAGATTGTTCAGATTATTCAAGAGTTGATCGGCATGCTCCACGATCGACTTCTGGTCTTCATCACTAATTCTTTTAAGGTTTGCTGTCATCAGCCTTGCACGTGGGCTTGACTCAAACTGACTGCGATGTTTAATTAAAAAATTCCAATACAAAGTGGTAATGGGACAAGCGGCATCTCCAAAGCGAACATCTGGCTTGTACTTGCAGGAGTCGCAATAATTACTCATGCGCTTTATATAAGCACCACTGGCAATATAGGGCTTACTAGTGAAGCGCCCACCATTTGCGAATAGAGCCATGCCAGCGGTATTAGGAAGCTCTACCCACTCAATCGCATCAACATAAATGGCCAAATACCAATCACATACTTCTGATGGCAGTATCTCCGACAACAAAGCAAAGTTGCCAGTAACCATCAAGCGCTGAATATGATGGGCATAGCCATATCGTAATGTTTGACCAATGGCATCTTTCATGCAAGCCATATCGGTTTTCCCTGTCCAATACCATTTTGGCAAAGATCTTTGGTGGCCATAGTAATTATCTTTAGCCATCCGAGGCATATCAAGGTAATACATGCCCCTGACAAACTCACGCCAACCTAATATTTGCCGAATAAATCCCTCAACCGTGGAAAGATCTAAGGAGTATTTTTTCCATGCCTGCAAAACAGCATTAATCACTTCACGTGGGTTGAGTAACTTTAGGTTCAGTGAGCTCGAAAGAATCGAATGCCAACCAAGCGGGGTATCAGTCCACATTGCATCCTGAAATATCCCAAAATTTCTGAGGCGGTATTCCACAAAATACTCCAAGGCCTCTAAGGCTTGCTCACGGGTAACCGGCCACCAAAAATCATCTAGCGATCCAGGATGATCGGAATAGGTAGCGTTCACAAACTCAAGAACCTCTTTGGTAACTAAATCTGGCTCAAATAAAACTGGAGCCTCAATCATGCCGGGACCCTTTTTAGGATAGGGCTTGCGATTATCTTGATCAAAATTCCATTGCCCACCCTCAGGGTTTCCTTCTGAATCCACCAAAATATTGTGTGTCTTACGCATCAAGCGGTAAAAGTACTCTAGCCTTAGCTCTTTCTTGCCAGCTGTCCATTGAATAAACTCTTGATGTGAGCAATAAAAATGATCGTCTTCACGCATCTCAAGCCCAATCGATAATTCCTTTGCTAGTTCTTCTAGCTGCTGCTTTAAACGCCATTCACCCGGCTCAACACAGATCAAGTGTGTAATTCTCTCTTGGGCTATCTTTTCCTTTAAAGCTGCGACTATTGATAGAGGTGAGGCCTGAATGTATTCAAGCGGGTAATTAAGCTCTTTCAGGCTTTTCGCAAAGTGACGCATGGCCGATAAAAATAAAGCAATCTTTGCCTTATGGGACCAAACATACTGAGCCTCTGGAATTGACTCGATCATGACCACTTCATCGGTCTTAAAATCAAAATCTCTAAGGGCTGCCCCTTTTAAATCTAACTGATCCCCGAGAATCAGGACCAACCTTTTAAGAGAATTCATTTATTTTTATACTGAGTTGGGCAATATGCGCGAGCCACTAGCTTACTTCGAAGAGCAACATGCTTAGTCGCCCTCCCTGTGACGCGCTTACGACATAGCTCAAAAGAGCCTCGCTTGAGTTGATGGCGCATTAATAGGATCACTTGTGACTCGGATAAGCCAAACAATTTCTCGATTGCATCAAATGGCGTGCGGTCTTCCCAAGCCATTTCAATCAGGCGGGATATATCAGATTCAGAAAGTGTTTTTGGAGAGAATTTTGGCACCATGCAAGTTTATGACTTATTTACTAAACTTGTATTGCACATTAATATTTCAAAAAAATTATATGATTGGAAAAATACGCCGAAAGCTAATAACACTTGGGCCATCTCCATGCCCAAAAGAGCTTGAGATTGCGTGCCCTATTTGCGATCGCCTCATCCCAGAATCTCAAAAAGATGCTCATCACCTTATACCTAAATCTAAGGGTGGAAAAACTACCGAGTACCTACACCGCATCTGCCATCGCCAGATTCATGCGCTATTTACAGAAACTGAATTGGCTATGAAATTAAATACGGCCTTAGCCCTTCAAGAACATCCTGAAATGCAACGATTTATTCATTGGGTTAAATCTAAGCCTAATCACTTTTACGAAAAATCGCGCAAAAGTTCTCGCTTAAAAGAGAATTGAGCCTTACTTAAAGTGGCGCTCAAAAGACAAAACCCCCACCATTTCTGATGAGGGCTTGCTTTTCTGGTGGGCCCACCAGGACTTGAACCTGGGACCAAAGGATTATGAGAGCAGACATCCAAAGAAAACCATTAAGATTTCAAGAGGTTACGTCTCATAAATATCGGTGTGTGAGCTTTTGTGTGACTAGATTATCAAGATCACAATAAACGCTAGCTCACTCTTTGGTTTTCCAAACCATCGGAATTATTGAGCAAACATCTATCACTTGGTTGCTCCAAAGTGTTTTTTCTTGATGTGGTTGAGCGTTGCTAAAAGTAATACTTATTATGGATTGGAAGTCTTTGTCTAGTAGCGACACTAAGCTAATAAACCTATTCATAACGCAATGCTTGAATTGGCTGCATCATCGCCGCTTTTTTAGCTGGATAGAACCCGAAGAAAATACCAATCGCCGCTGAGAACCCTACTGCCAAGATAATAGAGATCAGGGATAACTGTATAGCCCATCCTGCCAATACTGCAATCAGTTCGGACGCCAAAAATCCAAGCAGTATGCCAACCAATCCTCCAAGAGTAGCTAAGGTCATCGCCTCCACTAAAAATTGCTCCAAAATATCCCTGCCCTTTGCACCAATTGCCATTCTCAAGCCAATTTCCCTAGTGCGCTCTGTTACTGACACCAACATGATGTTCATGATTCCGATCCCTCCAACCAAAAGACTGACAGAGGCTACCGCAGCTAACAATGCTGACATCACTTTGCTAGCCGCCTCCTGAGCCTCAAGTATTTCCGTAAGATTCCTAATCGTAAAATCATCCTCTGCTCCTATTTGGGTTCGATGACGTTGTCTCAACAGTTCAGCAATCTTTTGCTCTGTCACCTTCATATCATTGCCATCTTGAACCTTAACAGCAATGCTTCCAACCCTCGCAATTTTTCCCATTGCCTCACCAAAAATTCTGCGTCTACCGGTTGATAGAGGAACAAAGACGCCATCATCTTGATCTTGCCCTTGCATACTTTGTCCCTTTTTTTCTGCAATGCCAATGACAGTAAATGGAACGCCTTTAATTCTGACTTGCTGATCAATTGGATCTTCGCTACCAAATAACTGATTAGCAACAGTTTGGCCAAGAATCACAACCTTCCCAGCACCTGCAATTTCAGCATATTCAAACATCCGACCACTAGCGAGTGGCCACTCCCTGGCCTCGAAAAAATCAGGATTGACCCCATAAATAGTTGTGCCCCAGTTATTACTACTGGAAATGATTTGACCACCGCCCCTACTAATAGGGGCAGCATAGGCAACTTCAGGAATTTCTCTCAAAATTGCATTTGCATCATCCTCAGTTAGAGTTTGCGCATTTCCAGTTCCGAGACGCACCCCTGATTGCAATAATGATCCTGGAATAATGATCATTAAATTTGAGCCGAGACTAGAGATTTGTGCCTTCACGCGAGCCTGCGCACCGCCACCAACAGCAATCATCGTAATGACTGCGGCTACACCAATAATGATCCCCAGCATAGTCAAAGACGATCGTAGCTTATTGACTTTCAGAGCTTGAAAGGCGATGGCTAAGTTAGTTGCAATTTCAATCTTCATATTAGGCGTGATTTATTTTGATACCAATAACCTTGCCGTCCTTAAAGGTAATGGTTCGTTTTGCATAAGCCGCAACATCTGGTTCATGGGTAACTACGATCACCGTCATTCCCTGATTATTCAACTCCGTAAATAAGTTCATCACTTCTGAAGTGGTTTTGGAATCTAAGGCGCCAGTTGGTTCATCAGCCAAAATTAAATCCGGATCATTGACCAATGCACGCGCAATAGCCACTCTTTGTTGTTGACCGCCTGAAAGTTGATTCGGCATATTATCAAGTCGATCTCCAAGGCCCACTTGCTCTAAACGTTTTTTTGCATGGTCTAAACGCTCCTCTTTACTAAGACCAGCCAAAGGGCCTGAACGAGCATATAAAAGTGGGAGCGCAGTATTTTCAATAGCAGAGGTCCGATTCAATAAATTGAATTGTTGAAATACAAATCCGATCCGCCGATTACGAATATCCGCTAGGGAATCTGGATCAAGTGATGCCACATCTTCGCCAGCTAGAAAATACCTACCGTTACTGGGCTGATCTAAACAGCCAATCATGTTCATGAAGGTGGATTTTCCAGATCCAGATGCACCGACAATAGCTACAAAATCACCAGAATCAATATCAATGGAAACAGAATCTAATGCGTGGACAACTTGATCACCTACGCCATATATTTTTGAAAGATTTTCGGTATGTATGAGCACGAAATTATCTAAAACATCCTGGGGCCGTTTTGACGCTTAGGAGATCCCTCTTTAGAGCCTGGAGATTGAATGCCAGTAATAACTAAATTCCCTACTTGAAGAGGAAACTTGGAGTCTGCGTCTGGCAAAAGTTCTGTAAAGCTTCCATCGGTCATTCCAGTCCGAATTTTTAGCTCTATCGGCTTATCCTGCAGGCCACTTCTATCTAGTAGCCACACTTTTCGTATTCCGGAAGATCCCCATCCCCCGGCCCCGCCTCTTGAGGTGCGAGGACTGCCGGTAGTATTCCCAGCTTGAGATGACTTAGCAGCAAGAGAATCATCGGCACTTGGCATCCTAAATCGTAATGCGACATTTGGAACCTTAAGAACCTTTTCTCGCTTATCAAAAATAATGCGAACATTAGCAGTCATGCCGGGTAATAATTTTAAATCTGGATTGTCCGCAGAAATTAATACTGTATAAGTAACGACGTTTTGAATGGTGATAGGCGCTTTGCGAATTTGCAAGACCTTAGACTGAAAAACCCTGCCTGGAAATGAATCTACCGTAAAACTGGCGTCCATTCCTTCCGATAAGCGACCAACATCGGATTCATCAATAGATGCCTCAACCTGCATTTCAGCTAAATTCTGCGCAATGATGAATAACTCAGGCGCCTGCAAACTTGCTGCCACCGTTTGGCCCACCTCTACGCTACGCTTTACAACTACCCCATCAACTGGCGCATGAATTACTGTGTCGTCCAAAGATTTTTTTGCCAAATTCAAAGCGCCTAAGGCGGCCTTGTATGCCCCCTCAGTTTGAACAACTGCCGATTTAGAAATAAAGCCTTTATCGACTAACTTAAGGTTGTAATCATGATTACGCTTTGCCAACTCATAATTAGCAAGAGCTTGGTCATAACGAGCTTGATATTCTCTTGGATCAATTCTAGCGATAACCTGCCCCTGCTTTACAGGTGAATTAAAGTCCACATCGAGCTCTTTAATCATTCCCGTTACTTGCGTACCAACAGTTACAGACTTCACTGGATTTAATGTCCCGCTTGCACTAACCGTAGCCACAATGGGCCCTTCTTCAATAGCGGCTAACCTGAAGTCAGGACTGTTAAGGCCAAATGTGACTTGAACCCCTTTAATCAAAACCAACAGAAAAAGGCTACCAACAAGAAAAATGCATAAAAGACGTAGCCATGTTGATTTGACCCGAGAAGCTAGGGGTAGTCGATCAACCATCAAATTCAAATACTTGAGAGATAAATCAAAATATTTGACGATATTAAGCTTCAAGTTTTTTACTGTCATATTTGCTCAATTTAACGCAATAATGAATTAATCGCTAAGAGATCCTCATCCGATAAGGTAGAGGCGCTTGCCTTTAATCTGATGGCATTCAAAATCGTACTGTAGCGCGATTGCAGCAATTGAGAGCGCGTCGTAAACAGGGTATCTAGTGCTATTAGTACATCAATGTTAATTAAAGTACCCACTTGGAAACCCAGCTTGCTCGAGTCTAGAGCAGATTGGGATGAGCGTTCAGCTGCCTCATACGCCTTTACGCTAGCGAGTCCACCATAAAAACCGGTGAAGGCCGCGCGGGTGTTTTGCGCAGCAGTACGGCGTGCATTGTCATAATTTGCTTTGGCAGCATCAACTAAAGCGGCATTTTGGCGAATGACAGAACTATTAAAGCCACCAGATACTAAGGGAATGGTTAATTGTAAGCTCAGGGTGTTGTTGTATACACTAGTCTGTGCAGGTTGATAACTATTAGGCGTGCCGTTAGAGGTGTTGTATCCACTTGTACCCACTAAATTAAGTGAGGGATAGTTCAGCGCTTGGGCGGCACGATAGGTGCTCTCGGCAAGCGATATCGAGAGTTGACCAGCAAGCACCTTAAAGTTGGCAACTTCAGTTTGTCCAACCCAGTCATCTAGGGTTTGGCCAGGAGGTAGCTGTGGGTTCACGCTCTCGGCAATCACATTGCCTTTGGCATCCTTGGATATCGCCCTAGGATCCTTGAGCACACCATCAATCTTGGCATCTTTCACCAAAGGCCTTAGCTGACCAACCGGATGGCCAACGAGTTGTTCTAATACGCCACACTTTACTACCAAGTCAGCTTGCGCAGCGATCTCTTGCGAGTTCGCTAAGTCATAACTCGCTTGCGCCGTATTGACATCGACAATGGTAGCTAGGCCAGCATCAAATTTGGCTTGGGCAACTTCTAATTGCTGCTTAATGAGGCCTTTTTTATTGCGATAGAGCTCAACGTTATCCTGGCTAGTCAGTGCATCAAAATAGGCCTGCGAGACCCGCAAAATGAGATCTTGCTGAGCCTGGTAAAAATTCATATCCGCAATTTTGGTATTGAGGTCACCCTGTTTAAAGGCCTCTAGTGCGGCTATATTGAATACGGGCTGAGTCAAAGTGACGGTGTAATTCTTTTGATCAAATACCCGTGAATTGCCTGGGCCTGCTGCCACTACGGTTTGACCAACACCATGTTGGTAATAGCGCGTACCGCCAGGGGTGGCACTGGCCTGAGGAAGTAGTAAAGAGAGGCCTTGCCAAAAGAGCTCTTTACTAGCTTGGTAGTTAAAGCGGGCAGCTGTCAGAACGGGATCGCTAAAGGCAGCATCTTGATAAAAATGTATCAAATCCTTGCCATCAGATACTTTGCCAACTGAACTTATTGATATCTCTTTAATTAAAATCGCAGGCTGAGATTTAATAACGATTAGAGGAGGAGTATCTAAGTCAACTAGTTGTTGACTGTTATTGATGATTGGTATCGCAGGTTGGGGCCCGAAAATATTTTGGGCATAAACACTAGCGGCACTATAAATACATAAAAAACTAATGCACCATCTGAAAATAAAAAATAGGAACTTCTGTTTACTGAACACAAATAATCCATTGCCTATTTATATAAAACATTTTATTCCTAGATTTAGACTTCTTTATAACAGTTATAGACCCAACTAATCCTAGCTGGGCAATTTCACGCATTTTGCAAATTTAGACTATCTCGCGGGATAACTAGGCACCTGATTGCCATGGGCATACATACATTGAATATATGCCGTGTTGTATTGACTCTGGCTTTGATTTTGTTTATTTGCAGCATTGCTTGCACCAATTGCAGATCCACCAAGCAAGCCTAAACCAGCACCCGTACCAACTCCTTGATGACTCCCTCCCCCAATGACAGCTCCCGCTGCTGCACCTAACGCCGCCGCTACCGCTGCGCTAGTCATACCTTCTTTTAGAGCGGCATTTGAAGTGCCCTCAACGCTTCCGCTAGCAAACTGACGGCATTGCTGATCCTCCTTTTGAAATATCTCAAAAGGCTTTCCTTGCGCGGGCATCACTGCAATTGTTGGCCCCGTTGGCGCAGATGTACATGCAACCAAGCTAATTACCGCACTGATAAGTATTAATTTCTTCATATTCATTCTTTACTATTGTTTAGGTGGGATAGCAGGAACACTCTTCCAGCCTGCCGGACACTCCGCAACATACGGGTAATACCCTTGGGATGCCTCACAAAAATACCAAACTGATGGCAGTGGTTGACTAGCAAGAACTGCTGGTTTTGGCGAAGAAATCGAAACCACTGGGGGCGCACCGACTACAACTCCAGGAATATAAGGGTCTGGATAAGGATAAATTGGACTTGGGTATGGGTAGTAAACGCCGCCCACTACCCAATAC
Organism: Polynucleobacter finlandensis; assembly: GCF_018881755.1. Classification (GTDB taxonomy): domain Bacteria; phylum Pseudomonadota; class Gammaproteobacteria; order Burkholderiales; family Burkholderiaceae; genus Polynucleobacter; species Polynucleobacter finlandensis. Next base: position 4,009 of record NZ_JACVPS010000011.1, on the reverse strand, counting down.
CAGCCAAAGCGCCCTTGGTATCCGCCGTGATACCAATTACCTCCCCGCCAAACTTGCACATGTCTCTCATGAAAACGATGCATTGGGTATGGACCAGAACCCCACTGAGCCAAAACAGGCAAAGAAGCAAAAATACAAAGCACTCCCAATACAGCAGCCACTAATCTATTGACACTAATTACCCTCAAAACCATCCCCCAAAAAATCTATCTCATAAGAAAATATTAATGGTTTACAACCGCAGCTCCTGGCACTGGAACTAAACCCTCGGAGTCATCCGTCTTAACGCATCTGAATCGATATTCATCACCAGATTTAGAGATAAAACTTGCTCCAACATAAAAGTCAGACCTACAATTTTTGTTTGCATAATTCATTGCCTCTTGAGGGCCATCGGTAGAGTTGATCAGACGCAAGGAATCCATGGTCATCACTACTTCAGATGATCCACAAGCAGACAAAGCTAATAGCCCTAGTAATAAGAATAACTTTGAATACATCGGCATCCAACCTCCTTCACAACATCGATAGACCAAACTCAGACAATGCTTCAATTTGCATATGCTTGTTCGGCGGAACCAAGAGCTCTCTCAAAATTATCTGAAAGCATTTCATAACGCTTCATGGCCAATTGCGTTGGATATACATGCTTTTTCCTAGCGTCATCTTGGTCAGCTATCAGATTGATCAGCCCTTTCCTCTCAAGGCTCTTAACTCTTCCATGCAGTGTTGCCTGAGAGGCTATGCTTGCAATAGATATAAGATCTTTCACCAATATAGGCTCATCTTGCTTTGTCGCCATTAAAACAAGCTTATTCAGCAATGATTCCTCTAGCGGGTCAAGCTTTTTCCATCCACCTGTCGAATCAATAACATCTATAAGATGTAAAAAACGAATATACGCTGATAGTGCAATACTCTTTTGAAGAATTTGCTTTGTTTTAGCCAATCTTTCCATATTCAATACCTTTACCAATTACTTATGCATCAATTAATCTTGTGGGTAGATTCATAGTTAATCCATTGCGATTGAGCTGTCTGCATAAGCTCATACTTTTCTTTATTTGCCTCGCCTATGGAAATTTTCCTAGACAACAAGTTCTCATAAACCAGATCGACTTGGTTATAAAAGTTCTGGTAGATACCCGCTAACTCCGGTACGGGAAAATGACTAGATATTGCTCGGCATTGATTTGTAGAGGCTAAGTAGGCCGTTAGTGCCCTTGCTTCTTCATCCGTAATTTTGTTTTCAGTAGTGAATAAATTCATCTTATGATCTGACTTGGGCACGATTTCAAATAACTCATTATTGACAACCTTTGCCTCATCACTCTTCTTGGTCTGATTGATGCAATTAGCAAATTGCTTTTGTGTCTCTGATATTTGTTGACGAACGGTTGGCTCTGGCGTTGCCTGAAACATAGCATTTTGAGAATAAGTCAAACCCACCATTCCCATGGTAGTGAGTATCGCTGCTAATAGTTGCTTTTTCATGATTATCCTTTTGTTAAAAAGGCCCCAAAAACTCCTTTGAGTTCAAGGGGCAAGGGAGAACGCTGTAGATTAAATAGTTGAGAGGCTTAATTCAGATAAGGCGTCAATTCGATGCAACTCTTCTTCCGGAGATGTCAGCAGATGCTGACCCAATAACACGGAAGCAGTGATGATTGCTATCGCAATCAATGCGACAAGCCTAGGATGCAATCTAGCAAGAACCAAAACCTCAGAGAATCGATCCGTTGGTTGATCTCCCTTAGAGACAGCTCGTTGCCAATCTTGATAAATGCGTTTTTCAAAATGGGTAGATGACTCTTGCACTTCGATTTGATCTAACACTTTCTTTAAATGTTTTTTATCATTCGCTCGCATGAGATTCACCTTTTTCTAATTCCATCTTGAGTTTCAACTTAGCCCTATATAACAATTGATCGACGCTATTCTTATTCATACCCATTGCCAGACCAACTTCTTCTGCCGTCATATCTTGATAGGCCCACATCAACATCGCCATTCTTTGTTTGCTACTTAAAACATCCATTGCCTTTTTAATGCTTTCTGGGCTGACGCCCTCTGCGATACTCCACTCAATCTCTTTTATGGGTTGATGCTCAATCTCATCAAACTCCTCGAAGAATCCCTTATTAATACTTTTGATCCGATCCAAACAAAGATTGCTCACGATTGCGTAAAAGTACGTAAAAAGTCCCGACTTTCCCGCAAACGAATCGGCACTTTTCCATAAGCGAATAAAGGCCTCTTGTACGACATCTTCCGCATCTTCTTTGTTGCCAAGCATCTTCCAGGCCAAGGAATATGCGGGGGAACTCAGTAGGTGAATGACTTCTTTTGACGCCTTGGAATCCCCCGCTACAGCTCTTTTTAATAAAGCCTGTTCGATGCGGTGTTGCTTACTAGGAAATAAAGTCAAGCTGATCCTTAATTGCTCATTGGCTTATTCCAATGCTCTTTTTCGTGAGGGTGCGTCTTCATCCACTCTTCACGTTCTTTTTTCATCTCAAGACGCTCTTCAGGAGTCATTGCTGCAATCATGGCTTTGCGGTTATCGCGCAGCTCTTTCTTTTGCTCAGGGCTTAGTGCCTGCCACTGAGCGTGCATTTTGTCGCGCAATGCCTTGCGCTCTTCGGGGCTGAGCGCCTTAAATTTGGCATGAAGTTTTTGGCGATATGCACGGCGCTCTTCTGGAGTAGCTTGTTTAAATTGCTCTCGCAAATCCTTGGACATTTGCAGGCGTTGCTCAAAGCTCATATTAGCCACCACTTGAGGATCCTGTGGCTCAGGCAAAGCTGCGCTTGCAATACCAATCGCTCCCACCATCAAAATACTTGCCATCATTAAACCTTGCATCGTTCTTTTCATCTATTTCTCCTTATTTGTTAATTCTTAGACGCGGGCGCCTATAAAAAACTTACGACCAAGACAAAATAATTATTTTCTTTTTAGAGTAAGTATTTCCCAAAATTACTGTCTAAGAAGAGTTAAGGATATCCAGTTGAAAGAAATATGAATCGAGCCATCATGCCATTGCGCTCAATTATCTTGAGTTTTCTAGTTTTAGTAGCAATTTTGCCCATTAAAGAGTCTTTTGCTCAATGGGGCGGATCCCAAGGCTCTGGAATCCCAGGAATGCCTGGAATGCGAAGGGGTGCCGGGCGCAATGCCTCTAATCCCGACTCTTCCAGCACATCGGCAAATACCCATATCTCAATGCCTACTCCAGGCTCACATCTGCTGACTTATGAGCAAATCGAAATTGGATTGTCTCGCCTTGAGGAAAGTCTTAAGCTAACACCCGAACAAAGCAAGGCTTGGGGTAATTTTGCAATCAAGGTGAGACTTTATGCGAGTGATGTTGCCAAAGAAAGGGCTAAATTGAATAACGATAGTTCCGCCACTATTGATGGACTGAAATTTCTAAGTCAAACTACTGAAGATGCAAAAAATCGATACACCAGCTTAAAAGAGGTAGATGAGACTGCCAAACCGCTTTACAAACTATTGAGTGCTGAGCAAAAGGCATCTTTTGATAGCAAAGTACCTACTTTTATTAATGCAAGCCCAAAAAGGCTGGCGCCAAGCCAACCAAACTACAACTTGCCAGAACTCGGTGGATCACCATCGCCCAACCAAAACCCTGGGTCAGGTACCTTGCCAGGCTACATTCGCCAGTAAATGCGTAACCCCAACAATCTAAGTGGTCATATTCTGCCGACTTCAGGCGCAATGCTTGGGGTATGCATGACCGTTATCAGCATTGTGAAGCTAACCCAAACAAACCGAGGTATTGCCTATTGGGTAGATGACCTCCTAGCCCTAGATACCCTCATCTTTCTAGCAAGCTCTATCTTTTCATACCTATCGATTCGAAGTAATTCAAAAAAGGTTTATTTTGAAGATATTGCGGATAAGTTCTTTATGCTCGCATTGATCTGCATGGGTGCCGCAGTCTTACTCCTAACATATGAAATTGTGTAGGCAGTGCGATGGCTGT
>NZ_JACVPS010000010.1 GCF_018881755.1 Polynucleobacter finlandensis | reverse complement strand
TTCGTATTACTGGTGGGTCGGGCGAGATTCGAACTCGCGACCAACGGATTAAAAGTCCGCTGCTCTACCGACTGAGCTACCGACCCGGTAAGTCGTAAATTATAGCAAGAAGTTTGTATGTGCCCCTGAGGTCTGTAGAGGCTGACCTGTAAGCCCTTGTAGCTAGAAGTGCGTCAGGTGTTTGCCCGTCTGGCTACGGGCGGATTTTTGGAAAAATAATCCTTAATTCCCTTCAAAATTGCCTCTGCAATCCTGTCTTGATAGCCGTTGTCATTGAGTTTGGCTTCTTCCTGAGGATTGCTGATGAAAGCAGTCTCCACCAGAATGGATGGGATATCTGGAGCCTTGAGGACCGCAAAGCTCGCTTGCTCAACCTTTCCCTTATGAAGGGGTGCAAAGCCACTGATTTGCTTCAGAATCGAGTTGCCAACCTGTAGGGAGTCCTTAATTTGGGCTGTGGTCGACATATCGAGTAGTAAGTTGGCCACTTGCCGATCTTGGGTCTTGATATTGATGCCGCCAATCAAATCTGAAGCATTTTCTTTATTCGCCATCCATCTCGCCATAGTGCTACTGGCGCCCATTTGCGAGAGAGCAAAAACAGAAGCACCCTTGGCATGGGATTCAATAAAAGCATCTGCATGAATCGAAACAAAGAGATCGGCCTGTACGCTACGGGCTTTTTGTACACGCACATGCAAGGGCACAAAGTAATCGCCGTCTCTGGTTAAGAATGAGCGCATATAGGATTCGTCTTCAATCTTATCGCGCAGGCGCTTTGCAATCGAGAGCACCACATGCTTTTCTTTGGAGCCCATAGAGCCAATTGCTCCCGGATCTTCTCCGCCATGACCCGCATCAATCGCAATCGTAATGAGGCGTTTATATTTGGCTGGTGCAGGCGCCTCTTTAACTTCAGGAATGGCTTGTGCAACCGGGGCACTGGGCTTATCTTTTTTGGTGGCAAATTGCGCAATCAGATCCACTTCCTCATTGGATTTTACGAGCGCACTTTCTTTACGAGCGCTACTCTTAACTAATTCCATTAAGGGATCTGGTGGCGTGCTGGGATAAAGATCAAATAGCATCCGGTACTGGTATTCAGCAACGGGATCTAATGAGTAGAGCTGGGGTTTGATGGGCTCTTTCAAATCGAATACCAAGCGCACGACATCTGGCTGAAACTGCCCAACCCGAATTTGTGAAACGTAGGGGTCATTAGGCTTGACCTTTGCCACTAAATCTTTCAACGTGGGGTTGAGCTCTAAGCCCTGCACATCCACCACTAAACGGTCGGGGTTAGTGAGTATCTGCTGTGTAATCGGCAGTGGCTTATCGGATTCAAGGGTGATGCGCGTGTAATCATCCGATGGCCAAATACGCACCCCCAGAATTTTGGCTCCCCAAGCAATATCCACTTCAGTTAACAGCAGGGCGAAGCTTAAGGCTTTTGCAGAAGTCTTGAGAACTGTGCGCCTAGTGATATTTGGGATATTTTTTTTGCTGCTAGTCATGCTGCTGCTTTAAGGCGGTGGCACCTGGCTCTGAAAGTGCATTGAGTGTAATGTTGCGCTCACTCTCTTCTTTACCTGCCGTTAACTGAATCTGAATATCAAATGCTGGCAGCGTGCCTTCTGCTTTTTCTGGCCATTCGATCAAGCAAAATCCAGGAACATCAAAATACTCTGCAAACCCAGCCTCTTGCCACTCCAGTGGATCGCGCATGCGATATAGATCAAAGTGATGTGCTGTTGCTATTGTATTTTCTTCTTTACCATCAACTGCTAATGGGTAGGGCTCGCATAAGGTGTAGGTAGGGCTTTTAACTTTGCCAACATAACCCATGCTTTGGATGAGGTGACGCGCAAAAGTGGTTTTGCCAGCCCCTAGATCGCCTTCTAGCGAGATGTTGAGATGCCTCTGCGGATCTTGTTGCAGAAATTGACTCAATCCCTGCGCCAGCCATTTGGCTAGCTGGGCAGTGTCAGCTTCTTGCCTACAATGCTGATTAATAGAGTAAATGACTGTTTGAGTCATTGGGATTTGATTCATTTAGCTAGTTTATTCAATTATTGCGCTACATTCCTATTCAATATGCCTTCTGAACCTATTTCTCATTTACCTGACGGGTCCAATCTACGTGATTGGCTCGGGGATCAGGCTAGGCATTTTGGTTTTGATGACCTGCGCATCACTGATACACAGCTTGGCCCCGCTTCAGAGCGCCTCCAAGAATGGCTAGCAGCAGGGCGCCATGGGAATATGGAATACATGCTGCGTCATGCAGATTTACGTTCAGATCCTCAGTTATTAGTGCCCGGTACCGTCAGAGTGATTTGCGTGACGATGAATTACCTCCCTGAGATTGATTTTGAACGTGAGTGGCAGCGCATGGCAGATCCATCCCAAGCAGTAGTCTCGATGTATGCCAGAGGGCGCGACTATCACAAGGTCTTGCGCAACCGTCTGCAGGACTTTGCTAAAGCAATTGAAGAACGCATCGGTACGTTTGGTTATCGCGTCTTTACAGACTCTGCCCCTTTAATGGAAGTAGAGCTAGCACGCAAAGCCGGTTTAGGTTGGCGGGGTAAACATACCTTATTGCTCAATCGTGAATCTGGCTCTACTTTTTTTCTGGGCGAGATCTTGGTGGATGTGCCATTACCAATCGATCAGGAAGAAGAGTCACATTGCGGCACTTGTCAATCCTGCATTGAGGTGTGTCCGACGCAAGCCATTACTGCTCCATATCAATTAGATGCAAGGCGCTGTATTTCGTATTTGACGATTGAGAACTCTGAAGCTATTCCAGTAGAGTTTCGTCGCGCCATGGGTAATCGGGTTTATGGCTGTGACGATTGTCAATTGATCTGTCCGTGGAATAAATTTGCTAAGCGCACTGGATTACCAGACTTTGCAGAGCGTCACGGTCTGGGGCGCGCCAGTCTATTGCAGCTCTGGTCTTGGACGGAAGCAGAGTTTGAAAAGCGTCATGAAGGTAGTGCGATTCGCCGTATTGGGTATTCCAGATGGCGGCGCAACTTAGCAGTAGCCTTAGGTAATGCACTGGCATCTGAAGGTTTACCTGATGCTGAGAAGGTTTTGATACGACAGGCGCTGGAGAATGCGCTGGCCAATTCTGATGCTTTAGTTGCTGAACATATTGAGTGGGCGCTTGGCTTAACAGCTTGGTCAGCGCCATTTTGATTCAGCTTTTACAATGGCCTCATGTCTTCATCTGAAAACTTGCCTTACCTAGATCCCAGTGAGATCCCATTAGAGGGTTCGGCTGCGCAGCGTTTCAAAAGCCGTAGCGATGCCTTTTGGTCTGGTATCCGGGATGCTGCTGGAGCCCCGGCAGTAGTTCTGTTTGCTGGCATGGTCGGTTTTGGAGCGATGGGTAGGACGAATGGTATTGATGGTTGGTTTACAGCGCTCAGTAGTCTCTTAATGTTTGCTCTACCAGGGCAAGTTGTTCTGTTGGAGATGGTGATCACCGGATCTTCTGTTCTGGCGATTGCTTTAGCGGTTACCTTAACTTCCACCCGCTTTGTCACGATGACCGTGACACTCTTTCCGCAGCTTCATGAAAAAGATCGCAACCCGAGTCTCTATGCCCATGTTCACTTATTGGCGATGACGGCTTGGGCGGTTTCGATGAAAGAGTTTGCATCGATCGAATCAAAACATCGCTTAAGTTACTTTATAGGGTTAGGTTTGTTATGTTGGTTGATCTCTCTGCCTGGGACAATATTGGGTTACTTCTTGGCGGGCCTAGTGCCAGCAGCCGTCACCCTAGGCTTAGTTTTCATTAACCCACTATTTTTCTTGCTGACATTTACCGAGGTGAAGCCTTGGGTAAATCGCATTGCAATTGCCTTGGGTTGTGTCTTGGGCCCCATTTTTACTGTGCTTGATCGGGATACCAGCTTGTTAACAACAGGCTTGATAGCAGGCACCGTTGCCTATTTAGTAGATCGTAAATTGCTACGCAAGAAAGCGGGAGTCATCGGATGATGAACGCATCTTTGCAGGGTTGGGGATTGTGGGTTGCTTTGGCTGGGGCTTGTCTTGGAACCTACGTGTGCCGTGCTGTTGGTGTGCTGCTTTCTGGGCGCATCAACCAAGATAGCGAAATCTTTCGCTGGTTAGCTGCTGTGACTTATGCAATGGTGGCAACACTCACTGTACGTTTGATTTTGTTGCCCGTTGGCCTCTTGGCAACTGTGCCAATGTGGATTCGGATTCTGATTTGCGTGCTGAGTGTTGGAGTCATGATGTCGAGTCCCAAGCGCCGCTTGGTACCAGCCTTATTGACTGGCACGCTTTTGCTAGTGTCTTACGGCGCTTTAAGTTAAGTCCCTTTAGTTTTTTCTCATAGGTGCGCTGCTAAGATCTGCGCAATATGTACAGCATCTCTTTGGGTGCCATCATGGATTTGATGGCGACAACTCGTGCCATCGGCTACTACCCAGCTATCAGGTGATTTGCGTATCGTTGGCAAGAGACTCAGTTCAGCCATTTGCTTGGATACCTCAATATGTTCGGCTTCATAGCCAAAGCTGCCGGCCATTCCGCAGCAAGAGGATTCAATCAGTTTGGGTTCGGCGCCTGGAATGAGTTTGAGTAACTCCATTGCAGGTGTTACTGCCGCAAAGGATTTTTGATGGCAGTGACCATGAAACAAAACAGGGCGCGTAGCAGCTTTAAGGTTGAGATTCAGCTTACCTACTTTTGCTTCGCTAGCCAGAAACTCTTCTAAGAGCTGCGCGTGTTTGCTAACGGTGATTGCACGCTCACCAAAGCCCATCACCAGCGCTTCATCTTTAAGGGTAAATAAACAAGAAGGCTCTAAACCAATAATCGGAATGCCTTTTTCTGCATAAGATGCCAAGTGATCCACTAGCTCCCCTAGAGTTTCTTTGGCTTGATCAACCATGCCTGCTGCAAGATAGGTTCTGCCACAGCAAAACTCTTTAGAACAAGTATTGGCGGTCTTGGTTTTATTCTCAGCCTTATTTTTCTGCGGAATATGTACACGGTAGCCAGCTTCTTTAAGGATCTTAAGTGCTGCCTGGAGGTTTTCATTTTCAAAATAAGCATTAAAGGTATCAGCAAGTAATACAACGCCTTTATTGCCTTGTTGATTGGGGGTATTTAATTGATCTGGCGTGAAGTGATGTGCAGCGACCTGTTTTTTATTGCTCCAGAAAGTGCGACTTTTCCAAGTGGGCAAACTTCTTTGCGCAGAAATGCCCATCAGCCATTCTTGAAGTTTGGCAATAGGTGCAATGTGGTTGCGCAGATTCAGTAAAGCAGCTAGCCCCGGGGTATTGCTAATGATCGATGCGTACTTAGGTAGATAGGCAACCGCCAAGTCACGTAATGAATGACCAACCCGTTTCTTGTACGCCACGAGAAATTCAATTTTCATCTTTGCCATATCAACACCGGTAGGGCACTCACGTCGACAGGCTTTACAGCTCACACAAAGTTCCATCACCTCTTTAACAGCATCACTTCCTAAAGGGGAATCATCCTTAACGTCGAGCTGATTGGATAGGGCAAGGCGCAAGGTATTGGCGCGACCACGGGTGAGATGCTTCTCATCACGCGTGACGCGGTAGCTGGGGCACATGACCTCTGCATCAAATTTACGGCAGTGACCATTGTTATTGCACATCTCCACGGCTTTGGCCAGACCCATGGCTGGATCACCACCCGTTCCAGGCGCACTGGTTTCTTCGGTAACGGGGTTATTTTGAACATTCCATGCTGACCAATCCAAAGCGGGCTGTAGCGGGATGACTTTGTAGTTTGGTGGGTAGCGGAAATAGCTGGAGTCATCCATTTTGGGTGGATCAATAATCTTGCCGGGATTAAATAAACCCTTGGGATCAAAAGCATGTTTAATCTCTGTCAGGGCCTCGGTGATCTTCGGCCCAAATTGCCAAGAGATCCACTCGCCACGACACAGACCATCACCATGTTCACCGCTGTAAGCACCTTTGTATTTACGGACCAACTCTGAAGCTTCCTCAGCAACAGCGCGCATCTTTGCTGCGCCATCGCGACGCATATCCAAAATAGGGCGCACGTGCAAAGTGCCAACAGATGCATGGGCATACCAAGTGCCGCGTGAGCCATATTTAGCAAAGACATCGGTCAGTGCTTGGGTATATTCAGCAAGGCTTTCTAGGGGGACGGCACAGTCTTCAATAAAGCTGACTGGTTTGCCATCGCCTTTGAGGCTCATCATGATGTTCAGACCAGCTTTGCGTACTTCCCATAAATTCTTCTGGGAGTTTGCATCTGACATTGGGACTACGGAGCCTGGTAAACCAAGATCGCCCATCAGATCCTGTAAGGATTTGAGTTTCTCAAGCAGGGGTGCGTGTGACTCACCAGAAAACTCCACTAACAAAATCGCTTCCGGAGTTTGACTATGTGGATCGATTAAGGCGGTCTCAATCGTTTTCTTAAAGCTGGGATTACTGCGCGCTAGATCAATCATGGTGCGATCTACTAGCTCTACAGCAGTAGGCCCAAGTTTGACAATATGCTGAGCACTATCCATCGCTTTGAAGAAGCTAGCGAAGTTCACGACACCGAGTACTTTGTGCTGAGGCAGTTGCGCCAACTTGAGTTTTAAGGACTTAAAGTAGGCTAGCGTGCCTTCACTACCGACCAGGAGGTGCGATAAGTTAACACTGCCATCTTGTGTGTAAGGCAATTCACTTTGAGGATGGAATACATCCAAGTTGTAGCCAGCAACGCGTCTCAATACCTTCGGAAAATGTGTCTCGATCTCGGGATGGAGTTTGTCGGCAAGACCTTTAACAAAGTCACCTAATTGCTTTGCTGCACCTGAGCTATTGGCGTAGTTACCAAACTGAGCAATCTGGCCATTGGCAAGCCAGGCATCAATTCCCAAGACGTTGTGCACCATATTGCCGTAAGCAATGGAGCGACTGCCACAAGAGTTATTGCCGGCCATGCCGCCAATCGTTGCTTGACCTGCAGTCGATACATCTACCGGAAACCAGAGTCCATGCTGTTTGAGTGAGGCATTGAGATGATCGAGAACCATGCCAGGCTCTACGTCGACAGTGCCTTTATCTAGATTGAGATCTACAGTGCTTCTGAAATACTTACTGTTATCAATGACGAGTGCAGCGCCAGTAGTTTGGCCACACTGACTAGTGCCACCACCACGAGCCAATACGGGCACCTTCAACTCTGCGGCGATTTGGATGGCGTTTGCAATATCTTCAGCAGTTTTTGGCACAAAGACTGCAACTGGCATGGCTTGATAGATCGAAGCATCTGTTGCATAGCGTCCACGGCTAGCGATATCGGTCATGACTTCGCCCGAAGTTTCTTGGCGAAGTCGTTTTGCTAATTGCTCTTTATGACTGATGAGTTCTTTGAGCTCAAGGGGCTTGTTCATACTTAGTTTATTTCGCTTGTAGTATTTGCAGCTTCCGATTTGAGTAGCTCAATCACCACATCACGTTTATTCATGACATGTTGGATCATCACTTTACGCATACGCTCGCTGTCATGGGTCTTTAGCGCATCAATCATTTCTTGATGTTCTTCCACTGCCTTCTCCCACTTCACGCCATTCTGGTTGGAGCGAAAACGTAAAGCTTCAATGCGTGCATTGACTTGAGAAAAAAGTTGTGTGAGCACAGGGTTGTTTGCCGCTTGATTAATGAGGTGATGGATTCTCAAGTTCAACTTGTAATAGTTGGATAAATCACGACGCGCATAAGAGGCCATCATCTCGTATTGAAGGGCTTCCAGTTCGGATAGGGTGGCGGCGCTAATATTTTTTGCAGCCAACTCACCTGAATAGCCTTCTAGTTGTGCGATCACATCAAAGGTATGCACTACATCAGCATGACTCAGTTGCACGGCAATCGCCCCACGATTGGCGATTAACTCCACCAAACCATCAGCAGCGAGGCGTTTAATGGCCTCTCTAATTGGGGTACGAGAAACGTTTAGGCTTTCAGCGAGTTCGCGCTCATTGAGTTTGCTGCCGGGGGCGATCACACCCTCTACCAATAGTGACCTGAGCTTTTGGAAGGTGCCTTCATGCAAATTCTGAGAATTGGGCTGCGCAATGAGATCCATGACTTATCTGATGCCCTTCTAAATTTGTATACAAATTAACGATATCTGATGATAAAGCATAAATAATCACTAAATAAGCCTTTATTTTGATGTTTTAGAAATATATTTTGCATACAAAACTGATAATTCTTTAAAATTCCCTTACACTAGACCCACTCTTAACCATCAAAGCAAGTGAGACAAGCCATGCTAAAACTGGATAACCATCCTTCTGGACGCCATTTCTTACATATTCCTGGGCCAAGTCCAGTGCCGCCGCGTGTATTGCGCGCCATCAGCTATCAAACCATCGATCATCGTGGCCCTGAGTTTGGTCAGTTCGGCTTGAAGGTGTTAGATGGGATTAAAAAGATTTTTAAAACTGAGCAGCCGGTGATTATTTATTCTGCATCCGGGACAGGTGCTTGGGAGGGTGCTTTAGTAAATGTGCTCAATCCTGGGGACAAGGTCTTGTTTTATGAAACCGGACAGTTCGCCAATTTATGGCGTGCGCTTGCAAAGCGTCTTGGTATTGATGTTGAAGTAGTGGGTAAGGCCGGACAAGATTCTTGGCGTTGGGGTGTGGATGCATCTTTGATTGAAGAGCGTCTTCGCAAAGATACCCAACATGAAATCAAAGCTGTATGTGTCGTGCATAACGAAACGTCAACCGGTGTGACTTCAAATATTGCAGCAGTACGTAAAGCCATTGATGCTGTAAAGCATCCTGCCTTGTTATTGGTAGATAGCGTGTCTGGCTTGGGTTCTGCGGACTATGAGCACGATCAGTGGGGTGCTGATGTGACGATTTCTGGATCACAAAAAGGCCTGATGTTACCTCCTGGGATTGGTTTTAATGCGCTATCTTCTCGCGCGATTGAAGTCAGCAAAACCAATAAAATACCAAAGTCCTACTGGGCTTGGGATGAAATTTTGGAGTCCAATAAAACGGGTTTTTGGCCAACAACACCCAGCACCAATTTGATGTATGGCTTGCATGAAGCGATGGACATGATGATGGCCGAAGGTTTGGATACGATTTTTGCTCGTCACCAACGTTTGGCTGCAGCGTGTCGTGAAGCAGTTAATGCATGGGGCTTGGAGATTCAGTGTCAAGACACCGATTGCTACTCTCCTGTGCTCACTTGTATTGCAACGCCTGAAGGTATGGATGCTGATGTATTACGTAAACATGCTCTAGAGAAGTTCAATCTTTCTCTAGGTACTGGTCTTGGCAAAATTAAAGGCAAAGCCTTCCGTATTGGTCATTTGGGCGACTGTAATGAGCTGAGCTTAATGGCTGCTTTGAGCGGGGTAGAGATGAGTCTGGGCTCAATGGGCTTTAAACCCAAAGCAAGCGGGGTAGTGGCAGCCCAAGAGTTCCTGAAATAAGAGGTTCTAGGCTTGCAACCCTTATAATTCAAGTACTTATATAAAGCATTTTTATCATATAAACCCTATTCGAGATAGAGAGACGAACCATGTTGGCTACAAAACCTTACTTAACTCAAGCTGATGTTCAAAAGATTTTGGACGCTGCCGATAAACATGCTGCCGAAAATAATTGGGCTGTGACCATTGCTGTTTGCGATGATGGTGGACATGTATTGGGATTAATTCGTCGTGATGGTTGCGCTCCTGTATCTGCCTATATTGCTCAGGAAAAAGCACGCACTGCTGCGATGGGTAAACGCGAGAGCCGTGTTTATGAAGAAATTATTAATAACGGCCGTATTTCTTTCCTATCAGCTCCGCACATTTCGGGGATGTTGGAAGGTGGGGTCAATATCGAGGTAAATGGTTTTACCATCGGCGCAGTCGGCGTTTCCGGCGTTAAATCGACCGAGGATGCTGCCACTGCTAAGGCCGGCATTGCGGCCATCTTGTAAGTTACCTTGACTAATACTGTTACTGAAATAAATACCTCCACAGGGGTTGCTGAAGACAGCGCCCCTGAAGCAACAATTACTTTTGCTGACTTTGGTCTAGATCCGCTGATTCAAAAAGCGGTATCGGATCAGGGTTATATCACCCCAACACCTATTCAAGCGAAAGCTATCCCGCATGTCTTAGAGGGTAGAGATTTGATGGGCGCAGCGCAAACGGGAACCGGTAAAACGGCCGCTTTCGTATTGCCGATTATTCAAAAAATCTTGCGTCATGCGAGTAAAAGCTCATCACCTGCACGTCACCCGATTCGCGCTTTAGTCTTAACCCCAACACGTGAGTTGGCAGTGCAGGTATCAGAGAATGCTGCGAGCTATTCAAAGCATACGGATTTACGTGCTGCCGTGGTTTATGGTGGCGTGGATATGAAAGAGCAAGTTGCGATCTTGCGCAATGGTGTTGAGATTTTGATTGCTACCCCTGGACGCTTGCTCGATCATCTTGGCTCTAAAGTCGCAAACTTATCGCAAGTAGAAATTCTGGTTCTTGATGAAGCCGATCGCATGCTGGATATGGGCTTCTTGCCAGACTTGCAGCGCATCATTGATTTAATTCCGGCGCAACGCCAAACCCTCTTGTTCTCAGCCACTTTCTCGCCAGAGATTAAGAAGTTAGCGCAAAGTTATTTGCGTACCCCGGTGACGATTGAGGTGGCGCGTCAGAACGCAGCAGCCGATACCGTGAAGCAGGTGGTGCATATGGTGCCTTCTGCTGATAAGCAGCGTGCCATTGTCAGAATTTTGGAGTCACGTACTCGCCAAGGTTTATCGCGTCAATGCATCATCTTTACCAATAGCCGTTTAGGGTGCGCAAGATTGTCACGTGCTCTTGAGCGTGATGGTATTAGGGCGGGAGCTATTCATGGAGATAAGAGTCAGGGTGAGCGCACCTTAACGTTGGATGCTTTTAAGTCGGGCGCGATTGAAGCTTTAGTTGCCACTGATGTAGCTGCTCGCGGTTTAGATATTCCAGACATGCCTTGCGTGATTAATCACGAATTACCATTTAGTGCGGAAGATTTTATTCACCGCATTGGCCGTACTGGTCGCGCTGGTAGTACAGGCGATGCGATTGCGTTAGTGGACGGCAGTGAAAAGCGTTTACTCGACGATATCGAAAAGTTAATGAAGCGCAAATTGGATGTGCTGCCGCTCCCCGAAGGAAGTTCAGCGCCAAGCAGAGCTGCTTCCCCAAGTAGGGCGGTATCGCCAAGCAGAAGTTCATCGGCGCAAGCTGCACCAGCCAAAATGTCAGACCCATTTTTCTATATGCCTTATGAGTCTGCCGCGACTCCTAAAGCGACTAATCCTGATGGATCTGCAGTGCCAGAGGCAAAGAAGGTTGGGATCACTCCTGCCAAGCCGGCTGTTGGTGCTTTACTAGGCGGCTTTAAGAAAAAATAATCTGCTTAGCTTTGTAGGATTGTTTTATATTTTTTGATTACTTTGATTGCCCCATGCATGAGTGGCTGCTAAGAGCCACTCTGCAATCGAAACACTTTCCCTATTCGGTAAATTCCTCAAGCCTAAATGCGCTGCTGCTTTCTGCAACTCTTGCAGCACGCTTTTTGTATCCTGTGTATGAATTTGAGTTGCTAGCGTTTGCTTGCTGAGTTTCTCACCATGCTCATCCAGTACGAGGGGTAGATGTAGATATTGCGGCCGATCGTAAGCCAGTACAGTTTGTAAATAGATTTGTCTGGCGGTATTACTCAGCAAATCCTCGCCACGCACGATATGGGTAATACCTTGTGCCGCATCATCAACAACAACTGCTAGTTGATAGGCGAACAACCCATCACTGCGACGCAGGACAAAATCGCCCACAGCCTGGTTTAGTTGTTGTTTTTGAGTCCCAAGCCACCGATCCTCAAATTCAATGACCAGATTGCTGGGAAGGGCTAACCTCCAGGCCATCTTCCTGGTGGAAAGATTGTTTATTCCAAGCTCGATCGGGCGGCAGGTCTCTGGGTAGACCATTTCTTGGTTACGGGGATTTTCAATCCCCTGGGTAGCCAGGGCGTTAGCAATCGTTTGGCGGGAACAGGTGCAGGGATACAGGCATTTATGCTGGTTTAAGGCCTCTAGAGCGCTTTGATAGTCTTCTTGGCATTCGGATTGCCAAGTCACTTCCTCGTCCCACTGCAGGCCACAGGCCAGCAATTGGCGCATGATTTCCAGGTCAGCCCCAGGGATAGATCTTGGACCGTCTACGTCCTCAATCCTGAGTAGCCACTTACCTCCATTTTTCTTGGCATCCAGCCAGCTTCCGAGGGCGGCAACTAGCGATCCAGCATGAAGCGGACCGGTAGGCGAGGGGGCAAATCGCCCGCGATAGCCGCTGGCTGGGGATGGGGGATTTTTTGGATCGTTCACAGCTAAAATGATCTCATGGCTTCACCCCGTTTTGTTCATCTTCGCCTTCATTCCGAGTTTTCAATTACGGATGGGATTGTGCGCATTGACGATGCGGTAGCGCAGGCTGAAAAAGATGGAATGGGGGCTTTAGCCTTAACCGATCTAAGTAACTTATTTGGCTTAATACGGTTTTATAAAGCCGCGCGTGATAAAGGCATTAAACCGATTGCTGGAGCTGATGTTTGGATTAGCAACCATCAAGATCCTGATCAGCCTTATCGCTTACTACTTTTAGTTCAAAACCATTCTGGTTACCTTAATCTGTGCCAGTTACTGAGCCGCGCCTCTTTGGAAAACCAATCGCGCGGTCGTGCTGAGGTCGATCCCGCCTGGTTTACTGAGCCAGCAGCTAAAGAGGAAGATAAGAAGACTAAAAAAACCTTAGCGCACGGCTTGATCGCTTTATCCGGTGGTCGCTGGGGTGATGTTGGTGCCGCACTTCTGGCGGGGCAAGAAGACCAGGCTAAGGCTGCGGCAGGTCGCTGGGCCAAGATTTTCCCAGACGCCTTTTTTATTGAAGTGCAGCGTGGCGGACATCCACAAGATGAACAACATCTTCAACGGGCTTGTCATATGGCGAGCGAGATGGATTTGCCAGTGGTCGCTACGCATCCTGTGCAGTTTATGCAAAGAAGTGATTTCACGGCCCATGAAGCGCGTGTTTGCATTGCAGAGGGCGAGCTCTTGGGTAATCCACGCCGTCAAAAGAAATTTAATGATGAGCAATATTTCTTATCGCAAGAAGAGATGGAGAAACGTTTTGCCGATCTTCCTATTGCGATTGCGAATTCTGTAGAAATCGCTAAACGTTGCAACCTGTCATTGGTATTAGGTCAACCCCGCTTGCCAGATTTTCCGACCCCACCAGGCATCACTCTAGATGAATATCTCTTAGCGCTGTCGGAGATTGGTTTGGATCGTCATATGGAGCGTAATTTTCCGGATCCAGAGGAGCGCGCCAAAGAAAAATCTCGCTATCACGATCGCCTAGTGTTTGAGGTGAAGACGATTTCTCAAATGGGTTTCCCGGGTTACTTTTTGATCGTGGCAGATTTTATTAACTGGGCAAAAAACAATGGTGTCCCAGTAGGCCCTGGCCGTGGATCTGGTGCCGGCTCTTTAGTGGCTTACTCATTAGGTATTACCGATCTTGATCCCCTGCGTTATAACTTGCTCTTTGAGCGCTTCTTAAATCCTGAGCGGGTATCGATGCCCGACTTCGATATTGACTTTTGCCAGCATGGGCGCGATCGCGTCATTCAATACGTCAAAGATAAGTACGGCAAAGACGCTGTTAGTCAAATTGCGACATTTGGCACGATGGCGGCAAGAGCAGCGATTCGTGACGTAGGTCGTGTGCTTGAGCAAGGTTACAACTTCGTCGACGGCATTGCAAAACTCATTCCCAATAAGCCTGGTCAATACATGACCATTGATATTGCTAAGAAAGAAGAAAAGCAATTGGCTGAGCGCGAGAAGAATGAAGATGAAGTGCGCCAGCTACTATCTTTGGCTCAGCAGTTAGAGGGCATGACCCGCAACGTGGGTATGCATGCGGGTGGCGTTTTGATTGCCCCTGGCCGCTTAACGGATTTTTGCCCGCTCTATACCCAAGAAGCAAAAGATTCCAAGGATCAAGATAGCAACTCCGTTATTAGTCAGTTTGATAAAGATGATGTTGAAGCGATTGGTTTGGTGAAGTTCGACTTCTTGGGTTTAACTACGCTCACTATTTTGGCTGCAGCTGAACGTTGGATTAAAACCCTGCATGCTGATCGTCAAGATTGGAATATTGGCGAGATCCCGCTTGATGATGCGGGGGCGTTTGAGGTTCTCAAGAAGGCGAATACTGTTGCTGTTTTCCAGTTGGAAAGTCGCGGCATGCAAGGCATGCTACGTGAAGCTAAGCCTGACCGCTTCGAAGACATTATTGCTTTGGTGGCTTTGTATCGCCCAGGTCCAATGGATTTGATTCCGGACTTTATTGAACGTAAGCACGGACGTCAAAAAGTAGAGTATCCAGATCCTCGCATCGAATCCGTTCTGCGTGAAACCTACGGCATCATGGTGTATCAGGAGCAGGTAATGCAGATGGCGCAGATGATCGGGGGTTACTCACTCGGTGGTGCTGACATGTTGCGTCGCGCGATGGGTAAGAAAAAACCAGAAGAGATGGCGCAGCATCGCAAGATCTTCAGTGATGGCGCAAAGGCTGGTGGTATTACCGAGGGCAAAGCCAACGAGATTTATGACTTAATGGAGCGCTTTGCGGGCTATGGCTTTAATAAGTCCCATGCGGCTGCTTACGCACTCTTGGCCTATCAAACTGCTTGGTTGAAAGCATATTACCCCGCTGAGTTTATGGCGGCCAACTTATCACTCGCGATGGATGACACCGATAAGGTGAAGATTCTGTATGACGATTGCCTCAATAACCACATTCGTGTGTTCTCACCAGATATCAACACTGGTGTTTATGAGTTCACGCCATTACGTGCACCCGATGCAGCGCCAGATTCGCCGCTAAGTCATATTCGTTATGGTTTGGGCGCAGTAAGGGGTACCGGTCAAGCAGCGATTGAATCGATTGTGAAGGTGCGTGAGAGTGGTGGACCATTTAAAGACTTGTTTGACTTTTGCGCTCGGGTCGATCGTCGTCAAGTAAATCGTCGTGCAATTGAAGCGCTGATGCGCGCCGGAGCATTTGATAGCTTGTATCGTGATGAGCTGACTGCTGGTGGCAATCTGTACGACATTCGCTCTACGCTGTTAGCCTCGCTGGCACGTGCCATTGAAGCGGCTGAGCAGGCTGAAGCCTCTGTCCATCAGGTGAGTTTATTTGAAGCAGCCGGTGAAGAGGATCGTCATTTGCCTGAATTGGTTCGTGAGCCGGTGTGGTCTGAGAAGAAACGCCTTCAAGAAGAAAAAACATCCTTAGGACTTTGTTTAACTGGACATATGTTTGATGCCTACCGTGAGGAGGTTTCTCACTTTATTCGTCAACCGCTTGCTAAGGTTACTGAAGGCAAAGATCAGCTGATTGCCGGCATCATCACTTCAGCTCGCATGCTGACAGGTCAACGTGGTCGCATGATGATTGCGACGATTGATGATGGCTCCGCGGCAATCGAAGTCACCCTCTATAGCGAGGTGTATGAGCCGAATCGCTCTTGGCTCAAAGAGGATGAGCTGTTGGTGGCTAAAGTCAACGTGACGCCAGATAAATTCTCTGGTGGCATGCGCGTCGTATCGGAAGGTGTGATGGATATCACGGGTGCCCGGATGCGTTTTGCTCGCAATATTCATGTATTTATTGATTCGGCAACGGATTTGAAAATGTTGCGTACTCAAATTGGCCCTTATTTGATGGCTAACCGAGTGCGGGATACTAAGTTTGGCGCACCGGCGCCAGCAGCTTCTGGTGGCAATGATGCCGTTAAGGGCTTGATGTTGACTGCTGCGGTGACTACTAGTGGTGGCGCCTGCTTGATGCAGTTTCCTGAAGAGCTAAGAATTTATCCGGATGACGCTTGCTTGCATAGTCTTCATCAAATTCTGGCTTCTAAACAAACTAACCCGGTACAGGTTCAATATCTCTAATTTTTAGAGATTTCTGCAGTTTATTTCTGAGTAATTTTCTGAATGGCCTCAATCACTTGATTGGGCTCCAGTAAATCTAAGCATTCACTTCTGCTATCAGGGCGATCTTCGCAGCCTGCCTTACGGCATGGCACACACTCACCCGGGCCTTGCAAGATAGTGACATTGCCGACAGTTTGGGTACGCGCACGCAATTGGTAGGGCTGCTTCCCGATAAAGCCATTAGGCCAGGGCCCAAAGTTACTTGGGGGTGTTGGGCCAAATAGGGCGACGGTTGGGATATTGCAAGCGGCCGCCAAATGGGTAATAGAGGTATCGACACCAATGTATAAATGCGCCCCTTGGATTAAGCTGCGTGCCTGAGGGATGGATAGCTTACCGGCGGCATTCACTACATTTTGTCGCGTAGCTTCATCAAGCAAAGAAACGATATCCTGATTGAGCTGTAAGTCTTGTTTGGCTGGTGAGGCGCTCAGTACCACTTGCCAGCCTTGCTGCGTTAACCAGGTGACCAGAGTTTGCCAATAAGCCAGTGGCCAACGTTTGTATGCAGTTAGCGGGCCTGGGTGTACAACGACATAGGGTGAGCGTAGTTGACTGGCGATCACTGGAGTGAGGGCTTCGCCCGCAGGGGGTACTACAGAAATTGGTTTGCTAAATAAGTCTTGAACATTCTTGTAAAACACTTCTAGCAATCGCAGCTTTTCAGTAATGACGTGTTGCCCAAAATAATCTACATCGACTGTATGCAGGCAGATGGCCTTCTTCCAAGCATTTTGTTTATCGCTTTTACTTTTCTTGGCTTTATCTTGTTCCGTAAGGCCTTGGGGATGTCCGCCCAATACGCCAACCCTTCTGAAGGCTGCTACTAAACCATAGAAATACGCTCGGTCGCTGGGTTGTGTGACGATGGCCAAGTCATAACGCTGAAAGAGGCGATTAAAGAGCGAAAGATACTCCCCAAAACCAGGTCGGTCCGAGGTTTCAATCAGCTCAGCAATATCAGGATTACCTTTGAGCATATCGAGTTTGCCGCGATAGCCTAGAAAATGAAACTCAGCCTCAGGCCAGAGCTCTCGAGCCTGCTGGATGAGGGGTGTGGTTACTAATACATCACCAATTTGCCGAGTGGCAATAAACAATAATTTTTTTGGCTTGAGCGATGAGAAGTGAGTCATGCGTTTAGAGTGCTTTGGCTAAAATTTTCTCGCGCACACGACGAGCGTTCTCTGCTGCATTGCTTTGATCATGAATGCGATGAAAGAGATGAAAAACCTCTGTTGCCCATGCCCCCGATTTACGGATAATTTTATTGTGCTGTAAACGAAACACAAAGTCGGCGTCTTCATGACCCCAGCCAGTCATGGTTTCATCAAAACCCTGAATCGCTAGCGCATCTATTTTCCAGCAAGCCATATTACAACCCTTGATACGGCGCCAAACAAATTGATCGTAGTCTCGCCACGAGCCATTGCCCAGCTTGATTTTGAGTGGCCAGTATTTATTGATTCCACCACTCAGACGATAGCTGAATAATTTGGAGGCAAAGCGTGCAAAGCTCCAATGTGGCCACCCTAATAGCGAGGTAGTGAGTGCTTGATTGAGTAATACGCGACTCCCTGTTACTAAATGACCTGCTTGGGCTAATTCGCGATGACGAGTAATGAAATCCGGCTGGACAATACAGTCCCCATCTAAGAAAACCAAATAATCACCACGCGCTGCTGCAATAGCTTGATTGAGAATGCGGGTTTTTCGAAAGCCTTGATCTTCCTGCCAGAGATGTGTGATGGCTACTGGAAAATTTTCCTTAATGCCATCGATCACTTTCTTAGTTTCATTAGTCGACCCATCATCAGCAATAATGATTTCAAAATCAAGATCATTTTGAGTGCCAAGGGATTCTAGGCAAAGCTTTAACGCTTTTGGCCAGTTGTAAGTGGCCAACAAAATCGACATCATTTGCTGGCTTCCCGAATCAAGTGCCACAGCTTGACATAACGATAGTAGGTACCTTGGGCATTTGACATGGCTAAGGTAAAACCTTGCGGACCATCTAAAAAGCCAGCCCGCAAGAAGTAGGTACGAAAGAAAGACCAAGCACCATGGAGGACTGCTTTTAGAGGGGTGCTGGTTTTGCCTTGGGCAAAAGCTTGTTCGGCGGATGCCGTGGAGTAACGGTCAATTTTTTGGAGTACCTGAGAGTAATTCATGAAGCTGTAATGCAACATGGGGTTCTCGAGTTTTGCGACTTGTCCAGAGGGAATAAGGCGCTCATGGACTAAATCATCGGAAAACCGGGCGCTGCCGCGTTTAAAGAGGCGGTCAACATAGTCAGGATTCCACCCGGAGTGCCTAATAAAACGCCCGCAATACCAAGATAGGCGCGGAATGGCAAAACAGTCCACATGGGCCGAATGATGAATCGCTGTGACAATTTCGGATTTGAGGGCTGGGGTGAGTCTTTCATCGGCATCTAGGGATAAAACCCATTCACCGGTAGCAAGATCCAGGGCCCGGTTCTTTTGGGGACCAAATCCAGGCCAATCTGGCGGCTGAGCAATCGCCGCCCCATAGGATTTAGCGATGTCCAGGGTCCGGTCTGAGCTATTGGTATCGACCACCACAATTTGCTGAGCAATCCCCTCCAGGGAGGCTAAACAGTCGGCCAAATTGGCCTCTTCATTGCGGGTGATGAGTATGACTGATAAGGTGGGCATAATTCATTATATGAATGCTCAAGACCGTACCGCCCTAAACCGCTTAATTCAGTACCTCAAGCCCCATATTCGCTTGATTATTGGCTCTTTATTGGCGATGGCCTTGGTGGCAGGCGCCGAGACCTCTATTCCAGCCTTAATGAAGCCTTTGCTGGATCGTGGCTTTACGGGGCAGCTCGATAACAAGCTTTGGCAGGTGCCGCTTTTCCTAGTGGGTTTAGCGATGGTTCGCAGCCTGGCCCAATTTTTATCCAATTATTTACTGACTCGTGTCATTAACGCAGTGCTCTTAAAGCTGCGTGAGCAGATGTTTCAAACCCTCTTGCATGCCCGCACAGTCTTTTTTCAAAAAAACTCCGCTTCTAATTTAATCAATGCCGTTGTATTCGAAGTGAATAATGTTCTCTCAATCATGGGTGGCATGTTGATTAGCCTGGTACGCGATTCATTGACTGTTGTTGGTTTGATGGGTTATCTCATTTACCTCAATTGGCGTCTCACCTTGGTCGTATTAATTATTTTCCCAGTGATTGCTCTCATCATGAGCAAGATCAATAAGCGTTTGAGAGCATTAAATCGAGAGCAACAGGGTTTGACGAGTGAGTTGGCGTATATCGTTGAAGAGGCGGCAGCAGGCTACAAGATTGTTAAGGTGCATGGAGCTGAGCAGTACGAGATGCGCCGCTTTATGGAAAAGGCGGAGCGCTTACGTCAATTTGCCTTGAAGTCTGCCGTAGCGGGTGGCTTAAACCAACCGATTACTCAGTTAATTGCCTCTATGGCACTATCAGTCGTATTGGTGATTGCCTTGATGCAGTCCGCTACTGAGGGAACTACCGTCGGTGGCTTTGCCTCTTTCGTTACAGCCATGATGTTGGTGATTTCCCCTCTGAAGCACTTGGCGGATATTAATCAACCTTTGCAGCGTGGTTTGACGGCGGCAGAAATGATCTTCGCATTAATGGACGAGCCTTTTGAAGAGGAAGAGTCTCGCACACCAAATATGAAGCCCCTGACTAAGGCTAAGGGCGGTATTCGCTTTGAAAATGTTGGTTTCTCTTATCAGCAAGAGGTCGGCCGTAAAGACGCGCTTACTGCCGTTAATTTATCCATTAGGCCAGGTGAGATTGTTGCGTTTGTGGGGCCATCCGGTGGCGGTAAGTCCACCTTAGTAAACCTTTTGCCGCGTTTCTTTAAGCCGACTTCTGGACATATTTTCTTAGACGATACGCCACTTGAAGAAATTGTCTTATCTGATGTCAGAAAGCAAATTGCCTTTGTAAGCCAAGATGTCATTTTGTTCAATGACACGATTGCTGCTAACGTCGCCTATGGTGCAGTTGCTGAAGAAGGCATTGATCGCGGTCGTGTAATTGAAGCTTTGGAGGCTGCCAATTTAAGCGCCATGATTAAAGAATTGCCTGATGGCATTGATAGCATGGTGGGGGATAACGGCAATCGCTTATCTGGCGGTCAGCGTCAGCGTTTGGCGATCGCGCGCGCTATTTATAAGAATGCGCCTATCTTGATTTTGGATGAAGCCACTTCCGCTCTCGACTCAGAGTCAGAGCGCCAAGTTCAGGATGCTTTGGAGAGGTTGATGGCTGGTAGGACAACCTTGGTCATTGCCCATCGCCTTTCAACTATTGAGCACGCCGATCGCATTGTTGTTCTGGAGCACGGTAAGGTCATTGAAAATGGTTCGCATGAAGACTTAATAAAGCAAGATGGTTTGTATGCAAACCTGCATCGCATACAGTTTTCGAACGCTTAAAACTTGGCTGAATTAACTCAGAACAATATCGTATTGTTCTTGACGAAAACTACCTTCCGCCTGGAGTTTGATTGGCTTGTTGATAAAATCTCCCAGCTGCGCCAAGAATTGATTTTCTTCTTCAAGAAATAAATCAATCACATCAGGTGCAGCCACAATGCGGAATTCTTTTGGATTAAATTGGCGGTGTTCACGCACGATTTCTCTTAAGATCTCATAGCAAATCGTTTGGGCTGTTTTGATTTCCCCTTTACCTTGGCATACGGAGCAGGGCTCGCAGGTAATATGGGCAAGTGACTCTCTAGTGCGCTTACGCGTCATCTCCACTAGGCCTAGCGCTGAAAATTCACTGACAGAGGTGCGCGCATGATCGCGCTCTAAGTTGCGCTTGAGCTCATGCAAGACGGATTCTTGATGATCCTTGCTAACCATATCAATGAAGTCAATGATGATGATGCCACCCAAATTTCGTAAGCGTAATTGACGTGCGATTGATTGAGCAGCCTCTAAATTGGTTTTAAAAACAGTGTCATCTAAATTTCGTGCCCCAACATAACTACCAGTATTTACATCGATTGTTGTCATGGATTCAGTTTGATCGATCATCAGGTATCCACCCGACTTCAGATCAACGCGGCGTCCTAAGGCTTTGTTAATTTCAGCATCGACATCAAATAAGTCAAAGAGGGCGCGTTCACCACGATGCAAGGTCAACTTACCCAATAGATTGGGCATGTACTGAGCTGCAAACGCATTGAGCTTGTCGAAATTTTCAGAGGAGTCCACCCGTATTTGGCTGGTTTCTTCTCCAGCAACGTCTCGTAGTACACGCTCTGCAAGACTGAGATCTTGGTAGAGTAGTGATGGCGCCGCTTTATGGTTAACCGCTTCGCGGATTTTTTCCCAAGTGGTGCGCAAGTAGCGCATATCGTGCTGCAACTCAGTATCGGTGGCATCTTGTGCGCTAGTACGCACAATGATTCCCCCTTTTTCATCTTCGGGCATTAACCCTGCAAGTCGCGCTTTGATGGCCTCACGCTCTTCAGGTTGATCAATGCGTTGAGAGACGCCGATATATTTCTCGTTAGTGATATCACTACTTACCGGCGGCAAATACACCAGATTTCGTCCGGCAATACTGAGTTGAGTTGTGAGGCGCGCACCTTTGGTCCCAAGGGGATCTTTGAGTACTTGTACTAATACGGTCTGACCCTCAAACAGCAGTTTTTCAATTTGCGCTTGTGGATTATTTTGGGTGATATCGGCTACGTGCATAAAGGCAGTACGCTCAAGACCAATTTCAATAAAGGCGGATTGCATGCCAGGTAGAACTCGCACGACTTTTGCTAAATAGATATTGCCCACAATTCCACGTTGGCGCGTACGCTCGATCTGCAGCTCTTGCACTGCACCTTGTTGAATTAATGCCACCCTGGTTTCTTGGGGGGTAATATTGATGAGTATCTCTTCGTTCATAGGTGGCTTATTTGGGCGCGAGCGAGTAGTTGCGTGGTTTCAAAAATCGGAAGACCCATGATACCGCTATAACTTCCCTTGATCGAGGGAATGAGTGCGCCACCAAGCCCCTGAATACCATAGGCTCCGGCCTTGCCAAAGGGCTCTCCACTGGCGATATAGTCTTCAATTTGTTCTGTGGAGAGAAGGGAAAACTCCACTTCGGAAACTTGAACTAGACATGCTGGCTTGCTGTCTAGCGAGAGTGTGATGGCTACCGCTGTCAGGACTTCATGCGTTTTGCCGCTGAGCAAACTCAGAACTCTTCGCGCATCTTCTGCATCGCTAGGCTTGCCTAAAATTTCCCCAGTAGGGTGATTGGGAAGACTTACGGTTGTATCGGCACAGAGAATAGGCGCCCAAGGAAGATTGCTTTTCTGCCAGCGCGCTAGGGCAGCTGCACTTTTTGCCAAAGTAACCCGCTCAACATAAGCTCGCGCTTTTTCATTGGGAAGTGGTATTTCAATCGCTTCAGTGTCTTCCCCAAGCGCTGGAAGTAGCATCTCAAATTGCACGCCCATTTGCTTTAAGAGTTCTTGGCGACGTGGGCTTTGCGAAGCGAGGTATATGTAAGGGATCATAGCTAATACTTACTCGCGATGATAGGGGTGACCCTGCAGAATCGTCCAAGCCCGATAGAGTTGCTCGACTAGTAATACTCTAGCCATAGCATGGGGCAAGGTAAGACTCGAAAGACGCCACATTGCTTGAGCGCTATCTTTGAGGCTAGCATCCAAGCCATCAGCACCGCCAATCAAAAAGACAACATCGCAACCGTCTTGTCGCCAGTTGGCTAATTGCGTTGCTAGGTTCTGAGTGGTTTGATCTTTCCCGCGCTCATCTAATGCAATGATGCGAGACCCTTTAGGAATGGCCGCCGCTATTTTGATGGCTTCTTTAGCGGGAGTGAGATCGGGTTTGATCTCTTTAATCTCAATGCTGCAATCGGCCGGCATGCGCTTGATGTAGTCATGCGTTACCGTTGCCACCCAGTCTGGCATCTTATGACCAACAGAAACGATCGTTAAACGCATTCAGAAGAAAGGCTGGATGAAAGAATCAAATACTTAGTCTTCGTCTTCGTCAGGCTCGCTAGCTTTGACAAGACCTTTTTCACCAGCCAGCTTGACGCGTACTGGTTTGGCACCCCACATGCCTTCAAGTTGGTAGTAAGAGCGCAGCATGGGTTGCAAGATGTGCACGACAATATCGCCGCAATCCACTAAGACCCATTCACCCGTTTCTAGACCTTCAACCGAGATCACTTCGCCACCTTTGGCGTTGACCTCTTCTTTAACCGACATGGCTAATGAACGTGTCTGACGATTACTTGAGCCAGTGGCAATAATGACGCGGTCAAATAATTCACTTAATTTAGTGGTGTCATAGACGCGAATATCTTGAGCTTTGACATCTTCTAAGGCATCAATCACGACGCGCTGTAATTTACGTAATTCCATAGTTTTTGCTGTATTTCTGTAATAGGTCTAATGAGTATGGGGTGATCTTAGCTTGATTACTTGTACAAGCCCAGATTTGTGATGATTTCTAAAGCGTGTGAAGGGATTTGCTCTGGCCCAAGGGAGTTCCCGGAGGGGGTTCTGAGACGATTTCGTAGTTCCGTAGAGGATAAGTCAACTGCTAAGCTCTTATCTAGGTATATGTGGCCGGATGGGCTAATTTCAATAGCATCAGTCTCTAGAGTTTGGTGTTTAGCGAGTAAAGCATCTATTTCTGGACGCATTTCGGTTTCAAGTGCACATTTTGGTCTGCTGGCAACCGCAAAATGAACATGATTGAGTAAATCTCTCCACGAGTTCCAGCTTGGTACCGACATAAAGGAGTCGGCTCCCATGAGCCAAATGAGGCTCGCTGTGGGACCATAACGATCCCTTAAGGCTTTGATGGTGTCAATGGCATAACTGGGGCCAGCACGATCTACTTCCAAACGATCCACCCCAATCTGGGTTGAAATCTTTAGGTATAAAAATGCCCTAGCCAAATCGATTGCAGCTGCTTCGGTTAACTGGAGGCGGGTTTCTGCTCGAGTGATGTGGGTGGCTTTTTGCCAAGGCTCGCCACTTGGAATGAGTAGCAATTCATCCAAGTTAAATAGCTTTGCAAAGTGCGTAGCAAGTTTGAGGTGCCCAAGATGTGGCGGATCAAAAGTGCCGCCTAGGATGCCGATTTTTTTTGGAGCATTCAAGTTAAGCCAACCAGTCGCGAGGCTTAAGGTAGTAATCGTAAAGCTTTGCCTCTGGGGTATTGGGCTCTGGATGCCAGTTATAACGCCATTGCACAACGGGCGGCATCGACATCAAGATTGATTCAGTACGTCCGCCAGAGTGCAGGCCGAAGATGGTGCCGCGATCGAAGATGAGGTTGTATTCAACATAACGTCCACGGCGATATTCTTGGAAAGACTTTTCTTCTGCGGTGAAGGGATCGTTTTGACGACGCTGGGCAATCGGCAGGTAAGCGTTAATGAAAGCGTCACCAATTGCGCGCGTCATTGCAAAGCTTTTTTCAAAACCCAGTTCATTGAAGTCATCAAAGAATACGCCACCAATACCACGGGGCTCTTCACGATGCTTTAAGTAGAAGTATTCATCGCACCATTTTTTAAAGCGGGGATAGAGATCGTCACCGAAAGGATCTAACGCATCCTTGGCAGTCTGATGAAAGTGTTTACAGTCCTCATCAACCCCGTAGTAAGGGGTTAAGTCAAAACCACCTCCAAACCACCACACCGGCTCTTTACCAGGCGCTTGTGCAATAAAGCAGCGCACATTCATATGCGTAGTTGGGATCTTGGGATTATTGGGATGAAAGACCAGCGAGACGCCTATGGCCTCAAAACTACGTCCAGCCAGTTCTGGGCGATGATGGGACGCTGATGGAGGCATTTGATCGCCACGAACATGCGAGAAACCAACCCCACCTTTTTCAAGAATATTGCCGCCATCCAAAATACAGGTGCGACCATAACCCTTGAGTTTGCTATCTTCTGGCTTTTGCCATTCATCGGCGATGAAGGCTTTGCCATCGAGCGCACTCATCGCTGCAGTGATGCGATCTTGCAAACCCCAAAAGTAATCTTTTAAGGTTTGGATATTTATCTGAGTTTGTGCGCTATCGGACAATTGTGTTCTATCAATCTTTATTTAATTGCGCGGTAACCAATATCTTTGCGATATTGCATGCCATCAAATTGAATTTGAGAAATAGCGTCATACGCCTTTTGCTGGGCGCCACGAACTGTGTCAGCCAAGCCAACCACGCACATCACGCGACCACCTGAAGTCAGTAGTTTGCCCTCTTGCAGTTTGGTCCCCGCATGAAAGCTCAGTTGATCTTCGGTATCAGCTGGAATGCCAGTAATTACATCACCGTTACGCGGGGTCTCTGGGTAGTTATATGCTGCGAGCACTACCCCTAAGGCGGTGCGGCGATCCCACTCAAGCTCGACTTCATTGAGTTTGCCGTCCACTGCCATATCCAATGCATGAACTAAGTCACTGCGTAAACGCGCCATGATCGGCTGTGTTTCTGGATCACCCATGCGGCAATTAAATTCTAAAGTTTTGATTTTTCCATCAGGGGAAATCATCAAGCCTGCGTAGAGGAAGCCGGTATACGGTAGGCCATCAGCCTCCATGCCTTTTACTGTCGGCATGATCACTTCACGTAAAGCGCGTGCATGAATTTCAGGGGTGACTACGGGGGCGGG
This sequence comes from Polynucleobacter finlandensis, assembly GCF_018881755.1. Classification (GTDB taxonomy): domain Bacteria; phylum Pseudomonadota; class Gammaproteobacteria; order Burkholderiales; family Burkholderiaceae; genus Polynucleobacter; species Polynucleobacter finlandensis. The sequence continues at coordinate 81,756 of NZ_JACVPS010000010.1, read as the reverse complement.
GGAGTACGCACCCATACCGCCGGTGTTAGGGCCTTGATCGGCATCGAGTAAACGCTTATGGTCTTGGCTGGTTGCTAAGGCAAGAACATTTTTACCATCTACTAAAACAATAAAGCTAGCCTCTTCTCCGGTCAGGAATTCTTCAATGACGACACGAGCACCGGCATTACCCAGTTTATTGTCCGCCAGCATCATATCGACTGCTGCGTGAGCTTCTTCAAGACTCATGGCAACTACAACGCCTTTGCCAGCAGCCAAGCCATCAGCCTTGATCACAATAGGAGCACCTTTAGCATCAATGTAGGCGTGCGCCTCTAATGCATTTGAAAAGGTTTGGTAATCCGCAGTTGGAATGCCATGTCGTTTCATAAAGGCTTTAGAGAAATCTTTTGAAGACTCTAATTGAGCCGCAAGTTGGGTCGGCCCAAAAATTCGCAAACCATTTGCGCGGAACACATCGACGATGCCAGCTGCCAGCGGAGCTTCGGGGCCAACCACTGTTAAGTGAATCTTTTCACGTTTTGCAAACTCTGCAAGATCTTGCAGGTCTGAGATGGGAAGATTTTGAATGCCTGCTGTAGTCTGCTTAGCCGTGGCAGTACCGCCATTGCCTGGCGCAACAAAGACTGTTTGCACTTGAGGCGATTGCGCCAATTTCCAGGCCAGCGCATGTTCGCGACCACCGGATCCAATTAAGAGAATTTTCATAGCAAGCTAATAGTTATGTTGATGAATGGGTTTCAAATCAGAATGCCGCTGAATTAGAAAGCTGCATTCGTGAAAACTTCTTGTACGTCATCTAGATTCTCAAGAGCGTCCAATAATTTCTGCATGCTTTCAGCTTGATCGCCCTCAAGTGAAATTTCTGTTTCGGGGCGCATGGCTACGGTAGCTAACTCGGCTTTGAGGCCAGCTTTGGAAAGCGCATCTTGTACTTTTGAAAAATCAGGTACAGGCGATAGCACTTCAAGTGAGCCATCATCATGGGTGATGACGTCTTCTGCACCAGCATCTAAGGCAACCTCCATTAATTGATCTTCACTAGTACCAGGGGCAAATAGCATTTGGCCGCAGTGCTTGAATAAGAAGGCAACAGAACCTTCGGTACCCATATTGCCACCATTTTTAGTAAATGCGTGGCGCACTTCAGCAACTGTTCTAGTGCGGTTATCTGTGAGGCAGTCAACAATCACAGCAGCCCCATTAAAGCCATAACCTTCATAACGAATCTCTTCGTAGTTCACACCCTCAAGTGAACCAGTGCCGCGCTGAATCGCCCTTTGCACATTGTCATTGGGCATATTGGAGTCTTTAGCCTTATCAATCGCTAAACGTAAGCGGGGGTTCGTCGCAATGTCGCCGCCACCTAATTTGGCTGCGACAGTAATTTCTTTAATGAGTTTGGTCCAAATCTTGCCGCGCTTTTCGTCTTGACGACCTTTGCGGTGCTGAATATTGGCCCATTTTGAGTGGCCGGCCATACGGGTAAGTCCTTTTGCAGAATTTGGCTAGAGACGCCTATTTTAAGGGGTACTGAGCTAAAGGATGGCAGTCCATACTCTTTTTTTGTTACACTCTCACCTCTTAGCTGTACGTAATGCAGTTTTTCCACTGCAAACACCTGCCTCGGTGATGGAATTGGTAGACGTGCCGGACTCAAAATCCGGTGCCGCAAGGCGTGGCGGTTCGAGTCCGCCCCGAGGCACCACTCAATTTGGCTTTCTGCCCTTGAGTTTTCTGAAATGAATTCCTAGATTTCGTAAGTATCCGATTCGCTGGACATTGCCTGCTCGACAATTTTACGTGTGAGTGTCGGTGAGAACAGTTCTATAAAGGTGTAAACAAAAGACCGGAGATAGGCACCTTGTTTCACGCCAAGATGGGTCACGTTATTACCAAACAAATGGCCAACAGGAATCACCTTGAGATTGCGATCGCGATCAGGGTCGTATGCTAGTCCTGCAACAATCCCAACTCCCATACCAGTTTCAACATAGGTTTTAATCACATCAGCATCGATGGCTTCCAAAATAATGTCTGGAGTTAAATTGCGCTGCGCAAAGGCGGCATCAATTTTGCTGCGTCCTGCAAATGCTTTGTCATAAGTGATAAGGGGGTACTTTGCTAGCTCTTCTAAGCTGATGGCTGCTTGGTTAAGTAATGGATGACTGAGGGGCACCATGACAACGTGTTGCCATTGGTATCCGGGTAGTGCGAGCACACCTGCTGTATTGGCAATACCTTCAGTTGCAATGGCAATGTCCGCACGATCATGGGTGAGTAGCTCAGCAATTTGACCTGGACTACCCTGTTGTATGCTGACGCGCACCTTAGGAAAGCGCTTGGTAAATTCCGTAAGTACTTTAGGTAAGGCATAGCGAGCCTGCGTATGGGTTGTTGCAATGACAAAGTTTCCTTGATCTTGACTAGCAAAATCTTTACCAACGCGTCTGAGTGTTTCCACTTCATCCAAAATGCGCTCAATCGAAATGAGGATGCGCTTGCCAGGCTCGGTTAAGGAGCGAATACGCTTACCGTGCCGACGAAAAATCTCAACACCCAACTCATCCTCTAATTCGATGATGGCCTTAGAAACGCCTGGCTGGGAGGTGAATAGAGCCTTGGCGGCGCTGGTGAGGTTGAAGTTCTGTCTCACTGCTTCACGTACAAAGCGAAATTGGTGCAGGTTCATATTGGATTCCGTCCTTATATATCTTCCAAGATATAGGAATCAAATTCTAAATGAATTTTAGGTATTAGGCCTTAGAAACCCAGCGAAGGCCTGCAATAGCCAGCAGGAAGTAAAGCAGAGGGGGAGTTAGTGCGGTGAGCAGGGTGGGCCATGAGCCCAGTAGACCCACATTCGAGAATAGGGAGTTAAAGAGTTGGAAGGTCATGCCAAGCATGATTCCACCAAATACTTTGATGCCGACACTACCTGCGCGTACTTTGAGATATGCAAAAGGGAGGGCTAAGGTGAGCATCACAAAAATAGTGAATGGATAAATGACCTTCTTCCAGAAGGCGATTGAGTGTCTCTGCGTGTCTTGTTTATTGTCTTGAAGGTGGTTAATGAATTGTCCCAAACTAAAGATAGACATCTTTTCAGGACTCACCAGTAAGACGCTCAAAATTTGGGGTGTGACTTCAGACTCCAAGCTAAGAACTGGGTGGGTGAAAGTTTGTGCTGAATATACGGGATTGAGGGGGTCAGTTTGTTTAGTTTCTTTGAAGCGTGTTTCAGTGACATCATCCAAAACCCACACGCCCGTATGATCAAAACGACCGGATGCCGCACTACGAATCGATAGCAACCGGTACGCATCATCAAATTCGTACATGCGAATATTTTTAATTTCATTGTCTTTTTCAATCTTGCCGACGTTGACATAGCGAACACCTGGTCTGATTGGTCCGCTACCATCTTGATCGCGCAGGCGGTCTTTAACCCAAATCCCGGTTCTAAATTGCGATTCGTAAGCTGATCCCAAGGCTTTCATCCTGACTTGATCTGAGACTGATTCAGCATAAGGACCAAGCCATTCACTCATGATGAGTGTCAGAATAATTAAGGGCAGAGAGATTTTGGCAAGTGTGGTGAGTCCGCGTTTTACATCTAAGCCAGCGATACGCAAAATCGTAAATTCAGATTGACTAGCGAGCATGGCAAATACATAGATACTGCCAATTAACCCAGCAATGGGAATAATTTCTGAGATGCGGCTTGGTGCTTTCAGTAGGACATGTAATAAGGCAAGCGGCAGGGTGTATTGCCCATTGACCGAGCCTAACTCGCTCAGAATATCGAAGAATAAAAATAGGGCTACAAGCGCAAATAAGATAAAGCCAAAGGCAGCATAAATTTGCTTGGCTAAATAACGCTCATAGATGTAAGGAAAGAAAATCTTCATTTGCTAGAGAACGACGCGGGTAATTGGCGTCGCCACCACTTTAGGGAGGGGTTAATACGATTACGAATCAATGCGACTGCAATCAGAATCGCAAGGAGATGAATGGGCCAGGCGGCAATGAAGACATTCATCTTTCCCTGTGAGACAAAATTTTGAGCCAGGTTGATTAGGTTGCTGTAGATCAAATAAATGAGCACCGCATAGAACATGGCCGTGTAATTTCCCAGTCTTGGGTTGACATAAGCCAATGGGATGGCGATCAGCACTAGACCAAGGGCCATCAATGGGAGGCCGATACGCCAGAGAAGCTCTGCTTGACTAGGGTTGACAAAGGCGGGGTTAGGCTCATTTATCAACTCACGAATTGTTTTCTCGCGATCTCGCGGAGGAGGCGCCAATGCTTCTTTACTGTGAATTTTGGTTGCGTATTCATCAAATTCCAAAATCCGAAAATCTGGTTGGGTAGGCTGCCCTTCATAGCGTCGACCATGATTGAGCACAATCGATTTTTCTCCTCCCTCAGAATTTTGAATAAAACCTGTAGAGGCCACGGCGATATTGAGATGCCCATTTTTGGAGTCGGCGACAAAGATATTTTTTATCTCACTTTTATCAACGTCCAACTCTTCAATAAAAAAGACCCGCTCTGCTTTTGCTGATTCTTTAAATTGACCAGCCGTCACCATTGAGACATCATCGCGCTGCTGAAAGCGTTGGCTAATGAGTGTGGATTCACGATTGGCCCAAGGCCAGACAAAGAGCGCTAGCAGCGTAATGATGATGATGAGGGGTGTTGCAAAGCGAAGAATAGGGTTGATGAGGTTGGTAATGCTCAGGCCGCTAGCAAACCAGACAATCATTTCTGAATCTTTGTACCAGCGTACCAGCACAATTAGAACAGCTACGAATAGAGACACCGTTAACAGTACTGCCATATAACCAAGGGTTGCTAGCGTGATTAGCACTAAGGCGTCTTTAGGGTTGACACTGCCATTGGCTGCAAACCCCAGAATGCGAATCACTAAAGTGGTGATCATGATCGTTACCAAGACCAAGAAGACGCCACCAGTCGTAAAACTGAGTTCGCGGCGAAGGGCTTGTTTAAAGATCATGGGTGCTTAGGCTGGTTTTGCTGATTTTGGCTATGTTGTGGGTATTGGGTATGTTGCTTGGGGAGCTTATCCTTATGTCGGAGGATAATGGATAAACATCAATTAACCCCCTTGAATCGATTTAAAAATACCGCAATTAATTATGACCATTCAATTTAGCACCAAGATTTTCTCGCAGGCAGACCTCCGTAGCTCAAAACTGCTTAAATCTAGCCTGAGCACTCTGCTCAGTCAAAACACTGATTGCCTAGTTTTGGCTTATGCCAAGACGGATTTAGATGATTTTTCAGGCGGCAAGGCAGCGAAGGTAAAGTCAGGTCTATTGTCTGAGTTAGATCGCTTGCTTGGTGGGTCTATAACGCATGCCAATGTAGTCGGTGATTTAGATCATCAGCAGGCATCCACCTGCATCTTGAGGGCCGAGAAATCCTGGGCTGCCAGCGGCGTTAAGGCCAAGCGCGTCTTATTGGTCGGCTTGGGCGACCTTAGTTTGGCCAACGCCTGTAACTTACATGCTTACTCAAAAATTGCTAAAGCCGCATTAAAAAACCTCAGCGGTGGATCGATTCAGAATGCCATTTGGTTTACTCCCAGTTTTTCTTTGGGGCATCAGGCGGATTTTCTTGCAGAAGAAGTGCGCCTCACCATTCAATATGCTGGCGATCAGGCTTACCGTTTTGGCATTCGCCAACCTGCTATGAAATTTAAAGCGAAAGATAAGGCTGATCCATTTACGCAGCTCACTTTTGCAGGCAATGAAGCTTGCGCCAAGGATTTGAAGGCGGCCGTAGCTGAGGGTATGGCGATTGTTGAAGGCATGAATCTTGCAAAAGATCTCGGTAATTTGCCGCCGAATATTTGCACGCCAACTTACCTTGGTAAAGCCGCGCAGGGCTTGACCAAAAAAGCCGGCCTCAAGGTTGAGGTATTAGGTCTCAAGCAAATTCAAGCTTTGGGCATGGGTTCTTTCTTGTCGGTTGCCAAGGGCTCTGACACCCCGCCACAATTTATCGTGATGCGCCATCAAGGCGGCAAAGCTGGTGAAGCCCCAATTGTTCTAGTGGGCAAAGGCATTACTTTTGATACTGGCGGAATCTCTTTAAAGCCAGGCGAAGCGATGGACGAGATGAAGTACGACATGTGTGGCGCTGCCTCTGTCATTGGCACCATGTATGCAACAGCGTTAATGAAGTTAAAAAAGAATGTGATCGGCATTGTTCCTACATGTGAAAACATGCCGTCTGGCGCAGCAACTCGTCCTGGCGATATTGTGAAGAGTATGTCTGGTCAAACTATTGAGATTCTGAATACCGATGCTGAAGGGCGTTTAATTTTGTGTGACGCTTTAACGTATGTTGAGCGTTTTAAACCTCAGGCAGTCATTGATGTGGCGACCTTGACGGGTGCATGTGTCATCGCTTTAGGGCATGTGCATAGCGGCCTATTCTCAGAAGATGAGGGCTTGGTTAATGCCTTGACTAAAGCCGGTAAAGCCTCGCTGGATACGGTTTGGCGCTTACCTTTGGATGCCGCCTATCACGAGCAATTGAAATCGAACTTTGCCGATGTGGCCAATATTGGTGGACGTCCAGCTGGCAGCGTTACTGCGGCCTGCTTCTTGTCACGCTTTACCGAAAAATATAAATGGGCCCACTTAGATATCGCAGGTACCGCATGGAAAAGTGGCGCCGCTAAAGGATCTACCGGTCGTCCAGTTCCGCTGCTTGTGAATTACTTGCTAGAGCAGAAATAAGTAAGGCGATAGGGAATGGCACGAATTGATTTTCATAGCAATGTAGCTGACAAGCTCGAATATGCTTGTCGCTTAACTCGCAAGATCTGGAGTGCAACACCGGCCGGGCAGCCTGTCAGAAATATTGTGATGGTAGGCGAGTCTGCTGATCTGAAAAAACTCGATGAGTTGCTTTGGACATTCAGTGCAAGTGATTTTTTACCACATTGCTTTATTGATGATGAAGCTGCAGTAGAAACTCCCATAGTGTTGGCCGATGACTTTGCTTCTCCGGCGTTAGCTAGCATTCCTCATGCAGATGTGATGATCCATTTAGGAATGCATATGCCTAAAGATGTATCAGCCTTGACTGCTCGTTTTCCGCGTATTGTCGAAGTGGTAACAGTCAATGATGCAGAGCGTTTAGCTGGGCGCGAGCGTTTTAAGGCCTATCGGGATTTGGGGCACGAACTACACAACTTTGATCAATCCAAGTCTTAAAGATCTATGTTGATACACCCTCAGTTTGATCCTGCCGCCATTCGTATTGGATCCTTTGTGATTCATTGGTATGGCTTGATGTATCTCATGGCCTTCGCACAATTTCTGTTGCTTGGGCGTATGCGGATTCGGACGCCCCAATATCAAACCCTGGGCTGGACTTATAAAGATCTTGAAGATTTGTTGTTTGCGGGTGTACTAGGTGTAGTGCTCGGTGGGCGTATCGGCTACACCTTGTTTTATATGCCTGGCTACTACCTTTTCCACCCTTTGGATATTCTGAAGATCTGGGAAGGTGGCATGTCCTTTCATGGTGGGTTGTTAGGCGTGTTACTTGCATTGCTATGGTTCGCCCACAAACATAAGACGCACTTTTTTGTCGTGAGCGACTTGGTTGCGCCACTCGTGCCGTTTGGTTTGGCATTCGGCCGCTTAGGTAATTTTATTAATGGTGAGTTGTGGGGTCGCCCGACAGATTTACCTTGGGCAATGGTGTTCCCACTGGTAGACGCTTTGCCACGCCATCCTTCCCAGATTTACCAACTCCTAGGTGAGGGCATCCTACTGGGCATCGTGCTCTGGATATATGCCAGCAAGCCACGTCAAGTTGGTCAAGTCTCGGGACTCTTTTTGCTGGGTTATGGTGTTTGTCGTTTTCTGGCTGAATTTGCTAGGGAGCCAGATGCCTTCTTGGGTCTGGTAGGCCTAGGCTTATCCATGGGGCAGTGGCTCTCACTACCAATGATTGTCTTTGGTTTGTATTTATTGCTTCCAATTAAAAGATCAACGAAGTAATGTATCTCGTATTGATCAAACTTAGACCGCCTTTTTAGTCCAAACACTATCCTCTAATGCCTAATGAAGAAGTCACTCTTCGTAAATTAGAAATTCTTTGCTCGTTTATACGCACGGGAAATCTTGCTAAAACTGCCGAGGAGTTGGGCCTCAGTTCTGTGAGTGTTCATAAAGCATTACATTCTTTGGAAGTTGGTATTGGTTGCCTCTTATTTGTTAGAGATGGGCGCGCTTTAAAACCCCTACCTGCGGCCACCTATTTAGCGGAGACTTCGTTTGACATCTTGAATGAAGTTGGTCGGATGATCAAAAAGACTAGATCAAAAGCAGGTATTGAAGTGGGGCAAATTCGCTTGGGTGCCATGTACTCTTTGACATCAAACATTATTCCTAAGCTGATCATGAGAACCAAAATTCGCAGATCTGATTTAGACATCGATTTATTTTTGGGCTCAAATGAAGATCTCATGAGTAAGTTATTGTCAGGAAATATTGATGCTACGGTGATTGCCATACCAAGCGCCAATCTTCCCGAGGGGATTCAGGTAGTCCCTTTGTTTGAGGATCGCTTGTACCTAGCCTCATCTAAAAAAAATAAGCCCAAGCAGTCATCAATAGATCTTGCGGACTATCGAAATGAAGAATTTTTAACCTTGCAAGATGGTTTTGCAACCACATCTGGTTTTTATGATGTATTTAAATTGGCTGGTTTTGAGCCAAAAGTTGTCATGAAGGTTGGCGATATTTTTTCCCTCATGAATATGGTGGCTGGGGATATGGGAAGAACTCTTTTGCCGGGCAGGGTGAGGGATTTAATGGGGGATGCGATTGAATTTACACCCCTGAATGCCAAATATGAGGTGATTCAGCGCATTGCCTTAATGTATCTTCAGGCTAACGAATCAAATCCTAATATCCTCGCTCTTGCTGCTGAGGCCCGCATGTTGCATCGCAATAATAAATAATACTTCTTTTTATTGGTATAAATTAATTAGCTTAAAGTTAATGAATATTCATTTTTATGAATTGATTGAACTACGCGTACCCGATACATTTTAATTACCGTATTTAAATTGTCGTCGTACTCTTATTGAGAAATGAACATGCTGGAAAAGCTAGCAAAAGCCCGTAACTTGTCTAAAGCAAATAATGCTGTCAAGCGCTTGATTTCTGAGCGAGGCGAGTCCAATGCAGTGAGTATGGCTGACGATGTAGTGAATAACTATCGCAAGTTGGGCAAAGATCAGCATGTCCAATTTTTTACTTTTCTATTTGAGAAATTCAATCCTGACGCTGATGCAGTCATGAAGGCTGCGCAAAATTATGCTGCCGAAGCAAATGCCCGCAATTACGTTCGCCTGCAGCGTATTGTTGAAGCCCCAAGACAAGAATTATTTCGTCGTCTTAATCGCGCGAGTGAAGGTACTGCTGCGGTAGTACAGATGCGTCGTGATCTTCTCCAGGTTTTAGATAAGAAACCTGAACTTACCGCAGTAGATTTTGATATGCGTCATCTTCTGTCGTCTTGGTTTAACCCGGGCTTCTTGAAAATGCATCGCGTTGATTGGAAGTCGCCCGCCGAAGTGCTTGAAAAACTGATCAAGCACGAGGCGGTCCACGCTATTGATGGCTGGGATGATTTGCGTCGCCGCTTACAGCCAGACCGCCGTTGCTTTGCATTCTTTCACCCGCAATTACCGAATGAGCCCCTGATTTTCGTTGAGGTGGCCTTGTTGCCTGAGATTCCTTCTGTAATTACCCCTTTGGTTGATAAGAAGGCTGACACAGTTGATCAGGTAAATCAATTCAAGGTAGCCGCTTTCTATTCCATTAGTAACTGCGAGCCAGGTTTGCGTGGTGTTTCGATGGGTAACTTTTTAATTAAGCGCGTTGCCGAGCAACTGAAGGCAGAGTTCCCAGGTTTAAAAACATTTGTGACGCTCTCACCTATTCCAGGATTTATAGATTGGGTTTCAGCTGGTGCTGGTTTTAGTGATGCCGTCTCGGCAGAGCGCTTCAAGCCAGCCTTGAGGGCTGCGCGTGATCAAGCCTTGACCCAATTGAATTTAGACGCTAAGTCTTGGAGTGAGCGCTTGAGCGCTGGTTGGCATCCTGATGAGGCATCCCAAAAAGAAAAAGATGCTTTGCTTTGTTTGGTCAGCATGTATTTAGGTTTGGGCTCAGCGGCACGCGAAGGAAACCCAGTGGCAAAGTTTCATTTGGGCAATGGTGCAAAGCTGCATCAGATCAATTGGGCGGGAGATCTTTCTCGCAAAGGATTGCGTCAATCTGCCGGCTTAATGGTGAATTATCTTTACGATTTGGGTAATGTTGAAGAGAACCATGAACGCTTTGCCAACGGAGAAATTGTGTATTCCAAGGCGGTAGGGCGCCTAATGCAGCCTTAAAAACGAAATTTAAGCGGGGAGACGCTCCTAAGGGATGGTTTAGTGGCAATCCCTTAGAATATGACATAAATAAGTCGGGTAATTTAAAACTGACAATGTCTAAGTAGTTGAGTTTATAAAAACAAATATTTAATCAGGAGATTAAAAATGACCGATTCAAAAGATATCAGCCAATTGCGCCGTCAAATCCTATTGGGCGCTGCTGGAGCATCTCTTGCTGGCTACAACTTACCTACTTGGGCTCAAGACAGCAGTAAAAGCCTAAAAATATCCCATCAATTTCCGAGTGGCACAGACTTTCGTGATCGTTTATGTAAGAAGTTCGCAGATGAAGTTACAAAAAGAACTAAAGGTGCATTGAAGTTTGATGTGTACCCCCAGTCTTCCCTCATGAAGACCAATGCGCAATTTAGTGCTTTACGTAAAGGCGCACTTGATTTGAGTTTCTATCCAATGCCCTACGCTGGCGGTGAAGTTGTAGAAGCCAATATTGGCTTGATGCCAGCGTTGGTAACAAGTTATGAGCAGGGCGCCCGCTGGAAGAACGCTGAAGTGGGTAAAATTTTGAATAAGGTCATGGAGTCCAAAGGCATCGTGATCGTCAGTTGGGTATGGCAAGCAGGTGGCGTAGCTACACGCTCAGGTCCGATTGTTGTTCCGGATGACATTAAGGGCGTTAAGGTGCGTGGTGGTAGTCGTGAGTTTGATGCCATGCTCAAAGCTGCTGGCGGATCAGTGATGACATCCATTCCTTCGAATGAAATCTATCAAGCAGTTCAGACAGGTTCATTAGAGGCAGCCTATACCTCCTCTGCTAGCTTGATGTCATTCAAGTTGGCTGAGTTAACGAAGAACTTCACCTCCGCTAAAAATAAATCTTACTGGTATATGTTGGAGCCCCTCATGATGTCAAAAATGGTGTTTGATGCTTTGCCAGCAAATCAGCGTGACATCATTATGGCGGTGGGTACTGATATGGAAAAATTTGGCACAGAGCAAGCTAAGTTAGATGATATTGATGCAGCGATTGCCTTTGCTAAGGCTGGCAACAAAGTATTTGAAATGGACATGTCTGTAGTGGATAAGTGGAAAGCGGTTGCTAAGCCTTCAGCTTGGAAAGAGTTTTCAGAGCGTAATGAAACTTGTGCTGCCATGATGCACTCGGCAGAGAAGATTTCATAAAATGATGGCCCTTCTAAACGCTGCCGATAAATTGATGTCGGCGCTCAATAAATGCCTGGTTCTTCTTGGGTCTATCGCGCTGATGGCAGCAGCGTTAATTCTGAGTTACAGCGTGATGTCACGAGGTTTATTTCATGCGGCTAATGACTGGCAAGATGAGGCCGCCTTGTTTTGCTTAGTGGGCGTTACTTTCATGTGCAGTTCTTATGTGCAAGAAAAACGCGGCCATATTGGCATTTCGGCAATCGAAGGTTTGCTTCCTCATCCTGTGAATCGTGTGAGGGTAGTTGCGATTGATATCATCTCTTGCCTCTTTTTCGCTTTCTTTGCGACAAAGACATGGGATTTACTCGTGGAAGCATGGGTGGATGGGCAGGTAACTAATTCCACTTGGGCCCCTTCATTATGGGTTCCATATTCCATGATGTTTATTGGAATGGTCTTGTTGACCATTCAATTATTTCTGCAGATTTTTATCAGAAAGCAAGTAGCCTCTGATGTAGTTAGAGGAGGTCATTAAGCATGTCTATATTAACTATCGGTCTTTTGTTTGCGGCAGTGACTTTGCTGATTATGTTCTCGGGCATTTCCATTGCTTTTGCTTTGGGAATCGTTGCAATCATTTTTATGTACTTCTTTATGCCAGCATCTTCACTAGATACTGTGGCGCAGAACGTATATGAAGAGATGTCCAGCATTACCTTAATGTCTATTCCATTATTTATTCTGAAGGGTGCGGCGATTGGTCGTTCGCGTGCTGGTAAAGATTTATACGATGCTTTGCATGTATGGATGGGTAAGGTTCCTGGCGGTTTGGGCGTTGCCAACGTTTTTGCCTGTGCCTTATTTGCGGCAATGGCCGGTTCTAGCCCGGCAACATGTTCAGCAATTGGTAGTGCTGGTATTCCAGAAATGCGTAAGCGTGGTTATTCACCTGGGTTTGCAGCGGGGATTATTGCTGCCGGTGGAACGCTGGGTATTTTGTTGCCACCGTCTATTACGATGATTTTGTACTCAGTTGCCGCAGAACAATCATTGGGTAGATTGTTTCTAGCTGCGATTGGCCCTGGAATCATGCTGGTCGTTTTCTTCTCGGCTTACACCATTTATCGCTTCCGTAAAGAGTATGCAAGTGCCTATGAAGCTTATAGCGTGAATGCAGTTCCAAATCCTATTTTGGATCGCCAGAACTACACTATGCAGCAAAAGATGAGCTCCTTACCAAGGGTGTTGCCATTCTTAGTGCTGTTGATTGGTGTGATGGTTGCGCTCTACGGCGGATATGCAACTCCCGCCGAAACAGCTGGCTTAGGCGCTGTATTTGCCTTCCTATTGATTGCAGTGATTTACAAGATGTGGCGCTTTAAGGATTTGTATCCGCTTTTAGACGTCACCATTCGTGAATCGGCGATGTTGATGTTCATTATTGGCATGTCACTGCTCTTTGCGAATGTGATGAGTTACCTGCACTTGAGTCAAACAGCCGCCCAAGCGATCGTTGATTTAGGCACTTCGCGTTGGGTCTTGTTAGCCGCTATCTTGCTGATGGTGATTGTGTTGGGCTTCTTCCTGCCACCTGTGTCCATTATTTTGATGACATCCCCTATCTTCTTGCCGCCTTTGCGTGCTGCAGGATTTGACCTGATTTGGTTTGGCGTAGTAATGACCATTGTGATGGAGACTGGTTTGATTCATCCGCCTGTCGGCCTTAATATTTTTGTGATTAAAAATATTGCTCCCGATATCACTTTGCGTGAAATCATTTGGGGTGTTATGCCTTTTGTTGTCATCATGCTTCTATCGGTGGTTTTGCTGTGCGTGTTCCCTGATATTGCTACTGGCTTACCAAATTGGGTGATGGGTACACCTCTAGTTTAAGAAAATCCCAAGAACACAAGGAAAGTTGTCATGAATTTGTATTCACTATTGGAAAAAGGTTTTCCAAAAGATAAAAAAGCCTGCGCAATTGAAACGCAGGATGGTTTGCTCTACTCCTGGAGTGATGTAGAGCGGGCTACGGCCATGATGGCCAATCTGTTGAAGAATTTAAAGCTTCCAAAAGGTTCGCGCATTGCAGTTCAGGTGGAGAAATCCCCTGAGGCCTTGTTTTTATATCTCGCCACCATTCGTGCTGGCTATGTATACCTTCCTCTGAATACTGCTTATCAAGCCGCAGAGATGCAGTATTTCATTGAGAATGCTGAGCCTGCTTTGGTGGTTTGTAGCAGCAAGAATTTCGCCTGGGTATCGAAGGTGGCATTCAAAGCTGGCACAAAACATGTACTTACCTTAGATGAAAACCGTACCGGCAGCTTGTTGGAGCGCTCTTCAGTGCAGAGCGATAAGTTCAAAACTGTCGCTACAAAAGATGGTGATCTTGCTGCGATTCTGTACACCTCTGGCACCACTGGTCGTAGTAAGGGTGCGATGTTGACCCATAAGAACTTGGGTAGCAATGCGCAAGTCTTGCAAAAATTCTGGGGTTGGAAAAAAGGCGATGTCTTACTGCATGCTTTGCCTATCTTCCACGTTCATGGCTTATTTGTGGCAGCACATGGCGCCTTAATCAATGGCAGCAAAATGATTTGGTTGCCACGTTTAGATACAGCGCAACTTATTCACCGCATGCCGAACTCGACTGTGATGATGGGTGTGCCTACTTTCTATGTCCGCCTGCTGGCTGATAAAGGCTTCACGAAAACAGTGGCGCGCAATATGCGTTTGTTTGTCTCAGGCTCAGCACCATTGCTTACTGAAACATTTAATACCTTCAAGGAGGTGATTGGCCAGCCAATTCTGGAGCGCTATGGCATGAGCGAGACGGTCATGTTGGTTTCTAATCCATACAAAGGTAGCCGCGTCGGCGGCTCAGTTGGCCTGCCATTACCCGGCGTGAAAGTACGCGTCATAGGTGATGACAACAAGCTTTGTGGTGTTAATGAGATTGGCAACATTCAAGTCAAGGGCCCTAATGTATTTCCGGGCTACTGGCGTATGCCGGAGAAGACCGCTGAAGAATTTACTAAAGACGGTTGGTTCAAAACGGGCGACGTCGGTCGTTGGGGTGGTGAGGCTAACGGTGGCAAAGCGCCCAAAGAATATCTCTGTATCGTAGGTCGCAGCAAGGATCTCATTATTTCTGGTGGCTATAACGTTTATCCAAAAGAAATCGAGAGCTTTATCGATGATATGGATGGCGTAGAGGAGAGCGCAGTGATCGGTATTCCACATCCTGATTTTGGCGAGGCAGTCATGGCGGTAGTAGTGCCTAAAGCTGGCGCTAAATTAGATTCTCAAGCGATGATTGCTACTTTGAAAACGCAAATTGCGAATTTCAAAATACCAAAACGCTTAGAAATTGTTGCTGACTTACCGCGTAATGCGATGGGCAAAGTGCAAAAAAATATTTTGCGTCAGCAATATACCGTTTAAAAACCGAATGCCTTGCGGCTTTCATTAAACATGAAGGCTGCAAGGAAAAACAACATGATGCCGAAGACGCGTTTGAGTTGGGCGACATCCAGTTTTCTGGCTAATCTAGCACCAAAGGGTGCGGTAAAAATACTCACCACCACAATACAAGCCACGGCCGGTAGATAAACAAAGCCCATAGAGCCTGCAGGTAAGTTTGGGTTTCCCCAGCTGCCATACATATAGCCAAGTGTTGCTGCTGCTGCGATTGGGAACCCCAAGCCAGAGGAGCTTGCCATAGCAACGTGAGGCTTTACATTGCACCAAAGCATAAAAGGCACGGTGATGAAGGCGCCGCCGGCGCCAACAAGGCTGGCTAGGACTCCCGCAAATGCACCAAATGAAAAGAGACCGGCCGGACCAGGCAAATCTCTACCCGGGGCAGGTTTCTTATTGATCAGCATCTGAATCGAGGTGTACACAATAAAGACTGCAAAGCAAAGTGAGAGCCAGGAAGTCTTGAGAGCCTCAAAGAGTTCGCTACCACCTATCAGTCCGCCGACCACCATGCCTGGACTTAAAGCGGCCACTAATTTCCAGTCGATGGAGCTATGTTTGTGATGAGCCCAGATGGCGGATGATGTTGTAAACAGAATGGTTGCCATGCCTGTGGCAATAGCCATGTGAACGATGACATCTTGACTAAATCCTAGATGATTAAAAACCAAAATCATGAAGGGCACCAAGATCATGCCGCCGCCAATACCAAGGAGTCCCGCTAGAAAGCCAGAGATGCTCCCACACAACATCAATAGTGCGATATCGCTTAGTGACATGAATTCCCCGCCTTAGCCGCTAGGCCGTCATCCTGAACCCTAAGGTTCAAGGTGGAACGGCTACTTTGCTTCGGGTGCATTAAGAAGTTCAGGGAGTAAACAGCTCGAAGCTGCCACTGTGAAGTTTCGAAACGCTCACGCCCACAATGTAAAGATCGTTCCGGATGCTTGCGCATCGGTTCAAGGAACTATTGGCCTTGGCGTACCAGGCAGGGAAAGGGTTTGCATCAAAGTATCTACTTGGTCTTCTAAAGATTTAATTTCCGCTTGAAGGCGAATCATATCTTCGGAGTTTGTTCCGGAAGTAGTGCCTTGCGCATTGGTTTCTGGAACAGCATTTTTTAAAGTAATGAGATCACCAGCAATTTTGAGGGCCGCCATCATGCTGGCACGTTCAATGCTACGGTTACCGCCATTAATTGCCAACTGAATTTGTTCATCCACTAATGTGCAAGCAGCACGAAGTAAGGGCTCGTGTTCAGCGCTGGTTGCGAGCGCTATTTTTTGACCGGCAAGAGTTACCTCAATGCGTAGTTGGCTCATTGTCGTCCTCTGAGTTTGTTGGGGGAGTTGCCTCACCAAGTAAATTCAATTGGCGTCCATCACTCTGCTCTGGCAGCCTACTCAAAATATGTTGAATCCGTTTTTGGGCATCTTCGATCTTGCCCTCAAGTTGAGTGCGATTCTGGTTGAGGTTTTTTACTGCCTCAGCAATCAGTTGCAACTTATCAGCCACGCGCTGAACTATCGCCGACAGATCGTCAACCGATATATCGCTGGGGGAAGAGGGGGTTTGCTCGCTCATACTGGCATTGTAGCCTTAGGAAAACCAAGAGGTAGTCCCAATTATTGAGATGCTGATTTTTGAGGGAAAACCAGCATCATTCGCCCTGTTTTTTGGAACTCAAGCTGGGGTAATCAGGGGTCATTAGTTGAAGTTGTATTTAGCGCTAATGTAAATGGATCGAGGGTCATTGGGGTAGTAATAGTAATTGTTTGCGTTATTGCCATTGGGCCCCGTTACATAACCATACCCCCCATACGTTGAATATTGAGAATTTCCAACGTTTTTAACGGTCACGCGAGTCTCCCAATTGCCCAATTTGTAATTGGCATAAATATCTGCAACGGTGTAAGAGGACATGACCGCCAAGGAGCTGTAATAAGTTGGGGTGGCATCATAATGCTGGCTTCCCACATAATTGATTACCCCGCCGAATGACAAATTACTTGTAAGCGTATAGGTTGCCCTGGCATTGAGCAATAGGTTTGGTACTTGAGCTATTGATTGGTTTTGGTATGGTCCACTAGCGTAAGTCGCATGCTGCACAGTCCCACCAACGCCAGCTGACAATTGCGAAGTGAGCGCTGAAAGCACATTAAAAATTGCTCCATTTCTATTAATGTCATATGGAGAATTAGAGTTAATAAAAGTTGCAGGGTTATACAAAATCTCATTTTGGGAAACCGAAGTAAAAATAGATGCCGTTAAGTTACTTTTAAGAACTTGCCAATTTCCACCAATCTCATAGGTTTGTGCAGTTTGAGGTTTAAGAATTCCACCAAAGGCTTGACCACCGTTTGTTGACCACCCCCAAAACTCATCAACATTGGGAAAGCGATAGGACTGATTCCATTTGACGTAAACACGTTGCCCCTCAAGGTATTTAAAATTGATCGCCACATCCCCGGCATTTGCAGAGTAGGTTTTACTATCGCTACTTGCGCCGCTCCAAATACTAATACCATTGGTAGTGGCGCTTTGTGTTTGATACCGATAACCTCCATTCAGTTCAATACCTTTTGTAACTGGAACCCTTTCGATGAAATAAATGGATTGGTTATAGAGGCTGGCATATGCTTCACTCTGAAGCGGATTAACTGCCGCATATTGCGCTTGCCCCGCTTGATTCATTACAGAGCTAAAGGTGCCATTCGACGACTGACTGGCCTTATTAAATTCGTAGCCCAATATGCTGGTGCCGAATGAGTCAAAATCACCTTTAATGCGCGGGCTAAAGTTGGCCTGCCATCCTTGGTACTTTGTGAATGATGGGCTAATCGCTGGGTCTGAGCCCACTCCCGATGCATCAGTGGAGTAATAAGGCTGAGTAAAGAAGGTATTTTTATTGCTATAAAAACCGTCTATCTCTAAATTAAATATGCTGCTTAATTCTTTGGCGACTCCCGCACGAACGCCTGTGTTGTAGACGCCTGTACCAGATCCAATATTGTTGAATTTTGCAGACTGAGGATTTCCTTGTCCAACCTGACCTACTACCCCACCTGGGTTTTGTTGGTTTGAATAGCTATAAAACGCATCAGCATAAACATTATCCCTTCCGCCTAAAGCTTGAGTCACTTTTGCATCAAATGCATAGGCATTGGCGGCAGAGTTTTGCCTCCAACCATTCGTATTGGAAGTGTTAGCGCTAAGTTGAACCGTGGTTTGGTCAATGGTATTTCTAAAAATTGCATTGTTGACTAGGGTATTAAAACTGCCGTAGCTTGTAGACACTTGATTGAGATTTTTTTTACCACCATTGGTGATGATGTTAATCACGCCACCTATGGCGCCGTTACCGTATTGAACGCTGGCACCGCCATGAAGGATTTCAATGCGATTAATTGAGTCTAGCGGAATGGATTCCCATGACACTGAAGATGAATCAATGGGATTGATTCTTTGCCCATCCACCAGAATCAGCGTTGTGTTATTAGCTGTTGGACCGTAGCCACCCATATCAATGGTGGCCCCAAGATTGAGTTGGCCGCCGGTGGTATTTCTGACATTCAAGCCGCCTATTTGGGACAAAATATCAGGAATATTTGTAGAGCTTGACTCGGCGATTTCATCGCGGGTGATAACTTGCACGTTTGCAGGAACCTCGTTGAGGTTCTCTTCAAAACGTGAGCCCGAAACAATGACTGTTGATTGTGAACTTTGGGCTAATGCATTTGAAATGGATCCAAAAATGACTGCGCCACAAAGAAGGGCGCTTAATGCTTTGTTGCTGAACTGCTGTTTCATGATGCACTTTCTGCCTTCGAAACACCTAGCTAACTTCCCCGTAAGCTGGGTCGAACAGAATTCACCTTTTGAGAGATCGAGCGTCAATTGGACATCCTGGCCTGCTGGCTTGGGATGCTTCATCGGCGCGCGAAGATCCCCGTCCGCAAAATTCCACCTGTCTTGGCCGGTATCCGGGCTAGTAAATCTCAGAATCTGGCCTTCCCATGCAATTGACATGCACAGTGGCTTTTTCAGACTCCTGACACCCCTCATTTTTCAATTGAGGATGTATTTACCTACCGTTGCGGGGGCAGCACACGTTTAGTGTTTCCCGTTTAACTTTATTGCACTGCAATAAAGCACCACGACCCAGCAATTCTAGCCTAAGCACGTAGCTGAAAACCTGATTTAGATCATAAAAAGCCTACAATATAGGGTCTAGGATTAAGGATTCATGACAGCATTAGACAAGCACCTCGAAAAAAACCTGATTCGCTTACAGCTGAGCCAAAACTCAGTGCTAAAAAGCCTGGATCAGGAAAGCATGGCCGAATTAGAGCGTCATTTAGAGATCTCCGACCTCAGAAAAGGCGACATTTTGCTTCATCAAGGTGATCACCAAATGGAGCAGTACTTCGTACTGGACGGCATCCTAAAGCGGATCGTTTCGAGTGCGGATGCCAAAGAGATGATTTTGCGATTTGCTATCGAAAAAGATATTGAAACAAGCTATGCCGCGTGGCGCCTAAAGACGGCCGCCCCATACAGCATTGCCTCGGTTACCAAGGCGCGCGTGGCGCGTATGCCCATGAAGAAGTGGGCCGAGTTTCTTGACCAGCATCAGCCACTGAAAGAGAGCTTTGAATTTGAGGTGATGCGTCTGATGAGCGAAATCATGGCTCACACCATTACCTTGCATATGCTCGATGCCCCAGGCCGAGTGGAGCGTTTTCTGCGCAAATATGAGGACTTATTTGAGCTCCTCCCCAAAAAAGAGTTGGCAGCCTATTTAAATCTCTCCCCGGAGACTTTAAGTCGCTTAAAAACCAAGCATAAAGAGCTCTTTATCTAAGCGCTAACCCTTGAATTTACTGGATTTCAAGGGAAATTGACCGAAGTCAATGATGAACCACACCCCCGAGCCTAAGATTCACCTCTGCCCAAGTGAGGCGCATGTAGCCTTGTGATGCAATCGATAACTTAAAACAACTACTTATATGACAACAGACAACCAAAACACACAATTAACTGACGGTTTCCATCTCGTCATTGACGCCCTTAAGGCGAATGATCTCAATACGATTTTCGGACTCGTTGGTATTCCAATTACTGACTTGTGCCGTTTAGCTCAAGCTGAAGGCATGCGCTTTATCGGTTTCCGTCACGAACAGCATGCTGGTAACGCTGCTGCGATTGCTGGTTATATGACACAGAAGCCTGGTATTTGTATGACGGTTTCTGCACCTGGTTTCTTGAACGGTTTGACAGCACTTGCTAATGCTACTGTGAACTGCTTCCCAATGATTTTGATTAGCGGCTCAAGCGAGCGTGAAATCGTTGACTTGCAACAGGGTGACTACGAAGAGATGGATCAGCTCAATGCGGCAAAGCCATATTGCAAAGCGGCGTACCGCATCAATCACGTTGAAGATATCGGCATCGGTTTTGCTCGTGCGATTCGTGCAGCAGTTTCTGGTCGTCCAGGCGGTGTGTATTTAGACTTGCCAGCGCAGCTGCTCAGCCAAACCATGCCCGTTGAAGAAGCTAAGAAATCCATCTTCAAAGTCATTGATCCAGTGCCACGTCAAATTCCAGCGGCCGATGCTGTTGAGCGTGCTTTGAATGTGTTGAAGGGCGCTAAGCGTCCATTGATTCTCTTAGGTAAAGGCGCTGCTTATGCACAAGCTGATAAAGAGATTCGTGATTTAGTTGAAAAATCCGGCATTCCTTACTTACCAATGTCGATGGCTAAAGGCTTGTTGCCTGATAACCATCCACAATCTGCTTCTGCAGCGCGTTCATTTGTATTGGCTGAGGCTGATGCAGTGATGTTGGTTGGTGCGCGTCTGAACTGGTTGTTGGCGCACGGTAAAGGCAAGACCTGGGGTAAAGATCCTAAGAAATTTATCCAAATTGATATTCAGGCAAACGAAATTGATAGCAACGTGCAAATCGATGCACCATTGATTGGTGATATTGGTTCATGCGTTGGTGAACTCCTGAAGGGTATTGCTGCCGTTCCTAAGCCAAGCGCTGAATGGATCGCCGCGATTACCGAGAAGAAAGATAAGAACACCGCGAAGATGGCAGAAACACTTGCTAAAGAAGTGACACCAATGAACTTTCATGGTGCTTTGCGTGTGATTCGTGATGTGATTAAGAAGAACCCAGATGTGAACTTGGTAAACGAAGGCGCTAATACGCTCGACTATTGCCGTGCAATCGTTGATATGTACAAGCCACGTAAGCGTTTTGACTCAGGTACATGGGGCATTATGGGTATTGGTATGGGTTACGCCATCGGTGCTGCAGTCACTAGTGGTTTGCCAACGATCGCAGTAGAAGGCGATAGCGCATTTGGCTTTAGTGGCATGGAATTGGAAACTGTTTGCCGTTACAAACTCCCAATCACAACAGTGGTCTTTAACAACAATGGCGTATATCGCGGTACTGACGTCAACCCAACGGGTGGTGCAGATGTTGCGCCAACCGTATTTGTTAAAGATGCCCGTTACGACAAGATGATTGAAGCGTTTGGTGGCGTTGGTTACTACGTGACTACCCCAGCAGAATTAGAAGCAGCATTAACAGAGGCAATTGCAGCTGGCAAACCAGCTCTAATTAACGCTGTGATTGATGAAACGGCGGGTACAGAGAGTGGGCGTTTGACGAATTTGAACCCATCTGCTGGCGCTACTAAAAAAGCATAGTTTCAGGAATTTATTAAGTAACAGATACGTAATATTGAAGAGCTACATTAAGAAATAATTTAAGGAGAAACAAACATGACTAAACCATTAGACGGTATCCGCATCATCGATTTCACACACGTGCAAGCTGGTCCTGCATGTACCCAGTTGTTAGCTTGGTACGGCGCTGACGTTATTAAAGTAGAGCGTCCAGGCTCTGGCGACGTAACCCGTAGCCAATTGCGCGACATTCCAGGTGCCGATGCTTTGTACTTTACGATGTTGAACGGTAATAAGCGTTCTTTGACGCTCGACACTAAAACTCAAGAAGGTAAAGAAGTTTTAGAGAAGATGATCAAGGCTTCTGATGTAATGGTTGAGAACTTTGGTCCAGGTGCTTTAGATCGTATGGGCTTTAGCTGGGCGCGTATTCAAGAACTGAACCCAAAAATGATCATGGCTTCTGTAAAAGGTTTTAGCGATGGTCACTCATACGAAGACTTGAAAGTGTATGAAAACGTTGCACAGTGTGCCGGCGGCGCTGCTTCAACAACAGGTTTCTGGGATGGTCCTCCTACAGTTTCTGCTGCCGCTCTGGGCGATAGCAACACTGGTATGCATTTGGCAATCGGTATTTTGACTGCATTGATGCAGCGTCAAAAAACTGGCAAGGGTCAAAAAGTATCTTGCTCAATGCAAGATGCCGTATTGAACCTGTGCCGTGTGAAATTGCGCGATCAACAACGTTTGGACAAAATTGGTTACTTGGAAGAGTACCCACAGTACCCACACGGTTCATTCACTGACGTAGTTCCACGTGGCGGTAACGCTGGTGGCGGTGGTCAGCCAGGCTGGGTGTTGAAGTGTAAAGGCTGGGAAACAGATCCAAACGCATACATCTACTTCACCATTCAAGGTCACGCTTGGGAGCCAATTACCAAAGCAATTGGCAAGCCAGAGTGGGCAACTGATCCAGCTTATATGACTGCAGAAGCGCGTCAAGACAAGATTTTTGACATCTTCGCAACGATTGAAGAGTGGCTCAAAGACAAGACTAAATATGAAGCTGTGGACATCCTCCGCAAGTTTGATATTCCTTGCGCGCCTGTATTGTCAATGAAAGAATTGGCAAACTCACCAGACTTGCGTAAGAGCGGTTCTATTGTTGAAGTTGACCACAAAGTACGTGGTAAATATTTGACAATCGGCAGCCCAATCAAGTTCTCTGATTTGGAAATTGAAGTTGGTCCATCACCAGTTTTGGGTGAGCACACTGATGAAGTGTTGGCAGACCTCGGCTATAGCGCTGATGACATCGCTAAGCTGCACACAGCTAAGGCAGTTTAATAACTACAAAGCATTAATTTGTACAAGCTTTAAGGCGCTCCTAGTGAGCGCCTTTTTTATGGCATCACTTTTAATTTCCTATGGATCCGCAAAAGTCTTTAGACTGAGAATATGAAAACATCCATCGATCTCCATCAACTGCTAGATTGCATTGGCGATGCAGTGATTGTGTCTGATGCCAATGAAAAGATTGTGCTTTGGAATGCCGCTGCTACGCGCATTTTTGGTTATACCGAAGCAGAGGCTCTAGGAAATACGCTTGATCTGATCGTACCCGAGCGTCAGCGTCAGAGGCATAACGAGGGCTACAGCAAATCAATGGCAACCGGCACCACTCGTTATGGCACCTCTTTATTGAAAGTGCCCGCAAAGCACAAGGATGGACGTGCTTTATCGATTGCGTTTACCGTAGGCATGCTTTTTGATGAAAATCACAAGGCGACTGGGGTGGCTGCCGTGATTCGTGATGAAACCGAGCGATTTGCCGAAGAGCGAGCCCTCAAGAAGCGGCTATCTGATCTTGAACATCCTCCGTCTTAGCCCAATATAGTCAACGCAAGGCAGAAAATATAGGGTCTTAGCAGCATTCATGCCCAAAACCTGGGCATCCTTCATTTGCCCCAATTTCCGACTGGTAAAATTGGCTTAATTCAAAATTTCAATCTTATTAGGACTTAAACCATGGCAAAAGCACTAGAGGGGGTGAAAATCCTCGACTTCACGCATGTTCAATCAGGGCCGACTTGTACTCAGTTATTGGCTTGGTTTGGCGCTGACGTGATTAAAGTAGAAAAATCAGGTGAGGGCGATGCTACTCGCGGTCAATTACGCGACATTCCTGATGTGGATAGTTTGTATTTCACGATGTTGAACCATAACAAGCGTTCTATTACTGTGAATACCAAAACCCAAAAAGGTAAAGAAATTCTCGAACGCCTTATTAAAGAGTGTGACGTGTTGGTAGAAAACTTTGCCCCTGGCGCCTTAGATCGCATGGGATTTACTTGGGAACGTATTCAAGAATTAAACCCAATGATGATCATGGCCTCTGTAAAAGGTTTTGGTCCTGGCCCATACGAGGATTGCAAGGTTTATGAAAACGTTGCTCAGTGCGCAGGCGGCTCAGCTTCAACCACTGGTTTTGATGATGGCCCTCCGATGGTAACGGGTGCGCAAATTGGTGATAGCGGTACCGGCTTGCATTTAGCTTTGGGTATTGTTACTGCATTGTATCAACGTACGCATTCTGGTCGCGGTCAAAAAGTCTTGGCTGCAATGCAAGATTCTGTCTTGAATTTATGCCGCGTGAAGTTGCGTGATCAACAGCGTTTGGAGCGTAATGGCACGATGCAAGAGTATCCCCAGTATCCCAATGGAACCTTCGGCGACGCTGTACCCCGCGCTGGTAATGCCTCTGGTGGTGGTCAGCCTGGTTGGATTTTGAAGTGCAAAGGCTGGGAAACTGACCCCAATTCCTATATTTATGTTGTTGTTCAGGCTCCAGTATGGGAAGCAATCTGTAAAGTCATTGGTCGCGAAGATTGGATCACTGATCACAATTTCTCATCAGCCATGGCACGCTTGCCACGCTTGATGGAAATCTTTGCTGAGATTGAGAAGTGGACCATGACTCTAAGCAAGTTTGAAGTGATGGATATTTTGAATAAATACGATGTTCCTTGTGGCCCAATTCTGTCTATGAAAGAAATTTCTGAAGAGCAATCATTGCGCGATACAGGAACCGTAGTTGAGGTGGATCATCCGATTCGCGGTAAGTATTTGACTGTAGGTAATCCAATTAAGATGTCTGATAGCGAAACAGTTGTGACGCGTTCACCATTACTTGGTGAGCATACCGATGAGATTCTTAGCGAACTTGGTTTTACTACTGATGAGTTGATCTCATTGCGTCACGATAAGGTGATCTAAGATGCGGGTTGCTTTGATTGGAAGTGCAGATTTTGGGAAGGCTACTTTAGAGGCTTTTTTGGATCGTGGCGATGAAGTAGTTGCAGTCTTTTGCCCTCCTGATAATCCTAAGTCAAGCAAACCAGAAGTATTAAAAGAGGCAACGATTGCAAGGGGTTTAAGCCCTTTGCAGTTTTCCTCCTTAAAGAGTCCTGAAGCTGCTCAAGCCTTGATTGATAGCAAGGCTGATATCTGCGTGATGGCCTACGTATTGCAGTTCGTGCCGCAAGAGCTGGTCAAGATTCCGCGTCACGGCACTATTCAGTACCACCCATCCTTATTACCTCAATATCGTGGCCCTAGCGCCATCAACTGGGCAATTGCCCTGGGTGAGGAAAAGACTGGTTTAACCATCTTCCGCCCAAGCGATGGCTTGGATGAGGGCGCAGTCATTTTGCAAAAAGAAGTCGCTATAGGACCTGATGACACTCTCGGAAAGATTTACTTCGACCATCTCTTCCCAGCTGGTATTAAGGCTTTGTTAGAAGCTGCAGATCTCGTGGTGGCAGAAAAGCATACCGAAGTTATCCAAGATGAATCGCAAGCAAACTATGAAGGTTGGTTTGATGCAAACGCTGCGCAGATTCATTGGGCAAGTCACATCACCCAAATCTATAACGTCATCAGAGCGGCTAATCCTGCGCCAGGTGCATGGACGAAGTTTGGTGAGCAAAAAGTACAGATCTACGATTGCCATAAGCATGTAGCGCAAACCTTTGGTGCCGTTAAAGGCAAGCCAGGTGAGCTTACACAAATTACGCTAGATTCATTCTTCGTGAGTTGTCATGGTGGACAGATTGAAGTGCTAAAAGCTAAGGGCGCAGCTGGCAAAGTCACTGGTGCAGAGCTGGCTAAAGAATTAAGCCTTGAAGTGGGGCAATTCTTCGCGTTGTAATGTAGGGCGGCTCGACATTCAGCCGATGACCGCTACCGACCTTGATTTCAGCCCGTCGATGCAACAGTTAGGGCAAAACGTTCTACAGGCGGTTGAATGCCTGATCTTGGCTATAGGGCTAAGGATGCCTCTTCGACTAGCTCTAATTGCCCCTCCTTTTGGTTGGCATCGAATAACTGAGCCAACTCTACTGGAATATTTTCATTGAGATGATAAAGACATCTTGGGCCCCTTTGCCTTATAGCAACTAAATTAATTGCCAGAAGCTTTTTGAGATGAAAATCTAATGTTCCTGAATCAATACCGAATTGATCAATCATCTCTTTGGGTCTAACACCCTTTGTTCCAGATCTATAAATTAAGTCAAATACTTTCAATCTGGTGTCATGCCCCAACACTTCGAATACCTTGGAATAACGCAAAATTGTCATGTTGTCTCACTCCACTTATACATACCTGCTAATCTGATTATTAGAGACTAAATCTAGTTAGAGGTGCCTGTTGTGTAATCTAATGTTGGCTCAACATATGCAGCTTTACTTTTAAATGCAGCGCTATGTAATGTTTCTTTAAGCTCCACGATGTCCTCCCTCGCTTCATAATGAATCACCTGGAAATACTCTGAGACCCGCTTCAATTTTGGATTTAACTCATCAGGAATGTGGTGAGGATTGCTCTGCACTATTTCAGTTTGATTGTGAATACTTGCTAAAACTTTAGTTCCGGCTAGGGCTATAACGCCACAGATAATAAGAATCACTGTCAGAAGGCTAGTGCGTAGATGGCGCCCCAAAAGATTAGTTATAAACATTTCACCCGTCCGATTAGTAGGCTTGATCTTGAGAATGAGCTGCATTGATATATGCAGAAATTTTTGATACAGAAGTATCGATGTCACTCAAGCTTGCACCACTTACTGTACCAATGAAAAATGCAACAAATGCGACTAGTAGATAGCTAATGAATTTACTCATGAAACCCCCCTTTGGTTAATATTTCATTGGCTTTGTGAGCCCTGCATGTAATGTCGGCGCAATTGACAATAAAAAAGTTGACGCAAGTCAATTATTTGTAGGGAGAATGAGGAACTTTAGTGCTAGAACTAAAGTTCTATAGGCCAAATATTCAGGGCCGAGTAAGCTTGGAAAGCCTCTAAAAAACTAGTGTTTATGCCTATCAAATATAGATAGCATTCAGAGATCAAACTAATTATGCTTAATCGTCCCATAAACTTAAGAGATAAATCTTTCTGATGTCTGCATTATTAATCGTTGATGACCACCCCGTTTATCGAGATGCATTGCATCTTTACCTAACAAGAAGATTCAACGTACATGCTATCGAGGTATTTAGCGCATCTAATATTTCTGATGGCATTAGCCTAGCTAAGTCTAAGAATGTCCCTTGGACAATTTTATTAGACCTTAGCATCCCAGACTCCCTTGATCCCTTATTTGGAATACTTGAATTTAAAAAATTGAGTAATGTAACCAATATTGCAGCGATATCAGGGCTTGAAGAAGATGCCTGGAAGGAAAAATGTTTAGAAGCTGGCTGTCAGATTTTTATTTCTAAAAATAATGATGTTGAACAGATCTATAGCCAGATTTACGCAATGATGTCTACTTTTCTGCCTGAGGCTGTTGCTACCGGTTTGACAGGAAGACAATATGAAATACTTAAATGTATTGCTCAAGGCCAATCAAATAAAGTCATTGCATATAACTTTGAAATAAAAGAACAAACAGTCAAAGTCCACATTAATGCAATTTTCAAAGAGCTAAAGGTGTCCAATCGAGTTCAGGCTATCAATAAAGCTAAGCAATTGAACTTAATATGATTGAACTAAACATATCTAAATTCTTAAACAAGCGAAGTATTGATCTTTCGCCAGATCAAATCAAGCAGCTGCAATATGAGAAATTAGTGCACATGTTGAAGGTGGCTAAAGAAAGTCTTTTTCCAGCCTTTTTAGGACCCATTTTATGCCTCGTACTCTTTGCTGAATCAGCTGGATATGATCGATTTTACTTGTGGTTTATTGTTACCAATATATGCCTTTTAATCAGGGCATATTTGGTTTTATCTACGAACCCTCAAAAGAATATTGATAAAAATATTCTGAAAATGAATTGGGCTATTGGGCTTTCGTCAGCATGTTGGGGATTTGGCTGGCTAATCTTGCTCCCTACGTACTCCCTAGAATATTACTTACTTTATTACACCATTACTTTGATTTTTATTTTCATCAATATGTATGGGAACTGTCTGAATTGGAGTACTTTAGTTTCCTTCATAGCCCCGTTACAAATATGTCTATTCGTTTACTATATTTTCATTCCCAACGCTGTTGTGCACTGGCCGATTGTTACTGGTGCCGCCCTGTTCTTTTACTATTCCCTAAAATTAGGTTCACTTTTTTCACTATCTTGGGAAAAAAACTTAATCCTCAAATTTAAAAATGATGCGCTTTTAGATGAGTTGACCATTGAAAAAGATGCATCCATTGCTGCCAATGCTGCTAAGTCAGACTTCATTGCGACAGCTAGCCATGATCTACGCCAACCAATGCAAGCAATCAATATTTTCTTAGCTTTGCTAAATGATCAGAAGATGGATGAAGATGAAAAATTAATTATTGGTAAGTTGAAGTTTAGTGCCGATCAATTAAATAGAATGTTTAATGCTCTTTTAGATATTAGCAAATTGGATTCCCAGAGTATTTTGGTTAAAAATACCTTATTTGATGTCAGTGTCTTGGCATCCAATCTTCAGGGATTACTTGTACCGATTGCCAAAGCGAAAAATTTGAATTTGAATTTTAAATACCAAAATATGAACGCGTATGGCGATTTGGCATTGCTCACTCAGATTTTGATGAACATTATTTCCAATGCTATCCAGTACACAGAGTCTGGAGGTATTGATGTTTTATTCACCCAAGACACCCAGGGGCTTGTAGTCCAGATCCGTGATACAGGCTTAGGCATGAGCAAGGAAGATCTAAATTCAATATACAAAGAGTTTTACCGTGGCCAACATACCCGCGCTCTACATGATGGCCTAGGGCTTGGTCTTTCCATCGTAAATCGCATCATCAAACTCATTGGCGCTACGCTTTCCGTTGAATCAGATCTGGGAAGGGGGTCCGTCTTCACACTAAAAACCTATTTTGCCACTATAGAACCCGAAGCCCTTTTAGATAAAACTGCTGCAGCCAATCAAGTGCTGGGTGACGATTGTTCTGCCTTTACATTGGAAGATTCTCAGTGTTTACATTTAGGTCATTTAGCAATAATTGAAGATGACGATGTTTTACTAAATGCCTATTATCAGTTTTTTACGGCAGCTGGATTTGTCGTGCATCCCATTCCATTGAATGCTGGTGAATTTTATTCTGAGCTAGAAAAAATATCTCACTTGGATTTTATCTTGAGTGACTACAGATTGGGATTTGAGAATGGAGCTTCTTATATTCAGAAAATTCGCGAACAATTTAATGCCGATATTCCAGCAATCATCGTTACGGCAGACACATCACCTGAACACCTCAAAATATTTGATGATTTGAGTATCAAGGCATTGTATAAACCAATTGAACCCAGTGAAATTCTTAAACATATTAAAAAGTAATTTTCTTGATGCACCGTAATTAAGTATTGATTAATAATAAAAATAGTAGGAGACAAATAATGAATTACAAGATACCTTTAATAGGTTTTTTGTCGTATTTTGCAATGGTCAGCATCAGCGGCGCGCAAACCAAATCCAATGCTTGGGAAGGCGCTTATGGCCAAGTAGCAATAGGCTATGAAAGTTATATCCCCAAAGCCACTGCTGCTACAACCACAACAACACCTGGTGGTGCTCATATTATCCCCACATACTCAACCGCTACCCACGCAAATGGACCAACCGGCAGTTTTGGTGCTGGTTATAACTTTGCATTTAACGATACCTATCTACTTGGCATCGGCGTTGCTATAAGCCCTGGGGCCTCAAGTTCTGCGACTACAACTGCGACCGCTTCTGGTAGTTCGGCCTACGGTGTTTACAACGTTAACAATGCTTACAGCATCTCTCTTATTCCAGGGTATGCGATTGATACTAACCGTTTGGTATATGTCAAACTTGGATATGCTGCGGCTACTACACATGCTAGTGCCTCAGCGAACTCCCCCGATCTCAATTATCCCCAGCAATCCGTCAAAGTGAATGGCACTCTTTATGGGCTTGGCTATAAGCAAATGGTTACAGACGCCATTTACCTCCTTGGGGAGGCTAACTATGCAGTGAATAGAGAGAAGCAGGTCTCTGTTCTAACTAATGGGGGATATTTAATTAACTCTCCATCTAATGCCGTAGGCTTTGATTTAGTTGTTGGTATTGGCTACCGCTTTTAATTCCTAGGCTTATGCACTAGTTTTCAGTCATCAGCATTTTTACTTCATTTGCAGTCCTTCTGGAATCTTGCGAATAGCCCCTTGTTGCCGATTTGAGCCATCTGATTTAATTTGGAAATTGGGTGATTTCCAAGCCAAAGCGGCCATAGAGTAAGCAAAGAAAAACCACCCGAAGGTGGTTTTTTTACATCAGATATGGCAGGTCATCAAATGAAGAGTCGTTAGCTTTTTGGGCACCCATTTGCAAGCGGTTTATTGGCAAAGCGATCTTTAACCCAAGGCAAGAACGTTTGCTGCGCTTCTACGGGGCTAGTGAAGTGGGTTGCCCCGTCAAGTTCAATATGCTTCACATTGGCACCTAATTTGCACATCTGAGCTTCGTAGATATCGACCATTGGTTTGGGAACAGCATCTTTTGTTCCGCGAAACACGAGCACCGGTACTGTGGGCGCCTTATTTGGTACTCCACCAACAATCAAGGCATCGATCCATGCTTTGGTATTGCTTGGTGTTGGTTTGACTAAGGACTTGTAATTTTCACCATAGCTGTATGTCAATGAGTCACTTAAGACATGAAAACATTTATTGTTTGAGAGTACATCAAACGCTTTGGCACCCTCAGGAGTGAACCAATCAGTCAGTTGCAGTTTTTCTGGGTATGCTGCCTGTAAGCCATACATCATTCCTGCTAAATGGCCCCACATAAAAATATTTTGTGACAAAGGGGCAGTGATTTTCTCCATCGCTTGCTCTGGAGTCTGACTGCTACTCAAGGCAAATTGCGCGACCCCTGATACGTTCACTGGAGACAGAGCTACAACGCCAACGAGTTCGATACCATCAAAGGCAGTCCCTTTTTTGGCTAGATAGTCAGGAGAGCCGCCAGCAGACAGAACAGAGTAGCCACCCTCGGACCAGCCATAAAGTAGAGCCTTCTTACCAGCGCCCGTTTCCTTGATGGCGCCCGCTGCACGAATGGCATTGATCGCATCTCGACCTTGTGTTTGCCCAACGGCATATTGGTGCTTGCCACCACCACCAAGCCCTTGATAATCAGTGGCTACGACAACATAACCTTGTTTGATAAATTCAGTTACGGAGAGGACGCCGTAATCCTCCCAAGAATTGCCATTCATGAGGTAGTACTCATTTAAAGGTACGGCTGGATTAATTTGTTGCGAAGGGCCGCAATTTTGCGCACTACCTGTCGTACCGTGAGACCAGGAAACAATTGGGCGACCCTCTTTCGGAGCTGGACCCACTGGCGCAATCAATAGGCCGGTTGAAATTGTTTTGAGATCGTTTACATCTGAAGAAATGTAGGCAATGCGCCAAGCCTGAGCGCCCGATATCTCTGTTGCTACTTTTTCTTTCTTGACCACCTGCCCGAGTTTGCCCTCAGGTTTTATTTTGGAGGCTGCAACATAAAAGGGTGGGACCGCAGGGGCAGCCTCAGCAGCCAAAGGGAAAAGAGAGCTACAGGCAATGACCAGCAGTAGACGGCGCCCAAAACGGTTCATGACTAATCCTTTGAGATTGGTTAGGTCTCAGTATATTCAAGTCATTAATGCGATGCTTAGTTTTGAAAAAACTGTCTTCGGGCTACTTAGATCTCTAAGTTATCAATAAGGCGGGTTTTGCCCAGTTTGGCTGCGGTGAGGATCACCAAAGGTTGACCGGCTTGTAGATTTTCATTATTGGATGGTGCTAAGTCACCCTGTTGACGAATAGCAATGTAATCGGGCTCCCAACCGCGACCAGCTAATTGCGCGACAGCCTTCTTTTCAATGGCAGATAGTGCTTCAATATTACGTTCTTTTAAGTCCAAGACTTGATTGCGTACTTCATTGAGTAATCTTTGTAGCTCAGGAGCCTCAGCCCGCTCCGCCGTAGAGAGATAGCCATTGCGTGAGGAGAGCGCTAGGCCATCTTCTGCGCGAATAGTTTCAGCAGGAATGATGTCAACTGGTAGAGCAAATTGTTTTGCCATCTGACGAATGATCATCAGCTGCTGATAATCTTTTTTGCCAAACACAGCAACCTTAGGTTGTACGCAAGAAAAGAGTTTGAGGACAACGGTACAAACGCCTTTAAAGAAGCCGGGGCGAAATTCACCTTCAAGGATATCGCCCAATTGTTGTGGCGGATCTACGCGGTATTCCTGGGGCTGCGGGTACAGATCGCGCTCAGTAGGCGCAAACAGAATGTAGACACCTTCTTTTTCCAGCTTGTCGATGTCTGCCTGCATGGTGCGGGGGTAGCTATCAAAATCTTCATTTGGCCCAAACTGCAAGCGGTTCACAAAGATACTGGCTACAACCGGGTCGCCATGTTGTCTGGCAAGGCGCATCAAGGAGAGATGCCCCTCGTGCAAGTTGCCCATCGTTGGTACAAAGGAGGCTCGGGTTTGACCACGCAAGTGGTCACGCAATTCATTAATATCGCTAATGATTTTCATGCAACAGGGGTGTAAGCAAGGCGCACATAAATTGGTGCGTAGGGCTCGGCTTGGGTAATTTCAACCAGGGCTTCGCGCGAAAGTTCAAGCATCGCAATGAAGTTCACAATGACTACTGCCACGCCACCGCCCGAATGAATCGCCTCTTCGAATAATTCTCCGAACTCAACAAAGCGTGTGCTTTGCAAGCGACGCAAAATACGTGTCATAAAGTCTCGCACTGATAAAGCTTCGCGAGTAATAGTGTGATGTTGGTTGAGTGTGGCGCGGTGCAAAACATCACGCCAAGCCATTTGTAAGTCATCTACATTTACTTCAGGCCAAGTAACGGCAACCGTAGTATCGACATAGCCATGCGCTATTTGGAAGTCACGACCATGTTGTGGAATCTGATCAATCTCTTGAGCAGCAAGCTTCATACGCTCATATTCAAGTAAGCGACGCACCAGTTCTGCGCGTGGGTCATCTACTTCCTCATCGCTATCTGCTTTTTTCATGGGCAGTAGCATGCGCGATTTAATTTCAATCAGCATCGCTGCCATTAAAAGATATTCAGCAGCGAGTTCTAAATTGGTATGGCGAATTTGGTCGATATAACTCAGGTACTGTTGGGTCACCTGCGCCATCGGAATATCGAGCACGTTGAAGTTTTGCTTGCGGATCAAATACAGCAGGAGATCGAGCGGACCTTCAAATGCTTCTAAGAAAATTTCCAGCGCATCAGGTGGAATATAAAGATCGGTAGGAAGCTTAAATAATGGCTCGCCATAAAGCTTTGCGAAAGCAGCAGACATCCCATCCGTTACGGACGGGGTGCTATCTAGTAAATCCGATATTGGCTGTGTACTCGGTTCAGTCATTCGAATAAACGTAAGCGCGTTGCTTCAACTTCGCTGCTTTTGCGCGACGTAAATCTTCAGTGCTTAGTGGCTCTTTATCCCAGAGGAGTGAGCGACCAGCTTGCTGATCTGCCTCGAGGTGTGGTTTCTCGGATTTGAGTTCATTTAAGAACTGTGTGAATTCGGATTGATAACGTGCCATCATATTTCCTAAAATTCTGAATTAATTCAATAACTTATAAAAGTTACCCCAAGACTACAACGGGGCTAGAACTATCATTATTAACGATTTTTCATCCAACTCAGTCGACTTTTCCTCTGCCCGACTGAAATAGATGGTTTTTAGAGGTTTGCAGCTAGTAAAGCCTCAATTTGAGGGGCCTCTACGCGGGTCATGAGGTGTTTGTAGGCATTGATGGGATTTTTGCTGGAAAGAGGCGTATTCACGGCATTCCAGTCCATCGTTGGCAAGGATAAGAACGCCTCAACGCCAGCTACAACTTGCGGCAAGACCGGCTTCAAATACAGACTCAGCATTCTGAAGGCCTCTAATGTAACGCTGCAGACACTTTGTAGATCCGCTTCGCGTGCCAGATCTTTGGCAATTTCCCAGGGTTTATTGCCATCAACAAAAGCATTGACCTTATCAGCGAGTTCCATGATGGTGCGCAATGCCTTGGCATATTCGCGACCTTCATACAGGGCTGCGATTTTTTCACTTGCGCTTCTAATCTCAGTTAGCAAAGGATGATTCATTGCTTCATCAGAAACCACGCCACCAAAACGCTTCACTAAAAATCCAGCGCTACGACTAGCAATGTTGATGTACTTACCAAGTAAGTCGCTATTCACTCTTGCAACAAAATCTTGAAGATTTAAATCTAAATCTTCCATGCTGTCATTAAGCTTAGTGGCAAAGTAATAACGGAACCATTCAGGATTAAAGCCACACTCAATCACACTATGGGCAGAGATGAGCGTGCCACGTGACTTACTCATTTTTTCACCATCAACAGTTAAGAAGCCGTGAGCAAATACATTGGTAGGTGTGCGATAGCCAGCAAACTGTAAAGTTGCAGGCCAGAAGAGGGTGTGGAAATACAAAATATCTTTGCCGATGAAATGGTATTGCTCGGTAGTGGTATCTGGTTTCACCCACTCATCAAAGTCTAGGCCCTTGGCCTGACAGTAATTGAGGAAGCTGGCGTAGTAGCCAATTGGGGCGTCAAGCCATACATAGAAGTACTTGCCGGGCGCATCCGGAATCTCAAAGCCAAAATAAGGGGCGTCGCGGGAGATGTCCCAGTCGCTTAGCTTGCTTTCACCTGGTTGGCCAACCCACTCTTTCATCTTGTTGCGAGCTTCAGGCTGCAAAGGTGTTTTGACTTGGGTCCATTCGCGTAAGAATGTCTCGCAACGCGGATCAGAAAGTTTGAAAAAATAGTGATCAGATACTTTTTTGATTGGTGTTGCACCACTCACTACCGAGAAAGGATTTTTTAGATCAGTAGGGGAGTAAGTTGCGCCACACTTTTCACAAGAGTCACCATATTGGTCTTTAGCGCCGCACTTAGGGCACTCCCCTTTAATGAAGCGATCTGGTAAGAACATTTCTTTAACGGGATCGTAGGCTTGCTCAATCGAGCGCATCTCAATGAGACCAGCATCGCGTAGCTTCAGATAAATGCTTTGGGCTAACTTTTCGTTCTCTGGACTATCGGTGGTGTAGTAGTTGTCAAAAGAAATTAAAAAGTCATCAAAGTCGCGCTTATGTTCTTTCCAAACGTTGGCGATGAGCTCTTTGGGAGTAATGCCTTCTTTTTCAGCGCGCAGCATGATTGGTGTGCCATGGGTGTCATCGGCGCCAACGTAGTGCACCTCATGACCACGCATTCTTTGGTAGCGCACCCAAATATCGGTTTGTACGTATTCCACCAAATGCCCAATATGGATTTGACCATTGGCATACGGCAAGGCGGAGGTAACAAGAAGGCGGCGGTTTGGGCTACTCATGTAAAGCTAACTTAAAAATTAAATATGACAAGAATGAAATCGATAAACTGAAGACAAGATTATGGTGCTTAGGGTTTACTTGAGCACCAATTTTAGTCTGCGGTTAAAGTGAATACCGATTTGAAACCAATTTAAGAGATGTTTTATGGCTTTGCCCCACAAAATCCAGATGTCCAACGCCTCCGTGCCCCTAGTGCATGAGGTGGAGATATTGGATGAAGCGGGGCGCCTCAAAACCACCCATGTCCCTGGGGAGCGCCCTTTAACCATTTATTTGGATAAGCGTGAGGTTGTTACCTTAATGACGCTGGGGAGCGCTCCTGAGGCCTTGGTACTGGGTTACTTGCGTAATCAACGCTTAGTGGAGTCGATTGACGATATTGAGAGTATTCAGGTGGACTGGGAGACGGATTCCGCCGCCGTGAAGACGCGACGCAGTACGGTCGATATTGACGCGCTTACCAGCAAACGGGTAGTCACCACCGGCTGCGGCCAGGGCACCATGTTTGGCGGTCTGATGGAGGATATGGCCCAGATTCGTTTGCCTGATGGCCCTAAGCTTGCTCAAGAGGCGATCAGCGAGTTGGTCGATGCCATCCGCATACACGACACCATTTACAAGAAGTCTGGCTCGGTCCATGCCTGCGCTGTTTTTGAGCGCTCTGGAGAAAGCCACGTTCGCTTACTCCATTTTATTGAGGATGTGGGGCGCCACAACGCGGTGGACTCTATTTCTGGTCTGATGTGGCTGGACAATAAGCCGGGTCGAGATTTGGTTTTCTTTACAACTGGGCGCTTGACCTCGGAGATGGTGATTAAGGGGGTTCAGATGGAAATCCCTTTCTTGCTCACCCGGTCCGGGGTAACGCTGATGGGGCTCGAACTAGCCCGCAAAACCAATCTGACGCTCCTATCGCGCTGCTCTGGTAAGCACTTCGAGATCTATAACGCCCCTGAGCGGGTCATTTTTAGCAAGGCTAGCTAGTCCTCATCCCTACAAATTGGTGGGCATTGGCAGTCTAAGGTTTTACAATTCCGCCATGACTATTAAATCAGACCACTGGATCCGCCGTATGGGCGAGCAAGGCATGATCAGCCCATTTGAACCTGGACAAGTTCGCCTAGATGACGCCGGCAACAAAATCGTTAGTTATGGCACTTCAAGCTATGGCTATGACATTCGTTGCGCAGATGAATTCAAGATCTTTACCAATATCAACAGTACGATTGTTGACCCTAAGAATTTCGATGACAAATCCTT
The DNA here is from genome assembly GCF_018881755.1 of Polynucleobacter finlandensis. Classification (GTDB taxonomy): domain Bacteria; phylum Pseudomonadota; class Gammaproteobacteria; order Burkholderiales; family Burkholderiaceae; genus Polynucleobacter; species Polynucleobacter finlandensis. Next base: position 44,762 of record NZ_JACVPS010000010.1, on the reverse strand, counting down.
TGTCGATTTCAAAGGTCCGGTGTGCATCATTCCACCAAACTCATTCGCTTTGGCAAGAACTGTGGAGTATTTCAAGATCCCGCGTAGTGTGCTGACGGTTTGTGTTGGTAAGAGCACTTATGCACGTTGCGGCATTATTGTGAACGTCACCCCCTTTGAACCAGAGTGGGAAGGCTATGTCACTTTAGAGTTTTCTAACACTACGCCATTACCAGCAAAGATTTACGCAGGTGAAGGTTGCGCTCAAGTGTTGTTCTTTGAGAGTGATGAGATTTGCGGTACATCCTATAAGGATCGTGGCGGCAAATATCAAGGCCAGCGGGGCGTGACCCTGCCCAAGACTTAATTTTTTACTGTATTCAAACTCTAGCTCGCAAACCTAAAGGGTCGTCATGAAATTTCGTTTCCCAATCATTATTATTGATGAGGACTTTCGTTCCGAAAATATTTCGGGATCGGGTATTCGTGACTTAGCGGAAGCGATTGAAACCGAGGGCATGGAAGTGATTGGCCTGACAAGTTATGGTGACTTGACTTCCTTTGCGCAACAAGCCTCGCGCGCCTCTTGTTTTATCGTTTCGATTGATGATGAAGAGTTCATCTCTGATTCAGAAGATCATGATTTGCCTGCCTTGAATAATTTACGTGCCTTCATTACTGAAGTGCGCAAACGCAATGAAGATATTCCAATCTTCTTATACGGCGAGACTCGTACTTCACGCCATATGCCCAATGACATCTTGCGTGAGTTGCATGGCTTCATTCACATGAATGAAGACACCCCAGAATTCGTTGCGCGTCACATCATTCGTGAGGCAAAGGTGTACTTGGATTCATTAGCGCCACCATTCTTCCGTGCCTTAACCAATTACGCCTCTGAAGGCTCTTACTCTTGGCATTGTCCTGGCCACTCCGGTGGTGTCGCTTTCTTGAAGAGTCCTGTGGGTCGGATGTTCCACCAGTTCTTTGGTGAGAACATGCTGCGTGCAGACGTCTGTAATGCCGTAGAAGAATTAGGTCAACTGCTTGATCACACTGGTCCCGTTTTACAAAGCGAGCGCAATGCTGCCCGTATTTTTAATGCGGATCATTTGTTCTTTGTAACGAATGGCACATCGACGTCTAACAAGATTGTTTGGCATTCCACGGTTGCCCCAGGGGACGTCGTCCTGGTAGACCGCAACTGCCATAAGTCAGTGATTCATTCGATCACGATGATGGGCGCGATCCCGATTTTCTTGATGCCAACCCGTAACCACCTTGGCATTATTGGTCCCATTCCTAAAGAAGAGTTTGAGTGGAAAAACATCAAGAAGAAAATTGATGCGAATCCCTTCATTAAAGACAAGAACGTTGTGCCACGCGTGATGACGCTGACCCAAAGTACTTATGACGGCATCATCTACAACGTGGAGATGATCAAAGAGATGCTCGACGGTAAGGTCGATTCCTTGCATTTCGATGAGGCTTGGTTGCCGCATGCTGCATTCCATCCTTTCTACAAAGATATGCATGCCATTGGCTCTGATCGCAAGCGTACTAAGAAAAGTTTGATGTTTGCAACTCAGTCAACGCATAAGTTGTTGGCAGGTTTGTCGCAGGCCTCACAGGTATTGGTACAAGATGCTGAGGACACTAAGCTTGATCGTGATTGCTTCAATGAAGCCTATCTGATGCATACCTCTACCAGTCCACAGTACGCCATTATTGCGTCGTGCGACGTGTCAGCAGCGATGATGGAATCACCTGGCGGCACAACGCTGGTTGAAGAATCGATTGCTGAAGCCATGGACTTCCGTCGTGCGATGCGTGAAGTGGATGATAAGTTCGGCGCTGATTGGTGGTTTAAGGTTTGGGGCCCAGATCATCTGGCTGAAGAAGGTATTGGCGAGCGCTCTGACTGGATCTTGGAGCCCAAGGCGAGTTGGCATGATTTTGGCAATCTTGCTCAAGACTTCAATATGCTCGATCCCATTAAGGCAACTGTTGTTACCCCAGGTTTAGACATTGAAGGTAACTTCGGCTCAATGGGCATCCCTGCAAGCATTGTGACGAAGTATTTAGCTGAGCATGGCGTGATCGTGGAGAAGTGCGGTTTGTACTCATTCTTCATTATGTTCACCATCGGCATCACCAAAGGCCGCTGGAATACGCTTGTTACTGAGTTGCAACAGTTCAAGGATCACTTTGACAAGAACGCTCCTTTGTGGAAAGTCTTGCCCGAGTTTGTGGCCAAGCACCCCCGCTATGAGCGCGTTGGCCTAAAAGATATTTGCCAACAGATTCATGAGTTCTATAAGAGCCGCGATGTAGCGCGCATGACTACCGAGATGTATACCTCTGATATGGTTCCTGCGATGATGCCTTCAGAGGCTTGGGCCAAGATGGCTCATAAGGAAGTTGATCGTGTGCCCTTGGATAAATTAGAGGATCGCATTACCGCTATGTTAGTAACGCCATATCCTCCAGGCATTCCCTTGCTGATTCCGGGTGAGCGCTTTAATAAGCGCATCATTGACTATCTCTATTTCGCCAGAGACTTCAATGAGAAATTCCCAGGATTTGAGACTGATATCCATGGCCTTGTAAAAGGTGAAGTAGATGGACATAGTGAGTACTATGTTGATTGCGTTAGAGGCGCACCATCACTAAAGCAGTGATTCAGAAAATAAGATTCTGAAGTGGTAGCGGTAATACTCGCCGGAGAAGCCATTTAATCTAGAGATGGCTTCTCACTAAATGGCTCATTCATTCATCGTATGCGCTCTTGTACTCTGAGCAATTCTGCATTCAGGACATCATATGGAAAGAGCTGATTGGGGAACTCTAGCGAGAAAATCACCAATATGGCAAAACCCATCAAGCCAACATAGAGAAACGTCAAAAACCAATCCTCTTCCTTTTGAACTGCCATGGCATAGCCACTGAGTAAGGATCCAACGCATAACAATATAAATAAAAACCGCTCAATAATTGCCGGGGGATGGTTTTTTGATTGAAGAACTCCATTGCTAAATGCCTCTAAGAGCTGTCCAAGTTGGGGGCTTAGGATCTTATCTGCAAACTCTTTATATTTCTGAGGCGCCTTGGGAATGCCTAATACAAGCTCCTCATTTACCTTGGTTAACTGCGCATTCAATGCATCTAAATGAATATTTAAATCTTCCAATACAGTGATATCTTTGTATACGTTTAGCCTAGTGTTCAGTATTTCTCGAAGAGTTCTTTGGACTGCAGCCTGATCAGCAGCCTGTAAATATTTACTAGATTGATAGACTCGTTCAATAGATACCGCTTCGTTACGAGCGTTATTCATACGTTGATTGAAGTGATCATTCGAACCTGAGAATGTAAAACCCAGTACAAGGGCGGATAGGCTAAAAATAGCCGTCGCAAGAGAGTCGCGCACGATGACATCTTTGGATGTTCTGATGCGGTATCTTCCATACAACCACCCAAATAGCAGAAAGATAATGATCGACAGTAAAAAAATAAGGGGCGCATATTTAATAATGCCAAGATGATTTGTAATGAGGTAGCTAGACATGATCGATTGATTGCTTCATTTACGTGACAGTCAAAAATGGAAAATATAGACCACGCATATATTTTTGGATGGTCTTTGAATGAATATATAGGAATCTAGAGAAGTTTTTTGTGCTCTGCAGCAGTTAAATGGACTATTTCTTGCATTAAGGCAGTGCAGTAATGGTGCATAAGTCTAATTAGTGACAGTTTGCGCCTCAATAGATCGAGCATAATGTCCTCTAATGGGTGGCAGTGCTTGCCCCTTCGTCGTGACACTTTTATAAGGCTTTTATGAAATTCAGCAAACTTGCTCAGTTGGTAGCTGTATCCTCCGTTGGCCTCACTTTATTTGCCTGCAGTAATGCGCCAAAAATGATGACGCAAGCGATGCCTCAGTCTGGTTTCTTACCAAATTACACTTTGCTGCAAGCCGTCCCGAATACATCTAGCGGCACTCGTGTATGGCGTTATCGTAATGAGGCGGTGAATCCTACTGCTTACACTGCAGTCATCATTGATCCCATCTACCTTAATCAGACGCCTACACAAAATATTACTGCCGAGAGTTTGATTCAGGCAAAGATTGCTTTGCAAGATTCGATGGTCCAAGCAGTCATGGGCAAAGGCGATATTAAGATTGTGAGTAAGCCGGGCCCTGGTGTTGCGCGTATTTCAGTCGGGATTACTGGGGCTGAAGCTTCTGCCAATAGCTTGCAGCCATGGAATTTCACACCAATTGGTTTAGCTGCAAATGCCGCTGCTTATGCTGGCGGCGTTAATGCTAAGACTCCAGCTTTAGTGGTTGAGAACAAAATTACCGATAGCCAAAGCAATCAATTGCTTGGTGAAGGATTGATTACTGTTGAAGGTGAATCCTTCCGCACAGCATCTGGTTCAGTGGAATCTTTTGTAGATATGGCCAAGAAGGTAGTTGTAGCGGCTATGAAACTGTCAGCCCAGCAATAAGGAGGGGAGATGAATTTCTTTCGTAACAATATGTCTGCAATAGGCAAGGTACTTTGCTGCGCATGTTTGACTCTGAGTTTTTCTGTGTTTGCAGATGATGCGAAGTTAAACCAAGAATTGGCAGCAAAGTTTAAGGCTGCCGATGTGAATCATGACGGCAAGCTAACGCTGGCTGAGGCGAAGGTTGGCATGCCAAGAGTTGCTGCACACTTTAGTGATATTGATACGCAAAACAGAGGCTATGTCACTTTGGAGCAAATTACCAAGATGGCTGATAGCCGTTAAATAGCTGTGGAACAGTATTTCGCTAGCTATCAACTAACGTTCTTTCTGCCCTTAGTTGCGCTGGCGATTGTTCTCGAGTCTTATTTCTATAAAAAGAAATTTCATCAGCCTTACCCATGGCGAGAGAGTGCAACCTCTTTAGGTGTTGGCTTAGGTCATCAACTGACCGGCATTGTTAATCGCTTGTTAATACAGGGTGTGATGGCCAGCTTTGTTTGGCAATATCGCATCTACACTATGCCGGATGAGTGGTGGGTATACCTAGCATTGTTTTTGGGCTTGGAGTTTTGTTATTACTGGTATCACCGCGCCTCACATGAGGTATTTTTGATGTGGGCCACTCATAGCACGCATCATTCACCCAATGAAATGACCCTGTCGGCGGCCTATCGTCTTGGCTGGATGCCATTCTTATCTTTTACCTGGGTCTTCTTTCTGCCGCTAGTATTCATTGGCTTTTCACCGATTTTAGTTTTTACGATGCTCTCCATCAATTTGATGTATCAGTTTTGGCTGCACACCAAATTAATTGGCCGGCTAGGAATCTTGGAGGGAATTTTAAATACCCCAGCAGCCCATCGTGTTCACCACGCTAGCAACCCCATTTATCTAGATAAGAATTATGGCGGCATCTTGATACTGTTTGATCGCTTGTTTGGAACTTACGCTATCGAGCAGGAGGGGGAAGAGATCGTCTATGGACTGACGCATCCAAATTACTCCAGCAATCCAGTCGAAGTCGTTTTCCGAGTATGGCGTGATCTCATATCCAAGGTTTTTAAAACCTCTGGCCTAAAAAATAAAATCAGAATGATATTTTTGCCACCAGCTTAATCATTGCTTAACTTTTGCTACTGGCATTTGTTTGCCAATCGCCACAACAATCAGAACCGCGCTGGCAAAAAAGACATTGCTGAGGGTTAAAGGTTCAAGTAGAAAAAGACTCGAGAGCGCCAGTGTGCAAAAGGGTTGTAATAGTTGAACTTGACCTACGTGGGCAATGCCGCCGATCGAGAGGCCTGTATACCAAAAGATATTGCCGATATAGGCAGATAAGAGACTCACGAGCAACAGGGCATACCAAGCTTGTGCTGATATCTCACTAAGCGGGTGCGGGCTCGAGCCATTCTTGAAGATATAAAAGAGCGTTACCGGCAGGCTCAGTATGAGTGAGGTAATCGCCACCCAAGAGATCACTTGCTTGCCACCCATTTTCTGAGATAGATTGCCAGCTTCGGCGTAACCATATGAAGCGGTTACTGCCGCAAAAAGCAGAGCGAGATCGCTGGTTTGCAGGTCGCCACTACTTTGCTGGATTGAAAACAATAAAACAAGACCGCTGCCAATAAGAGCGGTGATCCAAAAAGCACGCGAGGGTCTTTCGCCAAAACGTAGTGTGGCAAATAAAGCGGTTAACAGTGGCGATATTCCGAGAACAATGCCGCCATGTGCTGATGGTAGATCTTCCATAGCAATTGCTATGGAGATCGGAAATGCAAAAGAAATCAAGGTAGCAATAATCCCCAGCGGTAGAAGATCTGCTTTTTTAGGAAATGGTATCTTTGTGATCAGTGCATATAGGAGGGCAGCAATTCCGGCAATCGTAGCTCGGTAGAAAGAAGTCGGAAGTACGCCAAATTCAGGGACGGCAATTTTTGTAGCTGGTAGCGTCATGCTAAAAATAATGATACCTACCAGCCCAAGCCAAATACCTTTAGTTTCTTTATTCAATGCAATGTTTCGATCTATATTATGTATAAGGTCAATAACTTGCAGTTTACTCGAGTGCCTTCATCCGTATAAACCAATAAGAGCATAATTCAAAATAAATACCATTCAACTTGAACTATAGATAATCATTATGAAAGTACTCATTACTGGTGGCGCTGGTTTTTTAGGCCAAAAGCTCGCTAAACAATTGCTGGCTCGTGGATCCTTGAAAGATTCTGATGGCGTTGATCAAAAAATCGATCAACTGCTATTGATTGATGTTGTAGAGGCAAATGATTTTGGCGATCAGCGCGTTAAGGTGATTGCTGGTGATATTTCTAATCCCGAGTTGATGCAGCAACTCATTACGACTGAGATTCAGTCAATTTTTCATTTGGCCGCGATTGTGAGCGGGCAGGCGGAAGCGGACTTTGATCTTGGCATGCGGATTAATTTAGATGCAGCAAGGCTTTTATTGGAAGCCTGTCGAAGTGCAGGGCATAAACCTAAAATTGTGTTTACTAGTTCTGTTGCTGTTTATGGCGGTACCTTGCCTGAGATGGTGTTGGATACAACGGCACTCAATCCCCAGTCTTCTTATGGGGCACAAAAAGCCATTTGCGAACTTTTGTTGAATGACTACACTCGTAAGGGCTTTGTAGATGGGCGAGTATTGCGCCTGCCAACTATCAGTGTTCGGCCTGGGGCACCCAATAAGGCTGCCTCATCGTTTGCCAGCGGCATTATCCGTGAGCCATTAAATGGCAAGCCATCAATTTGCCCTGCATCCCCCGACTTACGCATTTGGTTGTTGTCTCCACGCTATGCAATTGAATCTTTGATTGCTGGCCATGACTTACATTCAAGTGTTTTGGGTTTGAATAAGTCTATTAATTTGCCAGGCATTTCAGTAACCGTTGGTCAGATGATTGAATCGCTTCGTAAGATTTCTGGGGACCAAGTGGCTGCCCGCATCTCGGTGGAGCCAGACAGTAAAGTGGAGGCCATTGTTAGAAGTTGGCCTGGTGCATGGGATGCCAGCAGGGCGAAGTCCCTAGGTTTGAAGGCGGACCCTAACTTTGAAAGCATTATCAAAGCCTATATTGAAGATGACTTGAAGAGTTAGTAAGAATGAAAAAAATTGGAATCATTGGCCTTGGAATGATGGGCCGAGGAATCGGCATTAACTTATTAAAAGCGGGTTTTCCTTTATCTTTTTTGCAGCGTTCGGCAAAAAGTTCGCAAGATGATGTGATTGCTCAGGGCGCTAAGCCATTAAGCTCAATTACTGAAGTGACAAAGAGTTCAGAAGTCATTCTGCTGTGCTTAACAGGCAGCGCGCAAGTTGAGGAGGTTATCTTTGGGGTGGATGGGGTGCTTGCTCATTTGCTGCCAGGTTCCATCTTGATTGACTTGAGCACTGCGATTCCTGAATCTACCTTGAAGGTTGCACAGGCTATTCATGATGCCGGGGGTTTTTATCTGGATTCACCAATGACCAGAACCCCCAAGGAGGCGCTTGAAGGACGGCTGAATGTATTGGTTGGTGGCGATCCTGATTTACTAGAGCAGTGCAGGCCCATTCTGAAGTGCTTTACAGAAAATATTGTGTATGCAGGCCCTTTGAGTTCTGGCCATCGCCTAAAACTTATTCATAACTTTGTCGCTTTGGGTTATGCCAGTGTATTGGCAGAAGCTGCGGCTTGTGCGAACTTAGCCAATGTAGATTCTAGGGTCTTGCTACAGGTTCTGGAAACGGGTGCTGGTAATGGCGCTATTCTGAATCGTATGAAAGGATTTATTCAATCTGGTGATGATGCTAGCTTTCAATTTACTTTGGAGAATGCAGTAAAAGATCTAGGTTATTACAGTGCGATGGTTGGGGAGCTTGGAGCATTTTCAGTCGCAGCAGATGCTACGCAAAAAATCTATGAATATGCCATTCAGACTGAGAATGCAGGGGCCACCGTGCCTTGGCTCGTCAGCGCCTTGAATAAGACAAGATAAACTTGATTTTGGTCAAGTTTTGATCTGAACTTGGGAGCTTAGAACTGTGAATAGCCAGAACAAGCTTGCAAGGTAATACATCGGGCTTTAAGACATGGATTACATAGGGTAAGTAATAGTCGGATGTCGTTGACAGGCTTACATTCTGCCAATAGTATCCCTATAGAAAAGCGGTATTTAGAAAGTAAAACAAGCTGGGTGGGATTTACCCAACCTGGCAACTAGAGGAGGCAGTAATGACTATTGCAAATCAGGCGACTCCGAGCGTCTTCGAAGATCAGACTTACAAAAAGGTTGCTTGGCGAATCATGCCCTTATTAATGATTTGCTACATCGTGGCTTATCTTGATCGTGTAAACGTGGGTTTCGCTAAATTGCAGATGTTGGGGGACTTGGGATTCAGTGAAGCGGTTTATGGCTTCGGTGCCGGCGTGTTCTTTCTTGGCTATTTCTTGTTTGAAGTACCCAGTAATATTATTTTGCACAGAGTAGGCGCAAGAGTTTGGATTGCTCGCATTATGGTCACTTGGGCCATCATCTCTGGCGGGTGTATGTTTGTAACAACTCCGACGAGCTTCTATGTCATGCGTTTTCTACTAGGCTTGGCTGAAGCAGGTTTCTTCCCAGGCATTATTTTGTATCTTACCTATTGGTTTCCTTCAACACGCCGCTCAAAAATTATTTCTACCTTTATGGCAGCGATTCCTTTGGCTGGCTTAATTGGCGGCCCATTATCCGGTTGGATTATGGAATCTGTTGCAGGCGTAAATGGCTTGACTGGTTGGCAGTGGATGTTTGTACTTGAAGCAATTCCTGCGGTCATTTTGGCAGTGGTGGTGTTCTGTTATTTGGATGACAACATCAAAAATGCTAAATGGCTTAATGACACAGAGAAGGCATTATTAGCTAATAATATTGCTGAAGATCAACGTGAAAAAGTGGATCATGGGTCTTTCCTTGCTGTTATCAAAGACGGTCGTCTTTGGTTGGGCATTGTGGTGTACTTCTGCATTGTGATGGGTCAATACGGTTTGACGTTCTTCTTGCCAACCTTGATTAAGACTGCCGGCATTAAAGGCGTTCTCAATATTGGTCTATTTACTGCTATTCCTTACGGTGCAGCGGTCATCTCTATGATTTGGTTTGGTCGTCGCTCAGACAAAATGCGTGAGCGTCGTTGGCATTTAGTGATTCCAATGTATATGGGCGTGATTGGCTTAACTGGTAGCGCGCTGGCAGGCACAAGCAATACTGAGATTTGTATTGCCTTTTTAACTTTGGCTGCAGCCGGTGTTTTATCTGCTACGCCATTGTTCTGGGCTTTGCCAACGTCATTCTTGACGGGCACTGCAGCGGCGGCGGGTATTGCTGCGATTAACTCCGTTGGTAATCTTTCTGGATTTGCGGCACCATTTTTGATTGGCGCCATCAAGGATGCGACCGGATCCTCCAATATTGGTCTTTATCTTATTTCAGGGGTATTAGTCATTGGAACTTTTGCAGTCTTAAAGTTCCCAGCGAAAATGGTTAATCGTTAATTAATAGGTAGTGCCGAGTAGATCGGGTGGTATCAGCCCTTGGGTTGATACCACTTTTTATTTGAAGACAGGGAAGTAAAATGAGTCAGCAGGGAAAGCGTATTGGTGTAATCGGTCTAGGAGCAATGGGTCGTGGCATGGCTGGCTCATTGCGACGCGCTGGCTATGAAGTGTATGTGGCCGATGTTCGAAAAGAGGCTGCTGATGAATTCGTAAAAGAAGGCGGGGTTGCCTGCGCATCCCCGGCTGAAGTTGCTCAGCATTGTGAAGTACTGGTGAGCGTCGTTGTGAATGCTGCACAAACTCAAGAAGTATTGTTTGGCGTTAAAGGCGCAGCAAGTGCCATGAAGCAGGGCGCATTATTTGTGATGTGCTCTACAGTCGATCCCAATTGGTCAATCGCTTTAGAGAAGCAATTAAATGATATGGGTCTGTTGTATTTGGATTCACCAATCTCTGGCGGTGCTGCAAAGGCTGCATCGGGTCAAATGACGATTATGAGCGCTGGTTCACCTGCAGCTTATGCCAAAGTAGGCAATGCTTTGGAATCCATGGCGGCAAAGGTATACCGGTTGGGTGATTGCGCTGGTGCTGGCAGTAAAGTAAAGATCATTAATCAATTATTGGCTGGGGTACATATTGCTGCAGCGGCCGAAGCTATGGCGCTGGGCTTGCGTGAAGGCGTTGATGCGGCTTCGCTATATGAAGTGATTACCAATAGTGCTGGCAATAGTTGGATGTTCGAAAATCGGATGGCCCATGTATTGGCAGCTGATTACACACCACTTTCGGCGGTTGATATTTTTGTAAAAGATTTGGGCTTAGTTTTAGATACTGCAAGAGCAAGTAAATTTCCTTTGCCATTAAGTGCAACCGCTCATCAAATGTTTATGCAAGCCTCTACTGCTGGTTTTGGTAGAGAAGATGACTCAGCGGTCATTAAGATCTTCCCTGGAATTGAATTGCCAACTAAAGCTTAATGCAAACAGTTCATTAATAAGATTAAGAAGAAAAGATAGAAAGATATGGCAGTTTTATTAGGTTGTATTGCTGATGACTTCACGGGCGGCACCGATTTAGCTGGAATGCTGGTAAAGGCTGGCATGAAAACCATTCAGCTGATTGGTGTACCCACTGGTCCAGCGCCTGAAGATGTGGATGCTGTTGTGATTGCTTTGAAGTCTAGAACCAATCCAGGTCCAGAGGCCATTGCGGAATCATTAGCAGCGTTAGAGTGGTTAAAAGCTCAAGGTTGTCAGCAGTTTTACTTTAAATACTGCTCTACCTTTGACTCTACATCCAAAGGAAATATTGGCCCCGTAGCGGAGGCTTTAATGCAAGCCTTGAATACAAATTTCACCATTGCTTGCCCCGCATTCCCGGCCAATAAGCGCAGTATTTATAAAGGCCACTTATTTGTAGGTGATGAATTACTCAGCGAGTCTGGGATGCGTAATCATCCACTGACTCCGATGACGGACTCAAACCTCGTGCGTGTTTTGCAGCAGCAAGTTAGCGCTAAGGTTGGTCTAACTGATTATTCTGTAGTGAAGGGTGGTTCAGGAGCCATTCAGAAGCGCTTCGCCGACTTGCAAAAAGAGGGTTGTCAATTCTCTATTGTCGATGCCTTATCGGATATTGATTTGCATAGCATTGGCGCTGCCTGCGCTGATTTGGCTTTAGTAACAGGTGGATCGGGTATTGCATTGGGCTTACCAGAAAATTTCCGTAAAAGAGGTTTGCTAAAGACCTCTGCTGATGCGGACAAGCTTGGTGATGTTCACGGCTTAAAGGCGGTGATTTCAGGAAGCTGCTCTCTTGCTACGCAAGAGCAGGTCAGACTCATGAAAGCGAAGTCTCCTGCTTATCATCTTGATCCTTTAGCCTTGGCTGATGATAAGAATGTGGTGCAGGAGGCCTTAGAGTGGGCCGCTCAACACATCGCTTCTGGACCTATTTTGATATACGCTACATCCACTACCGAGGAAGTGATGAATATTCAGGAGCGTCTAGGTATCGAAAGGGCTGGCGCTATGGTGGAGGATGCACTTGCTGGCATTGCTAGTGGCCTTGTGGAAGCGGGCGTTAGCCAGCTGATCGTAGCCGGCGGAGAAACCTCGGGGGCTGTAGTAAAGGCCTTGGGTATCACTGGCCTAAGAGTTGGACCTGAGATTGCGCCGGGCGTGCCATGGACAAAGGCTATATTTGAGGATTCAAAAGCCCAACCCTTGATACTGGCTCTGAAATCCGGTAATTTTGGCGCCCCGCAATTCTTTAATGAAGCATGGGATTACATCAAATGACATTCTCATTTAATAGCAAGTCTGAAGAATCGAAGCAACGTGAACAAATCGTGGAGTTTGGCAAATCGATTTTTGATCGGGGCTTAACTGCGGGTAGTAGTGGCAACTTAAGTGTTCGCCTAGATGATGGCTGGTTGCTCACGCCAACTCACGCATCCTTAGGAAGATTGGATCCAGCTAGCTTGACCAAGTTAGATTGGGAGGGCAATACCATTAGTGGCTTACCTCCATCTAAAGAAGCTTTTTTACATCGTGCGATGTACAACACGAGAAGTGGTGCCAGAGGCATTGTGCATCTGCATTCCACCTACTCGTCAGCGGTATCGTGTATGTGCGGCTTAAATCATGACAGCTGTATTCCTCCACTCACGCCGTATTTTGTGATGAAAGTAGGTCGTTTGCCGCTTGCGCCATATCATCGCCCAGGCGATCCTGATTTAGCCGCGGTAATTGAGAAGTTGGCAGTGAAGAACTCTTCAGTATTACTGGCTAATCATGGCCCTGTGGTCTCTGCAAGCTCTCTTGAGGCGGCGGTAAATGCGGCGGAAGAGCTTGAAGAGACTGCTAAATTATTTTTACTATTGAAAGGTGTCGAGACTCGCCCCTTGGATGAGGCTCAAATTGAAGATCTCAAAAAAACCTTTAAGCTTGATTTTTAAATAAGGAGCTATACCGTGCCAAAGTTTGCCGCCAATTTAAGCATGATGTTCAATGAACATGATTTCCCAAACAGATTTGCAGCTGCTGCTAAAGCAGGGTTCGATGCCGTTGAATTTTTATTTCCCTATGACTATTCGCCTGCTGAAGTGGCTCAGTGGCATAAAGAAAATACTCTTAAGAATGTACTCTTTAATCTTCCGCCTGGTGATTGGGCTGCAGGTGAGCGAGGCATTGCTGCTTTGCCAGGTCGAGAGGCAGAATTTCGGGCGGGTGTTGCGAAGGCAATTGAGTACGCTCTTGCGCTTGGCACACCACAGTTGCATATGATGGCAGGCCTTGTCCCGGCGGGGTCGGATATGGCTATACATCGCAAAACTTATCTTGAGAATATGAAGTTTGCCGCGCAAGCATTAGCAAAGCACAATCTCAACTTATTGCTCGAACCGATTAATACACGAGACATGCCTGGATATTTCCTAAACACGCAAGTGCAAGCACATGAGCTACGTGTTGAGTCTGGTGAGCCCAATGTCAAAGTGCAAATGGATTTCTATCATGCCCAAATCATGGAAGGTGATTTAGCTGAAACCTTTAAAAAATACTTCAAAGACATTGGCCATACCCAAATTGCGAGTGTGCCAAAGAGAAATGAGCCAGACGATGGCGAAGTCAATTACCCATACCTATATCAACTCTTAGATGAGATGGGTTATGAAGGCTACGTTGGTTGTGAATATCGCCCTAAAGGAAAAACGGAAGATGGTTTAGCTTGGTTTAAGGCCGCGAAATAACCAACCTGTTTATTTTGTTGACTTATCTAACTGGAAGACTACAGGCGCATCTTCATCTTTAGCGCTTGTAGCAGCTTCTGGTTTATTTTCATCACCGTTGGTGAAGTTGAACTCCTTACTTTGCGCCACCACCGCAGGCTTATCTAGTAGCGTTGTAACCAAAGCTGGGAAGGCCATCACTACTACAACCATAATGAGTTGTAGGCCAACCCAAGGTAATGCACCCCAGTAGATGTCACTGCTCTTTACTTCTTTAGGCGCCACACCTCTGAGGTAGAAAAGTGCAAAGCCAAAAGGTGGATGCATGAATGAGGTTTGCATGTTGACGCACAGCATGACGCCGAACCATACCAAGGCAGCGCTAGCAGCAGCTTGAGGATTGCCATTCATGGAGTCAAGCAATACTGGTGAAAGCAGTTTGACTGCAACGGGTGCCAGCATCGGCACCACAATAAAAGCGATCTCGAAGAAGTCTAAAAAGAAGGCTAAAAAGAATACAAATAAATTCACCACAATCAAGAAACCAACCCAACCACCTGGCAAGTTGGAGAAGAGATTCTCAACCCAGAAGCCGCCATCTACACCCTGGAATACTACCGAGAAACAGGTAGACCCAATCAGAATGAAAACGACCATCGCGGTAATGCGCATAGTGTTTTGATAGGCCTCTTGAATAAGTCCTTTGAGATTCGGAATCTTTGCCCTACGAATCCATGCCAAGAGCAAGGCACCCATCGCACCCATCGCACCAGACTCCGTCGGGGTAGCAATGCCCGTCATGATGGTGCCGAGCACCAAGAAGATCAGGACTGCCGAAGGAATGATGCCCATAAGACATTTTTTCCAGAGCGCCCAACCTTTGAGATTGAGCTCGCTTTCAGGAACTGCAGGTAACCAGTCTGGACGGATGCGCGATAAGAAGAAGGTGTAGAGTGCAAAAAGGGCAATCTGTAGCAGTGATGGACCCCATGCGCCAAGGTACATACTGCCGACATCAGCGCTACCAGTTTGGGTTTTGAGTTGATCCGCTAATACGATGAGTACTAGGGACGGGGGAACGAGTTGCGTAATAGTTCCAGAAGCCGCCAAAACGCCCGTAGCGTAGCGCATGTTGTAACCGTAACGCATCATCACCGGCAGAGAGATCATGGCCATAGCGATCACCTGAGCAGCCACAGTGCCGGTAATGGCGCCTAAAACAAAGCCCACAATAATGACTGAGTAGCCTAAGCCACCTCTTACACGACCAAAGAGCTGGCCCATGGAGTCAAGCATCTCCTCTGCAAGGCCACAGCGCTCCAAGATCGAGCCCATAAAGGTAAAGAAGGGAATAGCCAAGAGTAGGTCGTTTGCCAGAACGCTCCCAAAGATTCTTTGAGGAATGGCTTGTAAGAAGACCATGTCAAAGAAGTTCTGGCTCATGGCAATGACGGCAAAAAACAAGCCTGCAGCCATCAAAGAAAAAGACACTGGAAACCCAATCAGCATGAAGGCGATCAGGCCACCAAACATTAGGGGTGGCATCCACTCGACTGGAATCATTGCCATGGTTTCTCGTAATTCAGGTCATTAGCAGGCAAGATGTATTTGCCTTTGAGCATGCCGATGCGTTTAATGATTTCTGACAGGCCTTGTAAGCTCAGCATGAAAAAACCAAAGGGCACGACAAATTTAATCGGGTAACGTGGCAATCCGCCAGAATTAAGTGAATGCTCCAAAACAAGCCAGGATGGATAAAAGAGTGTGGTCCAAGATAGCCAAGCAAACAAAAGACAGGCTGGCATTAAAAACAGAATGAGACCAAATAAATCAATCCAAATGCGCGTGCGGTCTGACACACAAGAATAAATTAAATCTACTCGGACATGTTCATTGCGTTTGAGTGTGTAAGAGGCGCCGAGCATCACAGCAGCTGCAAATAAATACCACTGCAACTCTAGCGGCCAGTTATTACTCATATCCAGACCGTATCTCAGAACGGCATTGGTCGCCGAAACGACACAAGATAGCAAAATCATAATGCTGGCGAGTTTGCCAAACAGTTGATTTACACGATCAATTCCTTCGGAGAGTTTTGCCCAAAATCCCATGCATCTTAGAGATCTGCGCGACCCCGTTTGATTGCAGAGAGTACTTGAGAAGGCGCAGTACCTCCAGCATGTTGACGAGAATTCACTGAGCCATCAACGGTAAGCAATGCAAACACATCGTCACCCATAAGTTCTGGGCGATTATCCAGACCGCAAGCAAAACGCAGCTCAGAAAGACTGAGATCGGTCAACATGCAATTTCTGCCGACACAAGCCTTGACAGCATGCGCTACAGCTTCATGTGCATCGCGGAAGGCTAAGCCTTTTTTCACCAAATAGTCAGCCAAGTCGGTTGCAGTAGCAAAACCTTCTTCAGCGGCCGCCTTCATGACATCAGCCTTCACTTCAATGTGGGGAATCATGTCAGCAAAGATGCGTAAAGTATCTTGCACGGTATCAACTGCATCAAACAAAGGCTCTTTGTCTTCCTGATTATCTTTGTTGTATGCCAGTGGTTGACTCTTCATCAGTGTTAACAATGAGATTAAGTCGCCGTATACACGACCTGTCTTGCCTCGCGCTAATTCAGGCACGTCAGGGTTCTTCTTTTGCGGCATGATGGAGCTGCCTGTGCAGAAACGATCAGGCAAATCGATAAAACCAAAACGTGGGCTAAGCCAAAGCACTAACTCTTCCGAGAGGCGTGAGACATGCATCATCAGAATCGACGCAAAGGCGCAAAACTCAATGGCAAAGTCGCGATCAGAAACTGCATCTAAGGAGTTATTACAAATGCCATCAAATCCCAAAGTGCGAGCTACTTGCTCGCGGTCAATTGGGTAAGTAGTGCCAGCCAAAGCTGCTGCACCTAATGGCAAACGATTAAAGCGGGCGCGTAAATCCACCAAGCGACTAGCATCACGACTAAACATTTCGTAATAAGCCATCAAGTGATGACCAAAGGTAATGGGTTGCGCAACCTGTAGGTGAGTGTGGCCCGGCATTATGGTGCCAGCATGTTTCTCAGCAAGATCTAACAAAGCGATACGCAAAGTTTTAAGCGTTGCGGAAATTTCATCAACGCTGCCACGCAACCAAAGACGTAAATCCGTCGCAACTTGGTCATTACGTGAACGGCCAGTATGCAAACGTTTTCCAGCATCGCCAACTAAAGCAGTTAAGCGCGCTTCGATATTGAGATGCACATCTTCTAAAGCAAGTTGCCATTCAAACTGGCCAGACTCGATCTCGGTTTTAATCTGAGCCATACCCTTTTGGATATCTGCCAAATCTTGGGCGCTAATGATCTTTTGGGTAGCCAGCATCTCTGCATGGGCTAGGGATCCAGCGATATCGACTAGGGCAAAGCGTTGGTCAAATCCAATAGAGGCGGTATAACGCTGTACCAGTTCATCGACGGGTTCATTGAAGCGGGCCGACCAAGCTTGGGCTTTGTTGGCTAAGGAATTTTTTGATGTGCTCATAAACGCAGTATATTGGTGTAGGTCTTTGATTATTTTAAATGTTATGTCCCAAATCCCCAATTCTTTAACAACACCCACCCCTCCTAGTCGATTAGTGATCGCTTCTCGTGAGAGCCGGCTTGCCATGTGGCAGGCCGAACACGTCCGAGATTGCCTTAAAACGCTATATCCAGCCTGCGATGTGCAGATTTTGGGTATGACTACCAGGGGCGACCAAATTCTGGACAGAGCCCTCTCTAAAGTCGGCGGAAAGGGCTTATTTGTTAAAGAGCTCGAGGCCGCCCTAGAGGATGGCCGCGCTGATTTAGCGGTGCATTCCCTAAAAGACGTCCCCATGGTGATGCCTGAGGGTTTTGACCTAGCCTGCGTCATGGCGCGTGAGGATGCGCGAGATGCCTTTGTTTCCAATGATTACGCCAGCTTGGAGGATCTTCCAAAGGGCGCTGTAGTGGGTACCTCGAGTTTGCGTCGCGAAGCAGTCTTGCGCGCGCGCTTTCCGCATTTGGAAGTGCATCCCTTGCGGGGCAATTTAGATACGCGTATGGGTAAATTGGATCGTGGTGAGTATCAAGCCATCATTTTGGCTGCAGCCGGTCTGAAACGTTTGGGTTTAGAGAGTCGCATCAAAGCACTTCTTCCGTTTGATCCATACACTCCAGCGGCCGGTCAAGGCGCTCTCGGCATCGAAACTCTTAGTAAGCATCCAAACATCAAGCAGTGGCTTGCGCCTTTAAGTGACTTGCCAACTTTGCTGGCGATCTCTGCCGAACGCATGGTCTCACGCCAACTGGGAGGCTCTTGCGAGGTTCCTTTGGCGGCTCATGCAACCTGGGATCAAAACCAAATGCAGATTCGCTCTTTTGTTGCGAGTGTTGATGGTAAAGCTATTTGTTTGGCTATGGCCAATGGCTCAGTGCAAAACGTGGCCGAGGCTGAAGCACTAGGTTTAGCAGTTGCCCAGGATTTAATTGCACAGGGTGCAGCAGATTTATTGCCCAATGGTTTACCTAAGTAAACAATTCGTAAAGCAGGCGGTCTAATTGAGCGCGCAGACGATTATTGTCACCAGACCCGCAGGTCAGGCGCGTCAGCTTATTGAATTGCTCAGTGCTAGTTTAAAAAATGATGCTCTAGTAAAACTTGGCAAGCAAGCTTTACCCCAAATACTGTCATTGCCTTTGCTGACCATAGTCCCCAAAGAGGGTGAGCCGAGTGATTCTCAAATTGCTCCTCTGGCTGACCACATTGCTACCGTTTTAAAAGATGCTGATCTGGCCATTTTTGTGAGCCCAAATGCCATTGAATGCACGATGCGTTTACTAGGCAGATCATGGCAGGATTTCTCAAAAAAGATTATCCCCATAGGGGTGATGGGTGGTAGTAGCAAGCTCGCCTTGCAGCATCATGGCATCGGGCTTGAAGAAATACCAACAGCGATATTCCTGCCTAAAAATAATGAACATTGGGATTCGGAGGGTTTGTGGAAAGAATTGCAATCCCTCGATTGGAATTGGTCAGAGCGCAAGGTAGTGATTTTTAAGGGTGATGGCGGGCGTGATTGGCTTGCAGATACTTTGGCAGCTGCAGGCGCAACTGTTAAAGCAATTTCAGTGTATGCCAGAGTACCTTTAGATATTGACAGCTCTGCTTGGGATGCAATTCACAAAATAGATTTTGCTCAATCCCTATGGTTGCTGACTTCATCAGAGGCGGTGCGCTATCTCGGTGAAGTGATTCACGATCAATTTGCGCAAACACTGCTTTACGCAAGCGCGATTTGTCCACATCAAAATATTAGTGAGGCAGCCAAAGCAATTGGCTTTGGGAAAGTATTTATGTGTGAGCCTGGGGATGATGCTTTGATTAAAGCTAGCCAAGTCTGGCTGAGCTTGAACTAATCTACCTTAGTGACTTGATTAGCAACCTACTTAGTAGTTGGATACTTCAGTAGTTCTGGCAAGAATATTTCACACACCAGTAAGGGGCGACCTTTAAGTGTATAGAGGGTGCGACGTGCCCAGAGTGGCGAAGGCAAGTCCTCATACTTCCGACGACATTGCTGCCACAGCGAACTGCGTTTATTCACGCGAGCGATTTCTCGTAAAGATTTTTTCTTTGAGCGATTTCTGGTTTTGGAAAATAAGACAGCGCCTAAAGGTTTTTTCCCCAAACGCAGAACGGCTTGATTGCTACCACCAGAGCTTAAGGTTGGAATGACGCTGCGAGCCATCACTAGAGGGGTTCCGTTAGAACAAAGTAATACCTCACGAATGCGGCAACGTGTGGTTTTCAAATGAAAATAGCGACTCTCGTCGCTATCTAAGTTTTGGCGACAATCACGCAGAACGAGAACTTCTAATTTCTGCCCAATTGCCCGCTCAATTTTTTGAGTTAATGATCCTGTGTCGCTAAGCCAGGGCTGCCACTTGCGTGGCGCCTGATGAATCTCACCGGAATCGACTCGATTCCAAAGAGAACTGAGACGACGACGGTAAGTCATGATTAGCTACCGCTGAAGTTTCTACGTTGACCGCCAGCTTTGGGTTTAGCAAAACGTGGACCAGCGGATGGACGGGAATCTCCAGAGCGTGCTGGACGCGAGTCAGCAGAACGCGCAGGACGTGAGTCACCTGAAGGGCGTGAATCAGCAGAACGCGCAGGACGTGAATCGCCTGAAGGACGTGAGTCCCCAAAACGATTGCCTGGACGTGAGTCACCTGAAGGGCGTGAATCAGCAGAACGCGCAGGACGTGAATCCTGTGAGCGTGCCTCGAAATGATTGCCTGAGCGGTTTTCACCACCAGAACGACCACTGCCACCAGAACGACCACCACCGAAGCCACCGCCGCCAGAGCGATTGCCACCAAAGCCACCGCCAGAACGACCACCACCACCGAAACCACCGCCAGAGCGACCACCACCAGAACGACCGCCACCGCCACCACCAAAGCTAGGCTTTGCTTGTGGCTCAAGTCCAGCGATCACTGAAGCAACGATGTCTTGCTGTGTAAAGCGCTCAATATTGCGAATCTTTGCGCGATCACGATGTTCAACCAAGGTGATAGCAACGCCGTTACGACCAGCGCGTCCAGTTCTACCAATGCGGTGCGTATAGTCTTCTGGTTTCATTGGCAAGCCAAAGTTAATTACGTGACTAATGCGGGGTACATCGATGCCGCGAGCGGCCACATCAGTCGCAACCAAAATCTTGGTGTGACCTTTGCGAAGAGATTCAAGACGACGCATACGAACAGCTTGAGGCATTGCACCATGTAGGGCAGTAGCTTCATAACCGTTTGCACGTAATGCATCAGCAATTTTTTCGCTCTCAACTTGAGTGCTTGCAAACACAACTGCTTGATCTAAAGTGGCATCAGCCAAAATATGCTCAAGTAATTTATGCTTGTGTGACATGCTGTCAGCCCAGTGTAGCTTCTGCTCGATGTTGGCATGCTTTTCACCTGCATGAGCAAGCTCAACGCGTGTGGCATCTGTAGTCAACTCATTTGCCAAAGCCATAATTTTTGGCGCAAAAGTTGCAGAGAACATCAAAGTTTGGTTACGACCAGCACAGCGCTTATCAATTGCCTCGAGATCATCGGCAAATCCCATGTCGAGCATGCGATCGGCTTCATCGATAACGAGTTGTTTAATATCGCCTAGGTGAATTGCTTTGCTATCGCACAAGTCGAGTAAACGACCTGGGGTTGCGACCACTAAGGATGCACCTTTGAGCGCCTGGATTTGCTTGCCGTAAGGCATGCCACCCATGACGGTTGCAATACGAATGCCTTTGAGACCGCGAACTAAGTTCACCGCATCAGCAGCAACCTGTTGGGCTAATTCACGAGTAGGACAGAGTACCAACACTTTAGGTTGAGCACGACCTGGTGCAGGTGAGTTGCTTGGGTTGTCTGCAATTAATTGATTAATCAAAGGCAATAAAAAGGCTGCGGTTTTACCGCTACCGGTTTGGCTGCTGACCAATAAGTCCCCACCAGCGAGAGCAGCAGGAATAACCTGAGCTTGAACTGGAGTGGCTTGGGTATAACCCAATTCAGCAACGTTTTGAAGAAGTTGTGCCGCTAAGGCAAATGACTGGAACTCAGTTCCGGCGTGCTTTGAGTCCGCGGACTCGTGTTTAGTTTCTTTAGAAAAAGTCATGCTATTACACATCCCTACTAAGGGATGTCTCCGTGTGTACACCCATGGTTTTAAAGGGTGTGATGGTCAAAGGCATCGACCATCAGACAGGCGGCAGCGTTAATGTGTTTATGACTTCTAAACTAGTCGCTGAAATATAGCTGGGGGGCGATGAATCAAAATGCTTAATTAAGCCTCCCATTATGTCAGTTTGAGATCGCAATTACAAGGGTTTTCCCGAATTAATTATGATGTGGGTATGGAATGGCTTTTATCCCCCTCAAGTGCAGGAATCATTGATTTCCCAACTTACCTCTTGGGAACACTCTTTACGATTTTGTTTCCTGGTCCAAATTCACTTTACGTTTTAACCATTACTGCGCAAAAAGGTTGGCGTTCTGGTGCGTGGGGAGCCATTGGAATTTTTATTGGCGATTCTGTGTTGATGATAGGGGTGGCCTTAGGCGCAGCCACTTTGCTTGTGTCATCACCAACTATTTTTAATGTAGTGCGCACTCTAGGCGCTATTTACTTAGCTTACCTGGGAATAGGTTTAGTGCGCGGCGGAAAAATTCGCTGGAGTATTACTAATGGATCGGAAGATTCTGAAGTAGCCAAGCAAGGTTTCATTATTGGTTTGCACCCATTCATTGCTGCCTTAGCTTTATCGCTCACCAACCCCAAAGCAATCTTTTTCTTTGTAGCTTTCTTTGCGCAATTCATTCAGCGAGACTTTGCGTATCCGATTCATACCTTTTTATATTTAGCCTGTGTCTTGCAGTTGATGAGCATGACGTATCTCACCGTACTCATTTGCGCAGGACAAATGTTCCTGAGATTTTTTCAAAATCGCCCACGTTGGGCAGCGGTGCTTTGGATTTTTGTTGGGCTGCTGTTGATTGCTTTTGCAGTTCGCTTGCTTTTATAAAGCTGACTGCAAATTACCTCATCCAGCGTAGCAAGCGCTCTATCTTGCCGCCATAAGGAGGTCTTGCGAGTTTTGTGCCACGCAAGATATTCAGACCAAATAGTCCGCGAACTTCCAAGATGGATTTGCGATGGCTGAAAGCATCAAATCCAGCCTTACCGTGATAAGTGCCCATACCGCTTGCGCCAACGCCACCAAACGGCAAACCTTCAACCGTAGCGTGCAATAGGGTGTCATTGATCGTAACGCCACCTGAGCGAGTCTCATTCAGTACGCGATTCATATTGTTCTTATCTTTACCAAACCAGTAAAGCGCTAGCGGCTTAGGCTTGCTATTGACATACGCGATGGCAGAGGCAACATCAGATGTAGAAATGATTGGAAGAATAGGCCCAAAGATTTCTTCTTGAAGAACTAGGGCATCGCTGGGAACGTTAAGTAGTGCAACGGGCTCAAAATTTCTGGAGGCTTGTGTATCAGAATTAAGAAGGCGGATAGCTTGTGCACCACGCGCAGTTGCATCGCCAACTAAATGTTGCCAGCGCGTAAGCTGGGCGTCATCAATTGGCCCGGTGAATTCTTCTGGGTTTGAAAATTGAGTTTGTGCTGCCACTTTTAACTCTTGGACAAAATCATCCAGACTGGCTTGGGCAATCAAAACATAATCCGGAGCAATGCAAGTTTGACCACCGTTCAGTAACTTGCCATACGCAATGCTCGCTGCAGCATCTTTCAAGTTCGCCGAGGCATCAATAATGGCCGGAGATTTTCCGCCAAGCTCAAGAGTCACTGGTGTGAGGTTATCAGCGGCAGCGCGCATCACCTTTTTACCAATATCTTCTGAGCCAGTGAAAAAGAGATGGTCAAACGGAAGTCCTGCAAAAATTTCTGCAACATCTGTTCCACCGGTACTTACACAAAATTCGCTGGGGTGGAAATACTCTTGAATTAAACTGGCCAAGAAGCCCGACGTACGTGAACTGCGTTCAGAAGGCTTGAGCCAAACGCGATTACCGGCAGCAAGGGCAGCAATTGCTGGCACAAGTGCTAATTGCACAGGATAGTTCCAGGGACTCATGATGCCAACTACACCCATGGATTGATGTTCTATCCAAGCTTGTGAGCCACCCATAAAGAAAGGGGTATCGACTGGATTTGGTTTCATCCATTCTTTGAGATGCTTACGGGTGTATTTGCAGGCTTGATACACCATCTGAAATTCTGCAAGCCTAGTTTCAATTGTGTGGCGAACGCCAAAATCTGCTACAAGGACCTTGCAGATTTTTTCTTCGTTGGCAGTAATCATTTTTTCAATGCGGCTAATGCGCTCTAGTCTTACTTCAAGGCTTGGGTTTGGTTCGGCAGCATAAGCTGCCTTGATTTCATCTAACTGGAGCGTAAAGCGATTCATGGTGTCTTCTAGGTGCGTAAGCAAGTAACTTAATAAAGCAGTAGGATAAAGCCATGAGTGAAACTACTACACAAAATCTGTCTAAGCTTGAGCGCGCCACCCTTGGTGGGGGTTGTTTCTGGTGCCTTGAGGCTGTTTATCAGCAAATTCAGGGCGTTCAGTCTGTTGTTTCAGGGTATGCAGGCGGCGCTAGACCAAACCCCAGTTATGAGTCAGTTTGTACTGGGGCAACTGGACACGCTGAGATTGTGGACGTCTACTTTGATCAGCAAATCATTTCTTTTCGGGATCTGCTGGAAGTTTTCTTTGTGATCCATGATCCCACTACATTGAATTACCAGGGTAATGATCATGGTACTCAGTATCGTTCAGTCATTTTTACGCATAGTGATATTCAAAATACCATTGCGCATGAGGTCGTTAAAGAGCTAGAGGAATCTAGGATTTATGCCAACCCCGTTGTGACGGAGATTGATGCGGCGCCTGTGATTTATCCAGCAGAAGACTATCACCAAGATTATTTCCGTCAGCATCCAGGTCAGGGCTATTGCATGGCAGTGGTTGCGCCAAAATTAGCAAAATTTAGAGCTAAATTTAAAGCGCTAATCTCGAATAGCTTTACCTAAACCACCTTAAGGCGCTAGGCGCGTTACTTTCCAAACCCCGCTATCTAACTGGTAATGAATGCGATCGTGCAGGCGCGAGGGGCGGCCTTGCCAAAACTCAATTGCAGTAGGTCTTAGGCGATAACCACCCCAGTGGTCTGGGCGGGGAGGGGCTTCGCCAAACTCAGTCTTAAAGCGCTTTTCAGCTTCTTCTAGAAACTCACGATTTGGAATGGCTGAGCTTTGGGGGGAAGCCCAGGCGCCAATTCTGGAGGCTGCTGGACGAGAATGAAAGTATTCATCGCTTTCGCTGTCAGGAACACGTTCGACGGTGCCGCTAATACGGACCTGACGCTCTAGTTCATGCCAATGAAAGAGTAGCGCTGCTTTTGGGCGCTCAGCCAGTTCTTTGCCTTTTTGACTGCTGTAATTAGTGAAAAAGGTAAAACCGTTTTGATCGGCGCCTTTTAGTAAGACAATACGGGCTGATGGATTTCCTGCTTTATCAGCGGTTGCTAGCGTCATGGAGTTGGGCTCTGGACAAGCTGCTTTCACTGCTTGATCAAACCATAGCTGAAAAAGTGGCATTGGATCAGCCGGAACTTCCGTTTCGGAGAGTTGTCCAATGGTGTAGTTTTTACGAAGTTGAGCAATGGAGTCCATTTATTCAGTATAAAGAGAAGCTATGGCAGAAGACAAGGTTGAGACTAACTTAGAAGATCGTCGTTTTGGTGGGGTATCTCGGCTCTATGGCCCAGAGCTACGCGAACGCTTTCGTCAAGCAACGGTAGTAGTGGCCGGTCTGGGCGGTGTTGGATCTTGGGCCGCTGAAGCGCTAGCCCGAACTGGTATTGGCCATTTAGTCTTGATTGATTTAGATCATGTTGCCGAAAGTAATACGAATCGGCAATTGCATGCGCTAGAGGGTGAGTATGGCAAAGCCAAAGTTCAGGCGATGAGTGAGCGGATGCGTCAAATTAATACCGAGATCACTTTGACCTCCCATGATGCGTTTTTAGAGCCGGGTAATTTAGATGTGTTGATTCCGGCCAATGCTTTTGTATTGGATGCCACAGACTCAGTCCAAACCAAAATCGCTTTGGCGGTATGGGCAAGAAAAAATGATCGCGCACTCGTGATGTGTGGTGCTGCGGGAGGCAAGTCTGATCCCACTTCTGTAAGGTGTGATGACCTTTCAAAAACGGAGCAAGATGCTTTGTTGGCGAAGGTACGCCAAGGGCTAAGGCAAGATCATGGTTTCTCCAGAAATCTTAAGAGAAAAATTGGGATTCGCGCGATTTACTCGCATGAGCCGCGGGCAGGAGCCTCTAGCGGTGGTCTTGCCTGTTCAGGCTATGGCTCAACTGTAATGGTGACAGCTGCTTGTGGACTGGCCGCAGCAGCCGAGATTTTAAATCTGATTGCAGTGCCACTCTCAGAATCCACAATCAATCCTTAAGGGGATTCCCTGTAGGAAATTACTGATTCTCTTGCAGTCCCCAATTTATTTTTCTGCATTCATTCGCTTGGCCTGTAGATAGGCAGCATTTCCACTCTCGTTTTTAAAGTTTTAATCACTTTGGATACTTTTATCCTCTAGCACTTCTGCAAACACATCCCTAGACTTCGCTCGGTTGGTAAGTTGCCAACGACAAATCGAAAGGAGGTCTCTTTTGCAGACTGAACAACATGGCCTGAAACGCCACCTCAAAGTACGACATATTCGTTTAATGGCTTTAGGGTCAACGATTGGTGTTGGATTATTTCTCGGATCGGCTAGTGCTATTCAAATTGCAGGACCTTCGATCCTCTTGGGTTATTTGCTTGCCGGGATTGTCGCTTTTATCGTGCTGCGCGCCTTAGGTGAGATGGCTGTGCATGAACCAGTCGCAGGATCCTTTGCTGCTTACGCAAATACTTATGTTGGCCCGCTAGCGGGTTATATGGTTGGATGGGGCTACTGGACCTATTGGATTGTGGTTGGTATTGCCGAGGTCACCGCAGTAGGTATCTATATGGGAATCTGGTTCCCTGAAACCCCCCAATGGGTTTGGGCGCTCTCATCGATTGTGCTGATGGGCTTAATCAATTTGATTGCGGTCAAAGTTTTTGGTGAGTTTGAGTTTTGGTTTGCCTTAATCAAAGTCGTCGCGATTGTAGCCATGATTGCGCTAGGCGGTTCAGTCATTCTCTTTGGATTTACGAATGATTGGCAGCCGATTGGTTTAAGTAATCTCTGGCAGCACGGTGGATTTTTCCCGAACGGTATCTCTGGAATGTTGCTGTCATTGCAGATGGTTCTCTTTGCTTATGTCGGCATTGAGATGATTGGCTTATCGGCTGGAGAGGCTGAGAATCCACGCAAAACCATACCGATGGCAATTGATTCACTGGCGTGGCGGATTTTGATTTTCTACATGGGCGCCATTCTCGTTATTTTGGCAATCTTCCCTTGGAACCAAGTGGGTCAGCACGGCAGTCCATTTGTGGTGATGTTTGAGCGCATTGGTTTACGTGAAGCTGCTGGTCTGATTAACTTTGTGGTGATTACAGCAGCGCTGTCATCTTGCAATGCTGGCATCTTCAGTGGTGGGCGTTTGTTGTATGCCTTATCAGTCAATGGTTATGCGCCGTCGCCGTTCGCCAAGTTATCGAAGTATGGGGTGCCTCATCGCGCAGTGATAGCTACTGTTGCAGTCTGCATGACGGGGGTGATCCTGAACTACTTCGTTCCTGATAAAGCCTTCCAATACATTATGGCGGCTGTCACCTTCGTGGGTCTGATGGTGTGGATTGCCATTCTGATTACCCAAATGAAATTCCGCAGCTCTTTAACTAAAGCTCAAGTTGCTGAGCTCAGTTACAAGGCGCCTTGGGCTCCGTATTCCTCGTGGTTCGCATTGGCATTCATTTGCTTAGTGGTGGTGTTGATGGGCTTTCATGAGGATGCGCGGATTGCTTTGATATTAGGTCCGTGTTTATTGGGCATGTATTTAGTGATGTTTTATATCGCTGGCTTACATCGCAAAACAAAACTGAGTCGTGAATTCAAATAAAGGAGATGGAAATGATTATTGGCGTACCTCAAGAAGTTAAAAACAATGAGTTTCGTGTGGGTCTTACCCCAGGTAATGTTAGCGGACTGTGTCAGCAAGGTCATTCAGTACTCGTGCAACGGGGTGCCGGAGCGCAGATTGGCTTAAGTGATGAATCCTATCGCATTGCTGGAGCAACCTTAATCAACAGTGCTGCCGAGGTTTATAGCAAAGCAGACATGATTGTGAAAGTTAAAGAGCCACAAGCACAAGAGTGTTCAATGTTGCGAGAGGATCAAATCTTATTTACTTATTTGCACCTGGCGCCAGACCCAGTTCAAACCAAAGCCTTGATTGACTCTGGTGCGACTTGCATTGCCTATGAAACTGTTACCTCGATGAATGGTGCTTTACCTCTCTTAGCCCCTATGAGTGAAGTGGCTGGAAGGATGTCTATTCAGGCAGCAGCAGCGCACCTAGAGAAGACCCATGGAGGGCTTGGAGTCTTGATGGCGGGCGTTCCAGGGGTTGCTCCTGCCAAGGTTGTCATCTTGGGCGGCGGCGTTGTCGGTCGTAATGCCCTGCAAATGGCGGTGGGCATGGGTGCGGATGTTTGTATCTTTGATCGCGACATCGAGCGCTTGCGTCATATTGATGCGCTATACGGCAATCGTGTCCGAACCTTTTACTCCGATCCACTTTCTGTTGAGCGTGAAGTGTGCGCCGCAGATGCCGTGATTGGCGCAGTCCTATTGCCAGGAGCGGCTGCTCCAAAGTTAGTTAGCCATGAAATGGTGCGCAAGATGAAGGCTGGTTCTGTGGTGGTGGATGTGGCGATTGATCAAGGCGGATGTTTTGAAACCTCTAAACCAACCACTCATGCCGATCCTACATTCTTAGTGGATGGGGTGATTCATTACTGTGTCGCCAATATGCCAGGCGCTGTTGCCAGAACTTCAACTTTTGCTTTAACGAATGCAACCTATCCCTTTGTTGAGGTATTAGCAAACCGAGGGGTGATGAAGGCTTTATCCAACAACCATCACTTACGCAATGGCTTGAGTGTGCATCGTGGAATGCTAACTTCGGAACCCGTGGCACAAGCTCAACGACTGGACTACGTCCCGGCCGAAGAGCTCATTGCTGCCTAGCGCAAAATTAACTGAGATCAGAAACCAAAGAGGCTAGCGTTTCGGGTGCAAGGGTTTTGACATGCATGGGATATTCCTTATGGTCACAACCCACCATCATCTGAGCGCCAGCCTTTAAGGCCTTTTTCATATCATCAGTCAGATCAAAGCGCATGAAATGCACTGCTGAGGTTTTTTCTTCAGTAGAGCGCTCCAGATCTTCGTCGGCGATGGCGTATACGCGTGGCTGACCTTCGACCTCAATAAACATTTGATGCTCAATACCTACCAATTTTGCTAACGCTACTTTGCGATCAGCCTCATTGGGGTATTCCAACATCATCGTTGCTTTGAAATCCGACCCATCAGGCACCAATGGGTTGTAGGCATTCAATTCATCCTGAATACCTTCCTCTTCAAATGTCTTCTCCACACGCAACATTTCTTGTATTTGGTAGCGCATTAAAAATTCATTCTCAAAGATCATCGTCAGGTGATCGCCAAGATGAACAGTGCGTAAGCGGCGCTCGGTAATTGCTTTCTCACGAAAGGCAGGACGCTCCTTGTGATACGCCTCTAAGCTTAAAAGGCTATCGATGGTAATTTTTCCCATACTGCTGTATTCCTGTTCTATTAAATTTGTATTTATAAACCGTACGCTTTTGCAAGCAGTGTCAGTGGGTGTGCCATTTCTGCTTTTGGTAAGCCAAGCTCTTCCATACCCTGTTCAATATGGTGACCAGCAAGTTGGCAATCAGAGCTAATGTAGTTTGGCTCTTCTTCAGCCATTCTTTTAAAGACAGGCTTACCAATCTTCATCGCCATTTCATGGAACTCTTTCTTTACACCCCATGTGCCAGAGTGGCCAGAGCAACGCTCAACCACATTGACTTCTGTGCCGGGTACCAAGCGCAATGCTTCTGCTGTTTTCTGACCGACGTTTTGCACGCGTGAGTGGCAAGCCATGTGATAACTGACGTGACCAAGTTCAGTGGAGAAGTCTGTCTTTAGTAAGCCATCGGAATTGCGTGCCACGAAATATTCAAACGGATCCCACATTGCCTCTTTCACCAATTGCGTATCTTCGCAGGCAGGGAACATTAGTGGGAGTTCTTGCTTAAACATCAGCGTGCAAGAAGGAATCGGCGTCAAGATGGCATAACCTTCACGCGCTAATTTCGCGAGCTTTGGAATATTCTTTTCTTTATTTTCCGCAACCGACTCTAGGTCACCCAATTCCAACTTAGGCATACCGCAGCAAGCTTCCTTGTCTACTAGCTCATATGGAATTTGATTGTGTTTAAGAACCTTAATCAAATCCTGGCCAATGCCAGGCTCGTTGTAATTGATATAGCAAGTGGCGTAGATGGCCACTTTGCCAGGAGTCTTCTTGCCATCAATGACGGGTAAGTTTTCTGATTTCTCGGCAACTTGAGGGAAGGTCTTAGTGGCGTATTCCGGAATCCAAGCATTTTTATCAACGCCTAGAGCGCCTTCCATCACTAAACGCGCAAGGCCTTTGCTGTTTACTGCATTAACAGCTTGCGTCACGATCGGAATTCCTGCAAAGTGCCCAAGCTTATCTGTGGAGGAAAGTAATTTATCGCGGAAGGTTGCTTTATCATCTTTGAAGTTAACGGCCTTAGCGCGCAGCATTAAATGCGGGAAATCGATATTCCAAGGGTGTGGTGGGACGTAAGGACATTTGGTCATGTAGCAAACATCACAGAGGTAACATTGATCCACTACCTGTTGGTAATCTGCCTTATCCACTTGAGCCATCTCTAGATCTTCTGTGGCATCGACTAAATCAAAGAGAGTCGGAAAGGAGCCGCAGAGGCTGACACAACGACGGCAACCATGGCAAAGATCAAACACACGCTCCATCTCATTTTCGAGATCGACTTTGTCGTAGAACTTCGGGTTTTGCCAATCTAAGGGATGGCGGGTTGGGGCCTCTAAACTACCTTCGCGAGTTGTCATTTGTATCCTCTATGCTTGTGGGTGACATTCATCACTATTTGTATGGTCGTAAGTGTAGGACTCAGTGGTGTAATAGCCAAATTGTATTAATTAACGATATTGATAGAAAATACCTAACTAACTGAATCTATGGACCTTTCTGCATTAACGCTGTCTGCTGGGGTAGTTGCCTTGGCTGAAATGGGTGATAAGACCCAATTGCTCTCCCTGATGCTGGCTGCCCGTTACCCCAAACAGGCCATGGCCATTATTGGGGGTATTTTTATTGCCACGATCGCAAACCATGCCTGCGCGGCCTTTTTGGGTCAGTGGCTCACAACTTTGATGAGCCCAGAGGTCCTTAAGTGGGTCTTGAGTCTGAGTTTTCTGGGGATTGGTCTGTGGCTTTTAGTTCCCGACCATATTGATGATGCCGCAGGCTCTAAAGTGGCTGATCGCGCTTTCCAGGTATTCATGCTGACCGTTGGCTTGTTCTTCTTGGCCGAGATGGGGGATAAAACCCAAATCGCAACTATTGCATTGGGTGCGAGGTATTCAGATGTTTTCTCAGTCACAGTAGGCACTACTTTGGGGATGATGTTGGCCAATGCGCCTGCGGTTTGGATCGGTCAAAAATTTACCAAGCGTATGCCAATCAAATGGGTGCATGCAGTGGCAGCAGTCACGTTCATTGCAATTGGTCTTGCTACGCTAATCTGGGGCTAAGCTCAAGGGTGACTAAAATTGCCACATGAAAACTGATCTGCCACAGAGCTTTCGTAGGCTCGAATACCGCCCCCCAAATTACACCTTTGGGCAAGTAGAGCTCGATATTGCATTGGATCCTGCGCGCACGATTGTTAAAAGTCGGCTTGAGGTGTTGCCGGGTAAAAGTCATGAAGCTGGCACGCCTTTGGTGTTGCAGGGACAAGAGCTCGAGTTTGTTAGTTTGCGTATCAATGGCGAGGCGCATCGCCATTTTGAATTAACACCAGAAACACTCAGCATTCATTCTTTGCCCAATAATGGCAAAGACCTCTTTGTTGTTGAAATCATTTGTATCTGCGTTCCTGAGAAAAATACTTCCCTTATGGGTTTGTATGTTTCAAATGGAAATTTCTTTACGCAGTGTGAAGCTGAGGGCTTCAGAAAAATCACTTACTTCTTGGATCGTCCAGATGTGATGGCCAAGTTCCGCGTGACCTTGCGTGCACGTGAAACAGAGTGCCCAGTGTTGCTGGCCAACGGAAATTTACTGAGCACTGAGAAGTTGCCTAACGGTTGGCATAGCGCCATATGGGAAGACCCATTTCCAAAGCCATCTTATTTGTTTGCGCTAGTAGCTGGCAAGTTGGAATGTATTGAAGAAACCATTACGACTAGCAGTGGCGCTAAAAAGCTATTGCAAATCTGGGTTGAGCCACACGATCTCCACAAAACCCGTCATGCGATGGATTCCTTGATTGCCTCGATTCATTGGGATGAAGAGCGCTATGGCTTAGAGCTAGATCTTGAGCGCTTCATGATTGTGGCGGTGAGTGATTTCAATATGGGCGCCATGGAAAATAAGGGCTTGAATATTTTTAACACCAAGTACGTCTTGGCGCAGCCTGAGACGGCAACGGATGTGGACTTTGCCAATATAGAAAGCGTTGTAGCACACGAATACTTTCATAACTGGACTGGCAATCGAGTGACTTGCCAAGATTGGTTCCAGCTCTCATTAAAAGAAGGTCTTACGGTATTCCGTGATCAAGAATTTTCTGCTGATCAAATGGGTAGTGAATCCGGTAGAGCGGTGAAGCGTATTGAGGATGTGCGTACCTTGCGTCAACTTCAATTCCCGGAAGATGCAGGCCCTATGGCACATCCCATTCGTCCGGATGAGTATCAGGAGATTAATAACTTTTACACCGTTACCGTGTATGAGAAGGGCGCTGAAGTTGTGCGCATGTATCAAACCTTATTAGGGCTTGATGGTTTCCGCAAGGGTATGGATCTGTACTTCAAGCGCCATGATGGTCAGGCAGTCACTTGTGACGATTTCTTGGCAGCGATGGCTGATGCTAACGAGCGTGATCTCAGTCAATTTAAAAATTGGTATAGCCAGGCTGGTACCCCACGCGTTCAGGTTGAAGAACAATACGATGCAGCTAAAAGGCAATATCACCTCACCTTAAGTCAAAGCTGTGCAGCAAGCCCTGGTCAGACAGAGAAAAAGCCTTTTCATATTCCGTTGAAAGTGCGCTTGTTAACCACGGCTGATGATCAAGTGGAGCAGTTGCTCGAGCTTAAAGAAATAAAGCAATCTTGGACTTTTGATAATATTGACGAGCGCCCCGTTCTATCGATTAATCGCAATTTCTCAGCGCCAATCAATTTCGACTTTGCACAGAGTGAAGCGGATTTATTGACCCTGTTCTCAAATGATGACGATGCCTTTAATCGTTGGGAGTCTGGTCAGAAGTTGGCAATGCAAATGATTTTGGAAAATCGTTTGCCCGACGAGCAGTTAATGAATGCCTACCGCGATCTCTTGATGGATTCCGAGTTGGACCCTGCTTTCAAAGAGCTTGCTTTAACCCTTCCCGCTGAAACCTACTTGTACGAGCAGTGCGCTAGCGTCGATCCACAGCAGATCTTTGGCTCAAGACGGGCATTCCGTCGAGCGCTGGCCAGTGGCTTGCGCTTAGAGTGGGCTGCTTTGTATCAACAAATGCAAACACCTGATGGCTTTAAACCTGACGCCATTAGTGCGGGTAAGCGTGCTCTTAAAAACCTCTCATTAAGTATGTTGCTGGAAGCGGATGCGATGATCTGGTCCGCTATGGCAGTCAATCAATACCAAAATGCTGACAATATGACTGATCGCTATGCGGCTCTAGCTGGCTTGGTAATTCATGGAGCAAAAGCAGCAAAAGAATGCCTAGCTGATTTTTATCAGCGCTTTGCCGATGATCCTTTGGTGGTGGATAAATGGTTTGCTTTGCAATCGAGTCGCCCACCAGTCGATGGCGCCGAGCCGACCCTGACAGATGTGTATCGCTTGCGTGAGCATGAAGCATTCAAGATGAATAACCCCAATCGTGTGCGCAGTGTGATTCATGCCTTTTGCATGAATAATCCTGCAAGCTTTCATCAGGCTGATGGCAGCGGCTATGCCTTTTGGGCTGAGGCGGTGTTAGCGCTCGATCCAATCAACCCTCAGGTTGCAGCTCGTTTAGCAAGGGCTTTAGATCGTTGGCGTCTTTTTGCCCAACCCTATCAAGGCAAGATGCATGCGTATTTAGAAGAAGTGGCCGCCTGCAAGACCCTCTCTGCTGATGTCAGAGAGGTAATTTCTAAGGCATTGGGAAATTAAGACTCATAACAGGGCAAAATAGACCCTAATTACCAATAGAGCACTAACAAGCACTACGAAACACTACGGAGAATCATTTTTTGAACGCCCCAACCAGCTTAAAGACCAATTTCAAGCAATACCTCGAGAAGACCAAGGTAAAAGGTGCTGCTGTGCCCGCTGGCCTGCAAGAACTTTTATTGGCAGTAGCTGATACTTGCAACACACTGAGTCATGAAGTAGCGCAAGGTGCCTTGATTGGTTTGTTGGGTTCCGCTGGAACAGGCAATGTGCAAGGTGAAGTTCAGCAAAAGCTGGATGTGATTGCCAATGATTTATTAATAGATGGCGTGCAGACTTGCAAATCTTTGGCTGGCTTAGCTTCCGAGGAAATGGAGCTGCCGCTACCCGTGCAGGGCATTGGCGACTATCTACTCTTATTTGATCCATTAGATGGCTCTTCGAATATTGATGTCAATGTTTCTATTGGCACTATCTTTTCTGTATTGAAAAAGCAAGAACCTAAAGCACCATTGCAGACTTCTGATTTCTTGTTGTCTGGTCGCCACCAAGTTGCTGCCGGTTATGTGGTCTACGGCCCTCAAACCACCATGGCTTTAACTTTGGGTGACGGCGTAGTAATGTTTACTTTGAATAAGGTGACCGGTGAATTCATTCTCATCAAGCATGCAGTAGAAATCTCTCACTCCACTAAAGAGTTTGCGATCAATATGTCTAATATGCGCCATTGGGCCGAGCCAGTGCGTCGCTATGTTGAAGAATGCCTTGCTGGTACCAGTGGCGAGCGTGACAAAGATTTCAATATGCGTTGGATTGCTTCGATGGTCGCTGATGTGCATCGCGTTTTGTCTCGCGGTGGTATCTTCATGTATCCCTGGGATCAGCGCGAACCACACAAGCCTGGCAAATTACGCTTGATGTACGAAGCCAATCCCATGAGCTTCTTGGTGGAGCAAGCTGGCGGAGCATCTACCAATGGCAAAGAATTGATTATGGATTTAGTGCCAACTGAGCTGCACGAGCGCGTCTCGGTGATGTTGGGTTCTAAAGAGGAAATTGATCGTTTACGTCACTACCACGCTTAAGCTTGTACTTTTCCCTTGAGGTAGGCGAGGGACTCTTCGACTTGATCAATTAAGATCAAGCAAATATCACCAGAAGCAAGATCATTGAGTGCGGTATCAATTGCTAAAAACTCGCCACGAATCTCTTTAATGTGTTTTGTCTTGGTAGCGCCTACTAAACCCTCTTGTAAAAGTTTGAGCACTTCACCATCTTCACGACCGCGCTGACATTGGTCTTGATACAGAATGACGTTATCAAAAGCGTTCCCTAGGATACGAGTCAGGTCACGAATATCTTCATCGCGACGATCACCAGCACCACTAATAACCACGTGGCTCTTATTGGGCTTCATGGCCTCAATCGCTCTAGCCAATGCACGCATAGCATCAGGGTTGTGACCATAGTCAGCAATCACCGTAGCGCCATGATGTTGGAATTGATTAAAGCGACCAGGGACTGCATTGGCTGAGCTTTCAAAGCTATGTAAGCCACGCGCAATCTTTTCAGCATCTAAACCTAAGGCCCAAGCTGCACCAATGGAGGCCATCGCATTTTCTACTTGGAATCCAAGAACACCATTTTGTGTGAATGGAATTTCACTCACCGGAAAGCGATACATCACGCGAGATCCTTTGGAGGCAACAATGTAGTGACCATCAAAGTAGATTACTTTTTTATTCTTGGCGCGGTGTGCTGCAATAACAGGGTGATGTTGATTCTGAGCAAAGAAGATGACGCGACCTGTGCAAACATCACCCATTTTTGCCACGATTGGGTCTGCTGCATTGAGAACTGCCGCACCAGTAGGCGCCACGTTCTGCACAATCACACGTTTGAGAATGGCTAAATCCTCAACACTGGTGATGTAGTTCAGGCCTAGGTGGTCACCTTCGCCAATATTGGTAACGACTGCCACTTCGCAACGGTCAAAACCTAAGCCCTCACGCAACATGCCACCACGGGCAGTTTCAAGAACGGCGGCGTCGGTATCAGGGTGCATCAAGACATTACGCGCGCTACGGGGGCCACTACAGTCGCCCGAATCGATCAACTTATGATTGATATAGACACCATCAGTAGTGGTCATACCAACGCGCAGACCTGTCTCATTGAGTAGATGAGAGATTAAGCGAACAGTCGTGGTTTTGCCGTTAGTACCTGTGACAGCCACCACGGGAATACGGCCATTCTCACCTTGAGGGAACATCATATTAATGATGTCTTCACCTACAGGGCGGCTCTTGCCATAAGAGGGCTTGAGATGCATGCGTAGTCCTGGTGCAGCATTTACTTCCACAATGCCGCCGCCTTGTGATTCCAGTGGCTTGTAAATCGCCTCACACAGAATATCCACGCCAGCAATATCTAGGCCAATCATCTGCGCTGCTGCAATAGCACTAGCTGCGACATCGGCATGAACATCATCGGTGACATCAGTAGCTGTGCCACCAGTGCTCAGGTTGGCGTTATTGCGTAACAAGACGCGCTCACCTTTTTTGGGAACGTATTCTGGGGTGAGATTTGAGCTGGCTAAATGCGCCAAGGCGATGTCATCAAAACGAATTTTTGTCAGTGCAGTTGCATGACCATCGCCCCGTAATGGATTTTGGTTTTCAATCTCAACTAGTTTGGCAATGGAGTTGCTGCCATCACCAACTACTTGAGCAGGTTCACGCCGAGCAGCAGCCGATAGACGGTTGCCAACAACGAGCAGACGGTAGTCCGCGCCTGGAAGGTAACGCTCAACAATCGTGTCGCGACCAAAGGCTTGGGTCACTACAAAGCCTGCTCGCACCTCTTCTTCTGTTTGAATGTTGGCAACGACACCCTTACCTTGATTGCCATCTTTTGGTTTGAGTACGATCGGACCGCCAATTTTTTGAGCGGCTGCCCATGCAGCATCGGCAGTCGTAACCACCTCACCAATGGGTACTGAAACACCGGCAGCGGCGAGTAAGTTTTTAGTGAGCTCTTTATCTTGAGCAATCGCTTCAGCAATGGCGCTGGTGTCGCTGGTTTCTGCAGCTTGAATTCTTTTTTGTTTGCTACCCCAACCAAACTGCACCATGCTGCCTTCAGTCATGCGGCGAAATGGAATATTGCGTTGCACAGCGGCGTCCACAATGGAGCCAGTGCTTGGTCCCAAGCGTACATCTTCATAAAGGGCATCCAACTCAGAGAGGGCAGCAGCCAAATCAAATGGCGCATCGTTTAGGGTTGCCTGAATTAAAGCGAAGGCAAAGTCAAAGGCCATGCGACCGACAACTTCTTCAATATATTCAGCAACCACTTGATAAACGCCGGGCTCAATAGTCTGAACTGTACGACTAAAAGTCACGGGACAACCGGCTTGCGCTTGTAGACCTAAAGCTGCGTGCTCTAGAGCATGCGCTAAAGAAAGCACTTCATTGTGTCCGCCACGACGCATGCTACCGAGCTGGGGAAAGCGTGCGCGGATCTTGGTTTCAAACTGGGGAATGGAATCAATTGAACGCTCGGATTCTTCACAAGACACAATCGCTTCTAAAGCGGTATGACGGCTCCATAAGTTGGGGCCGCGCAGCATCCGAATTCGGGTGATTTCCAATTAAGCTCCTATTGCGGTATTAGTATCAGGAACAAAGGTTTCGGCGCCAGCTTCAATGACATTAAAGGGGATATCTAAAGCCCATGCAGCACCGATTGCCGCTCCAAGATTCATACTCTTCCATGGGGTATTCGCATTTGGTTCTGAATGACGAGGTACTGGAATACTTTTTTGGTCTAACTTCCCACGTCTGAGGGTAAGTTGTTGATTGCCCACTAAGACTGCGCGTCCATCATTCTTAAAATGCTCTTCAATGATTGGTGAATGAGGATTTTGTGTAAAGAAAATCACTTCACCGTCACACAGTTCTGCCATTTGCGCGACCATTGGATCATCTGCATTCAGTACTGCAACACCATTAGGTAGAACAACGTCAACTTGAGTACGAACAATGCTAAAGACTTGGTCTTCATCAAAGATTGCATATTGCGGGAAATTCGCTTTAGGGTCCACGTTCAAAACAACACCCACCTGGCAACGGTCATATGCCAAGCCTTCAATTAACATGGATAGATGGTTGTTCTCAATGACCGCAGCTTCAACTGCGCGATTTAACAAAGTGCGGCGAGCGTTTTCCCAATTGGTGACATTGCTTTTGGGAATAGTACGGTTGCCAAAAGATAAGCCTTTACTACTTGATAGTCCGACATAGCGATTCGTTAATCTTAAGAAATACGCAATCATTTCTGCAACAGGTGTTTTGCCACGCTCACCACAGATACCGACTACCGGGATTCTGAAATCTGTACCAGGTGGGAAGAGATGGTCAGCAATCTCTTTGCCAACCGGCTGTGGTTTACCGCTAGCCGGTTTTAGATGCATTAATAAACCAGGGCCTGCATTGACTTCAACAATCGCACCATTTTGTGATTCAAGTGGTTTGCTGATGTCTTGTACTACTAAGTCGACGCCGGCAATCTCGAGGCCAACCACGCGCGCAGCTAAGGCCACTTGGCTAGCAACATCAGGATGAACTAAATCGGTGACATCAAAAGCAACGTTTCCGTTACTCTGAATCAGTACTTTATGATCGGCGGCCGGAATGCTTGCACCGGTGAGTTTCTGACGTGCTAGCTCCAACTCCACTGCAGAGTCAATCCGTACTGGGTTGAGAGGATGCTCTTCTGCGGTGCCGCGACGGGGATCGGAATTAATCTGAATCTGAATGAGTTCGTGTACGGTGTGTTTGCCATCACCAGTCACCCAAACGGTTTCGCCTTTTGCAGCAGCAACTACTTTGTTGCCAACTACCAATAGGCGATGCTCGTCGCCAACGATATGACGTTCAACGAGAACTTCACTACCTTCTTCAATGGCTACTGCATAAGCAGCTTCAATTTCTTGTTGGGTGTACAGGTTAATAAAAACGCCACGACCATGGTTACCGTCAATGGGCTTAACCACAACTGGTAAGCCAATGTCTTGCGCTGCTTCCCAAGCATCATCTGGGCTAGTAACAGTCCTGCCTTCTGGAGTAGGTACACCAGCGCTAGCAAGTAAGCTCTTCGTGAGATCTTTATCTCTGGAAATAGTTTCAGCAATCGCGCTAGTTTGATCAGTTTCGGCAGTCCAAATGCGCCGTTGCTTTGCCCCGTAACCCAGTTGAACTAAATTACCTTCTGACAAACGGATGGATGGAATGCCACGCTCTTCAGCGGCATTCACAATGCAGGCGGTACTGGGTCCTAGTAAAAGATCATCACCCAGTTCGCGGAGATTTTCAACAATGGTTTGTACTTCAGCAACACAGTCTTTGTTGTCTTGGGCTAATGCAAGGTAAAGATCACGAGCGTATTTCAGAGCAGTCAGTGTAACTTCTTCATTAATAGCACTCACCATCACCTTGTAAACGCTACGGCGATCACCGTCACGTGCCTTACCAAAACCACCTGGAATGCCAGCCAAGTTTTGGAGTTCTAAGGTGAGGTGCTCCATGATGTGCGCCGGCCAAGTGCCTTCCTCAACTCTCTTGAGAAATCCGCCAGCTTCGCCATAGCTGCAACGATGTTCTTGAAGACTAGGTAGGGCTTTGACTAGGCGCTCATAAAAGCCAGGAATGAGATGGGATGGGTAATCTTCCAGATCGCCAATATCAATCCAAACCTCAATAACGGGATGGTAAGTCCACATATTGGGACCACGGAGATGCTTAACACTCAGAATCTCAATGGTTTTATCTAGTAATTGGGGCATGTGTGGAATAGCTAGGGTTGGCGCCTGTTAGGGCGGGAACCGTCAGACCGTCTCTCTGTTTCTAGTAGTTATTGGAAATCCACAAAATTGGCAAAAATATATAAAAAGCCTTACTGTCAACTTTAACGGCTTTCCAGTCATTAAAGTTGACACTAGCTATAAATAGAAAAAACCCAGCTCCACTATACTTTTAGGGTCAATGAAGCCTGAAATTCTCCCGTTTACCTCCACACTGCCAAGCGATTGGCAAGGTGTTTTAGGGTCCTCAACATCCCCCATCCGAAACCTTGAAGCCATACTGGCGTGGGTCGAACTGGATTTGGATGGAGATCTGCGCTTCCAAAAAAGTCTCCTTTTGTTGGTTGATCAGGGCTTGGTTTGGACTGACGGTAAAGGCTTTGAGTCTTGGTCAATGAGTGATGGTGCACATCTTTTGCATGGCGATCATGCTGGCGTAGGTAGCCTCAAACTGGAAAGTTCCGATCGTTTGCACAGGATTTGGCATTTCACGCTAGCAGTGAACCCTCAAGTTTTACGTCTTCAGTCTGCTTTTAAACAACTATCCCAAGGGCACACACCTAGCGGAGAAGTTGTTGAATCGAGCGAATACGACAAGCAGGTATGCCCAGTTTGTTTAACTCCCAAACCGGCAAACTCAGACGCTTGTCCTACATGTGATCCTGAGCTTGATCAGCCACCCTCAACTTGGACTTTATTTAAGCTCTGGCGTTTTGCTCGCCCCTACAAGCGGCAATTACTCTTGGGTTTTGTGTTGACCCTGCTATCGACTGGGGCGACTTTAATTCCGCCGTATCTCACCATGCCTTTAATGGATCACGTATTGATTCCATACGAAAAAGGCCTACCGATTGATTTTCATTTGGCCAGCATGTATTTACTCGCCTTGTTTGGCGCCGCCTTAGTAGCTTGGGGATTGGGTTGGTGGAAAACCTATTTACTAGCGCTTGTAAGCGAGCGGATTGGCGCTGATTTGCGCAACACCACCTTTGAGCATTTACTCAAGCTTTCTTTGGAATACTTTGGTGGCAAGAGAACGGGCGACCTGATTGCCCGTATCGGCGCTGAGACAGATCGTATCTGTGTTTTCCTCTCGCTGTATGCACTCGATTTTGTAACCGATGTCTTGATGATCACAATGACTGCTGCGATCTTGGTATCGATTGATCCATTGCTTGCTGTAGTCACTCTAGCGCCTTTGCCTTTTATTGTTTGGATGATTAATGCAGTGCGCGATAAGTTGCGCTTTGGTTTTGAAAAGATTGATCGCATCTGGTCCGAAGTGACGAATATTTTGGCAGATACGATTCCGGGAATTCGGGTGGTGAAAGCCTTTGCTCAAGAAGATCGTGAGCTCAAGCGTTTTGTGGATTCGAATAAACACAATCTGCAAATTAATGATCGCGTCAATCGTGTGTGGGGCCTTTTCTCACCAACGGTTACCTTGTTGACTGAGACTGGTCTCTTGGTGGTTTGGGGTTTTGGTATATGGCAAGTGGCTCATCAGAAAATTTCTGTTGGCGTATTGATTGCCTTTCTTGCCTACATTGGCCGCTTCTATATTCGTCTAGATTCGATGAGCCGCATTGTTTCGCATACTCAAAAGGCTGCTGCAGGGGCTAAGCGAATTTTTGATATTTTGGATCACGTCTCTAGCGTTCCTGAGCCAATCAATCCCGCCCCTTTGATGGATGTAAAAGGCCGCATCGCTCTGCGTGGCGTGGGTTTCCGCTACGGTAATCGTGCGGTGTCCAAAGGCATTGATCTTGATATCGCTCCTGGCGAAATGATTGGTCTGGTAGGCCATAGTGGATCTGGTAAGAGCACGCTAGTCAATTTGATTTGCCGTTTCTATGATGTCAGCGCAGGCGCCATTACTTTAGATGGGCGCGATATTCGCAGTATTGGTATTGCTGACTATCGCAAGCGCATCGGCCTAGTCTTACAAGAACCATTTTTGTTCTTTGGCACGATTGCAGAGAACATTGCATATGGCAAACCGGACGCTACTCGTGAAGAGATTATTGAGGCTGCGCGTGCTGCCCACGCCCATGAATTTATTCTGCGCCTGCCACTAGGTTATGACTCTCTAGTAGGGGAGCGTGGCCAGTCTTTATCAGGGGGTGAGCGTCAGCGAATTTCTATTGCGCGTGCATTACTCATCAATCCAAGCATCTTAATTTTGGATGAAGCCACCTCTTCAGTCGATACCACCACTGAAAAAGAAATCCAGCGCGCCTTAGATAACCTTGTTAAAGGTCGTACTACGATTGCTATTGCACACCGCCTATCTACCTTAAGAAAAGCAGATCGCTTGGTGGTATTGGATAAGGGTGAGATTGTGGAGATCGGTTCGCACGACCAGCTAATGGAAGCGCAGGGCGCTTATTACACCCTGTATCAAGCGCAACTTCGCCATGCTGCTGAGTTGGTTGAAGGTGGCGCTATCGGTGAGAGTCTTGATGAGCGCGAAGAAGAAGCGCTTCAAGAAGCCGCTAAACATATTGGTGGTGGCGTATGAGTAATTTCAATGCACATACAAAGCCCCATCAGTTAGAGCGCGACTCATTAGGGCGCTTAGTCTTGATTGACGCTGCGGGTCATCGTCACGTGGGCATTCATCCAGTCAGGGCGTTTCCGATTACCGCTCCAGGTGCCGGCATATGTTTAATGGATCAGTCTGGCAAAGAGCTTTGCTGGTTTGAGAATATCGCCGCCATTCCGGAGTTCGAACTCGCACTTATTGAGGAAGAATTGGCTGCGCGTGAGTTCATGCCCGTCATTGAAAAAATTACCAAGGTTTCAACCTTCGCAACCCCCAGTATTTGGGACATTGAGACGGATCGCGGCCCAACTCGCATTCGCCTCAAGGGTGAAGAAGATATTCGTCGCATTGCCGGCAATACGCTACTCATCGCAGATTCCAATGGCTTGCAGTTCTTGATCAAAGATGCCACTCAGTTGGATAAAGTGAGCAAGAAGTTGTTGGATCGCTTCCGCTAGAATTTATTTACCGCCGCTTTAGCTCAGTTGGTAGAGCAGTTCATTCGTAATGAAAAGGTCGCCAGTTCGATTCCGGCAAGCGGCACCAATTTGAGTGCTCAAGGTGGATATTTGAGTTAATTCCTTGACTCTCAGGCGTTGATGGCGATTATTTTCAATTAAATCAAAGACTTATAAGTTAATTATTGCTAACAAAACATTTAAGTCTTTTTAAGGGTTTACCCTAGATAAATCTCCAAATTAGGGTACAATGTAGGTACTAACCCTTAAGGAGATTCAAATGACCCAGTTATTGAATATGTTTCACCAGCTTTTTTCTGAAAGCAAGCCAAGCCAAGCCAAGCCTGCTCGTCATTATGATTTTGACGGCGCCTATCGCGGAATGTAATTTAAAAATTACAGTAATTCAAAAAGCCACCTTCGGGTGGCTTTTTTTATGCCCAAAGGGAATTGGGAGTGCTGGCGACTAAGCAGAAGTGCCTTGTAATTTAATTACTTGGTTTAGGGGTAATCACTAGTGCGCAAATGAAATTATCTTGATGATCATCAAGATAATTAAAGGGTTGATGTCTGAGAATTACTGAGCCCTTAAAGAGGGTGCGTAATCTACAAAAAGAAATAATCAGGAGAGCATAAATCGTGAGTAAGCCATGGCATAACCGTTGGGCGCAGTTGGTATTCGGAATTATTTGCATGGGATTGGTTGCCAATCTTCAATATGCCTGGACTTTGTTTGTTAACCCCATTCAGATTAAAACTGGCTGGGCTTTATCTGCAATCCAACTCTCTTTCTCAATCTTCATCGTAGTAGAAACTTGGCTGGTTCCAGTTGAAGGTTGGATGGTTGATAAATTTGGACCTCGCATCGTTATCTTGATCGGCTCTGTATTTGCTGCAGCTGGTTGGGTGATGGATAGTTATGCAACTTCACTCGAAATGCTTTATGCAGCAGCTGTTGTTGCTGGTATTGGCGCTGGTTGTGTTTACGGCACTTGCGTTGGTAATGCGCTGAAATGGTTTCCGGATAAACGTGGTCTAGCTGCTGGTTTGACTGCAGCAGGCTTTGGAGCTGGCGCAGCAATTACAGTAATTCCAATTGGCAATATGATTCTTGCCGATGGCTATGAGCATGCCTTCCTGTTCTTTGGTCTTGCACAAGGCGCGCTGATTTTCTTATTGGCTTTGTTGATGACAAAACCAACGCCTCCCAAGGGCGTGCAGCCAGCTCCTCGTATCGTTACCACTAAGGTGGACTATACCTCCGGACAAATGATCAGAAAACCTTTGTTCTGGCTAATCTATGTCATCTTCGTGGTTGTAGCTGCTGGTGGTTTGATGGTGACGGCGCAAATTGGTCCGATTGCTAAAGATTGGGGTCTTGCGAAATTGCCGATGGTGTTATTTGGCACCACCTTGCCACTACTCACAATGACTTTATCCATTGATAACCTGTGCAATGGTTTCACTCGCCCACTGTGTGGATTTATTTCAGATCGTTTTGGGCGCGAGAACACTATGTTCTTTGTTTTCCTTGGTGAAGGTTTATCAATGCTCGGTTTGATGCATTTT
The DNA here is from genome assembly GCF_018881755.1 of Polynucleobacter finlandensis. GTDB lineage: Bacteria > Pseudomonadota > Gammaproteobacteria > Burkholderiales > Burkholderiaceae > Polynucleobacter > Polynucleobacter finlandensis. Next base: position 450 of record NZ_JACVPS010000010.1, on the reverse strand, counting down.
GGTAAAGACCCATATGCATTTATGACTTTTGCTGCATTGATCTTCTTGTTTTGGGGTGAAATTTTCTCGATCTTTCCAGCGATCTGTGCTGATACATTTGGTGTAAAAAATGCGGCTGGTAATGCTGGCACCTTATATACAGCAAAAGGAACCGCTTCTTTATTGGTACCTTTGGCATCCGTTCTTTCCTCAACCGGGAATTGGAATACGGTTTTCATTGCGGGCGCAATCGTGACGATTGCTGCGGCCTTTGCGGCAAAGTTCATTTTGGCGCCGGCTCGTAAGCGCTTTATTGATGATGCCAACAAGAATGCTGGTCATTAAAACAGCAAATTCAGTTTAGAAGGGGTCTTCGGACCCCTTTTTTATTGCCTGCACCAATTAAGCAAGCAGACTCATGATCGAGGAAGGAAAAGTCATATAAAATTCTCCCATTATGAATTCCCATCA
>NZ_JACVPS010000009.1 GCF_018881755.1 Polynucleobacter finlandensis | reverse complement strand
CCGATAGCGGACTGTCGGCGGTAAAGAAAAGCCACCCCGCAGGATGGCTTTGCTAAGGATTTTCATAACAAGGCTGTTAAATAGTTTTATTAATTACTTCTTAGCAGTATTAATGCCGAGCAGACTGTACGCAGGGCAATTGCCCATCATTCCAGTTACCAGCGGAATGATGCCAATCCAACCCCATGCACCAACAATTCCGTACCCAGCAAGACCCATCAAAGTAACGCCAACGGTCATGCGCAGTACGCGATCAGTGTGTCCAATATTGCATTTCATATAACCCCCTATTGTTATAACAAGGATGGGACTACTTTGCGGCTTTAGACAAGCGCTGTCTTAAGGCCTCATACAAGCATACGCCACTTGCAACTGAGACATTCAGACTTTCAACTACACCCTGCATAGGAATGCGTACGAGCTCATCGCAAGTCTCACGCGTTAGACGCCGCATGCCCTCACCCTCAGCACCCATCACAATCGCAATTGGACCAGTGAGATCAATGTCATAGATGGATTTAGTAGCTTCATCATCGGTACCAATTAACCAAACACCAGCTTCTTGCATTTCACGCATGCTGCGAACCAGATTGGTAACTGTCAATACGGGGATAACTTCAGATGCGCCACTAGAGACCTTGCTCACAGTGGCGTTAATGGAAGCTGAGCGATCTTTTGGTATCACTACCGCATCCACACCTGCACCATCGGCAACTCGCAAACAGGCACCAAAGTTATGGGGGTCAGTAACACCATCGAGCACCAAGAACAGTGGCTTCTCCTGTGTACCCGCAACATCTTCAATGACCTCCGTAATCGTTCGAGATACAGTCATTTTTTCAGCCAAGGCGACAACCCCTTGATGACGATCATGACCGGTGAGCTTATGGAGTCTTTCTGCATCAGCAGCATGCAAGCGTTCGCCCAATACTTCTTCGGCTTGCTTTAAAAAATCACCCATCCTGCGATCGCGACGACCAGAGTCAAAATAGACTGACTTCAAGCTTGCTGGATCTACTCGAAGCCTCGCTTGTACTGCATGAAAACCTACTAATATTTGTTTCATTCTGTTTTACTTACTTTCGCTTAGCCTTGGTACTACGTACTGGCGGTTTATTGCCGGCGGGCTTACCTAAAGATCTTCCAGGATTAGATGATTTTCCACCCGGCTTTCCACCTTTGCGGCTTGCTTTACTCTTTGACTGAGAGGCTCCTAGATTGCCTGCTGACTTAGCGGCATTCACATTGACGCCACCATGTTTAGTGGGCGTTTTACTTGAGGGTCGACTCTTCTTGGAAGCAGCAATCTTATTAGGTCTGCCAGTATCGCTCGCTAAAATCAATTGGCGTCTACTAGATCCACCGCCCTCAGCGCCAGTAGCCTTGACCAGACTAAATTCGATCTTGCGGGCATCTAAATCGACGCGGCTGACTAACACATGCACGCGATCGCCCAAGCGATAACGAATACCCGTTCTTTCACCCCGTAACTCTTGGCGCGCCTCGTCGTATTGGAAATAATCTCCACCGAGTTCGGTCACGTGCACCATACCCTCAACAAAAAGATTCTCCAGCTGAATAAACAGGCCAAAGTTAGCGACACCAGTAACAGCGCCCGCATACTCTTGACCTAAATGATCGCGCATGTAGTAACACTTTAACCACGCCTCAACATCGCGGGATGCTTCATCAGCGCGTCGTTCGTTAGATGAGCAGTGAACGCCCAATTGCCCCCAAATCGGTAAAGCCGCATTGGCGCCTTTCGGTAACCTTGTGCCTTTAGCGGCAGCATCTTTTCCATCGCTATGGGATTTCTTGGCATTGACTGCATTCTCCCTGCCTTTGCCCTTACGTGGCAATGTTAGATTCAATGGAACCAACGGAGGCAACACGGGTACATAAGGCTTCTTCGCTAGGATCGATTTAATCACCCGATGCGTGAGCAAATCTGGGTAGCGGCGAATTGGGCTGGTGAAATGAGAGTACGCTGGATACGCTAAACCGAAATGGCCTTCATTGTCTGGCTGATACATCGCTTGTTGCATAGAACGCAGCACAACCGATTGCAACATATTGGCATCAGGTCGATCTTTGATCTCACGCATGAGCTTGGCAAAATCTCTTGGCTTGGGTTTCTCGCCGCCGTCTAGAGATAAGCCGGATGTACGTAATACCTGGCGCAAAGTTACCAACTTCTCTTCCGATGGTTCGCCATGAACACGATACAGACTGAGGTGTTTGTTCTTATCAATAAAATCAGCTGCGCAAACGTTCGCCGTCAACATGCACTCTTCAATCAAGCGATGAGCATCATTGCGCAGACGCGGCTCAATTCTGAGAATCTTTCCAAGCTCATTACTAATAATCTGTGTCTCAGTCGTTTCAAACTCGATAGCGCCACGCTTATGGCGGGCTTCCAGCAAGATGTTGTACAGAGAATAGAGATTGCCCAATAACGGTCTGAAATCAGCAAAGCGTGCAGCTTCAGGCCCCTTGCTATTAGATAGAATCTCCCACACCGTGTCATAAGTAAAGCGCTGAGCTGAATGCATGACCGCCGGATAAAACTGATAAGCCAAAACAATACCGTTATTGTCCACAACCGAGTCACAGACCATACATAAGCGATCTACGCCGGGGTTCAGAGAACACAAACCGTTGGAGATCTTCTCGGGCAGCATCGGAATCACCCGTCTTGGGAAATACACCGATGTTGCTCGCAACAAACCTTCGTCATCTAATGGATGGCCTGGCTTTACATAATGAGAAACGTCAGCAATCGCCACAATCAGGCGCCATGCTTTGGTTTTGCCGTACATGACGGGTTCGCAATAGACGGCGTCATCAAAGTCACGCGCATCTGCACCGTCAATGGTAACTAAGGGTATGTCACGTAAGTCAACACGGCCTTCAAGGTCAGCTTGTTGAACGGTATCCGGCAATGCGGCAGCTTCTTTCATCGCAGCGGCTGAGAACTCATGAGGAACGCCATACTTGCGTACAGCAATCTCTATTTCCATGCCTGGGTCATCAATCTCACCCAACACCTCTACAACCCGGCCGACTGCTTGTCGATAGCTATCTGGATAGTCGATGATCTCGACACTCACCACTTGACCTAACTTCGCATTGCCGTGTGCTTTTGGTGGTATCAAAATATCGTGACCGATCCGCATATCTTCTGGCGCAACGATTAATACACCATTCTCATTTAAGAGACGGCCAATCACTACTTTGTTCGCATGCAGCACAACTTCAACAATCTGCCCTTCAGGGCGACCACGTCGATCAGTTCCCAATACCCGTACATTCACTCTGTCTCCGTGCATGACGCGTGACATTTCCTTTTCCGAAAGGAAAATATCTTCACCACCATCATCCGGAATCACAAATCCAAATCCATCTCGGTGTCCTTGAACTGTCCCTAAGCGGTCAGCCTCGCGAGGCACCAAGTCTTTTGCTTTACGCATTTAATTCCTTCGGCAATACTTGCCCTGTGTTTATATATATATATATTGATATCTACAGATATCTATTTTTGTTACGAATAAGCCCACTGTATCAAACCATCAAGTCTGAAGGGAAAAGCCATTTGGGTTAGAAAAGTCACCAATTCACCCATCCCTCTATAATAGTGGCATGCCCAGGTGGCGAAATTGGTAGACGCACCAGCTTCAGGTGCTGGCGATCGTAAGGTTGTGGGGGTTCGAGTCCCTTCCTGGGCACCAAATACTCTTGCTAGACCTTATATGGGGGCGAATAACCCCTATTTCAAGCCCAAAATCGGATAGCCGTAAAGACTGCCATTCCGACAACCAAGGTGAAGACCATTTTTCTGCTGAAATAAAAGGCAATCAGGGCTGCTATGCCACCCCAGATATTCGGGAGATGGATGTCAAACTGAGCAGCGCTGGAAGCATTGGCTGGCAAAAAGATCTCAGGAGCCAAGATCGCGATCATCGCTGCCAATGGTGCAAAGCGTATTGCCTCTAAAACCAAAGGAGAGATTTTAACTCTCTCACCCAGTATCAGAAAGAAGCCGCGAGTCAAAACTGTCACTACGGCCATCCCGATCAGCAGGAATGCAATGTTCAGATCGATCTGCATTAAGGCGTACTCCCTTTAGGTGACCTATCGGTCATCATGCCCACAATCAATGCTGCCCCAATTGCCAAAACAATATTGAGTCGAAACGGAATGCCATAGGTGGCAACAGCAACAACTGTTGCAGTTAGGGCCGCCCAACGAGCAGATGCTCGATCGAGCATAGGAACGATGATGGCCAGTAAAGCAATGGCGCCAGCAAATTCAAGCCCCCAACTATTTGGTATTTGACTGGCTAACAGAATCCCGCTAATAGAGCCCACCTGCCATATGCTCCAATTTGCAAACTGCATACCCTGCATCCATTGCAAACGTAGATGCTGATGATCAGCGTGTAATTCGTGTGCTGTTTGTGGCTTTGGATAACGCTTGATATATAAGAGGTAACCGAAATCTGCCGTGCAATACCCAACGAAGATTCTGCGCCACAGAGGCAAATAGGAAAAATGGGCTTGTAAGCCAAGACTAAAAATAACAAAACGCAAGTTCACCATGAATGAGGTGATCAAGATCATCCAAATCGGCAGGCCTACTGCAATCAGCGGAAGCGCTGCCAACTGTGATGAGCCTGCATAGACTAAGAGACTCATTGCAAGTGCTTGGTGCACTGTTAGGGTCGACTTGGCCATGGCAATGCCGGTGACAAATCCCCAAGTTAAGATCGTCACACCTGAGTGCGACATCTCTTTGAAGCCCTCTATAAAGGACTGCTTCTGTTGAGGCGTCATTCTAGGTGGCTATATGCCCATGGTTCTATGAAGAATCTTGCCCTTCATCTCATCCCATAGGCTCTGAAAGTCTTCAGTCTTTTCTTCCGAAAGACTCTGGGAGTTAAACAAGCCCGCAAAGAAGATTGACTTCTTAGGTGCCAAGGCCTTCTCAAACTCAGTAAGGCCAATTGGCTTGTCATCCATATCGCGCGTTAACTCAGCAGAGCACACGATAGCCTCTTCGTTATCCCGATCAATCACAGCAAACTCGATAAGTTGTTGCGTCTTATCTAGGATCACAAGCGTTCCTCTAGCATAACAAACGGCATCATGTGCTTGAACAATGTATGCTAAAAACTGTGACTCTTCAGCCTCTTCCATGCGCAGATCATCAATGAAAAAGAGGTATTGATCGCCATCGCTATTCACTAAGGTGAAAACCTTGGGAATCACACCATGAGCTAGTGCTAGATTGCGATAGTAACTAGAAATTTCTACTGCTAGATTTTCGGCGAAGAGATGCATGACGTTATATGTTGTGATGAATTAAGTTTGCAATTGTTTCTTGAGAAAATCCATGGTGCGAGTCCAGGCAAGCTTAGCTGCATCAGCCTGATACTTTAAGAATGGTAGATTTCTGGAGTCAGCCTCTTCGTTGGCAAAGGCATGTTTAGCATCGTAACGATAGAACTCCAACTGAGCGCCGGCCTCTTTAAGTTTTACTTCTAAATGATCGACGCCGCCAATAGCAAAAGCATCATCATGCAAAGCCCAGTGAGCCATCATCGGCTTGCTGACTGCGTTGGCATCAACATACTCAAGCGGTGGATAGCCGTACCAGACAACAGTCGCATCAAGCTCGGGAACATTGCATGCTGATAACACTGTTAAGGCGCCGCCCATACAAAAGCCCGTCACCGCGACTTTAGAGCTAGCGGTGGACTTCAAGTACTGAACCGCACCTCGGATATCTTGACCGGCAGCCTCACCAAAGTTGAGCTCACTCATTAAGTGCTCCGCCTCATTCGCCTCGAGTGCCAATTTCCCTCGATATAAGTCTGGTACCAAAGCGCGATAGCCTGCTTCAGCCAAGCGATCAGCTACCCCTTTAATCTGATCATTTAGACCCCACCACTCCTGAATCACCACAATGCCAGGGGCATTTTCTATCTTGGGTTCGGCTAAATAGGCATTTACCAATTGGCCGTCTGGACGTTTGTATTCAATCATCATGATTTCCTGTCAGTCAATTTATACGTACTACCAATATTCTCTTCGAATGAATCAAAGTCAATCATTCCTACCGCTGGAAATTCCAAATTGAGCATCATAAAGATGACGCCCGTTGTCACGACGGCAAATAAAGTAGTCAATATCCAATCTCGCTTCATCTTCATCCCAAGTGTGTAGCCAGCAACAAAGGAAGTGATAAAGCATAGTAAAAAAGTAGCGGCAAACAGAATTGCCGGCGGATGACGTTTACTGGCAATCAATTGCCTCTCATGAATGCTCACCATAGAATCCACTGCAACGGAGAGTCTACTGACCAAATCAATGACTTCTGGACTGGAGCCGCGCGTATCTCGAACAATCTTTCCCTTATCCCTCAGCATTTTTTCAGATAAGTCACTGAGTTCAGACAGATGTGCCTCCAACTGCTCAAGCTTGACAGGCTTCTTAAATAAATTTACTCGAACATCAACGTAATGCTGGTATGTGACTCCAATATCCTTGGTTTCATCCGAAGGTAAAGCTTTGATCATCTTTCCAACCTTACTAACCGCTATAGATTCTTGCTCATTCAAGTCCCGACGCGCATCGAAATGACTCACCGAGCCGGAAAAGTTAAACGCAATCAGTAGCGCCATCACCCCAAATAAGGCGCCTTGGTAAGTGTCATGGGTGGTAATTTTTTCAGCCGCTTCTTTTTGTGCAATGTGATTCCCTACACGCCAACCAATCTCAGCCAATAGCAACATAAGCCCTAAGATAAACCAAACAATAAAACCGGATTGAAGCAACTCAGCGCGAACAGTATCACCCATATGAACCTTTATTTAGCGATCTTTTGATCAGTATGAATATATCCCACCAACCAGAATGTGAGCAAGCCACAAGCTGCTGCCCCATAGCCTACCAAGTTGTAATGCTCCATCTTGCCATCAGCACCGATGGTGACTATCGCTCCAGCAGCAACAGAGGCGATACCCGAAGCAAGCATCTGCACTGATCCAATCAGGCTCATAAAGGTGCCACGGATTTTGGCTTCAACTACTTGACTCACCATGGCCATTGCCGGAATCATTCGACCCGATATCAGAATAAAGAAGGAGGTTGAGTTAATTAAGACCATCCACAAGGGTACGGGATGAAGATTGGTTGTCACCAATAGCGGCACCAAACTAATAATCGCCAATACCCTAAAGACTTTCACCTTGCCATACTTATCTGCCATATAACCAATATAGCGGGAGCTCATCAAGGTAGCGACTCCCCCACATAGATAGATCAGCGAGATATAGGAGTTATCAATACCCACATTGGAAGTCAGATACAGCGCGATATACGGAATCACAGAAAAGCCAGTAATCATAATCAGCCCCATGAACATAAAAGCTCTCAGGTGGTGATGGGCAATGGCAATGTCGTAGATTTGCTTAAAGCGACTGCCCTCGTGAATATGGTCAAGGTGCCCTGCAATTTTGGGAATGTTGCGATAAGCCAAATACAAAATGAGTACAGAAACTAGCGCGATAAAAATGAATGGCGCACGCCATCCTAAAAATGAAATGTGATTGGCTAAAAATAAACTGAGTGGAACACCTGCCACTGTCGAGACAGAAAATGCTGCCATGACAGTTCCTAAGGCCTTACCCCTGCGCTCAAATGGTATGGAATCAGCCACAATGGTTTGCACTAAAGAGCCGAGGATCCCACCAAAGGCACCTGCAAATGCTCTTGCTATAAATAAGGTGTGATAGTTAGGGGCAAATCCACAGGCCAGCGTAGCCACAATGAAACAGGCATACAGACTTAATAAGATCTGACGACGCTCAAAGCGATCTATGTAATACGTCGCAAAGATGCCCGCCACTGCTGCAGCAAAGGTATACGAAGAAAGCAATAAACCAAACTGATGTGTATTGATGTTTAGAACTCGAATGAACTCCGGCCCTAAAGGCATCATGATCATGAAATCGAGAATATGAGTGAACTGTATTCCGGCCAAGGCAAGCAAAAAGAAACGTTCTTGCTGGGGGGTGCGAACAGTACTCAAAGTGGGATCAACAGTGCAAATAGTAGTAACAGATCGTCATTATCCTCTCTAGCGCTAGGCTCTGCATTGGGGTACGATCACTACTAAATACCGAAGAAACTGAATGCACCCCATACTCCCGACCTCCCCTGGCTTTTCATTTACCTTCTTGTTCATAGACATCATCTTTGGACTGATTGGACTTACCCTCATCCTCGTCTTCCACGGGAGCGCTCTAAACCATATCGTGATGCGCTTTGAGCGCCTCACTAAGGCAAATCTTGAGAAGAAGCAACATAACTGGATCTTTCTCCATTTTTATGTCGCATTCATATTTTTTGCCCTGATTCACATCTCCGAAATCTTTATTTGGTCTGGGATCATCATCTGGCTTAACCTCATCCCAGACGCCGCCCAAGCCATTCTCTTTGCGGGAAGCTGCTACACCACGGTTGGCTTTGTTTCAGACATTTTGCCCGCAGGATGGAAAAGTATGGCGTTCTTTATAGCCTTTACTGGACTGTTTTCACTGGCCTGGACGACCTCGGTGATGATTGGGATGACTGCTCTCTATAAAGAAGCCTGGAATCTTAAATACGCTCACCGTAAGTTTTAACTTTCAAAAAATCGCTCAAAATCAGGATTTTTTGCTCGTTTTATAGCTGTTTTTGGCTTTAAACAGGCGCTTTCTAAAACTTCAGAAATTACTTTAAGTTTTGATGTAATAGCCATAAACGCAGCGATTGCCACCTCTAGAGGGGTCATGGGTATCTTGAATGACGCCATTGAGTACTGCAGTTAAGTGTTTTGAAACCTTCACAATCAAAATGGCCTTGGGAAGTTCGTCAGACCGTAAGTGGACTTGGCAACCCGCCCCAACCTTCATGGTTGGCACCCATTGAAAGCCTAAGCCCACGATGTACTCATGAAAGACCTTGCGATGATTGCCGTTGCGGGGTGATGAACCCTTGGCATTTAGCCTTCTGGCTAGTTTGTCGTTTCGCAACAAGGCATACGCCTCATTGGCTAGTCTTAAGTCCTCATAGACCTGCATATACGGCAGATTGGTGGCTATGGCTATTGACCTCACTACACAGTCACCCGCCCCACCTTTAAAACCAACAGCAGCCCTACCACCATCATTGAACTGAAAGCCCAACTGGCTGACTGGTTTAGAGAAGGGATTTAAAAAGCTAAACATGGTCAATTATTACGCCAATAAAAAATGGACTTGCCTTGCGACAAATCCATTCTTAACCCAGCTGCGCTGAAATTACTTCGCAGCAGCCTGCTTCACTACTAAACGCCATGCATGCAACAAAGGCTCTGTATAGCCGTTTGGTTGCTCGAGACCTTTGAAGATCAGATCACTAGCCGCTTTATAGGCATATGAATCTTGGTAGTTCGGCATCATTGGCTTGTATGAAGCATCGCTGGCATTTTGACCATCCACGACTTTAGCCATACGCTGCAATGTCTCATTAACCTGAGCTTCAGTAACGATGCCATGGAGTAACCAGTTGGCAATGTGTTGACTGGAGATGCGCAAGGTTGCACGATCTTCCATTAAGCCAATATTGTGAATATCTGGAACCTTGGAGCAACCAACGCCCTGATCAATCCAACGCACCACATAACCCAAAATACCTTGGCAGTTGTTATCCAACTCTTGCTGAATCTCTTCTTTAGACCAGTTTGCTTTTTCAACTACTGGAATACTTAAGAGATCGTTGATCAAAGCCTCCGCTTCAGCGGCACCATCCAATTTTTCCATTTCTTTTTGGATTTCAGCTACGTTTACTTGATGGTAGTGCAGCGCATGCAAAGTAGCAGCTGTTGGTGATGGCACCCAGGCAGTATTAGCACCCGCTTTAGGATGTACGCCTTTTTGCTCCAACATGGCTTTCATCAAATCTGGCATTGCCCACATTCCTTTACCGATTTGTGCGCGGCCACGTAAGCCACAATCCAAACCTGCAAAAACGTTACGACGCTCATAGGCTGATAACCATTTACTGGTTTTCATATCACCCTTGCGCATCATTGGGCCAGCGTGCATAGCAGTATGCATTTCATCGCCGGTACGATCTAAGAAGCCAGTATTGATAAAGGCAACGCGTGCACCAGCGGCAGCAATAGCAGCCTTAATATTCGCGCTCATGCGACGCTCTTCGTCCATGATGCCAAGCTTGACGGTGTCAGCAGGCAGGCCAAGTAGTTTCTCAACACGACCGAACAGCTCACCAGCAAAAGCAACTTCTTCTGGGCTGTGCATTTTTGGCTTAACGATATAGACAGAACCTTTACGAGTATTACCAATGGTCTGACTAGCTGGACGATTAATATCGTACAAGGCAATCAATACTGTCACTACCGCATCCAAGATACCCTCGTAGATCTCTTTACCTTCACCAGTAATGATGGCTGGGTTAGTCATTAAATGGCCAACGTTACGCAGGAACAAGAGTGAACGGCCATGTAATGTCACAACGCCGTCTTTAGCATCCACTGCGCCAATGCCAGCTTTGTACTGACGATCTGGGTTCAAGGTGCGCGTAAAGGTTTTGCCACCCTTTTGCACTTCTTCTACTAAAGTACCCTTCAGAATACCCAACCAGTTTTCATAGGCGAGCACTTTGTCATCGCCATCAACAGCAGCAATCGAATCTTCCAAATCCAAAATAGTAGACAGGGCTGCTTCAAGCACCACATCATTTACACCAGCAGGATCACTAGAACCAATGGTCTTAGTCTTATCAATCAGGATATCAATGTGAATGCCATTGTTACGCAGTAATAAAGACGATGGCGCAGCAGCGTCACCTTGATAACCAACAAACTGCTTCTCGTCAGCCAATCCAGTAGTGCTACCATCCTTCAATTTGGCAGCAAGCTTATTACCATCAACGGTATACGCCACTACATCACGATGCGAACCGCTGGCTAAAGGGGTAGCTTGATCCAAGAAATTACGCGCGTAGGCAACTACCTTGCCGCCACGAATCGGATTGTAGGCACCAGCTTTGGTAGCGCCATCTTCTTCAGAGAGAACGTCAGTACCATAAAGAGCGTCATATAAAGAGCCCCAACGTGCGTTGGCAGCATTGAGTGCATAACGTGCGTTGAGTACTGGCACTACTAATTGTGGGCCAGCTTGCAGAGCCAATTCATCATCCACATTCTTAGTGGTACCCAATACTTTTCCGGGAACCTCATCGAGGTAACCAATTTCTTTTAAATGCTTGCGATAGGCAGGCATATCTTTAATCGGGCCTGGGTTGGCTTTATGCCATTGATCCAAATCTACTTGCAGACGATCACGCTTCGCCAGCAAAGCTGCATTCTTCGGAGTTAAATCTTTGACGAGTTCGTCAAAACCCTTCCAAAAATCAGCGCTCTTGATGCCAGTTCCGGGGAGAACCTGATCTTCAATGAAGCGGTACAAAGGGGTAGCAACTTGGAGGCTATTGCAGGTAGTGCGTGCGGTCATGATCTAAGCTTTGCTTACAAATGTTGAATAAATAAAATAAGTTGAATATTTTGCATCAATCCTGAAAAGGATGCTGGAGCAGGATCGTTTCATCGCGCTCTGGGCCTGTGGAGACCATGGCGATCGGCTTGCCGGCAACTTCCTCAATGCGACGCAGGAACTTTTGCGCTTCCGCTGGAAGTTTGTCCCACTCACGGATGCCGAAGGTAGTACCCTTCCAACCAGGGAAATCCTCATAAATAGGCTCACAACGGGCAACAGATTCTGCGCCACGGGGCAATACATCCAATTTCTGGCCATCTAAGTTGTAGCCTACACAGAGACGAATGGTCTCAAAGCCATCCAGCACGTCTAGCTTGGTAATACACAGGCCAGTCAAACCATTGATCTGAATCGAGCGCTTTAACGCTGCGGCATCGAGCCAACCAGTGCGACGTGGACGACCCGTGACAGAGCCAAACTCTTTTCCGACTTCGGCTAAACGGACGCCAATCGGATCTTGTCTTGCAGGATTGTCATGGTCGTATAACTCGCTTGGGAATGGACCTGCGCCCACTCGCGTGCAATACGCCTTAGTAATACCCAAAATGTATTGCAAAGAATCTGGGCCAACACCAGAACCTGCAGCAGCATTACCTGCTACGCAGTTGCTGGAGGTGACGTACGGGTAGGTGCCATGATCGATATCCAAAAGCGTACCTTGCGCGCCTTCGAACAAGAGATTCTGACCAGCCTGTTCAGCAGCATATAGCGCGCTCGACACATCCACCACCATTGGCTTCAAACGCTCTGCATAGGACATGGCTTCAGCCAAAGTCTTTTCATAATTAACAGGCTCAGCACCGTAGTAGTTGGTGAGCATGAAATTGTGATATTCGAGGTTCTCGCGCAACTGCTCTGCGAATTTCTCTGGGTAGAACAAATCTTGCACGCGCAATGCGCGGCGCGCCACTTTATCTTCATAAGCTGGTCCGATACCGCGGCCAGTCGTACCAATCTTCGCTTCGCCACGCTTCTTCTCACGCGCATGATCAATCGCAACGTGATACGGCAGAATCAAAGTGGTTGCCTCAGAAATCTTTAAGCGGCTCTGAACATCTAGACCAGCAGCTTCTAACTCACCAATCTCTTTGAACAAAGCCTCTGGTGATAACACCACACCGTTGCCGATGTAGCAAATCACTTCTTTATGCATGATTCCGGAAGGAATCAAACGCAAGATGGTTTTCTTATCGCCAATAATTAAAGTATGGCCAGCGTTGTGTCCGCCCTGAAAGCGCACCACTGCTTGTGCATGATCGGTTAACCAATCAACCACTTTGCCTTTACCCTCATCGCCCCATTGGGTGCCGATGACTACAACGTTACGACCGCGTGCTTGCTGCTTTGAAGACATAATAAAATCCAAAAAAATAATGACGAAATAGGTTTAATTCTTTACTAGTGCATGTGCACTTTCTTACTTTTTCTTTACTTCCCAAGTATTGCCCTGCTTGCTCAACTCTCGGTCACATTCATATTCAGCCGTTTGTGCTTGATCGCCAGCCATCACCTGAATGACCACTTCACCACGAGCACGTAAATCAGCAATGGCTTGGTTTAAGTTGGCATCATCAATCCATGGCGCAACAATGGCAGGCTTGCGCACACTCATTGGCGACAGATTGGCCAGCGTCAATAAATCTAATGAAAAACCCGTTGCTGGGCGTGAACGTCCAAATGCTTGACCAACATGGTCATAACGGCCGCCACGGGCAATGGGTTGCGGCAACTTGTCGACATAAGCAGCAAACATCACACCACTGTGATATTGATAACCACGCAGGTCTGCCAAATCAATGCTGAGCTCTAAACCCTTAGACAGCGAGGCAGCAGCCGTCGATAAACGCTCAAGCTGTGCAAGCGCCTCATCGATCAGCTTGTGTTTAGGCAGGGCTTTCTTGGCCTTACTCAATACCTCAGCACAAGGTCCATTTAATTCTGTCAGGACAATTAAGGCATCTACTGTTTTAGGGCTCAATGCTTTAGCCCAAGCGCTTAGACGTGGACGATCTTTGCTCTGTAGCAACCCGTAAAGCGTTTCAATATCAGCCTTGCTAAGATCCTGACCATCCAAAATGCCCGCCAAGATACCTGCGTGCGACAGATCGAGGTAGACCTTATCCAGACCAGCCAAACCTAAGGTCTTGAGCAATAAAGAAATCGCTTCAAAGTCTGCCTCCCAAGTAGCGCAGCCATAAATCTCAGCGCCGAGTTGGAGCTCTTCGCGTGCTGAACTGCCAACTGGGGTGCGAGCATGCGCAACAGAGCCTGCATAGCAAAGACGGGTAACACCAGCGCGATTTAATAAGTGCGCATCAATACGTGCCACTTGTGGCGTCATGTCCGCACGCAAACCTAAAGTGCGACCAGATAATTGATCGACTAACTTAAAGGTTTGTAAATTGAGGTCAGAGCCAGTGCCCGTTAATAAGGAGTCCAGGAACTCTAAAATGGGAGGCGCTACAAGCTCATAGCCATAGGATTGATACAAATCCAAAATGGCACGACGCAGAGTCTCGACTTTACGAGCCTCGGCCGGCAACACATCAGCAATATCTTCAGGAAGTAACCAACGATTCATGATCTGGATTATTCACTTTCGCTTATTTTTTATGTAAGAACTTAAAGAACTCACCATTGGGCTCAACCACCATAATGTCTTTCTTGTCTTTGAAAGAACTACGATAAGCCTCAAGACTCTGATAGAACTGGGCAAACTGCGGATCGCGACCAAAGGCTTCAGCGTATAAGGCAGTTGCCCTAGCATCGCCCGCACCCTTAATCTTTTGTGCATCACGATAGGCTTCAGCCAAGATCGTATCGCGTTGACGTTCGGCATTGGCGCGAATCTTGTCAGACTCTGCAGCGCCAGTAGACCGTAACTCATTAGCAACACGCTTGCGCTCTGCTTCCATACGACGGTAAACAGAATCACTAATCTCAGCCAAGAGGTCAACCCGCTTTAAACGCACGTCGACAATTTCGACGCCGATATCTGAGGCATCATCAGCTACCTTTTTACGAATACCTTGCATGACCTGTTCACGCTGATCCGAAATCAACTCACGTACGGTGCGTTTTGTGAACTCTTCATTCAAGGCAGAACGCACTAACTGCGTCAAACGATCTTCAGCCAAGCGCTCATCGCCTTTGAAGCTGATGAAGAACTTACGTGGGTCAACAATGCGCCACTTCACATAAGAATCCACCAACAAATTCTTTTTCTCAGCGGTAATAAATCGCTCTGCTTCTGGATTATCAATCGTCAAAATGCGACGATCAAAGAAACGAACATTCTCAAAGGGTGCTGGGTATTTCACTTGCAGGCCTGGCTTCTCAATCACGCGAACAATCTGTCCGAATGAGAACACCACTGCAAACTTACGTTGGTCAACAATAAAAATACTGGATGAAAGCACATAAGCCAATGCAATCAGGGCAATCAACCCTGCAATCAAGCGATTTAGATTCATTATCTAGACTCCCGATCGCGACTACGCAAGCCGTCACGTTTATCACCTACACCGCCGCTATTGATCACTGCGGGAGGGGTGTTCACCGAGGGGTTGGGAGTATTTGTTACAGGACTAGGTGCCGGAGGATTGCCGGTGGCACCGCCAACAGTGACTGAGCCTGTTGGAGTCGTTTGATTGGTTTGTGAGTTAGCTGCTTGAGCACTTTCAGCGTTGACTTGTGAAACGATTTTATCGAGCGGCAAATACAGCAAGCTATTGCTCTTGGTGGTGTCCACCAAAATCTTCGTGACGTTGTTATACATATCGCGCATCGTGTCGATATACATACGATCACGTGTAACTTGCGGCGCCTTGGAATACTCCACCAAGATTTGCTTGAAGCGACCGGCATCGCCATCGGCAGTAGCAACGACGCGAGCCTTATAGCCCTCAGCCTCCTGAATCAAACGCGCTGCAGTTCCTTTTGCACGCGGAATGATGTCGTTGGCATACGCCTGACCTTCACTTTTTAAGCGTTCTTGATCTTGACCAGCCTTCACCGCATCATCAAAGGCTGCTTGCACTTGCTCTGGTGGCTGAACATTTTGTACGGTGACGCTAGTGACATAGATCCCTGACTTATAACTATCCAGAATCTTCTGAATCGAGCTGGCTAAATCAATCGCAATTTTTTCACGGCCCTCATACAAGACGGTATCCATCTTGCTGCGTGCAACGATCTCGCGAACCGCTGTTTCTGCAGCCTGAACGACTGATGAATCTGGATCGCGATTATTAAATAAATAATCAGTTGGATCTTTTAAGCGGTACTGAACTGCAAAACGCACGTCGATGATGTTTTCATCTTCGGTCAACATCGATGAATCTTTTTGATTCGTTGCTTTAATTAATACAGGGCGACCAACTTCCACCGAGCGCACGCCTGAAAGATTCACCACCTCTTGGGATTGAATGGGCCAAGGCATGCGCCAGTTAATGCCAGGCTTAGCGGTGTAATCATATTTACCGAAAGTCAGAATCACGCCTGCTTGACCTTCTTGAATAATGAAAAATCCACTACAAATCCATACAAAGAACACGCCGGCAGCTGCTAGCAAAATACTGGCTTTAGAGCTAAAGGGATTGGTGAAGTTAAAACTTGGGCCGCCGGTGCTACCGCCATTATTAGAACCACCACTATTACTGGTTCTGTTCACACGATCTTCAGGCTGAGGAATATCAGTGCTGCTAGGTTTATTGCTTGGCTTGCTTGACGGTTTACTTGTTGTCGACTCTGGTTTTTTCTTGCCACCAAAAATACCTGCAATGCGGTCGTTGAAGTCACGCCATAACTCGTCTAAGTCTGGCGGACCATCTGGTTTAGCTGGTTGCTGATTCGCTTGGGGGGTCTTACTTGGATCTTGGGCAACAGGATCCACTTTTGGAGCTTGTTCACTTCCCTGCTCACCTTTAGCATCTTTAGATCCATTACTAGGATCGGTGACCGAAAACAGGCCGAGTAATTTACGCATCATGAGGTGTATAGCTTCGATTCGGGATGGAGTTAAATTCAGAAGATTCTGGTCGTTCAGGTAAAGGGGCTAAAAACTCATCAGGAGCCAATTGCTTCTTGGCTCGGTTGTGCTCGACCCTTATTCTATCAGTCATTTGGGAGCATTCCGCCAGCGCTGAGCGTAACAAATCGAGGCCCAAGCCAGTCTTGGCGGACAGGAAAACCTGGCTTGGAATGCCGTCGGCATCCCGCACCAATTGCGCCCCATTGATGAAGGTTTGGGGCATCTGGTCGATCTTATTCATGATCTCAATCCGGGGGATATCATCAGCCCCGATTTCCCGTAAAACTGCCTCAACTTCAGCCTGCTGTTCACGAGCTACAGGGCTACACGCATCAATCACATGCAAAATCAGGTCCGCATGGATGGTTTCATCCAAAGTGGCCCTAAAGGCCTCAACCAACTGGTGGGGTAATTCACGGATAAATCCGACGGTATCGGAGACCACAATCGAGCCTAAACCCTCTAAATGCATCTTTCTGGAGGTGGTATCCAGGGTGGCAAATAGCTGATCTGCAGCATAAGTCCCTGCCTTGGTTAAGGAATTAAACAAAGTGGATTTGCCGGCATTGGTATAGCCAACCAAAGAGACTGAGAAAACATCTTTCCGGTTACGGGCCCGTCTTTGCGTTCTTTGCTGGCGTTGCAGCTTTTCGAGCTCGTTTTCTAGGCGCTTAGCCTTGGTGGCTAATATCCGGCGATCCAACTCCATCTGGGTTTCGCCAGGTCCGCCACGCACACCAATACCCCCGCGTTGACGCTCCAAGTGACTCCAAGCCCTGACCAAACGCGACATTTGATATCTAACCTGCGCCAACTCAACCTGGGTCTTTCCAATATGACTTTGGGCTCTTTGACTAAAGATATCCAAGATCAGACCAGTTCGATCCATCACATGAAAACCCAGTTGACGCTCTAAGTTGCGTTGTTGGGTCGGGGACAGCGGATGATTGAAGATGGCCAATTCAGCGCCTTGTTCTTCCATTACCCTTTTGACCTCATTGGCTTTGCCCGATCCAATAAATAAAGCAGGATCTGTTTTGCCTTTGCGGGCAATCACACTGGCTGCAGGAATGGAGCCGGCGCTCTCAGCCAAAAGACTGAGCTCGGCCATGCTATCTGCAAAATCTTCGCGTCCGGAGTCTACCCCAACCAGAACTGCGCGTGCCGCATCTACTCCGGTTTTATACAGGGCTAGCTTCTTCCATACGGAACTCCACTGCGCGCGCTGGCACGATGGTAGAAATCGCGTGCTTGTAAACCATTTGAGTAACGGTATTGCGCAAGAGAACGACATATTGATCAAATGATTCAATATTGCCTTGCAGCTTAATACCGTTCACTAAATAGATTGACACAGGTACATGCTCTTTACGCAAGGTATTGAGGAATGGATCTTGAAGTAATTGGATTGCTTTGTTATTCATACTGCTCCTTATTCGTTTTTTAGTTAGGGAGTCTTGCTTTTTTATGTAAATAAAACCTACTCTGCACAGCTAATACTGAAATCTTATCCCACAACATTTAGCTTGGCTACTTTTTACCCTTTTTGCCTTTATCAGCGTCTACATAAGGGTTTTTAGCGGTATTCATCTGAATGCGTAATGGGGTGCCGCGCAATTTAAAGACTTCCCTGAAGCGACCTTCCAAGTATCGCTTGTAGCTATCTGTGACTCCACTCAATGAAGTACCGTGAATCACCACAATGGGAGGATTCATGCCCCCTTGGTGTGCATAGCGCAGTTTTGGGCGGCCCATACCAACCCGTTTAGGTTGTTGATGTTCAATCGCCTCTTGCAGAATTCTGGTCAAACGTGGGGTTGGTAACTTCGCCATCGCTGCAGCATAGGCCGCATCCACATCCTTGAAGAGCTCTTTTAAGCCGGTACCTTTTTTCGCAGAAATCGGGTGTACGTTAGCAAAATCTAAGAAGCGTAATTTTTGAGCGATCTCTAAACGAGCGCGCTCTTTAACGTAGGAATCAAGACCATCCCACTTGTTCACGGCAACCACTAATGCACGCCCTGCTTCAACGATAAATCCTGCAATGTGCGCGTCTTGCTCAGAGATATCTTGCTGTGCATCAAGCATCAAGATCACGACGTTGCAATCGGCAATCGCTTGCAAGGTTTTCACGACTGAGAATTTTTCAATCGCTTCAAATACTTTGCCACGACGACGTAAACCTGCGGTGTCGACCAAGATATAGGGCTTACCGTTGCGCTCGAAAGGTACTTCAATCGCATCGCGTGTTGTACCGGGCATATCGAATGCAATCACACGCTCTTCACCGATCAACTTATTGATCAAGGTCGATTTACCAACGTTAGGACGACCCACTACCGCAATCTTCATTGGACGGTTTGGATCGTTGACTAAATCTTCTTCTTCGGGTTCTGCAATACCTAAAGCGTCTAAAGCATCATCGAGCATGCCACGGACACCATCGCCATGGGCAGATGAAATTGGAAAAGGTTCACCTAGACCAAGTTCATGAAAGTCAGCAGTCACAACACCGGCTTGCATGCCTTCGGTTTTATTGACAGCCAAAATAATGGGGCGACCGGTCTTGCGCAAGAAGTCAGCAATCACGCGATCTTGTGGGGCCATACCTAAACGACCATCCACCAAGAAGATCACGATGTCAGATTCCGCAACCGCTTGTTTGGTTTGCTTTGCCATCTCAGCAACAATGCCAGTCTTGGCTACTGGCTCAAAACCGCCGGTATCAACGCAAATAAATGCCCGCTCACCAATACGACCTTTGCCGTAGTGACGATCTCGTGTGAGGCCTGAAAAATCGGCAACTAGTGCGTCGCGTGAACGCGTTAGACGATTAAAGAGTGTGGACTTCCCAACGTTAGGGCGACCGACAATAGTGATGACTGGATTCATTTTGGACTGTACGCCGCTATTTTTCCACCCTGAGATTGAATCAGAATGAGGCCGCCAACCGCAATCGGGGCAGCGGTGATTGGACTGCTATCGTGACGTATACGAGCAACCATCTGACCGTCCGCCTGTGAGAATGCATGCACATAACCCTGCGCATCACCCATCAGTAATACCCTGCCAACAGCCATGGGCTCACCAACATCTCTGAAGGTTAATTTGTCATTTTCCCAAACCTGATTACCGTCTTTGGTGGCGAATGCTGTCACGTGTGATTTTTCATTGGCAGAGAAAACCATATCGGGGCTTTGCGCTGTGCCTGTAAAGCTTGAGAAATCTTTAAACCAAATCAAATTGCCGGTACGGGCTTGGCCACATCCAATGCGACCTTGATAGGACACGGCACAAAGAATTTCACCTTCCATGCTGGGCTTAGCAGTCACGTCATTTAAACGCTCAATCTCAGAGAAACCTTTCGGAAAGGAAATTGGAGATTCCCAAACTAAACCACCGTTAGCAATCGCGATCATGCCGAAACGACCACCAGCAAAGCCGGTAACAATCACTTCATTCCCAATCGCCAACATGCCATAACCTACTCGCAATGACAGCGCGGATTGTTGACGCTGATAGATCCACTTCCGCGTGCCGGTTTGCGCATCCAAACCAATAAAGCGATTATCTAAAGCGCGAATAATGACAACACCACCAGCAACTACTGGCTCAGTCAAGACTTCACTGCCAACGCTGACGTTCCAAATAGGTTTGCCGGTATCGTCGTATGCGTATACGGTGCCTTTGGTAGTCACAACAGCAGTAACACGGCCATCAGAACCTGGACCTACGGTAATACGCTCTGGTACAGAAGCTTCCCAAACCTTATTGCCATTGGCTAAATCAATCTTCACTAAATTGCCACGATGCGATGCTGCATAGACTGCATCGCCAGCAACCACCGGATGAAAGTTAAATGTCTCGGATGAGCCAACGCTGGTTGACCAAACGGGAGCAAGATCAAATTGATTGGTCACTGGAACGAGCTCAGCGGGCTTGCGAACACGCGCACCACCAGAGCAAGCTACGAGAGCAGCAATGGCAGAGCCAATGATGAGGGCTTTTGTAGCGAACTTCGCTATGTTTACCAAACGCATTGTGTGAATCATCACTGAGCAACTCCTCCAACAGCATCCAATTTAACCTTCAAGAGGCGACGCGCCTCTTCAGGAAATTCTTTTGCTTGATCTAATTTCTTCCAAGCATCTTGATAGCTCACCTTAGCTTGGGCAGTATTCTTCTGCGCCAAATACCAATCGCCACGACGCTCTAACCACAGCGCCTCAAATCCATTAATAGGTTTATCTTTCAGAATGGCATCAGCTTCGGCAAAATCTTTCTCAGCACCCTGCTCGATTAACTGAGAAACTAAACGCAATTTACCCAAAGCCTCATAACCAGCATTGGAAGCATTCTTCGCTGTCCAACGCAGATATTCGATTGCTTTAGGGGCATCACCAGCATCTGAGGCAATTTTTGCGGCGACTAAGCTAGCCATCGATGCATAAGGAGTGCGTCCAAATTGCTTTTGCAAATCATCTGCAGCGCGTAAGCTTTGATCTTTATCACTCTTACTGATGGCAACGATCATCGTGTCATACAACTGGGATGCTTGCGCAGCTTGGCTATTACGCCACCACTGGTAACCACTATAGGCTGCATACGCAAACAAGGCCGCTGTCAGAACGCCAGTAATGAGATTGCGATACTTTTGCCAAAATGCTTTGAGCTGGTCAAGTTGTTCTTGTTCTTCTAGGTCTAAAGGCATATCAATCCAAGCTAATAAATATCGTTATAGGGTAATTCTATTCGGAGGAGCCGACCAAAGCGTCAATTACCGCATCTAGCACTTTATCGAGGGCTACTGACTGCTGTTCACCCGTGCCGCGCAGGTCTTTGATTTGGGCTTCATCTTTAGCCAACTCGTCAGGCCCAATAATGACTGCATAGGCAGCCCCACTAGCATCCGCCTTCTTCATTTGCGACTTAAAGCTAGCCGATTGGCCATCTGGTGGGCAAAAAAGGATGGTGTCAATACCAGCACTGCGCAAACGCTCAGCAATAATCATGGCGGCAGTTAAAGTCTCGCCACCCTGGTGTAGAACGAAAATATCACAGCCAGGCGCTGCCTCAGGCAATGAACCTGATACTTTCATGAGCTCTAAAACACGTTCCATACCCATGGCCCAACCACAAGCAGGCGCTGCTTTGCCACCCATGCGTTCAATCAGTGGATCATAGCGACCACCGCCGGCAATCGTGCCTTGTGCACCGAGCTCATCCGTCACCCACTCAAATACAGTGAGGTTGTAATAATCGAGTCCACGAACTAAGCGTGGATTGATCTTGCAGGGAATGTTGTTTGCTTTGAGTAATGCTTGCACCGCATCGAAATGTTTGAGTGATGCTTCACCCAAGAAATCCAACAACTTAGGTGCGCCTTCGATCAATGCTTGCATCGCCAAATTTTTAGAATCCAAAATACGTAAAGGATTGGTCAATAGACGACGTTGTGAATCTTCATCGAGTTGCGCGGCATTCTTCTCAAAATACGTTACCAAGGCAGCGCGGTGCACAGCACGTTCATCAGCTTGACCTAGTGAATTGATTTCTAGACGTACGCCCTTCAAACCCAACTCATCCCAGAGGCGTTGACCCATCAGAATAATTTCAGCATCGATATCTGGACCGGCAAAGCCTAAGGCCTCAATTCCGAACTGGTGGAACTGGCGATAGCGGCCACGTTGTGGGCGCTCATGACGAAACATCGGGCCGGTATACCAAAGACGCTTAGGCCCTTCGTATATCAAATTATTTTCAATCACGGAGCGGACGATGGCAGCGGTACCTTCTGGGCGTAAAGTCAGTTGCTCACCATTGAGACGATCCTCAAAGGAATACATTTCTTTTTCAACAATATCGGTTACTTCACCAATACCACGTTGAAATACAGCGGTAGCCTCAACAATCGGGGTGCGTAAAAACTCATAGCCGTAAGCCCGGGTTAAGTCACGCAAGACATGCTCAAGATGAGCCCACTGCGCAGCGTCTGCCGGCAGTAAATCATTCATGCCGCGAACGCCATTAATCTTGAGCGTTTTTTCGGTCTTCTTGTTTTTATCTTCGGTCATTTTTATGAGTAATTTTTTTCGACGTATTCATCAACAATGATTTGAAACTCTTCTGCAATCTTATCGCCCCGCAAGGTCTTTACCTTCACACCGTCTACAAAGACAGGTGCCGCTGGAGTCTCGCCAGTACCGGGTAATGAAATACCAATATTGGCATGTTTACTTTCGCCAGGTCCATTCACAATACAGCCCATCACGGCAACGTTCATATTTTCAACGCCTGGATGGGTTTTTTTCCAAATGGGCATTTGTTGGCGCAAGTAGGACTGAATATTGGCGGCCAATTCTTGGAAGGTAGTGCTGGTTGTTCTTCCGCAACCAGGACAAGCAATCACCATGGGTGTGAAATTGCGCAAACCCATGGTTTGTAATATCTCTTGGGCTACGATCACTTCATTCTCACGTGGCGCACCTGGATCTGGCGTCAAGGAAACCCGTATCGTATCGCCAATACCTTCTTGCAAGAGGATGCCCATGGCAGCGGTAGAAGAAACGATTCCCTTGCTACCCATGCCAGCCTCGGTTAATCCCAAGTGCAAGGGATAGTCTGAGCGACGTGACAGATCGCGATATACGGCAACTAAGTCTTGCACATTACTCACTTTGCAAGACAACAAAATTTGATCGGGGTTCATACCGAACTCCACTGCTTTTTCTGCAGACTGCAATGCCGACTGAATTAAGGCTTCGATCATGACTTCTTGTGCAGTCTTTGGCACAGCTAAAGCAGCATTACCGTCCATGATGCTGGCGAGAAGCTCTTGGTCTAAGCTACCCCAGTTCACACCAATCCGAATCGGCTTGTCGTATTTGCAGGCCGCTTCAATCATTTGCGCAAACTGTGGATCGCGCTTAGCGCCCTTACCCACGTTACCTGGATTGATGCGGTATTTTGATAAAGCTTTGGCGCACTCTGGGTAATCATTGAGCAAAGTATGGCCGTTGTAATGGAAGTCACCAATCAATGGGACCAAAACATCCATCTTGTCTAACTGTTCACGAATATACGGAACTGCAGCAGCGGCTTCTGGGGTGTTGACTGTGATGCGCACCATCTCAGAACCAGCACGGGCCAATTCTTTTACTTGAATTGCGGTACCGACTGCATCAACCGTATCAGTATTGGTCATCGACTGGATGCGCACAGGTGCATCGCCACCAATCGTGATGATGTTCGTTTTCCAAACAACCTTTGCTTGGCGGGTTGCGCGCTTAGGTGCAGGACCTAATGGCAGAGGCGACAAGGAGTGATTGGTGCTCATGTTTAATTTAACTTATCGAGCCATTGAATGTTCTGAACTGACTCAGGCGGCTCATCATCATCTGACTGAATGATTTCCTTATCGTGTACGGCGCGTTCGCGTACGCGGGTTCTATCAATCACATCACCAGCCAACTGTCCACAAGCGGCGGCAATATCATCGCCGCGGGTCTTGCGAACTGTAGCCACCATGCCAGCATCTAACAAAATATTAGCAAAGGCTTGTATGCGTTGTGGTGGTGAACGCTTTAAGCCAGACTCTGGGAATGGATTAAAGGGAATGAGATTGACCTTACACTTAATGTTGCTCAGCAAACGAATCAATTCTTTTGCTTGCGCATCAGAATCATTCACACCATCGAGCATGCAGTACTCAAAGGTTAAGAAATCTCTTGGGGCAAATGGCAAATAACGCTCACATGCACCAAGTAATTCTCGTAAAGGGTATTTTTGATTTAGCGGCACCAACTGATCGCGCAATGCATCGTTGGGCGCATGCAGCGAGACCGCTAATGCTACTGGGCAATCTTGTGCCAAGCGATCAATCATCGGCACAACGCCAGAGGTTGATACGGTGACGCGACGTCGTGACAAGCCGTAGGCCCTGTCATCCAACATCAAGCGTAATGCGGTCACCACGTTGTCATAGTTGAGTAAAGGCTCGCCCATTCCCATCATGACCACATTCGAAATCACGCGGCCAGTATGTTCCCAACCAGGTGTTGGAAATTTTTCAACGCGCCGCACTGCACCAGGTTCATTACGCAAGAGGTGTTCGGCAAACCACAATTGGCCAATGATTTCGCCAGAGGTGAGATTGCGTGAGAAGCCTTGGCGTCCGGTGGAGCAAAAACGGCAATTGACTGCGCAGCCTGCTTGCGAAGAGATACACAAAGTACCGCGATCATCTTCTGGAATAAAGACTGACTCGACTGCATTGCCTGCGCCAACGTCCAGCAACCACTTACGGGTGCCGTCATTGGCAAGTTCATCTTTAATGACTGGGAGGGATACGACTTCTGCTACATCCAGCAAGCAAGCTCGGAAGCTTTTTGCTAAATCGCTCATGTCGTTGATGCTCGATACACCACGCTGGTGTATCCACTGCATGAGTTGCTTTGCCCTAAAGGGCTTTTCATTCAACCCCGCGACATACGCTGCCATTTGGTCAGCGTCAAAATCTAAGAGATTTACGCGCGGGGAGGTCAATGCGCCTACTTATTTAGTAAATAGGTTTCGAATTAACGATTGAAAACGTTCATGCCAGGGAAAAAGAATGCAATTTCCACAGCAGCGGTTTCAGGAGCGTCAGATCCGTGAACAGCGTTAGCATCGATGCTGTCAGCAAAGTCAGCACGAATTGTTCCAGCGTCAGCTTTCTTAGGATCAGTAGCACCCATCAGATCGCGGTTCTTGGCAATCGCGCCTTCACCTTGCAATACTTGGATCATCACTGGACCAGAAACCATGAAGCTCACCAAATCTTTGAAGAAAGGACGGGCTGCGTGAACAGCATAGAACTGCTCCGCTTCAGCTTGGGATAAATGCGCCATTCTGGAAGCAACGATCTTCAAACCAGCAGATTCAAAACGGTCATAAATTTTGCCGATAACGTTTTTAGCTACAGCATCGGGTTTGATAATAGAAAGGGTGCGTTCAATAGCCATGCAAAACTCCAATAGTGATTTCAAAGGTATTAGTCGAAAAGGCTTGCAATAAGTCTGCCCTGATTCGACGACCCCCGAATTATACATCGGCTGAGGGTATTTACCCCTATAAAAGTAGTCCTAAGCCATTGAATTTACAGGGCATAACCCCATGGTTTGTAGTCTTTTTAACTTAGCCCTTGAAATTAGGCTGTTTTGTCTATACTTACTATCAACAGCCCAGCACGGGCTTATGTATTTACTTTAAAAGAAGGAGTCCAAATGAGCGATCTCAACTCTTACGGCTTTGGCCAGTCTGGCTCAATTAGCACCCCTCAAGTACGCAACCGCGTACTGCGCAATACCTATGCCCTACTCGCACTCTCCATGGTTCCAACCATCATCGGTGCTTGGCTTGGTGTGGCGATGGGTTTCACGATGTTTGCAGGCAGTCCTTTCATCGGCTTCATCGTCTTCATGGCAGTAGCCTTTGGCTTCTTCTGGGCGATCGAGAAAAATAAAGAAACCGGCGTCGGCGTTCTCTTGCTTTTAGGCTTCACCTTCTTCATGGGCATCATGATGTCCCGTTTGGTTGGCTACACCCTTAATAGCTATAGCAACGGTGCTGCACTCATCATGCTGTCTTTTGGTGGCACTGCCGCTATCTTTGCTGTGATGGCAACCATTGCGACTGTTAGCAAGAGCGATTTTGCTGGTATGGGCAAATGGTTGATGGTAGGCGTACTGCTCTTGATCGTCGCTTCTTTAGCGAACATCTGGTTGCAATTGCCAGCTTTGATGTTGACTGTGATGGTTCTAGCGATCGCAATCTTCTCCGCCTTTATCTTGGTTGATGTACAGCGCATCATCAATGGCGGTGAAACCAATTACATCATGGCCACACTAGCGATCTACTTAGATGTGTACAACGTATTCACCAACTTACTGGCATTACTCGGTATTGTTGGGGGTAATAGAGAGTAAGAGACACTAAGCAACTTTTTATTGTTGCTCTCATAAGGCGCCTGCGGGCGCCTTATTACTTTCTGTCTTCGCTCTTTTGTAGCTAAATAAATTAGTTAGCGACAAACATGCTGACCGCATAAGACAGTGCAATCAATATTAATAAGATTGCCAAACTATCTGAGGCTCTCATGACACACTCCTAGTAGTGGATGAAACCGTTAGCAGCAATAAATTCCTGCACAACTTCAATCTACTCTTATAGAAGACTCATTTATCCGGTTTTTGCACCGCAAAATGCATATCGGCACCGAATTAGTGCTAAATATCATAAGCTTAGGGTAAATATGGCCTGAATTAGCCTCTTTGGAAGACTGCCATTGACTCTACGTGGGAGGTATGGGGAAACATATTGACGATTCCAGCCCCTTTTAGGGTGTAGCCAGCGTGGTGGCAGAGTATTTCAGCATCCCTGGCCAAGGTCTTTGGATTGCAAGAGACGTAGACGATGCGTTCAGGCATTAAGGAATTGTTGCTGGCATGGAGATCAGCCAAAGCTTTGCAGATTTCCATCGCACCTTCACGGGGCGGATCCATTAACCAGCGCTCCGCTTTACCCCACGAAGCAATGGTTTCTGTTGTGACTTCGAACAAATCACTTTGCATAAAGCTCGCCTTATCAGCAAGCTGATTATGCTGGGCATTTTCTTTTGCTCTAGTGGTCAAACTTTCCAAACCCTCGATACCCAAAACACTTTGGGATTTTCTGGCGAGAGGTAATGTGAAATTACCAATACCGCAAAAGAGATCAAGTACGCGATCGCTTGGTTTAACTTCCAGCAAACGAATCGCCCTACTGACTAAAACACGATTCATCATGTGATTAACTTGCGTAAAGTCAGCCGGTTTAAAGGGCATCTCGATTTCAAACTCGGGTAAGCGATAGCAAAGCTTGCCCGTCTCAGGATAAAAAGGCGCCACCGTTTCAATGCCTTTGGGTTGCAACCAAATCCAGACCTGGTGTTGATCAGCAAAGTTTCGCAACAACTGTTCATCATCTGCTGTTAAGGCAAGTAGATTACGAAATACCAACGCTGTGACCGGCTGAGACTTTATAGGGTCGTCAGAATTTGGCTCTTCTGGTTCACCTACTGCGATTTCAATTTGTGGCATGCGATCCACAATCGATAAGCCCATCACCAATGTACGCATTGCTGGCAACAGATCGGATACATGCTTAGGCAGTATCTCGCAAGCGGTCATGTCGGCGACATAGCCACTCTTCCCCTCATGAAATCCGATCAATACCGTCCCTTTTTTAATGGAACGGTTCACTGCGCTTAAACGCGCACGGTGACGGTATTCCCAAGCAGGGCCGCCCATGGGGCGTAGGATTTCTTCTGGTTTAACTTTAGCAATATGCTGCAAGTCATCTTCCAGTACGCGTTGCTTCATCGCAATCTGCGCCCGAATATCCAAATGCTGCATAGTGCAACCACCGCAGACCCCAAAGGCTTTGCATTTGGGCTGGGCCCTAAACACCGCAGGTTTTAGTATGTCTAAGACTTTGGCTTTACTAAAGCGAGCCTTCTCACGGGTAACAACATAGGTCACTAGCTCGGTAGGTAGCGCGCCTTGAATGAAAACCACTTTGCCGCTATGCCCTTGTGCAAGTTCTTCTTCATTGGGTGCTAGGTGAGCAATCCCTTGGGCATCTAGATCAAGAGATTCAACATGTATTGGCTCAGTCACCACGATGTTGACTGGCTTATCCCCTCTACGCATCAGGCGTAAAACCTTGGAGATATTCTTGCCACTGAGCACCATGAGGCTCTTTAGATTGTGTTTCTAAATACGCTTTTACAAATTCAATCTCTTCTTGATACTCAGCGAGCGAGAAACCGCCACGCAGCAACTGAAAGCGGCAATACATCAGGTAGGTGTTGACCACATCGGTTTCGCAATAGCGACGGATGTCATCAATCTTGCCATCTTGGTATGCAGGCCAAACTTGGCTGCCATCCATCCCCATCTTGCCTGGGAAGCCGCATAGCTTTGCCAAGCCATCTAATGGCGCATTAGCTCTACCGTTAAATTTTGCCAAGAGATCCATGAGGTCAATATGACGCATGTGATAACGACTGATGTAGTTATTCCATTTGAATTCTCGACTATCGTTTTCTTGACTCTCACCCATCTCCCAATAACGCGGTGCTTGAATCTGGTTTGCCAGTGCGCGATAGTGCAAGACTGGTAAATCAAAACCGCTGCCGTTCCATGAGACTAATTGCGGTGTGTATTTCTCAATCAAGTCAAAGAATGCCTGGATCAAAACCTTCTCATCATCTTGTGCAGTGCCGAGTGTGCCCACTTTAATTTGGGGCAAACCATCTTTGGTGGTTCTACGAATAACACAAGAGATCGCAACGATGCGCTGCAGGTATAGCGGCAAAAACTCGCTGCCGGTTTTGGCAGCGCGATCTGCCATGGCTTTTGCAGCCACCTCGACATCGGACATCGATTCTGGAAAGTCTTCGAGACGACGCAATCCCGCTACATCAGGAATGGTCTCAATATCAAAGACGAGGACGGTTGCCATCGAGGGATGCTAGTGGCTAAGGAGCTTACTTATTGCAAGTAAGGCGTTGGATTTACTGGCTTACCATTCACACGTAATTCAAAGTGAAGCTTAGGTGATGTGGTATCCGTATCACCCATCTCAGCAATCTTTTGACCTTTGCGAACCGTATCGCCCTCTTTAACTAAGAGCTTGCTGTTATGCGCGTAGGCAGTAAGGTAAGTATTGTCATGCTTGACGATCACTAAGTTGCCATAGCCACGCAAACTATTGCCAGCGTAAACCACTTTGCCATCAGCTGCTGCTTGAACTGGGTCTCCAACCTTACCAGCAATATCAATGCCTTTGTTTGCCTCACTGAACTCACTCGTAATCTTGCCTTTAGCAGGATAAGACAAACGAATGCCTGGCTCTGCAACGACTTCTGTTGCGGGAGCATCTACCTTGGCGGCTTCTTTAGTCTTCGGTGTATCTGCTTTAGTGGCGTCAGTAGACTTGGCGGCCGGTTTAGCTGCTGATTGAGAACCGGCTGGCGGCCTCACCAAAATCAGATCATCCACTTCAATTTGATTTGGGTTTGATAATTTATTCCAAGCAATCACATCACGCGGAGCTTGACCGTTATCCAATGCAATGCGAGCCAAGGTGTCACCCTTCTTCACGCGGTAGTAGCCAGGCGGCGCTGGTTCGCTAACATTGCCAGTACGGTCAACTACATTGGCCGGTTTTGCTCTAGGCGTAGTGCTGCAGCCAACCATGGTGAACATTGAGGTGGCTAAAGTGGCTAGGGTCAGGGACTTTATGAGGGTATTGGACATAATTTTCATACTACCCCTGATTGTAAGGGGACAAAAAAGACCTCGTCCAGCACAGTTCTTTGGTAGCGCTGGGAGCTCATCCGCTCCACCATCACCAATTGCTGCTCTTTCTCGTTTCTGGCGACTGGGGCAATTAAACGCCCTCCTATTGCTAACTGATCTAGTAAGGCGTCCGGAATACCCAAACCTGCTGCTGCCAAAATGATGGCATCAAAAGGGGCGGCTTGTGGGAGACCCAAAATACCGTCGCCATAGATCAGGCGTAGGTTATTAATCCGAAAGGGGCGCAGTTTTGCTCTTGCCAAGTCATGCAATGGCCGAATTCGCTCCACTGAATACACTTCATCTGCCAGCAAACTCAAGACGGCTGCCTGATAGCCACAACCCGTGCCAATCTCTAATACTTTTCCCAATTTTTGCCTAGGCTTATGCAAAAGCTCAATCATGCGCGCTACAACCGATGGCTTAGAAATGGTTTGCTGATGCCCAATCGGCAAAGCGGTATCTTCATAGGCTTGAGGATGCATCCCTGGATCCATAAAAGCATGCCTTGGGACGGTTGCGATTGCTTCTAAAGTTTTAAGGTGTTTGACACCAGTGGCATGGACTTTATCTGCCAATGCCTGACGATGGCCAGCAAATCTCTCAGCCGCCGGCTTCAACCGCGATCCCAACCATTGCTTCGCATCGCTGCTAAGCGTGCGTGGTGGGTTAAATCGAGTTGCATGGGCGTAATGGAGATGCAACCATCATCAACCGCATGAAAGTCTGTGCCTTCAGAGTTATCTTTGGCATGCCCTGCTGCGCCAATCCAAAAGATTTCTTCACCGCGGGGGTTTTTCTGAACAACTACTGGTTGTGAATGATGACGATTACCTAACCTGGTAACTCTCCAGCGATATAAATCCGCATACGGGCGATTCGGAATATTGACGTTAAGCAGTGGTGCAGTGCTGCCATTATCTTGTGCTAAATGGGAAACGAGCATTTGCGCTACAACATCGTGGGCAGCTTTAGCAGCATCATCAATGCGAGCCCAACCACGATCGATCTGAGAAAAAGCAATCCCGGGAACACCAAACATCACACCTTCTACTGCGGCGGCAACCGTTCCTGAATACAGCACATCTTCACCCATGTTCTCGCCCTGATTAATACCAGAGACCACCAGATCAGGTTTGGAGTCTAAGAAACCAGTCATAGCAACGTGCACACAATCGGTAGGTGTGCCATTGATAAAGATAAAGCCATCACGCTCACCACCAGCCACGCGATGAATCGAGAGTGGCCGTGACAGTGTTAAAGAATTCGAGGCCCCGCTATGGTTTTGCTCAGGGGCAATCACGGTGACACGTCCTAGTGGGCGAATCGCATTCACTAAGGCCAATAAGCCAGGCGCCAAATAACCATCGT
Organism: Polynucleobacter finlandensis; assembly: GCF_018881755.1. Classification (GTDB taxonomy): domain Bacteria; phylum Pseudomonadota; class Gammaproteobacteria; order Burkholderiales; family Burkholderiaceae; genus Polynucleobacter; species Polynucleobacter finlandensis. Next base: position 76,368 of record NZ_JACVPS010000009.1, on the reverse strand, counting down.
CATTGGAGATCAGGATATGGGGTTTACTGGTGGAATCAGACATCATTAGATCAGGCCTTTTGCATGCTTGCCATGAGCTCTGAGAGCTGCATAAATCACAGGAAGTACCAATAAAGTCAGAATCGTAGTGGTCACCATCCCGCCAACAATTACTAAGGCCAATGGTCTTTGTGCTTCAGAGCCAATGGAATGGGATAAGGCTGCAGGCAATAGACCTAAGCCAGCTAACATGGCAGTCATTAATACTGGGCGAACTCGCATCGCTGCGCCATCGACCATCGTGTCTTTCATGGCGCCATGTTCTTCTGCCACTGTTTTATTGATATACGAAATCAAAATTACACCATCCTGAATCGCAATGCCAAATAGAGACAAGAAACCAAAGAGCGCAGAAATACTCAAAGTCTCACCGCCTAAGTGCAGGGCAATAATGCCACCAATCGCCGCAAATGGCACGTTAATTAACACGATGGTGGCATCGCGTACATTACCCAAAGCAGTCACCAGCAAGAAGAAAATCGCCAACAAGGTTAATGGGATGATGACCATCAATTTCTGTTGAGCGTCTTTCATCTGATTAAATTGGCCATCCCACGCAATCATGTAATTGGTCGGCAGGCTGACATTCTTCTCGACAAGATACTTAGCATCTTCAACAGCGCTACCTAGATCTCGGCCCCGCACGCTAAAGATCACCGCGATATAGCGCTTACCTGCTTCACGATAAATAAAGAATGGACCATCGGTAAGCCTGACATTAGCAACCATGCCCAGCGGTACCTTTTGACCATTAGGGGTATCAATCAATAAATTAGCAACGTCTGGAATGTCATTACGACTAGATTCATTTAAGCGGACTGCAATACCGAAGGTTTTTTCATCTTCCAGAAAATTAGAAACTGGTGCCCCGCCAATAGCGTTTGCCACTACTGTCTGTATATCGGCTACATTGACACCATAACGCGCTGACTTTTCACGATCAATCTGAATATTCAAAGTGGGTTGGCCCAACTCTTTGAGAATATTTTCGTCCTCGATACCTCGCACTTTTTTCAATTGATTAACGACTTCATGGGCTTTTTGATTCAGGACATCTAAATCAGAACCGAAGATCTTCACAGAGTTCTCACCCTTAACACCAGATAAAGCCTCGTTAACGTTATCTTGAATATACTGCGAGAAGCTGTAATTCACACCGGGGATCTTATTGAGCTCGCCCTGAAGCCTTTCTAATAAAGCTGCTTTACTAGAGCCCTTAGGCATCAGATCTGGGGCCACTAAGTAGAGGCCGTATTCTTGGTTAAATACTCCAGTTGAATCTGTGCCGTCGTCTGGGCGACCAATCTGTACAGCAACTTTGTCTAGCTCAGGTTGCTTAGCAAAGATTTCGCGTAGCTGATTGGCGACCTTGATTGAATAATCCAAATCCACGGTATTGGGCAAAGTCACGCGCAACCAAATATTGTTTTCCTCTAGGGTTGGCAAGAAAGCAGTGCCCAGTCGAGTTGCGCTTAATAGGGTTATCCCAAGAATGAAAACAGATACAGCGATCACGTGACGTGGGTGATCCATCCATTTACGCAACAATGGCTTGTAACGATTCAACATCCAGGTAATGAACTTAGGGGGTTCGTGATGGAAATTATCACCAAACACTAAAGAGATTGCTGCGGGTAAAAAGGTTAGGCTCAAAATAATAGAGGCGACTAAAGCAAAGCCCATCGTAAAAGCCATCGGCTTAAAAATAATCCCCTCAACGCCACCCATTAAGAAAAGCGGCGAGTACGCCACAATAATGATGCTGGTGGAATACACCATGGCACGTTGCACTTCGCTGGTTGCTAAAATAATACTTTGGTTTAAGCGTTTGCCGCCCTCTTCCAAATGGCGCATGACATTTTCCGTAATAATCACCGCCGCATCGACGATCACACCAAAGTCAATTGCTCCCAAAGAAATTAAGTTCGCAGGTACATTAAAGATGTACATCTGGATAAACGAGAAGCATAGCGCCAGAGGAATCACTGCAGCAACCACGGCAGCTGCGCGTAGATTGCCTAAGAAGACATAGAGAAGCGCTAGCACCATGGTGATACCAAAGAACATGGTGTGCTTAACAGTGCCTACGGTAATGTCTAAAAGAACTTGACGATCATAGAAAGGTTTGACTTCAATACCAGGAGGCAAGATGTGACTATTAATATTAGTAATTTTTTCGCGCACACGGGCTAATACTTCAGAAGCATTCTCACCACGACGCAGATAAACAATACCTTCTACAGAATCAGGATTGTCATCAAATTGGAATAAGCCTAAGCGTGGTGCATTACCAATTTTGACTTCAGCAACATCGCCAATACGAATCGGCATACCTTTATTGACGGCAATCACAACTTGTTTAATGTCATCCAGATTGCGCAACAAGCCAACCCCACGAACGACGAACTGCTGCTCACCGCTAGGCAAAATGCCGCCGCCAGTATTGTCGTTTGCTTTAGTTAGAGCATCAATGACTTGTGGAACAGTGACGCCCTTAGACTGAAGGCTCTCTGGGCTAACAATCACTTGATATTGGCGAACCTTACCGCCAAAAGAAGAAACATCTGCAATGCCAGGGGTTTGCTTCAGTTCTTTGTAAATCTCGTAGTTCTGTAGCGTCTTTAACCGCGTTGGTGAGGCGTAGTCTGATTTGACCTGGTAACGTAAAATCTCACCAGTTGCATCTGAATCTGGGCTAACGCTTGAACTAACACCGGGTGGGAAGGTAACGTTACCTAAATTGGTAATAAAGATCTGACGCACTTTAAATGGATCGGCATTGTCATTGAACTTGAGAGTCACAACCGATAAGCCAAATAAAGATACGGAACGGAATGCTTTTACCCCGGGAATACCGGCTAGGGCATTTTCTACGGGAATGGTGACTTGCTGTTCTACTTCAGTCGTGCTTCTTCCCGGCCACTGTGAGATCGCTTGAATCGTGAGCGGCGCAACACCGGGATAGGGCTGAATCGGCAATTCTTTAAGGCTAAATATACCCAGGATTAATAACACTCCTGCAGCAAAAAGAATAATGATGCGCTTCTCTAATACTCCCCGAACGAAGGATGTAACGAAACTCAATTATTCCTCCTGCTTGGCAAAGCGGTCGTTCAATAAGACCGCGCCATCAGTAAGGACCTGCATGCCAGGCTCTACGCCCTCAGTAACTGCAAAACGTTTACCATCTAGGTCATAACCCTTCACTGCAAAACGGCGGAAAGTATCAGGCCCAGTTTTAATAATCATGTAGCGCATCTCACGCATACGCACAATTGCCGATTGCGGAACGACAACTGCTTCAGCCTCTCCAGTTTTTAAACGAGCACTGACATACATATCAGGGCGCAATAAGCCGTCTGCATTTTCAACATCACAACGAATCAATAAAGCATGGGTTTCTGGATCAATTGCTGGAGCGATGTAATTGGCCTTAGCAATGAACTCTTTATCTGGATAAGATTCAGAGCGCAGAATCATGGTTTGGCCTTTTTGAATCTTCCGAATATCCTGTTCGTAAATATTACCGAGGAACCAGAGTTCTTTCGGGTTTGCCAGGGTTGCCATCACATCGCCGGCGTTGACAATAGCGCCTGGCTCGACGCCACGTTTCACAACCACGCCCTTGATCGGCGAACGCATGATCAAATTCGATTGCGTTTTGCCGCTTTTTTCCAATTGATTAATATCCCCATCACCAGCACCGAGGTTACGCATACGATTGGCAGCAGCTTGCTGGGTGATCTGAGCATCGCCCAATAAATCACTCATGGTTTTGCTACTTTCAAGCACTTTGGCTGTTTTTGATGAGAGCAAATATTCTTGCTGTGCTGAAATAAATTCAGGGCTATACATCTCGATTACCGGAGAGCCCATCTCCACCTCCGCTCCATCGAACGCATAAATACGCTCCACCCTTCCCGGAGCACGAGCAGATAATACTTTGGATTTTTCAGCATTAAATGCTAAGCGGCCAGGAACATTCAGTTCAACAGGTACAGCTACACTGACCGCGGTTTGAAAAATGTAAATACTAGGATTCAGCTCAACACCTTGAAGGCGCAACTCCATTGCACCCGTATTTTCAATTTTCAAACTTTTATCAGACCTCTCTAATTTAACGGGTCTATTGACGTTAAAAGCCAAGCCAATCACAATACCCAGCATCAATACAGAAGTGCAGATTAAAAATAGCCGCAAACGTGCGCGATCCTCTGGAGCCAAATTCCAGTAAGACTTCCGAATTTCAGCTTCCCGACGATTGAGGCGATGCAGCAAGTGTCCCCAAAGCTGCTTAAGCTTTGCGAATGTATCTTTTAAGAAAGTCACTATTTTGTCTTTCAAAACTGCTCCTTAAAAAGGTTCTTTGCCGGCTGTTACAAGCAACACCGCTTGTGCTTGCAATAAATTCGCCTCGGCTAGCGCCAATTGAATCTCTAAACTACGCAATTGTGTCTGGGCAGTCAATAAATCGTTGAATCCTTGACCATTATTGGAGTACTGGATCAAGCCCACCTTGTAGGCGGCATCTGCTTGTGGCACTTGGCGCTCTTTTAAGAACTGGGCCTGATTCTTGGCCTGCTCATAAGCTGCGTAAGCGGAGTTCACTGCCAGAACGATTTGTTGGCGATTAGAAATATTCCCCGCCTCTGCTGCCGCAGCATTACGCTGCGCTTGCTCTACTCCGTATTTCTCTTTGGTGAAGAAATACAAAGGAATAACAAGATCTAATTCAAACTGATAAAACAGCGCACCGTTGTTTGCAGAAAATGGTCCACGCGGCGTGTAAGAAGAACCAATCACCTGGAAATCTGGCAAGTAGGCTTTCTTAGCCAGATCTACCCCTTTGCGCGCTGCCTCTAATTGCAAAGCGGAACTCTTGAGTGCTGGGTGACTACTCTCTGCGTAATCCTCTAGCTCTACCAAAGTCGGTACACCTGTCATGGCACGCCGCGCATCGCCACGCAAGATTAATTTCTCACGAGAATGGCGACCCACCAGTGTGTTGATATTGTTGAGGCCAACTTGTAGTTGACGGTCTAAATTAAATTGATCTGCTTGAGCAGCACTCTGCGCTACTTGCGCATTGAGGTATTCAACATAAGCGGCGGCATTATTCGAGTAACGTGCTTTAGCGACATTCTTAATCATCTCGAGGCGAACTACCGATTCCCTGAGAACCTGTAACTGCTTTTGTGAGGCCAGTGTGTTGTAGTACAGGGTAGAAAGTTGAGCGCCCAACTGTAAGTAGCTTGATTCGCTTTGCGCCAACAAGGCTTCGGCATTGGTATCGGCAATATTGGCTGCCAAGCTCTTCTTGCCTGGAAACTGAAATGGTTGGGTGACTGAAACGGAGTTATTACTACTAATGCCACCGCCGCCAGGATTTGCTGCATTAGGTGCGTTCGCTCCACCCAAGGCAAATGGTGAATTGACTGGCATACCTGACCACACCAAACCAATTTGTGGATTGGCTGGTGCTGCAATTTGCGGCACAGTTGCTTTGGCAGACAAATAGGCTTCACGTAAAGATGACAACTGCGGGTTGTTCAGCTTGAGCTCGGACCAGAGCTGACGCAAATCCATCTCGCTTGGACCCGATGGCGCACTCTTGGTATAAATTTTGGGCGTATTTGCCTGCGTTACTGGGGCAAAGAGTTCTGCGGCTTTTGATGGCGTGCTTTGAGTATCAACAGTCGGTGGCGTACTCAGTGGCGTACTCAATGCGGTATCTGCATCACCAGTCTGTACTGTGACGCTGGCAGGAGCTGATTGTGCAAATACGGCAGTGACAAAAAAAGTAGTGATGCAGATGCCACAAGCGATGCGCTTGAATGGACTTGCTACGACAGTTTGTAATTGGCCGTGAATCAAATTCGGCTGCCTCTAAATATCAATACTGCTACTGTTTTTCTGGCCCCAAATAAGGCTTTCTAAGGGGTTTTACGGATTATAGGGTAGAAACCCTAAAAGTAGATTATTTGATAAACCTTATCTTATTGATTCTAAAGATAATAATGAGCTAGACAGTTCATCAATCTTTAAAACCCAGCATGTATGCGAAAGGAAAGAACATTGACTGGGCCCCTAGCCGAGTTATAGGCAGGGTTATTAATATGCTGATAGTTAAGCCCAAGCAAGACATTCTGAATCACTAAAGCGTTGTAATACAGCTCGGTAATTTGTTCGGGTTTATAGCTCAAGTATTGGCCTGAAACATAGGGGTAAGGTGTATCACCAATGAAGTTAGAGATACCACCTGCCTGCAGATATGCCCTGCGATTGGCAGATATGCCATTGAGCATCGCTGAGACACCAATGGTGTCTCTTGGTCGACCCCAGCTTTCACCATTGATGCCAGTACCAATCGACAGTGACTGATCGGCCTCAGCAAAAGCCATGGTCTCGGTATGACCGTCAGAGCTAAAGGCTCTCATGTAAACACCAAGATCTTTAGTTAAAGCTTGCTCAGCATTAATACCAATACCCATCTTAATTTGATCACTGTTGCGCACATTGACAATCGCTTGTGTACCCTGCGCACTATTAGCAATCATGTAATTAGTGGCATCGGTATAGCGGGCCATCACCATTCTGTTGCGATACCCAAGAACGCTGACCTTACCTGGTAAACCACCAATGAAGTGACCTCGCTCCACTTCTATTTGATCACCATAAGCATTGAAGATTTGCCAATTAAGGTCTCGGCCATTTGGGGATTTAGGGGCAAGCATTCTAGAGGCCCTAAATACCCAGTTATCGCGATACCACTCACCGGCTAAGCCCCAGCTGTAACCACGCGCATCGGCGGCGTAGTCATAAGCGAGATAGGTCATATTGCCCCAGTTCATGAACTGTACACGGGGATCTTTGGCGTATTTACTGTCATCAAAAATATCGAGTGTGGAGAACTGTCCAGCAGTGACGACAAAACGATTGCTGCTCACGAATTGAGTAATTTGGTTTGCATCATTCTCAAGTTCGACTTTAGAGCCTTCTTGATTAATCGTTTGGCGAACAAAGGCACGGGCAGAATAGAAATGCGCTTGTGCTCCTTGTGCGCGAGTAGCCTCACCGTTGTTTGGACCACCTAAACCCGTAAGTCCTGAAAACGGCACACCAGAAACCACTTCTGGATTGAAATAAATATCGGTATTTTCTGCAAGTCGAGCGCCAAAGAACAATGTGCCAGACCAGGTGTAACTCATGGACTTATTGCCCGATAAGCTGTTCTGACCTTGATAAGGAGAATTAAAGTTGTTATAGCGCTGATTAATATAGGTCGTTTGACCGTGGACATTTACCGGTAAACCAAAAAGGGTTCCTTCTGTTGGCAATCCTTCAATTGAATCAGCAAAACTGGCTATTTGGTCAGCACCTGACCCCGCCCTCTGTGCAAACGCAGAAGCAGTCATGAGGCTCAACAGGAGAATGAGGAAATACTTGCGGGTCATTCACGATTTCAATTAGTGGCAACAAGGCCTGGGTATATACAGCTCATTTAGTCATTCGTCGGTACTGCGGCACGGGCGGAGATTGAAGCTCAACAGTGGTGCAGACCGAATTATCCCCAATAAGGGGCAATTTACCTAGTATTTATGTCGTTTTGGTGACTGGGTAATCTCAAAATGGGGGTTTGGGGTGCTGATATACAACTGAACCACTGGATTAAAGGCTGAGTGGTCATAAATATTGAGCCTAAGGGGGTTCAAGCTCAGATTGGCTGAGCCATCTCGATGAGCTTAGTTCGAAACCTTTCCGGCAAAGCATTAGGCGTTAATACCTCCACTCGAACTCCAAGTAATTTCTTTAATTCAAGACTAATAGCAGCAATGTCAAATAATGTTGTCTGACTATCGGGATCGATCAAAATACTCAAATGACTTCCCTCATCATTACTGCAGACTATTGACTCAACAATACGGGGATTACTTGCATGGTGCGTATGAACAATTGCACGAATCTCAGCGCGATGCGCAATGATTACATCGGATGGTTTCGGGAGGTTGCTGGATTCTTCAGAATGAAGATCATCGATAAAGGCCTGGAGAGTTTGAAACCGCTTGCCTTTGCCCGCCTCTAATTCAGCAATGGCTTGCATGGTCAAACTTAATCCAGTTTCGTGCGTAGTTTTTGACTTCATAGTCAGAAGATATTAATAATTCTCCCGCTCAATATCAACGCCACAGTGAATATGGGTTTAGCGCAAGATTCCGAAATGATAAGGCGCAAGCTTTTGCAGCTTTATATCCTTAATTCCAGCCAGTAGATCTTGGATCATATGAGTGCCTAGGTCAGGATTATCTTCAACTGCTTTACCAAGTCGAGTCCAATACTCAATCTGCTCAGAAACAGACCGACCTGATGCCTTCGCATGAAGCCTAGCATCTTCTATTAATGGGTTTGACAGCCTGATTACTGCAGACATAATTAACGTCGATCCATCAAGGCTCTAGCTAAAGTACCGGCATCCACGTACTCCAACTCACCGCCTACTGGAATACCTCTGGCAATTCGGGTGACCTTAATGCCTTTGGCTTTGAGTACTTCTCCGATGTAATGGGCAGTTGCTTCACCCTCACTTGTAAAGTTGGTAGCTAGCACCACTTCTCTTACTGGGACATCGGTATCAGGGGTTTCGATACGGGCTAACAGCCTATCAAAATGAATTTCATTTGGTCCCATGCCATCGAGCGGTGAAATGCGACCCATGAGAACAAAGTAATTACCTTTGAAGCTTAAAGTCTGCTCCACCATCACTTGGTCAGCAGGCGTTTCTACAATACAGAGCAAGGACGGATCACGGCGACCATCTGAACATGTGACGCAGATTTGGGTCTCTGAAAACGTATTACAACGAGCACAATGTCCAACAGTCTCTACTGCTTCACCCAAAGATTGAGCGAGAACAGCTGCGCCATTGCGATCATGTTGCAGTAAATAAAAAGCCATGCGCTGTGCTGACTTTGGTCCTACTCCAGGCAGAACGCGTAGCGCTTCGATCAGGCGACCGAGTGCATCTTGAGGTGCTTCGTGACGTGCCATTAAATCAATTCTTAAAAGGGTAACTTAAATCCAGGGGGCATTGGCATGCCAGCAGTTGCGCCAGACATCAATTGCGCATTGGCAGCTTCGACTTGTTTAAATGCTTCTGAATACGCGGTCACGATGAGGTCTTCCAACATCTCGCGATCGTCCATCGCAGCAGGATCAATCTGTACACGCCTCAGTTCGTATTTGCCAGTAAGAGATACTTTGACTAGGCCCCCAGCAGCTTGACCAGAAACTTCCAACGCAGCCAGTTGCGCTTGCGCGGTTTTCATCTTTTCTTGCATCTGCTGAGCCTGTTTCATGAGGCCAGCAAGTCCACCTTTCATCATCTCTTTTATTCCTTAAATTTAGAGTGGTTTAACAGAACCACCAACAACCTTTGCGCCAAATTCTTTTTCCAATTGCTGAATAAAAGGATCGGCCGCAATCAATTGCTCTGCGTTCTGACGTTTCTCTTGATGTAGCTGTTGGTCTACCTTGGCAACGGTCTTACCTTCAACCTGACCTTTTTCAATGAACACTTTCACGGGTTTGCCAAAATGCGCTGTTAAGGCATCGGCCAAGCGCGCTACTGATGCTTCGGAAGCCAGCTGTGGCATCGGTGTAACGATGGTGGCTTTCACGCCAGTAGCCAAATCACTCCAATCTTGTAACTCTGTCTGAAACGCTAACTGCTGAACCATACCTTTGACTGGTAACTGGCGCATCAAAGCGTGCCAATCAGGGCGCTCAGCTGGGTTGCCAACTGCGTTGCTGGCTGCAGCAACGGGGGCAACTGAGATAGCTGGTGCAGGAGTAGATGTAACGGGCTTAGTGGCTGCAGGTGCAGGAGCGGATGCTCTTGCAGCTGGAGCTGGTGCTGCTGCTGGTGCGGAATGCGTTGTTGCAGCTGGACGTACAGTATTGACTGGTGGTGCTGATGGAGTTGGAGCAGAACCACCGCCTCCTCCGCTACCAGGACGAAATGCCAACATACGCAAAAGCGTCATGGCAAAGCCCGTTTGCTCATCGGGCGCAAGTGATAAATCAGGACGGCTGGTAATGGTGATTTGATAAAAGAGTTGCGCTTCTTCTTTAGTAAGCAATGTGGCTAAGCGACGAATCTCAGCTGCTTCAGGCCAATCTTCTAATACAGACTCAGGAACAATTTGAGCTGCAGCAATCTTTTGAATCAAACTCGATAGATCTTGCAAGGCCAATGAGAAAGACATACTGCGCTCTCCCATCTCATTGCTAATGGCTAATAGTGTTGCACCATCTTTAGCAATTAAAGAATCGAGAATCCGAATGAGGTATGAATCATCCAAAGTGCCGAGCATGCCGCGTACGGATTCTTCTGAAACTTTGCCAGCAGCATAAGCAATCGCTTGATCAGTTAAAGATAAAGCATCGCGCATCGAGCCTTGGGCTGCTTTTGCTAAGACGCGCAGTGCATTGGTTTCGTAATCGACTTTTTCTGCAGCAAGGACTTTTTCTAAGTGCTCAACAATGAGGGGTACGGGCATTTGCTTGAGATTGAACTGCAAGCAACGCGACAAAATGGTTACCGGAATCTTTTGGGGATCAGTTGTAGCAAGGATAAATTTAACGTGCTCTGGTGGCTCTTCCAAAGTCTTGAGCATGGCATTAAAGGCATGATTGGTGAGCATGTGCACCTCGTCAATCATGTAAACCTTGTAACGCGCATTACTTGGAGCGTAAGCCGCTTTTTCTAATAGAGCAGCAATATCGTCAACGCCGCGATTGCTCGCCGCATCCATCTCGATATAGTCCACAAAACGGCCTGCATCGATTGCTAGGCAGGCTGGACACTTACCGCAGGGCTCTGAGGTCATCTTGCCTTGGCCATCTTCACCGACGCAATTGAGGGCCTTTGCCATAATCCGGGCGATGGTGGTTTTACCTACACCTCGAGTGCCAGTAAATAACCAAGCATGATGTAGGCGTCTCTGGTCAAGGGCATGGGTTAATGCCTTAACCACATGGTCTTGTCCTACCAATTGGGAGAAAGTTTTAGGGCGCCACGAACGGGCTAAAGCCAGTGCTGTCATGTCTGACATTCTAACAAGCTAAAATGGAAGTGGATGGGCCTCCCCGCATGGTGGGTTGGATAACCTGGTCAGGTCGGGAACGAAGCAGCCAAACCCAATTTCTGCCAGTGCCGGGGGTCAGGCTCATCCACCTTCCCTGCCCCTCAAACAGCGAATCAGAAGACCTTTAAAACTCTGAGAATTTGCCAAATCATCCAAATTATTGCCAAAACTAGGACAGTTCGACCGTCCAGAACAAATCTAAAGTAACGCTGCTGTCTGTGAGTGCATTCCAGTGCTAATTGCAAGATAAACCCTCCTTTGTCTAGAAGAGTTCAGCGTAGAGGTTTGAAGGTGGGAAATACAGTACTGATGGATGATTTGTTCGTAGGAAATAGCCGAGCCTCTCCTTTACTCATTAGATTCAAGGCACAATGAGTTATTAATAAACCAACTAAAGCACACATGTCCCAAGCCATTATTTTCGATGTTGAAGCAACTGATAAGAACGATGCGGTCATCATCGAAGCTGCTTCGCTTGATGTCACCTCCCTTGCCCCATTTGATGTGGGTAATCCTTGGGTGCAGCGCTACAACCCGGGCAAACCAATTAGTCTTGGCGCCCTTGCCACCCATCACATCTTGGATGAGGAGCTTGTTAGCTGTCCACCCAGCACTTCTTTTAAGTTGCCTGCTGGTACTAAATACCTCATTGGTCACAACATTGATTTTGATTGGGTCGCAATTGGCAGCCCTGAAGTCAAGCGCATTTGCACGCTTGCTTTGGCTCGCAGTCTTTGGCCTGACTTAGATAGCCACACTCAAAGCGCTCTACTTTATTTCTTCGAAAGAGATACCGCTAGGGATCAATTGCGTAATGCACACAGTGCATTGGCTGATGTGTGGATTTGTTCCAAGATTGTTGGCAAGATTATTGAGAAACTGCATCCCGCCTCTTTGGATGCTTTTTGGGAAATGTCTGAGAAAGCCAGAATTCCGACCATCATGCCCTTTGGTAAGCATAAGGGCGAGGCGATTAATCTGGTGCCATCTGATTACAAGCAATGGATGTTGCGCCAAGACAATGTTTCACCGTACTTGCGCAAAGCTCTAGAAGCCAAATAAAAAACTTTTACTAGGGAATAAGGAATCCGTGATTTCCTTATTCCCCTTCTAGGCTCTTTGCTACTTTTTTACTACCTGCTGCTACTAATTTCTACTGCTGAATTTTTTCTTAGCGATAGTGGCGATTGAACGCTGCTTGCTTTTTCTCGAATGTATCGCGCTTAGTGCTTTTCAATACCGCGAAGTAAGACAAGATCATGATAACTACGAGTGACAGACCATTAAAGTTGTTTAGCAATTCCATTTAATACTCCTTTGTGTGTTGTTGGTTGTTTCGTTGATTTTTCTATTGCACTACTGGTAATTCATTCCACTGGGTGGTGTAGTTCGGTGACTTATTGCCTGATCTCATTTGCCAGACCTGCTTGGTTCCTGATGCCCCCGAACGAATGACTGCATTGCCAAAGCGACTGTTAATCGAATCTAAGGCTTTCATGAGATCAGCGGATTTACCTCTGGTCTCTACGTCATCAAATAGCGATTGCTGCACGGTAGGTTTGTCAGACAGCAGATTAAGAACAATTCCGGCCTTCTTGTATCTAAAGCCACCTTGGTAGATTTTCTTAAGACCCTCAATTGCTGCATCGGTAAGTTTGAGGGTGTTATCGGTTGGGCTCTCTAATGCGATCGTGATACTTTGGGCGTATTGAGGTTCGTTCTGTTTATGGGGATTGGTTTCAATAAAGATACTAATCGCGCCCGTAACTGAGTTTTGGGTTCTGAGTTTTTCTGCAGCTCTAGCAGCATGCGTAGCAACCGACTCTGCTAGCTCTTCTAGGCTGGTTACTAACTTACCAAAGCTACGTGAGGCAATAATTTGCTGTTTGGCTGGCGCTACTTCTTCTAGCTTTAGGCAAGATACGCCACGCAACTCATAACAAAGTCTTTCCATCACAACGCCAAATTGTTGGCGCATAGTTTGTGGTGATACCTGCAAGAGATCAAAGACGGTATTGATTTTCAGTAGTTTGAGTTTTTTAGCTAGTTGTCTGCCAATACCCCATACCTCACCTGCTGGTATCTCACTCATCCATTGATAGAGCTCTTCCTTGGGCATGCTCTCAACATCACATACACCTGCAAACTGTGGGTGCTTCTTCGCTAGGTGGTTGGCAAACTTGGCCAAGGTCTTGCTAGAGCCAATGCCGACACAAACAGGTAAGCCAGTGGTGTCTTTGACATCCTGTTTGATGATGTGACCAAGGTGTGTTGCATCTGGGTGGGCTTTGAGTACAGATTCAATTTTGAGAAAGCTCTCATCAATGCTGTACACCTCAAGATTAGGCGTAAATCTTCTCAGGACCTGTACAACGCGATCACTCATGTCGCCATACAGTGTGTAGTTTGATGAATAGGCTACGATGCCATGCTCTTTAGCGAGGTCTTTCATCTTGAACCAAGGTGTTGCCATCTTCACACCAAGAGCTTTGACCTCGGCGCTTCTAGCGACAGCACAACCATCATTGTTTGATAGCACTACTACCGGCACACCTTCGAGCTTGGGGGCAAATACCCGCTCGCAAGAAACATAGAAGTTGTTCACATCGACCAATGCGAATAGTTCCTTGGCTTGATGAGATTCGTTGGCTGGGTTCATTTGTTTCCCCTGCTGCTAGCGTTGCTGTACTTGCGCACTACGCCAACGACCACACCCCAGATTTGAAGCTCACTTCCCTCGTCAAATGTGATGGGGTCAAAACTAGGATTTTCTGGTTGGAGTTCAATGCGGCCACGTAATTGGTAGAGGCGTTTGATGGTGTACTCGCTATCGACGACGGCCACCACGATGTCTTTGTGTTTTGGTTTGAGGGCTTTATCAACCACTACCTTGTCACCATCACAGATGCCAGCACCCATCATGGAGTCACCCTTGACGGTGAACATAAAGGTCGCTGGCTTGTTCTGAACCAGATAGCGGTTCAAATCGAGGCCCTGTTCAGCGTAATCTGCCGCTGGACTAGGGAATCCAGCCGAAATCCGGTGACTCAGTAGCTTGAACTCAAAGTCGTCAAAATGCGCTGCCAAGGCTTGTGGGGCCTGGCTTAATGTGTTGCTTGAGCTAGATGACTGAAGTTCCATAAGTGCCAATATACTGTATGTTTATACAGTATGCAAATAAAATGGCTTTTAGATGCTTAAAACGCCTTAAGACGCTCATTTTGAGCTACAATGTAGCTCATTAAGGAGGGGTTTATGACTGCAAACGCGGTGGTTCGCGCCAGAATTAACGGCGACATCAAAGAAGAGGCAAGCGCCATATTGGCTGCCATGGGTCTAACGCCGTCTGATGCCTTTCGAATTCTGATGACTCGAATTGCCAGAGAAAAGACCCTCCCTTTTGAGCCACTCAGTCCAAACGCAGAAACCATTGCTGCCATGAAAGAAGCTAGAAAAGGAAAGCTCAAATCCTTTAGCTCTGTTAACGACTTGATGGCTGACCTGAATGCGGACGACTGAATACACTAAGCAATTTAGAAGAGACTACAAACGAGAATCAAAAGGCAGGTACAGGGTCACGCTAGCCAAAGATTTCCAAGAAACCTTGGATTTTTTGATATACGACTTAGACCTACCCCATCGATACCATGATCACCCCATGCTGGGTAACTGGATAGACCATAGAGACTGTCATATCAAACCAGATTTGGTGCTCATCTACAGGAAACCAGACCAACACGCCCTCCAATTAGTTCGACTGGGATCCCATAGCGAATTAAGCCTTTAAATATGGGGTAAACGACCACCCTTGAGAGGGTGCGATAGGGGCATAATTCACTAAGCAATCCATAAAAACAGTAGGAGACAAATGAAGACGTTCAAGATAGCGTCAATTCCAGGCGATGGAATTGGCAAAGAGGTTATTCCCGAATGCGAAAAGGTTCTTAATGCCTTAAGCAAAAAACATCCAGAAATTGCTTTTGAGTTTGAGCACTTTGATTGGGGTGGTGATTACTACCGTAAGCACGGCGTGATGATGCCTGAAGATGGTCTTGAGCCTTTGCGCTCTAAAGATGCCATTTTGTTTGGTTCAGCTGGTGATCCCAAGATTCCGGATCACATTACGCTCTGGGGTTTACGCCTCAAGATCTGCCAAGGCTTTGATCAGTACGCCAACGTGCGCCCTACTCGCATCCTGCCTGGTATTGAAACGCCTTTGCGTAATTGCAAACCCGAGCAACTCGATTGGGTGATCGTGCGCGAGAACTCCGAAGGTGAGTACTCTGGTTTAGGTGGCAGAGCCCATCAAGGTCACCCCATTGAAGTCGCTTCAGATATGAGTATCCTGACACGCGTTGGCGTTGAACGTGTGCAGCGCTATGCCTTTAAGTTAGCGCAGTCACGTCCCCGCAAACATCTCACCGTCATTACTAAATCCAATGCGCAGCGCCATGCGATGGTGATGTGGGATGAAATCGCCGTCCAGATTGCCAAAGAGTTTCCGGATGTCACTTGGGATAAAGAATTGGTCGATGCCGCAACAGCGCGCATGGTCAATCGCCCTGAGTCTTTAGATACCATCGTTGCTACCAATCTGCATGCCGATGTGCTCAGCGACTTAGCCGCTGCTTTAGCAGGTAGTTTAGGCATTGCGCCAACTGGCAATATTGATCCAGAACGTCGCTACCCTTCCATGTTTGAACCCATTCATGGTTCTGCTTTTGACATTATGGGTAAAGGTCTTGCTAACCCCATTGGTACTTTCTGGTCAGCGGTCATGATGCTCGACTTCTTAGGTGAAAAAGCCATAGCAGCCAAACTCATGAGTGCGATTGAAAAAGTGACTGCCAATCCGAAGTTACACACCCGTGATTTAGGAGGCAGCGCCATGATGAGTGATGTCACCAATGCGGTCATCGAGGAGATTTCTAAATGAAACTACTAAAACGAATGAATGTTGCGCTTGTATTGCTTGTTGCCTTGCTCACATCATTTGGCTTGCTTTCTGGAGCGAGCGCGCAGCCACTGCCGGATAAAACCATTCAGTACATCATTCCCTTCCCTGCCGCCGGTGAATCTGACTTGGTAGCTCGCTATCAATCTGATTTATCCGTCAGAAAATATAAGCAACAAATGATGGTGCTTAATCGTGCTGGTGCTGGCGGCGCTCTAGTGTGGAGTGCCATCAATACCTATCCGGCTGATGGCACCAACGTAGTAGGCGTCAATATTCCGCACATCATCTTGCAACCACTACAAGAAGGTATTCAGTACAAGACCGATGACATCAATGCGATTTACTACTACCACTTCACACCAGATGCCTTAATGGTCTCTGCTGATAGCCCTTACAAAACCTACCAAGAGTTTGTGGCAGCAGCTAAAAAAGATCCAGGCAAGATGACATTGGCTGGATCTTCGCAATACTCAGCCAACCACATGGCTGTCGAGCGTTTGAATAAGTTGGCTGGCGTCAAAATTACTTATGTTCCCTTTAAAGGTACCGGTGATTTAATTACCGCTTTAATTGGGATGCACGTTGATGGCGCAATGGGTTACTTACCATTAGCCATTCAGCAAAAGACTAAAGTGCGCACTTTAGCGATTGCTACCGAGAAGCGTAACCCTGCGCTACCAGACGTTCCTACCTTTAAAGAACTAGGTCTGAATTGGGTCGATGGTGCTTACCGTGGTGTTGCTGTGCCTAAAGCCACCCCATTAGTGCTTCAGCAGAAACTATCGGACTACTTTGGCGTACTCAACTCAGACCCTGAAACGAAGAAGAAGTTAGAAGAATCAGGATTTGTGATTGTGGATATTCCATTGGCAAAGATTCCGGCATTCATGAAAGAGAAAACACCTCAAGCAATGGATGATGCTAAAAATGCGGGAATGATTAAGTAAGGCGCAGTGCTGTGTTTTCACTTTGCTGAACTTTTCTTATTGCCTTCAATAAATAAACCACCCGAGGGTGGTTTATTTATTAGCAAAAAGCAAACGCTAAGATTGCCGGGTCATCCAAAAATGCATTGGATAGATAAAGACTGGCCCGAAAGATCCAGGGCTGCACTATCTCGGTAATCGCGTTTAGATGCTCCATGCCGGTAGTTTACTAAAGATGCTGGGCTTAACCCAAAAAATCTGCCTTACCAATTTCAACACCGTTGTGACGCAAGATATTGTAGGTAGTCGTGACATGGAAATAGAAGTTTGGAATGATCCAAGTCAGCAAGTATTGTTCGCCCACAAACTCAAAGTTCCACTCTTTAATGGAGAACTTGATCTCTTTGGCTTCTGTGCCATCTAACTGCTCAGGCTTGATGCTGTCAATAAACGCAATGGTTTTAGCAACGCGCTCTTGCAGCTCAGGAAAAGTGGTTTCATTGTCTTCAAACTTCGGTGGCTCAATGCTAGCCAAGCGACTTAAGCCATTTTTCACCTGATCACAAGCAATGAATACTTGTCTAGTAAGCGGGAGCATATCTGGAAACAAACGATCTCCCGTCAATACAGTGCCTTCAATTTTCTTGGCGCTAGCGTACTCTTCACCCTTTTTAAGGATTGCAGAAAGATTAACGAGCATCTTCTTTAGTTGTGGAACAGATGCTTGGTACATTGAAATTGCCATGGTTACTTACTACTTTCTAGTGTGTGTTGAATGTATAAATTTATTTTGTTATGAAAGGATGCTTACACATCGCTCATGAAATCGCCGCCACCGCTGCTGTCGTCCCAGGAGCTCGAACCGCCATCATCCCAAGAGCTTGCATCGTTCACACCAAAGTTGGCCGCATCCGGTGCTGGTCCGCCTACTTGGTTAAAACCACTGTTGGCATTACCTGGATTGGGCTGATTGTTGCCGCCCATTAAATGACTAGCCAATGCTTGACCAGCAACCATGCCGGCACCCAGTGCTGCACCGGTTGCTAAGCTACCCATTAAGCCGCCACCCATTCCGCCTTGTGCTGCTGGTGGATAACCTGGCGGATACCCTGCAGGACCACCCGGTGTGCCTGGCGCACTTGGATAAGCAGCGCTCGGTGCGTTGTAGACCTGAACTGGCTGTGGACGCTTTCTCATGAAAAACACGACACCCGCTACTAAGATCGCAATTAATACCCAGAAGATTGGGCTAGTGAAGATGGATTCAGCCCCGGCATTTGTTGCAGCTGGTGCAGAACCTGCGCGCAATTGCGCTTGTAATTTCTGAACAGAGTCAGGTTGAGCAAAAGGCAATCCTGGTGCTAAGTTTTCTGCTTGAACAAAAGCATTTCTAGCGGCATCTAACTTGCCCTCTTTAAGGTAGAGCTCAGAAGCGATGTAATGCGCTTTGGCGCTATTAGGATGGTTTTGCAAGACCTCTTTCATCATGGCATCTGCTTTGCCCAATTGCCCAGACTGAATCGCTTGAGATACCTCAGGTAAGGTAGGTTCGGCTAGCGCAAGACCGCTACACAGCAATAGACTGGCAGCAAATAAACTGACAAAAAGATTAGAGAAACGTTGCATCTTCATCGTGGCTCCTTTAAGCGTGATCACTGATTATCCCTAGTTTGGGGATTTTTGCTCCTAGCCCTATATATGGGGGCTAAGTAGGGTTATTCAAGGGCCAAGGAAGCTTAGAGAGCTTCGCCGATTTGCTCGATCTTTCCACCTGATGAAATCAAGTAAGCCCTGTTTTCTTTATCAGGACGAATCCGTTTGAGCTCTTTTTGGTAGTTTTGTAGTTGCTTAAGGTATTTGCCATACATCTCGCTATCTTGCTTTGGAATGCTTAGCTTGTAATCGATGATGGCCAGGTGATCGCCCATCTCTACCAAGCGATCAAGACGAAAGCTTTTACCGTCTTCGCTAGCGATATCCAATTCATTCCACGCCTGTAGCCATTCTCCGGGACTGAGATACAACTGTAGCTCCGGCGTATTGAGTACGACTTGGATATGGGTGAGAAGTTTTTTGGCTGCCGCTGGATTCACGCCAAGCCAATTCATCACTTCTTGCTCACTTGGTATAGCGGGAGACTTTTCTGACTTGCTGGATTGCGGAACCAAAAACTCCAACAGCTTATGAAAATGCACACCCTCTTCGAGGATTTCTGGATCGGGGGCTTTGTCTGCTTCGGCCTGTATGGCTTTTACGGTAGCGCCACTGACAATATCTTGTAGTTGTTGCTGATGGCTGAGTTTTGCCTCTTCCCAAGAAATCTGAAAATCTTCAATGCTGAAGTTCTCTGGAGTTTGAATATTTTTTTGTGGGGCATTTTTTTCTGTAGCTCCAGCACTGGGCATTGCCACTATAGGCTCTACAGTAGGAAGCTGTCCAAACAAAGCTCTTGCATACCAAGACTTTTGATCTAAACCTGTTGGGTTGTTGGTGCTGGACTCTTTGGCTACACCGCTAATCCAGAGACCCTGTTTGGCGCGTGTCATCGCGACATAGAGCAAGTTCCAGTTTTCATTCTGACTAATGAGCTCTTCGTCTTCCCGAATCTGGCTTCGCGGCGAAGTTAAGCTGGCCTTGGTATACATCGATAGGTGTGATGGACTACTCTCACTAGGCGACCACTCTAGAAGCACGCCAGAATGATCAGAATTACCTACCGTATGGTTGGCATCCAAAATAATCACAAAGGGTGACTCCAGTCCCTTAGCTCCATGAATGGTCATCAAGCGGACACGCTTATGCTTATCCTCTTCTGACATCTCACTGTCTTCATCGACTTCAGCTAGTTCTGTCTCGGCCTCTAGCTCTACGTCACCTTCATCAGGGGTTTCGTCATCATCACCCCGGCGCATGGCATTGATCTCATCAATAAAGCGACTCAAGCTTGGGTAACGACCGCCATCTTGATTCAGAGACAGCTCTAAGAAGGCATCTAAATTAGCAATCACCTGTGCACGTGCCAACGGTTGTGCAGTAATTGCATACTCAAAACGCAAATTACTTTCTTGATAGATCTGATCGAGTAGGTCATGCACTGGCAAGCGTTCACCTAAGACACGCCAATGCTCTAAGAAACGCGTCACCTTCTGAACCGCTGCATCTGGGCTATCTTGTAAGACATCCCACCAAGATTGATATTGGTTATTCGCCTTAGTAATGCTTAGGCTTTGCATTTGCTGATCTGTAAAACCAAAGATTGGACTTCTCAACACCTGCGCCAATGGCAAATCATGGCGCGGTGATAGCAATACTGTCAGTAATGCAATCAGATCATCAATCTCTAGAGTATTGAGTAAGCCTCCCAGCCTAGAGCTGTCATAAGCAAGCTCGGCTTCACGCAAGGCCCTCTCAAACTGCGGTAAGTATTTGCGACGCTTCACAAGCAATAAGAAATCACTTTCTCTGGCGGCGCGCCAAATTTTGCGGCCGTCTTCCTCATCCATTACTTGGCGTGTTGCCATCACTTGATGAATGAGTTTGCAGATTTCTTGACCCTCAACATAGCGCTGTGTAGCTGCCACTGTTTGATTGACATCGGTAATGGGCGCATCAAAAGCATTGCCAACACGAGGCTCTAACTCCTCTTTGACATAGGGAACTAGCGGCAATAGCGCAGCTTCACCCTCTTTTGAATACAGTTCGTTTGGTAGGCCCGCTTCTAAGGGCTTCCACAAGGTGTCCTGCTCGTTGAATTTGTAAGTAGGTGGCAACTGTGAAGGAGCAAAGGTAGCGTTCACTGCTGAGTTAATTTTGGGCGCATTGCGACGCGTTGTATCTTGATCCAGCGCGACTGCTTGCAGATGGGTTTCTAAGAACTCTCTTGCACTAGTAAATAAGCGTGGATCTGCTCTGCGGAAGCGATAAATTGATTGCTTGGGGTCACCCACAATAAAGACGCTGGGTTTACTTTCATCTTGACCATAACCCTCGAGCCACGAGCGCAAAATTTGCCACTGCAATGGATTGGTATCCTGAAACTCATCAATCAAGATGTGTTTATATTTAGCATCAAGACGTGCTTGTAAATACGCTGCATTGGCTGAATCGGCCATCAACTGACTGACGCCAATTTCTAAATCATCAAAATCGCGCACCCGCATTGCTTCTTTAGTGGCAGCAGCATGATCCATCATGCGTTCGCTCATCGCAAACCAGGCTTGATTTAATGCATAAACCTCTTTTTCAGCTTCGCAATCTAAGTACTCAATAAATGCTTGCGCCCAAGCTTGCTTATAAGCAATGTGGTCTGGCTCAAGATGAGTTTGCCCTTCACTTGTTAGATATTCTTGAACAGCAGCAAGGGCTCTGTTGGTGTTATCGCGAGGCTCACCATTGCCAGTTAAAAAGACAGCTTGTAGAGCTGGGGCGACTTCCGTCACATCACCATGACGCTGCAAACACTCAAGCGCACTGACAAGTTGGGGTAAAAATGCCGACTCTTGCTTACTACTATGTGCAAAGCAACGAATCAGGAACTCTAAATCAGCCCTTACATTGGGCGCATTCCACATCCTTAGCAGTGGATTATCGATATTGAGTCTAGGTAAAAATTGCTTGAGGTGTTCGATAGGGGTAATGCCTTTTGCCTTGCAAGCTTGCGCAAAGAAAGTCCAGGCACCACGTTGTTTCATTAGGCCGTTGTTACCCATTAAGAACTTTTGCGTATTACTTGCGCCCAACTGATTTAATAGGACGTCATAGTGCGCCTTCAGATCTGCAGGAAGATCGCCCCACCAGTCATCCAGGCACTCTTCTAGTAATCGTTTGCTGTCCTCGCGCAAACTAAAGCCTGGTTGTACCTCAGCTGAGATGGGTGCGGCGTTCAATAATCTGCCAAACCAACCATGGAAAGTATCAATCACAATCGACTGCGGGCTAGAGAGCACCTTGTTATATAAGTCCTTGGCTTGTGGCAATAATGCTGTTGCCTCATCCTTTTCCAAGCCTCGCTCCTGTAATGCATGAACAAGCTCGGCATCACTCATTTTTGAAAATTGCTCTAGCAAGCCATAGAGTCGGTCGCGCATCTCTTGTGCGGCTTTGCGGGTAAATGTCAGCGCCAGAATTTCTTGTGGTTTTGCTCCAGCAAGCAAGAGCCGAATCATGCGGGCAACCAATAGCCAAGTCTTACCGCTACCAGCACAAGCAGAAACAATGACCGATCTGCGAGGATCACAAGCGATGGCGTTATCAAACTTCTTTTTCACCACATCCCCTTTCTGCAAATACCTCTTGCCTCACAGTATTTGCATACGCCATCAGGCGCAAATGCCGCCATCTCTTTTCTGGACCATAGGTTTTGCATGTCTTGAATCAGTTGCTCAGAAAAAGCAGGCATTAAGTCTGGGACGTCTTCTACTTCCAATGATCTAGTGAGTTTCTTATCTCGTTTGATATCCACCTTGAGTGAAACCCACTGGGCTTGATTAACTTCACGACCCTGCAGATGGGCGCTTTCTGGGTCTTCATTCGCAGCACGTGCATAAATCAGCAACTGCGGATCATCTAAGAGATGTTCGGCACGTTTTTTAATCTTGGTCATTGACTGATTCTTATAATCAATCACCTCTGCTGCTTGCTTACTGTCTACATTGATATCAAAACGATCGGCGCGCCCTGCAATCCGCATGAGTCTATCTACCCCATCAGCATCGACAAAGTGCAGATCAAATCCAACTTGATGTTCTGCATTGTGATAACGCCAGCCCTCGACCTCTCTTTGCAGTTGCCAATCTACAAAGCTTGGAATTTGTTTTTGCCAATCTCGTAAAGTGCCTAGCACTCGGCCATCACCTTCAATGAGACGTTTGAACTCTTTTTCAGAGATGGCGAATAACTGCTGTTCCATCCACTGACGGCGAACTAGGGTGTTGTCTTTGATTTTTGAATCAGCTTTTTGCTCTTCAGTTTTCAGTGCCTGATAAAAATTACGTAGTAGAGCATGTAAAGACTGGCCCGCTAAAGATGCATCAAAGCCGTCTTCAAATGCTTTTGCTTCACGCAGTCCCAATAAACTGCGGACATAGTACTTATAGGGGCAGTCTCTTAACGCTTTATAAGCACTAGGGCTCATGGACAGCGGCAAAGGTAAATCGGGATCTAAGGTCGTTACCGCTCTCTCTATCGGCCTAGCCTTTCCTCCATGTAATTCTGGCTGAGAAACCACTGCCGTCCATTTTGGCAATTGTGTTTGTAAGCGCTGTATCCATGCCGATGGTCTGAGTGGCTCACCACTCTTGCTTTTACTTTGCCAAAGCAGATCAACATTCGCACAAGAGCCCAATAGTTGGGAGAAATCCCGTGCTTGCTGAATATATTGCGCAGTAATCGTCGATGCTTTGAGTAAGCGATTGAGCGTGTCCGAAAAAAACAAGGGTGGCTCTGAGAATGCCGGCAATTGCTGCTCGTCACAACCTACGACTACGACTGCATCGAATGTTCTCAGGCGTGTAGAACTCAAAGGCAAGATACTTAAAGTGGCTTGCGCATCTTTACCAGCCTCTTCATACGACGCTTCTTCCATCACGGTCTTGATCAGACTAATCCATTCAGCAAGACGCATGGCAACACGTTGGTAATCGCTAGAACTTAAATCAAAGGTATGAATCACTTCTAATAATTGCTTACCTGCAGAATCTTTTTCTAAGGCTTTAGCAATGCCGGTGTCTAGTAAGTTCTGCTGCAGGAGTGCATAAGCATTGGAGCAATTGAGACTCATCTCTTGCCAAGCGTAGTGGCGCTCTCTCACAAATTGCAGCAGTTTTAATAAAGCCTCGTTCGGTGCAGTGTCGTGGTTTACAGCGTACGCATTAGCCCGCTCGATCGCCATGTAAAAGGTTTCCCATCCAGATTTGGCTTGACTAGCAATCAAGATATCTTCTAACTGCGCGACTAGGCCAATACATACCTCTGGGGTCTTTTGGATACAAGCCGGAATATCCAAATACGGATTTTGTAAGAACTCTAATAAGACGCTCGCCGTTGGTCCTTCCTTAGGAGCGCGGATCAGCTCTAACCAGCTATTGAGCGCTGCTGCTGCCCTGGTGGTATCTAACTTCCAACCAGTTTCATCACGAATATTTAAGGCTGGGCCTAAACGCGCTAACAAGGCCCGCGCCCTTCTTGCGGCCAAACGATCTTGCGCTACTAAAGCGATATTTGTCTTGCCAGCAATCAGATGTGACTCAATCGATTTAGCTGCTGCCCAGGCCAACTCTTCAAAACGCCTTGCCGAAATCAAGTTCCAAGCTTGGTAATGCGCTGCTTCAATATTATTTTTGAGTTGTTGTACTTGTTCTGCGCTTAACTCAATGAGTTCGCCTGAAGCATTTTCTCCAGCGAGCGCTTCAGACCACAAGGCAACGGCTTGCCAATCTAATGTGACCTCTACGACTGGAGCATATTGAGCGTAATCATTTAAATACTTCCCAATCACCTCTTGATCAATCGGCTTAGGGTCGGCCGTCTGCACCCAGATAAAGGGTCTTGGTGCTGGTTGGTGTGTTTGTTGATGCGTTTGTTCCTGCGCTGCACTCAGATGGGCTGCCATCGCAAATCGCTTCCGAAATACGGCATCGCCCACGCCACTCAAATAACGCCAGAAGGTCAATAAGACTTCGGATTCTTGATCAACGACTTTGCGCGCAAGTTCTGGATAGGCTTGTGCAATGGTTTTATCCAGTAGCGCTTGCAATTGTTTAGTCCATGCTTCTGAATCAAGTGCATTAGTTTCAATTAAACGATTTAATTGATCATGCAATAGCGGAATGATGGCTTCAGACAAAATATCGCAAGCATCAATCACAGACTGCGCAAGACCCCACGCGCCCGCATCACTTTCTGCTTTGAACCACGTTTTGAGTTTGGGATGTTTACGTAGATTTACATAGACTGAGATCCAACGCTCTAAGTCGGATTGTTTTTTTGGAAACTTCCATGCGCCAGGCGCTGCTTCTAACCAGTCATTAAAACTAATCACTTGCGGTAAGAACGCGATCTTTGGATCTAGGCCTTTTGGTCTATAAAGTTCTAATGCCGCCCTTACTCCGATGAGTGGACCTGCTGTACTAAGCACCACTAAGGGGCGTTCGTTTGTTTGCACTGCACAATCCCAAATCCCTTTAGCTAACTGCTCAAGCGCGCTGGCATCAGGCGTAATCGACCATGCGTGCGGTTGCTCTTGCTTAGAAATAGTAGGGAAAGGCTGAGACATTCAGTTTGGTTTTAGGGCTTATGTTTTAAATTTGGGCAGAAAGTTTGGCTTATTGCTAATATAAGCGTTGTAGCGATATAACTAAATAAGCCTAAATAAGGAATTTTCATGAGTGCCGGCATCAAACATGTAACAGACGCCTCTTTTGAGCAGGACGTCCTCAAATCTGACAAACCTGTATTGCTCGACTTCTGGGCTGAATGGTGTGGTCCTTGCAAAATGATCGGCCCTATTCTGGAAGACCTGTCTACCGAGTACGGTGACAAGCTCCAAATCGCGAAGATGAACGTGGATGAGAACCAAGGCGTTCCCGCCCAGTTCAATATTCGCGGCATCCCTACCCTGATTTTGTTCAAGAACGGCACTGTTGCCGCTCAAAAGGTAGGCGCCCTGGCCAAGTCCCAGTTGACTGCTTTTATTGATAGTCATCTGTAAATAGTTGCAGACCACAGGCTCACAGGGTGGGCCTGTGGTTTTTCTGGGTTTTTAGCTGTTTCTAGCGCAAATTTAGTGTAGTATGGCTTTATTCAGTATTTCAACGCACTTACCAGTGCTCCGATTTCCCGCAATTTACTCCCCCTTCTTTTAGCAAATACCCAAAATTCTGTTTTTCTATCTAGTCTTGATCAAGACTAGCGATCTCCCAAAACCATATCCACAAATTCATCTTTATCTATACCCGAGAACCACATGCAATTAACTGAACTCAAAGTCCTCCACGTTTCCGCTCTGCTTGAAATGGCAGCTAGCTTGGAGATTGAAAACACGCAGCGGATGCGCAAACAAGAATTGATGTTTGCCATTTTGAAAAAGCGCGCTAAAGCCGGTGAAATGGTTTTTGGTGACGGTACTTTAGAAGTGTTGCCAGATGGCTTTGGCTTCTTACGCTCTCCTGAAGCCTCTTACATGGCTTCTCCAGACGATATCTATATCTCTCCTGCTCAGATCCGCCGCTTTAACCTGCACACTGGTGACAGCGTTGAAGGTGAAGTGCGTACACCTAAAGATGGTGAGCGTTACTTTGCATTAGTCAAAGTTGACAAGATCAACGGCTTGCCTCCTGAGGCCCTTAAGAACCGCATCATGTTTGAGAACTTGACGCCGCTTCACCCAAATCGCACGATTTTGTTAGAGCGCGATATCAAGGCAGAAGAAAACCTCACAGGTCGCATCATCGACATGATCTCCCCGATCGGCTTTGGCCAACGGGGCTTGATTGTGTCTTCACCGAAGTCCGGTAAGACAGTGATGATGCAGCACATCGCTCACGCGATTGCTGCTAATAACCCAGACGCGATCTTGATCGTTCTGCTCGTTGACGAACGTCCTGAAGAAGTGACCGAGATGCAGCGCTCCGTTCGCGGTGAAGTCGTTGCCTCTACTTTTGATGAGCCAGCAGTACGTCACGTTCAAGTAGCCGAAATGGTGATTGAAAAAGCCAAGCGCTTAGTGGAGATGGGTAAAGATGTGATCATCTTGCTTGACTCCATTACCCGCCTTGCTCGCGCATACAACACGGTTATTCCTTCATCAGGCAAGGTGTTGTCTGGTGGCGTGGATGCCAACGCATTACAACGCCCTAAACGCTTCTTTGGTGCTGCTCGTAACATCGAAGAAGGTGGCTCACTCACCATCATCGCTACTGCCTTGATTGAAACGGGTAGCCGTATGGATGACCTCATCTACGAAGAGTTCAAAGGTACCGGCAACATGGAAGTCCACCTTGAGCGTCGTTTGGCTGAGCGTCGTGTTTACCCATCAATTAACCTTAACAAGTCCGGCACACGTCGTGAAGAGTTGCTGGTTAAAGCTGAAAACCTGCAAAAAATCTGGGTTTTACGCAAGCTTTTGGCCGATATGGACGATATCGAGGCAATGAACTTCATCGTTGATAAGCTCAAATCCACCAAAAATAACGGTGAATTCTTCGACTTAATGCGTAAAGGTGGCTAAAAAGGGGCAGTTTTAGCCCTTTTTAGACTACAAAACCGCGCTTTGTTGTTGATTTCATGGCATAATTTCGCTTTTACTGATTTACCAACCTGGGAAAGTATTTAAGCCAATTTGGCTCAAACGGCTACCCGCTCATAGGACTCAAAATGAAACCTGGCATTCACCCCGAATATCGTGAAATCGTCTTTGTAGACGTTTCAAACAACTTCAGCTTCAAGACTCGCTCCACAATGAACACTAGAGAGAAAATCAAGTGGGAAGATGGCAATGAGTATCCATTGGCCAAGATCGAGACTTCATCAGAATCACACCCTTTTTACACTGGTACCCAGAAGATTATGGATACCGCTGGTCGTGTTGAGAAATTCCGTCAGAAATTCGGTACTAAAGCAGTTGCTAAGGCTGCCGGTGATGGCGTTGCTAAAACAGCTGAGAAAAAAGCTGCAGCAGCAGAAGCTAAAGCAGCAGAAAAGACTTCTAAAAAGAAGGCTTAATCTAGGCTTAGGCACAGACTTACTCATAGCAGGGATTTTGGGGTGTTAACTCCTTCCCTGCGAGATAATGAAGGCAGCGTTTGCTGCCTTTTTTATTGCCTCAGAATTTACTTGCTCCCCCTACTTAGCTAATGGTCAAACTTACCGCCGCCGCCACCAACTCAATTCCGCGCATTATTATTTTTGTGCTGACTTTAGTCTATGGTTTTGCTGGTCTCTTTTTCCGTGATCCCTGGAAGAACGAGGATGCAATTGGTTTTGGCGGTATGTGGACACTCTTTCGCGGTAACTCGCTCGATTGGATTGTTCCGCATCTAGCAGGACGCGATCTTTCTCTGGGTGCACCACTACCGTATTGGATGGGCGCGATTCTCATTGATCTATTTGGTTCTTGGATTGGCGCAGCCAATGCTGCTCGCCTCTACTCTGCGATTTGTTTCTTTGCTGCGGCCTTAGCCATTTGGTATGCGACGTATCTTTTAGGTCGCAGAAATGAAGTGCAACCGATGGCACTCGCTGTGGGTGGTCAACCCAATCGCAAAAACTATGGCATGACCTTGGCCGATGGCGCATTGCTTATCTTCTTAGCCTGCGTTGGTCTTGCGCAGCGTGCTCATGAGACTACGCCAATGATGGCGCAGTTGATGGGTATCAGCATTGTTCTCTACGGCACTGTACGGGGCTTAGATAAGCCATGGCAAGGTGGTCTTTGGACTGGTCTGGGCATTATCATCGTCGCCCTATCGAGCAACCTCACACTCAGCCTGATCGTGGTCACCTCAACCATCATTGCGGTGATTGCTAGTAATGCCAAGTTACGTTTTCGTTGGACGCTTACCAGTACAGTTTTAGGTTTAATGGGTTTTGCGATCTGGCCCATCTTGTGGCAACTAGGTCACATCACTCCTGAGTGGCGTCATATCGCTGAACAAGGCTGGCGCAATATGCCTGAGATGCGCTCAGCACCTTCTCTTGAATCGCTCTCCTTCTTGAGTGTGAACTTCTGGGCTTATGCCTGGCCTGTCTGGCCACTAGCGTTCATTTCTTTGGCTCACTGGGGTCGCGCTAAAGCTGCAGGTGCTTGGCGTGCCCCGCACCTTGCTATACCGCTGAGTTTGTTTATTGGCTGTTTCATTTATGTTCTGTTTCGCGAAGAAGCAAATGAACATGACTTGATGATTTTGATTCCGAGTTTGTCGATCATTGCCGCCTTTAGTTTGCCGATTCTCAAACGCAGTCTCATTAGTTTCATTGACTGGTTTGCGATGTTTAGCTTCACGCTGATTGCACTGGCCATCTGGATTATTTGGCTGGCCAAGGTTACCGGCTATCCCGAAGCAACCGCCGCCAATATTGCTCGGCTACTTCCTGGTTTTCAAGGTCAATTTAATTGGCTCGCTTTTATTGTGGCGATTGTGATTACGGGTTTGTGGGTGTCAGTAGTGCGCTGGAGAACCTCACGTGCTCCAAAAGAAATCTGGCGTTGCTTGATTATTTCTGCATCAGGCACTACTTTGATGTGGGTCTTGCTGATGACTTTATGGCTTCCTACAATCAACTATGCCAAGACCTATCGCCAAGTATCGGCTCGTCTCTCGCAAGTGCTCACTAAAGAATCTGGTTGCATTGACACTACCAATATTGGTCCCGCGCAATTAGCCTCCTTCTCTTACTTTACCAAGCTGACTTTGCGCGATGATTCCAGCTGCCATTGGATGTTGACTCATAATCAATCTGAGGCAAGAGCTTATGCCAGTCTCAACAATAAGAAATTAACCCTTCTCTGGGAAGATCGCCGCGCGTCTGATCGCGATGAACGACTCAGACTCTATCAAGTCAGCGCGGAGTAATGGGTGTTGCACTTTAAGTTATCGCGCCTGCGCGAAGATATTCCTGCTTTACTAAAACTCGCTGGCCCCCTTCTGGTTGGTCAATTGGCAGTCATCGCATTTGGTGTTTTAGATACAGCAATGACCGCGCGCTACTCTGCAGATGACCTTGCTGCACTGGCTATGGCTTCAGCGATTTTCATTAGCATCTATGTTGGCCTAACTGGCGTTATCTCAGCACTCGCGCCAATTGCGGGACAACTTTTTGGTGCCAAACGTTTTGATGAAATCGGTGAAGAAGTTCGCCAAGCCACTTGGCTAGCAGTAGGTCTCACAGTCTTAGGCTGTTTTGTTCTCATGAATGCCGACTACCTCCTAGCCATCTCCAGAATCAAACCGGAGATCGAGGATAAGGCCAGGTTGTATCTCAACATTTTGGCGCTTGGCTTACCAGCTAGCATGGGCATGCGCGTTCTAATGGCGCTGCACAATGCCGTCTCTCGTCCTGCAGTCATTACCGTGGTGCAATTAGTCGGCCTTGGTCTGAAATTGCCTCTCAACCTACTCTTCATTTATGGTGGCTTGGGGATTGAAGGTATGGGCGGTCCGGGGTGCGCAGTTGCTACTGTCATCATCAATTGGTTCTGGCTCATCATTACACTCGGCTTTGTGTTGATTGATCGCTTCTATAGGCCCTTCAAAATCTTTAGTCATTTCAGCAAGCCGGATTGGCATCGCATCTGGGCATTGCTCAAGCTTGGTACTCCCATTGGCTTTAGCTATCTGATTGAGGTGACTTCCTTTACGTTTATGTCTTTGTTTATTGCGCGCTTAGGCACTACTGCACTAGCAGGGCATCAGATTGTCGCCAATATGGGCACGGTCATTTACATGGTGCCACTTTCACTGTCGATCGCAACCATGACTTTGGTATCGCAATCTATTGGCGCGGACAAACAAGAGCGTGCCGAAGAAATTGGTTGGTCTTCTGTGTTCTTTACAACAGTGCTGTGCATCCTCATTGGCATTGGGGTTTGGGTCTTTAAGTTTGAACTCTTAGACTTGTACGACCCCCCCGCAGAAGTGAAAGTATTCTCCGTTCCGCTATTTTTGTTTATTGCTTTTTACCAAGTCTTCGATGCACTACAAGTGACAGCAGCATTTATTCTGCGCGCTTATCGCATCGCTTTTTGGCCAATGCTGATTTATGCTGGCTCACTCTGGGGTGTAGGCCTAGGTGGCGGTTACCTCATGGGATTTAATGTATTTGGTAATACCCCAACATTTTTGCAAGGCGCCAATGGCTTTTGGGCTGGCAATAGTTTGAGCCTTGGGTTGGCTGCTTGCTTTTTACTCTATCTGTTTAGAAGAACGGCGGCACGCTTTGAAAGAACGCATCCGCCAGTTCAAGTCTAAGAACTGATTTCAGCTTTTCTTTGCTTTACTTTACTAAGTTGTAGCTGCCATTCGGGCTTGGTGGGCGATTGCCTGAACTGGGTGCACCGTAACTAGGAACTTGATTACCTTTTGCATACATGCACTGTTGATATGCAATGTTGTATTGGGCCTGCGCTTGGTTTTCTTTTCCGGAAGCATTCATAGCACCCATTGCAGCACCACCTAATAAACCAACGCCCGCACCAGTACCGACGTTAGTATGACTGCCACCGCCAATCACTGCACCAGCAGCTGCGCCCAATGCAGCGCCAAGAGCTGCGCTAGTTGCACCTTCTTTAAGGGCGGCATTGCTAGTGTCCTTTACAGCATCAGCAGCAAACACACGACACTGTTGATCTTCTTGTTGGAATACTTCAAACGGCTTACCTTCACGTGGCATGATCGCGATGGTTGGACCAGTTGGTGCAGATACGCAAGCAACTAAAGAAGTAATTAGCGCCGCAGACAGAATTAAACGTTTCATTAGAAATCCTTTTTTACTCAATTTTTTACTTGTTATAGGCGATTAATTATTGGGTCTTTGTGGTTTTACGCCGCTCGATGGTGGAATCGCCGGTTGAGCCTGCCAGCCTGAGGAACACTCTTGTACGTATGGGAAAAATTGCCCACTTGCTTGGCAAAAATACCAAACTGCTGGTTGGGGTTGTGAAGCCAAAACCATGGGCTGTGGTGGCGCATAAGCCACTGGTGGTGCATAGACAACTGGAGGTGAATAATAGCCAGCATAGGGATAGCCGTAAGGGCCGCCGTAATAACCGCCACCATAAGCCCAATTACCGCGCCAACCTGGACCATAGTGACCACCCCAGCCCGGTCCGTATGCCGCTGGACGCCAACCACCGCCGCCATAGCCGCCACCGACAGAAACATTCCAGCCAACATGACCCGCTTGGGCAGCCGCCGGAAAAACAGCAGTTAGCCCTGTAAGCGCCAAGCCCAGCACGATGTACTTTTTAAACTGTTTCATATTTGACCCCTCTAATTGGTCAGTTCTCACTTTTCAGTCTACGCTGAGTCAGCCCTTTTGGTAAGACTGCTTGCAAGGCTTTATTAGTGAATATTCTTATCTATTTAACGCCTCAGAAAATACTAAGCTGACAAGAAAAGTACTTATTTCTTACTCGACTTTAGCTCCGGACTGATGGACGACCCTAGACCATTTACTAGTCTCAGATTGAATCAATTTAGTCAGCTCTTTGGGGCTGCCAGGGGCCGGCTCTAAGCCACCCTCTAGAAGTCTATTGCGGACTTGAGGGTTATTGAGGGTTTGACGCGTTAAGGCATTTAGCCGCTTTTGGACTGCAACGGGCAAATTAGCAGGCGCCATTAAAGAGAACCAGGAGGTCGCCTCAAAACCATGCAGACCCTGCTCTGCTAGCGTCGGAATATCTGGAGCAGCCGGAGAGCGTTTTAAGGTGGTCACACCCAAAGCCTGCACTTCACCGGCTTTAATTAGCGGCAAAGAAGAAGAAAGGTTATCAAACAGCATGGAGATTCGGCCACTGATTAAATCAGGCAAAGATTGCGCCCTCCCTTTGTATGGAATATGCCTAATCTCAACACCAGCCATCTCTTTAAATAACTCGCCAGACATGTGCAAAGAAGTACCAACCCCAGAAGAACCAAAGGTGAGTTGATTGGGTTTTGTTTTGGCCATTTCAATCAACTCATGCAAATTATTAACGCCGAGGCGTTTATTCACAATCAGCACATTGGGCGTGCTTGCCAAGAAACTAATGGGTGTGAAATCCTTAATCGGATCGTAAGACATCTTTTCATAAAGAGCCCCATTAATCGCATGAATACCCACCGTACCAATGAGTAAGGTGTAGCCATCAGGATCGCTTTTGGCTACCATCTCTGCGCCGATGTTGCCGCCAAATCCAGGGCGATTCTCGACTAAGACGGGTACACCTAAGCTCTCTTGCCAACTTTGCGCTAGGACGCGCGCCAAGACATCAGGAGCGCCACCAGGGGTGAAGGTAACAATGATGCGAATGGGCTGTGTAGGCCAAGTCAACGAATTGGGTTTTGATTGGGCATTCGCTGTGACGCTAACTAGCAAACCGATCGTCAGTAAGCTAGCGAAGAGCTTCTTCACCGCTGTGGATAAATGCAATGTTGGCAAACTTAAAATCCGAAACGCGTGCGTAACCAAATCCATCCATCGTATTTGACAGGATCATCAGCACAGGGGCCAATGCCGCACTCTAATAAAGTCGAAACTAGATTACCCAAGACCAATAGCAGGAACAGGATGACTAAGGTATTGGCAAACCAAGAGCGTGAGCGAATCTCACGATTGGGCAGCATTAACAAAATGGCTAGGCCTGCCAATAGGCCGACATAACCAACAAAAGCCCATGTATAAAAATGTAGCTCTAAGAATGTTGCGCCGTACCCCTTATCACCGGGCAATACATGCAGGAGGACTTGACGTAATGACACCATCATGCCGACCAAGCCGCCCATGATGCCCCAACCGTAATGCGCTGAGTGCGCACCAAAACGAATATTGAGAACTAGCGCAAAACCAATGATCACAAAACCCATGCGCTGCATTAAACACAGCGGGCAAGGTAATTCACCAAAGTAGAGTTGATCAACAAAAGCGTAGGATAGGACGCCAACCACTGCCAATAAGGCGAGTTGATTACCGAGTCCGGCAAGCGAAGGGAAGGATTGCTTGCTCACAGGCTGATATTGAGGTGATTGGTAGCGTGGAAATGAAACCAGTAAACCAAAATGAGCGTGGTTAGCGCCAAGAGCGCTAAGCCTGCAAAACGCCGATCAAACCAGACCAAAACGAGTCCGATAAAAGCTGTCAGAAAAGGCAGGTACATATACATACAGGAATTCTATCCTAGGATGATTAACCCTAGGCAGATACAAGAATAGACTTACTGCAGGGTATTTTTGAAGGCAGGCAACATTGGCATAGCCAAAACCTCAATGCCCTCTTCACGCAGGGCCTCTGCCTCGTCTATGGTGGTCTGACCACGAATACTGCGCTCAGGAGATTCTTTGTAATGAATCTTGCGAGCTTCCTCGGCAAAAGAATTGCCGACATCTTCAGACCGACCCATAAGGTCGCGCATGCCCTTTAAAAAGGCAGCCTGAACCTGCGCCTCCAATTGACCATGATCGCTGCCTGTAAGCGCTACAACATCACCACTTAGGCTACCAGTATTGATGTTCCCATTACTCACCGCCAATTCTGTAGAGATGGATGGCTTGATAGATTCCTTCGCAGTACCTGACTTGGCGATGTGAGGCGCTGAAGGCATCCGCGTGATTTCAGTATTGTCACAAACCGGGCAAGCGAGCATGCCCTTGTCTTGCTGAGCAAGGCAATCCTCTTCAGAGGCAAACCATCCTTCAAAGCGATGATCTAAGGGGCAAGAGAGGTTATAAACTTTCATAAGACCTATATAGGGGCAAAAACAGCAAATTCAATACCTTGATTTTAATAGGTTTATTTGGATGCCTCCGGAATCGGCTTTGCTTGCACCAAGCCACGGCGATGGCGATCCAGCCAGTAAGTCGAAATCGTCGTTTTAACGTCGGTAATTTCACCGTCCTCTACCCAAGCTAGCAACTGCTCTAAAGGGGCTGCAAAGACGTCTAAAAACTCTTCATCATCAAGATGACTTTTGCCTGGCATCAAGCCCTCTGCCAAATAGATGTCGATAAATTCTGTTGAATACGAGATCACTGGATGAATGCGGCGAATATAGCTCCATTTTGTTGCCGTGTAACCAGTCTCTTCTTCTAGCTCTCTTTTGGCGCACAGTAATGGATCTTCGCCAATCTCCAATTTACCTGCTGGTATTTCTATACAGGCCTTAGCAATGGGATAGCGATACTGACGCTCTAACAGCACCCTGCCATCATCCAAAATCGCCAATACCGCCACAGCGCCCGGATGGGTTAAATACTCGCGTACAGCTTCTCCGCCATCGGGAAGGCTCACCTTATCGCACTTCATGTTTAAAAAGATGCCACCATAGATATCTTCGCCGGAGATACGCTCTTCTCGCAGATGCGCATCACCACTAGGGAGATCTTGAAAGGATTTTTCAGTCATGTGTATTTATGCTCATATCAATTACGGGTATGGGGTCATCATACAAAACCCAGATGACATTTGTGCAAAAGCACAAAATAATAAAGGCTCCGAAGTATGCACTTGGGAGCCTTTAGTTTGGGTCTTGCCCTAATCTTTAACTGTCTTGTATTACGCGCCTAGCAAGGTACGACGCATCGCATCCAAACAAATCGTCATCAAACCAGATGGGAAGATGCCGATGACCAGAACCAAGATCGCATTTAAACCCAATAGGCCGCGAGCAAAGGTAGAGCCGGTGATTGTCAATTCATGGTCAGGCTCATCAAAGTACATGACCTTAACAATTCTCAAATAGTAGAAAGCACCAATCAATGAAGTGATCACAGCAATGATGGCTAAGAATGTATGTTCAGCATCCACCAAAGCTTCGAGTACGCCTAACTTCGCAGCAAAACCCACTGTTGGCGGAATACCAGCCAAGGAGAACATCAATACTAAGCCGATGAAGGCATACCAAGGATGTTTCTTATTTAAGCCTTTGAGGCCTTCTATGGTTTCGCAGTCATAACCCTTGCGAGAAAGCATCATCAATAAACCGAAGCTGCCCAAGGTAGTCATGACATAAGTAATGACATAGAACATGGATGCGCTAAAGGCATGATCATCAAATACTGAGAGCATACCTAACAACACAAAGCCCATCTGCGCAATCGCAGAGTAAGCCAGCATGCGTTTAATGTTGGTTTGCGCAATCGCTGTAACGTTACCCAAAATCAATGAGAGAACAGCGAGCAGAACCAACATCGGCTGCCAGTCCCCTAAGAGCGGCAAGAGTGTGTTTACGAGCAAGCGGAATAACAATGCAAAGGCCGCTAACTTTGGTGCAGCAGCAATCATCAAGGTCACCGCAGTTGGTGCACCTTGATAAACATCTGGTACCCACATGTGGAATGGGACAACGCCCAACTTAAAGGCCAAGCCAGCCACGATAAATACGAGGCCAAAAGCCATGACTAAATGGTTAATGCGTGGGTCAGCAACGGTTTTGAAGATCTCAATCAGATCTAAAGAACCAGTGACGCCGTAAAGCATCGACATGCCGTAGAGCAAGAAACCAGAAGCTAACGCACCTAAGATGAAGTACTTAATCGCTGCCTCAACACTCTTCTCACTAGTGCGGCGCATCGCTACCAAAGCATACGTAGGTAAAGCCATCAACTCTAGACCAAGATACAAGGTTAAAAGATTCGATCCAGAGATCAATACCAATTGACCTAACAAGGCGAGCAAGCTCAGAACAATAAAGTCTGGGCGGAACATGTTGTGGTCTTTTAAATACTGCTTAGAGTAGATCAAGCTCACCAATACTGCGCCGCAAGAACAGGCCTTCAGAAGATTGGAGAATGGATCAGACTGAAATAAGCCATTCATGGCTACTTGAGATACATCACCCATGCGACCCAAAAATGCGATCACCATGTATGCCAACAAGATGATCGAGAAGAAATACACAAAACCAACGCCACGCGGCGTGTGGAAGATGTCCTGCTCTACTCCAGGAGTCGCTGGCTGTCTCTCTGGAACATAAACACTAGCAACCAACAATAGGCAGGCGGCTACGAGTAAAACAAGTTCCGGCAGGATGGCGTATAGGTCGAATGCTTGCATTTGCTTTTACTCAGAGTTTGCTGACAGCAACGTGCTGTAGCAGATTAATTACAGCTGGATGAATAATGTCAGTGAATGGTTTTGGATACACACCCATACCAATCACGCAAATCGTCAATACAGCCATCATGAAATACTCGCGACCGTTGAGGTCTTGCAGCTCCTCAACATGCTTGTTATTGACTGTGCCAAAGAACACGCGCTTGACCATCCACAAGGAATAAGCGGCACCAAGAATCAATGCGGTAGCAGCCAAGATACCGATCACGAAATCATAGTCAACTGCCGCCAAAATCACCATAAACTCACCTACGAAACCGGAAGTCGCTGGTAAACCACAGTTGGCCATCGCCATCAATACGGCAAATGCTGTGAAGGCAGGCATGCGATGCACTACGCCACCGAAATCGGCAATTTGACGGGTATGCATACGGTCATAAAGCACGCCGATACAGAGGAACATGGCACCAGCCACAAAGCCGTGTGAAATCATTTGCACAATACCGCCCTCAATGCCAAGCGGACTAAACATAAAGAAGCCAAGAGTTACAAAACCCATGTGCGCCACTGATGAGTAAGCCACGAGTTTTTTCATATCCTTCTGAACGAGGGCAACAGCGCCAACATAGATCACAGCTACAAGAGATAAGAAGATTACAAATGGGCCGAGGTATTGGCTCGCATCTGGCGCAATGGGTAATGAAAACCGCAAGAAGCCATAAGCACCGAGTTTCAACATAATCGCTGCCAAGACTACTGAGCCGCCGGTTGGCGCCTCAACGTGAACGTCAGGCAACCAAGTATGCAATGGCCACATTGGCACCTTCACAGCAAACGCCATGAAGAAGGCAAAGAACAACAAAATCTGCTCAACGATATCGAGGCGGGCATTTTGCCAAGCTGCAATATCAAAGGTATTGGTTACGTTGTACAGGTACAGCATGGCAACCAAAGTTAGCAAGGAGCCAAGCAAGGTGTACAAGAAGAACTTAAATGCCGCATAGATACGGTTATGACCGCCCCACACACCGATGATGATGTACATCGGGATCAAGGTGGCTTCGAAAAATACGTAGAACAGCAATGCATCTAATGCCGCAAATACACCAATCATCAGACCCGAAAGGATCATGAATGAAGCCATGTATTGGGAAACTTTAGTAGTAATCGATTGCCAAGAAGCAATCACCACAAAAATGTTGATAAATGCCGTCAGCACAATGAACCAAACAGAAATGCCATCAATACCCAAGTGGTAGTTGATGTCATAACGCGGAATCCAGCTAATCTTCTCGACGAACTGCATGCCAGGGTTGGCAATATCAAACTGAATGATCAAAGGCAAGGTTGCGATAAAGCCAATCACAGAGCCGACCAGCGCTAACCAGCGAACACCGGCAGTCGGCTTCTCTGACCCATAAAACAAAATGATGAGTCCGAAGAAAATCGGGATCCAGATGGCGAATGAAAGAATCATAGTGGCTACTTAAGTAACAAAGGCCTAGCGAACAAAAGGCAGGTAAGCGTACAAAACCCAAGCTAACAATACCGCCAAGCCCGCAATCATCGCGAAAGCATAGTGATAGAGATAACCGGATTGCAAATGGCGAATCACACCAGCAAAACGCCCAACGACATGCGCACTGCCGTTAACTAAGAAACCATCGATAACCTTCTGGTCACCGCGATGCCACAAGACACCACCGATCCAAAGCAAGCCCTTAGCAAATACGGCTTGGTTCAAATCATCGAGATAGTATTTGTTGTCCAACAACTTCTTGATGGGTGCAAATGTTTCTGCAAACTTAGCAGGCAACTTCGGCATCCAGAGGTAACCGATGGCAGCAGTCAACACACCGAGTGCAACCAATAGCAAGACTGGTGAAGTAAATGCATGAATGGCCATCGCGATTGGGCCATGGAATTCTTCTGCAAGCTCAACCATCGCTGGGTGTTTGCTGATATCGACAAATATGGAATCGCCGAAGAACTGACCAAATAACATTGGCTCAATCGTGTAGAAGCCAATAATCACCGATGGAATTGCCAGGAGAATCAATGGCAAGGTCACTACTAATGGAGATTCGTGTGGCTTTTGACCTGGAGCTAGACCATGGTGTGCGTGGTCATCGCCCTGCTCTGCGTGGTCATGGTGATGATCGTGCGCATGAGAATCATGTCCCCAGCGGGCTTTGCCATGGAATACATAGAAGTACAGGCGGAATGAATACAAAGCTGTTACAAAGACGCTCGCCATGACTGCGAAGTAAGCAAATCCAGATCCCGCGATATGGCTTGCAGCTACCGCTTCAATAATCGAATCTTTGGAGTAAAAGCCAGAGAAGAATGGCGTGCCGATCAATGCAAGGTTGCCGAGCAACATCATCAAGCAGGTAATTGGCATG
Source organism: Polynucleobacter finlandensis (assembly GCF_018881755.1). Classification (GTDB taxonomy): domain Bacteria; phylum Pseudomonadota; class Gammaproteobacteria; order Burkholderiales; family Burkholderiaceae; genus Polynucleobacter; species Polynucleobacter finlandensis. The sequence continues at coordinate 37,154 of NZ_JACVPS010000009.1, read as the reverse complement.
TATTTCCACAGGCCACCCATCTTGCGCATATCTTGCTCATGGTGCATTCCTAAAATGACGCTACCAGCAGCAAGGAACAGGAGTGCTTTGAAGAATGCGTGCGTCATCAAATGGAAGATGGCGACTGGATAAGCTGATACACCTAGCGCCACAGTCATGTAACCCAATTGAGACAAGGTTGAATACGCAACCACGCGCTTGATATCGTTTTGCACAATACCGAGGAAACCCATAAAGAGGGCTGTAATGGAGCCAATGATGACAATGAAACTCAAAGCAGTGTCAGACAACTCAAAGAGAGGTGACATGCGAGCTACCATGAAGATGCCGGCGGTAACCATGGTTGCAGCGTGAATCAATGCAGAAATTGGGGTTGGGCCTTCCATGGAATCTGGCAACCAGACGTGCAATGGAAACTGAGCTGATTTACCCATCGCGCCGATGAAGAGGCAGATACAGGCAACGGTCAATAAGCTCCAGCTAGTGCCCGGCAATACTTGGGCTGCCAAGGCAGTGTTCTGCGCAAAGATCGCGTCATAGTTCATCGAACCGGTGCTAGCCAATAACAAGCCAATGCCTAAGATGAAACCAAAGTCACCTACGCGGTTCACCAAGAAGGCCTTCATGTTGGCAAATACAGCTGACTGGCGTTCAAAATAGAAACCAATCAACAGGTAAGACACAACGCCTACCGCTTCCCATCCGAAGAAGAGTTGCAAGAGGTTATTACTCATCACCAACATCAACATGGCGAAGGTAAATAAGGAGATATAGGAGAAGAAACGGTTGTAACCCTCTTCACCCTTCATGTAACCAATGGTGTAGATATGAACCATCAAAGATACAAAGGTCACAACACACATCATCGTGGCTGTGAGTGGATCGATCAGGAAACCAATATCCAGATTGAGCTCACCCAACTGCATCCAGCGATACACGGTACCGTTGAAGTAGAAACCATCCATGACCTGCACGAGTACGTTGCAAGACAAAACAAAGGCGATCATCACACCCAGAATGGTCACAAACTGGCATGCGCCATGCCCGATTCGGTTACCACCAAGCTTAGTACCTAGAAGGCCGGCAATCGCAGAGCCAAGCAATGGCGCCAGTGGAATGGCACAGAGGACAGGAAGAGTTAAGGTCAATTGCATTACTAGCCTTTTAAGTGGTCAAGGTCTTCAGCATTGATGGTGTCAACCTTACGGAAGAGCACTACCAAGATTGCCAAACCAATCGCCGCTTCCGCAGCAGCCACAGTCAAAATAAAGAATACGAATACTTGACCAGCCATATCGCCCAAGTAATGGGAGAAGGCAACGAAGTTCATGTTCACCGAGAGAAGCATTAACTCGATGCACATTAAGAGCACGATGACGTTCTTACGGTTTAAGAAAATACCAATCACGCTAGTCGCAAACAAAATTGCACCAAGCACTAAGTAGTGAGCCAGGGTAATGTTCATTTCTTCTCCCCTCTAGCATCTTGCTTTGCAGCCATATCGCTATCCATCTTCACCATCCGCATGCGGTCAGCAGCAACCACATTGACCTGATAGGAGATGTCTTGTGACTTAGCATCTTTGCGATTGCGCAGCGTCAAGGCAACTGCAGCAATGATTGCTACCAAGAGGATCACACCAGCAACCTCAAAGGCATAGACATAATCAACAAAGATCAACATACCCAAAGCATGGGTATTACTATTACCAAGCTCTTCCAGCATGGGTTGCACTGGTGCTGTTGTGCCAATAAAACTACGAATCAAGACAATCGATAGCTCAAGAACAATCACTACGCCCATCAAGAAAGCGATAGGTAGGAATTTTTTGAAGTCTCTGCGTAAATGCTCAATATCGAGGTCAAGCATCATGACCACAAACAAGAAGAGCACCATCACTGCGCCTACATAAACCAGAATCAGGGCCAAACTCAAGAACTCAGCCTTGAGCAGCATCCATAAGCCAGAAGCACAGAAGAAAGCCAGAACCAAGAACAAGGCCGCATGAATTGGGTTACGCGCTGTCACCACACGCACAGCAGAAATCACCAGCAAACCGGCAAAGGCATAAAAGAAGACTGGGAAGAGGAAGGAGGTATCGAATGTCATATGAATGTTTGCTCTATTCGATTAACGATAAGGCGCATCAGCAGCGCGGTTGGCGGCAATATCTGTTTCATAGCGATCACCCACAGCCAAGAGCATTTCTTTTGTGAAATACAAATCGCCACGCTTATCACCAAAGTATTCAAAGATATTGGTCTCAACAATCGCATCTACTGGGCAAGCTTCTTCACAGAAACCACAGAAAATGCACTTGGTTAAATCGATGTCATAGCGAGTGGTACGGCGAGTACCATCATCACGCTCATCAGTCTCAATCGTGATGGCGTATGCAGGACATACTGCTTCACAGAGTTTGCAGCCAATGCAGCGCTCTTCCCCGCTCTCGTAACGGCGCAAGGCATGCAAGCCGCGAAAGCGTGGTGACAGAGGAGTCTTCTCTTCTGGATATTGAATCGTGATTTTTGGCTTAAAGAGGTAACGACCGGTAATAGACATACCGATCAAGATCTCTTTGAGCATCAAGCTATTGAGGAATTGGGAAATTTTCTTAAACATGATTGATCAACTTATTTCCAGATATTCCATGGGGATACCACCCACGCGCCGACGACAACCACCCAAAATACAGAGATGGGAATAAAGATCTTCCAACCCAAGCGCATGATTTGGTCATAGCGATAGCGTGGCAATGTGGCACGCAACCAGATCACACAAGACAAGAGGAAGAATGTCTTGCCGAACAACCAGAAGAAGCCTGGAATATCACGCAAGATTGGTAAATCAACAATCGGCAACCAGCCACCTAAGAACATCGTTGCTGATAATGCTGCGATCAAGATCATGTTGGCGTATTCAGCCAAGAAGAACATCGCAAAAGCCATTCCAGAATACTCAACCATGTGGCCAGCAACAATCTCAGACTCACCCTCCACCACGTCAAATGGATGACGGTTGGTTTCAGCTACACCAGAGATAAAGTAAATCAAGAACATTGGCAGCAATGGCAACCAGTTCCAAGAGAGGAAGTTCAAGCCCATGCTAGCGAAATAACCCTGCTCTTGCGAAGCCACAACAGTGCTGAGGTTCAAAGAGCCTGATGTGAGCAATACCGTCACTAGAGCAAAGCCCATCGCAATCTCATAAGAGATCATTTGTGATGAGGCACGCATTGCACCAAGGAATGGATATTTAGAGTTAGATGACCAACCCGCCAAAATCACGCCGTAGACACCAACCGAAGAAATCGCCATGACATACAAGAGGCCGGCATTGACATCAGCCAAAACCATCTTGGCTTGGAAAGGAATAACAGCCCAGGCTGCAAACGCAGGCATGATCACCATGACTGGAGCAATGAAATAAAGCACTTTGCTTGCTTGCGCAGGCGTGATGACCTCTTTGAGCAACAGTTTTAATGCATCAGCGATTGGCTGCAGCAAACCTAAAGGACCTACGCGGTTTGGTCCCAGACGAATGTGCATCCAGCCAATCAGCTTACGTTCCCACAGTGTGAGGTAGGCAACGCAGCCAAACATCGGTAATACGATGATGACGATTCTGACTAAAGCCCAAACGAGGGGCCACAGGGAGCCAAAAATGGCTTCGCCTTGGGTTGTAACGAGGTTCAAGAAATTATCCATCTCGTCCCTTATGCCTTGCTGACAGTTACAGGACCAAACATCGATCCTAATTTCGCACTAGCTGTAGTGCCCGCAGAAATCCGTACCGAACCAGCAGCCAAACTTGCTTCCAATGTTGCTGGTAAATCCACTGATTGAGATCCTTGAGTTACGCGCACAGCATCACCCTCTTTTAATCCCAATTCAGTAAAGAGTTTTTGACCTAAGCCAACTTGATTGCCCCGTTTAGCATCACGCGTTAAGTGCAATGCTGATGAGCGACGAACAATTTGATCGCCTGCATAGATATTCACATCTGCCAAGCGCTCTAAGCCATTTAATGGCGCCAAATTACCGTTTGCCAAAGCATTAACAGTTGCTTGGTTACTCAACTTGGTGCAGTAGTTATCACCCAGCGCATCGCCCAATACTTCTTCAGGCATGTTGTAGAGGAAGCCGTCTAAATTCAGTAGGCCGCCAAGCACACGCAATACTTTCCATGCTGGACGAGAGTCACCCAAAGGCTTGACTGCAGGCTGAATCGTTTGGATTCTGCCTTCAGCATTCACAAATGTAGAAACTGTTTCAGTGAAAGCAGTAATTGGCAGAATCACATCGGCCACTTCCAGGATATCAGCGCTCTTATAAGCGCTGAATGCGATTACAGTGTTTGCTTTAGCTAAAGCTACTCTGGCCTGTTGTGGGTTAGGTAAATCAGAGTCAGGCTCAAGATTCATCAAGATGACTGCACGACGCTCGCCAGATAGAACTGAATCCACGCCAGCACCGTTTGCACCGACCAAGCCAGCGCCGACTGCATTACCACCTACCGGCAAGAAGCCTAAGGTAGCACCAGTTTGCTCAGCAATGAACTGCGCTAATACATGTAAGTCTGTTGCATGAGGATGGGCAATCGCAGCAGAACCTAGTAATACCGCTGTTGTCGCACCAGAAATCAAGCTATCTGCAACTGATTGAGCTGCTGCAGAAATCGGCAAATTAAAAGTGCCCGCTGGAGCTGCAACCGATTTGGCTTTAGCAACTGCTAGAGCGACTTCGCTCAAAGCATTTAACCAAGCGCTTGGTGTGGCAGAAATACTTGCAGCAGTTGGGATTAACCAATCGTCGCCGCCAGCATCGATACGGTGCACCACTAAACCACGCTTAGTCGCTGTGCGTAAACGGGCTGCGATCACTGGCTGATCTTTGCGTAAGAAGCTACCAATGACCAAGGCGCGATCAAGCTCGCTTAATTTAGCCACTGTCATGCCGAGCCATGGAGCCGCGGCTGCACCCTTCACATCAGTTTGGCGTAAACGGGCTTCAACTTGGTTTGAACCCAAGCCACGAATTAATTTCTGGAGAAGGTATAGCTCTTCAGTGCTGGAGATTGGATGCGCTAAAGCAGCTACTGCTTCAGGACCGCTCTCAGCAGAAATCGTTTTGAGTGAATGTGCCACATAATCCATGGCAGATTCCCAATCTGTTTCTAACCACTGACCGCCCTGTTTCACCATTGGCGTTGTGACACGATCTGCACTATTTAAACCTTCATACGCAAAACGATCACGATCGCTAATCCAGCACTCATTGATGGCTTCGTTTTCTAAAGCAACGACACGCATCACTTTGTTTGCTTTGGTTTGAATGGTAGTGTTGCTACCCAAACTATCGTGTGGGCTGACTGAGCGCTTACGGCCCAACTCCCAAGTACGGGCTGCATAGCGGAATGGCTTGCTGGTCAATGCGCCTACTGGGCATATATCAATCATGTTTCCAGATAACTCTGAATCAATCGTTTGGCCAAGGAAGGTGGTGATTTCTGAATGCTCACCACGATTGACCATACCCAATTCCATCACGCCGGCCACTTCTTGACCAAAACGTACACAACGGGTGCAATGAATACAACGTGACATCTCTTGCATCGAGATGAGCGGTCCAACATTCTTATGAAAGACAACGCGCTTCTCTTCGTCGTAGCGAGATTCAGATTTACCGTATCCCACAGCTAAGTCTTGCAATTGGCACTCACCACCTTGATCGCAAATTGGGCAATCCAATGGGTGGTTAATGAGCAAGAACTCCATCACAGAGCGCTGCGCTTCTACCGCTTTAGCGGAATGCGTAAAGACTTTCATGCCTTGCGTTACTGGTGTTGCACAAGCAGGCAATGGTTTTGGAGCTTTCTCTACTTCAACCAAGCACATGCGGCAGTTAGCAGCAATAGACAATTTCTTGTGATAGCAGAAGTGAGGGATGTAGCTGCCGAGCTTAGCCGCGGCGTGCATCACCGTAGAACCTTGCGGAACATCTACTATCTTGCCATCTAATTCGATTTCTACCATGCTCACTTTATGAAGTCCCGTGCTCAATATCTTTTATAAAGGTTGCGCAGAATCTAAGCAGCGCTTATGTTCTACGTGATACGCAAACTCATCCATGTAATGCTTCAACATGCCACGAACTGGCATAGCAGCTGCGTCACCCAAGGCGCAAATCGTACGACCCTGAATATTTGCCGCTACATCGTTGAGTAAATCCAAGTCTTCCGGACGGCCTTGGCCATGCTCAATACGGTGAACAATGCGCCACAACCAACCCGTACCTTCACGACATGGGGTGCACTGACCGCATGACTCTTCGTGATAGAAATAAGACAAACGCTCTAAGGCGCGCACCATGCAACGGGTGTCGTTCATCACGATTACCGCACCAGAACCCAACATCGAGCCTGCTTTAGCAATGCTGTCGTAATCCATAGTCAGATCCATCATCTGCGCACCAGGAACTACTGGCGCAGAAGATCCACCAGGAATCACCGCTTTAATCGCTTTCCCATCACGCATACCGCCAGCCAACTTCAAAAGCTCGGCAAAGGGTGTGCCCAATGGAATCTCATAGTTACCTGGATACATAACGTCGCCAGATACCGAGAAAATCTTCGTGCCACCGTTATTGGGTTTACCAAGCTCTAAATACGCTTGCCCACCAATGGCCATGATGAATGGCACGGCTGCAAATGTTTCAGTGTTGTTAATCGTCGTTGGCTTGCCATACAAACCAAAGCTTGCTGGGAAAGGTGGCTTAAAGCGTGGCTGACCTTTCTTACCTTCAAGCGACTCCAATAAAGCAGTTTCTTCACCGCAGATGTATGCACCCCAACCAGGAGATGCATGCAGTTGGAAATTGAAATCACTACCCAGAATTTTGTTACCTAAATAACCAGCGGCGCGAGCCTCTTCTAAAGCCTCTTCGAAACGAGCATAGGTTTCCCAGATTTCGCCATGGATGTAGTTGTAGCCAGTGCCAATACCCATGGTGTACGCACCAATGATCATGCCTTCGATCAATGCATGCGGGTTGTAACGCATGATGTCGCGGTCTTTAAAAGTACCCGGCTCACCTTCATCGCTATTACAGACTAGATATTTATCGCCTGGAAATTGACGGGGCATAAAGCTCCACTTCAATCCCGTTGGGAAGCCCGCGCCTCCACGGCCGCGCAATGAAGAAGCCTTTAACTCGGCGATGATGGCATCGGGAGCAACTTTGTCATTGATGATGCGGCGCAGCTGTTGATAGCCACCGCGGCTTTCGTAATCTTTTAAACGCCAGTTATCGCCATTCAATCCAGCAAGGATTAAAGGTTTGATATGACGATCGTGCAAGCTGGTCATGATGCTTTCCCTTCTGCACGGCACTCATTTAAGAGTGCATCAATCTTTTCTTTGCTCATAAAGCTACACATGCGCTTGTCATTCACCAACATCACCGGTGAATCACCGCAGGCACCCATGCACTCTCCCTCTTTTAAGGTAAAAGTACCGCAGGGAGTGGTTTCATTAAAACCAATACCGAGTGTTTCTTTAAGATAAGTTGCAGCTGTTTCACCATGCGTTAACTGGCATGGCAAGTTTGTACAGATCACCAACTTGTACTTACCAATAGGCTTGGTGTTGTACATGTTGTAGAAGGTTGCCACTTCATCAACGGCAATCGCTGGCATACCTAAGATGCTAGCAACAGCTTCGATGACTTCTGGAGAAACCCAACCAATTTCAGATTGCGCAGCGATCAGAGCGGCCATCACTGCAGATTGCTTTTGCTCTGGGGGATATTTCGCGACATTGCGCGCAATGTCTGCGAGCGTTTTATCGGAAAGTTGAAGAGTTGTTGTCATTAAATAATCCTTGGCGCGCTATTAGCGGTCAATCTCCCCGAATACGATATCTTGGGTACCAATAATGGTTACAGCATCAGCCAACATGTGGCCGCGTGACATCTCATCCATTGCGGAGAGATGCACAAATCCTGGAGCACGAATCTTCATGCGGTATGGCTTATTAGCGCCATCAGAAATCAGGTAAATACCAAACTCACCTTTTGGATGCTCAACTGCTGAGTAAGCCTCACCATCTGGGACGTGCATGCCTTCAGTAAAGAGTTTGAAGTGATGAATCAACTCTTCCATATTGGTCTTCATATCCACGCGCTTCGGCGGGGCTACTTTATGGTTATCGCTCATGACAGGGCCTGGGTTAGCTTTTAACCAAGCAATACACTGTTTGATGATGTGATTGGATTGATACATCTCTTCCATACGAATCAAGTAGCGATCATATGAGTCACCGTTTACACCGACTGGAATATCAAACTCAAGTTTGTCGTAAGTTTCATATGGTTGTTTTCTGCGCAAGTCCCACTCGATACCAGAGCCACGCAACATCGGGCCAGTGAAACCAAGCTGTAAAGCACGCTCAGGAGTGACAACACCAATACCAACTAAGCGCTGCTTCCATATACGGTTATCTGTTAAGAGATTGCAGTATTCATCCACATTACCGTCAAAGCGACTTGAGAATTCTTCAATGAAATCGAGCAATGTACCGCTGCGGTTTTCATTCAAACGCTTAATAGCGGATGCACTGCGAATCTTATTCTTGCTGTACTGCGCCATTTGATCTGGCAAATCGCGATATACACCACCTGGACGATAGTAAGCAGCGTGCATACGTGCGCCAGATACCGCTTCATACATATCGAAAATATCTTCACGATCACGGAAGGCGTACAAGAAGACTGCCATCGCCCCAACGTCAAGGCCGTGACAGCCAATCCACAAAAGGTGATTGAGCAAACGTGTCAACTCATCAAACATCACACGAATGTATTGCGCACGCAAAGGTACATCAACTTGCAATAACTTTTCAATGGCTAACACATAAGCGTGCTCATTGGACATCATCGAGACGTAATCCAAGCGATCCATATAAGGAACGTTCTGAATCCAAGTACGAGTCTCTGCTAATTTTTCTGTCGCGCGATGCAATAAACCAATATGTGGGTCAGCACGCTGAATCACTTCACCATCGAGCTCGAGCACTAAGCGTAATACGCCATGGGCAGCAGGATGCTGAGGACCAAAGTTGAGGGTGTAGTTCTTAATATCTGCCATGGCTTATACCGGATCTCCGTACTGCTCTTCCCTAATGACGCGTGGCGTAATTTCGCGCGCTTCAATGGTCACAGGTTGGTATACAACACGCTTGAGTTCTGGGTCGTAAATCATTTCGACATTGCCAGAGATTGGGAAATCTTTTCTAAATGGATGACCAACAAAACCATAGTCAGTCAGGATGCGACGTAAATCGTCATGACCTTCAAACAAGATGCCATAGAGGTCAAAGGCTTCGCGCTCAAACCAATTGGCACTATTCCAAACAGGCGTCACAGAAGCAACTACGGGATAGCTATCATCAGGTGCAAACGCACGCACACGCAAACGCCAGTTGTGAGCAATCGACAATAAATGGGACACCGCAGCGAAACGTTGACCAGTCCATGCGCCATCACGGAAACCTTGGTAATCGACGCCACATAGGTCAATGAGTTGTTCAAACGCTAAAGCAGGGTCATCACGCAAGAGCAATGCAGCTTCGTAATAAGTATCAGCATTGAGCGTAACCGTGACTTCACCTAAAGCAATCTCAATAGACTGAACGCGTTTATCTAAAACACGCTCGAGGTTTGCTGCAAGTTGATTTAAGCGATCTGACATCTCAAGCCTTCCGCGCAATGGTACTGGTGCGAGCGATCTTCGATTGCAATTGAATAATGCCGTAGATCAACGCTTCTGCAGTTGGAGGGCAGCCAGGAACATAAATATCTACTGGCACAATGCGGTCGCAACCGCGCACTACTGAATACGAGTTATGGTAATAACCGCCGCCATTGGCGCAGGAGCCCATGGAGATAACCCAACGTGGCTCAGGCATCTGGTCATAGACCTTACGCAATGCTGGGGCCATCTTATTAGTCAATGTGCCAGCAACAATCATTAAGTCAGATTGACGTGGAGATGGGCGGAACACTACTCCGAAACGATCTAAGTCGTAACGGGATGCGCCAGCATGCATCATCTCAACAGCACAGCAAGCCAGACCAAAAGTCATTGGCCATAAAGATCCATTACGGGTCCAGTTAATTAACTGGTCCGCAGTAGTGGTCACAAATCCTTCTTTAAGAACGCCTTCTAATGCCATATCTATCACTCCCAGTCGAGAGCGCCCTTTTTCCAGATATATACAAATCCCACAATGAATTCCAAAAGGAAAATCACCATAGAGGCGTAACCAAACCAACCAATATCACGTAGAGCGACACCCCATGGAAATAGGAATGCAGTTTCTAGGTCAAACAGGATGAAGAGAATGGCAATTAAGTAATAGCGCACGTCGAACTTCATGCGCGCATCTTCGAAAGCTTCAAAGCCGCACTCATACGGAGAGAGTTTTTCAGCATCAGGCCGCGAAGGGGCCAAAATTTTTCCGAGGAACATGGGGACTAATCCAACCCCAATACCTACGAGGATAAAAAGCAAAACAGGAAAGTAATTAGCGAGATTCAAAATAGTCCTGTGTTAATTGTCTGAAGCGCCTTATGAATAAACCAAATTATCAATGATTCCTACAGCTCACAAATTGATCTAAAACAAATTACTACTCATTACCACTCAAATTTCTACTTTAAATACATCTTTTTGGTGCCGACGGCGAGACTCGAACTCGCACAGCCTAAGCCACCACCCCCTCAAGATGGCGTGTCTACCAATTTCACCACGTCGGCATTTTTAAAACATGTCAATTCTACTGCATTGCACAACTAAAACCCCCTAAAAATAGGGGCAAAGAATATCTAAAAACCCACTTTTTTACTTAGGAACTGCAGGTTTTGTTGGATCTTGTGTAGGAGCCACTGGAGCTGCCACTGGTGCAGCTGCAGGCGCAACTGTTCCGGACAAAACGCCAGGATTTACTTCCTTCTTATTGCCAAGCCAAGTAATACCCAAGGTGCAAATAAAGAAGACCGCCGCAAAGATGGCGGTTGTGTGGGACAAGAAATTGGCAGAGCCACTGGCGCCAAATAAGCTACCGGATGAACCTGAACCAAAAGCGGCGCCCATATCAGCACCTTTACCCTGCTGGAGCAATACCAACAAGATGACCGCTAAAGCAGAAATAACCTGCAATACGATTAATAAAGTCTTAAACCATTCCATGACTTATCTCCAAATAAAAATATTTATGCCTGACAAATGGCCAAGAAATCCTGCGGACTCAATGAAGCGCCCCCAATCAATCCACCATCAATATCAGGCATTGCAAACAATTCAACGGCATTGTCTGGCTTAACGCTACCGCCATACAAAATTCCCACATGGGAAGCCACATCTTCATCAAACTCCGCTAACTGCAAGCGAATGGCGCGATGCATATCTTGTGCAAGTTGAGCGCTAGCTACCTTGCCAGTGCCAATCGCCCAAACGGGTTCATAAGCAATCAGGCAATCTGCTAAACGGTCTTGCAAAACAGCAACCTGCTTAGCAATTTGACCGCGTACTACTTCAACCGCCCTACCGGAATTTCGCTCATCAGCAGACTCGCCAACACAAATCACCGGAGTCATCCCATGATCGAGAACCTGCAAAGCCTTTTCTGCGACCAAGCCATCTGTTTCATGGTGCATATGACGGCGCTCTGAGTGACCAACGATCACATAGGTGCAACCCACTTCTTTAAGCATCGAGGCAGAAGTCTCGCCCGTGTAAGCACCAGAAACCTGAGCTGAAACATCTTGCGCACCCAAAGTCAGAAATGCTAAAGAGCATTGATCAATTAAGGCATCGCATTGAGCTAAATAAGGCGCTGGGGGACAAACAGCAAATTTACGACCTGCAGGCATCCCTTGCTCCATACCCTTGCAAACCGCTTTGATCCAGCTCTCATTACTGGCCAGACTGCCGTTCATTTTCCAATTGCCAATGACGATAAGTGGACGCATGACTTTTTGATCTATCTCTTAAACAGTCAAAACAATCTTACCGACATGTTCTGATGATTCCATCAAAGCATGAGCAGCAGAAGCTTGATCCATTGGGAAGGTTTCATAAATCACAGGCTTTAACTTACCTGCATCGAGCAAGGGCCAAATATGTGCGTGTAATTGCTGAGCAATTTGCTTCTTAAACGACACAGGGCGTGGACGTAAGGTTGAACCGGTAATCGTTAAACGACGACGCAAAATTTGATTGGTACTCACTTCTGCTTTAGATCCGCCTTGGATTGCAATAATCACAATACGGCCATCATCAGCTAAACAATCAATCTCACGTTGCACGTAAGCGCCAGTCACCATATCGAGGATGACATTAACGCCCTTACCGTCAGTGGCTTTTTTGATTTCTTCAACAAAATCTTGAGTCTTGTAATTGATCGCTAAGTCAGCGCCCAGCTTTACACAAGCAGCGCATTTTTCGTCTGTACCAGCAGTCACAAATACCTTATGACCCATGGCTTTAGCAATCAGAATGGCTGTTACACCAATACCACTTGATCCGCCCTGTACTAATAAGGTTTCGCCTTCAGACAACTCACCGCGCATGAAGACATTGCTCCATACAGTGAAAAATGTCTCAGGTAATGCGGCAGCTTCTTGATCGGTAAATCCTTTTGGATATGGCAAGCACTGCGCAATCGGGGCTGTACACAAATCAGCATACCCACCACCTTGCACCAAAGCGCAAACCTTATCGCCAAGCTTGAGACCAAAGGCATTATCAGCATGCGACAAGTCGCCACCAATAATTTCACCAGCGACTTCAAGTCCAGGAATATCAGATGCGCCTGCAGGCACAGGATAAAAGCCCTTACGTTGCAAAACATCAGGGCGATTAATGCCGGCTGCCAATACACGAATCAATATCTCGCCAGAACCAGCAGTCGGAACCGCTGGGTCTGGACGAGTGGTGGACACCAACATCTCTGGTGCACCAAACTCTTTAATCTCAATGACACGCATAGAAAAGCTCGCCTAAAGACTTAAGCAGTTTCGCCAGCGGATGGAGCAACTTCAGGAGCAGCTTCAGCAACAGCTTCAGTTGCGCCAGCTAAGGGAGCAATCGAGCCGCCTTCTTCAGCCATTGCAGCTTTAAGTGATAAACGTAAACGACCACGTTCATCAGCAGCTAATAACTTGACGCGAACCACTTGGCCTTCTTGCAAGTAATCTTTAACTTCTTTTACACGCTCAGTTGAAATTTCTGAGATGTGCAAGAGACCGTCTTTACCAGGCAGAATGTTTACCAAAGCACCGAACTCGAGCAACTTCACTACTGGACCTTCGTAGATCTTGCCTACTTCAGCTTCAGCAGTAATGCCTTCGATACGTGCTTTTGCTTCAGCCATTCCTTCAGCGCTAGTAGAAGCGATCGTGACAGTGCCGTCATCTTTAATATCAATGCTGCAACCAGTTTCTTTAGTCAAGGCTTGAATTGTTGCGCCGCCTTTACCGATGACTTCACGAATCTTGTCTGGATGGATCTTGAAAGACACCATACGTGGAGCATGAGCTGACAATTCTGTGCGAACTGAACCCATTGCCTCTTGCATCTTGCTCAAAATGTGCAAACGACCTTCTTTAGCTTGAGCTAAAGCAACTTGCATAATTTCTTTAGTGATACCTTGAACTTTAATGTCCATTTGCAAAGCAGTAATACCGTTAGCAGTACCAGCGACTTTGAAGTCCATATCACCTAAGTGATCTTCATCACCCAAAATATCGGTCAATACAGCAAAACGATTGCCGTCAAGAATCAAGCCCATTGCAACACCAGCAACGTGCGCTTTCACTGGAACACCAGCGTCCATCATTGCCAAACAGCCGCCGCAAACAGAAGCCATGGACGAAGAACCGTTGGATTCAGTAATCTCTGAAACTACACGAATGCTATATGCAAAATCTTCTGCACTTGGCAATACTGGAATCAATGCGCGCTTAGCTAAACGACCGTGACCAATTTCACGACGCTTTGGGCTACCTACACGGCCAGTTTCGCCAGTGGCGAACGGAGGCATGTTGTAGTGGAACATGAAGCGATCACGGTACTCACCTTCGAGCGCATCAATGATCTGCTCGTCACGTGCAGTGCCTAAAGTAGCTACTACAAGAGCCTGTGTTTCACCACGGGTAAACAATGCTGAACCGTGTGTACGTGGCAATACGCCATTACGAATTTCAATCGGACGCACAGTGCGAGTATCGCGACCATCAATCCGTGGCTCGCCATTCAAAATCTGGCTACGAACAATCTTGGCTTCGATTTCAAACAAGATGTCGTTAACTGCTACTGCATCAACATCACCATCTTCTTGCAACTTAGCTACTACTGTTTTTGTAATTTCTTTGAGCTTGTCTGAACGAGCACCTTTTTGACGAATCTGATAAGCCTCGCGCAATGGGCCTTCAGCGATTGCTGTGACCTTAGCAATAAATGGCTCATCTTTAGGAGCAGCAGTCCAGTCCCAATCTGGCTTGCCAGCTTCAGCAACCAATTCGTTAATGGCGTTGATAGCAGTTTGCATTTGGTCATGACCGTAAACAACTGCGCCCAACATGATTTCTTCTGATAATTGATTGGCTTCTGACTCCACCATCAATACCGCAGCCTGTGTACCAGCAACGATCAAATCGAGTGCGCTAGTGGCTTGCTCTGTACGAGTTGGGTTCAAGAGGTATTGGCCATCTGCGTAACCAACGCGTGCGGCGCCAACTGGGCCAGCGAATGGAATGCCTGAAATAGCCAAGGCTGCTGATGCAGCGATCAAAGCAGGAATATCAGAAGGAACATCAGGGTTGATAGACAACACATGAATCACAACTTGAACTTCGTTCAAGAAACCTTCTGGGAACAATGGGCGTAATGGGCGATCGATCAAACGGGAGATCAATGTCTCACCTTCTGATGGGCGGCCTTCACGACGGAAGAAGCCACCAGGAATCTTGCCTGCGGCGTACGTTTTTTCTAGGTAATCAACAGTCAACGGGAAAAACGATTGGCCTGGCTTTGCAGACTTTGATGCAACTACTGTTCCCATTACTACTGTGTCATCAACGTTAACAATAACGGCACCACCTGATTGACGAGCAATCTCGCCTGTTTCCATGGTTACTTGATGGTTGCCCCATTGAAAACTCTTTACTGATTTTTTAAACATTGTCATTCTGATCTTCTCCAAATTGTTCACGCAAAACTCACATGAGCACTGCGCTTGTCGTGGGATAAAGCAGTGTCACGACAACACTGGAGCGATTGAAGATTACAAGGGATGCCATTCCAGGGAGGCTCTGAATCAAACTTTCAGAAACTCATTGGAATGACACAATCCCCTATACAAATAATCTTGAAGCGCCCAAAAAACATGCCATCTGCTTAAGACTGGTTCCGTTACGAAACAACCCTAAGAAAGATGGCATTGCATACCAATAAGAATTACTTGCGGAGACCTAATTTGTCGATCAATGCGCGATAGCGATCCAAATCTTTGCCCTTGAGGTAATCCAAGAGGCGACGGCGACGTGAAACCATCTTCAACAAGCCACGACGGCTGTGATGGTCTTTAGCGTTAGCCTTGAAATGGGGGGTTAATTCATTGATGCGGGCTGTTAGCAATGAAACTTGAACTTCAGGGCTACCCGTATCGTTTGCGCTGCGCGCGTTTTCTTTGACGATTTCCGCCGTTTTAATATCAGCAACTGCCATTTTTAATACTCCTTACTTGCGAACACCTGAGCTTTCACCCAATCTGTGTCGTGCGTTATTAACAAAATAAAACAAAAAAGCTTTATAAATCAAAGCCCTCGAATTGTAGCAGACAGGACCTCAAAAATAGGGAATATCGAAGCTTCTGACCTTATGTTATAAATCTAATCTATGCAGTTAAATATAAAATATCCATATAAATCAATAACTTAAAAAATGTCCTCTATTTTTCGCACCCTAGCCACCCTCCTTATTTTCAGTTTTTGCCTTAATGAGCCCGTTTCTGCCCAATTCTCTTCTATTTTTGGTCCAGATAAGACTGTTGCGCAACAACGGGAAGATATCCTCAAAAAGAATCAAGAAATCCTGGCAAACCTTTATAAGGTACAACCCAAAGCCAAAGAAGCGATTGAAAAGGCCGTGGGCTATGCGACTTTTAGCAACTTCGGCATGAAAATACTCATCGCCGGTGGCGGAACTGGCACTGGGGTTGTCATCAATAAGGATTCCAAAAAGCCCATCTACATGGATATGGCTGAAGTACAGGCTGGAATTGGATTGGGTATTAAGTCATTTCAGAATATCTTTGTATTCCAAACTCAAGCAGCGCTCAATGATTTTGTGAACTCAGGCTGGACTTTTGGCGGACAAACTACCGTCTCGGCAAAGTATGAAAATAATGGTGACGCTTACCAGGATGCAGTAACAGTTTCGCCTGGAGTATTGATGTACCAACTCACAGACTCAGGCCTTGCCGCTGAGATCACCGGCAAAGGCACCAAGTACTATAAAGATACTGACCTCAATAAATAATCTTAAGGCGTCATCTGCGCATTGAGCTTGGCCTGGCTTGGGTCATGCAGCTTATTCAAAGCGGATAAATACGCTTTTGCAGAAGCGGCAATGATGTCTGGATCAGTACCAACACCATTCACAATGCGTCCACCTTTAGCTAAACGCACAGTCACCTCGCCTTGTGACTGAGTGCCCGAAGTAATAGCATTGACTGAATACAGTAATTGCTCAACACCGCTTTTCACGGTTGCCTCAATGGCATTCAAGCTCGCATCTACCGGGCCATTACCTTCTGCTTCAGAAGAAACTTCTTTCCCGCCCACCGTAAAAGTAATCCGTGACTTTGGACGCTCACCTGTTTCAGAGTGCTGGCTCATGGAGATAAAGCGATAGTGCTCTCCCTCTTCCGCTGCAGCAGAATCTGACATGATGGCAATAATGTCTTCATCAAAGATTTCTGACTTCTGATCAGCTAAAGCCTTAAAGCGCACAAACGCATCATTCAAATCGGCTTCAGCCTCTAAGGTGATGCCCAACTCTTGCAAGCGCTGCTTGAAGGCATTGCGACCGGACAATTTTCCCAACACAATCTTATTGGTAGACCAGCCCACATCTTCTGCACGCATGATTTCATAGGTCTCACGGGCTTTTAAAATACCGTCTTGATGGATGCCTGAGGCATGGGCAAAGGCATTTGCGCCAACTACTGCTTTATTTGGCTGCACCACAAAACCAGTAATCTGAGAAACCAATTTAGATGCAGGAACAATTTGCGTAGCGTCAATGCCGCAAACCATGTCAAAGTAATCGGTGCGAGTACGTAAAGACATCACGATCTCTTCCAAAGCGGTATTACCAGCACGCTCGCCCAAGCCGTTAATGGTGCACTCGATCTGACGAGCTCCACCAATCTTGACACCAGCCAAGGAGTTGGCAACTGCCATACCTAAATCGTTATGACAATGGACGGACCACACAGCTTTATCTGAGTTTGGTACCCGAGTGCGCAAGGTCTTGATAAAGTCACCGTACAACTCTGGAATGGCGTAACCAACAGTGTCAGGAATATTGATGGTGGTAGCACCTTCGTTAATCACGCCCTCCACTACTCTGCACAAGAAATCCATTTCTGAGCGGTAGCCGTCTTCAGCCGAGAACTCAATATCACTGGCCAAGTTTCTGGCAAAGCGAATGGAACGTTTTGCTTGCTCCAAGACTTCTTCAGGAGACATACGCAATTTCACGGCCATATGCAATGGTGAGGTTGCTAAAAATGCATGAATTCGTTTTGCATTAGCGGGCTTGAGTGCATCAGCCGCACGTGTAATGTCTTTATCGTTAGCGCGCGCCAATGAACACACAATGGAATCTTTAATGGCTGCGGCAACCGCAGAGATGGCCGCAAAGTCGCCTTCGGAGCTGGCAGCAAATCCAGCTTCAATCACGTCAACCTTGAGTCGCTCTAATTGACGGGCAATTCGAACTTTTTCATCCTTGGTCATCGAGGCGCCAGGAGACTGCTCGCCATCACGCAAGGTGGTATCAAAAATGATTATTTTGTCGCTCATCACTACTCTCCGGTTCAATGCTGCTTAAATATTCTGTTGCTCAATTTTTACATCAATCTTAAAAACAAAAACCCCAGCAATTTGCTGGGGCTGGTATGTGGTGGTTAATGAATTACTGTGATCTCATCAACTCAGGCCTTACCCGCCCCAAGCTTTAGGCTTAGTGCTAGTAGAAGGAGGCCGGTTAAAGGTGAGAAATTCATAAACATGGATTAAATATAACCTAAATATTCCAAATTAGCTAAAACGACGTCCACTGAAGCGCTCCCACGCCCAAATGACGTAACCAGAGATGGAGTAGACAACAAACAAGCCAAATAGGGTCAAGGGTGGATTTGAGGAAATCAAAACAAAGGTCAAGATCATCAAGACCATCACCCCAAATGGCACGCGGTAGCGCACATCCAAGGCCTTGCCACTATAAAAACGCGCATTAGAAACCATAGTCAAGCCGGCATAGACTGCAATAAAGAAGGTAATCCACGGAATCAAAGTGTCTCGCACCGGAATCTTATTGTCATCAGCCAACCAAATAAATCCAGCCATTAATGCACCGGCAGCTGGGCTTGGCAAACCTTGGAAAAACTTTTTATCGACTACGCCCGTGTTCACATTGAAACGGGCTAAACGCAAAGCGGCACCTGCGCAGTATGTAAAGGCAGCTAACCAGCCCCACTTACCCAAATCTTTTAATGCCCACTCATAAGCCACTAAAGCAGGAGCAACACCAAAGGAAACCATATCAGCAAGCGAATCATATTGCTCACCAAAAGCACTTTGAGTATTGGTCATACGGGCAATCCGGCCATCCATGCCATCCAAAACAAGAGAAGCAAAAATGGCGATAGCAGCAACCTGGAACTGGTCGTTCATCGCATTGACGATGGCGAAGAAACCACTAAATAAAGCTGCGGTAGTAAAAGCGTTTGGCAGCAAGTAAATACCTTTGCTGCGAGGGCGAGGCTTTTCGTGTAACTCTTCTACTTCAAAATCAATGCCATCGCCCAGATCCTCTGCCCACTGATCTTCGTTACGTGGAGGACGAGTTAAGCGACTACGATCGATGCGGCCACGACGGCGAAATGTACTCAATGATGATCCCAATAAGGTTAATCAAGACCCGGTAAGCGGGCTAAAGCAGTATTTGTAGAAAATACCTTATCGCCAACACTCACCAAAGGTTCGGCTGTTAAGGGTAAATATACATCTACCCGCGAGCCAAAGCGAATGAAGCCATAGCGCTCACCTGCTTTGAGACGATCGCCGACATGGATATAACAAAGAATACGGCGGGCAATTAAACCGGCAACCTGGACCAAAGTCACAATTTGACCGTTAGCATCAATGACTACGGCATTGCGCTCGTTCTCAGTAGAGGCTTTATCTAAATCGGCATTCACAAACTTGCCTGGAAAATACTGAATTTCTTTTACCAAACCATTGACTGCGCTACGGTTGGAGTGAACATTAAATACGTTCATGAACACGCTAATCTTGAGTGCTTCACGACCTGCATATGGATCATTGGTTTTTTCAACAACCACAATACGACCATCTGCCGGGGATAACACCAAATCACGACCTAAAGCAGCAATGCGCTGCGGGTCGCGAAAAAACTGCAGAACAAACAAGAAAATAATCCACAGTGGCCATGACCATGCAATGCCACCGAGATAGTGAGCAAGCAAAGTCACAACTCCCACTAACGCTAAATACGGCCAACCTTCTTTCGCAATAATGGGGTGTGGATACATCATCTTTATTCTGAGCCTTTTTATTACTTCTTACTGCTGATTAAATGATTGCTTAGTTCTTAGTCTGGTCAACCAATTTGTTTTTAGCAATCCAAGGCATCATGGCGCGCAACTTAGCACCAACTATTTCGATGTCATGCTCTGCATTCAAACGACGACGTGAAATCAAAGTAGGTGCACCTGCTTTATTTTCCAAGATGAAGCTCTTGGCATACTCACCAGTTTGAATATCTTTCAAGCACTGACGCATTGCATTCTTAGTATCTTCAGTCACAACGCGTGGACCAGTAACGTACTCACCGTACTCAGCATTGTTAGAGATAGAGTAGTTCATGTTGGCGATACCACCTTCGTAGATCAAGTCAACAATCAACTTGAGCTCATGTAAGCACTCAAAGTAAGCCATCTCCGGAGCGTAACCTGCTTCAACCAAAGTCTCAAAACCAGCTTTGATCAATTCCACTGCGCCACCGCAAAGAACAGCCTGCTCACCGAACAAATCGGTTTCAGTTTCTTCACGGAAGTTTGTTTCGATGATGCCGGCACGACCGCCGCCGTTAGCAGTGGCGTATGACAAAGCAACATCACGAGCTGAACCAGACTTATCTTGGTAAACAGCGATCAAATGAGGAACACCACCGCCTTGTGCATAAGTACCGCGCACAGTGTGGCCTGGAGCCTTAGGAGCAATCATGATCACGTCCAAGTCAGCACGTGGCTGAACTTGACCATAGTGAACGTTAAAGCCATGAGCGAATGCAAGAGCTGCACCCTGCTTAATATTGGCGTGAACTTCTTTGTTGTACACATCAGCAATTTGCTCATCAGGCAAGAGCATCATCACAACGTCAGCATCTTTAACAGCTTCAGCAACTTCTTTAACGCTCAAGCCAGCATTAGCGGCCTTGCTCCAAGAAGCGCCATCTTTACGCAAACCGACAGTCACTTTAACGCCAGAGTCGTTCAAGTTCAGGGCATGGGCATGTCCTTGTGAACCGTAGCCAATGATGGTGACTTTTTTGCCTTTAATGAGGGACAAATCAGCGTCTTTATCGTAAAAAACTTTCATGCTCTTTCCTTGTTTTTGAAAATGTAGTTAATGCAGTAATCAGTTAAAAAATTAAACCTTCAAGATACGCTCGCCGCGCCCAATTCCAGAACCGCCCGAACGCACAGTTTCTAAAATGGAGGCACGATCAATCGAATCAATAAAGGCATCCAATTTGGTGCCATCACCAGTTAATTCAATGGTGTAACTCTTATCCGTCACATCAATGATGCGACCGCGAAAGATATCGGTAGTGCGCTTGAGCTCTTCACGCTCTTTACCCACTGCGCGAACCTTAATCATCATGAGCTCACGCTCAATATGAGGGCCCTCACTCAGATCAAACACCTTCACGACTTCAACCAAACGGTTTAAGTGTTTAGTGATTTGCTCGATGACATCATCAGAACCCATCGTGACAATCGTCATACGTGAGAGCGATGGATCTTCCGTTGGCGCAACGCTCAAAGTTTCAATGTTGTAGCCACGTGCGGAGAAAAGACCCACAACGCGGGACAAGGCACCGGGCTCGTTCTCGATGAGTACAGAAATAATATGTCGCATCAGAGATCCTCGCTACCCAAAAGCATTTCAGTAATACCCTTACCTGCTTGGACCATAGGCCAAACGTTTTCTTCTGGGTCAGTTTGGAAATCCATAAACACCGTACGATCTTTCAATCGAATCGCCTCTTTGAGTGCGCCCTCAACATCAGACTTCTTCTCAATCCGCATACCAACGTGACCATAGGCTTCAGCCAACTTCACAAAGTCTGGCAAAGAATCCATGTAAGAACTGGAATAACGCTTGTTATAGGTAAGCTCTTGCCACTGACGAACCATACCTAAGTAGCGGTTGTTCAAAGACACAATCTTTACAGGCGTGTTGTACTGCTTACAAGTCGATAGCTCTTGAATGCACATCTGAATGGAGCCTTCACCAGTAATGGCAAAAACATCCTGCTCAGGAAAGGCCTTCTTGATTCCCATGGCGTATGGCAAGCCAACACCCATGGTACCAAGACCACCAGAGTTAATCCAGCGACGTGGCTTATCAAATTTGTAGAACTGCGCGGCCCACATCTGATGTTGACCTACGTCCGAAGTAATAATGGCGTCGCCACCAGTGAGCTCATACAACTTTTGAACCACATACTGAGGCTTCACGATTTGTGATGCTTCGTCGTACTTAAGGCAATCTTTTTTGCGCCACTCATTAATCTGCTCCCACCAAGCGGCAACTTTTGCCTCATTCTTGCGTGGACCAGCAGCTTTTAGTTGCGCAGTCATTTCTTGCAATACTTCTTTCAGATTGCCAACAATCGGAACATCCACCTTCACGCGCTTAGAAATCACGGAAGGATCGATATCGATATGAATGATCTTGCGTGGATGACTTGCAAAGTGCTCGGTATTGCCGATCACGCGGTCATCAAAGCGCGCACCAATCGCAATCAACACATCACTGTGTTGCATTGCCATGTTGGCTTGGTATGTACCGTGCATCCCCAACATACCCAAGAACTGAGGGCTAGAACCAGGAAAACCGCCTAAGCCCATCAAGGTGTTGGTAACTGGGTAACCAAGTAAGTCAGCAAACTCTTTGAGTTCTGGGGCTGCATCAGCCAAGATCACACCACCACCGGTATAGATGTATGGACGCTCTGCTTCTTGCAATAAAGAAACCGCCTTGCGAATCTGCCCACTATGACCCTTCACTACTGGGTTATAGGAACGCATCTCCAAAGTTTCTGGATAAACGAATGGCGCCTTAGCCGCCGAAACGTCTTTAGGAATATCAATCAATACTGGACCAGGACGTCCTGTTTGGGCAATGTGAAAAGCCTTCTTCAATACCAAAGGCAAATCTCTTACATCCTTCACGAGGAAGTTGTGCTTTACCACTGGGCGAGTAATACCAACGGTATCTGCCTCTTGGAAAGCATCTTCACCAATCGCATAGGTTGGCACGTTACCGCTGATGATCACCATGGGGATCGAATCAGTGTAAGCAGTAGCAATACCTGTCACCGCATTGGTGACGCCAGGACCAGAGGTTACTAAGGCAACGCCAACCTTACCGGTTGCACGTGCGTAACCATCGGCCGCATGCACTGCTGCTTGCTCATGGCGAACAAGTATGTGTTCAAACTTATTCTGCTTAAAAATTTCGTCATAGATAAAGAGAACAGATCCGCCGGGGTATCCCCAAACGAATTCCACACCCTCGGCATGCAGGGCACGCACGAGCATTTCTGCACCAATGATTTCTGGGGCCGCTACGGGAGTTGGGGTTGCTGTGTCTTTGTTAGCTTTAGTAGCTAAAAATTCGGCGCTGCTTGTATTCATTTTCTTTCGTCCTTTGCAATTTTCGGCAAAAAATTGTTTGGTCTGTTCTATCCCTTGCTTATGGCCCGGGTTCGAACGGCGCTGCTACCGGAAAAAACCACTTCTTGAATGAGATTCTAGGTAGTAAGCCCTATATTCTATAGCAATCCCCTAAAATAGCTCAACACTTACAGATTGAGGTCTAATCCTTTGCATGGCGTCAGCCCAAGAACTATCCGACTTTCTCAGCAGAGTAGAACAGCGAGCTTTTAAGCAAGCGGTCTACGCCGTGCGAGATGACGATGCAGCTTTGGACATCGTGCAAGATGCCATGATCAAGTTGGCAGAGAAATATGGGGATAGGCCAGCAGCTGAATTACCCCTGGTTTTCACCAGAATCTTGCAAAATCGCATTCATGACTGGTTTAGACGGCAAAAAGTCAGAAATACTTGGGTCACCCTCTTTTCCAATATGGGAAAGAAAACGGATGAAAACGATGATTTTGACCCCCTAGAGTCACTTTCAGCCCCTGATGACAGTGAAATTCACCAAGATGGGGCTCATAAACTAGAACGCAGCCAACTGCTGCAGGCATTAGAGTCGGAAATATCAAAATTACCCGCTCGTCAACGAGAAGCCTTCCTGATGCGTTATTGGGATGAGCTAAGCATTACTGATACTGCCAAAGCCATGAGTTGTAGCGAAGGTAGCGTCAAAACGCATTGTTCTAGGGCTACTCAAGCCCTAGCTAAAGCATTGAAATTAAAAGGAATTACCCTGTGAACCGCGCTGAAGACCTCTTAAACCCGACCCAAGCTGACCAATTTGGCCAAGCTAGTGCCGCCCTGCTTAGTCAAGGCTCTCAAGCCTTGCCTGCCAGCATTAAAGATCGCCTTTACGCTGCCCGCATGAAGGCGCTTTCCGTCAGAAAAGCAGAAAAAGTTTGGATGCAAAAGCCAGTTTTGGCGATTTCCTCTGGAAACTGGTCATTTGGCTCACGCTCCACCTGGGACACCCTTGGCTGGGTTGCACCACTCGTTGTCTTGGTTTTTGGACTGATTGGCATTGCCCAGTGGCAAGAAGATTCACGCATTAACGATATTGCTGAGGTCGATGCAGCGCTCTTATCTGATGATGTTCCACCAGATGCCTATGCCGACAGCGGCTTTATGGGCTTCCTGAAGAATGGCGGCATAGCTGACTCTAGCTCTAATAGCTCAAGCTCGATCCAAAGCAAATAATTCGCCACTCACCCAGAATGGCAATGACCCTCAAGACAGCTGCTGCCAGCGCCTACACTGCGCTAGCCATTGCTGTTCTTAGCGGCAGTATTTCTGTAGCGTACGCACAAGGCCCATCATCTGGTGGCTCCGCTGCAAATGGTGGTCATAGCAAACCAACTGGCATCCCCGAGAAAAAACCGGATGGTACTTGGGAAAGTCTCAAGCCAGCGCAACAAAAAATTCTGGCGCCGCTCGAAAGCGACTGGGACTATATGCTTCCTGAGAGTCGCAAGAAGTGGGTGCAAGTCGCTAACCTCTATCCAAAGATGAACGAGCAAGATCAGGCCCGACTTCAGTCCCGAATGGTTGGTTGGTCTAGCCTGTCACAAAAAGATCGTCGCGTGGCTCGTGAAAACTATCTCTCTAGCCTGAAGTTTCCCGCTGAGAAAAAAGCAGAGGCGTGGAGTGCGTATCAAAAGTTAAGCGATGAAGAAAAGAAAAAGTTAGCCAAGGCAGAAGAAAATAAGAAGAAGCCAACCGCTGCAAGTGCGCCAACTTTGCAGCAACACCCCATTAAACAAAAACCTGCTTTGACACTAAGCGCTCCAGAAAGTCCTGCCGAGAGCACCGAGAGTACTAGCGCCCCAAGCAATCAATAAGGCTTATGACGCCTGCAGAATTGAGTGCTTTACCCTCCCCCCAATTTTGGCGTCGGGTTTCTTGCACACTCTATGAACAACTTGTTTTACTAGGCGTAGTCGCATTGACTTTCCTGGTGCCTAACTTAGCCTTAGGTATTTTGTTCGGTGTTTCATTACCAAGCTGGCTTACCTTTTTATATCTTTATGTGGTGCTGGGTCTTTACTTTGTTTGGTACTGGACTAAATCAGGTCAAACACTCGCGATGCAAACTTGGCGCATCCGTATGATCAATCAGAGTGGCTACACTTTAAGCAGACGCCAAGCCTTTTGGCGTTATGTATACGGCTCACTCTGGATTTTGCCTTGCATCTTGTTGCAGGCTCTATTACAGCTAGAGAAATGGCAGATTATTGAAATGCTCTTTACGGTCGCGCTATTTATCTGGCCACTGAGTACTTATCTAGATCGCGTCAACCCACTTGGGCGTCAAAGTTTGCCAGACCGTTTTGCTGGCTCTCGCTTAGTTGAATTACCAAAGAGCGCCGTAACACTCTCCTAGGCACTTTCTCTTAGGTGCTTTCTCGTAAGCATTCAATCGCACTGGCTCTCTGTATTTTTCGGCAAAACCGAAATCCAGCCAAACCACAAGCCAGCACTCCAAAAGCAATGCCCATACCAAGAGCTTGTGCAAAGGCGTTGAACTCAATCTCCAAAACAAAACGTCCTAATGCCCAAGCCGCTACCCCTGCGGCAAGACCTGCCAAACTCCCGGCCACCAAACCAATGATGCTTAACTCCGCCGCGGCAATGCTACCCAATACTGTTTGGGAGGCGCCCACTGCCTTTAAAAGTGCCGCACTTCTAAAGCGCTCATCTTGAGTTGCTGCGATTGCTGCCATTAATACCAAGATCGCTGCAGCAATCGTAAACGCAAATAACACACCCAAAGCCATCGATAGGCGATCCAGCACTTCCTGAATCTGCGCTAATGAGACGGCGACATCCACTACTGTCAAATTTGGATAGGCTTGGGTTAACTCAAAATCCAAATTCTGAATGTCCGGCGGCTGGTAATAAGAGGTGATCCAAGATTGCGGCAGGCCCTTGAGTAAATCTGGCGGCATGATGACAAAAAAGTTCACACGCATGGATCCCCAATCCAATTTGCGCAATGAAGTAATAGGCGCAGTTACTTTTTCACCGGCAACTTCAAAACTGAGTTGGTCACCTAGCTTGAGTTTGAGCGTTTTAGCAATTCCGGTCTCAAGGGAGATTTCTGGTTTGGAACCTTCAATCCATTGACCGTCTGTAATCCGGTTACCGGGAGGTAACTGGATTGTATAGGAGAGATTAAATTCTCGATCCACTAAGCGCCGGGCATTGTCTTCAACGTAATCATTGGGAGTGATGTTGCGGCCGTTGATATCAATTAAACGCCCACGAACCATTGGGTAAAAATCTGGCTTGGTTAATCCAGCAGCTAACAAAGTTTGAGCTATGCCCTGCTTTTGATCCTCTTGCACATTAATCATGAAACGATTGGGCGCATCCGCAGGAATATTGCCGCGCCAAGTACTTAACAAGTCTTGACGCAAGAGCAGAATCATCAAGAGCGCCATCAAAGCAATTCCTAATGCAGTAATTTGCATCACTGCAAAGCCAGAGCGGCGTGTTTGCATTGTTAAAGCAAAACGCAGGGCAAAGTTTTTTGGCGTAATGCGCCCCAACAGTTTCAGAATTCCCCAGGCTAACAGCGCAAAAACCGCTACTGCCGCACCAAAGCTTAGACCAACCCAGGCGGCCAACTTCCAATCTCGCGCGGCAATCACAATCAAAGCACTACAGGTAGCTATACCAAAGATGGCCACCCATACTGCCGCGACAGAAACACCTTCAAACTCTTTGCGCACCAAACGAATGGGGCTCACTTTGATCAAGCTAAATAAAGGCGGGCCTGCAAAACCAATCAATAAGAACCAAGCAAACAAGGCGCTCCATAACACCGGCCAAAGTGAGATTGCTGGCAGATTAGCCAAGATCAAATTACCCAATAAACCCAATAGAATGTGTTGAACGCCATAACCAATCAGGGAACCCAAGACTGCAGCTGCAATACCGATAGCCACTAGAGTCTGCACTTGTCGTTTTAGGATGTTTGCCTGACTGGCACCAAAGCATTTCAGTACGGCACACACATCGGCTTGTTTAATGACGTAACGACGCGCAGATAAAGCAATCGCTACTGCAGCAACCATTGCCGTTAACAAGGCAATCAAAGACAGGAAGCGCTCAGCCCTTTCCAGAGTTTTGCGCATAATGGGTTGCGCGTTCTCCAAAGTCTCGATGCGTAGGCCTCGAATATCCTCAGACTGAATATAGTTCTCGACCCACTTCTGATAGCTAGCCACATCTTTATCGGAACCTGCCAATAGCAAGCGATAAGTCACGCGACTACCAAAGCCAATAAGTCCCGTTGCTGGCAAATCATCTAAGGACATCATCACACGGGGTGCAAAGTTCATAAAACCCGCACCACGATCTAATTCACGCAACAGTAGCGCATCGATTGTGAAACGCTGATCACCTAAGATAATTTGATCGCCGACCTTCGCATGCAAACTATTGAGCATGGCAGGATCAACCCAAACTGTTCCTTTACTTGGGCCATTCTGTTGCTTGTTAATAATTGGAGTTTCTTTTGGCGCATCAATTTGCAACTGACCACGCAGCGGATAGCTTGAACTGACAGCCTTTAATGAGCTCAACTTACTTTGTGAGCCCACCGTAGCCATGCTTGGGAAAACGACGGTTTGGGCAATTTGAAGATTACGTGTTTGTGCCTCTACAAGAAAGCGCTCTGGTATTGGGCGATCGCCAGCAATCAATAGATCAGCCGCCAGAAGCTGACGCGCATCAAACTGAAATGCGCGTTGCATTCTATCCGCCAAAAAACTCACACTTGATAAAGCAGCTACCGATAAGGTAAGCGCCACTAGCAGCCAAGCTAACTCAGTAGATCTGAGATCCCGTCGCAGACCTCGCAAGAGGTCAGAGAGCGCTCCTATCAAACCGCCTGAACCTGGCCGCCATCCACTCGAGTGACAGTGCCGGTAATGAAAGAAGCATTTTGACTACATAAGAATGCGGCGGTATCGCCATACTCGGTTGGATCACCATAGCGCCCCATGGGAATTTGTCGCAAACTCGCTTGAACTACTGCCTCATAACTTGTACCTTCACGCCCTGCTCTTGCCTCATCTAATTGACGCAGACGATCAGTGGCGACGCGACCCGGCATGATGACGTTGACTGTAATGCCTTCAGTAGCGACTTCAGAGGCTAAGGTTTTAGACCAGGCCAGCAACGCTGCGCGCAAGGTATTGGAAATCGCCAAGTTCTTGATTGGAGCTATGGCGCCTGAAGTGGTGCTCGTGACAATACGACCCCACTTACGCTGGCGCATACCAGGCAGCACTCGATCAGTGATGCTGATGAGAGACAAAACCATGTCATTAAAACTTTTTTGCCACAGAGCAGGATCTTGACCGGCTGCAGGAGTTGGGGGTGGTCCACCAGTGTTATTAATCAGAATATCAATCGGGCCAAGTTCTTTTTCTACTTTAGAAACCAAGCCATCAATCACGGATAAGTCCGCAAGATCCCAAGAAAGGGCTAAGGCTGTACCGCCCACAGCTTCAATCATCTCAACAGATTTTTTTAAGCCCTCTGGGTTACGACCGGTTACTGCCACCTTGACGCCCTCACGTGCCAGCGACACTGCCATCGCTTGACCTAAACCACGACTAGAGGCCAACACCAATGCAACCTTACCTTTTATTCCTAAATCCATGTGATCCCCAATAATTTTGATCTATCTATTTTTATAATAAGCAAATCACTCCGATGATGAAGTGATTAATCTAACTGTAATTTCTGTTTAGCTACAACTTCTTTATAAACCGCGTACTCGGCCTTAATCTCTTTTGAGAATGCATCGGGACCATTGACGTTAATGATAGAGCCGGTCTCCTCAATGCGCTTTAATACTGTAGGGTCTGCGACGACCTTTTGAAGAGCTGCATAGTACTTATCAACAACGTCTTTAGGCATACCAGCCGGACCCAAAAGGCCATAGTAAGCCATGCGATTGACTGGTGCTAAACCGACCTCTGAAAAAGTGGGTACATTTGGCAGTTGCGCCAAACGTTTAGGGGCGGCGACCACAATCGGCACCAGCTTACCGTCTTTAATAAACGGCAAAGAGGATGGCAAGTTATCAAAAATCATGGATACCTGACCGCCAACCGTGTCAGCCAATGCTGGGCCAGCGCCACGATACGGAATATGCACAATGAATACACCAGCAAGACTTTTGAACAACTCTGTTTGCAAATGGCCAATACCGCCTGTGCCCGAACTTGAATAAGAATACTTACCAGGGTTCGCCTTCAATACCGCCATGAAGGTTTTGAAATCCTTTGCCGGAAATGAAGGATTGACTGCAATCACGTTTGGGGTTGCCGCAATATTGCTAATCGGCATGAAATCTTTAATCGGGTCATAACCAATCTTAGGATTGATTGCAGGATTGGCTGCTGTAGTGGAAACAGTGGCCATGCCAATGGTGTAACCATCTTTAGGGGCACGCATCACCTCCAAAGCGCCAACAGAACCTCCACCACCAGCTTTGTTCTCGACAATCACAGGCTGACCCAATTGGCGGCCCAAGGCATCACCCACAGCGCGTGCAATGATGTCAGTGCTGCCACCGGGCGCAAAGGGAACAATTAAACGTATTGGCTTGGTGGGAAAACTTTGTGCTGACGCAAAAACACTGAACCCCATGCCTAAGGTCAAAAGAGATAATTGCAGTGCTGATGAAACAACTGAGCGACGGGTAAGGCTTTTCATAAAATTACTGACCTAAAGGTTTTGGCAAATTGCCTGAATACTTATATAACTCCCCTTCATACTGCTTGAGGATCTCGGCTAAAGCCTGCTGCTGACCAATGGCTAAGGCACCAGGGGTATTGTCTTTGAGTGCAACACGCTGAGAGTAACGATTTGCACCAATGAGGGGACTGGTTTTGCCACCATTAGCAACAACTAGGAAAAACTCTATCGTTACAACCGCCTCAGGGCGAACGCGGTAATCCCCATAGAACTCTTCCACAGAAGCTTGCAGGGTGTAATAAGGGAAGAAGGTATTGCTTTGACCTACCGTCGTAGAGAAGATATTGGCATTGTTCAACCACTGGCGTGTGGCATTGCCGATCATCTCACTCGGAATGGTTGAATAAATGTTGTAGAAATCTTTTTCATAGCGCTGATCACCCAGTCGATAGACCATAGACTTGCCGTCAGAGGGTGGCGTAACAGAGATAGATCCAATCTTTAACCAAAAGTTAGTGCGCGGCTGATAAGGGCTGCCAGTACGCTCAGGGGCAACCATCCAGCTCGTAGGTTGAATTGCTGGTTGCTTTGGTAAAGAACATGCCACCAGAATGGCGAGCGATGCACCACAAACAACAAATTTCAGTAGAGTCGATCGATTCATCAATTGGGTTCTCATTTTTGCGCTCCATTCATGGGCGGCGTAATTCGAGGTGGCGGTTCACTCCAGATCAAACTCGCTGGCGACTGACTAGCAATTCTGGTGAGCTCATTTAATTGCTCGCTAGTTTGCTTGAGATTCTCGATGGTAATCGCAGAATCGCCCTGAATGCTGGTAATCGTCTGGCGCAAAGAGACCATGGCGCCGACCAGTTCACGCATCAGCACATTTAGCTCATCTTTATCGGTTACCTTAGCAATGCGAGCTAATAAAACATTCAAATCTTTGACAGATTGAATAATGCCGTCATTGTCTTTGCCATTACCACCCATCACTAGATTTAAATTATTCAATAGAGCATCAAATTTTTTCTGAGTGCCATCGATGTTGATCTGATTCATGCCATCAATCAACTTCTGAATACCGCCAATAATTTGGTCAGCTTGATTGGGTAAAGAGGGAATGGTTGGGTAAGCTGGCTTCCAGTCATAAGGCAACGGTGGGTAGGCATTGGCATTTGGGGTGAAATTAAATTCAATGTAATTGACGCCTGTAATGCCCTGGGACTTCACTTGTGCGCGTAAATTATTTTTAACAAACTCCTGAATAAGGTCTTCATTCACTGTTTCACCAAGGATCTGCATACGCACCACTACATATTGCTTTCTTTCTTGAAACGGAATGTCCTTCTCATAAATATCTCCAGACAAACCAATTAAAGTAACCTGGCCAATCTTGACACCCCTAAACCTTACTGAGGCTCCTGTATCCAAACCTGTCACAGATTGCTTAATATAGGTCTCAATCACAAATGATTTTTTAAAAAGCTGGCCTGATCCAAAAATGAGGACGACTGCAACAAGCACTCCAATTGCAGCAAGTACAAATAGGCCGAGACGGAAATAATTGGGATTTGAGTTATTGCTCATGCTACGTCCTTACTCATAATGCGATTAAAGAATTGATGCACTCTAGGGTCAGTACTGGTATCTCTTAATACTTTTGGATCGCCTTCGGCAATGATGCCCTTGGCACCCTTATCTAACATGATGACTTTATCGGCAATGGCATAAATACTAGCTAGCTCATGAGACACGATCACAAAGGTAATGCCCAAATTTTTCGATAAGTCCAAAATCGTGCTATCTAAATCTGCTGAGGTAATGGGATCTAGGCCGGCTGACGGTTCATCCAGAAATAAAATTTTAGGATCAAGTGCCATGGCTCGGGCAATGGCGGCACGTTTTTGCATCCCCCCACTAATCTCACTGGGCATATAGGTTTCATATGGCAGCAAGCCGACCAAATCCAATTTACAGCGCGCCAATAAATCCATCTGATCCTGAGTGAGCTCGGTGTACTCCTCCATAAAGAGTGTCACGTTCTCAAGTAAATTCATAGAACCAAATAAAGCGCCCTGCTGATACATCACACCAAAGCTTGTCATGATCTTTTGACGCTCTGCTCCTTGAGCAGCAGTAATATTTTGCCCTTCAATCAGAACATCGCCAGCTAGAGGCTGATACAAACCAAAGAGATTTTTCAGAAGGCTGGACTTACCGCAACCAGAACCGCCAAGAATCACAAAAATCTCCCCATTGTTCACAGTGAAGTTGAGATCCTTCATCAACACGTTCGAGCCATAACCTACTGTGAGATTCTGAACGTCTATGGCGTAGGTCGTATTGGTGGAGTTGTTATTGGTCATATCCATCAGAAACCTGTCTTATAGGAAATGAAGGCAAACACACCGTCAACCAATACGATCATTACGATGCTGCTAACAACAGCGCGCGTTGCAGAAATACCTACTGCAGCAGCGCCTGTGCCAGTCTGCATACCACGCAAGCAACCTACAGCGGATACCACAACGCCAAACAGCGTCGCTTTAATTAAGCCAGATGAGATGTCTTCAATATCTACAGCTGCCAACATGCCGTTATAAAAATTAATAAACGGGATACCGTAAGCCAGCATCGTAAACATCGAGGCAATGATGCTGATGATGTCGGCATATAAAGTTAAGATTGGCATCACCAAAATACCTGCAAGTACTCTTGGCACAACCAAGAAGCGAATGGGGCTCAGGCCCCCACTCACCAATGCATCGACTTCACTATTGACAGTCATGGTGCCAATCTCAGCGGCAAACGCAGCTGATGAACGGCCAGCAAGCAAAATGGCAGTAATCAAGGGACCCATTTCTCGCACAATGCCTAGTGCAGCTAGCGGGCCCACAAAAGATTCGGCGCCAAATTGCTTCATACCAATGGCCGCTTGAAACGACAAAATTACCCCGATCAAAAAGGAGACCAAACCCACAATCGGCAAAGCATTGATACCAGCTTCTACGGCAGCGTTGACAAAATCACCCCAGCGCACCTGTTTGATATTGCGAATGGACCACACTAAATCCGCTGTTAAGTGGCCAGTGAAAGTGATGAGACCACGGGCATCGTCAATCAGATTTTGTGCAGCCATGCCTGTGCTAACGATAAAACTTCTCTTAGGAATGACTGCTGGCACTGGAAATAAATTCGAGATAGGGTCAAATTCTTTTAAGAGCGGCTGGTAGCGAGCATCTAAACCGACAATCTCAAACTTTCCACCTGCTTTTTGTTGTACCTCTTCAACACCAATCAAAAAGGCAATACCTGCACCATCTAAAGAAGAAATCTGTGAGGCATCTAATACTAAGGACTGACTTGCGCCTTGTTTCAGCCAAGCATTTTGAGCAGCGCGAATTTGAGTCCATACCCCACCCAGGGAATAGACATTAATTTTGCCCATGAGGGAAATTTTGGCGTTATTGCCATCAGACTGGGACCAAACCGCGACTGGGGGCTCTGCTGAAGAAATGGGGGCTGAAATGCTCATAGGCAAACTATAAGGTATCTATGTGAAATCGACATGAAATGGTTGAAATAGAAGGCCCTGTCGATATCGAAAAAATACTATTCCAATTTGGCGCCGGAGATTCTGACAATCTCAGCCAAAGCTGGTGCCTCGGTCCGCAAATGGACCTGAAACTGGGCTGGAGATTTCGAGGTGGTGACATCCATGCCTTGTGCGGCTAAACGCTGCTTGACCCCTGGCTGAGCCATCCCCTTGGATGCAGCAACAAACATCTTGTTGGTAATAGCAGCGGGAGTGCCGGCTGGGAAATACAGTCCATATGAAAACGTTGAGTTATAGCCAGATAAGCCACTTTCTTCGGCTCCAGCAACCCCAGGAATGGCGGCAGAAGGTTTGGCGGAGGTTAAAGCAATCGCCTTTAAGTCACCACTCTTAATAAAACTCATGACTGTTGGCGGCGTAGCAAACATGAGTTGGGTATCACCAGCTATTGTTGAGACGGCTGCTGGACCGCCACCTTTAAATTGAATGGTTGTGAATTTCACATTAGCAACAGATTCAAATAAAGCGGCGGCTAAATGAGGAGTTGAACCATTGCCAGAGGAGGCGTTAAAAATTACTCCAGGATTGGCTTTGCTGAAAGCAATCAACTCTCGAAGATTTTTATAGGGCACCTTTGGATTTGCGCAAATAATCATGGAGCCGGTTGCAATATTGGTGACTGGTACAAAGTCACCCTCCTCTAGAGCCATCTTTGGATAAAGTGCCTTGATCTGCGCATGCGGACCATATAAAGAAATGGTGTAACCATCAGGCGGGGCTTTAGCCACTAAATCGGCGGCAATCGCACCTCCTGCCCCAGGTCGATTCTCGACAGTAACTGCAACGCCAATTTCACGAGAGATTTGCTCCGCAGTAACGCGGGCTACAAAATCTGCTGCGCCGCCTGGTGGATAGCCAACAATTAACTTAATGGGCCTATCTGGATAAGTATTTTGCGCATAAACAAAAGAGCTACAGCAGATCAGTGCGTAAATCAAAAAACCGGCAACTCTTCTGCTGATCAACATCATTATTTACCAGTGAACTGAGGTGTGCGTTTTTCTGCAAAAGCCTTGCGGCCCTCTTTGTAGTCTTCACTAGCAAAGCAAATCTTGACCATCTCTGTGGCCCGCTCTAAATCCTTAAGCTCTGGATCAAGCAAAGCTTGCTTAATCGCAAACTTACTCGCGGCTACAGTCAACGGCGCATTCTCAGAGATGAGTTGGGCATACTCCATGGTCAATTTTTCTAGATCAGCATCTGGGTGTACTTTGGAAACAAAGCCCATTTGTAATGCATCTCTTGCATTAAAGCGGCGGGCACTGAAGAAGATGTCAGCGGTATTAGCCGGCCCGAGAATACTCATGAAGCGTCGAATACCCTCTGGGCTGTAACCCAATCCCAATCGAGCGGCAGGCATTCTAAATTGAGCATCTTCTGAGCAAATCCGAATATCGCAGGATGCGGAGAAACCTAATCCGCCACCAAAGCAATATCCACGAATGCTTGCGATCACAGGCTTGCTACAAACTATGGGGGCTTGATACGCTGCAGTGACCGCTTGGTTGTATTGCTCCTGGGCATCTGCTGTTCCCCGAAGCTTGTCGAATTGGGAAATATCTGCGCCAGAGATAAAAGCCTTTTCACCCTCACCTGAAACCACAATCACGCGCACTTCAGCATCTGCGTCAAAGCTTTGAATGGCTGCAGGAATGGCGGACCACATATCCAAGGTCATCGCATTCATCTTTTCAGGATTAGAGATGGTGATGATGCCTACCGCACCTTTTTTTTGAGTAATGATTCTTGCCATACTGACTTTCTTATTCAATAACGTGATTATTTGTAAATACTTCAATCTCAAGATCGCTATAGCCAATTTCACGCAATACCTCTGTGGTGTGCTGACCCTTAATCGGACTGCTGGCAACCATCGTAGCGGGAGTTCTGGATAAAGCAATCGATTGATTCAATAAAGATAATTCACCCAACTCTGGATGCGTGACCTTGCCGATAGCGCCAAGATGTTGCACTTGGGGATCAGCAAAGACTTGATCAATCCCATAAATCGGCCCACAAGGTATGCCTGCTTTTAAAAGTATTTCTACCCATTGGGCACTGGTTTTCTGAATCAAGGTTTTGCTGAGTTCAGCATTTAAGCGCGCGCGGCCTTCTGATCTACCTTTACCAATTTTGAATTGCTCATCGGCCAATAAGTCATCGCGACCAATCGCTGCAGCAAACTTTTCCCAGATGCCTGGACCCGTAGCAGCAATATTGATGTAGCCATCACTAGCTTGGTATGCGGAAGTCGGCATAAAGGTGGGGTGATCATTGCCAACCTGCTTGGCCACCTCGCCACTCATGGTGTACCGAGCTGCTTGAAAATCCAATAAGGTAAGCCCTGCTTGTAATAGGTTGGATTGAACCCATTGCCCTTCACCGCTGACTTCACGCTCGAGCAATGCAGTCATCACACCCATTGCTGCTAAGAGTCCTGCAGTCACATCTGTGACTGCACTACCAACGCGCATCGGGCCTTCGCCTGGACGTCCAGTCACTGACATCAAACCGGATAGCCCTTGGGCGATTTGATCAAAGCCAGGTCGATTGACGTAAGGACCATCTTGACCAAAACCAGAAATACTCGCAAGCACTATTTTGGGATTGAGTTTTTTCAGTGACTCATAGTCAATACCCAAACGAAACTTCACATCGGGGCGATAGTTCTCAATCACCACATCGGCAGTCTGAACCAATCTATCAAAGATGGCCTTACCCTCGGCAGATTTTAGGTTGAGCGTAATGGAGCGTTTATTGCGATGGAGATTCTGAAAATCAGCCGCTTCTCGTGGTCCCGCATACTCTTCGAGGCCAGGATTTTCGATCTTAATCACATCCGCACCAAAGTCAGCCAAGTGGCGGGCACAAACAGGACCCGAACGAACTCGGGTTAAATCCAGCACCCGATAGCGGGATAAAGCCTGGGAAGCGTTGATTTTTGTCATATTGACCTCAACTATATAGGCAATTTCAAGAGCCTAAATGAGATTGAAATGACCCAAAAGGTAAGGGCCTCCGACAGGAGGCCCTTATAGTTGGTGCGGCTGGCAGGAATTGAACCCACGACCCCTTGGTTCGTAGCCCATACACCTGAGTGACACTTTATGTATATAAAACAATGACTTACATAGTTGAGACTGGACAATAGAATTGGTGTTTAGGCGCTCCTAACCCCTTGTTTATATTGGTTTGCTGTTTGCTCTATTGTCCAAATTTAGAGCCTCTTTATACAAGTCGCCTCTTTGCTATTGAGTGTTTGATTTGCTCGCAAAGAAAATAGTCTTAATCTTTAACCTTGCATCTAATTTTTTAAGCTCTGAAAAAATATGTCTGGCGGCTTTTGGATGCAAAGCAGACCATCACCCTATCTAAGTCTAATCGGCAGAGTCCGACCCAAAGCAGCCCATGCAGAGACAACAAAAAACCACCCGAAGGTGGCCATCTCATTCATCAATATTGAGATTAAGAAGCGGCGATTGCTTTGCGAGCTTTAGC
>NZ_JACVPS010000008.1 GCF_018881755.1 Polynucleobacter finlandensis | reverse complement strand
CTTCAAATAAAGCCTACCCCCCGATTGTTTGCCCTTTATGGTGGGGTGTCAAGGAATTGTATAAAAGAATCGATTTAGACCTCTGGTTTGGCTAGAAAGAGACAATAAACGAGTTTTCTTGGTGCATACCCCATTTTGCAGGGGTAATTTGCTCCTGTAACATCAAGTTTTAGAGGTTTTATAACTTTTCAACTTGATGGCGAATACGGATATGTCTACATTAAAAGGTAAAACAGCCCTGGTAACAGGTTCCACCAGCGGTATTGGTCTGGGTATGGCAATTGCCCTGGCAAAGCAGGGTGTCAATATTATGGTCAATGGTTTTGGTGAAAAAGACGCTGCCATTGCACAAATTAAGGCTTGTGGCGTAGAAGTGGATTACCACGGCGCTGATATGAGCAAGCCCGCTGAAATTGAAGATCTTATTAAGCAAACCGAAAAACGCTTTGGGGCGCTCGACATATTGGTGAACAATGCGGGCATTCAGTACACAGCCAATCTTGAAGATTTTCCAGCCGATAAATGGGATGCCATTATTGCAATTAACTTGAGCTCTGCTTTTCATACAACTCACCACGCACTTCCTGGAATGCAAAAGCGTAACTGGGGGCGCATTATTAATATAGCCTCAGTGCATGGCTTGGTCGCTTCAACCCAAAAAGCAGCCTACGTTGCTGCTAAGCATGGCATTGTTGGTTTAACCAAAGTCACCGCTCTTGAAAATGCGCGCACTGGTATTACGTGTAACGCTATTTGTCCTGGTTGGGTTTTAACGCCATTGGTTCAAAAGCAAGTGGATGCTAGAGCGGAACGTGAGCACATCTCGAATGACGCCGCGAAGATTGCCTTGGTTTCTGAGAAACAACCTTCTGGTGAATT
Source organism: Polynucleobacter finlandensis (assembly GCF_018881755.1). Classification (GTDB taxonomy): domain Bacteria; phylum Pseudomonadota; class Gammaproteobacteria; order Burkholderiales; family Burkholderiaceae; genus Polynucleobacter; species Polynucleobacter finlandensis. Next base: position 112,187 of record NZ_JACVPS010000008.1, on the reverse strand, counting down.
CGTAAGCCCAGAACAGCTGGCTGCCTTAGCAGTGTTTCTCTGCGGGCCCGATGCCTCAGAGGTAAGAGGTGTTGCTTGGAATATGGATGGTGGTTGGACTGCTCAATAGATTGACTTGCAGATACTCACTTCTTGGCATCAATACCGCTGAGTAGGTTCAGAATCAATCCTTACTCGGCGGTAATTTTTCTGTCAGCAATAATCTTGCCCCAAGTGGCAGATTGACTCGCAATATATTTGGCTAAATCTTCACGCGATCCTGGATTGGGTGTTAAGCCATGTTCAGCTAATTGCTTATTGGTTACTTTATCGGTCAACACGGCAACTAAGGCTTTATTCCATTTATCTAAAATGACTTCAGGTGTTTTGCCTGGAGCCACGAATGCGTACCAGTTGACAGCATCAAAGCCTGGGTAGCCTGACTCTGCGATCGTAGGAACATTTGGCAGGGTAGGTGCACGCTTTAGTCCAGTGCTAGCAATCGGAATCAGTTTGCCGCTCTTGATGTAAGGCTCTGCGGTTGCCAATGCTGAATAGTAAGAAGAGACTCTGCCGCCGAGCAAGTCAACCATCGCTGGACTACCTCCCTTATAAGGTACGTGAACCGTATCGATATCTGCTCTAACGTTGAAGAGTTCGCCCTGTAGGTGTGAGGCTGAGCCGCTTCCAGTAGAGGCAAAAGTAATTTTTCCGGGATTCTTCTTCGCATACGCTACGTACTCTTTGAGAGTCTTAATGTCCAACTCTGGAATCACTACCAAGACATTGGGGAAGGTCACACCCATAGTGAGGGGCGCCAAATCTTTTTGAGGATCGTAAGGCAACTTCATCAAGTGAGGAGCAATCGAAAGCGGTCCAATCGAGCCAAACAAAATCACCGATCCATCGGTTGGCGCATTCGCAGTAAAAGCGTGGGCAATATTTCCACCGGCACCAGGCTTGTTATCGACAATCACATTCTGCCCAAGATCCTCACTCAGTTTTTTGGCAATGATGCGAGCCGCGTTATCAGCAGATCCACCTGCAGCAAAGCCAACCACCATCGTGATTGTTTTCTTTGGCGGAAATTCTTGTGCGTTCAATGCTGAGCTAGCACTTAAAAACACGATAGCAAAAGCAAGAATAGATTTAACTAAGAAGGATGGTTTCATGATCTTGTCTCGGATATTGTTTAATTTTTTTTGAGTGTTTACTAGATCTGGCAAGGTGCTTTGTACACGCGATCTACTTTACCAGCCATCAGTAATTGGCTGGGTAAAGTTCTACCAACGATGTTTTGTAAATCCTTAGAGCATTCTAGAAGCGTATCAATCTGCATATGGGTTTTAAGACCCATGAGATCAAGCATGTGCACCAGTTCTTCAGTGCAGATATTGCCGGTAGCGCCGGGGGCATAGGGGCAGCCACCTAAGCCACCAAGCGAGGAGTCAAAGCGATCTATACCGCTATGAACAGCTGCAAGAGCGTTGGCCAGACCCATGCCACGGGTGTTGTGGAAGTGCAGGGTCCACTGTAGGTTGGGGTGCTTAGCTTGGACCGTTTCACAGACTTCCTGAACTTGGGCTGGGTTAGCCATGCCAGTGGTATCGCAAACCGTAATGCCACGAATGCCTTTTTCCGAAAATCGGTCAATCCAGTGCATTAATTCTTTGAGGGGGGTGATGCCAGACATTGGGCAGCCAAAACTCGTTGATAAAGAAATATTGACTGCAATCTTGTTAGAGTGCGCCAGATCAATAACTGAGCTTAAGCCCTTAAATGAATCTTCACGACCCATCTTGAGATTGGCCTGATTGTGGGTCTCGCTCACCGACATCACGAGATTGAATTCATCTACGCCAACAGCAATCGCACGTTCAGCCCCCTTGAGATTTGGAATTAAAACGGTGTACTCCACACCAGGAACGCGATTGATGCCTTGCATCACCGCTTCAGCATCTGCCAACATCGGTATGGCTTTGGGGCTGGTGAATGAGCTCACTTCAATTTTGGCGTAACCCGCATTACTGAGTCGATCAATCAGAGCAATCTTTTCCTCAGTTGGGATAAAGGCACTTTCAGCCTGAAATCCATCCCGCGTGACCACTTCCTGAATGTAAATTCGTTTATGGGGGCTAGGGCTTAAATGGCTGGTCATATGGGTCTTTAAAACAAGCTGCCAAAGTTGGCTAAGTACCTATTTTAAGTAAGAAATCCCAATTTTGGGTCAGATAAACAAAAACAGCAGAATCGTTTATAGTTACAGCGCATTCATATATATAGGAGATCCTCACATGGCATCAATATTGACCTCATTGGGACGCACGGTTTTAGCTGGTTTTGTGCTGCTCGTTCTGATTATTCTGGCCTTAGGTGGTAATTTTGGTTCTGCCGAGCTGCCTTTCGTATTCCGTTGGTTACACGTGATGTTTGGCGTAATGTGGATTGGTTTGCTCTGGTACTTCAATTTTGTCCAGATTCCATCGATGCCAAAAATCCCTGACGAGCAAAAGCCAGCAATTGGTAAAGTGATTGCTCCAGCCGCATTGTTCTGGTTCCGTTGGGCAGCTTTGTTTACTGTGTTGACTGGTTTAATCGTTGCTACATTGAACGGTTACGCTCATCAAGCCTTTACATTGCAAGCGCCATTCCGTGCCATTGGCTTGGGTATGTGGATAGCTTTGGTCATGGCCTTTAACGTATGGTTCATCATTTGGCCAAATCAGAAACGTGCCCTTGGTATCGTTACTGTTGAAGCTGACGTAAAAGCTAAATCTGCACGCATTGCGATGTTGACTTCACGCTTGAATACATTGTTATCAATTCCAATGTTGTTCTTGATGGTTGCTCAATCACACAACACTACTTGGTTTGTAGTGGTTGCTTAGTTAGCCGCCTAATTAATTGCTTCGTTAGCACTTCCGCATTACAGAAAAGGCCCGCAGATGCGGGCCTTTTCTATGGATCAATTAAGCCTTGTTACAGGATTACAGGCAACTCTTTAGTCAGGGCGCCGCGTTGAGTAGTTGCACTCCCCATCAGCACGAAGCCGAGAAGTTTACTATCAGCAGATTCAAAACGGGCTTCTAAGCCGCCTTCAACGGGGGTGATTTTCCAAGAGCCAATTGCATCTTTAGCAGGCGGGGACACGATGGTAGGTAGGGCCGGGGTCTTCACCATCACTGGCATGGCAGGGTAGCTCAAAGCAGTATCTTGGCCCAGGAGGGTAGGTGCAAGCGCTCTTGCAGCCTGCATGATCGGCATCACATAGGGCAATACCAAACCTTCCACTTCAGCGCAGTCGCCTAGTGAGTAGATATTTTTTGCACTGGTTTCTAAATGGCGATTGACCTGAATGCCCATACTTGTACATAAGCCAGCAGCCTTGGCCAGCTCTAATCTAGGCCTTAAGCCAACAGCAGAAAGAACCACATCGCTCTCAATCGTATTGCCGTTGGCAAGGGTGATTTGCAAATGGCTACCAGTGCGATCAATTGATTGCACAGTTGTGCCGAAGTGCCAGCGCACACCCGCATCACTGAGTTTGTTTTGTAATTCTTGAGCAGATTCCTTTGGTAAGAGGCGTCCTAAAGCTTGTGGTGCTAGGTCAATGACGTCTACTTCATAAGAACCAAGAACTAGATCGTTTGCAAACTCACAGCCAATTAAGCCTGCGCCTAATATTGCTATCTTCTTTTTCCCTGCAATAGCTTCGCGGAACTTTGCATAGTCTTCTAAGTCGTTTACGGTAAGCACTTCATTCGCAGCATTACCTTGAAGGGCAAGACGAATTTGATCAGCCCCTAAGGCCATCACTAACTTGCTGTACGAGAGAGTGCCTTTATTGGTCACTACGGTTTGCAGGTCTGCATCAATGCTACTCACTTCAGCCTCACTCATGATGGTGAGCTCTAGCTGGCTAGCCATGCCATCTTGTGGTGTAGAGATGAGTTGCTTAGCCTCTTTTTTGCTCGCCAGCGCGGTTGAAAGCATTGGCTTTGAGTAGAAGTACCCTGGCTCACGAGTGATCAGGGTAATAGGGATTGCTTTATCTAATTTGCGGATTTCGCGAATGACGGTGAAGCCAGCCAATCCGCTGCCAATGATGACAATGGCGGATTGTGATTGTTGCGTATTGTGATCCAAAGCTGGGCTCCTAGTAATACATTCAATTGCGATAAAGATGGGGCTTGATTAGCCGATCTGAACCATTTCAAAGTCAGATTTGGCTACACCGCAGTCTGGGCATTCCCAATCTGCAGGCACATCAGCCCAAGCAGTTCCCGCAGCGATACCATCTTCTGGGATGCCTTTTGCTTCGTCATAGATGAAGCCACACACGATACATTGCCAAGATTTCATAATCATTCCTTCGTTCAATAGTGATGAGTTTAAATTTAATTTCGAATTAATTCTTGAGGCAGCTTATTTGGCTGCAAATGCTATAGCGCTTTCCAAGGCTTTTTTGTAGTGGTTAGCATGACGCTCCTCTACATTAGCCAAGGCAGCAAAGCGTTTAGCTGCTTTTACCAACATTGCTTGGAATTGCTCGGCATGCTCTTTAGATTCAGCAATTTGCTCATCAATTTCTTGAATGGCTGCAGAGTTACCTTCCTCGACAGCGGTTTTGCGGAAGCTTGGGTACATTTCAGTGTATTCATAGGTTTCACCTTCAATCGCAATCTCCAATGCACGGGTTGGGGTAATCGTGCTTGCAGGGTAGAGCAAATCGAGATGACCGAAGGCATGCATCACTTCTTGATCAGCCGTTGCCTCAAAGATTTTTGCCGTCTCTTGATCACCTGCCGCGCGTGCCAACTTGGCAAAGTAACGATATTTGATATGAGCCATGGACTCGCCAGCAAATGCAGACTCGAGATTTTGGATTGTTTTAATTTCAGGACGTGCCATTGTTGATTCCTCTTTGTAAAGTGTAAAAATCCGTTTAATGAGAAGAGGGCTATTTCATTGCCTTTTGCTCAACCATGGGATGGATTTTGAGCTTTAAATTATTATCAGTCCAATGAATAATAATGATACTATTTATCGAAATATTAGATAAATAGGAAATCGGGGAATATGGCCTATCTACCTTCACTGAGACAGCTCAGTTACTTTGTGGCATTAGCTAAAGAGTTGAACTTCACGCGTGCTGCACAAGCTTGTTTTGTGGGCCAGTCAACCTTGAGCGCAGGGCTAAAGGAGTTGGAAGATAGCCTAGGGATTCGCTTGGTGGAGCGAGATCGACAGAATGTATCCATCACACCTATTGGCTTAGAGGTTTTAGAGCGAGCTAAGGCTATTCTGGCGGCTTCTGAGGACTTGGTTGAGTACGCTGATGGGGCAGCCAAGCCAATGACCGCCACAATCCGCCTAGGAGTCATCCCAACTATTGCACCTTTTCTATTGCCACAGGTTTTGCCAGAAATTCGCAATCGCTTTCCAAGTTTGAAAATCACCTTACGTGAAGATTTGACCGCAAATTTACTGGCTAGACTTGCCGATCATCAGTTAGATTTCGCCTTAATTGCCCTACCTTATGACGTCAATGGTTTGTTGGTTAAAGAGCTATTGAATGATGAGTTCTGGTTAGTTGCTCGAGCAGATGATCCTGCACTCAAAGGCAAAGAGGTGCATTTGCCGGCCAAGATGGCTGAGAGACTGCTTTTGCTTGAAGAGGGGCATTGCCTGCGTGACCACAGCCTGCAGGCTTGCAAGAGATCAGATATTCGTAATGCTGAAGGTATGGAGGCTACCAGCCTACTGACATTACTCCAAATGGTCGAGTCAGGAATGGGCATCGCATTGCTTCCAGAGATGGCTGTGAAGGGCGGTTTGCTCAATAACACTGAGTTAGTCGCCAGACCACTAGCGACGCCCACTCCTAAGCGTGTTATTGCACTGGTTGCGCGCTCCTCTACTGCTCGCCTAGAAGAGTTTCAAGTGCTGTCGGATTGTATTCAGGAGCGCTTTGGAGCGAGCATTAGAATCAGTCGCGGTAAACGTAAAGGTATTCGTGCGTGAGCAAGACTGCAGCAATTTTGCTACAGTCTTGCTTCACGATGATGTGTTTTATAGAAAAGAAAGATGGCAATGTCCGGAAAAGAAATCATGTTTACCCCAGTAAAGCTCGGTTCGATTGAGTTGAAGAATCGTTTAGTCATGGCGCCGTTAACTAGAATGCGTGCCGTAGCTGGTGATGTACCACATCCATTAGCCAAAACGTATTACGCCCAGCGTGCGAGTGCTGGTTTGATTATTACTGAGGCTACTCAAATTTCCCCTTTAGGTATGGGTTACCCAGCAACTCCTGGAATTTATTCTGCCGAGCAAACTGCTGCTTGGAAAGAGATTGTTGAGGCGGTTCATACGAAGGGTGGTTCTATCGTTGCCCAGTTATGGCATGTGGGTCGAATTTCCCATTCATCATTGCATCCAGAACAAGGTGTGCCAGAGGCGCCTTCTGCTATTGCTGCTGCAGGCCAAACCTATGGCGCTGATTGGCAGTTGCATGACTACGAAACCCCTAAGGCTATGACATCTGATGATATAGCTCGATTGATTAAGGAGTATGAGACGGCAGCTCAGAACGCTAAGTCTGCAGGATTTGATGGTGTAGAAATTCATGCTGCCAACGGTTATCTCTTGGATCAGTTCTTGCAAGACAAAACCAACCAACGCACAGATCAATATGGCGGCTCAATTGAGAATCGCCTACGCTTGCTTGGTGAAGTCATCGATGCTGTTGCCAAAGTATTTCCAAGCGATCGAATTGGTGTGCGTCTATCCCCTTATGGTCAATTTAATGACATGAGTGATAGCGATCCAGTTGCTTTATTTGGTGCAGCCATTCAAAAATTAAATAGCTATCACTTGGCGTATGTACACATGATTGAGCCACGCTCAACCAGTGCGGGCGGTAATGATCAAGTGTACGAAGATGCTCCAGTTACTTCAGAGATATTCCGCAAGGCCTATCAAGGAAAATTCATCAGTGCTGGTGGATATGATCAAGCAATGGGTGAGAAGGTATTGGAAGACGGTTTGGCTGATGCAGTTGCTTATGGCCGTTTGTATATTTCCAATCCGGATTTAGCTGAGCGTTTTGAAAAGAACGCCCCATTAAATCCTTATAACCGTGCAACCTTCTACGGTGGGGCGGAAGTGGGTTACACCGATTACCCAGCATTATGATGAGATAGAAAAATACACAGTCACGCTAGTGAGGTGACAGTCGATGAGGTCATATTCCCAAAGAATCTGACCTCATTTTTTATTGTTTGGCGGATCTAATAAATCAAAGTGGTTTGCTACTAGCAGCATGACTACTGAAGCGAGGCCTAGAGCGAAGAATTGCCATTGGTGGAGTATGGCAGTGCCAACCACAGTCATGAGGGTTGTCCAGGCGACGGCAATCTTTGCTTTTTTGCTTAATGGTTTCATATTCCAGATATTCCTATTTGCTTTCAGGGTCGTATTTATTCAACATGCGAAGAAGTGTATCGGTTTTCAGGATGTAATGGTGCCACAAAGCTACCAGGGCATGAATTCCAATGAGGAAGTACAACGCATTACCTAGCCATTCATGGAGTTCTTTGAACACCTTCTTGATGGATGGGTCAGGGCTTAGCACTTGGGGGAGTGTCCAATTGAAGAATTGCACCTCTTTACCACCTGCCTGCAGAAAAATAAGGCCCATGATGGGAAGTGTCAGCAGCAAGCAATAGAGCAACCAATTCATTGCTGTGGCCAAATGACTAAATAATAGGCTTGTTCCAGAGCGCTTTGGAACACCATAGATCATACGAATACCCAGTCTCAATACCATAGCGATAAATATGAGCTGTCCCAAAAGACTATGGATTGTTTTACAGAGCTCGCGAGGCTCACTCCCTTTGACAAACTGCCCCTTTAATTCAATCACGCCGAGCGCTGCTACAACGAGAAGAAATACGAGCCAGTGAAAGAAGATAGATAAGGGGTGATAGCGTTTTTTTGACATGATGTGCTGAATAGATTTACAGACAACATCATAAATAAGGTAATTGACAATGACCATTGTGGGGTCATTGCATCAAACTTAGTTGGGCAGTCTAGCCTTAGCGCTTAATTCGTTAACGGCGCCGCGCTTATCCAGTTGCGATAGTCTTAAAGCCTCCACTTCAAAATCAATTTGTGCCGGATGAAACTCATCGTTTCCTAAGTGAACCACGTAGGTCCAGACCAGCTCGCGGCCTCTGTTTTTAAAGACATCTACTACTCGTTTCATTTTTACCGCCTATAAAAAGTACTATGCCACTTTATTTTTCTGAAGTGCTGGGACTGCCTGCACTCTGTTGATGTAAGGAATTTTTTAACTGAATTAAATTACGCGGTTCTACTCTGATGACACCGCCTCTTGGACTATCAATATCTGCAATCAGAAAGAAAGACACTGCAATGACAAAAGGAAAAATCATGAAGAGAGCGATATTATGCGAAAAGTTCCTAGCCCCAAATCCTACCAAGAGATTGGCGCAAATCGCGATTGCCCCCATGAGTCCCCAGGCGGTGAATGGGATACGGTTCCACCAGGCAGCTTGGGTGTAACCATGCGAATTGAGGACATCATTCATACCGGAGACGGCTAAAGCAGTCATGGCATTGGTCTGTGAACGGGCAGCTGGCAGAACTTCCTGCCAAAGCGCATTTTCAAGCTTATCCGTTCGTTTGGAAATTTCTGTCAGAGGCTCGTGATGCTGCTCGGTATAAAACAGGATGCGTTGATCAAGATAGCGAACTAAGAGCACTTTGATTGCCGATGCTGAAGTTGCGGGAAGAAGGTCGGCACGGAGATACTCAGTGCCAATAGCATTCGCTTCAGCCTCTTCCAGAACCTCTCTTTGATCATGACGATCAATGGCCATGGAGAAAGTAAATCCAATGATGAGCGCGAGAAGCGTCAATGTTGCCGTTTGAATAATTCCCAAATCAGAAGCTGTCTCACTGTCTTTAGTGCGGTACTTACTAAGCACCGCATTTCCGAACCAAACAGATGCTGAGCAAATTATAAGAGTGAAGGCAAAGGCAACAAAGGGGTGATCAAGAATGTATTTAATTTTAAAAAGTTCCTGGATACAAAATATCTTTAGTAACGTTCTGAATATCGCGGTGACCCGTAAAAGCCATAGTGATATCTAGCTCATTGTGAATCAATTCCAGACATTTCGTCACGCCAGCTTCTCCCATGGCACCCAAGCCATATAGGAAGGGTCGACCAATCATCGTGCCACGCGCTCCAAGAGCCCATGCTTTTAAAACATCCTGTCCAGAGCGGATGCCGCCATCCATCCATACTTCAATATCCTTGCCAACTGCATCCACAATGCCAGGAAGTGCCTGAATGCTAGAAACGGCGCCATCTAGTTGACGCCCACCGTGGTTGGAAACAATCATGGCATCTGCACCAGAGTTGGCAGCTAAACGAGCATCTTCAGCATCCAAGATGCCTTTAATAATGAGCTTACCGCCCCATAGCTTTTTGATCCATTCCACATCACCCCAGTTCAAGCCCGGATCAAATTGTTCTGCTGTCCAAGAGGAGAGGGAAGACATATTGCCCACGCCTGTGGCATGCCCCACGATATTGCGAAAAGTTCTGCGAGGTGTCATAGCCATACCTAGACACCAACGTGGCTTAGTAGCCATATTGAACATATTCGCAATGGTCAGTTTTGGTGGTGCTGATAGACCATTCTTGAGATCCTTATTGCGTTGACCCAAAATTTGTAAATCCAATGTCAACATCAGTGCCGAACACTTCGCCACTTTGGCTCTTTCAATTAAGCGCTCAATAAAGCCACGGTCTTTCATGACATAGAGCTGAAACCAAAATGGCTTGGTCGTACGCTCCGCGACGTCTTCAATAGAGCAGATGCTCATCGTGGATAAGCAAAACGGGACGCCGAATTTTTCAGCTGCTCGGGCTGCTAGGATTTCGCCGTCGGCATGTTGCATACCAGTCAGGCCAGTTGGGGCTAATGCTACTGGCATCGCAACGTCTTCACCAATCATCTTTGTTCTGGTGGTGCGATTTGTCATATCAACAGCGACACGTTGGCGCAACTTGATTTTTTGAAAATCAGATTCGTTTGCTCGGTAGGTGGATTCAGTCCAGGAGCCAGAGTCGGCATAGTCATAAAACATCCTGGGGGTACGCTTTTGATGAAGTACCCGTAGGTCTTCAATGTTGGTAATGATTGCCACGTTTTATCCTTCGATTTGAGGTCATTTATGAAGACTCTGACCTATTTAAGCTCTATCTTAGCAATACCAGGCATTTGTTTCTACAATAGGAGGGTAGTCCCTAACTGGGGCCTTGATTTCCTCCTTGTTCAATACCTTCCAATGTTTCAGCTTAATTTAGCTACTATTTTCTATTTAGTTGTTGCCACAGCACTCTGGGCCGGAAATGCTATTGCCGGACGTCTTCTAGTTGGGAGCGTTTCGCCAATTACCTTGAGCGCAGTTCGATGGGGATTGGCCGCCTTGATCTTGCTGCCTTTTGGCTGGCGCATCTTTAAGCGCGATAGTGCACTCTGGCAAAACAAGACGCGTTTTTTATTGCTAGGACTTTTTGGGGTCGGTAGTTATAACGTCCTTCTTTATCTCGCCCTGCAAACTTCTACCCCCATCAATGTCACTTTGATTGGGGCCAGCATGCCAATTTGGATGTTATTGATTGGGGCAGTATTTTATAAAGTCCGACCCACCTTGCTACAGCTCATTGGTGCTGTTGTCTCCCTGATTGGTGTAACGGTGGTATTGACCAGAGGCGAGCCTTCAACACTATTTTCGATGGAATTGGTTGTGGGTGATCTTCTGATCATGCTTGCTACGATCTTATGGGCGACCTATAGCTGGATGCTCAGTCGTCCAGGTCAAAGTACTGAACGTCAGTGGCCTTGGGCGGATTTTTTGATGGCCCAGGTATTAGTAGGTTTGTTATGGACATTATTCTTTGATGGTTTTGAGATCGCCGGTGGCTATGCTCACCTAGAACTGAATGTATTTACTGCCGCTGTTATTTTATTTGTAGCAGTCGGACCGTCTTTGATCGCCTACCGCTGCTGGGGATTGGGTGTGAATGGTGCTGGGCCTACCGTAGCCGCATTTTTTGCCAACCTCATCCCGTTGTTTACTGCCCTGTTATCAGCAGCAATGCTAAGGGAACCCCCAAGGCTTTATCACGGGCTGGCTTTTGCGTTAATTGTTACCGGTATTGTGGTGTCATCCACCAAATCTAGGGCCAGCCAAGTAAAGGCATCTTGATCCACGTCTAGGAATTAAATAGAAAAAAGCTTTACAGTTATTTTTTCTGAATTTTGCTTCTAATATTTTTAGGTTGACTATGTTTGATGTTCTTGTGATCGGTGGCGGAAATGCTGCTCTTTGTGCCGCTTTAATGGCCAAAGAAGCGGGCGCTACTGTTTTGCTTTTAGAGTCAGCACCCAAAGAATGGCGCGGCGGAAATTCTGCGCATACTCGCAATATTCGTTCAATGCATGATGCGCCTGAAGATGTGATGAGTGAGGCCTACCCTGAAGAGGAATATTGGCAGGATGTAATGAAGGTTACCGGCGGCATTACAGATGAAAAGTTAGCACGCTTGACCATTCGTGCATCTTCCCAGTGTCGCGCTTGGATGCAAAAACACGGCGTGAGATTTCAGCCGCCATTGTCTGGCACGCTCAATTTATCCAGAACCAACGCCTTTTTTATGGGTGGTGGCAAGGCTTTAGTAAATGCCTATTACCGGAGTGCCGAAAAGCTGGGAGTCAAGATTCGTTACGACGCTACAGTCACTTCCTTAGATATTCAGGATGGAACATTTTTAGCGGCTTACGTTGGCAATGAGCGCATCGAAGCTAGGTCTTGCGTATTGGCTGCCGGTGGCTTTGAATCGAATCGCGAGTGGTTAAAAGAGGCTTGGGGTATCAACGAGTTTGGTGAAGCGCCAGCTGATAATTTTTTGATTCGGGGCACGCGATATAACAAGGGCGTGCTATTAAAGCAATTAATTGAGATGGGTGCGGATTCTGTGAGCGATGCAACTCAAGCGCACATGGTGGCAGTCGATGCGAGAGCACCACTATACGACGGTGGAATCTGTACGCGCGTCGATTGCGTCTCTTTCGGAATCGTCGTTAACAAGAATGCCGAACGTTTTTCTGATGAAGGTGAAGATTTTTGGCCAAAGCGGTATGCGTTTTGGGGAAGGTTAGTAGCCCATCAACCAGGTCAGATTGGATATTCCATTATTGATTCAAAAGTATTGGGTAGATTTATGCCTCCAGTATTTCCAGGGGATAAGGCGGATACCCTGGAAGAGTTGGCGGACATGTTGGGTCTGGACAGAGGGGCTCTGCTGAAAACGATTCAGGAATATAACGCTGCTTGTCAGGCGGGCACTTTTGATCACACGATCATGGATGATTGCCATACCAATGGCTTGGAGCCCGCTAAGACTCACTGGGCACTTCCTATCGATACCGGACCGTTCTATGGATATATTTTGCGACCTGGCGTGACTTTTACTTATCTTGGACTGAAGACCACCGATAGGGCAGAAGTACATTTTGGTGGAAAACCAAGCGATAACCTATTTGTCGCCGGTGAAATGATGGCTGGCAATGTTTTAGGAAAAGGCTATGCAGCAGGAATTGGTATGGCGATTGGGACAGCATTTGGCAGGATTGCAGGAACGCAAGCAGCGCAGGCAGCACAATTCGCTCTTCGTCATCGGGATGTAACACATGCAAGCACTTAAAGAACTGATTCAAGAAGCTACAGTCCTAGCATCGGGCTCTCCTGAGGCTGAAGCTGCGCGCATGTTGCAGATCTGTAATGCCTGTCGCTATTGTGAAGGCTTCTGTGCAGTCTTTCCAGCGATGACTCGCAGGATTGATTTCAATGTGGCTGATATGAACTACTTAGCCAATCTTTGCCATAACTGCGGCGCCTGTTTGCATGCCTGTCAATATGCTCCTCCTCATGAGTTTGGAGTGAACATTCCTCAAGTAATGGCGCAGGTCCGCAAAGACACCTACATAACCTATGCGTGGCCTAAGTCATTTGGCTCTCTCTATCAGAAGAATGGCTTGACGACGGTCTTAGCCACTTCCATATCTTTAACTGCATTCTTGCTACTGACGTTGTGGATGAATGGCAATCTTGTCTCCAGCCCATTCAACGGTAATTTTTACGCAATCTTTTCTCACAACACTTTGGCTTTGATGTTTGGGTCGGTATTTGCTTTTGCCTTACTGGCATTAAGTGTTGGGGTGTTTTCTTTCTGGAGACAAATCTCCGATGGAAATATCTCAGGTGCGGCTGCTGCTGAGGCGACACATGATGCGCTGACTTTGAAGTATCTTGGCGGCGGCCATGGAGATGGCTGCAATAACGAGGATGATGCTTTTTCACTCTGGCGTAAACGCTTTCACCATTTCACCTTTTATGGATTTATGTTTTGCTTTGCGGCTACTTCAGTAGCGACGCTCTATCACTACTTATTGGATCTACACGCGCCTTATGCATTGACTAGTCTTCCTGTGCTTCTGGGTACAGTGGGCGGTATTGGTTTACTGATTGGTCCTGCTGGCTTGCTGTACTTAAATCTCAGGCGCAATGCAGAGCACGGTGATGCGACACAAAAACCCATGGATAGGGCATTCATTATTTTGCTGTTCTGTATCAGTGCGTCTGGTTTAGCCTTGCTGGCATATCGTGACACTGCCTCTATGGCGATCATGCTGGCAATTCATCTTGGATTCGTTATGGCCTTTTTCCTGACGATGCCTTACGGAAAGTTCGGGCACGGTTTTTACCGAATTGCTGCTTTACTCAAAAATTCAGTCGAAAAGCGCCAGAAAAATAATGCGCTGTTTGGCTCAGAATAAGTTTTCCATTTTCACTACTTCAATATAAAACCTAAAAAATATGAGACTCATTACATTTACCCGCAGCGGATCATCCACCCCTGAAATCGGCGCCAGAATTCCCAATTTATCGGGAGACTTAGTTTTACCATTTAGTGATGTTGCTCAATCACAAGGCATCAAAGATTTTCCAGTGGGGATGAGAGATTTTTTACGTGCCGGCAGCAAGGTGATGGAGCAGGCGAAGGCTTGGGTTAAAACGATTCCAGAATCTGCTCCCCCATTGTTGTTGCAGGCTTCGAGCATTACGTATTTACCGCCGATCATGGATGCCGAAAAGTTTCTTTGTGTAGGTAAAAATTACCGTACACATTTGGAGGAGCTCAAGCGCACCAACCTGATTAAAGAAATTCCTCAAGAGCCCACTTCATTTATTAAGTTGAACTCCTGTCTTTCTGGGCACGAGGCAAAAGTGGTTCGTCCAAAAGGCATTACCCGTCTGGATTACGAGCCGGAATTGGTTTTTGTGATGGGTAAGCGCGCGCTAGGCGCTAAAAAAGATGAGGCCATGAGCTATGTCGCTGGTGTCACCATTCTGAATGACCTGACTTGCCGTGACTTGCAGTTACGCGAAGTTGCTTCTGGTTCACGCTTTTGGACCGGAAAGAATATCCCTGGCTTTGGGCCGCTTGGACCTGAGATTGTGACGATTGATGAGATTCCGGATGTCTATGATTTGTGGATGACTTGCTCCGTCAATGGAGAAGAGCGCATGCGCGTTAATACACAAGATCAAATTTGGAAGATCTCCGATATTTTGGAGCATTTCTCACGTTTTATCCCTATCGAAGCTGGTGATATGTTTTCTACTGGCGCGCCTGGTGGTGTGGCGGTGGGTAAAGAAAATGCGGAAGATTTATATCTCAAACCAGGCGATGTGGTTGAGTGCTCAATCGATGGCATCTCGACCTTAAGAACGACGATTGTTGATGAAGTCTAAGGCGAAGATGATGCGGCAATATCTGGTTTCTGCAATTTTTTTGTTTGGCTTGCTAGGATGTTTACCTGCGCAAGCTCAATCGATTGATTCTTTTCCTGTAAAGCCTATCAAGGTCATCGTGCCATTTCCACCGGGTGGCGGGGCTGATACTTTAATTCGTTTGATGGCGCCATCGCTGACTGAGTTATGGAAGCAATCTTTGATTATTGAAAATCGTCCCGGGGCTAGTGGGGCGATTGGTGCTGAGATCGTAGCGCAATCCTCAGGGGATGGCTATACCTTGTTGATGGGTTCAACGGCAGCGGTAACCGATAGGAATATCGCGCAATTTTCTCCCGTGGCCTTGGTATCCGCCTCTCCTTATATCGTTACGGTTAACCCTGGTTTAAATATCAACTCGATTAAAGCACTGGTTGCTTTTGCAAAAGCCAATCCTGGCAAAGTGAGATTTGGCTCATCTGGTGCCGGCTCAGCTTCACACTTATCTGGCGAATTATTTGCGTCGATGGCGGGGATTGAGTTACTGCATATTCCTTACAAGGGAACAGGTCAGGCTTTAACAGATTTATTGGCGGGCCATATTGACTTGATGTTTGCACCTGCACAAACCGTGATGCCGCAAATTGAAACGGGTAAGTTGCTGGCTTTAGGTCAGACCGGAGCAAAGCGCTCTGAAGCTTTGCCCAATATTCCAACTGTCTCAGAATCCGGATTGCCGGGCTATAGTGCTGTCGGATGGTTTGGTCTTTTTGCGCCCGCAAGCACACCAAAGGCAATCGTACAAAAACTCAACCAAGGGGTTGCCGTCACCTTAAGTCAGGAAAAGCTGAGGAAAGCGATGTTGGAGCGGGGGAGTGACCCTGCCAGCGGTAGTGCCGATGATTTTGTGTCCTTTTTGCGCTTAGACCAAGCTAAATGGGGCAAATTGATCAAAGACAATCGGATTGCAGTGCAATAAGTAACTAAATCAGTATCATTTAGGACTATTTACAGAATTTCTAGGAAATCACTATGCCAGGCTTACTTCCCAATATTGATCCAGACGGACTTTTAGAGTTCTCGGTTGTTTACACCGATCGCTCCTTGAACCACATGTCTGTAGAGTTCAAAAAAGTGATGGTAGATATTTCTAGCGTCTTAAAGGATGCATACAACGCAAGCTCTGCTGTGATTGTTCCCGGTAGCGGTACTTTTGGTATGGAGGCAGTTGCTCGTCAATTTGCCAACAATCAAAAATGCTTGGTGTTGCGTAATGGCTGGTTCAGTTATCGCTGGACACAAATTTTTGATTTAGCCCATATCACTCAAGACGTCACAGTTCTGAAGGGTAAGCAATTAGATGCTTCTACTCAAGGTGTATTTGCTCCAGCACCAATTGAAGAAGTTGTTGCCTTCATCAAAAAAGAAAAGCCAGCCGTAGTATTTGCGCCGCACGTTGAAACCTCTGCCGGAATTATTCTGCCAGACGATTACCTCAAAGCTGTTGGTGATGCTGTGCGTTCAGTTGGCGGTCTGTTTGTTTTGGATTGCATCGCATCTGGTGCGATGTGGGTTGACATGAAGGCATGCAATGTTGATGTATTAATCACTGCACCACAAAAAGGTTGGAGTAGCTCCCCTTGCTGCGCTTTGATTGCTATGGGTGAAAGAGCGCGCGAGCATATTGAATCTACGCAAAGCAGCAGCTTCTCCATGGATCTTAAAAAATGGCTCCAAATCATGGAAGCTTATGAAAAGGGCGGGCATGTTTATCACACCACCATGCCAACGGACGCTCTAAAGATTTTGCGTAACACCATGAAAGAAACTCAGTCATTAGGCTTTGCAGCTCTGAAGCAAAAGCAACAAGAGTTAGGCGACAAGGTTCGTGCCTTGCTGGTATCTAAAGGCTACCCATCCGTTTCCGCTAAGGGCTTTCAGGCTCCTGGCGTAGTGGTAAGTTACACCAAGGATGCTGATATTCAGTCAGGTAAGAAGTTTATTGCCTTAGGTCTGCAGACTGCTGCTGGTGTTCCATTGCAATGCGATGAACGTCCAGATTTCCGCACTTTCCGGATTGGCTTATTTGGTCTTGAGAAGTTGGCACACGTTGATCGCACGGTCGATCACCTTGCAACAGCTTTAGAAAAGATTACTGAAGTTGAGGCGCAGCCAGCCTAAGCAATTGCAAGCCACACATAAAAAGCCATCCTAGGATGGCTTTTTTATTGCCTCTAAGGCTAGGGGATTTGGCGTTGGCTCACCGACTTTCATGAGAAGGTTATTGTCTTTGTGATGAAAGGGCTCAGCACTTCCTTTAATCATCATGATGGTATCTTGGCTATAGGACCAAGTTCCATCGTCTAAATAACAAACTTGAATACGATATTCAATCGTCTTGAATGCATATTCTAAAAAAGGATTTGAAGAGATTCCCGATGTTGGGTTATCAGCTCTGGCAACGAGTTCAAATTGATTGGCAGTCGCCGCGGTTTGGCCCGATGCCATGGCAATCATTCCGCGAGGAATAGTGAGGGTATGAGTAACGGTTTCAGTTGCCGGCTCCCACAACCAGTAGCCAACTTGATCATGGTATGTCTTGATTTGATCTGGCTTGGTGATGTGGGTGTGATACCTCAAGCCATAAAGCAATTGTGGGCCATTGGTTTGAGGGTCAATAGGTTGTAGTTCTATGCGCTCAATATAGGCCTGTTTTTTTGGACCTTCTGCCTTTGGTTTTACGTCTAACCCTCGCGCTCCTTCCCAAATTCCAGCCATGCGGGTCAGGGGCCCTAGATTTTTTAGGGTATCAATTGAGTAGCCTTGTGGTTCGGTATAGATATCTTTTGGGAAATTGGTCATGGCAGCGCTCAAATTGAATTGTTGAAAAAAGCATTTTTGCTAAATTCTTGGGTATTATTTAATTATCCACAAACCCAATTGGAGAATTTGATGATTTCTCGTTTCGTACGTTTAAGCTTAGCCACCCTGGTATCCGCCACGATTGGCCTATCTCCAATCTCGGTGATGGCTGCTGACCCTGCGCCAGCCTCAGCACCAGTTGCTGCCCCTGCGGCTGCTCCTGCCGCTCAGCCAGATAAAGCTGCTGATAAGAGCGCTCAGAAGCAGGCTAAGAAAGATAAAAAAGCGAAGAAGAAAGCTGAGAAAAAAGCAAAGAAGAAGGCAAAAAAGGCTGAAGCCGCACAGCAGTAATGCTGTTTGCTCGGCTATGATCCGAGCAAGTCTTTATCGCTAAAACCATTAGGGTTCACAGACTCTAGTGGTTTTTGTTTATTGGAGTCATTACGCACTAATAGCCACATAGCCGCCATCACTAAAGTCATGCCTCCAATTTGCAACCAGGTAATGGGTTCAGATAGAACAGCCCAACCCATGAAGATCGTGGAGACGGGCCCCAGAATACCCGCCTGTGCAACGAGTGGGGAGCCAATGCGATTAATGGCAATCATAATGAGCAGCATTGGAATGACCGTGCAGACACTAGCATTCACAAGACTAAGCCAATAGATTTGGGAGGCCTGCTCCAGAATATCTGTGGGGTTGTATACCAAGGCTTGTATAGCGCTGAAGAATGCTGATGATGTACTTGCATAGACTACCAAGCGAATGCTGCCAACACGCCTCACCATTTCTCCGGAGCCAATCATGTAAACCGCATAGGTGCAGGCGCTGGC
The DNA here is from genome assembly GCF_018881755.1 of Polynucleobacter finlandensis. Classification (GTDB taxonomy): domain Bacteria; phylum Pseudomonadota; class Gammaproteobacteria; order Burkholderiales; family Burkholderiaceae; genus Polynucleobacter; species Polynucleobacter finlandensis. The sequence continues at coordinate 93,615 of NZ_JACVPS010000008.1, read as the reverse complement.
AAATACCAAGAGCATTCCAAGCCATGCTGCACTTCCAGTGGAATTAGCATCTTGAATAAATACGGTCAGCACACCAAGGTAGCCGACGATTAAGGCCGCCCACTGAACACGTGAAATGGTTTTTTGCAAAACAAAATAGGAGATTAGTAAAACAATCGTTGGAGTGAGATACAAAACAATTCTCTCGAGGCCAACAGAGATGTATTGCAATCCTAAAAAATCCAAATAGCTTGATAGAAAGTAGCCCAAAAATCCTAAGAGCAATACCTTTGAGCGGTCTGACCAACTAATGGGCAACATTTTTTGCTGACGTGATTGCCACCAATAGATCGACCAAAATAAAGGCAAGGCAATCAACATGCGAAGTGCCAGGAGAGTTTCTGCATTCGCGCCATAAGTGAAAGCGAGCTTAATCAGAATGGCTTTGCCAGAGAATAGAATGGACCCCAGGCCAGCCATCAGAATGCCAGATAGATAGCGTTTGCGTTGCAGAGCGAGATTGCTGGCGTGCATGTTTACTTATAGAAGACGGTTGAGCATGCTACGCATTTCTAGAATGGTCTCTGATGGTGTAAGTCCAATGGGGCCAATCCCTTTATTGACCAAGCCATCAGCCGCCGATGCATGGAGTTGCACGGCTATGCAGGTCGATGACCATAAATCGAGCTGATGTCGAATACCTTGAGCAGCAATAGCGGCAATACTGCCTGTGAGTACGTCACCCATACCACCTGTACCCATGCCGGGATTGCCTTGCATGCATTGAACGCTAGAGTGCTGCGGAGAGGCAATTAAGGTGTGCCGGCCTTTGAGGGCCACAATGGAGCCAGTTAACTGCGCTAAGCTTTTTAAAGTGACTTGGCGTTGATCTTGAACTTGCTCACTCGATATGTTGAGAAGTCGAGCTGCCTCACCAGGGTGCGGCGTAATGACGCTTAGACCTGGAAATTGTTGATTGCGATTTTGTAATGCCAGTAAAAGCGCTTTGTTGTCGGCGATTAAATTTAGCGCGTCTGCATCGAGGACCAAAGGAATGTTGGGATGCGCCAGGCTCGCTTGAAGCCATGTATAAGCAAGTGAGGAGTTACCCAGACCTGGTCCGATTGCAATGAGATCGGGATTCGTTTTGATCAACAGTTCCGCTGCATTATTACCTGCCGCTCTCACCATTAATTCTGGTTGGTCAAGGAGTGCCTGGGTAGATGTATGGTCGAGCATTTCGAGAATGGTCCAACCGGCACCCAAATGCAATGCGGCATTACCTGCAAGTACCAGTGCACCCGCCATACCAGGGGCGCCGCCAATGATCACAACTTTCCCAGCGTCGCCTTTATGTTCCGATGGCCTTCGCTTTAAATGTTGAATGAGATCCAGTGACGCAAGTTCTACTGGTTCTTGGGTTGATGCTGTCATCCCTATTAATCGCTTTTATTTAGATGGTGAGGGTATTTTAAGGGGTGTATGCTTTTAAGCATGAAGATTCAATTTTTTGGTGCAGCGGGGGAGGTTACGGGTTCACGACACTCGGTCCAGGCTTTCCTTGGTGGTCACGAGAGACGTTTTATTGTTGATTACGGGATGTTTCAAGGTGGACGTGAAGCCAGTCTGAAAAATCTGGAGCCATTGCCATTTTCCCCCCAAGAAATTGACTTTATCGTCTTAACCCATGCCCATATTGACCATAGTGGATTATTGCCACGTCTTTGTGCCCAAGGGTTTACCGGCCCAATCTATTGCACTAGCGCTACCTTTGAGTTATTAAAAATTCTGCTACCGGACAGCGCGCATTTGCAATTTGCAGATGTTGAGCGGGCCGAGCGTAAGCAGAAGGCAGGCAAGTGGCATGGCGATATGCCTGTCGCGCTGTATAGCAGAGAAGAAGTAGAGATGACTTTGAATCAGTTTGAGGTCATAGAGTATGGGCAAGTCGTCAAGCCCTGTGAAGGTGTGCAGTTAGAGTTTCGTAATGCCGGGCATATTCTTGGATCGGCTATTGCTATTTTGGATATTCAGGAAACGGACTCACCAGTAAAGCGCTGCGTGTTCTCTGGTGACATTGGTATGAAGGGCAGAGTCTTAATGCCTGATCCAGCGGTGATTAGCGAGGCAGATGTATTGCTAATTGAATCGACTTATGGAGATCGCCTGCATCGCAGTCTACAAGAGACTGAAGATGAGCTGGTGGAGGTGATTTCATCGACGATGCGCGGACATGGAAATGTGATCATTCCAGCTTTTGCCGTCGGGCGAACCCAAGAGGTGTTATTTCTATTGATTGATTTAGTTCGTAAAGGATTATTGCCGCATCTCAGTATTTGGGTAGATTCGCCGATGGCAACAGCAGCTACACATCTCACCGAGCATTTCTTTTCGCAATTGGATCAGCAGTCGCAGGCGACTTTTGCGTGGTTTAAAGATCATCCAGATGCAGTTAGCCTACGTTTTATTGCCGATGTAGAAGAATCCAAAGCACTTAATAAAATTAAGGGTGGCGCCGTCATTATTTCGGCAAGCGGGATGTGTGATGCTGGTCGAATCGTGCATCACTTAGCTAACAATCTTCCTTATGCGCAGAATGCCATCGTCATCACTGGCTTTCAGGCCTACGGCAGTCTTGGGCGGCGCTTAGTCGACAAGGTTCCTATGGTCCGGTTATTTGGTGAGGAGGTTTTAGTGAAGGCCTCTATCCATACTATTGGAGGCTTGTCAGCGCATGCCGATAAAGCGGGCTTACTAGATTGGCTAAGCGGATTTAAAAAGCCTCCCAAAGCCACATTTGTTGTGCATGGAGAGCCTAAAGCAGCTGCTGCATTTGCTGCAAGTATTCGAGATGAACTAGGCTGGACCCATGTCCAGATTCCGGAGCGCCTACAAACTATTCAGTGCTGAAGATCCTATTCGGCAACCTTGGCACCTTGGATATCGTGACGATACATTGCATTCGCGACAAATCCAGACGCTTTTAACTCGGTAATGATGGCGCTTAAGTAAGCGCTGGTTTTTTCATATCCAGATCTGGCTTTCGGAATGCCGATCGCTTGATTGATCACCATAAACCGTCCAGGCAACATTCTTAAATCTGTATAGCGGGAAGCATCGCTCTCAAGTTGTTGTTTTACACCTGCAGCGACATTTCCTTGGCCACCCATGAAGTCGTCTACCACCGCTTGTGAGCTCGGGGCGCGCAAAATGGTTGCATGTTTAATTTCTCGTGTGAGATAAAGGTCATAAGCACTTCCTTTGCCGACCACAATTTCATTACCAGCCACATCAACTGCTGCGTTGCTGGTAATAGGGGATGACGCTTTGACCATATAGGCGCCTTCGATTTGAATATAGGGTGGGGTATAGCTAATGTCTTCACCTCGCACTGGGTCTATGGCAACAAAGACTAAATCAATATTGCCAGTCTTAATTGCATCTACTGTTGCGCCTGCGCTTTTAAAGGGAATCAGTTGGACCGGTAAACCCGTTCGCTTGCCAATCTCATTAGCAATATCAATCGTCACCCCTTTTGTTTTTTGGGTAACTGCATCAGTCCCCGCTAAAACAGGATTCCCTAAATTAATCCCAACTCGGATTGTGCCGGTTGGTGCAAAGGATTGAAGCATGGCTTTATCAGATGGGTTCATGGCTTTAGGCGATTGGCTATTGGCGAGAGTGGAAAGGAGTAGAAGGCAGGCGCTGAAAAAGTATTTCATAAACAGATGATATAAAAAAACCGCGGCTGACCGCGGTTTTCTTTCGATGTCAGTAAGATTACTTCTTAGCATCGGCAGCTGGGGCTGCTGCAGGTGCAGCCGGAGCAGCAGCTGGTGCATCTTTTTTAGCTTCTTCAACATGCGTAGCTTCAGCACCATGTTTTTCACCACCCATATCAATGTTGCCATCGCCTTTGAGGAGTAGATAGGCTGTAGCACTAATTAATACCAATACCATGATGATGATTGAACGGTTGCTCATTACTTTTCCTTCAGTTTGTTGAAATTGCAATAATCTTAACCTGTGTTTTGGCCTCAGTAAATCCCAATCGCCTCCTAATAAGCCTGAGATGTGTAAGTGATAGCACTTTCTAGGTAGTAATACTGACACTCCAAGAGGTAAGATGGAGTTCTATTTCCTTTCAAGGTAGTGATATGAGCCCAAAGCTCCCCATCAATAATGCACAGACAATTTCTGATTTTTTAAATCTGAATAAGGGTGAAATTTCTGAGAAAACATCTGAGGACTCCTCAAAATTTGCATTTGATGATCCTGCGTTCTTGGCGAGACGTGAAACCTTGGGGATCCGATTTGAATTGGAGCTATTAAAGCCTGATATTTTGCTGCGGGAGCGGGGTATTGATCACACGATTACTGTTTTTGGTTCTGCCCGCTTTGTAAGTTACGAGCAAGCCTTAAAGATGGGGAAAGAAGCTAAGACTTCTGAGGAAATAGCAGAGGCAAAAAATGCCGTGTTGCATAGTAAATACTATGAGTCTGCACGTGAATTCGGAAAGCTTGTGGCTGCTTATAACGCTACACAATTAACAACAAGCAGTAAGCTTCATATCTGTACGGGTGGCGGCCCCGGCATTATGGAGGCAGCTAACCGTGGTGCCTATGAGGCGGGTGATGAAACCATTGGATTTAATATCAGCCTTCCTCGAGAGCAACATCCCAATCCATACATCACCGAAGGTTTGGCGTTTCGATTTCATTACTTCGCCTTGCGCAAGATGCAATTTATGCTCAGAGCAAGGGCAATTGTGGCTTACCCAGGGGGTTTTGGTTCCTTTGATGAGCTCTTTGAAGTATTGACGTTGATGCAGACTGGCAAGGTAGCGGTTCTACCCGTGATCCTGGTTGGTGATGGGTTTTGGTCTGAGGTCCTGAATTTACAAAAGATGATTGAATTCGGTGTGATTGATAAGTCAAGCGTGGACTTAATACATTTTGTTCATACTGCAGAAGAGGCCTGGAAAGTGATTGTTGACTGCTACCAATTGGCTTGATCATCTGTAAAATAGGCTGATCATGATGACGCCTCAAGCCTCCACTCTCATTACCCAATTAGATCTTCCTGGATATGCACTGGGAATCGCTATTTTGCTGCTGGTCATGCTGGTGCATGGAGCCGCCTTATTACAGATTGCTAAGCGCTACGAGGTTAAATCGTTTTTGTATCTTTCTGAACATAAGCATTCTTCAGTCGCTGTTGTTTTTTACATCAGCATTCTGTGTTTATTTCTGACGCACATTGCTGAGATCTTTATTTGGGGTATCTCCCTGTGGGCTTTTAAATTGCTCCCAGTTTTGAGTGAAAGTATTTTGTTTGCGGGCAGTACCTATACGGCAATGGGATTTATGGATGATATTTTGCCGCCTGGCTGGAAAATGCTAGCCATCATTATTGCCTTCTCTGGCATGTTTGCATTTGCTTGGACTGCGTCCGTCATGATCTCCATGACAAAGAACTTTAGACGGGCCTATACCCGCATGCATATGGAAAAGCTCAACATTCCTACTGAAATCATTGAGCGCTTTAAATAAACTATGAGCAAAATTTGGGATGCCGTCATTATTGGTGGCGGAGCTGCTGGTTTATTTTGTGCTGGTGTTGCAGGTCAACTCGGTAAAAAAGTATTGCTACTAGATCACGCTGAGATATTAGGTGAAAAAATACGTATCAGCGGAGGTGGGCGATGTAACTTTACGAATCTTCATAGCAGCCCAGCCAATTTTCTATCTCTTAATGCACACTTTGTAAAAAGTGCATTGGCGCGTTACTCTTCGAAAGATTTTATTCAGTTAGTGCAGACCTATCGCATTGCTTATCACGAGAAGCATCAGGGACAACTCTTCTGTGACGACTCGGCAAAACAGATCATTGATTTATTGTTTTCTGAGTGTGCTAAAGGTGGCGTGAAGATTCGCAATCCCGTAAAGTTGGAAGCGATTTCTCATGAGGCAGATGTTTGGACTATTCAAACTAATCAAGGAGTAGAAAAAACCAAGGCAGTTGTCATGGCGACTGGTGGTTTGCCAGTACCAGCAATTGGGGCCACTGCATATTCCTTGGATATTGCCAAGCAATTCGGACTCAATGTGATTGATCCTCGTCCCGCCTTAGTGCCGCTATCGTTCACTTCTGAGACTTTTTCTAATCTCAATGAATTGGCTGGTCTGAGTTTGCCTGTCCGCATCAGCTCTGGCTCAAAAGGTAGTCGATACGGCGCATGTCGTTTCAATGAAGATCTATTGCTCACACACAAAGGCTTGTCTGGCCCAGCAGTATTGCAAGCAAGTAGTTATTGGACTGAGGGCGAAGCCATTCATATTGATTGGCTTGGTGCGGTTGAAGTTGGCAGCAGCTTTCAGTGCGATGATCTATTCAATAATGAAGATAATCGACTCAAGCTTACTGAAACTATTTTGGCTTCAGTATTGCCGCAACGTCTAGCAAAAGCATTTGCAGAGCAAAAAAACTTATTGGGTCGCAAATGGGCTGAGGTCTCTAAGAAAGATCGACAGGTATTAAAAGAGTTGCTTACCAATTGGTCTGTCAAACCAGCGGGAACCTTGGGTTGGAAAAAAGCTGAGGTGATGTTAGGTGGGGTTGATACCAAAGAGTTGGATGGTCAAACCATGATGTCGCGTAATCATCCTGGACTGTATTTCATTGGCGAGTGCGTAGATGTCACAGGCCATCTTGGGGGGCACAACTTCCAATGGGCTTGGTCAAGCGGCTTTGCTTGCGCTCAAGCACTTTAATCCGCAGAGCTTTTCTTCTTCTTGCGTGAACGGATATTCAGTAGCTCTACCGACAGCGAGAATGCCATTGCGACATAGACATACCCTTTGGGAATATGCACTCCCATTCCCTCGGCAATGAGGACAACGCCAACTACCGTCAAAAAAGATAGGGCCAGCACTTTAATGGAGGGGTGATTATGAACAAAGTCCCCAATAGGCTTGGCTGCGACCAGCATGATCAGAACTGAAGCAAGCACAGCGGCAATCATCACACCAATTTGATCGACCATTCCCACAGCAGTAATCACACTGTCGAGTGAAAAGATAATATCGAGTAAACCAATTTGCACAACTGAGCTAATGAACATCTTTGACATTGATTTTGAATCAATAGCACGTGTTTCAGAGCTCTGATTGGTATCGTGTGCTTCACCAACTTCTACTTCTGTATAAATTTCTTTGGAGGCTTTCCAGATTAAGAAGAAGCCACCAAGTAATAAGATTAAATCTCGCCCCGAAATGACATGATCCGCAATAGTCAGTAATGCTTGATTGAGTCCCATCACCCAAGAAAGGCTTAATAGCAACAGAATGCGGGTGAGTAGTGCAAAAAGCAGGCCAAACTGTCTGACTTGTTCGCGGATTTCCACTGGGAGACGATTGGCGATGACGCTGATAAAGATGATGTTATCGATCCCTAAGACAACCTCAAGGGCGCAGAGGGTTAGGAATGCGATCCAAACGCCAGGGTCGTTTAAGTAGGTGGTGACGAGTTCAATCATGTTTAGATGGGGTGCCTTTCGGGTAAAGTGTATCTAACTACACTCACTCCACCATGACAAAGTTGATATCCATGCGCGCTGTCCGGACATTTCTAGTTATAACGCTATCTTTTTTGCTATTGCAGGGGGTGCAAGCCGCCTATCCCGATAAGCCTATCAAAGTTGTTATTGGATTTCCGGCGGGTGGGCCCTTAGATGCCCATATACGTCTTCTGGTGGATAAGCTTCAAAATGCATTAGGTCAACCAGTCATTGTCGATTACAAGTCTGGAGCTGGTGGTGCAGTAGGCGCCCAGTTTGTTGCTCAGTCTCCTGCTGATGGATACACGGTGTTACTTGCCAATACAGGGACGATGGTGATTAACCCAGCGATCTATACAAAATCCCCTTATGACACTTTGAAGGACTTTCAGCCCATTGCACGCACTGCCCAGCAGCCATTAGCCTTAATTGTGAACAACGATGTTCCGGCGCAGACACTCAAAGAGTTTGTTGCCTACGCAAAAGCAAACCCAGGAAAATTGAATTATGGTTCCGCTGGCAATGGCGGAATTTCCCATTTGGTGCCAGAGATGCTTAAAAATGAAACCGGTATTTTTATAGTGCACATCCCCTTTAAGGGCAGTGCGCCAGCCTTTACTGATCTCATGGCTGGTCACGTGCAATTTATGGCGGAGTCTGTCCCCCAGGCTGCTAACTATGCCAAGCAGGGCAAAGTGAGGGCGCTAGCAGTAACGAGTGCTAAACGTAACCCAGCTTTACCAAATACCCCGACAGTCCTCGAGACAGGTGTGGCCAATTTAGAAGTAGTGGGTTTTTATGGAATTCTGGCACCTAAAGGCACTCCACTAGAGGTGGTGAATAAATTAAGCCAAGCATTTAAAGAGACGCTGGAATCGCCTGAGATTCAAAAGAAGATGATGGATCAGGGGGCTGATCCCGCATACTTAAATGCAGAGCAATTTACGAAATTCTTGAACACAGAAATGCCGCGTTGGGCGAAGGCTGTCAAGCAAGCTGGCGCTAAGCTCGACTGAGGCTCTTGCTAGTTGGGTTGATTTCTCATCCAATCGGCAGTGTTGAAGAAAGATTCATGCAATTGATCGGCAATATTGCCCTCAATACCGCAATCCTCAAGCGCTTGATACATGCAAGCTAACCACTGATTGCGCTCTTTCATGCCAATCTTAAAAGGGAGGTGTCTTGCCCTTAACATTGGGTGACCATACTTAGGCGAGTAAATATCAGGCCCGCCCATCCAGCCCGTGAGGAAAAATTTGAGTTTTTCACGAGATCCAGAGAGGTCAGCAGGGTGCATGGCACGAAGATCGGACAAGGTCTCTTCCAGTGCCATTAAATCGTAAAAGCGATCAACCAGCTCATCGACTTTGTCGATACCGCCAATGGCTTCATATAGGCTATTTTGTCCTGTCATAAACCTATTTTAATATGGAAAAGCAGGGCAATTGGCAAGTATAGAAAATCGGTATAGAGTTATCTTAGAAGCAGTTGATGAAGCACTTTGGTATTTATTCATAATCACTTTATTAAGGAAAAATGATGGACGCAAAAGATTTTCAAAAATGGCAACAAGAAAAAGCAAAAGAACTTTTTAGTTATTCCCATAAGCTCTTGGATGCCGCCAAGCAACTCAGTGAGCACCACATTGCAGAAATTGAGTGGGGCATGAAAAATGCGCTGGATAGCGCTAAGTCTGCAGCTAAAAATGACCTGACTAAGCTTAAAGACTTACAAGAAGAGGCGACTAAAGAGGCTGCAAAGCGTGCAGCTGTCTACCAGAAGAAGGTTAAAGCTGTTCTGAAAGATCTTGGCGAAAATGCTGCTGATGAAACAGAGAAGCATTTAGAGAAAGTGCGCACCTCTTTAGTGGGCTGGTTAGAGGATGCTGAGAATAAATTGCCAGCGCATGCTGATAAGCTTTCTAAAGTTGTTCATGAGATGTCGACTACGGGTCAGAAAATGTTTAAAGAAGGACGCCGGATTGTTAATCAAGTAGCGGATGCTGCTGAGAAAAACCTAGATGGTCTTTCTAGTAAGGCCTCTGGCGGCAAGAAGAAGAACGATTGATTTTATTTTTCCCCTCGATAAAAGACCGCTTGCTAGTGGTCTTTTTTATTTCCAGCCCTGAATCCAGATTTCTGGATTACTAAGATCGCGCCAAGGAATGATCTGAGTCTGATTGCTATAGATAGCCTCAAGCTCAATAAACTCAATTCTCTCGTCTGGAGGCTCTGGAAAAATGACCTTGCTTACTAAAAAATGTTTCTGTTTATTGGTGGGATGAACGGCAGTCCATTTAGTAAGTAGTAATTTCTTGGGATGGATAGGGTTTGAGGAGTGGATAGACATATGATTTTTACTTAAAGCGCTTTGCAATGTAGTTGATTGTCTTGATCTAGCAAAGCCCCTGTACTAGGAATGAAGGTGACCTGAGATTTTTCAATCGCAGCTGGGCAATTGCTATCGAAGTAGCTCTTATCCCCTAGACTGCCACAATAATTTAACTGCTTGCTCTGAAGTTGCATTTGGGCTTTTTTGAGGACCATGGGCAACTTGTCACCAGCTGTATTTTCGCAATTCCAGCTGGTGTACGTTTCCCGCTCACAAGCGCTTAAGCTGAGAAGCAAGGCTATCACTAGGCAGGCACTGAGCTGAATATGGAATGGTTTCATGGCTTTAAGAATAGCCATTTTTCAAAATTCCTGCCTATTTCAAGCTTTCGTATTAAGATTTGAGGCAATGGGACCTTAGAAGGCCCTTAGTAAAAATACAAAAAGGAGATGTTGTGGATACAAATCGTCGAGATATGCTCAAGCTTGGAACTTCAGCCGCAATTGGTGGCTTACTGATGCCTGCTGGAGCTGCATCAGCCCAAGATCGTCAGCCGATCGTAGTGGAGCCAATGACTGGTAAGGCGGGATTTCGCATTGCCAACTATTTACCGAAGATGGGAGCTACTTCTCGCTTAGGCTTGGTCACCAATGATGGTTTGGTAGTCGACATCCCAGCAGAAGCTGCTCGTCAAAAGGTGCAACTTTCATTTGATCCTACTTCAACAATTTCTTTAGCCGCATCCGGTAACAGGGGATTGCTAGAGCTTGCTACGCTATTTAAGAATCGTGGCTCTAATTTGGTCAATGTCAATCAAGTGATTTTGCTGTCACCCATTCCTAAACCGCAAAGCAATATTTACTGTGTGGGTTGGAACTACCTAGATCACTTTGACGAGGGTAAAAAGAATCGCGCTGATTCGGCTGTCAAAGAGTATCCAAAAGTTCCCGTTCTTTTTACCAAGGGTACTCAGACTATGAATGGTCCTTTTGATAGCATTCCCTATGATGGCGGTTATTCAACCCAGATTGATTGGGAAGCTGAATTAGCAGTCATTATTGGCAAGAAGGGTAAGAATATTTCCGAAGAGTCCGCCATGGATTATGTTTTTGGCTATTCTGCTTATAACGACACTACTGCACGCGATGTCCAGCAGAAACGTCACTCAGGCCAATGGTTTAAAGGTAAGAGCTTGGATGGTCATGGACCAATGGGCCCTTGGGTTGTCACGGCTGGCGGCGTTGACTTGGATGACACGCGCATCATCTGCCGTGTGAACGGCGTTGAAAAACAAAATGCTAGTTACAAGCAGATGTTTTTCAAAATCCCTGTGATTATTTCAGAACTATCACGCAGTTTGACATTACTCCCTGGCGACATTATTGCCACCGGCACACCTTCAGGTGTGGGCTTTGGTAGAACTCCTCAAGAGTTTTTAAAGCCAGGCGATATGATGGAAACACAAATCACTGGGGTAGGGATCATTCGCAATAAGATTGCTTAACTTAAAATGCAAGCAAAAAAAGCGCTGGACTTACCAGCGCTTTTTTATTGGAATAAGCTTAGAGAACCCAAAAGTGATGGGTGCCGTCTTTGCCTAACTGCTCAACTAAACCAAACTCCCAGTCTAGGTAAGCCTGCATGGCTGCAGTATCAATGCCAGTACCTTCATAGGGGCGCTTATAGCGATCTAGCGGTGGCGAGGCGAGATGTGTTGCGCCTTTCTCAATCTCCAATCCTGCATCAGTCCATCCTGTGTTGCCGCCCCTGAGTACATAAACCTCAACACCGCTCAGGGATTTGAATTCTTCTGCAATAAAGCTAGCTAATTGCGGTGGGGTGCTGGTGAGAACGTAGCGATTAGCCTTGGGGAGTTTTCCTAAAGCATCTACTAGCTGTGAGCGCAACGCAAACCAAGCGCCAGGGATGTGGCCCTTGACGTAATTAGCATGGGTACTGAAATCCACTATCAAGGTATTGGAATTCTCCTTGATCCATTCTGAAAGCATGGTTGGGTCGACACTCTGAACACTCGGCAGGCTTGGCATAGGAGCCTGCCATGGACCTTTCTGCGTTAAATCACTGGCCTTAATATCGTCTAATACATAAACCTCCCAGGCCATCTGCGCTAGCCATGAAGCTGGCATGTTTGCGCGAACGCCACCAGGGTCTGCTAAGACGATACGGGCGCCTCTTACTGGGGCAACCATCTCCGTCTCTTGAACGAGCTGTCCACCAGGAACAGAACGAAATCCTGGTAAGTGGCCAGCTTCATATTCTTCTGGGGTGCGAGTGTCAAAGAAATAAGTCGTGCGATCTACCTGCGCTTGCCATTTGGCTACATCGGCAAAGCTTGCACACTTTACATTGGCTCGATCAGCAACGGAGCGCGCTCGTTCAGCAGCGGTATCAGAAATTTCATTGCTCACTTCTTTAAACTTGCGACTTTGACCCTTATCGAGAACTTGCCCAGCTAAAGTCCAGCCAATCGTGCCATTGCGTAATGCATTCACTTCATTAGGAATACCGGCATTAATCAAGGATTGTGTGCCAATAATGCTACGGGTTCTACCAGCACAGTTCACAATGATTTTTGTCTTAGGATTAGGGGCTAGGTCAGGAACCCTCAGAACCAGTTCAGCGCCTGGAACGCTGATGCCGGTTGGGATGCTCATGGTGTGATATTCATCAAAGCGGCGGACATCCACTACCACTACGTCAGCCTTGTCATCAATTAACTTCTGAACCTCTTGAGCTGATAGAGAGGGGGTGTGACGTTTAGATTCAACCAACTCGCCAAACGATTTGCTTGGCACATTAACATCTTTGAACACTTCGCCGCCAGCAGCTTTCCATGCCTGCACTCCGCCTTCAAAAATAGAAACATCGGCATATCCAAGCCCTCGTAATTTTTGCGCAGCAAGTTCGGCATATCCTTCGCCATCATCTAAGGTAACGATAGAGACATCTTTTCTGGGTAACTTTCCAAAGGCATCAATCTCAATACGAGAGAGCGGAAGATTTGCTGCAAAGAGGGGATGCTCTTGAGCATGTGGGTCTTCTTCGCGCACATCTAAAAAAGCAATCTCTTCTTTATTGAGTAGCTTGTTGCGAACAAAAGAATAATTTGTAATATTGAAGCTCATACGGCTCTCTTATTTGATGAATAACTAAATATATGAATGATAGCAATTAAAAATTAATCTAACTTTGCACCAGATTTTTTAACAACATCATTCCAGCGCACAATTTCTTGATTGATAAAGACTGCTAATTCCTGCCGCGTCATCTTGGGTGCGCTAGCTCCCATGGAGGCCCAGCGCTCCTTGATTTCTGGTGAGGCAAGTGCAATTTGTACTTCAGCACTCATTTTCTCGATAATATCTTTCGGGGTGCCTTTAATGGCCCACATAGCGTACCAACTAGAAACTACAAAGTTTGATATTCCTAATTCTTGGGCCGTAGGTAGGTTTGGAAAAGCGTCTACTCGTTTTTGGGTGGTAACAGCCACGGCAATTAACTGACCATTCCTAATGAAGGGCGCAGCGCCTGCCAAGGTATCAAACATCATGTCCACTTGTCCTGCAACTACATCTTGTAACGCCGGCCCTGTTCCCCGATACGGGATATGTGTAATGAATAATTTGTTTTGCATCTTGAATAATTCACCAGTTAAATGCTGTGAGGTGCCATTGCCAGTTGATGCGTAGTTATATTTTCCTGGGTGCTTGCGAATTTCTTCGATGATCGATTTCAAATCATTCTTAGGAAATTTGTTTGGGTTAACAACAATCACGTGGGGTACGCTGCCAATAATGGCTATTGGTTCAAAATCTTTTGTAATGTCGTAGGAGAGATTGGCGTACATGCTCGGGGCAATTGAGTGATGCACCGCACCAAGAAGCCAGGTATAACCATCAGGAGCCATTTTTGCTGCAACTGCAGCACCCAGCGTTCCACCCGCACCCCCGCGATTGTCGACCACAATAGAATCATTCAGTTGAGTAGAGAGCTGTTTAGCTAAGGGGCGTCCAAAAGCATCTACCGCTCCACCTGGGGGGAAGGGGTTAATAAAGGTGATTGGCTTGCTTGAGGAAGGCCAAGAGCTGCTCTGTGCGCCCGCTGACATGCAAATGACGCTAGTAATAAGTAAAAGAAGGGTTTTTTTGAACATTTCTAGGGTCTCCGGGATATTTTTCTGTAATTTGAACATTCTGTCTGATGTGCTGCTTCTAAGAGTTATCCCTGATGAAAAGCCCCATTTTTTATCGTTTTTATCGATATATACTGATTCGGCGTTTGTAATTGAATATTTAATTAAGAGGAGACAAGATGTCACAACACGATACATTGCTAGCTGCTTTTGAAGCATACAAAGCAGAGAATGAAAAGTTCATTGAAAAAGGCATTAAGGCATCTGCTGCACGTGCTCGTAAAGCACTACAAGAAATCGCTGGCGCCTGTAAAGAGCGTCGTAAAGAGATCACAGCTACAAAAGAGGCGATGGAAGCTAAGAAGTAATTTCCACTCATATTCTTAAAAAGCCTAGTTCAGTAATGGACTAGGCTTTTTGCTTTAGTGCGCATCCGCCATTGCTGAATCGATGACTAAAACAGAATTTATACACATGCTGATGCAAGAGGGCTATCCTGACCCTGTTGAGGTCCAACGTGAGCCCCGCGGATCATTGGATGAGCACTCTCATCCTTTTGAAGTGTATGCGCTGATCTTAGATGGTGATATTGAGTTAATCATAGAAGGTGAAAGTGCTGTTTATAAGCCTGGTGATATTTTTTACTTAGGCGCATATGAGCCTCACTCAGAAAGATATGGGAAAGAGGGTGTTCTCTACCTAGCAAGCAGAAGGTCGGTTGATGATTTATAGCGAGAGGTGTATATGAAGGTCGCATTTATTGGTTTGGGCAACATGGGTTTGCCAATGGCACTCAATCTTTTGAAGGCTGGGTATAGCGTTACTGGCTTTGATTTAGTTCAGAGTCAGATTGACGCTTTTGTTGGTGCAGGTGGTCTGCCAGAAAAGAGCGCCGCTTTAGCTGTCATTGACGCCGACATCGTAATCAGCATGCTCCCGGCCTCACGCCATGTGGAAAGTCTATATCTTGGCGATGCTGGCATCTTGGCCCATGCCAATCCTCGGGCCTTATTGATTGACTGCTCCACTATCTCACCTAAGGTTGCCCAAGACGTAGCCAAAACTGCTAAAGCCAAGGGATTTGCCATGATCGATGCCCCAGTTTCAGGCGGTACTGCCGGGGCGCAAGCGGCTACCTTGACCTTTATGGTTGGTGGCGATGCCAAGGATCTAGAGCGGGCTCGACCTCTGCTGGAGAAGATGGGTAAAAACATTTTCCATGCAGGTGCTAATGGCAGTGGCCAAACCGTTAAGGTTTGCAACAACATGCTCTTGGGTATTCAGATGCTGGGAACAAGTGAGGCCCTACGTTTGGGTATTGCCAATGGCATGGACCCGAAAATCTTGTCTGACATCATGACGAAAAGCTCTGGCCGTAATTGGGCTTTGGAGTTATACAACCCATGCCCGAACGTAATGGAGAATGTGCCCTCATCCAAAAACTATGCAGGTGGTTTTGGGGTGGATTTAATGCTGAAGGATTTAGGTTTAGCAGTGGAGAACGCGCAGGATTTAAATGCCAGCACTCCCTTGGGAGAGTTGGCTCATCACTTGTACGAGTTACACAGTAAAGCTGGAAATGGTGCGCTGGATTTCTCTAGCGTATTTAATCTAACTAAAGTCGAATAGACATTTAATTAGAAATCACCAGCGACTTCTCTTCTTTTGCACCCATTTGGCCAATGACGCGCGCACCCAAGAACTGATGGCGACTAAAGATATCCAACACTTCTTTAACTGTATCTGGACTGCAAGAGACTAGTAGTCCGCCACTGGTTTGAGGATCGGTTAATAAAGCCTGTTGTGCTTTAGTGAAACCCATTGGTAAAGAAATTTCGTCGCCATAGCTTTGCCAATTGCGATCCGATGCCCCTGTAATGACATCTTGGTCTGCAAGTTCTTGCACTTGAGAGAGAAGTGGCACTTGGCTCCAGTCGATATGGGCTGTGCAATGTGACCCTCGTGCCAGCTCAAGCATATGACCGGCTAAACCAAAGCCAGTGACGTCGGTGAGAGCATGAACACCAGGCAACTTAGCAAGATCAGGGCCAGCCGAATTTAACTTGGTCGTGTTGGAGATCATTTCTTGATAACCAGCTGGGCTCAAGAGATCTTTCTTTAATGCAGCAGAAAGAATGCCGACACCAATGGGCTTTCCAAGGATGAGAACATCACCCGGTTTAGCTGCGGCATTGCTCTTGATTTGTTTTGGGTCGATGATGCCGATTGCTACCAATCCATAGATGGGCTCTACAGAATCAATCGTATGACCTCCAGCAATAGCGATACCTGCGCTACGACAGGCTTCTGCGCCACCTTCTAGAATGCGTGCGATGGTGGCATTTGATAAGACCTTGATAGGCATACCAACAAGTGCAAGCGCAAAGAGTGGTGTACCACCCATGGCATAAATATCGCTAATGGCATTGGTAGCAGCAATCTTCCCAAAATCAAATGGATCATCGACGATCGGCATAAAGAAATCCGTGGTCGCAACAATCGCTTGTGAATCATTAATCTGATAGACAGCTGCATCATCAGAAGTCTCAATACCAATCAGCAGCTCTTTAGGAAAAGGTAGTTGCGGCACACCTTTTAGAATTTCTGAGAGGACGGCCGGTGCAATCTTGCATCCACAACCACCACCATGAGACAGGGAGGTAAGGCGAGGTTCAGTATTTTCTAGATGATGAATGGTGTTCATTGTTTTTCGATCAGAAATAGTCATTTATTGACGTAGTAGCGTTTCAATTTTACCGCTCACTTCTTCGCTATCGGCATTATCAATTGCGCCAATCCAGACGCCGTCAATTTTGCCCTGCTTATTGATAAGGAAGGTCGTTGGGATGCCGCGGGCTTTCCAGGTTTTATAAATGATGCTGTTGCGGTCCTGCAAAACCTCGATAGCGTTTTCAGGGATGCCATTACCTTTAAGGAATTGGGTAATGCGAGGTTTCATTTCTGCCAAGTTCACGGCAAAAACTTTCAGACCTTTGGCGCCGTACTTATCTTGCAAGTAGGTAAGCTCTGTAAATTCTTCTCTGCACGGTTCACACCAGCTAGCCCAAAAATTCACAATCACGACTTTACCTTTGAAAGCGTTGATATCAACTGGTGTACCCGCTAAGTTATTGAGCAGTAATGGTGGGGTTTGGCTTAAGCCAACCTTGCTGACGGCTTGCCATTGCGCAGAGGCGTAAGCACCCCATAGGCTGAGACAAATAAAAAACAGCGAGAGAAATATTCCCCTCGCTGTTTGTTTTTTTATCAGATCTATCACTAGAAATTCTTAAAAATAAACATTAACCAATCAGTCGGCTTGTAATTTTGTATTTGAAGTTATCTGGGTCTAGCGAATCAAAACGACCTTCTTTACTCTCTGCTTGTGGATACATTAAGAAAGGAATCACACCATTCTTACCAAGCTTAGAGCCGGGCAGGGCGATGTCGTGATCATAGTTGTAAGCCATCCAATTCATTTCCCAATTGCCAAATAGGTAATCACGGATTGCCACTACCTTTGGATCGGTCACAGCTAGGCCGCCAGTTTCCTCAAGAATCACTTTGCGAACGTCCGCAGGATCTACTGGGCACCAGCCATAGCCGCTGGCATAAAACTCAGCACGGCAATGTTGCGCTTTAGTGATCTCACCAGACTTACCAAGACTCTTATAGCCACGAGCAGAATCAGCGATACGAATGCCATATACATCACGAGCGGCAATACCTGCAGAGCGAGCGAGAGCCACAAAGACCGCATTAATATCTGCGCATTTTCCACCAAGGTTATTGGTCTCTAGCATCAACTTGACATCACCTTGGCCACAACCGCGGGTTTTAGGATCGCGGTGAGTGTTGTCTACAACCCAGTTGTAGATTGCTTTTGCTTTATCAACATCTGTTGCATTTGCAGGGAGGGAGGCAAGACATTCTTGTGCTTTTGCTTTAACAATGCCATCAGTTGGTAGATAGGCTGTCGCGCGTGTCCAGAACTTTTGCTCTTCTTTGGAAAGTTTTAAAGCTGGATTTGGGGTGGAGAGTTCTAGGTGGCGATTGCGGGTGCTCACAATCATGGCAACCTTCACTGAATGTGCGCTGGCTGACTTGTCCCATTTAGTCCAGAGCATGCGAGCTTGCTTGTCTGGTGTCTCATAAATCTTACTTTCTACTTTGGTATCGCCTGCTTCCGGTCTGATCGACAGTGTCTTGAAATAATCGGTATTCAAAACGAGTGGCAAAGGAATCCATGCCTCAGCAGCGCCATTGGTGTTCTCAAGATTAACTTCAGTAACGATCTCATAAGTAGTCCACTCTGGTGAGGATTGTGCGAATACAGATGTGATTGGATTGAGGGCCGGTAGTGCAAAGGCGCTTGCGATGGCTTTGATGGCTGAGCGACGGGTAATAGTCATTGGATATCTTTTTATGGGTGATAAAGGTTAAAAGGTTTTCACGGAATGATTTTAAAGGGGGGTTTTAGCGGCTAAAGCTTCTTTTAGGCGGGCTAGAGCGCTTGGCCGCTGGTTTGGCGCCACCTCCGGCATTCCCAGAGGGTCTAGGCTTTCTAGATTGCTGGTGTTGCTGACTGCGCATCTGAATGGGTTGAGCCACTGCATTTGGGTCTGGTTCAAATCCAGGAATCACTTCTTGTGGAAGTTTCTGCTTGATCAGTTTCTCAATGTCTTTCAACATTTGGTGCTCATCCACACAGACTAGGGATACGGCAACCCCATTGGACCCAGCTCTACCAGTTCGGCCAATACGGTGAACGTAGTCTTCCGATACATTTGGCAGGTCATAGTTCACGACGTGAGGGAGTTGGTCGATATCGATGCCGCGCGCAGCAATATCAGTTGCTACCAATACAGCAATCTTCCCAGCCTTGAAATCAGCCAGCGCTTTAGTACGTGCGCTTTGACTCTTATTGCCATGGATGGCCATGCTGGTGATGCCATCTTTTTCTAATTGGGTAACTAACTTGTTGGCGCCATGCTTGGTGCGCGTAAATACGAGAACCTGCTTCCAATCATTGCTTTTGATCAGATGCGCCAAGAGCGGATGCTTGTTGGTTCTGTCTACCGGATGAATTAACTGTGCAATCGCTTCGTTGGCGCTATTGCTGCGCGCTACTTCGATTAAAGCAGGGGAGTTCAAAAGACTATCAGCGAGCGTTTTAATCTCAGTTGAAAAGGTTGCGGAGAACAAGAGGTTCTGACGTTGTTTTGGCAGGGCAGCCAAAATCTTTTTAATGTCGCGCAAAAAGCCCATGTCGAGCATGCGATCGGCTTCGTCTAAAACCAGAATTTCAATGGCACTCAGTGATACGCAATTTTGGGACATCAAATCTAACAGTCGTCCAGGGGTGGCTACCAAAATATCTAAGCCAGCTTGAATCGCTTTGATTTGGGGATTAGCGCCCACACCGCCAAAGATAACAGTAGATTTAAGACCGGTGTATTTGCCATAGGTCACAACGGATTCTTGTACTTGAGCTGCTAACTCACGAGTAGGAGTCAGAATTAATACCTTGAGCTGACGCTTTCCGGATGTGGGTTTGGCATTACTGAGTAAGCGTTGCAGAATCGGCAGGGTAAAGCCAGCAGTCTTGCCTGTGCCGGTTTGTGCGGCAGCCAGTAAGTCGCCACCTTTGAGTACTGCTGGAATAGATTTAGCTTGGATTGGGGTGGGAGTGGTGTAACCATGCTCCTCAATCGCGCGCAGGATGGAATCAGATAAACCGAGTTCTGTAAATAACATAGGGACCAATGAAATATTGGCCCGTATTCAATTAAACGACTATCCCGGCCAATGGGGTGAGCTGCCACACTAGGGTGTCTGCAGTAAGAGGCTGTATTTTAGCCTATCGCCCTAGGAATGCCATAGATTGGGCGTGAAAGCATTGACATAGCCGGAGACAAAGAGTTTCTCGGCGCCTGTCTCTGGATGAAAGACGGCTCTTTCGATTCTGCCGATATTACCGCCGTACACATGGATGCTGATTGAAGGCTGGTTACTTAAGTTGTTAGCTACGACATGAATGTCATGAGTATTGGGTGAAACCATCGCTACTTGGCCGGGTAAGAAAATAGATTCCTCACCGGCTTGATAACTGCCATCTTTTTGTAGATGAAAGGCGGTTTCTTTTTCGGCGCCACGCAATTGACCCACCATGCCCCATACAGTGTGATTATGAATAGGTGTTTTTTGTCCTGGCCCCCACACAAAACTCACTACAGAAAATCGCTCGAGAGGGTCCGCATATAAAAGATATTGCTGGTAGTACTCAGGGTGTGGCTTACTGAGTTCATCGGGCAACCAATCATCTTCCTTAATCAAAGCTTCAAGCAGTCTTTTGCCTTTGGTGAAAATGATTTCTTCAGAAACCTTTTCATCCAGCAGCAGGGTGAGCCCTTTAATAAAAGTGAGTAGCTTACCTTCTTGCATACTTATTCCTCATTGGGGCTAGGTTGATGGTTCAATATTTACTGCAATATCAGAATCATATTACGGTGAGGAATTCCTGCTTCGTCATAGACTTCACCGAAAGAACTAAAACCTAGCCTCTCATAAAAAGGCATAGCCGTGACTTGGGCATGAAGCTCAAACTCCATTATTCCTTGGGATCTCCCCAGCTCTAGCAGGGTTTTCAAAAGTGAACTGCCGATGCCATTTCGGCGATGTCCACTTAAGACAGCCATTCGACCGATTTGCCCCTTTTTGCCTGCTAGCCTTATGAGTCTAGCCGTACCAACGCATAAAGGTCCGATATAGGCCAAAGCATGGTCGGCATCCGCATCGGACTCATCAAGCTCCAATTCTTCTGGCACGCCTTGCTCTTGCACAAATATAGCCATACGTATGGGAAGGGCTTCAGTAATGGCCTCAGACCATGGTTTTATCGAAATCATGTGCATTTCCTTCAATGTATCAAACAATCGAGACCTTGTTTAGCCGGCGGCAGAAATTGTCATAAAAAGCATCAATATCGTAGTTACAATGAAAAATGAAGCCCAGATACTGGGTTCAACTTACAACCCTTACTTATTTAGGAGTTATCTTGAAGAAATCATTACTTGTCACACTATTTGCAACACTAGGTTTAACTTTTGCAGCTTCTTCCTTTGCGCAACTTCCAGCAAAGATGCTTCCTTTAGCAGCCGATGTAGCTGTTTTAAGCGCCACCGTTGATTCAGTAGATGCTAAGAAGCGCATTGTTGTATTGAAAGATGCCAATGGCAATCTAGCGCAGATGAATGTTTCCAAGCAAGTAAACGATTTGGATAAAGTTAAAAAGGGCGACGTATTTTTGGTTGAGCATGCTCAAGCGATTGCGATTGGCCTAACAGCTGCTGGTAAAGATGCTAAACCAGGCGTTTCTGGTGTTCGCTCTGTTGTGATTGCCGGCAAGGGATCTGCAAAGCCATTTGAAGAAACGACTGACACTATTTATGCAACAGTAAAAATTACTACGATTGATGCTAAGACTCGCGTAGTGACTTTCACATTACCTAGCGGTGAAAAGCAAAGAGTTAAAGTGGATCAAAGCGTTCTTGGTCTTGAGAAATTCAAAGCTGGCGATGATGTCATTGTTGAGTTTGTTGACGACACAGCCATTGGTTTTGTAACTCCTAAGAAGTAATGCATTAGCAATACACCGTTTGCAGAGTTTCTTCTGCATCCCAAAATGCCCGTCAGGCTTCAATCTGTCGGGCATTTTCTTTGGCTGGAAATAGCCTATGAGCCTACAATGATTCTATGAATCTCGTGCAGCAACATAGCTTAGACATAACACATTTTTCAAATGTACAGCACGATTCTTTGCTAAAGGAGTTGGGGAGTTCGATAGAGGGTTTGCGTAAGGATGTTGCCATCAGCAGGCTCCGGCAATATGGCCCCAACACCATAGACATCACACGCAAGATTCATCCGCTTTTACAGTTCTTAGCATTATTTTTATCGCCTTTGCCTTTGCTCTTAATTGCGCTCTCAATTATTTCTTTGGTGACGGGTGGTGTAACGGGTTCCCTGGTGATTGCAGCGATGGTTTTTTTATCTACAGGCTTAGCTTTTTTACAAGAATACAAATCTAATAAAGCCGCAGAGAAACTACGCCAACTAGTGAGTATTAAGGTGACCGTCTTGCGCGAGAACCTTGAACAAGACATTCCTTTGAGCGAGCTTGTCCCTGGTGATCTCGTCCAACTCTCAGCTGGCGACCTGATTCCGGCAGATCTTCGCCTATTGAGCACAAATGATTTGTTTGTTAACCAATCTTCTTTAACTGGTGAGGCCATGCCAGTAGAGAAGGTTGCTAGTAGTAGTGATGCTAAGTCAGTCTTTGAACTTCCTAATATCTGCTTTATGGGTAGTCATGTTGTCTCAGGCCTGGGATTGGCAGTCGTGGTTCACACAGCTTCACAGACCATGTTTGGTCAACTCGCAAAAGATATTGTTTCTGCAAAAAAGACCTCCAGCTTCGATAAAGGCATCAAGCAATTTATCTGGCTCATGATCAAGTTCATGGCCGTTATGGTCCCAGCAGTCTTCCTCATCAATGGGTTGATCAAAGGAGATTGGTTGGAGGCCTTGTTATTTGCTACAGCAGTTGCGGTTGGCCTTACTCCTGAAATGCTGCCTATGCTGGTGACGATTAACCTTGCAAAAGGTGCAATCGCCATGTCCCGGAAGCGGGTGATTGTGAAGCGCCTGAATTCCATTCAGAACTTAGGCGCCATGGATGTTCTGTGTACGGATAAGACTGGCACTTTGACTCAAGATGAAATCATCCTGGAGCGCTATGTTGATATTGCTGGTAACGAAGATGAAACAGTTCTGGAGTATGCCTACCTCAATAGCCATTACCAATCCGGACTAAAAAACTTATTGGATGTAGCGGTGCTCAAGCACGTCGATATTCATCAAAAATTGCATCAAGCTGCTGCATTTGAAAAGCTCGATGAAATTCCTTTCGACTTTCAGCGTCGTCGCATGTCTGTAGTAGTGAAACAAAATGAAGCCTTGCAGATTCTGATTTGCAAGGGCGCGGTAGAGGAGATTGCCAGTTGCTGCACCAAGGTTGTACTGAACGGCCAAGTGCAAGCCATTACCCCTGAGCTGAAGACTCAACAAGAATCGCTGTTTGCAGAACTCAGTAGCGATGGTTTTCGTGTAATTGCAGTGGCTATTAAAGAGATTGCGATTGCCAACGCTAACCCTAATAATCACTACACCGTCGCCGATGAGAGCAATCTCACCTTAGTAGGCTATGTTGCCTTCCTAGACCCCCCAAAGGATTCTGCTAGGCCAGCAATCGCCGAATTGCATGCTTTAGGGGTGAAGGTCAAAATTTTGACTGGCGACAATGAGCTGGTAACGCGCAAAATCTGCAGCGAGGTTGGCGTCTCTGTAAAGAGAGTATTGATAGGTTCACAAGTAGATGAACTTACCGATGATCAGCTCGCCACAGTTGCCGAAGAGATCTCAGTATTTGCCAGAATGTCACCACAACAAAAGGCAAGGGTGATACAAGTACTCCAATCAAAAGGGCACGTAGTCGGTTATTTGGGTGATGGCATTAATGATGGCCCAGGACTAAAAACAGCTGATGTGAGCATCTCTGTTGATACAGCAGTAGATATAGCCAAAGAATCAGCAGACATTATTTTGCTGGAGAAGAATCTCTTGATTATGAAAGAAGGGGTGCTGGAAGGTCGCAAGGTGTTTGGCAACATCATGAAATACATCAAGATGTCTGCAAGCTCCAACTTTGGCAACATGTTCAGCATGGTCGGCGCGAGTGCACTGCTTCCTTTTCTGCCGATGGCGCCAGTGCAAATTCTCTTGAATAATCTGCTTTATGATTTTTCCCAGACCTCAGTACCTACTGATAATGTTGATGCGGAATACCTAACAGAACCACGCACTTGGGATATCGCCCATATCGCCCGCTATATGTTCTGTATTGGGCCCATCAGCTCATTGTTTGATTACGCCACCTTTGGTTTACTGTGGTTTGTTCTGCGCGCAGATTCTCTAGCTGATGCCAGCCTGTTTCAGACGGGGTGGTTTGTGGAGTCACTACTGTCGCAAACGCTGATCGTGCATATCATTAGAACAGGCAAGATCCCCTTTATACAAAGCCGACCAAGTCTTCCCTTGCTTCTGACAACCGGCGTTATTTGTCTCGTCGCCATAGTCTTACCATTTAGTCATCTTGCAGGCCCGCTGCAGATGTCACCACTACCAGCCATCTACTGGTATGGCTTAGTCCCCATACTGCTCTGCTACTTTGGCCTGACTCAGTTTGTAAAGTCCCTATTGGTCAGGCGTTTTGGCTTGACGTAAAAAAGCCCGCTGTAGCAGGCTAGTTTCAAGCGAACCTAATGGCGCTGGCTTACTTCTTAGCGTTAGGGAAGAATAATTGCTCACCACCAACTTTATAACCAGCAATCGTGTCTTGACCATCTTTAGAAATCAGCCAATCAATGAATGCCTGTCCTTCAGCTTTTTTAACTTGAGGGTACTTCACAGGGTTAACTAGCATGACACCGTACTGATTGAAGAGTTTTGGATCACCTTGAACCAAGATAACGAGGTCGCCACGATTCTTGAAGGTTAACCAAGTAGCGCGGTCAGACAAGATGTAGCCATTCATAGCGGATGCTGTATTAAGCGCAGGACCCATGCCAGAGCCGGTTTCTTTGTACCAGCTTGATGATGGAGAAACTTCAACCCCAGCGCCTTTCCAGTAACGTAGTTCTGCAGCGTGCGTACCGCTCTTATCACCGCGTGAAATGAATGGAGTCTGCGTAGAAGCAATCTTTTGTAATCCTGCCTGAATATCCTTGCCACCACCAATCTTCGCTGGATCAACTTTTGGACCAATCAAGACAAAGTCGTTGTACATCACTTCATTGCGTTGAGTTGAGTAACCTTCTTCTACAAATTTCTCTTCAGCAGGCTTATCGTGCACAAAAACAACATCGGCATCGCCGCGTCGACCAATATCCAAAGCTTGACCAGTGCCAACCGCCACAACCTTGACCTGAATACCAGCCTTCTTTTCAAAGATTGGGAGGAGGTAGCCAAAAAGACCCGACTGCTCTGTAGAAGTTGTAGATGACACAACGATGCTCTTTTCTTGAGCAATAGCCATTTGACTTTGGCTCAACAAGACCAAGGAGAGGGCGGCGGTGAAGCTAAGGAGCAGTTTTTTCATTTGTATCACCAATAGATCGATTAAGTTGTTATCATCCCACACTCTAGAGACGCTTGAATATGCAATGGATTACATATGCAAATTGATATACGACCAATGCTTATCCCCAAAGGGAAAGTTGCCGATAAGACCCCAGTTGATTTAGTTTGGTTATCTGGATTATTAAAAAATATCGGGGGCGGGGATTCTTTGGTGCAGGCTTCCAAGAAATCCGGGGTGTCTTATCGAAGTGCGTGGGGAAAATTAAACGACGTTGAGGAAATGCTATCCCTGCAACTCATCTTGAGGACAAAAGGGCATGGCTCGGAGTTGACTCAGTTTGGCGAATATTTCATTGGCTTTATTGATGGCATGCAAGCAGATCACAATAAGCAGGGAAAACTGCATTACGACAAATTAATACTAGAACTTAATAAGTTGAAGAAGATTGAAAGCTCCAAGTGGAAATTTCATTCGAGCAGCGATGCCATCATTCAAAAAGCTGTTGAGGATGTGAAGGGATTTGCTTTAAAAATAGCGGGGTCAGGCGAGGCCTTAGAAAAGCTTTTGAATCAAGAAGTCGATATTGCTGGATACCATGTGTCCGATGAGAAAAGCTCTAAGGCAATTTACAGTCGACTGATGAAAAGCGGTATTCAAGTTTTCCCTGTGATGAAACGAACTCAAGGCCTGATGGTTAAAAAAGGTAACCCACTGAACATTAAGTCGGTTATTGATCTAACGAAGCGCAAGGTTCGATTCATGAATCGCCAAATTGGCTCGGGTACCAGGTTATTGCTTGATACTTTACTGATTGAGGAGAATATCGACCCAACAGATATTCATGGCTACTTGCAGGAGGAGTTCACCCACTCAGCAGTGGCTAACGCCATTCTGGCTGGTAAGGTCGATGCAGGGTTGGGGGTGAAAAATGTCGCGATTGAAAATGGTCTTGGCTTTATCCCTGTTAAAGACGAAATCTTCTTTATCGCCATGCACAAGGAGTTGGCTTCAGAAGCGCAAGTTTCGAAGTTAATTCGTAAAATTCGAGCTTACTCAGGAGAAACTCCAGGCTATAAAGCTGTGAGCCTGAATCGACAAATTTCAGATTGGTTATAAACTGAAGTTCAATTTTATTGTTAGGCACTTCATTTGTTGCGCTTACTCCTAATCCTACTGGCATGTCTTTCAGCGTGTGCTCAAGCGCAAACTGCAACCGTGGCTGTCGCCGCCAATATGAAGCCGGCATTCGAGGAAATTTATCAAGGCTTCAAGCAATCTCATCCCGAGAGCATCCGAATTGTTTATGGATCCTCTGGAAATCTAGCCACTCAGATTCTCCAGGGCGCACCTTTTAGTTTATTCATTGCCGCAGATGAGGCTTACCCACTGCGTTTGTATAAAGAAGGTATAACGCTAGACCAAGGCGCTGTTTATGCCATTGGGCATTTGGTTTTACTGTTGAACTCTAAGAGTAAACCCAAAGTCAGCGACGTACCTGAGCAGATTGCTTCTCTGTTAAAAAGAGCTAATAAGATTTCCATTGCCAATCCTGAGCTTGCACCATACGGTGCAGCGGCATCTCAATACCTTCAGACTCGTCACTTGTGGGATGCAGTTAAAGGCAAACTCGTATTCGGGGAAAATATTTCTATCGCTACGATGTATGTCAGCTCTGGTGCTGTAGATGTTGGCTTTACTTCTTTGTCTTTGGCTAAATCCTTAGAAGTTGCTAAGACTACGCAGTATGTTCATTTAGATGGGGCAGATACTTTGATCAGTCAGCGCATGGTCCTGACGAAAGGCGCCCCTAAAGTTGTGTTGAGTCTTTATGAGTATCTACAGAGTCCTGCTGCAAAGTCTATCTTGATAAAACATGGGTATTCCATCCCCTAGAGTCTTACTGTGGCTTCTTCATAAGTACCAGCATGGCGCGCAAGTTTTCCTCCGGGGACTTCTGGAGATTTTCAACAACGCCAGTGTATTCAGATGGGCTGCGATTCTGACTTAACTTGAATTTGCCAACCAGACTGCTGACTTCGATTTCAATTCCAATAATGGCTTTAAGCATCATCTGCACATACTCTTCTGGCGCATCAGCTAATTTCCAGTTTGATTGATAGGTGGGCTCATGGGTATCAGTCATCTGAGAAACGTGTTGTCGTATCCAGTGCGGATCATCTATGAGACTCAACTTTCCTTCTGCATGCACTACGGCATAGTTCCAAGTGGGGACTACTTTTCCAGTTTCCTGTTTGCTGGGGTACCAAGCTGGCGTAATGTAGGCATTGGGACCATGGAAGACGGCGGTGACCTCCCGATTTTCTTGCTCAGCAACTTTAACAAGCGGGTTAGTTCTAGCGATATGGCCATGGAATTTCTTGCCATCTTTACTCAGCATGAGTGGCAGGTGATTGACTTCTAGATGCCCATCTAAATTTCCGACTAAAGTTGCCAGAGGGTATTCGGTGATGAGTTGCGCGAGGATTTGTAGATCATCTACTTGGAAGTGTTTTGGTAAGTACATAAGTTATTCGGCCAGAAGCTTTGTGGAATCAATGATAGTTAAGAACATATCAGAAATTAGCATCTAACTAGCTATGCAGCCGAACTTTATTTTGACTAGAACTCATATTCAGCCTGCATACGGATGGTATTGCGTGGGGATGCCGCTGTAGTGCCCCAAAGATAGGCTACGTTGTACTTAATGGCCTCTTTGCGGCCCAATTTCGTTTTCCCAAAAATCGCCGGTCCGACGCTGGATTGCTGTTGTTGATCAGTATTCCAACTGTTGACTTGGCCAAGCCAGGAGTAGATTTGTGCGCCCACTTCAAATTCAGGTTGTAGGCGGTATTTCAATTGGCCCTGGTAGCCAAAGTAAGTGCCTTGATTTTCAGTGCCCGTGTAATGACCTTGCATCAATAGATTTAGATTGGCTTGCCATTTCTTCCATTCACTTTGCAGTAAAAAACCATACTTAGCCTCGTAGCCCTCATTCCTATTTTGCGGACGTTCTAATTCAATCAGAAACCCGATATCTACTGGATATTTACCAGTCTCAGTGAGTTGAAACTTGTTTTCCCATTCAACCGCATCAAATTGAGATGTGTTGCCATCCCAAATCGCCTTGCCGTAGATTTCAGTAAACCACCAAGAGTTAACGCCATATCCAAATCCAATGGATGCCCCTGACTGTCTTGAGGTGTCGCCATTTCTTGGTGATTGCGTCCCAAACTTGGTGTCAATTTCCCTTTCGCCTTCCTCGACGATGGGACTGTAAATATAGTCAGCCGGCCCACTCAAGTACTCCGCAGCATGGATGAGGGGGGTGAAGCTTAGCAAGCTAATGAAGAAGAGTCGCTTGATTGCATGCGGCATTATTTCACCCTCACAATTCCTTGCGCCGTTTCTGGGCTGAACTCCCCTTCA
This sequence comes from Polynucleobacter finlandensis, assembly GCF_018881755.1. Taxonomy (GTDB): domain Bacteria; phylum Pseudomonadota; class Gammaproteobacteria; order Burkholderiales; family Burkholderiaceae; genus Polynucleobacter; species Polynucleobacter finlandensis. The sequence continues at coordinate 64,967 of NZ_JACVPS010000008.1, read as the reverse complement.
AATTTGTAATTGCCAGCGCTGAGCGGGCCAATATAAAAAGAAGCTTTACTGCCTGGGTTGATGAGCACTTCTCTGTTGAGGTCGTAACTTTCAAACTCTTCTGGTGTGTCGTCGAAGTTTTCAATCGTCAGCTTTACCTTGGTATCAGCAGGAATTTCAATTTCAGAAGGCGAAAATCGACCTTTTTTGATGGATATGTAAATTTCTGTTGCTATTGGGCTTGCGTAACTCAATGTCCCCATGAAGAGGGTGGGCACAGCAAATAAAAGGCTTAGGAGGTGGTTTTTCATATATTTTGACTGATTATTAATAAGAATCATTCTCAATTGTAAGGTATATAATGAGAATCGTTCCTATTAAATGTCAAAAGTGACACCATTCCATGCATTTGGATCAAGTCGTTTTAAATTCACCCTATAGGGTTAGCGGGGTCAATCCCCCCAAAGGTGCGCCTCAAATTAAGGGGCAATTGGAAGACATCGGCTTTTTACCGGGCGAGCAAGTGACGCTCTTGCGTAAGGGTCTTTTGGGTAAGGGCCCATTCATGGTGCGTGTTGGCTCTTCTACCTTTGCATTGCGTAAATCTGAAGCCCACATGATTGAAGTTGAGCTCGAACCCCATGTCTGAATCTAAGCTTCACTTTTTTTCGAATGAGCCACTGGTTGCGCTCTTAGGTAATCCCAACTGCGGTAAGACGGCATTATTTAATCTGCTAACGGGCAGTCGCCAAAAGGTAGCTAATTATTCGGGCGTGACTGTTGAGCGCAAAGAGGGACGCTTGGGTTTAGATTCCGGAAAAAATATTCGCATTTTGGATTTGCCTGGTGCCTATAGCCTCTATCCACGTTCTTTGGATGAGAGAGTGACCTGCAATGTTTTATTGGGCAGGGCAGAAGGCGAGAAGCGCCCTGATCTAGTGGTTTGTATTTTGAGTGCCATGAACTTGCGTCGTAATCTGCGTTTGGTTCTTGCTGCTAAGCGCTTGGGACTGCCTTGTATGGTTGTCTTGAATATGCTCGATATCGCCAAGCGTCAAGGCCTAGAGATCAATACTGATGCACTTTCCAAGGAGCTTGGTCTGCCAGTGCTGACCAGTATTGGCATTCAGGCAGATGGTGCTGATGGCATTAAATCGTTTTTCAATCAATTGGATTGGAAAGATTTAAGTGCATTGCGCACGGGCACCAGTGATGCTACTTTAGAAAATGCAGCTTCACACATTGCCCATTCTGAATCTGACAATATTCAAGTTCAGAGAATTTTAAAAAGTCTTGGTTTGGATCAAATCATCCCTGATCGTTTTAGCGATCGACTGGATTCTGTATTGCTGCATCCCATCATTGGCCCAATTATTCTGGCGGCCTTACTCTTTTTCATATTCCAGGCGGTCTTTAGTTGGGCGACCGTGCCCATGGATCTGATTAAAACCACCATTGAATATTTCGGTGGTTTATTAGGTGAAGTCTTGCCTAATAATTGGTTACGCAGCTTACTCATCAATGGCGTGCTAGCTGGTCTGGGTGGGGTCGTCATTTTCCTGCCGCAAATCTTGATCTTGTTTTTCTTCATCTTGCTGTTGGAGGAGTCTGGATATTTACCGCGTGCGGCATTCTTATTGGATCGCGTGATGGGTTCAGTTGGCTTATCGGGCCGATCATTTATTCCGCTGCTCTCTAGCTTTGCTTGCGCTATTCCAGGGATTATGGCGACTAGAAGTATTTCTAATTCGCGCGATCGCTTAGTCACCATCTTGATTGCACCAATGATGACTTGTTCAGCACGTTTGCCGGTTTATGCATTATTGATCTCAGCATTTATTCCAAACCAAAAGCTGTGGATGGGCATTGATCTGCAGGGACTGGTCTTATTCTTGCTTTATCTCGCCGGCATTTTTGGTGCCATGGGTGTTGCGTGGATCTTGAAGCGTTTCACTAGCGAACAATTCCGCATGAATGCCTTGATGATGGAGTTGCCTAGCTATCACATGCCCCGTTTAGGAAATTTAGCCATTAGCCTCTGGCAACGCGCTGAAATTTTCTTGCGTCGGGTTGGCGGAATTATTTTGATCATGACAGTGGCGCTCTGGGTTCTATCTAGTTTCCCAACGCCACCCGATTGGGCTACTGGTTCACCGATTCAATACAGTATTGCCGGTATGTTGGGACAGGCTTTATCCCATGTTTTTTCGCCGATCGGATTTAACTGGCAGATCAGTATTGCGCTGGTTCCTGGTATGGCTGCGCGTGAGGTAGTGGTGAGCTCTTTGGCAACGGTGTACGCCTTGTCTAGCTCTAGCGCTGATGCAGCAGATGCTTTGATCCCGCTAATCTCTACCAGCTGGTCTTTGGCAACAGCGCTTTCCTTGTTGGCATGGTTTGTCTTTGCCCCGCAGTGCCTCTCCACTATCGCAGCAGTTAAGCGTGAAACTGGTGGCTGGAAGATCCCAGCGATCATGCTGAGCTATCTCTTTGGCCTCGCTTACCTGGCTTCATTCATTACCTATCATTTAGCAGTCTTCTACGGACTTGGATAGACCCCTTATTTTGCTGCGCCACCGCATTTTTTTCTGCGGTAATATCTTTCTAGAAGTTCTAATAAAAATATAGGAGATAAGAATGAGTTCTCGTCGTCAGTTTATGAAAACAGCCTCAGCGGCTGGTGCAGGTCTTGTTGCAGCATCCACTATGGGCGTGATGCAAGATGCATCCGCACACCAAACTTCAGTGTGGGGAGGGGATGTTTATACAGGCCCTCGCGAAATGGTTAAGAACAGCAAGATTCTTTCGATTCAGAATGCTGATGGATCTGAGACTCTAGGTGTCGTTACCCCCAAAGGTGTGATTGATGTGCGCGCGGTTGCTAAAAAAATGAAGATCGCTGCACCCTTAACGCTCGATCAGTTGTTGCAAGAGGGAAATGCAGCAGGCTTTAATAAAGTAGTTGCCAGTGCAGATAAGTCAGGCGTTCCTTATTTAAAGGAATCCGACATTACCTTTGGACGTCTGTTTAAGAATCCTGGAAAGATTGTCTGTGTTGGCTTGAACTATCGCGCCCATGCTGACGAAGTAGGGATGGCACATCCCCGTGTCCCGCCACTGTTCAATAAGTACAACAACAGTCTTGCAGCCCATAACTGCTTATTGCAAATTCCTCCTCCAGAGGTTTCATATAAGCTGGACTACGAGACTGAGCTCTTGATTGTCATTGGCAAGCAGATGCGTAACGTTCCAATGTCTGATGCTCTCAGTTATGTTGCTGGTTATTGCACCTCAAATGACTTCTCATCACGGGACCTGCAGTTGGAGTTGCCAAGTGGTCAGTGGATGATTGGTAAAACCTTAGATCAATACGCACCGATTGGGCCTTATATGGTGACAGCAGACTTAGTGGGGGATCCGAATAAGCTTCAGGTACAGACACTTGTGAATGGTGAAATGCGCCAGAATTCCAATACGGCTGACTTTATTCACAACACTCAAAAGATGTTGTCTTATATCAGTACTTATTGGACTCTAGAGCCAGGAGATATTGTCTTTACAGGTACACCTCAGGGTGTGATTGCTGGTATGCCAAAAGACAAGCAAGTCTGGCTCAAGAAGGGTGACAAGATTGTTAGCCGTATTGAGAAGTTGGGCGACCTACAATTTACTTTGGGCTAATACTCAAATAGCTCAGAAAAGTTGCGCAAATAAAAAGCCACCCTCGGGTGGCTTTTTACATCATTAATCTTCAATGCAGAAGAAGCTTGTGAAAAATACTTACTCAGCAATAAAAGTATTTTCTAATTTTCCAATACCACCCATTTCAACGACAACCACATCGCCGTTTACTAAATACTTTGGTGGTTTGAAACCAATGCCAACACCAACTGGGGTGCCTGTAGCAATGATGTCACCAGGGTAGAGGGTAATGCCAGCAGAAACAGTGGCAATCATATTGGGAATATCAAAAATCAAATCTTTGGTATTGGAGTTCTGACGCAATTCGCCATTCACCCAGCATTTGACTGATATATCTTCGGCGTTGACCTGATCGGCCGTCACAACCCAAGGACCCATGGGACAGAAGGTGTCAAAGCTTTTACCGAGGAACCATTGTTTGTGGCGTTGCTGCCAGTCGCGCGCTGTCACATCATTAATGGCGGTGTAACCCCACACGTGTTTCATAGCATCCGCCTCGCTAATGCCTTTTCCGCCTTTACCGATAATGATAGTTAATTCAGCTTCGTAATCAATTGCAGTTGAAACTGCAGTCGGGATAATCACATTGGTGTTAGGACCAGTGACTGATTCTGGTGGCTTAGTAAAGAAGATTGCATGAGACGGAATATCTTCACCAGGCTTGGCACTGCCATCAAAGCCGCTATTGGAAAACTCCTTGGCGTGCTCGTGATAGTTTTTACCAACGCAAAAAATGTTTCTTCTGGGTCTTGGAACTGGAGCCAATAAACGAATGGCGCTAAATTCATGGGTAGCTACTGGCTTGGGTAATTTGCCAGCTAGGTCTGCACGCAAGATTGCAACAATGCCGTCTTCGCTGACATCGACACCTAAATTCAACTCTTCAACAGTTTTACCATTAGCCGAGATGGAGCCAACGCGGGTTTTGCTCAGGTCGCTTAGTAAAGAAAATGCAGCGTATTTCATAGTCTATCTCCGGTGGGGTCTCGTCTTAGACGTCCCTCAGTTGTATTGTTCAAAGCTGTAGTAGGATAAAAGAAATCAAATAATAACTAAATTAATACTATGAGACAAACAATCACAGCAATACTATTACTTGCCAGTTTGACATTCTTTTCTGGGCTTTCTATCGCCCAAGATGCCTGGCCAAGCCACTCGATCACCATGGTGGTGCCATTTCCACCTGGGGGGGTTGCTGACGCCGTAGGGCGACCTGTTGCTGAGGCGATGACTCGTATTTTGGGGCAACCGGTGATTGTAGAAAACAAAGCGGGGGCTGGCGGTGGTATCGGCATGGCGGCGGTTGCTAAATCTAAGCCTGACGGCTACACCATTTTGATGGCTCTCTCTTCAATTTCTATCATTCCCGAGGCCGATAAGATCGTAGGGCGTGAGCAGTCTTTTCAGTTAAACCAACTCAAGCCAATTGCACGATTTACTGCCGATCCAACCGTGTTGGTTGTGAGGGCAGATAGTCCGTGGAAAGATTACAAGTCATTCGTGACCGATATGCGCGCCAATCCAGGTAAATATAATTTCGGTTCATCCGGAAACTACGGCACTATGCACGTCCCAATGGAGATACTCAAATCCTCTGAGAAGTTTTATATGGTGCATATTCCTTATACGGGTGCTGGCCCAGCGATTGTGGGCTTATTAGGCGGGCAGGTAGATGCTATTGCTACTGGTCCTTCTTCCATCGTGCAGCAGATTAAAGCGGGAAAAGTGCGTGCCTTAGCTCACTGGGGTGACGGTCGTCTTGCGAGCATGCCTGAAGTCCCTAGTTTTAAAGAGATGGGCGTTAAGGTTGAGTTTGCGCAATGGGCTGGACTATTTGTGCCTAGCGCTACTCCCGAGGCAATTACCAACAAATTGCGTGAAGCTGCTAAATTAGCGGCGAATGATGAGCGCGTGCGTACCGTCATCAATGGTGCTGGTAGCCCGATTCAATATATGGATGCCCCAGACTTTAAAGTGTATTGGGATAAAGAGTCCGCACAGATGGTTAACGTAGTAAAGAAAATTGGCAAGGTTGAATAATGAAAAATCTCAGCATCCTTAATGGCTTTCTATCTGTATCGTTTTTGGTATCCATATCGATACAGGCGGCTACAGTGCAAGAGCAAATGGCCGCGTCTCCTGCCGTAAAGACGGCGGTCGAGGAGCTAGTCCTAGCAAACCATATTATGTATGACCAGAATGTCGTTGATGGCTACGGCCATATTAGCGTTCGTAATCCTAGCAATCCAAATACCTTCTTCTTAGCTAGAAGCGTTGCTCCATCGGTCGTAACCGTTGAGGACATTATTGAGTTTGATATGAATGGCAAAGCGCTCAATGGAGATACTCGCACCGCCTATGGGGAGCGCTTTATTCATAGTGGGATTTTGCGTAACCGTCCCGATATTAATTCAGTGATTCATGGTCATGCATCACCAATCTTACCTTTTGGTATGACAGGCACTACCTTGAAGCCGGTGTATCACATGAGTGCATTCTTAGGTGAGGGTGCGCCGATATTTGAGATCCGTAATTTTGCTAAGCCTAGTCCTGACACAGACATGTTTATTAGCAATAATGATTTGGGCGATGCTTTATCAAAAACCATGGGTTTGCAGTATTTTGTTCTGATGCGTGGTCATGGTTATGCTGCGGGAGCTGACTCGATTAAGAAGGTCGTCTTTCGGTCGGTCTACGCCATTCAGAATGCCAGCATTCAGGCAGAGGCTATGAAGATGGGCAATGTTCAATATCTCACCCCGGCAGAAGCCACCATCTCCCAAGAGACTATCGAGAAGACCATTGGCCGCCCATGGCAGCTTTGGAGTGAGCGCGTCAAGAAACCTTAATCGTTGCTAAACTCTTGCATCATGTTGATGCAAAGATGTTTCCTTCGAATCCTCTTCATAGCCAGTTTGGCTTTGACCCCCTTCATTGCTCATGCAGTGTTGCAGGATGAAATCCAAGTCTACGATGACGAGATTAATGCTAAAGGCGAGTCAAGTCTTGAACTCCATGTAAATAGCACGCCCAGAGGGATTCAGACCCCAGGTTATCCTGGTGAGGTCATGAATAACAACGGTGTTCGTGTGACGCCAGAGTTTGCTTATGGTTTAGGTCACGATCTTGAGGCGGGACTCTATATTTCTTACGTTAACTACGACAATAAATTTCAGTATGCCGCTACCAAGCTTCGAATGAAATGGTTGCCATTGCAGGAGGATAAGGGTGATAGTTTTTTCGCAGGCGCCAATCTTGAGCTTGCTAATGTACAACCCCAATTTGATGAGTCACGCTATAACGCTGAAATGCGTTTCATTATTGGTAAGCATATTGATGAGTGGTTAATTTCATTTAACCCTATTATTGATATGCCGCTATCTCAACCTTATGTGCATCAAGCCCCATACTTTTCAAGTGCTACTCGAATTTCCCGAGAGGTAACTCCCCAGCTCGCCTTGGGCGTTGAGTACTATTCAAATCTTAATCAAATAAACCAGCCGATTAATTACCAAAATACCCAGCAGTTAGGCTTTCTGATGATGTATTACGATGGCAAACCTATTTCTTTTCAGGCAGGCGTTGGTAAGGGCTTTTCAAATAGCACGGATTCACTGACACTCAAAGCCATCTTTTCCATACCTTTGCCTTGATCAAGTCCAGTCTCCGCTAAATCTGTAGAGTAAAGGTAGCCATGGCGCAGAACGCTCAGGCTATCTGAAGCAGAATTACTTTTGCTCTTTTTCTTCAAGGTTGGCACTCTCTTGAGCGCGAATATCTGCGGTGTAGAACTTGCCAGTATCTACAAGTGTAATTTTCTTCAGTGCACCACCTTTGCTGCCATTGCGCAGGGGGTTGAAATCAACCACAACCTTATCACCAGCTTTAACCGCATTTCGTGTCCAGCCTCCTGCTCTGGCCAAGTTTCCTGGGCTAGTCATCTCCATTAACCATAAGGCTGGAGTATCGCTACCCTTAACTGTGCCATCCACAAAAATCGCAACATGGGGGTTAGTCCATTGCACTTCTTTTACAACCCCGGTGATCGTCGATATCTTATCCTTATCAAACATTGTCGTGGAGTGGTGTGCGAAAGCTGAGAGGGCGCTAAGGGCGCCAACCAAAAAAGTGGCGTTGACTACTATTTTTTTTAAATTTAGGTTCATGGCTTTTCTCTTGAAATTTATTGTGGTGGAATTCGATTCCCGCCAACATCATGTTGGACTGGTATGAAGGTGTCATTGCCATATTTGTCTTTGCCAGGGGCAAAGTAACCCTCAAGGCAAACACCCTCAACAATGTCAAATTTTCTGGCGCGCTGACGGAAGTAAATACGGGTTGTTTTCCATGGCTTAGTTAAGACCTTCGGTGCGATGACTTCGATGTCGTCATGCAATTCATTCTTACCTACCAAATGAATGCGCTCAATAATTTGCATATCACCATTATTGGGAACGCCAGCCGCTTCACTAATGGCGATTAAAGATTGCGGCATGATGCCAACTGTATCCACTACCAAAGTATCGCCTTCCCATTTCCCAATCGAGTGCCCATGGAATGTTGGATCTGGATCTTCAGGGTGCGTGCGGCCATCAGTGTGGATTCGTCGTAAGCGGTTGCCATCCGATTCGCCAAGCATGGTGACTCTACCTGGAGTGAAGAGTACTTCCATGGCATTGTGTGTAATGAGCATCCAAGAAGGCATTGCCTCTGGCAGGCAATTAACAAAAAGTGGGGGCGGTCTTCCCGCCTTCTCTTCTGCCAACTGAAACTGAATCAGTTCATTTGCTTGTGGGGTCCAGGGGGGCATATTAGTTTTAGCCTGCTTGTCCTGGTCAGTAATTTTAGGGTTCCATACACCGCTCCAATCGGGTAGCTTTGCAAGATTAGTCCAATCTTTCGCTGTGGGCGGTGGATTAATGATGGGCTTGCCAGGTTGCTGGGCTAAAGAGAAGGGCGATATAAATCCCAAAGTGACGCTGAGGCTAAGTGCTATACCAAGAAACTTTCTTTTCATTCTGATTCCTTATGAAAGAGCCAAAACAGGCTCTAAAGTAAAGCCAATCCAACGTCCGCAAATAATAATGGCCGTCCAGAGGGTAATCGATACTAGCCCTGCAATTCTTGCTGCTGGAGGGAGTTGTATATGACCATCCCATTTTTCCAAATTGGCGCCAATAATGAATTGAAAAATCATCATATTGACGCCAGCCAACCCCAATAAAATAATCTTGCTTAAGAAGTAGACATTCTGACTGTAGCTAATAGCATTAGAGCTAAACAGAATGGCGCCAGTGATTACGGCAACCAGAAAAGCAAACCAGGTAATTGGTAATAGCTCTTTGCTAACTCTACTAATTGATCTGTCGACAGAGCGAATACCAATCAAGCGAAGATCTACCAAGGCAATAGATCCAAATACCAGTGTAATAGCCAATACGTGGGTAGCTTCTACCCAAGGAAAAAGCAATTCGTTCTCTCGAATAGTTTGAGCAAGTGGATTGCTATACAGGATTTGCAGGATGGTATTGATATTCATACTGTGTCAGGGTTCATTAGGTATAGGCAATCCAGCGACCGCAAGACACAATTCCAATCCACAGGGCAATAGAGCAAAGCGCAAGTATGGATGCAAGTCTGCGTTTATTTGGACTCGCATTCCAGAAAAATGAGTTTTGATTGCTAACGTGTTGTAGCCAATAGGTAATGCTGATTACGATGATCAGCATCAACATTTTTAATTGAAATGCGGGATTTGCTAAAGAGCGCGCTGGCTCTGCAATGATCATGACAATTCCTGTTGCTAGAAGAATGGGAATGGCAAGCCAAATAATATAGGTGTATCTAGCCATCATGCTCGCAATCGAAAACTCATTTCCAGAGAGGCGAAGTAATCTGAGGTCGATCATTAATGAGGCAATCAGAACCGCAGCAATCGCCATAATATGGATCGTTTGTACACTTGGAATCACCCAGGCATTACGCTGAATAGCCAGGCTAACAGAGGTATTTTCTAGGTAGGAGCAAAAATGGAGTAATAAAGAAGTGCGCATAAAACTGAACAAGTGTTTAATATTGTGAAAAGAGTGTATATCACTCAAATAAATAACTTATAAATTTCGGAGATCAGGATGTTTCAACATTTTCAATTGAACCAAATTCGCACCATGATTTTTGCTGCAACTGCAGCAATTATTGCTATTTCACCTTGGGCAAATGCGGCCGATCCATTTCCCAATAAGCCGCTAAAGATCATCGTGACTGCAGCGCCTGGCGGAACAACTGATATTGCAACTCGGCAACTTTCAGATGTTTTGTCAAGGGAGCTTGGTCAAACAGTGGTGGTGGAGAATAAAGCGGGTGGCGCAGGCATTATTGCCCTTCAAGCGTTGATTGCCGCACCTGCAGATGGCTACACCATGGCTATGGGCAATATCGGTACTAATGCCATTAACTACAGCCTCTATAAAACGCTTCCTTATAAAGTTGAGGATATGGAGCCAATTACTGTTGTGCTGGCTACCCCAAATGTTTTGGTGGTGAATGCAGACTTTCCAGCAAAGACAGTGGCTGAGTTGGTCGCTTTGGCTAAGGCCAATCCTGGCAAGTACTCCTTTGCTTCATCGGGTCGTGGTCAGTCTATTCACATGTCCGGTGAATTACTTCGCGTGCAAGCTGGCATTGACATCTTTCACGTTCCATACAAAGGAGCTGGCCCTGCATTAGCTGATTTATTGGCTGGACAAGTCAATATGATGGTCGATAACCTGCCAAGCTCAATGCAATACATTAAAGCTGGGAAATTAAGAGCCCTGGCAGTTACTAGTAAGACGCGTGTAGCCGAACTGCCTGACGTTCCAACCATGATTCAATCAGGCTTCCCTAATTTTGAAGTAACTGCATGGTTTGGTTTATTTGTTCCGGCAGGTACACCTAAGCCAGTCATCGATAAGATTTATGCGGCAGTTAAGAAGTCTCTAGAAACACCAGAGATCAAGCAGCGCTGGAAAGACTTAGGCGGCTGGTCGGTAGGTGACACTCCTGCGAATACCAAGCTATTTGTTGCTGCAGAAAAAAAGAAATGGGAGCAAGTGGCTAACCAGGCAAAGCTCGAGAAGGAATAATTCTCGGTTACATCTTCGGTTGAGTTGTGAAAAGTAAAAAGGCCAATGAATTTCATTGGCCTTTTTTGTGAATCCGCTAGGAATATGAGATTAGCTAGTTTCTGGCTTAATCAACCTTAACGTTTGCATCCTTAACGACTTTTGCCCACATATTGAGCTCACGAGAAATTCGTTTTGCGGAATCAGCTGGCGAAAGGTAGTTTACATAGACCCCTGCAGCCAACATACGTTCTTGAACATCAGGGTGTTGCAGAATGATTTTGATATCCGAGCTCAACTTATCGACGATGGGCTTGGGTGTTCCAGCAGGTGCCTCGATACCAAACATGCTGACAACATCAAAGTTAGGCAAGCCTGTAGCCTGAGTAACGGTTGGTACGTCGGGTAGTTGGCTGATGCGTTTTGCGGTTGTGACAGCAAGAGGCCTTAACTGACCTGATTGAATAAACGGTAAGGCTGCAGGAACAGTCTCGGACATGCTCAATACTTGGCCGCCGACCAGATCTGTCATAGCAGGGCCGCTGCCCTTGTATGGGACATGTAGCAAATCGAGGCCCAGTTGGAAACGGAACATTTCCATTGCCAATCGCTGCGGGGCACCAGCTCCAGATGATGCAAAGGTAAGCTTGCCAGGATTGGCCTTGGCATAAGCAATGAACTCTTTCATATTTTTGACTGGAACCGATGGGTTCACCACAAAAACAAGCGGCACCACTCCGACCACTGCAACCGGCGTGAAGTCTTTCTCGAGATCGTATTTAATGCTGCCTTTTTCAAGATTGGAGTTAATAGCATGCGATGTCAGGGCGCCCATTAGCAGGGTGTAGCCGTCTGCCGGGGCCTTAGCAACCATATCAGCCCCAATGTTGCCGCTATCACCCGCTCGGTTATCCGCTACTACCTGTTGGTTTAAAGACTTGGAGAGTTCTTGAGCCATGATGCGGCCAATAACGTCAGTAGCGCCACCTGGAGGGAAGGGAATCACCAGTCGGACTTGTTTATCCGGATAAGCTTTAATAGCCGCAGTTTGTGCTTGAGGAAGGCTGGTAAAAGCCGCCAGAATTAGGCCAAGGCCCATCAATTTGGAAGTAGTTAGTCTCATCATTTCTTTTAGTAATTGTTATGGGTAAATCTTGAAATTCCATTATCTACGCATTTATTGACCTTGCAAATGAGGTCTGACTAAGGTCAAGGATTTAATGGGATAAATAACTACAATAAAAGCATGAACCTAGAGGCTTATCACATTGAAATCATTGGCTACTCTGCTGCCTTTTTGACCACTATTGCGTTTCTACCTCAGGCGATCCAATCTTGGCGTACTAGAGACTTATCTGGCATTTCATTGGGTATGTATAGTTTATTTACCGCCGGAGTGGGCTTATGGTTGATTTATGGGTTGGCGATTGAAAAGTGGCCACTGATTTTGGCCAATGCCCTGACATTTGCTTTAGCACTGAGCATCTTAGTTTTAAAATTGCAGCATACTCACCGAAGAAAAAATACAGAGTCGATATAAAAAGACTTCATCAAGAGACGGCGGAAAGGCTTTAAATGCGTTTATTTACTTATTATCCAAATCCATCCAACCAGCAAGACACTCGCGTCGGCATTTTTAAAGATGCGAGTCAAAAAGAATGGATTGCACTTTCAGGGGTAGATGCCAATCTTCCTGCCACCTTGCTTGAGATCATCGCCACGCCATTATGGATGAAGCGTGCTAAAGAGATTCAGGCACAAGCAAATCTTTCCTGGAAGTCAGCTGATGGTATTGCCTTTGCCCCAGTGATTCCAAAACCTGAAAAAATTGTTTGCATGGGCCTGAACTATGCAGACCATGCTAAAGAGGGTGGGCATGCTCGTCCAGATTACCCATCTTTCTTTATGAGAGTTCCAAGCTCATTGTTAGGGCATGAGCAGCCGATGATTGTTCCACCGGTTTCGGATAAGTTGGATTACGAAGCAGAGTTGGCCTTCGTGATTGGCAAAAGATGCCATCGATTGACCAAAGAGAATGCATTGGAAGCTGTTGCTGGCTACAGTATTTTTAATGACGGTAGTCTGCGCGACTATCAGCGTAAATCTACTCAATGGACCATTGGTAAAAACTTTGATCAAACAGGTGGTTTTGGTCCTTGCCTAGTGACCCCTGATGAGTTGCCAGGGGCTGCCCATGGTTTGCGGATTCAGTCGCGCCTTAATGGCAAGATCATGCAAGACAGCAATACCGAACATTTTTTGTGGGGCGTTGTTGAAACCCTGGTTTTGATCTCTGAAGTGATGACTTTAGAACCTGGCGATGTAGTGATTACCGGTACGCCTGCTGGTGTGGGTTACGCGAGAACACCTCCAGTATTTATGCAGCCAGGTGATACAGTTGAAATTGAGATTGATGGCATTGGTATTTTAAAAAATTCCATCGCCAAAGAAGTGGCTAGATAAGGTATTTCATTCAGCAATAAATAGTCAGTACCAAAAATTTCCTATTGAAAGGTTAGTCATGAGTTCAGCATATGTAATCGATCCACCGGTAATCTCAACATTGCCAGTTGTAGGCGATACCCGTCGTTTTGCAGTCAACCGAATCTATTGCGTTGGCCGAAATTATGCTGACCATGCTCGTGAGATGGGCCATGATCCAGATCGCGAACCACCGTTCTTTTTTATGAAACCAGCAACTGCGATCGTGACCGATGGAAAAGACATGGCCTATCCAAGTCTTTCAAGCGATGTTCATCACGAAATTGAAATGGTTGTAGCAATTTCTAAAGGCGGAAAAAATATTCCTGCAGATAAAGCACTTGATCATGTATATGGTTATGGAGTTGGTCTGGATATGACGCGACGTGACTTGCAGGGTGAGGCCAAGAAAATGGGTCGACCTTGGGATACTGGTAAAGCATTTGATCAATCAGCGCCTTGCGGCCCTTTGACTCCTGCAGATCAGTGTGGTCATCCAAGCCAAGGCAGTGTTAAGCTTTTGGTCAATGGTGAAGTCCGCCAAGAGGGTGATCTCAATCAGCTGATCTGGAATGTGCCTGACACGATTGCGTACCTATCTACTTTATTTACTTTAGAGCCCGGCGATTTGATTTTCTCTGGCACGCCTGCTGGTGTGGGCCCAGTTAAAAAAGGTGATGTACTTGAAGGTAGTGTTGATGGCCTGACACCTTTGAAAATCAAGATTATCTAAAGATGAACACCCCCATCAAGAGTTTATTTTTGGTGTGCGCTAGCGCAGTATTGCTATCGGCTTGCACAACAGCAGAGCAGTCTGCTAGCGCACCTGCTCAAGTTCAAACTCCAACTCCAAGCCTGTACTCCAATGCCACTCCTTTGGACTTGCGTTTAAGTGCTTGGCCTTATCCCTATCCATTAAAAGAATTCAAAACAAGTTTGCAAGGCCAGCCAGCCAGCATGATGTATATGGATGTGCCTGCACAAGGCAAACAGAAAGGCGCGGTATTGCTTTTTCATGGCAAGAATTTTTCTAGTGACTACTGGAAGTTAACCATCCCAGCATTAACTCAGGCGGGTTATCGCGTGATAGCGCCAGATCAGATTGGTTTTGGTAAATCTTCTAAGCCAGATGTGCAATACCACTTTGATGATCTCGCAGCCAATACTCAGGCTTTACTGACTTCTTTGAAGATCAAGCAAGTTTCCGTGATCGCCAATTCGATGGGGGGTATGGTGGGCGTACGCTTTGCGCGTTTATATCCACAAACAGTTCAGAAGCTCGTGCTAGAGAATCCACTGGGTCTTGAGGATTACAGTAAAGACATTCCCCCACAGCAGAATGACAATTTGTTGAAACTAGAGATGTCTCAGACGGAAACAAGTTATCGCAAGTTCTTACAAAGCTACTTTCCGAATTGGCAGCCTGCCTATGAACAGTTTGTAGAGGTGTATGTCAGAGTCCAAAAAGGCCCTGACTACCCAGCTTATGCGCGAACTTCAGTCCTAACCTATCAAATGATTGCCGAAAAGCCGGTCGTGAATGATTTGCCGCAATTGAAAATGCCGGTCTTGCTAGTCATTGGTCAAAAAGATCGAACTGTATTTGGGCGCCGCTTTGCGCCGCCGGAAGCAGTCAAATCCCTCGGTAATTTTCCGGAGCTAGGACGTAAGGCTGCTCAATCTATTCCGAATGCCAAGCTTGTGCCAATTGATAACGTTGGACATGTTCCGCATGTCGAGGTGCCTGAGGTATTTAATAAAGCAGTAATTGAGTTCTTAAATTCCAAGCCTTAAGCATCGTCTTAAGCATAGGCAAAAAAATGGGGACTTTCGTCCCCATTTTTGTTGATGTCTGAGTATCTTACTTAGATGTCGGCATCACAAACTCTGCGCCCTTAGCAATACTTTCAGGCCAGCGTTGCATCACACTCTTTTGCTTGGTGTAGAAGCGAACACCTTCTTTGCCGTAGGCATGCATATCGCCAAAGAGGGATTTCTTCCAACCACCAAAACCATGCCAAGCCATTGGCACTGGAATAGGTACGTTGATACCAACCATGCCAACTTGAACGCGACGCGCAAATTCACGAGCGATATTGCCGTCACTCGTAAAGCAAGCGACACCATTACCAAACTCACAAGAGTTCACTAGGTTTAGGGCCTCAGTGAAGTTCGCAACGCGCAAGCAAGACAGTACTGGTCCAAAGATTTCTTCTAGGTAGATCTTCATATCTGGGGTGACGTTGTCAAACAGGGTGCCACCAATGAAGAAGCCATCTTCAAGACCGGATACCTTTAAGCCACGTCCATCTACCAGCAACTTAGCGCCAGAAGCAACACCACTTTCGATGTAGCCAGTGATGCGTTCGAGTGCAGCTTTACTCACAATGGGACCCATCTCAGCATCGAGCTCCATGCCATTCTTGATTTTCAAAGTCTTAGTGCGTTCTATCAGTTTTGGCATGATCTTGTCGGCCGCATCACCAACCAAGACTGCAACTGAGATCGCCATACAGCGCTCACCAGCAGAACCGTAGGCAGCACCAATCAATGCATCGATGGCTTTATCCATATCGGCATCAGGCATGATGACCATGTGGTTCTTCGCGCCACCAAGTGCTTGGGAGCGTTTGCCAAAGTGAGCGCAGCGCTCATAAATGTAATTCGCAATAGGGGTTGAACCCACAAAGCTAACGGCTTTGACATCTGGATTTTCGATCAAGGCATCAACTGCTTCTTTATCACCTTGCACGACGTTAAATACACCATCAGGTAAACCAGCTTCTTTGAGAAGTTTGGCCATGAATAGTGAGGCAGATGGATCAGTCGGGCTTGGCTTGAGAATGAAGGTGTTGCCACAAGCAATCGCTACTGGGAACATCCACATTGGAACCATGACCGGGAAATTAAATGGCGTGACGCCTGCAACGACCCCCAAAGGTTGGCGCATCACCCAGTTATCGATATCGGTAGACACCTGCTCTGTGTAGTCACCCTTGAGTAACTCAGGAATGCCAGTAGCAAATTCCACAATCTCAAGACCGCGAACAACTTCACCTTGTGCATCTGTAAATACTTTGCCATGTTCAGCTGTAATGATGGCGGCTAATTCATCGCGATTGGCGTTGAGGAGCTCAAGATACTTAAACATAATGCGTGCACGACGCAAGGGGGATGTTTGACTCCAAGTCTGAAATGCAGTTTGAGCAACTGCTACGACTTCATCTACTTCTTTGCGACTTGCTAGTGCAACGCGCCGAGCTACCTTACCTTTTGCTGGATTGTAGACATCAGCAAAACGACCATCTTTAGGATTAACTACCTTACCGCCGATATAGTGACCAATATCTTCTTTAGATTCAAAGGCTTGAGGTGCATTCATCATATTTATTCAATAGCTTTCAGGGTTAAAGGGGTCTAGCCAAGGCGCTCAGAATACCTATCTGCACGACTTTGCTGTCTCGTATATTCTTGTTTTTAGTATTCTATCGCTTTAAGCGAATTTCAGCTTTTCTCTACTGTTTTTGGTGTTTAGAAGTCATCTAAGAGGCTATTTCATGAGTTTATTATTTTCAAGCTACACCCTCAATTCCCCTAATGGGCCGTTGAAGCTGGCTAATCGTATTGTGGTTGCGCCGATGTGCCAATACGCCGCCGTTAATGGCGAGGCAACTGACTGGCATTTAATGCACTGGGGTAATTTGCTCAATAGCGGTGCTGCTCTATTCATTATTGAAGCGACTGGCGTAACCCCTGAGGGCCGTATTACGCCAGCCTGTCTTGGATTGTGGGATGACCGCACCGAGGCTGCCTTGAAAGACAAACTCACTCGAGCCCGTAAATTAGCGCCTGCCACCCCAGTATTTATTCAGTTGGCACATGCTGGACGCAAAGCCTCCAGTGCAACCCCTTGGAATGGCGGTCAACTACTGGCTGTTGATCAAGGCGGCTGGGAAATGGAAGCACCTTCTGCTATTCCTCAATTGGATGGAGAGCGTTTGCCCCATGAACTCTCTAAAGCAGAGTTGAGTAGTTTGATTCAAGCGTTTGTAGAGTCTGCCCAACGAGCTGACCGAGTTGGCATAGATGGTATTGAATTGCACGGGGCTCATGGATATTTATTGCACCAGTTCTTATCGCCCATTGCCAATCAACGCACTGATGAGTACGGTGGTTCATTTGAAAATCGGATTCGCTTTCCTTTGGAGTTATTCAAAGCAGTGCGCGCTGCTTATAAAGGTGTCTTGGGTATTCGAATTTCAGCGAGTGATTGGATGGAGGGTGGTTGGACGCCAGAAGAAACAGCAGAGTTTGCTGCTCAGTTAAAACCCATTGGCTGTGATTTCGTTCACATCTCCTCTGGTGGTATTTCACCAAAGCAAAAAATTGCGATTGGACCAAACTATCAAGTACCTTTTGCCAAGATCGTGAAAGACAAATCTGGTCTACCAACGATGACTGTTGGCCTCATTACCGACCCTCATCAGGCCGAAGCAATTTTAGAGAAGGGTGATGCAGATTTAATTGCATTAGCACGTGCCTTCTTGTACAAACCTCGCTGGGCTTGGGAGGCTGCAGCAGCATTAGATGGTGTGGTGAGCTCTCATGAGCGCTATTGGCGTTGCTTGCCGCGGGAAGCACAAGCAGTCTTTGGTGATGTTAAAGTTGGGCAGAGATAGAGACATCAGAAATCAAATTCACAAGGATGAATATGAAAATCCACCAAACCATTCAAAAGTTTTTTGCACTTGCTGCTATTGCATTAAGTTTTAGCATCACACATGCACAAACCTTTCCAGAGCATCCGATCGTATTGGTCGTGCCAAATCCTCCGGGTGGTTTAGTGGATACTTCTGCGCGTTTATTAAGCGAGCCTTTAACGAGAGTGATTGGTCAGCCAGTAATTGTGGATAACAAGCCAGGGGCCAGTGGTAATACTGCTTACCAATACGTGGCTAAGGCTAAACCTGATGGCTATACCTTATTGATCTCATACTCTGGTTACCATGTTGGCAACCCTGCATTGATGGATAAATTGCCATGGGATCCCATTAAGGATTTTTCACCCATTGCACTGCTGACTGTTTCTACGAATGTGATTGCAGTGCACCCATCAGTACCAGTCAACAATCTCAAAGAATTTATTGCCTACGCCAAAGCGAATCCCGGTAAGTTGAACTATGCATCTCAAGGTAATGGCTCGGTATCTCATATTGGCACTGAAATCTTCAAACAAATTACTGGTGTTGAGATAGTGCACGTTCCTTACAAGGGCTCAGGCCCTGCAGTACAAGATGTTCTTGCTGGTCAGGTTCAGGTATTCATCACTACGCCACCGTCAGTGATGCAACATGTGCAGAGTGGCAAACTCAAAGCATTGGCTGTTACTGGTAAGACGCGTCACCCTGGCATGCCCAATGTTCCAACTACTGCCGAGGCGGGATTGCCAACTTTCCAACTAGAGTCATGGGTTGCCTTATATGCTCCAACAGGTACGCCCGCACCAGTCATTACAAAATTAACAGATTCTGTAAAAGCAAGTTTGGCGTTACCGGAAGTGAAAGAGCGTGCTGATACTGCCGGTGTTGAATTGCGTTATCTGACGCCTGCAGCAACGGATGCTTTGCTCAAGAAAGAATTGCCATTTTGGAATAAGGCAATTAAATCAGCGCACATCACTCTCGATTAGTTATCAGTTAAAACTAGAATTATTAAGCCTGATCCCGTGTGACGGGATCGGACAGTGAGCGTGCAAAGACTCTTGCGGCACTTAATAAGAAATGATCTTTACCTGGACCTGCAATCAGTTGCACTCCTACCGGCATTCCATTAGAGCCGCTAGTGATGTTCAGATTAATGCAGGGCAGACCAAGTAAAGTCCAGCCTCTACAGAAGATGGGATCTCCAGTAGTTTCTTTTGACCCAGGCGCCTCACCAATCGCACTAGGCGCAATGATGAGGTCCAGCTCTTTGCTAAATATCAGCTGTATTGCAGCGTGTGCTTCTTGATGCAGCAAAAGATCTTTTGTGTATTGCTCATAAGAGATTGCCGCACCATCGTTTAACTGCTTAGCTAGCTGTGGACTGATTTTCTTCGGAAAGCGAACACGCTCGAACGTTAAGCTGCGTGACATTTCTGCTGCCATGATGCGCGCTTGAGTTTGTGAGTATTGATTAAATATTGGTGGCAGCTTCAAGTCGCCAACGCTGCCTTTGGCAATCGCTTCTGCGGCAAATCTCGCTACTGCAAGAGCAGCAGCCGTTTCCTTTTGAGCAAGCGCCCAATCTGGAGTCTTGCAAATGGCAATGCGTGGCTTATTGTGAAGATCTTCAATCTTTGCAAGCGCATGATCGCCACTCATTGCAGCGACGCCTAAAGCAACATCACCAATACTCCTGCCAAAGCAACCCAAGGTATCTTGTATTGGGGATAGGCTTTTGACACCGGCGGTACTGATTTTTCCGAAGCTCGGCTTGTAGCCGACCACGCCACAGAATGAAGCGGGGCGAATAATAGATCCTGCAGTTTGGCTACCAGTAGCAAGCGGCACCATGAAGTCCGCTACTGCTGCTGCAGATCCGCTTGAAGAGCCACCAGGGGTATGTAAAGGGTTGTGTGGATTTGAGGTGGCAGCACTCTTAAATGCCGCAAATTCAGTAGTGACGGTTTTGCCAAGAATGATTCCGCCGGCTTGGCGCATCAGCGCTACCGAAACAGCATCGGTAGCAGGGTAGTGATTGGTGTAGATTGGAGAGCCGTAGGAGGTAGGGAGGTCAAAGGTGTCGTATAGATCTTTGACGCCAATTGGTAGGCCATGCAAAAGCCCTCTAATGGCGCCTTTATCAAGCTCTCTGGCTCGGGCTAGGGCATTCTCTTTGCCTAGGCTAACCCAGGCTTTAACAGTGCTTTCTCGCTGGCCAATACGATCTAGACAGGCAAGCAAGAGGTCTGTGGCCTTAATCTCTCTTTTTGCAAGGGCTTGAACTGCTTGTGATGCGCTAAGGCTTTCCAGATCTTTCATAAGCCCATTCTACTTTTGGTGGCGTATGATCGCAATTCACCATTTTGATAACTCCTAGAAATACGCAATATGAAGCAACATTCTGTACGTGAAGCCTGGCTTGAAGACGCTATAAGGCATCTAGAGCCTGTATTTTCAAAGGCTGGTTATGCCATTCCTCCGGTTCGAGTGTCTTGTGGATTTCCTGCTTCCAGCAGTCCTAGAACGACATTGGGCCAATGTTGGCCACGTGAGCGTTCTGGCGGTGGCGTGAATGAGATCTTCATCTCCCCTAAGCTCGATGATCCAGTGCAGTTACTCGACACCCTAGTCCATGAGCTTTGCCATGCAGTAGATGATTGCTTTAGTGGGCACGGCGAGGATTTCAAAGGCATTGCGCAAACAGTTGGACTTGAGGGTCCGGCGCGGATGGCACATGCCACCGAAGAATTAGTGGTCAAGTTGATGATGATTAGCCAGGAACTTGGACCATATCCCCATCAAGCCATTGTGTTCCCGCCCCCAAGACCGAGTAATGCCAGTCGTAGCAAGGCTAAGTGTGCTCAATGTGGCTATGAGGTGACTTTGCTAAAAAAATGGGCCAGCTATGGAGCGCCAATCTGCCCAAAAGACAATATTCGAATGCAAGAGGCTGTTCCTGAAACCATTGAGAACACTACCGAGCATGACAGCGAGTCCATTCAAGGCGAAAAGCCCAAGGCTGACGAGATTCGCCGGGCCATTAGTTAATACATAAAGCTAGTAAAATCACTAGATCCATTAGAACAATCTATTCAAGAGACTGAAACACCATGAAAGCACAAAAGATCGTTAAAAATCCTAAGATTGCCGTTATCGCTGGTGACGGCATTGGTAAAGAAGTGATGCCTGAAGGCGTGCGCGCATTAGAAGCGGCCAGCAGTAAGTTCGGCATTGGCATGCAATTTGATCATTTTGATTTTGCAAGCTGTGACTACTACCTTAAGCACGGCAAGATGATGCCGGATGACTGGTTTGACACCCTCATGAAATACGACGCCATTTATTTTGGTGCAGTTGGTATGCCGGACATCTTGCCCGACCACGTTTCTTTGTGGGGCAGTTTGATTCAGTTCCGTCGTGGATTTGATCAGTATGTGAATTTGCGCCCAGTGCGTTTATTGCCTGGCATTCCTTGCCCATTGGCCAATCGCAAGCCTGGTGATATTGATTTCTTTGTGGTTCGCGAGAACACTGAAGGCGAGTACTCCAGCGTCGGTGGAAAAATGTTCCCTGATACTGACCGTGAGTTTGTGATTCAAGAATCCATTTTTACTCGTCAAGGTGTCGATCGTATTTTGCAATACGCTTTTGATCTTGCTCAGAGCCGTCCTAAAAAGCATGTTACTTCGGCAACCAAGTCCAATGGTATTGCAATCACCATGCCATATTGGGACGAGCGTGTTGAAGCCATGTCCAAGAAGTTTGCCGATATTCGGACTGATAAATACCACATCGATATCTTGGCAGCGCATTTCGTTATGAATCCAGATCGTTTTGATGTGGTTGTGGCCAGTAATTTGTTTGGCGATATTTTGTCTGACTTGGGTCCTGCATGTACCGGTACGATTGCCGTAGCCCCATCTGGCAGCATTAACCCAGAAGGCAAGTTCCCATCACTCTTTGAGCCAGTTCACGGCTCTGCACCAGATATCTACGGCAAGATGATTGCTAACCCAATTGGTCAAATTTGGAGTGGCTCCATGATGTTGGATCACTTGGGTTACCCAGAGGCTGGCAAGGCAATCTTTACTGCTATTGAAAAGACCCTTGCTGCTGGTCCTGGGCATGCTCCATTGACACCTGATGTTGGTGGAACAGCTAAGACTGACGATCTTGGTAAGGCAATCGCAGCGGCAATTTAAGGTTGCGCTTTGGTTGATTTCTTTAGTTGCTCGCTTGAATAGAAGGACTCCAAACGGAGTCCTTTTTACTTGCTTTAATAATCTCCAGCAGAATTTTTTCATGACTTGCACACTCTTCGGCGCTTGCCTTTAAAAGCTTGAGCTTGCTTGGCAAGGCTTTGGTGTGTCCCATTGCGTCAGTATTAACGGTGTAGTCGACCAAATCAATTGTCAGATCCTCTTGACCCCTAGTCATTGAGAGATAGACTTCCGCCAATAGCTGCGCGTCTAATAAAGCGCCGTGCAAAGTCCTATGCTTATTGCTAATGGCAAAACGATCGCACAACGCATCCAAAGAATTACGTTTGCCCGGGAACATCTGGCGTGCATCTAGCAATGTATCGGTGATTTTTGCAGCAAGACCCCTAAAGGGAGGGCGCTTTAGCAGGGTGAACTCATTATCTAAGAAGCCTAAGTCAAAGGCTGCGTTATGAATCACGATTTCTGCGCCATCAACAAATTCAATTAACTCTTCAATAATGCTGGCGAAGATCGGTTTATCAGACAGAAAATCTCGCGATAAACCATGAACAGCAAAAGCACCAGCATCAATATCGCGCTCTGGATTAATGTAGTAATGAAAGGTTCGGTCAGTAAGGCGACGACCCACCATCTCTACACAACCAATTTCAATAATGCGATCACCAGTAGCTGGATTTAATCCAGTGGTTTCCGTATCCAGAATAACTTGGCGCATTAGGTTCCCTCGAGAACAGAAGCGGGAATTTCCATTGGGCCATTGCCTGCATACTTATCAAGGTAAAGATAAATCACAGGAGTAACGATCAGTGTCACAAACTGCGAGAAGATCAAACCTCCAGCCACGCTAATACCAAGCGGTTGACGTAACTCTGCACCAGCACCAATACCAAAGGCAATCGGTAGGGCGCCCATGAGGGCGGCAAAGGTGGTCATCATGATTGGGCGGAAACGCAAAATACAAGCTTCTCGGATCGCTTTTTCTGGAGTCATACCCTGGTTGCGTTGGGCATCCAGAGCAAAGTCAATCATCAAAATCGCATTCTTCTTGACGATACCAATTAAGAGCAAGATACCAATTGAAGCAATGATGGTCAGCTCAAAGCCAAAGATTCTCAGTGCTATTAGGGCGCCGATTGCTGCGGAGGGTAAGCCGGCAAAAATCGTTAGTGGATGAATGTAGCTCTCGTATAAAACACCGAGAAGAATATAAATAACACCTAGTGCAGAAAGAATCAAAATCATCTGTCCCGACTGATTATCTTTAAAGACCGCGGCATCGCCACCATAACTAGTGATGATTGAAGGGGGTAGACCGATTTCTTTTGTGTAGGCTTCAATTTTCTTTGTAGCATCTCCTAAGAAGACATCTGGGGCAAGATTAAATGAAAGCGTAACTGCAGGAATCTGCCCTTGGTGGTTCACTGCTGTTGGACCTACGGTACGCACAAAACTAGCAACACTAGACAGCGGCACCAATTTATCTGTAGCTCGACCACGCACAAAGACTTTATTTAAATCGCTTTCATACTGACGATCTTCTTCTGCGGTCTCAAGGATTGCATAGTATGTGTTAACTGGTGTATAGATAGTAGACACTTGACGTTCGCCATAGGAGTCGTAGAGGGCGGTCCGTATATCCGCAATCGTGACGCCAGCATTAGCAGCCTTTTCTCGATTGATTTCAATTTTGACATTAAGACCCTTGAGCTGAGAGTCGCTGGTGACGTCGCGGAAGATTGGATCGGCACGCATTTTTTGCATCAACTTATCAGCCCATTCATTGACGCCTTCAAAGCCAACGCTTTGCAGGGTAAATTGATAGCGACTTTTACTACTCTTACCACCCAACTGTAAGTTCTGGACAGGACGCATGTAGACCTGGAGGCCTGGTAATTCTCTAAATCTAGCGCGCAAGCCCTCCATGACTTTAGTCATTTTTTGGCGATCAGCTTTGTCTTTCAGGATGATGAAAATACGTCCTGTATTGGTTCCTGAGCTTGCGCCACCACCAACAACAGAAATCAAGCTATCAACGTTAGGGTCTGCGCCAACTAAGGCAGCTGCTTGATCTTGTAATGCCAACATGGCTTTGAAGGAAATATCTTCAGAGGCCTCCGTGGTAGCCAGTACTTGTCCGATATCCTCTTCAGGGAAGAAGCCTTTTGGACTGTATATGAATAGAAAAATTGTGATGGCGAAAGTGGCGAATGCCCCGATTAAGACCTTCTTGCGATTCTTTAAAGCCAAGTCAAGATAGTGGATGTAAGTCTTGAGCATCCAATCGAAGAAGCGATCGAATTTCTTGTTAATCGCAAATTCCTTGGCGTGTTGTCCAGGTTTTGGTAAAAATCGACTGCAGAGCATTGGCACAACGGTGAGAGACACAACTGCCGATACCAAAATAGACAGTGAAACGACTACAGCAAATTCTCTAAAGAGCAGACCGATCGGGCCCGCCATAAAAAACAGTGGAATAAATACTGCTACCAATGAAATAGAAATCGAGATGATCGTAAATCCAACCTCTTTACTTCCCTTAAGAGATGCTTTGAGTGGATCCATGCCTTCTTCAACATAGCGCATGATGTTCTCAAGGACAACGATCGCATCATCCACTACTAGACCCACGGCAAGCGTAATGCCCAATAAAGAAATGTTATCGAGGCTATAGCCTAAGAAGTACAGGAGGAAGAATGCGCCAATCAGGGAGATCGGCAAACTAATTGATGGAATCACCGTTGCTGAAATATGCTTCAAGAATAAGAAGATGACCAAGACAACTAATAGCACCGTTAAAGCTAGCGTCAGGTTGACGTCATGAATCGATTCAATAATCGAGAGCGAGCGGTCATTTAGAAGTTGCAGCTTGATTGATGCAGGCATTTGTTTTTGCAACTGGGGAATCAAGGCTTTAACAGAATTAACTACCTGAACAGTATTGGCGCTTGGTTGGCGCAAAATAGCGATTGCAATAGAGCGTTCTCCACCTGCTGTTGCCCATGTTTTCACATCCTCATAGCTTTCAGTAACGTCAGCTACATCCTTCAAGTAAACCGGCAGACCATTTTTCTGGCTAATCACCAGGTTTGCGAACTCTTCGGGTTTGACTAATTGCGCATTGGCATAAATAGTGATCGATTGACGCGGACCATCTAAAACACCAACTGGGCTGTTTGCATTGGCTTTATTGATAGCAATTGCGACGTCATCCATGGTGAGGTTGCGATTGGCCAAGGCATCAGGATGGGCGCGGACACGAACTGCATACCTCTTTGCGCCATAGACGAGAACCTGCGCAACACCACTAATCGTAGAAAGATTAGGGGAGAGCAAGTTTTCGGCAAAGTCATTGAGGTCGGAGAGATTCATTGAAGGGGAACTCATCCGCACCACTAGCACTGGCGTGTCTGCGGGATTAATTTTTCGATATGACGGTGGAATGGTCATTTCGATTGGTAAACGTTTTTGTGCGCGCAATAGTGCAGCTTGTACGTCTACAGCAGCCTTATCAATATCTCTATCGTTATTAAATTCCAGAGTGATATTGGTTGTGCCCAAAAAGTTACTCGAGCTAATGACCTTAATACCATCGATGGTTGAGAATTCCTTTTCTAAAGGTAGGGCAACCGAGGCAGCCATGTTTTCTGGCGATGCGCCAGGCAAACTACCGCTTACAGAAATAACGGGGGAGTTAAAGCTTGGTAGGGCTGCAACAGGAATATTAATGTAAGCAACGGCACCTGCAATCACGGTTGCTATAGAAAGCAACACCGTCATTACTGGGCGCCGAATGCATAATTCGGAGATATTCATATGTTCTCTGGATAACTGATGTTAGTTCTGAGCAGGAGCGGCGGCTTTAGCCTCGCGTATCTTGCCGCCAGGACGCAGATTCTGCTTGCCTTCAACAACCACTCTGTCGCCAGCCTCTATACCCTCTATAACAGATTGACCTTGGTAGTCATAAAGCACTTTGACTGTTTTAGAGACGGCCTTCTCATCCTTATCAACGATGTAAACCACTTTTCCTCGAGGACTCAGAATGACTGTTTGTGAAGGTACGGCAATCACATCTTTTAAAGTCTTGGCAATGAGGGAAACGCGTGCAAACTGACCTGGAAGAAGTGTCTTTGAATCATTGGGGATTTGTGCTTTTACACGCACCGCTGCAATCGAAGGATCGACTTGATTGTCAATTACCAATACTTTGCCATCATAGGTTCTTTTGCCTTGATCCCCGACGGTAACTGTTACTGGAATCGCATCACCATCAAGTTGGTTCTCTAAAAGAATAGGGATATTTTCTTCGGGAATGACAAACTGCACATTGATTGGGTTTAATTGTGTAATTGTGACCATGGCACCAACGCTCGATGTAGCGGTAGAGCTAGTGGCGGTCGAGACAACGTTACTTGCCTGTACCAGGGAGCCAGGAAAGACGTTCACAATGCCGGCACGACCATCAATTGGTGAGCGGATGTAATCGAATGAAAGCTGTGCTTCCGCAGCTTTAGCAGCAGCCATTGCGGATTTGGCGTTGGCTGAAGAAGTTTCTAAGCCTGCTTTGGAGATAAAGTTCTTGGCGACCAACTCTTTAGCGCGAAGATATTGACTCTGAGCATCGTCTGCCAACGCTTTGAGTTTTTCATAGGTGGCTTTGTCGTTGCGATCGTCAAGCTGAAACAACAAGTCTCCAGCTTTCACCTCTTGGCCATCTTTTACTAAGATCTTGGTGACTGTATTGGTAATCATTGGGCGAATATCAACAATATTGTTCGAGACAATGGTGCCAGTAGCCTCCAGAATGAGAGGGATATCTTTTTTCTCGACAACGATTGTGGTTACGGTCACTGGGCCACCAGCTTTGTCGGTTGCCGGGAAGAAATAGTCGTATGCCTTAGAAAGGGCGTATAGCGCAATGATGATTGCCAGAATGCGCCATTTGTATTTCAGGGTGAAGGTCTTTACCTTGGCAAAATCCAATTGCTTGAGCTGGGGTGAGTATTTTTTCCACAGGGCACAAAGCTGAGCCAAGGCCCAATTTTTGAGTGTGAGTAACTTGCTGAATAGCTTATTGGCTAAAGTTTCAATTTTTGACACGGTCTCGACGTTTTTTCTTTTGATTTATATGGGTTTAGCAGAATTTACAGCATCTCCGCCTATCGGCACATTCTCTCATAAGCCACTCAAAAACGCGCTTCTGACGCTAGGGTAGGAATTCTTCCACACCTCGGTTTGCCAACATGTCTGCCAGCTCGTTCCCAGGGTGGCCGTTATGGCCTCGGACCCAATGCCAAGAGATCTTGTGGTCAGGTAGTAGGGCATCTAATTCTTGCCATAAATCGGCGTTTTTAACGGAAGCCTTGCTGGCCGTCTTCCAACCCCGTTTTTTCCAGCCTTCCAGCCATTCTGTTACCCCTTTTTGGACGTATTGGGAGTCGGTCCAGAGCTCAACCGAGCTGGTTTGCTTGAGGGCTTTTAGCGCATGAATGACGGCACTAATTTCCATCCGGTTGTTGGTGGTGAGCTCTGCGCCACCATGAATGTGTTTCTCATGGCCCCCAGAGCGTAAAACTGCCCCCCAGCCACCAGGGCCAGGATTGCCTTTGCAGGCACCATCGGTATAGATGATGATGTGGGGAAGTGGTTTGGTATGGGGCATATTGATACTGTAATCAGTCTTTGGTTTGCTTCAGTTTATTGCGCTCGGCCGCTGGACTGAGTTGTGGGATGGTTGGGATGCGTTTAGCTTGAGCTTGGCCGACAAGGCGCATACCTTGCTGGCGTTTGATCGCTGAAACTAAAAATATCGCCCCAAATATTGGCCACCATCGGTTACCCATGGGCTCCAGAAAATCCATCCTAGCCATGCCAGACTGACCTTGGAGTGGGAGCTTGTAGCATCCAAAATGGCCGCGATCGAGGGTAAAGTTGAGGAGTTGTAGCCAGTCCTTGACTCGGATCAGGCTGATAAATTGACCATCTCTTGGCAGATAGGGGCTGCCAATTAGGCGACTGAGGTATTGGCGGACACCCCAAAGGCTGGCGGGATTAAACCCGGAGATCACTAGCCTGCCTTCTGGACGCAGCACGCGTTCAGCCTCTCTCAAGATTTGATGGGGGTCGGCTGCGAATTCTAGAACATGGGGGAGCACTAATAGGTCAATGCTCTCACTCGCAAAAGGCAGCTCATTGGGATTGCCTTCAATCGGATGCCAAGAAAATTGTGCAGCTTGCGCGAGACTATCGTTCGATTGCAGTAATAGCGCCTGTAAAGGCATGCGATTTTCGGCTAAGGCATTCATTTGGGGCATGCCGACCTGTACAGCGTAAAAACCAAAAACATCTGTCACGATTTGGCCAAAGCACTTTTGCTCCCAGGTCAGTACATACTTTCCGGGTGGGGATTGCAGCCATTTCTCCCAGGAGCTCCATGGAGGTGCTGGCGACTGTGAGGGTGGGGTTGGGGTTGGTATCATCGGTCTATGGTGAAGAATACTTTATTGCAAGTTTGGCCCATACCGGCCTTTGATGACAACTACATCTGGTGTATCCATGATGGCGAATCCGCTTTAGTGGTCGACCCGGGAGATTCTGTGCCGGTGCTGCGGTATTTGGAAGAGCACAAATTGACCTTAACGGGGATTTTGATCACCCACCACCATGCCGATCACACGGGTGGCATCTTGCAAATATTGCAGGCGCTCAAGGAGTCGATTCCCGTATATGGCCCAGCAAGCATTGATATTCCTGGGCGGACACAAGCCATGATGGAGGGCGACAAAATTGAAATCGCCGCCCCCAGAATGAGTCTCAAAGTATTTGAGGTGCCAGGTCACACCTTGAGTCACATAGCCTACTTTGCCAATATGCAGGCCAACGTCGTTGAGCCAATGCTGTTTTGTGGTGATACTTTATTTGCATCTGGTTGCGGACGTTTGTTTGAAGGCACGCCAACTCAGATGAGCGAGTCCTTGGCAAAGTTTGCGGCACTACCAAAAAATACCTTGGTCTTTTGCACGCATGAGTACACCTTATCGAACATCCGTTTTGCTTTGGCAGTCGAACCGAATAATGCGAACTTGCTATCTTGGGCTGAACGCGCTCAAGAGATGCGCGCAAAACATTTACCAACCTTGCCAACCACGATTGGCCAAGAGCTGCAGGTCAATCCATTTATGCGTTGTGACACCAAAGAAGTTCTGGAATCCGCTTTAAGTATTTCTGGTGAAACTTCCTTGCCAACACCCGCGCACGTACTTGCAGTCATTCGTGCGTGGAAAGATCGATTCTGATGTTGTGGAAATATGCGGCAATCATCATGATTGCTGTGTTGTCTGGATGCGCTAGCACTGGGGATTGGTCATCCGATACTCCGACTAAAACAAATGCCCGTGCCAGCAAGGCGCCACGCGTTAACTTAAATAATCAGTCTGTCAGCAAGGTCTACGCGCCATCCAGTAATTTATGGATTCGGATTCGGGATGGCTACCAGATGGAGCCCATGAACTCACCGCTGGAGATAGAGCAGGTCCGCTGGCTTAGTTCTAAGCCCGATTATGTGAATCGCTCGATGACGCGTTCCTCACGCTACCTCTTCTATATTGTGCAAGAGGTCAATGCCCGTAATATGCCAACCGAAATTGCTTTACTGCCTTTTGTTGAGAGCGCCTTTGTGCCTCAAGCAAAGTCAGGCGCTAAAGCCATGGGACTCTGGCAGTTCATGCCAGCTACCGGTAAAGATTTCAAGTTAACGCAGAATGTTTTTAGGGATGAGCGACGCGATGTATTGCAGTCCACAGATGCAGCGCTAGATTATTTGCAGCGACTGAATAACCAGTTCGGCAGTTGGGAGCTTGCATTGGCTGCTTACAACTGGGGTGCCGGCAATATTGCCAAAGCTCAGAAAAAAAATCTCGCAGCAGGCTTACCAACAGATTACGAGAGTCTGACATTACCGAAGGAAACGCGTAACTACGTTCCTAAGTTAATGGCCTATCGTCAGATAGTTTTAGATCCCGATGCGTACGGCATTGTTCTGCCAGATCTTGAGAACCATCCGTATTTTGTGGCGATTGATGTGAACAACGATATCGACGTTGCGTTAGTAACCAAGTTGGCAGAGATACCCGCAGAAGAATTTCAGGTGCTCAACCCATCGTTTAATAAACCGGTGATCTTAGCTGCCGCCAATCAACAGATCTTGTTGCCATTTGGCCATGCGGAAGTGTTTCAAGAAAATCTAAAAACCTACACCAAGCCTCTGTCATCATGGACTGCAGTGCAGGTGAGTAAGACAGAGATGGTGGATCAAGCTGCAAAAACCTTGGGTGTGGACGTTGATACTTTAAGGAGTGTGAATGGCATACCAAAAGGGATGCGTATTCGGGCAGGATCAACCGTGATTATTCCGAAGACAGCTCGCCGCCCTGGGGATGTATCGATGGCCCTAGCTGACAATGCCAGCTTGAGTCTGGATAAGCCACCACCACCTCCTTCACCTAAAAAGTGCAAAAAAGGCACTAAATGCCCCCCTGTGAAGTCTGCTAAGGGGGAGACTAAGGGTAATTCTTCTCCAAAAAATGCTGCATCTCAGCATAAATCCGCATCGACAGGACTTGCAAAATCTGCGAAAAATGGTTCTGTTAACACCACTAGCAGTAAAGGGGTGAGCAAAATCCAGTAAATCCACTTCATTATTTAGGTTGATCATGTCCTATAAATCAGAACACGAACGCTCCATTAAAGACCCAGACGGCTTCTGGGGCGAGCAGGCAAAGCTAATCCATTGGGAAAAGCCCTTCGATAAAGTCTTGAGTTATGACAATCCTCCTTTTGCGAAGTGGTTTGAGGGTGGTTTAACGAATCTTTGCTACAACGCGGTGGATCGTCACCTCAAAGATCGCCCAGATCAACTTGCTTTGGTTGCCGTTTCAACCGAAACCAATGTAGAAAAAGCATACACATTTAAAGAGCTCTACGAAGAAGTCAATCGTATGGCTGCAATCTATCAAGCCAACGGCGTTCAAAAGGGTGATCGCGTTCTCATTTACATGCCGATGATCGCAGAAGCATGCTTTGCCATGCTGGCCTGTGCGCGCATTGGTGCAATTCACTCTGTGGTGTTTGGTGGCTTTGCTTCGCATAGCTTGGCATCACGCATTGATGATGCACAACCAAAAATGATTGTGACTGCTGAAGCAGGTGCTCGTGGCGGTAAAGCCGTTCCATATAAACCTTTGTTGGATGAAGCTATTACCTTAGCGAGCTACAAGCCAGAAAAAGTATTGATTGTGAATCGCGGTTTAACGGAGTTCACAACGGTTGCTGGGCGTGATTTGGATTACGCCACAGAGCGCCAAAAACATTTGAACGATATTGTTCCGGTGGAGTGGGTTGATGCAACACATACTTCATACATCCTTTACACATCCGGTACGACTGGAAAGCCTAAAGGCGTGCAACGCGATACTGGTGGATATGCTGTAGCCTTGGCTGCAACCATGAACCACATCTTCTGTGGCAAGCCAGGTGAAACCATGTTCTGTACTTCAGACATTGGCTGGGTGGTTGGTCATAGCTACATCATTTATGCGCCATTGCTCAACGGTATGGCAACCATCATGTACGAAGGTACGCCATTGCGTCCTGATGCTGGTATCTGGTGGCAGTTGGTTGAAAAATACAAAGTCTCAGTGATGTTCTCTGCACCAACTGCGGTGCGCGTTCTCAAAAAACAAGACCCTGCATTCCTGACCAAATACGATCTTTCTAGTTTGAAAGCCTTGTTCTTGGCTGGCGAACCATTGGATGAACCAACGGCGACCTGGATTCATGGGGCAATCAATAAACCCATCGTGGATAACTACTGGCAGACAGAAACCGGCTGGCCAATGTTGGCTATTCAGCGTGGTGTTGAAGTGATGCCCCATAAGTTTGGTTCACCAGGTGTGCCATCGTTTGGCTACAACATGAAGCTCTTGGATGACGCGACCACAGAAGAATTGGGTCCAGACCAGAAGGGTGTGATTGCAATTGAAGGCCCATTGCCTCCAGGTTGTATGCAAACCGTTTGGGGTGATGACAAGCGCTTTGTCAGCACCTACTGGGAGACCATTCCTGGGAAGATCATCTACTCCACGTTTGACTGGGGTATTAAGGACAAAGATGGCTACTTCTTTATCTTGGGTCGTACCGATGACGTGATTAACGTTGCAGGTCACCGCTTAGGCACTCGTGAAATTGAAGAGAGCATCTCTGGCCATCCAAATGTTTCTGAAGTGGCTGTGGTTGGTATTGAAGACAAGCTAAAAGGACAGGCTGCGATAGCGTTTGTGATTCCGAAGGATGCTGCTAATACCGCTACCTTGGAAGCTGAATGCATGAAGACCGTTGACACTACCTTAGGCGCGATCGCGCGTCCTGGCCGTGTATACGTGGTAACCGCTTTGCCGAAGACCCGTTCAGGCAAGATCGTGCGCCGCTCCTTGCAAGCTGTTGCCGAAGGGCGCGATCCTGGGGACATTAGCACCATGGAAGATCAAACCGTCTTAGCTCAAATTAAGACCATCATTGAGCAGAGCGCTAAGTCCTAAGCAATCAGCTATTACACTCCCTTGGCCCTAGGGTTGGGGGAGGCATCTTCCTCCAGAGGCTCATTGACTGGGAACCCAAGGGTTTACGAGACAAAACTGGTATCATTGCTAGGTTCGAAACTTAATAAATACCCTAGCGCTTAAAGACACTCACCTCCCGCAAAAACAGCCTCGGGTTAGTCTATTTGAGGGTTTTGAGCGTCGGATGGAGCAGGGACTGGAGATGGTTTGTCACCCTTGCTTCCTTCTTTTCCCCCCGCCGTGTTGGCTCTAGCCGACGGCACTATATTTCCTGGTTTTAGCATTGGCGCCCCTGGCGAAACTGCTGGCGAAGTTGTTTTCAATACTGCGCTTACTGGCTATCAAGAGATCATCACTGATCCAAGTTATTCCCGCCAAATCGTCACTTTGACCTATCCCCACATCGGTAACGTCGGTGTGAATGCACAAGATGCCGAATCAGGGCAAATTCATGCTGCTGGCTTGGTGATCAAAGATCTGCCACGCCGTGTATCAAACTTTCGCTCCGAAGCTAGTCTTGAGGACTATCTAAGCAAGGCAGGAGTAGTCGGGATTTCGGGGATTGATACCCGCAAGCTCACCCGCATCTTGCGTGATAAAGGCGCTCAGTCTGGCGCAGTAGTCGCCGGCAAACTGGGCGACGATATCGAACCCTTGGCTAAAAAGGCCTTAGAGCTAGCAAAAGCCTTCCCTGGCATGGCTGGTTTAGATCTGGCTAAGGTCGTTACGACCAAGACTCCCTATGAGTGGCGTGAAGCTGAATGGGAATTGCATGGCGCTGATGACAAGCCTGCCTACAAAACATTGGATACCAGTAAGTCTCTGAAAAAAGTCGTTGCCTATGACTTTGGTGTGAAGCGCAATATTTTGCGCATGCTCACAGAACGTGGCTGCCAATTAACCGTAGTGCCGGCACAAACAAGTGCCGCTGAAGTGCTGGCCATGAATCCTGATGGCGTATTTTTCTCAAACGGCCCTGGAGATCCTGGTCCTTGCGATTACGCGATTGCTGCTGCAAAAGAAATCATTGAAAAAGGCGTACCAACTTTTGGTATTTGCCTCGGCCATCAAATCATGGGCTTGGCTGCTGGCGCCAAAACCTTGAAGATGAAGTTTGGTCATCATGGCGCAAACCACCCAGTTAAGGATCTCGATACTGGGCGCGTAGCCATTACCTCTCAGAATCACGGCTTTGCAGTGGATGCGAATACTCTGCCAGACAATATTCGTGTCACACATGTTTCATTGTTTGATGGATCTTTGCAAGGCCTTGCCTGGAAAGATAAACCTGCATTGTGTTTCCAAGGTCATCCGGAAGCTTCACCTGGTCCGCATGACATTGCTTATTTATTTGATCGTTTTGTGCTGCTAATGAATGCTAGCAAGAAGGGGGGCAAATAATGCCTAAGCGTAGCGACATTAAGAGCATCTTAATTATCGGTGCTGGTCCGATTGTGATTGGGCAAGCTTGTGAGTTTGACTACTCTGGTGCGCAGGCTTGTAAAGCTTTGCGTGATGAAGGTTACAAAGTGATTTTGGTGAACAGCAATCCTGCCACCATCATGACTGATCCTGAGATGGCTGATGTGACGTACATCGAACCGATTACTTGGGAAGTAGTTGAGCGCATTATTGCCACTGAAAAACCGGATGCCATTTTGCCAACGATGGGTGGTCAGACTGCCTTGAACTGTGCGCTCGACTTGCATCGTCACGGTATTTTAGAAAAGTACGGTTGTGAATTGATCGGCGCTTCACCAGAAGCCATTGATAAAGCAGAAGATCGGCAGAAGTTTAAAGATGCGATGACCAAGATTGGTCTGGGTTCTGCGAAGTCGGGTATTGCGCATTCGATGGAAGAAGCGCATGAAGTGCAACAACGCATTCAGGTAGAGACTGGTAGCTTAGGTTTCCCAGTAGTGATACGTCCTTCATTCACCATGGGTGGATCCGGCGGCGGTATTGCTTACAACCGTGAAGAGTTTGAAGAGATTTGCAAACGCGGTTTGGATTTATCTCCAACACGCGAGCTCTTGATTGAAGAATCTCTCCTTGGTTGGAAAGAATTCGAGATGGAAGTGGTGCGTGACCGTGCTGATAACTGCATCATTGTTTGCTCAATCGAAAACTTAGATCCAATGGGTATTCATACTGGTGACTCGATTACCGTTGCCCCAGCCCAAACATTGACCGACAAAGAATATCAATTGATGCGTAATGCATCGATCGCAGTATTGCGTGAAATTGGTGTGGATACCGGTGGTTCAAACGTACAGTTCTCGATTAATCCAGAAGATGGCCGTATGGTCGTGATTGAGATGAACCCAAGGGTTTCTCGTTCGTCTGCCTTGGCTTCTAAAGCAACGGGTTTCCCGATTGCCAAGATTGCGGCGAAGCTCGCCGTAGGTTACACCTTAGACGAATTGAAGAACGACATTACTGGTGGTGCAACCCCAGCATCTTTTGAGCCATCCATCGATTACGTCGTGACAAAGATTCCACGATTTGCTTTTGAGAAATTCCCACAAGCAGACTCTCGTTTAACGACGCAGATGAAATCTGTTGGTGAGGTAATGGCGATTGGCCGTACCTTCCAGGAGTCCTTCCAAAAAGCTTTACGCGGCTTAGAAGTTGGCGTTGACGGTTTAGATGAGTTCTCGACCGATCTGGATGACATCATTCAAGAAATTGGTGAGCCTGGTCCAGACCGTATTTGGTATTTGGGTGATGCCTTCCGCATGGGTATGGACCTTGATGAGGTTTATGCAGAGACTAAGGTTGATCCATGGTTCTTAGAGCAAATTCAGGAGCTAGTGTCGATTGAAACTGAATTAAAACTGCGCAAGATTGATGCTTTGTCTGCTGCTGAGCTACGCTTTGTGAAGCAAAAAGGTTTCTCTGATCGCCGCTTAGCCAAACTATTGGGCGTTGATGCATCCTCTGTACGCGCTGCACGCCATCGCTTGAAGGTGGTACCTGTCTATAAACGTGTAGATACTTGCGCTGCAGAGTTCTCAACCAATACTGCTTATTTGTATTCCACTTATGAAGCAGAGCATGGTGAGTGTGAATCAGAGCCAACGAATCGTGACAAGATCATGGTGCTTGGCGGTGGCCCAAACCGCATCGGCCAAGGTATTGAGTTTGACTACTGCTGTGTACATGCTGCTTTGGCCATGCGTGAAGATGGTTATGAAACCATCATGGTCAACTGCAACCCAGAAACTGTTTCTACCGATTACGACACTTCCGATCGCTTGTACTTTGAGCCATTGACTCTTGAGGATGTATTGGAAATTGTTGCCAAAGAGAAGCCTAAGGGTGTGATCGTGCAGTACGGCGGCCAGACTCCTTTGAAATTGGCTTTAGATCTTGAGGCCAATGGTGTTCCGATCATCGGGACGTCACCAGACATGATTGATGCTGCTGAAGACCGTGAGCGCTTCCAGAAGTTGCTCCAGGACTTGAACTTGCGTCAGCCACCAAATCGTACGGCTCGCGCTGAAGATGAAGCGCTAGTGCTTGCTGAAGAAATTGGCTATCCATTGGTGGTGCGTCCTTCCTACGTCTTGGGCGGTCGCGCTATGGAAATTGTTCATGATGGCCGTGACCTCGAGCGTTATATGCGCGAGGCTGTGAAGGTGTCGCATGATTCACCGGTATTACTAGATCGCTTCTTAAATGATGCGATTGAGTGCGATGTGGACTGTATTAGCGATGGCCAACAGGTCTTTATTGGCGGTGTGATGGAGCATATCGAGCAGGCTGGTGTTCACTCTGGTGACTCCGCATGCTCATTGCCACCATATTCACTTTCGGATGAGACCGTGGCTGAGATTAAGCGTCAGACCGCAGCCATGGCCAAAGGCTTAAACGTCATTGGCTTGATGAACGTGCAGTTTGCGATTCAGAATGTGGATGGCAAAGATGTGATCTTTGTTCTCGAAGTAAACCCACGCGCATCTCGTACTGTGCCGTTTGTGTCTAAAGCAACTGGCTTGCAACTAGCTAAGATTGCGGCGCGTTGTATGGTTGGGCAGACTTTAGAGCAGCAGGGCATCAAGACTGAGGTCAAGCCACCGTACTTCTCAGTGAAGGAGGCGGTATTCCCGTTCAATAAGTTTCCAGGCATCGATCCAATCCTTGGACCAGAGATGCGTTCTACCGGCGAGGTCATGGGTGTTGGTAAGACCTTTGGTGAGGCGCTCTTTAAATCCCAGTTAGGTGCTGGCATTAAGTTACCTAAGAGCGGCACAGTGGTCTTAACTGTCAAAGACAGTGATAAGCCGAAAGCGGTTGAAGTGGCTAAGCTCTTGCATCAGTTGGGCTTCCCTATGGTTGCTACCAAAGGAACGGCAGCAGCGATTGAGGCTGCAGGCTTACCCGTTCGCGTAGTCAATAAAGTGAAGGACGGTCGTCCTCATATTGTTGACTTGATCAAGAACGGGGAAATCTCTTTAGTCTTTACGACTGTGGATGAAACCCGTACTGCGATTGCTGACTCGCGCTCGATCCGTACTAGTGCACAGGCAAATAATGTGACCTATTACACAACGATCAGTGCCGCACGTGCTGTGATGGATGGATTGATGGCGTCTCAAGACGGTAGCAAAGACTCGCTTGAGGTCTATTCCTTACAAAATTTACATCGGACGCTCAATTAATCTAAAATCGAGTTTTCAACGCGCGATCTTGCGCATGAATCGTTATTTAGGTTAGGTTAGCAGTATGAGCTCAGTCCCAATTACCAAGCGCGGTGCAGAACTTCTGAAGGAAGAGCTGCACCGTCTTAAACACGTTGAACGCCCATCCGTCATCATTGCCATTTCTGAAGCACGCGCACAGGGCGATCTTTCTGAGAATGCTGAGTACGATGCCGCCAAAGAAAAGCAAGGCTTTATCGAAGGCCGTATTCAAGATCTAGAAGGCAAGCTGTCTGCTGCTCAAATTATTGATCCTGCATCTTTGGATGTAGAGGGCCGCATCGTTTTTGGCGCCACTGTCGAACTTGAGGATTTAGAAGATGGCACTAAATTTACTTACCAAATTGTTGGTGATGATGAAGCTGATATTGCCGTTAGTAAGATTTCGATTAGCTCTCCGATTGCTCGCGCTTTAATTGGCAAGGAAGAGGGCGATGTAGTAGCTGTTCAAGCCCCAGGCGGTAATCGTGAAGTAGAAATTCTTGCGGTGCGTTACATCTAATGCAACATCAGGGCTTGCAACGCATCTTCACTATTGTTGCTGGTCTTTGGGTTGGTGGATTTGTCACTGTTGCTTACTTGGTCACCCCCATTCTGTTCTCCACTTTAGGTGATCGCCAAGTTGCCGGCATTGTTGCTGGCAATATCTTTCGGGTCGAGGCCTATTTCAGCATTGCGCTCAGCCTTGTTCTCATGGTGACCGCCAACTTCTTAGTGTCTAAAGGTGAAAACGCATATCGCTTAATACGCTGGCTCTTACTGGCCATGCTCGCTTGTGCCATTGGCGCAGGCCTTGTGTTGATTCCCTGGATGAGTTCTTTAAGAGATCAGGCTAATGCTGACAGCATCTCTGTCATGGCTTCTTCCTCGGCAGCCTTGTTCTCGCGCTTACATGGCGTATCGAGCAGTCTGTTTGTGATTCAGAGTGTGTTGGGTATTGCTTTACTGTGGCGACTCACTAAAAAGTAATTCAAAAAAGTCATTCAACAAAGCATTAAAGAAGTAAGCAATCAATAAAACAAAAGCGCCCCGAGAGGCGCTTTTTAGTTGACTAAAACCATTTCTAGTTAAGAGCCAAGCAATTTCTTTTTGGTGCTACTCATGCGCACTTTACGTTTCTTGACAGGTGCTGGAGCAGCTACAGCTTTTCTATAACCGGGGGATGACCAGCCAATCTTTGATTCAGCAGCATCTGCACGCAGAACTCTTTTCTTGGGCGCGGCTGTTGATGTTGTCTTGACTGCTGCAGCTCTGGCGAATGGAGATTTAGTGGCAGCAGAGCGGCGATCAGATCTTTCTGAAGTGCTGGTGCGAATACCATTTTTTGCCGACTCACGATTTGGTTGGCGTTTAGTGCGCGGTGCCTGCAAAGTTTTTTTAGTTTGCTTGCTAGATCTACCGAGTTTTGTGGATTCTACTTCAAGCTCATCCTTCGGTCTCCAGATGACAAGTAATTTGCCGATATGTTGAACGGGGGCGGCGTCGAGTTTGTCACAAAGTTCTTCGTAGATCGCAATGCGTGCTTCGCGATCATCACCAAAAACTCTGATCTTGATCAGACCATGATGGCTAATAGCGAGTTTGGCTTCTTTAATAACAGCTGGTGTCAGACCATCGTTACCAATCATGACAACTGGATTAAGGTCGTGGGCATCGCCTTTAAGGGTTTTGCGTTGTGTGGGGGTGATAGTAAGTGCGGTCATGGGCTCGATGATAGAGCATTGGAGTAGCTAAATTCCGGCTTTAAGGGCAACTTAGTGCGGTATTTACT
This sequence comes from Polynucleobacter finlandensis, assembly GCF_018881755.1. GTDB lineage: Bacteria > Pseudomonadota > Gammaproteobacteria > Burkholderiales > Burkholderiaceae > Polynucleobacter > Polynucleobacter finlandensis. The sequence goes on along the minus strand of NZ_JACVPS010000008.1, from coordinate 25,686 downwards.
GGCTTTTGAGTCGATTCCTTTTGCCTTACGAGGCGGAAACAGGGAAAATAGGCGGCGAAAGTGGGTAAGTTGTGGCAAAGAATAAATTCAATAAAAGTTGGTTGCAGGATCATTTACAGGATCCCTATGTGAAGATGGCTCAAAAAGAGGGCTATCGCGCTAGGGCAGTCTATAAGCTCAGCGAGATTGATGAGGAAGATCACCTCATCAAGGCGGGCATGACCATCGTGGATCTGGGCAGCGCTCCCGGGAGTTGGTCTCAGTACGCTCGCAATCGTTTAACGGAGCTCGGCAAAAGCAATCCTAAGATCGAATCTGGCAAGCCTGATGGCACCATTATTGCGATCGATATCTTGCCGATGGAAGATATCGCTGATGTGAGCTTTATCCAGGGCGACTTTCGTGAAGACGAGGGCTTGAAGGCTCTTGAGGCGCTTTTGCCGGTTGGCGCCAATGGTAAGGTTGATTTGGTGTTATCGGATATGGCCCCCAATCTCTCAGGAGTAGGCGTGGCAGATGCTGCACGGATGGCCTTTTTGGCTGAAATAGCACTCGATTTTGCACTTGCGCATCTCAAGCCTGAAGGGGCTCTATTGATTAAGTGCTTTAACGGTAGTGGCTACAGTCAGATCGTCGAATCCTTCAAGAAGGTCTTTAAGAACGTTGCCTCTAAAAAGCCCAAAGCTTCCAGGGCACGCTCTTCCGAAATCTTTTTGCTGGGTAGAAACCTAAAGTCACCCAAATAAGCGCCCAATAAGCTTCAATACCCACCTAAAACCTAGGGTTTATCAAATAAATATGCGATTAGGTCTTGAAAAAGCCTAGTAGTAGAATCAAATACTTAGGTATAGCGATTCGCTTTAACTCCCGGACCAATCCGGCAAAGGACTCAATTTGAACAGCAATATGTTCCAAAAAATCGGTGTATGGCTCATTGTGGGCCTAGTGCTGTTTACAGTTTTTAAGCAGTTTGATAAGCCAAAAGAGCAGACTCAAGTTACTTACTCCCAGTTTATGGATGATGCCAAGGCTGGCAAAATTAGGCGCGTTGAAGTGCAGGGCAGATCTAATCTCACGGTTACCCCTGTAGACGGCAATAAGTACAGCCTCATCTCCCCAGGAGATATTTGGATGGTTGGCGACCTAATGAAGTACGGCGTGCAGGTTACTGGTAAGGCTGAAGATGAGCCAAACATGCTAACTTCTGCTTTGTATTACCTCGGGCCAACCTTATTGATTATCGGTTTCTGGTTCTTCATGATGCGTCAGATGCAAGGCGGCGGAAAAGGCGGGGCATTCTCCTTTGGTAAGTCTAAAGCGCGCTTGATTGATGAAAATAGTAATACCATTACTTTTGCTGATGTTGCAGGTTGCGATGAAGCTAAAGAAGAAGTCTTTGAGTTGGTCGAGTTCTTAAAGGATCCACAGAAATTTCAGAAGCTTGGTGGACGCATTCCACACGGCGTATTACTCGTAGGTCCTCCAGGTACCGGTAAGACTTTGATTGCCAAGGCAATTGCTGGCGAGGCTAAAGTACCTTTCTTCTCAATCTCCGGTTCTGATTTCGTAGAAATGTTTGTTGGTGTCGGTGCATCTCGCGTGCGCGATATGTTTGAGAACGCCAAGAAAAATTCACCTTGCATCATCTTTATTGATGAGATCGATGCAGTAGGTCGTCATCGTGGCGCCGGTATGGGCGGCGGTAATGATGAGCGCGAACAAACTCTGAATCAAATGTTGGTGGAGATGGATGGTTTTGAAAGCAATAGCGGCGTCATCGTTGTTGCTGCAACCAACCGTTCAGATGTCTTGGATAAAGCCTTGTTACGCCCAGGTCGTTTTGACCGTCAAGTACATGTAGGTTTGCCAGACATTCGTGGTCGTGAGCAGATTCTGCAAGTGCATATGCGTAAAGTGCCTATTGATCCTGATGTAGATGCAGCAGTACTGGCACGCGGTACTCCAGGTTTCTCGGGCGCTGACTTAGCTAATCTCGTTAATGAATCCGCTTTGTTTGCTGCTCGTCGTAATAAGCGCGCAGTCGATATGAAAGACTTTGAAGACGCAAAAGACAAGATCTATATGGGTCCTGAGCGTAAGTCTGCAGTGATGCGTGAAGAAGAGCGTCGTAATACGGCGTATCACGAGTCTGGCCATGCGGTTGTGGCAAAGGTCTTACCTAAAGCTGATCCCGTTCATAAAGTGACCATCATGCCGCGCGGTATGGCATTGGGCGTTACTTGGCAGCTTCCAGAATTTGATCGCGTGAACCTCTACAAAGATCGCATGTTGGAAGAGTTGGCTATTTTGTTTGGTGGTCGTGCCGCTGAGGAGTTGTTCTTGCATTCCATGAGTACTGGCGCATCCAATGACTTTGAGCGCGCTACAAAAATGGCTCGTGACATGGTGACGCGTTACGGTATGAGTGATAGCTTGGGCACGATGGTCTATGTTGATACCGAATCAGAAAGTATCTTCGGTCGCAACAGCACTAAGACTGTTTCTGAGTTGACTCAGCAAAAAGTAGACGCTGAAATTCGTTCGTTGATTGATAGTCAGTACGCTTTGGCTAGATCTATCCTTGAACAGAATCGTGACAAGGTTGAGGCTATGGTGGCTGCCTTACTGGAATGGGAAACCATTGATGCAGGGCAGATCACCGACATCATGGAAGGTCGCCCGCCACGCATACCGCCACCACCACCTGCAACGCAGTTTGGTAACTCTGCCGGTACCCCAGGTCCAGCGGCAGGTAGTGCACCAGCGACTGCCTAAACCCAGTCTCTTGGTATGGTGAATACAAATCTGCCCGCAACATGGCGTTGCGGGCGTTTTCTTTTTGATTTTAGTAAACGCAAGCGCCCATTAGTGATGGGTATTCTCAATGCCACACCAGATTCATTTTCTGATGGCGGTAAATTCAGAACAGCAACAGATGCAATCGCTCAAGCAGAATTGATGATCAAGAGCGGTGCCGACATAATTGATATTGGTGGTGAATCAACGCGGCCCGGAGCAACACCCGTTGCCCTGCAAGAAGAGTTAGATCGTGTGTTGCCAGTGATTGAAGCGCTCAAACATTGCGGAGTGGCTTTATCCATCGATACCTATAAAGCAGAGACAATGCGTCAAGCTTTAAGAGCTGGTGTTGATTGCGTCAATGATATTTGGGCACTGCGCCAAGAGGGTGCCATCAACTCAGTTTTGGAAAGCAGTGATTGCGGTATCGTTCTCATGCATATGCAACGTGATCCCGTGACAATGCAATTTAATCCTGAATATAAAGATGTTGTGACTGAAGTGATTGCCTTTTTGCAAGAGCGAACCGACACTCTGATGGATGCGGGTATAGATAAAGATCGTATTGCGATCGATCCTGGTTTTGGGTTTGGTAAAAGTCTGGAACATAACCTGCAAATGCTCGCCCATTTTGACTTATTCTTAAAACTCAACTATCCAGTCTTGGCTGGGGTTTCTAGAAAGTCGATGTTGGGCAAAGTCACCGGAAAAGAAACCAATGAGCGTGTTGCTGCCAGTATTGCGGCTGCCGTGATGGCGGCCGATCGTGGCGCCAAGATTGTCAGAGCGCATGACGTGTCTGAGACAGTAGATGCCTTAAAGCTTTGGGAAGCGGTTCAGTTCTAAGAGTCAAAACCAACATAGCCAACTAAATACTCACAAGTTTTATAATTAACCCATGAAAAAACAATACTTTGGCACTGATGGTATCCGCGGGGAAGTAGGGCAGTTTCCGATTGTTCCGGAGTTCATGACCCGTCTTGGTTATGCTGCTGGCAAAGTATTAACGCGTGACGCGAAACCTGGTGAGCGTTGCAAGATTCTGATTGGCAAAGATACTCGTGTTTCAGGATATTTATTGGAGGCTGCCTTAGAGGCTGGCTTTGCTGCTGCTGGTGTAGATGTCATGCTGTGCGGCCCGATTCCAACGCCAGGTGTTGCATATCTCACGAAGGCTTTACGTTTATCTGCTGGCTTGGTGATTTCAGCTTCGCACAATCCCTATCAAGATAACGGTATCAAGTTTTTCTCAGCCAATGGTGATAAGTTATCGGATGATTTTGAGTTAGCCATTGAAGCTGAACTAGAAAAGCCGATGGGTTGCGTGAGCTCAAAAGAGTTGGGTAAGGCGTTTCGTCTGGATGATGCGGCTGGTCGCTATATTGAGTTTTGTAAATCCACTTTTCCTGGAGATCTCAATCTTAAAGGTTTGAAGTTGGTAGTCGACTGTGCCAATGGTGCCGCGTATCACACTGCGCCTCCGGTATTTCATGAGTTGGGTGCCGAAGTAATTTCCATTGGTGTGAGCCCAGACGGTCGCAATATTAACGATGGCTGTGGCGCCACTGCACCTGCTGCGCTGATTGCTAAAGTCAAAGAAGTTGGGGCTGATCTCGGTATCGCTTTGGATGGTGATGCTGATCGCCTGCAAATGGTAGACGCCACCGGCAGATTATTTAATGGTGATGAGCTCCTCTATGTTCTCGCTAAAGACCGCATCGCTCGTGGTCAAGCATTGGGTGGAGTGGTTGGCACCCTGATGACGAATTTAGCGGTTGAGAACGCCATTAAGGGCTTGGGTATCGGATTTGAGCGTGCCAAGGTGGGTGACCGTTATGTATTGGAAGTGCTAAAACAAAAAGGTTGGATCATTGGCGGCGAAGGATCCGGCCACTTGTTATGCCTAGATCAACACTCCACTGGCGATGGCACGATTGCAGCACTTCAGGTCTTAGCTGCCATGAGTCAAAACAAGCAAAGTCTGGCCCAATTACTCGATTCAGTAAAAATCTTTCCGCAAGTGCTGCTCAATATCAAATTTAAGGCTGGTTACGACTGGAAGTCTGACGAAGCCCTCAATAAGCAGATCGCCAAAGTTGAATCAGAGCTTAAAGATGTTGGCAGGGTCCTCATTAGGACATCTGGCACAGAGCCCCTCCTGCGGGTGATGGTGGAAACAAAAGACGCTGATACTGCCACGCAAGCAGCCAAGAGCATCGCTGATTTGGTACCAATGGCCCAATCATAAATAGCTCCTAAGTTATTGAAAGAATTAAGATATTTGATTTATGACTGATTTGTCATAAAACGGTCATACATAAACCGTATTGTTCTGAGTATCGCGACATTGCGTTATTTCACTAGGAACAGATTAAATGAAATCATTCTTCAAAAAAGCATTAGTTGTTAGCGCGGTTGCGTTATCAATCACCACAGGCGCAATGGCAGCCGAGATGACTGGTGCTGGCTCCTCATTTATTTACCCAGTTTTAGCTAAATGGGCTGAGGCCTATAAAGCCAAATCAGGCAATAGCTTGAACTATCAGTCTATTGGCTCTGGCGGTGGTATTAAGCAAATTAAAGCAAAAACAGTCGATTTTGGTGCGACTGATGCCCCATTGAGTTTTGAAGAGTTAGAAGCGGGCGGCATGGTTCAGTTTCCAGCAATTATTGGCGGTGTAGTGCCAGTAGTGAATATTGATGGCATCAAGCCAGGCCAGTTAAAACTATCTAGTGATGTTTTGTCAGATATTTTCCAAGGCACCCTGACTAACTGGAATGACAAGCGCATTGCCTTGTTGAATCCAGGTTTGCAGATTCCTGCGGGCGATATTACTGTGGTTACTCGTGCTGATGGTTCTGGTACAACAGCTATCTTTACGAATTATCTCTCTAAAGTAAATAAGAGCTGGAAAGATGCAGTAGGTTTTGGTGCTGCTGTAAAGTGGCCGGCTGCCTCTACTGTTAGCGGCAAAGGTAATGAAGGCGTTTCAGCTAACGTAACACGCATCAAGAATTCCATTGGTTATGTAGAGTATGCATATGCTAAGAAAAACAATATGAGCTATACCCAGATGAGAAATGCTGAAGAGAAGTTTGTTGAGCCATCAGCCACTTCATTCGCTGCGGCTTCTGCTGGTACAGATTGGTCTAAGTTCCCAGGCATGAATACTTTTATTACTAATGCTCCTGGTGCTAACTCTTGGCCTATCACTGGCGCTACATTTGTTGTTGTTTACAAAAAGCCAGAGAACAAAGCAAATGCTGCTGAAGTATTAAAATTCTTTGATTATGGTTTCAAGGACGGCAAGAAAATGGCTGCAGATTTAGATTATGTAGCAATGCCTGACAAAACGACTGATTTCATTCGCAAGAGTGTCTGGTCGCAAGTGCAGGCTAAGTAATCCTGAATTCTTCAAAGCTGGCCCCAAATATTTTTGGGGCCTTTTTTCTTAATTTTTCGTAAAAGTGATTATGAACTCGTCGGCCTCTCTGAATCTGTCAAGTGCCAAGGCAATCAGAATTGCTCGCAAGCAGCGTATTCAAGATTTTCTGTTTCATGCGGTTACGCAATTCTTCTCACTGTTAGTGCTCTTTGCTCTGATGGGAATCATTGTTTCATTGTTTATCAATGCTGGTCCTGCTCTCAATGAGTTTGGCATTGAATTTTTCTTTGACAATGAATGGGACATTATTAACGGCAAGTTTGGCGGTCTGATTGCAATTTATGGAACCTTGCTTTCCTCTGTGATTGCATTGGTCATTGCAGTTCCTCTCAGTTTTGGCATTGCAGTATTTTTAACGGAGATTTGCCCTGGGTATTTGAAGCGCCCCTTGGGCACGGCGATTGAATTATTGGCAGCTGTGCCATCCATCATTTATGGCATGTTTGGCCTTTTTGTGTTTGCACCCATTTTTGGTGACTATATTGAGCCAGCACTTCAGGCAACTTTAGGAAAAATTCCCTTTTTAGGTATTTTATTTTCTGGCCCCACTAACGGCATCGGTATGTTGTGTGCCGGTTTAATTCTGGCAATGATGATTCTCCCGTTCATTGCCTCCGTCATGCGCGATGTATTTGAGATTGTTCCCCCTGTTTTAAAAGAGTCAGCCTATGGCATCGGCTGCACTACTTGGGAGGTGGTTAGTAATATTGTGCTGCCATACACCAAGACTGGTGTGATTGGTGGCGTAATGCTAGGATTGGGTAGAGCCTTGGGTGAAACGATGGCCGTAACTTTTGTGATCGGCAACGCCAGCAGAATTTCACCATCCTTATTTGCCCCTGGCAGTTCGATTGCCTCTACTTTGGCCAATCAATTTGGCGAGGCTGAGGTTGGCCTCCACTTCTCCTCATTATTTGCCTTAGGCTTGGCGCTGTTTTTTATTACATTTGTTGTTTTGGCTTTAGCAAAATGGATGCTGATTCGGATGGAGAAGAGTCAGGGAGTTAAGACATGAGTCAGATAGTTAATATTGATCAAGCAGTGTTTGCTAAACGTAAACGCACCAATAAAATTGGCCTTATTCTTTCCTCGTTCGCGATGGTATTGGGCATGGTTTTCCTGATTTGGATTTTATCCGTGTTGTTTATTAAGGGCTTCTCGGCTATTAATCTCAATATGTTTACGCAAAGCACTCCTGCACCAGGCACAGAGGGCGGTGGTTTAGCAAATGCAATAGTTGGTAGCTTGATGTTGATTGTTAGTTGTACATTAATTAGTACTCCAGTTGGAGTTTTGGCTGGCTTATATCTATCAGAATATGGCGATAGAAGTCGGATAGCTGGGGTCACACGATTTGTGACCGATATTATGTTGTCCGCGCCTTCTATTGTGATTGGCTTATTTGTCTATGCGCTTTTTGTTGCACAAGTAAAGCATTTTTCAGGTTGGGCGGGAACTATTGCTTTGGCTTTAATTGCAGTACCGGTAGTAGTTCGAACAACTGAAAATATGTTGCGTCTAGTTCCAGGTAGTTTGCGCGAAGCGGCTTATGCATTGGGTGCACCAAAGTGGAAGGTAGCCTTTATGATTACCTTAAGAGCGGCACAGAGCGGCATTATGACTGGCATCTTGTTGGCCTTAGCCCGTATTAGCGGTGAGACAGCGCCATTGCTATTTACCGCCTTAAATAACCAGTTCTTTTCAACTAATATGAATGCGCCAATGGCAAATTTGCCAGTGACTATTTTCCAGTTTGCTATGAGCCCTTACGATAATTGGGTCAGTTTGGCGTGGGGTGCTTCGTTATTGATTACTTTTGCTGTATTGGGCTTAAATATTTTAGCTCGAGTAGTGTTCCGCGAAAAGGTACAGGCATGATGGCCAATATGAAAACAATGTTTGACTTAAATCAGATCGATAGTCAAGGGGGTAGTGTGAACGTCGCAACTAATGGGCAGCCGATAGCTGCTAAGAACGCAATTGAGGTGCGTGACTTAAACTTTTTCTACGGTTCCTTCCAGGGCCTAAAAAATATTAACTTGGATATCGAAGAGGGTAAGGTCACTGCGTTTATCGGACCTTCAGGATGTGGCAAGTCGACCTTACTGCGTACTTTGAATCGTATGTATGACCTCTATCCTGGTCAGCGTGCAGAAGGTGAAATTAATTTTTATGGCCAAAATATTTTGGAGCCAGGACAGGATTTAAACTTGCTTCGCTCACGAATTGGCATGGTTTTTCAGAAGCCAACACCGTTCCCTATGTCAATTTACGAGAACATTGCGTTTGGTGTTCGTTTATATGAAAAGCTTTCTCGCTCTGAAATGGATGAGCGGGTAGAGTGGGCTTTGAATAAAGCTGCCTTGTGGAATGAAGCAAAAGATAAACTCAACCAAAGTGGTTTATCCCTCTCAGGCGGACAGCAACAACGTCTTTGTATCGCTCGCGGAGTTGCAGTCAAGCCCTCTGTTATTTTGTTGGATGAACCAACTTCTGCTCTTGACCCAATTTCAACAGGGAAAATTGAAGAGTTAATTAACGAGTTAAAACATGAATATACGATTGCCATCGTGACGCACAATATGCAACAAGCTGCCCGTGTATCCGATTACACTGCGTATATGTATCTTGGTAGCTTGATTGAGTATGGCAAAACTGATGAGATTTTCATTAAGCCTAAGCGTAAAGAAACTGAAGATTACATTACCGGCCGCTTCGGTTAATTGGAGATAACAATGCCAGATAAACACCTATCATCACAATTTGATGCCGATTTAAATTCTCTTTCTAGCCGCTTGCTAGAAATGGGTGGCTTAGTTGAATCACAGATTTCTACTGCTATGCGTGCTTTCACGCAAATGGACTTAGAAACTTGTAATGTCGTTATTCAAAACGAAAAGTTAGTGAACGATCTTGAAGTTCAAATTGATTCAGCTTGTACTGAATTGATCGCGCGTCGTCAACCTACCGCAAGAGATTTGCGTTTGGTCATGGCTGTGTCTAAAGCAATCACCAATCTTGAGAGGGCGGGCGATGAGGCAGAACGCGTTGCTAAAAGAACGAAGCGTTTGATTGAGGCTGGCGCTCCACACAACATCAATGTAGCAGAGATCCGATTGTCTGGCCAAATGGCTATTTCACTTCTACGTCGCAGTCTTGACGCCTTTGCTAGATTGGACACAATTGCTGCGGCAGCAGTGGTTGAGGAAGATCGCCAAATTGACGAAGAGTTCCGTGCTTTCGTTCGTAAATTGATTTCCTACATGATGGAAGATCCGCACACCATCACCACTGGATTGGATATGTTGACCATTGCCAAAGCGATTGAGCGCATTGGCGATCATGCAAAAAACATTGCAGAGTTTGTGATCTACATTGCTAAGGGATCTGATGTTCGACACATCCCCCATGAGGATTTAGTTCGTGAGGCAAATAAGTGATTATTGGGGCTTAAACATGACCCATCGCATATTGGTTGTTGAAGATGAGCCTTCGATCGCAGAATTAATCGCCATTAATCTTACTCATTCTGGATTTGAGGTTGAGAAGGCAATGCAAACAGATGTTGCGCTGAATATGATGCGCGATGAGCTTCCTAATTTATTGATTTTGGATTGGATGCTTCCAGGTAAGTCTGGCGTGCAGTTTGCCAAAGAGCTGCGTGCCAACGAGCGCACACGGTTTTTACCCATCCTGATGCTCACAGCTAAAAGTGAAGAGTCCGATAAAGTTCTGGGGTTGGATTCGGGGGCTGATGATTACGTCACCAAACCTTTTTCCCCTAAAGAGTTGGTTGCTAGAGTAAAGGCTTTATTACGCCGCCAAACGCCCGTAGAGGAAACCGGTCCTCTTGCTATCGGCCCGTTACAGCTAGACCCTGTCTCGCATCGTGTATTGGCCGTTTGGCCGAATGTGGAGCCCAAACCAATTCCCCTTGGCCCCACTGAATATCGGATCTTACAATTTTTCATGGCAAATCCAGAACGCGTTCATTCCCGGACCAATCTCTTGGATAAGGTTTGGGGCAATGAGGTCTATATTGAAGAGCGCACTGTTGACGTTCATATCAAGCGATTGAGGGCTGCCTTAGCCCCCATGGATTGCGATCGCTATATTGAGACAGTTCGCGGGAGTGGTTATCGTATTACCAAGACTCCCACGCAGACTTAAGCTCTTTTTGAGCTTTTTCCATTTAAACCCCAAATGCTCTAAGATTGCGGCATGCTATCCGCTTTAAGTAGATTCGTCTTCATTGTTTGCCTGGCATTTATTGTCGCCTACGTCGCCCTGATCAACTGGGGTGAAAATATCGCCATTGCTGCTGGAATTGCTGTTTTGGCCATTCCACTGGTTTACTCCTACATTAATTTGGCCCGCTTACGCAAGTGCGTGCTAGCAGACACCGTCGAGTCGATGCCGCTGCCTAGTGGATTTTGGGAAGAGGTGTTTTTCAGATTGCAACGCCTGGTGCGCAATCTGAAGCAGCAAATTAGAGTCACCGAACAACAGCATGATCGATTTATCGAAGCTTTTCAAGCTTCACCAAACGGTATCGTCATGCTGGACGATCAAGATCAAATTGAATGGTGCAATGCTATTGCTGAACGCTTCTTTGGTTTGAACTTTAAGCGCGATGCCTTGCAAAGAATTAATTTTTTAATTCGTCGCCCTGAGTTTGTGCAGTATTTAAATAAACGCCAATTTGAAGATCCTTTGTTGCTCGAAAGAATGGGTTCGGATTCGAATTTAAGCCTGATGATCCAGGCTTTTCCTTTTGGCGATAAGCGTCACCTGTTATTAGTGCAAGATGTCACCGATTTACAAAAAGCAGATGCCATGCGGCGTGACTTCGTGGCAAATGTTTCTCACGAAATGAGAACGCCAATTACAGTATTGATGGGTTTTTTAGAAACCGTCCAGTCTCTTGAGTTAGAAAAGTCACAGAGAGATCAGTATTTCGACATGATGATGTCGCAAGCCCAGCGTATGAAAAGCTTAGTTGAGGACCTGCTAACCCTAGCAAATCTAGAGTCTAATACCTTGCCGGCGCCTATGCAGGTCGTGCAAATCCCCACGATGATGGCTTTATTAAAAAATGATGCTGAAGCTTTGTCGCACGGAAGACATGCGCTCAATTTTGAAACCACCACTCCTTGTAAATTAATGGGCGATGAGCGTGAACTCTTATCGGCCTTTAGCAACCTAGTATCCAATGCCATCCGGTATACACCGGATGTTGGATCGGTCAGCGCCAAGTGGAGCGTGAACCCACAAGGACAGGGAGAGTTTTCTGTAGCTGATACGGGGCCAGGCATTTCTTCAGAGCATTTGCCGCGCTTGACGGAAAGATTCTATCGAGTAGACAGAAGCCGCTCTAGGGATACTGGTGGCACTGGACTTGGTTTGGCGATTGTCAAACATATTGCCAATCGTCATCAAGCTCAACTTGTCATTGAAAGTACGGCTGGAAAGGGTAGCACCTTTACTTTGCGCTTCCCTAAAGAGCGGGTTAGCGAATAAGCATTAGCCGCAGCGCTTTACCCTCAATCTTTTTTCTTTTTCTTTTTCTTTTTAGATTCTTTAGGCAGCTTGTCTGCTTTGCCGTTTGCGTAGAGACACCAGACTTTGATTTCTTCTAAAAGTTCATTCAAATCTTCGTAGGAAAGATTTTTAAAGTCTTGCAAGCCAATACTCCCAGAATCCTGGAGTTGCTTAACGGCGTCTTCGTACTGATATTTGCTCATGACTTTATCTATTTAGATTGCTGATTTTGGGAATGCTACCAAACTAATATGACAAAAGTACTTTTTACCCGCATCATGGGTTTACTGGTCTCGATCTGTTGAAACCTCGGATTCCTGCTTAATCCCAGTAAGTTTGGAGGCTAGCCGCTCTAGAGGCCCCCCAATCACTAGGGTGAGCAAGATAGTCGCCAGTGCTAGGCCGCCAAGGACAAACTGCCCACCCCCAAATGCCGCGCCGATCAATGCGCATGACCAGAGACTGGCAGCAGTAGTTAGCCCATGAATCTTTTGTGAGCTTCGCTCCCGAATAATGACCCCAGCACCTAGAAATCCAAGTCCAGTAATCAGCCCCTGCAATACCCGACTAACTGCTTGAGCATCATCTTTTACAAAGTCGCTGATCAGCATGATGGCTGTGGCTGACCCAATGGCAACCAGGCTATGCGTTCGGATCCCAGCGGATTTATGGTGGAGCCATCGGTTAAGGCCGAGGATGGTTCCTACTAAGAGGGCTAAAGCCAGGCGAATGGCGATATTGCAATACAAATCCCATTGTTCCATTTCAAATCCTTATGCATGGCGTTAATTCTGCCGTATTTACTTATCTTAACAACATACTTCCGGACTTTGTTAACGCAACCGCAGATCGCATCGGGGTAACATAAGATATTCCCCCAATAAGAGTCATCATGTCTTCTGTTAAAAAAATCATTCAATCTCCGGTTGCAAAGGTTTCCAGGCTAAATCCACCAGAGCCCTTTATGGCTGATCAGTCCAGCATTAAAAAACGAGTTGCCGCTGGTAAGGCCTTGCGTAAAAAAGTAACCTTTCTAGAGCAGGGCACTTACGCTCCACCTAAACACCGCATTAATCCCATTGAAGTGCTTCAGAAGCAGGCCAAGAGTCGTAATGAAGCCTTGATACCAATTCGCTACGAGCGCATGCTTCAATCTCCCTTTGCCTTCTACCGTGGCGGTGCCGCCATCATGGCACAGGATCTTGCTAATCAAGCAACTACTGATATCACGGTTCAATTGTGTGGCGATATGCACGTTTCCAACTTCGGATTGTTTGGTACTGCAGAGCATCGCCTGGTTTTTGGCATCAATGATTTTGATGAGACTTTACCGGGAAGCTGGGAGTGGGATATCAAGCGATTGGTCGCCAGCGCCGTGATTGCTTGTGAAAGCATGGGGGGCAGTGAGGCCCTCGGCAAAAAGCTGGTACATCACATTAGCTCTGAATATCAGAAGCGAATGGCCCAATATGCGCAAATGCCATACCTTAATTTGGCTCAGCAATTTATTGGTGAGAAAGATATTCGTAAGCATTTCAGTAAGACCCACCAAAAAACATTGGACACTTACTTAAAGGAAACGAAAGGGCAGGGCAATATTCAGGTATTGGCCAAGCTCACAACCCTGGTTGGCAAGAATCGTAAAATCATTAATAGACCTCCCTTAATTGAGCATCTTAAGAAAGGCCTTCACGGAGTCGCATTTAAGAAGCTAGCGTCTCAAGCGGTCTCAAGTTATGTACACTCATTGTTGGCTGATAGGCAGGTTTTGTTTGGTCGCTATTCGCTTAAGGATTTCGCTAGAAAAATAGTCGGAGTAGGTTCTGTCGGAACGACCTGCATGGTTTTATATTTCGAAGGTAATGGTGAAAATGACCCTTTATTTTTGCAATATAAAGAAGCTCAAAAATCAGTCCTAACTCCCTATCTTGGGGAGTCGGTGCATCCCAATATGGGTCACCGCGTGGTTGCGGGTCAAAGACTGTTACAAGGAGCGCCAGATATCTTTTTAGGCTTTGGTGCTGTTAATAATCACGCTGGGGATACTCAGGACTTTTATTTAAGACAATTGCGCGATATGAAGGGCGGCATTGCCGTTGGTTCTGGCGGCGTCACTTTAGAAACCTTTCCTGACTATGCGAAGTTATTTGGGTGGGCTTTAGCCTTAGGTCATGCCCGCTCTGGTGATCCTGCCACGATCGCGGGCTATTGTGGTCAATCCAAGGAGTTGGATAAGGCCTTATATGAATTTGCTAAGGCCTATTCAAAACAGAATCAGGCTGACTATGCCGTATTTTGTGAAGCAGTCAAGTCTGGAAAACTCAAGGTCGCCAAGAAAAATACTCTCTAGTGGGGACTAGCGTATGTCAATCAGGCTTTCTGGAGCCCCAGCACTACCGACTAAATGGCTTGTTGAGGCCTTGTCTTATTCCTGAAATATTTGCAGTTCACTATCTGCCTGTGAAAACCCCAATATTGAACTCCGTCATTACTTGTCCCCACTGCAAAGCTACCGAGGCTCTTGAGATTCCAGAAGGCTCATCTCAGCAGTTTTATCGTTGCCCATCTTGTAGCGGCATTCTGAAAACCAAGTCAGGCGATTGTTGCATTTTCTGTAGCTATGGCAATGTAGATTGTTCAAGTTCCGAGCAAAATTTAGCCGCCTAAACCCTTTCCCCAGTAGACTACGCAGTAATTTCATGAATTTGTCATGCTTCTTACATAAAATAGACATATTCAATTAAGCGTATCTTTCCACAGGGAATATTTTGGCAGCCAATCCAGTCGATCTTCGGTTTAATGATTCAGATCTTGTTGCAGCAGTGGATCTTGGCTCGAATAGCTTTCGGATGCTGGTGGCGCAAGTGGTCAATACACCTTCAGGTACTCAGATACGTCCGATCGACACTTTGCGTGAAACGGTGCGTATTGCCGCAGGTCTCACAGACAACAAGTTATTAGGTAATGACGCTTACCAGCGGGGATTAACAGCCATACGCCGCTTTGGTGAGCGCATTCGGGGGTTTGATCCCACGAGGGTGCGCGCAGTTGCTACCAACACATTACGGGTGGCTAAAAATGCGCCGCAGTTCATCAAGGATGCGGAAGAGGCTTTAGGCTTTCCGATTGAGATTATCGCTGGGGTAGAGGAGGCTCGCTTAATTTACATTGGCGCAGCGCATGAGGTGCCTGCTGTTCACGGTAACCGTTTGGTGGTGGATATTGGCGGCGGCTCTACTGAACTGATTATTGGTAAGAGTTACGAGCCTAGGCTGATGGAGAGTCTTTATATTGGCTGCGTTTCTCATAGCATGCGCTTCTTTCCGAAGGGCAATATTGATGCCCATGCTTTCAAAGAAGCTGAGTTAGCCGCTCGTAGAGAAATTCAGGTGATCTCGGGAGCTTATCTCAAGAGTGGCTGGAAACAAGTTATTGGATCATCGGGTACAGCTAGAGCATTGGCCGATCTCATTGCGGAAAATAATTTTAACCCCGAGAGTCGGGCAAATGGCACAGGTGGCTTGATCACGCGGGATGGCTTACGAGCCATGAAAAAGCACCTGCTTAAATACGAACATGTGAATCAGGTTGAGTTGCCAGGTCTGAAGGACGAACGAAGGGCAGTTTGGCCCGGCGGCTTAGCAATCATGATTGCCGTCTTTGACGAGTTGGGCATTGAGTCCATGGAAGTGACGGACGCTGCTTTGCGTATTGGCGTCTTGTATGACTTACTAGGCAGGTCGCAACACCATGACATGCGCTATGTCACCGTTGAGCAATTTATGCAGCGCTACGACGTTGATCGCGAGCAGGCGCATCGTGTGGGCAATCTTGCTGGCGATTTTTTGGCACAACTACCTAAATCTGAATTCGAGAGCCGCTCAGACAATATTGCTTTATTGCAATGGGCTGCAAATCTGCATGAGATTGGATTATCGATTTCTCATAATGGCTATCACAAGCACTCTGCTTATATTGCTGGCAATGCGGATATGCCGGGGTTCTCAAAAAATGATCAAGCACGCTTGGCGGCATTACTCATTGGACATGCTGGCAAACTCGGAAAGTTGGCAAACAATGCCAGCTTTCATGACTGGCGCATGCTATTTTGTTTGCGACTAGCTCAAGTCTTATGCCGTGGCAGAAGTGATGGCGATCTTCCTAAGGTCAAGATCTCGGAACACGATGGTTCGTATGCGGTGAGCTTGTCGAAAGATTGGGCTAATGAACACCCATTAACAGAATTTAGTCTACAAAAAGAAGCGGCCGAATGGGAACGCATCGGCCGCTCTTATAAAGTGGGCTTGAAATAAGCCCTTTCTTTATTGTCCTAAGAAGTGCTTGGCATAGCGTGGATTGATATCTGACAAGCGCATCATCGTTAACAAATCTGCGGTATTGAAATCAGGATCCCAGGCAGGAGCACTACAAATCTTGGCGCCTATCTTGAGATAACCTTTGATGAGTGGAGGAAGATCTACTTGAAGGCCACCATTAAGCTTGTCTAGCGGCAATGGCAACTTTGGAAACGCATGGTTTTCTACTGGCGCCATTTGATCGTTGCTTAAGGAGTTATACAGGCTAGCTGCAAAGTGACCACCATCGCCCATCGGAATACTTGCGCAACCGAGCATGATTTCATACTCGTGCTTTTGCATGTACTGGGCAAGACCGCTCCAGAGGGCCATGATGACCGCGCCAGAACGATAGTCTGCGTGAACACAAGATCTACCCAGCTCAACCATTTTTGGCCTGAGGTGATTTAAGCGGGTTAAATCAAATTCAGAATCAGAGTACAGGCGACCAATTTCTTGCGCTTTATGTGGAGGCAGAACGCGATAGGTTCCAACAACCTTTAAAGTTTCTTGATCACGAATGAGTAGGTGATCACAGTAGGCATCAAACTCATCTACATCTAGACCTTCAGAGCTGGCGGCTAAATTAGCACCCATTTCTTCAGCAAATACCTTGTAGCGTAAGCGCTGCGCTTCTTTAATTTCACTGGAATTACTAGCCCAAGTAATTTGGAAGCCAGGCTTCTTAGCTTTGACAATGGCAACGGTTGGTGCAACTTCTTCAACTGAAATGAGTTGATTACGAGTCTTAGTGGCAAACTTTTTGCCGAATAGTTTCTTTGCCAGTTTTTTAGGTAAGAGCTTCTTGAAAGGGCTTAATTTACTTTTCTTCGGCTTGTCTTTTAAGCGCGGGCCAAACATATCAAGTGCTGCGAATGGGTTTGGAATATCGGACATGGTTAACCTTATTTATATATAGCTAATCGTAGCGAGCATTTATTACAAATTAAAGACAAGGGGGATGCAGACGGTGAGCCAAAGCAATGCGGAGATCAGTAATGCCAGCATGACAGCGGCAGAGCCAAAATCTTTAGCTCTTTTGGATAGATCATGATGATCAAAAGAAATGCGATCAATCGCAGCCTCAACACTGGAATTTAATAACTCAACTACTAGCACCAAGATCAGGGATGAAATCAGAATCGCTTTGACTAGATGGCTTACTGGCAAGAATAGGGCGGTCGGCACAAGGATGACTAAAAGCGTGAGCTCTTGTCTGAAAGCACTTTCTTCATTAAAGGCATAGACCATTCCACACCAAGAGTTTTTTGCTGCATGCCATGCACGGGTGAGCCCGCGGTTCCCTTTGTGGGGGTTGTCGCTAATGTTATAAGGTGCTGTCAAAATGGATAAGCCTATGCAAGTGCTGCAATATGAACTTCAGTCGAAGGTACCGGCTTAAGATGATTGGCAAACTGCTCAGAGGCAGCGCGCCAAGAGAACTTCTCTGCATGGGCACGGGCAACGTCACGCGGAATCTTGAGGGCCTGGAGGCAGGCCTCACGCAAGTCCTCATTCATCGCACCGGCGGCTGAGTTACCGAGTACATCAATCGGGCCTGTAACCGGATAGGCGGCTACTGGGGTGCCACACGCCATGGCCTCTAAAAGAACTAGGCCAAAAGTATCCGTTTTGCTTGGGAAAACAAACACATCTGCTGCTGCATAGACTTTAGCTAATTCATGTTGCTGTAATACGCCCAGGTAATTCACTTCAGGGTATTTTTCTTTAATGCTGGCCATTGCTGGGCCATCACCAACCACCCATTTGGAACCAGGTAGATCAATTTCTAAGAAAGCGTTGATGTTCTTTTCCACGGCGACACGGCCTACATACAAAAAGATTGGGTGAGCAGTATTCAGTCTTTTGGACTCTTGCATCTTAAAGATGTCTAGGTCAACACCCCTAGACCAAAGGACAACATTGGTCAGGCCAAACTTCTCAAGGTCATCCTTCACAATAATCGTGGGCGCCATTACTGCCATAGATGGCCCATGGAACCAGCGTATAAAGGCATAGGTAATGGCTAAAGGCATACCAATTCTGGCCTTAACGTATTCTGGAAAACGGGTGTGATAGGCGGTAGAGAACGGCAATTTATTTTTTACTGCATACGAGCGCGCTGAAAGTCCCAAAGGACCTTCAGTAGCGATATGCATCGCATCGGGTGCAAATTCTTTAATTCTTCGAGAAACTTCTTTCCCAGGAAAGAGGGAGAGGGCAATATCCGGGTAGGTTGGGCAAGGGATAGATTTAAATCCACTTGGCGTAATCATTTCCACCTCGTGACCCATGCCAATGAGCTCTTCACGGGTTTGCTTAAGGGTTCTAACAACGCCATTAACCTGTGGATCCCATGCATCGGTGATGATCATAATTTTCATAGCACAGCCTCTTTGATGAGTGCTTCAACAGCAGGTTGGAAGGTAATTTCAGGAGTTGCGTTTACTGGTTCGCCTCTGATTTGGGTCCAGTAAATAATTTTGAGTTCGCCTTGCATGGTTTCGACAAGGGCAGAAAGACTTTCTACCCAGTCACCATCATTGCAATAGAGCAGGCCATCAATTTCACGGATTTCAGCTTTGTGAATGTGACCACAAACCACGCCATCACAACCCTTTAAGCGAGCCTCTCGGGCCATGATGTGTTCGAAGTCTGCGATGTAGCTGACTGCATTCTTGACTTGGTGTTTTAAGTATTGGGATAAAGACCAGTACTGCAAACCCATCCGCATGCGGATCATGTTGAAATAGCGGTTGATATAGAGAATGAAGGTATACAAGGTATCGCCAACATAGGCTAACCATTTGGCATATTGCATGACGCCATCGAACAGATCGCCATGGGTTACCCAGAGTTTTCTGCCATCAAGCGTTGTATGAATCACTTCCTCAACTACTTTGACCTCGCCAAAGGACATGCCAAAGAATTGTCGTGCACTCTCGTCGTGGTTTCCGGGTACGTAGATTACTTCTGTACCTTTACGCGCTTTACGCAAGAGTTTTTGTACTACGTCATTGTGGGCTTGGGGCCAGTAGAATGATTTTTTAAGTCTCCACCCGTCAATGATGTCTCCTACCAAGTAAAACTTATCGGCTTCATTGTGTTTCAGAAAATCGAGGAGGTAGTTTGCCTGACACCCTGATGTTCCTAGGTGTACGTCTGAAATCCAGATAGCTCTGTAATGCATCATGAGTAAGCATTAAGCCTGCCGTCTATGTAATCCTCATGACACTTTCAAGACAGTTTTATGACTTGATTTATATTGATAGAACTTTATGAATATCCAAACACTATCAACCGAGTCTAAAGCGCCGTTTCTGACGCGCTGCGGGGTGTGGGCGCTGATTTTTCTGCATATATTGCGTGGAGCCTTGACCTTATCTTTCTTTTTTCCCTTTATTGACGATCAAAAAAAACAAGAGCATATCCAACGCTGGTCTAAAAGATTGCTCACCATCTTTAAGATTGAACTCAAGATTCGAGGTGCTGAGCTCTTGCCAAATTCTCCTTATTTATTGGCTTCAAATCATATTTCTTGGCTTGATATCCATGTGATCAATGCTTTTCGACCGGTTCGATTCGTGGCCAAGTCTGAAGTAGCTAGCTGGCCAGTGTTTGGCTGGATGGCTAAGCAGTTACGAACCGTGTTTATTCGGCGAGATAGCTCTAGACATGCAAGGTTGGTTGTCGGGCAGGTGGCTGGGGTTTTGAAAACGGAATCGATTTGCATATTTCCGGAAGGCACCTCTACTGTCGGAGATGAGGTGTTGCCATTTAAGCCAAACTTATTTGAGTCTGCTTTAGAGGCTGGCGTCCCTACCTTTCCTTTAGCTATCCAGTATTTTTCCACCATCACCGGGAAAAGAAGCTATTCCCCAGCATTTATTGGGGATATGGGCCTAATCGAGTCTATGGCAAACATTATTCAAAACCGACATTTAGGGGTGGAGCTCCGCTTTTTGCCATTCATAGAGCCGTTAATCGATGCTCAATTTGATCGCAAGTTGCTCGCTCTTTATACCCAAGAGGCTATTGCTAAAAGCCTTCAAGCCTCATAGATGTAATAAAAGTGTCATCAAGATCCAGTAAAAATGGATAATCTAGTTGTGAACGCAAAGATGACATCAAAACATAAAGACATGGACGAATGGTATCGCCGTGCTCGAGAAGAGATTCTGGATAGCATGGACGAAGAGCTCGAAATGGAGCTGGATGATGATCGTCTTTCACAAGATGGCGACAGCGGATCTTCCATACCGCGCCAACTGTATTTCAAGGAGTTGTTTCGTCTTCAGGGTGAATTGGTCAAGCTGCAGGATTGGGTTGTCGAAAACAAACTAAAAGTAGCCGTCTTGTTCGAAGGTCGTGATTCTGCAGGTAAGGGTGGCGCAATTAAGCGGATTACTCAGCGCCTTAATCCTCGCGTATGTAAAGTGGTCGCACTCCCGGCGCCCAACGATCGCGAAAAGACCCAGTGGTATTTCCAAAGATATATTCAACATCTGCCAGCTGGCGGAGAAATTGTTTTATTTGACCGCAGTTGGTATAACCGTGCCGGCGTCGAGAGAGTAATGGGTTTTTGTACCGATTACGAGTATGAAGAGTTCTTAAGAACAGTGCCAGATCTTGAGCGCATGATGATTAGCTCGGGCGTTATTTTGATCAAGTACTGGTTCTCAATCTCTGATGATGAGCAGTACAACCGCTTCATGATGCGCATACATGATCCGCTAAAGCAGTGGAAACTGAGCCCCATGGATTTAGAGGCTCGTCGATTATGGGAGGCCTATACCAAGGCCAAAGAAACCATGCTTGAGCGTACGCATATTCCTGAGGCGCCATGGTGGGTTGTGGCAGCCAATGATAAGAAGAAGGCGCGCCTTAATTGCATCACCCATTTACTAGATCAAATTCCCTACAAAGAGACCGACCACCCAATCATTACATTGCCAAGCCGGGTTCATAACCCTGACTACCTCCGTGATCCAGTCCCTCCTGAAATGTACGTCCCAGAAGTCTATTAAGATTTTCTAGATGGTGATAACCTCTTGGTAACAAGGGGGTATTTAGATGAAGTTGCATCCATCCGTCACAAATCGAGAATTTAAATTACTCATCAAGCCCAAGGGTTTGGATCGACGTAGTCGCATTACTGCGCTGAGTGATCAAATACTGAAATTCTGTAAAAAGAACAAAGTAGAGTTTTTCCACTTAGATAACGCGACAACAGGTTTACGGAATATTTATTTTTACGATACGCCTGGCGAAGACTTTCGACGCAATAACGTGATTTTGCGCGTGCGAGAATCTCGTCAGAATGTTTGGGTAGATGATTTTTGTGAAGTAACCCTCAAATGTCGCACGCACGATATCGGCGAGTCAGCAAAATTTAATCCCACTCCCAAGAAGAGTATTAAATCTCGCATCCGCTTTAAGGAGGAGATCTTGCGTGGGGATGAGCTTGGATCTAAGCGCAGCATTTACTCTAACAATGCCATTTTAGATGCCATTCCAATTGATAGCATCTTTGATAGAACGCTTAGCAGTGTTGCTAAGTTCTTTCCAGGTGTTGCCAACCTAGGGATTGATAAAAAATCTCCAATGCGTATCGTCGGTGGCAATACCAATAAAATTTTAGAGGCTTGCTTACCCTTAGGAAACCTGGTATTTGGTGACGGCGTGCAAGCCCATTGCGAGATAGCGATTTGGATGAAGAGTGTAGGGGACCCTATTGTTGGTGAGCTTGCTTTTTCTTACCGTGTAAATGATGAAAATCGTGGGCAAGCAAAAGCACATAAGCGAGTCGATAAATTTTTTAAGCAACTACAAATTGAATTGGCCGATTGGCTGGAGATCGGCAGCACCAAAACGGCCTTAATTTATGGAAAGCCTGAGTGAGCTCTGAATTACAGGAAGTATCTCCTCAATTAAATCCCCCGGGCTTGCATGACATATTCATGCAGTTTTTCATCATCGGGGCGATTAGTTTTGGCGGGGGGATTATTGCCTATGAGCGCATATTGCTGGTAGAGAAACGCAAGTGGTTATCTTCCGATGCATTCATGGGTTATCTGGCTATTAGTCAGACCATGCCTGGGCTCAATTCTGTTAATTTAGCCGTGCTGGCTGGTGATCACCTACGAGGAGTGCGCGGCGCCATTAGTGCTGCCCTCGGTTTGATTCTTCCTGGCTCTCTGTTTGTTTTAGCCATTGGCATAGCCTATGCCAAAAATACCGACCATCCCTTAGCCAATCTCATTTTGGCTGGTATAGCTGCTGCTGCCTGCGGATTGTTGGCTGCCATTACCTATCGTATTGGCGAGGATCACTGGCGGCATTTGAAGTCTCTGGTCATTATTGTGACTACCTTTTGCTTGATGAGTATTGTCAAGCTGTCACTGCCATTGGTTTTACTCATCATGGCCCCAGTATGTCTTTATCTTTATCGTCCGAGCGCTAAGTCATGAGTCTGTATGTTCAATTAGCACTTAGCTTTGCACTCTTATCAATTTTGGCGGTAGGGGGTGGTACAGCAGTCTTACCAGAAATGCAGACCTTATTAGCCCATCAGTTTGGTATTAGCCATACGCAATTCGTGCATATTTATAGTATGGGTCAAGTTGCCCCTGGCCCAAATATGCTGATGGTCTTGGTGATTGGATTTCAGGTTGCAGGACTTGTTGGCGCAGGAGTGGTTTTACTGGCATTCTTTTTGCCATCCAGCATTTTGTGTTTTTATGTGGGGCGGGTATGGAATCGTTTTGGCGATAGCCCTTGGCGTCGTTCTATTCAGAATGCTTTGGAGCCCATCTCTATTGGCCTGATGGCTTCTGGTGTGTATGCGGTAGCTAAGGCATCGATCGTTAGCCCCATCACGCTCGCTTTAGCTCTTGTTACGCTTTATCTCATTCTGAGAACCAAAATTAATCCAGTCTTTGTCATCCTGGGATCCGGAATGATTGGGGCGATCCTCATTAAATATCTTGGATAAGCAGCAGATTTAAAACGCAGCTCTGACACCGACCATCAAACTTCTGCCAGGTTGCGGTGCATAGAGCCTGACGGCCATCGGTGAAGTGGCATACCGAATCTCTTCATTGAGTAGATTTTTCAACATCACATAGCCGGTCCAATTAATCTTGCCTACTCTTTCTGTGTAAGACAGATTGGCATTGACTAAGTTATAGCTGGGGGTTGGCCCAACTTCCCAAGTGGCCAATCTGTTTTGTTGATAGCTATAAATATAAGTTGCACTCGTTAACCAACCATCGCGTTGATAGGCCAGTTCACTGCCAAGTCGTGGGGCGGGCTGCAAGGGCAGATTGCCGCCAGCGTTAAAAGATCCTTGAGAGATATCACCAAAGACTCTGCCACCAACACCATTTTGATTCCAGTTGTAAGTGAGCTCTCCTTCAGCGCCTTTGATATTTGCGCTGGCTTGAGATGCTTGCACAACCGAGAAGTTATTGACTGTGCTGTAAGCCCCCGTGTAAAAGCCATAGATGTAGTTACTAAATTGATTGCGGTACAGGCTTGCCTTACTACGAAATAGCCCTAGTGTTTTTTGGAAGCTGATCTCCACGTTATGTGAAGTCTCGGTAGCTAAGTTAGCGTTACCAATATCAAACGTCGCCGTCGAATCATGTGGCCCATAAGAGTAGAGCTCTTGTGGTGTTGGTGCTCTTTGCGAAACCGTGTAACTCAAACCTAAGCCATAGCCACGAGCCACATCGAGCATGCCACCCGCTGAATACGACATTAAATTAAATTGACGGTTTTGCAGTGTTGGTGGCCCATAAGAAGATGGCACTCCTTGACTACTTGGGCTGGGAAACTGTGTCGCCAAGTTAGGATTTTGACCAGCATAGCTATAGCGTGCGCCTAAACTCGTTTTGACTGGACCATAACGACCCTCCTCAACCCAGAAGAGCGCGGAGGAATTGGACTTCGTTTGCGGAACAATGGCGTAATTATTGCTAGACAGATCTATAGCATTTAATGTGGCACCATTTACTTGTGCACCAATTACACCCTTGGAGCCCAGAAACTCTTTATGCATCATTTCTACACGGGCTTCAGTAGCAGTGTTATTCCATTGGGTGGCTGCAACCCCAGTGTTGGTAAATTCGGTATGTTGATAGTTGGTATTGGCAGCACTGACTTTGATGGATGAGAAGCCATCAAAGGGGTCATTGGTTTGATGGCTAAAGTCGTAACGATTTTGTGATTGCTGAATAAAGCCACCGTCATAAGTGGGGATGCCGTAGTTATGGTTCATGCGCTCGAGAGAAACGCCGGTATAGCCGTCTGTTCGAATGTAAGTAGCGCCCAAGCCAAGACTATTCTGATTGCTATAGGAGAAGGGTAGTTTGCCGCTATAAGGAACGTTGACAGGTTGATTGGGATTAATCGACCAATTAGCGTTTGGACCGCCTTGTTCGGCATACCCCGGTATTTGATAGTTATTACTATTGCTCACTGCAGAATCAAAGTGAAGCGCTAGCGGCCCGGCCGGTGCATCTACTTCAATATTGGCAGTCTTGCCCTGGTTGACGGTTTCATAGCTGGTATTGATTGCACCAGACACCATATCGGGCATAGAAGTCACAATGCGGTCATTGACGACGTTGACTAAGCCGCCGCTAGAGCCGGAGCCATATACCAAAGCACTAGCACCCCGTAGGATCTCAATTTGATGGGCGTTCTGAATGGGGTTGGCTACTGCATGATCTGCAGAGATACTTGACACATCGCCAACTGATAAACCATTTTGCAAAATCTGTACGCGCGCACCTTCAAGTCCGCGCATCACTGGTCTGGATGCACCGGCACCATAACCGGTGGCAGATACTCCTAATTCATTTGCGAGGGTGGCCCCAAGGGTGCCGGCCAATTTATTTTGTAACTCATCGCCAGCGAGTATTTTGTTGGGGCTTAATAGCCCTTGTTCATTAACGCCACTAACATCGAGTTGCGGCAATGCCTCGGCTTGGGTTTGAGACCAAGTGTTATTCATTAGAAGTAATCCAATGAGACAAAAAACTCTACAGAGGTAGAAAGCAAAGAGGCGTTTCATATTTCATCCAGGCAAACCACTAAAAAGGTGGTTGATCAAAACAAGGGAGCGCAAGCGCATCCCTAAGCAGTTTTAAAGGATGAGGCGAGGAGGGGCTTGAGACTGGTAGGGCGATTCAGCCGTTTGATAGTCAACCGTTTTAGTTGAAGAAGAATTTATCTCTATATAGGCAGACAACGCAATCAAGACCAAACTATCTGTCGATACAAAACTCGCTAGAGTTAAAGCATCAAATAAATGGCAGCTTGCTGAGCTATGGGTAATCGCAGCGTTTTCATCACAGCTTTGACTGCCTGCACCCAAGATTTGGGATGAGGTCCCTAGACCGCTATGAGAAATGCCATGAGAGAACCCCAGCCAGTGAGTTCCGAGCAGGCAAACCAGCAGCAATCCAACGACGAAAACACTTCGTAATTGCTGGCTTATCTGACGGTGGAAAAAGGCTCTCATTGGGCAGGATCTTACA
>NZ_JACVPS010000007.1 GCF_018881755.1 Polynucleobacter finlandensis | reverse complement strand
AATCCAAAGCCCTCTGACAGAACCTAATCACTTTAAAAAATTATGTTTGGCAAGATTTATGCTTGTGAAAGTTGTCTATTTAGGATATTAAATCAAATTTATTGGGACGTACATACCACCAAAATCCCTTTAATGCGCGGCAAATAAAGTGATTCACCCTTATCCTAAGTCCTTAATTCACTTCAAATCACAGGTAATGACCATAGACATGCTGAATAAATTGTTGAATATTTGCACAGCTCTAAGTACTGAAAAAGATATCTCTTTATTGTTGGAAAAAATTCTTGGCGCGGCAATGGACGTCACAAATGCAGATGCGGCCAGCATTTATCGCGCTAGCGAAAATAAAAATTTAGTATTTGAAATTGTGCACAACAAAAGCAAAGGCATTCATTTAGGTGGAAAAAGTGCGGCCCCAATTAAAGCTGGCCTAATACCGCTTTTTAATTCAGATGGTACGCCCGACCTTTCTCGAGTGGTATGTAATGCCTTTCACCGAATGGAAACAATCAATATTGCTGATGCCTATAATGACTCGATAGAGTTTGACTTATCAGGCACACATGAATTTGATGCGGCCAATCAATACCACTCAAAGTCCTTTTTGACGATCCCCATGAAAAATCATGAGTCTGAAATCATTGGCGTACTGCAATTAATTAATGCCATTGACCGAGAAACTGGAGAAATTACCTCATTTTTAAAATCTGATGAGTTGATTGTTGAAGCCCTCGCCTCACAGGCGGCGGTAGCAATTACCAACCGTATGCTGATCAATCACTTGGAAAATTTATTTGAGTCCTTTATTAGTCTCATCAATAAGGCTATTGATGATAAGTCCCCTCATACTGGAGGCCACTGTAATCGCGTACCAGATCTAACTATGATGTTGGCCGATGCTGTTAATCGCTGCTCTTACGGGCCATTAAGCTCCTTCACTCTTTCAGAAGAAGATCGACATGAGTTAAAGATTGCTGGGCTACTCCATGATTGCGGAAAAATCACTACACCGGTCCACGTGGTTGATAAAGCCACTAAATTAGAAGGCATATTTGATCGCATTGGGCTCATAGAGACACGCGCTGAGATTATTTTTCGAGATATTAAAATTGCGCAATCTAATAATCTCATTTCCAAAAAACTGGCTTCCGATCAGCACCAGCAACTTATTGAAGACTGTAATTTTTTAAATCATTGCAATATTGGCGTCGAGTCAATGCAAGATGCAGATATTGAACGGGTGCATAGCATCTCCGCCAACTATCGATGGGAAGATCTCTCCGGAAAAATACACCCCTTTCTCAGTAATAAAGAGATTGAAAATCTCACTATTCGAGCAGGCACATTAACTCCTAATGAGCGGTTGATTATTAACCACCATATTGAATCAACTATCGCCATGCTCGAGGAACTTCCCTGGCCAAAACATCTTAAAAATGTTCCTGAGTACGCTGGCGGTCATCATGAGCGCATGGATGGCAAAGGCTACCCCAAAGGCTTGA
Source organism: Polynucleobacter finlandensis (assembly GCF_018881755.1). GTDB lineage: Bacteria > Pseudomonadota > Gammaproteobacteria > Burkholderiales > Burkholderiaceae > Polynucleobacter > Polynucleobacter finlandensis. The sequence continues at coordinate 116,683 of NZ_JACVPS010000007.1, read as the reverse complement.
AGCGGACGGAAATGTCGATCCAGGCTCGTTGCATGGGTATTGCCGATATCTTTGAAGCTCTAACCGCAAAAGATCGCCCTTATAAAAAGGGCAAGACCTTAAGCGAGTCTCTAGAAATCCTTGGAAAGATGAAATTAGGTCAACACGTAGACCCAGATCTCTTCGATATTTTTATCTGGGAAAAAGTCTACGAAGAGTACGCCCATAAATTTTTAGATGAGAGCCAAATTGATATCGTGGATCTTAATAAGATTCCGGGATACAACCCACCGCCAGCGGACTACCAGTTTAGTAAAGGCGTGTAGCGCTAATACGGCGGATTTCGGTTACTGCTAGTTGAGAAATATCTCTGAGTTTCTCGTACTTGTCTTTTTGCAGATCAATCAGTGACTCAACCTGAGCATATGAAGATGCGACAAAGCGTTCACCGTTTTCTTGGCTTTTTCGGAGCACGCCAAATTCAACGCGGCTTCGCTCATCAGCACTTAACTTGCTAATCAAATCTTTAGTTGCCCAGATACTGCCGTGTCTTGCAAAGTCACTCAAACGAGAGGCTTGATTGATTGTATTACCGAGTACGGCAAATTCAATATGGTTAGCCGACTGGAAGCTACCAAGCCACTCTTGCCCTTCATGCAAACCAATATTGAGCTCTAACTCTGTAAACCAATTTTTCTTAAGCTGCCATTCAGCACTAATTTTTCTCATGGCCAGGCGCAATTCATCTGCACACGCAACGGCGTTAAAGAGGTAATTGCTTTCAGCCTGAGGGAAGAAGTAATACACCACCCCATCCCCCACATGCTTGCCATGCGTGCCCGTATATTTGCGCAGGATAGGTCCCATCGTTGCCCAAATTTGATTAATTAAGGCAAAGTATTCATCTGGCGGAAGCTCAGAGCAGATGCGAACAGAATTTTGTAAGTCAGCTACCAGCACAGCCAATGGCGTCATCACTGGCAGGCGCTTGCTGAGCAAGGATTGAATCACTTGATCACGACGTGCAAGGAAATTCAATAAATCATCGCCACGCTCTTCGCCTGGTGAGTGCACCACCAAAATACCTTCGCGGAAATACACGGCATAAACGCGGTAGCAAACAAACTTACCTTTGGAATCTTTTTGGAAAAACTCCACTTCATTCACTGCTTGTTCTTTTTCACTGTCACCGAATGCAAGCGAGTCTAAAAGCGGCATCAACTCTGCATCACTCTGAGCAACCAACTTGGCTAAAGACTCATAGCTGATTCGTGAGCTGGCTAACTGTAAGAGTAGGCCCACTAAAGCACGCTGATTTTCAAGGCCAAGGCAAACCTCAGGTCTCGACAATAGATTGAGTAAGTTACGCTCGGTACTTTTAGCCGGTGGCGTCACAAAGCCAAATACCTCTTTACGCGCAGTCTCATTAAACCAAGTGAGCTCAAAGTTGTAATTGAGCATATAGGCTGGATGCGTGAGGGTATCAAGCGATAGCGATAAATTACCTAAAGCCTCTGACATGCCATGGCCTGAACGGGTATTAGCCGTTCTTGCATTTGTCGAACCACCCACTGGGCGCATCGCAGGACGTGCGCTCACGGTTTCGAGTTGCAACTCGTGAACTTCCAGCAAAGCGTCGGTTTGCGCTAAACGTTCGGCTACCTGGGCCATCGATAGGCCTTGGGTTTTTAATATCTGCACTGCCTGCACTCTTTCAAGAGCGTCATCTGGAAAGAAGCCCAAAACTCTAGCCCCACCCTCATCTGCATCAGCAGACAAAGACTGTACAACCGGCTTAGGCAAAATCCCAAGCTGGATGTAGTTATTGAGGGTTGCACGCGATATACCGGTCTGGTCTATCAGTGCCTTGCTAGAAATCATGTGTATATCTGTCCAAAAAGTGATGGCTGGGGGATCATTTATACAGACATCTATGCGGCATAGACAACACTTATGTGTATAAAAGTAGAAAACAACTAGACAGTTAGTTGTCTAAATCCAACATTTTAATATAAATTAGACTGCTATATGTATAAATAGACAGTTAAAGGAGGATATTTTTGAATTCTTCTGCACTGAGGGGCTTATTGAAAAGGTAGCCCTGAGCAAAGTTGCAGCCCATATCCCGCAGTAAGCCTGCTTGGACTTCGGTTTCAACCCCTTCGGCAATGGAATGTAAGCCCAATCCCTTAGCCATAGACACCATGGCAGAAACTAAGGAGGCATCCATACTATTCGGAAGAAGTGTCCGAATGAAGTGCGCATCAATCTTGAGGTAATCAAAATTAAAGTTCTTTAGGGAGGCTAGGGAAGAATAGCCAGTACCAAAGTCATCTACGCTGAACTTGCACCCTGCCTCTTGAAGCATGGCAATCTTTCTCAAGACGCGCTGCGACTGGATGAGCATCATACGTTCTGTAATCTCCAACACAATTAACTCAGGTGAAACATCGCCCTCACGTATCCAATCAATCCAGTTCATAGCAGAATGCTGATTTGAATTAAATTGTGATGCGGAAACATTTAAAGCAATCGTCACTTGATTATCCCGACCTAGTGACTTTAGGAAATAAATCACCTCTTGAACTACCCAATCGCCTATTTCAACAATCAACCCCGATTCTTCTGCAATTTCGATGAATGCACCTGGCATCACGATTTCGCCGCTTGCACGTTGCCACCTTAATAAAGCCTCAGCATGTGTAATCACGCCCGTCTCTAAATGCACAATCGGTTGGTAATGCAATAAAAATTGCTTTTTCTCCAAGGCTGTTCGGAGCTCAGCAATGATGCCGGCACGATAGCTGGCTTCAATCTGCAGGGATTGCGTGAAATACTGGTAGCCATTGCGGCCATTGGATTTTGCGGCATACATTGCCTGGTCAGCACCCAAGAGGAGCGCCTTGCCATCGCTACCATCGTTCGGAAACATCGAGATACCAAAGCTTGCCGTTACATACACTATTTGATCTTGAATCAAAAATGGCTCAGCAAGTTTCTTCAATATCTCGCGGATGATGATGTCAGCATTTTCTGGTCTATCCAACTCTCCTAACAAGACCACAAACTCGTCCCCACCAATGCGCGCTACCGTGTCAGTCTCACGGATCTCGCCTCGCAAACGCGCTGAAACAGACCTGAGAAGCTCATCACCAAAATCATGGCCACGACTATCGTTCACATCTTTGAAGTTATCTAAATCGATATAAATGACCGCAAGACTCTTCTGGGAACGAGTAGCTTGTTTGATGAGCTGCTCCAAACGATCCAACATCAGACGGCGATTTGGCAAACCTGTTAATGGATCAAAGTTTGCTTGTTGGCTGATCAGTTCTCGCGCTTTGCGATAGTCCGTCACTTCTGAAATCAAGATAACCCGTTGCAGCGCAAAACCGCCTTCATCAAAAGTAGAGTAGATCGAGACAAAGCGCAGTTCCTCGTCGCCGTCTTTCACGTCAATCCAGGCCTGCCCTTCCCAGCGACCCATGGCCGCTAATGAGGTAAAAATATCCGAGTACGAACGTGCGCCGTGGCGCTTCACTAGGAAATCAGAAAAAGAGCGTCCTACCAAGTCGGCGTTCTGGTAACCAGTGAGCTTTTGGAAAGCTTCATTTACTAACAGGATATTATTTTTGGCATCACTTATCACCACGGCTTCGCCCATAGCTTGATATAAGGCGGAGGATATCTTCAGTACATCTTCAGAGCGTCTTTGCTCTGTTACATCGTTACCGTGAATCACCATGCGGTCAGAAGTAAAAAAACAACTCCAGGCAATGAGACGCTGAGAACCATCCTTACATGTAGTAATAGTCTCCATATCTCGAAAAGCAGTATTTGTTACGCGAGCTTCCTCGGCCCGGCGATTCCACTCCGTCTCAACCTCGCTGCGGTAAACCGGATCGGGGTAAGCAAATGTCCACCACGCACCTGACTCAGAAAAATCTTCAGTGACATAGCCCAATGATTTAGTAAAGAATGGATTGACATAATCTGTTTTTTGATTTTTTAAGTCATATGTCGCCATCAATATCGGCACAGAAGAGACAATTGCTTTGAAATGAATCGCAGACTCAACGGCAAGCCAGGATACCTTCTTAAGATCTGCAGCTTGAATCTTAAAATTCTTAACAGCCAAGCTGATTGAAACACCAACGCCGCAGAGTATGCCTAGATATACCCAAATAACCTGGTGACCTGGTTTAGTCATTAAGTCATGGCCAATATATCCGCCGCCATAGATGGCACCCAAAATTGATTGGATCATGACCAATGCAAAGGCTAGTAACGCGCCATGTCGACCAAAATAAAATCCGAATAACGCAATGAGGAATATTAAGAAAAAACCTCGCCCTGTTAAATCAACGAACTCTTTAAACCATGCAAAGAATATCGCTTGGCCAAGAATGAACAATGCAAATAGAGCCACAGCAAAGAAGTATTTTTTTTGCTTTGGCCACGAAAACATCCCCGGCTGATGCAGCACCAGAAGAATGGGTGTTACAAAAGCCATCCCAAAGAAATCGCCTGTAAACCATTTCTTGTAAACTTCTGTCAAAGCCTCGGACGACATGAGGCCGCCCAAGATCAGAAATTGAATGTTTAGAGCAGTGCTAATTGCAGCGGCTAATAAACTAACTAGGAGCAAACTCCCGTAGTCACGCAGCCCTTCAAAACGCACGTTAAACCTACAGTAGCGCTTAAGCAGGACGTCAGCTAAGACAAAACTCATAACGGAACCACTCGCTAACTGCATCGCCATCAGTAAGTTGTGCCCGCCGCCCATTTCACCCAATGTGGCGCCTATAAATACAAAGGGCCAGTAACGCAAACCAAATACCAGCAGTGCTCCAAGACCGATTCCCGCGGGCAACCAAATAGGACTCTCACCCACCACGCCGGAAAAATAATTCAATAAAAAAGTGGATACAAGGGCGTAGGAGATGGACCAAAGGGTGACCCTAATCACCATCTTTTTACTAAAACGCTGGGAGGAAGTTGCTATCGAAAGGAGGCTCAAGAATTAGACTAAAGTTATCGTAAATATGAGTTAGACAATATAAGGGCAATAGCCTTGATTGTCCTTAATATTGCCTAAAAAAATCAAAATTTAAGCCGTAAATAGCATTTATGGACTAGTAATGCATATCTTCAATCCAACACACTCCAAGATACCTGAAATACCAGAGCAACTTCCTGTAAATATAAGACTGATTTCAACATCACCGTTGCTATCATGGTAAATGGATGCTGAATTAAGAATTCGAAGAATTACCCGCCTGACAATCATTACCGGCTTTGCTCTGGCGATCATTTTTATCATCAGCGCCGCGATATCCGCTTACATCCTGCGCGAAAATTCTATTAAAGATAGGTCTGAGCAACTTTCAAACCTTGCTTTAACCCTCTCTGAGCATGCTGCTCAAACCATGTTTTCTGCAAATACTGCCCTACAAAGTCTGGTTGATGGTGTCTCAGGCGCAAGCATTCAAAGCGAGAAGGCCTACCGAGATTTCGCCAGCAAAAAAGATCGCTTTCTTTCGCTGCAAGAAAAAACAAATTCCAACTCGATCATTGATGTAGCTACTTATATTGATAAAGACGGCAAAGTCATTAACTTTTCAAGATCCTATCCACCCCCTACGATTAACTTGGCAGAGCGCGACTACTTTCAATACCTCAGTACCCACAATACATCTGAAACTTTTTATAGCAATCCTGTTCACAATAAAGGGAATGAAAAATGGGTATTTTATTTAGCCAAGCATTAACAGCAGCACTGGTGAATTCTTGGGTGTTGCTCTGATTGGTGTTTCAGCCGAAGTCTTCTCCAAATTTTATGAGCGCGTTGGCGTTAGTTTGGGCGAAGGTTCCTCGCTTGTGCTATTTAGAAATGATCGAACACTTTTAACCCGTTGGCCATTTGTCGACGAACGGATTGGTAAGAAAGTTTCTAGTGAACCATTAGAAAATGCTATCAACAACCCTCAAGTGAGCGATGCGGTTGTCATAACTGATGCCCCAACTTCATTGCGTGATAATGAGCGCGTCGTACGAATGATCGCCTTTAGATTGGTTCCAGAGTACCCTTTGGTAGTTGGTGCAATTGCAACGAAGGAACTCTACCTGTCAAGCTGGCGTCAGAGCGTCTACGGGATTCTATACACAACTCTTTTAAGCCTACTCTTCATTGCAATTGGCACCAGACTACTCATCAAGTCTTATCATAAGAATATTCAAAATGAGCACCTTGCAAATCATGATCTGCTCACCAATCTACCCAATCGCCTACTCTTTGCAGATCGGCTACACCAAACACTAGGTGCAGCAAAACGTCATCATTCTAAATTTGCCCTAGTATTTATCGATTTGGACAATCTAAAAACCATCAATAATCAGTATGGTCACTCAGCCGGCGATGATATGCTGGTTGAGGCCTCTAAGCGTATGCAAAATTGTGTGCGCGGTTCTGATACCGTAGCGCGCATTGGGGGTGATGAGTTTGTCCTCCTGCTTCCCAATATCGATAACGAGGAAAGCGCCTTTAGCACCTCAGAAAAAGTTCGGGCCACATTGGCTGAGCCCTATATGGTGAATGGTCAAGCTATTGCTGGCGGTGCAAGCCTGGGAATTGCCATCTATCCCGAGCATGGAGAAGATGAGAATATCTTAACGAAAAATGCCGATAAGGCCATGTATTACGCGAAGTTCCACGGCAGAAATCGGGTGCAGGTATTTAAAGAAGATCTTTAAATCTTCGCTCACTAAGCAAACTCAGCAGCTACCTTTAAGAAATTTTGCTCCTCCAGCAAAAGGGCTTCTACCACCCATGGGTCGAAGTGGATATTTTTCTTAGCGACAATTTCTGCGACAGCCTCTTGATGAGTCCATTGACGTTTATAGGGTCTAGTGCTGACCAGTGCATCATAAACATCTGCTACTGCCATGATCCTGGCCTCAGCGGGAATTTCCTCACCCACTAAACCCCTTGGGTATCCAGAACCATCCCAACGCTCATGATGCCCGCCGGCAACTTTAATAGCGATCGTAATCAAATCTCCATCTGCCATATCACCAAATTCTGCGGCCGACAGAATCGACTCACCAATCAAAGTATGGGCCTCGATGGATTTGCGCTCATCATCACTTAAAGCCCCAGCCTTTCTTAAGACGGCATCAGGAATACCCATCTTCCCAATATCATGCAATGGCGCCACTTTAGAAAGTGTCTCGATCTTGCTGCCTGCAAGCACCTCTTGGAACTGGTCCATTTCCTGAAGACGATAAGCTAAAAGCGTGAGGTATTTTTGAGTTCGTATTACATGACCACCGGTCTCATAATCTTTTGCCAGGGCAAGTGAATTGAGTAAAGCTAGCATTTGGTTTTCACGCTCAGAGATTTTTGTGGCGGCATAATCAAGCTCATCCAATAATGCTTCGCGCTCTATTGCATCTTCTCGAATGATCCGCTCATCTTCCTTTACTAGAAATTCTGATTCAATCAACGAATCTAGATTTCGAGCCATTGGCTTATAAATAGCCGCTATCACCACTGGAAGAGCGATGGCTACCAGCAACACGCTATCTATTACCGCCTCAACAATCGGAGTAAAAGGTCCGAATCGATCCAGCAAAAACATAATCACGACTTCACCCACGCAGATTGCGGTGATCAGAGCTACAACAGCAACTTTAATTGAATGACGTCTGGCAGACACTCTTTGCCTTAGAAAGTGGATAGTTTAAAGGTGACTTCCTAAACTTAATCACATTGATCCTAAAAAATCAAGTTGTGACTCGCTCACTCTACTCTTTAATGATGAAGAGTAATTGAGATAGATCACACGCGGATTGAGTCTTGACAAAATAATTACTACCGCGATCAAACGATTCTAAGACAAAGAAAAAGACCTCAAATGAGGTCTTTTATTGATCTGCGGTGGGGCGAACGACGGGGCTCGAACCCGCGACAACCAGAATCACAATCTGGGACTCTACCAACTGAGCTACGTCCGCCATCGTAGATCCAAGATTATAGCTTTTACGCTCAAAACCTGTCAAAAACACGGTAACTCAGCACTATATTAGGCGCCCTCAAACTCAAAAGTAGCCCAGTCTCCAAGGGTTAGAGAAGCGTCTAGGAAAAAGTCAGCTATCGCTGCTTTGCTCTGAACTTTAGCTAAGGCATGATGATCTGAGAGGCGTTGACGCCAGTAGCGAGATCCTGCTCTACCGTGAGCGAGGCCCAGGATATGGCGAGTAAACGCGCCGATATAGAAAGGCTTCCCCTTTTCTCGACACTCATCAAACCAGGACTGCACCTGCTTGACCAATCCAATCTGAATGCGATGCCACTCGGTTTCGCTAAAGAGATAGCCTGCAGCCTCACCATCGGTATCAATCAAATCATCCCAGCCCAAGAGCATTACTGGGAAATGATAAGCAGCCCTACCAATCATAAAACCATCAAAATCATTCCAATGGCCTGCAATTTGTTCATTTGTCTCTAGTCCGCCATTGAGCAAAACATGTAGATGCGGAAATTGTTTTTGCGCATCGACTCGTAGCTTGGCGGCAACCTCATAACGCAGGGGTGGCTTGCTACGATTCTCTTTTGGGGATAGGCCTTTTAGTACAGCATTGCGCGCATGAATGGTCACTTGACTGGCGCCTGCATCAGCAACCGCAAGGATGAAGTTCAATGCAAATTGATAATCTCGTTCTGAATTGGCCGCATCCATTGAATCCAAACCCAGACGATGCTTTACTGAAATCGGAATATCTACAGCTGACTTCATGGCCTTGACACAATCAGCCACCAAATTTGGCTCAGCCATCAAGCAAGCACCAAAGGCACCGCGCTGCACTCGCTCTGAAGGGCAACCACAATTGAGATCTATCTCGTCATAGCCCCACTGTTGTGCAAGCTCAGCAGCCTTAGCCAAATCAGAAGGCTCGCTACCACCCAATTGCAATACCACTGGGTGTTGATCTTGTGAGTAATCCAAATGACGTGGCACATCCCCATGAATCAGTGCGCCCGTAGTGACCATTTCGGTATAAAGCACCGCCTGCTTACTAAGGGTGCGGTGAAAAGAGCGGCAATGACGATCTGTCCACTCCATCATAGGCGCTACGGCTAATCTCTTAAGGCTTTGTTTTTGCATCTTATTGATTTAATTAAAATTAATTTCGCTTTTACTAGCTGTTACTAGTTACAACTAGTTCTAAATCCCCAAACATTGCTCCCTTTTTTGCCCCTAATTCGTTTAGAATGGTAAATGGAAAAACAAGAAGATTTTATTATTGAGTTAAAAGGCATCAAGGGAACAACCTATAAGGTTCGCATTAGACAGAAATGCCCTTTTACCGGCGAGACCATCAAAGTCTCCAAATCTTTTAAGACACGCAAGCAAGCGGAAACATATAAAAAGATAACGCTTGCTCAGATTTTACAGGGAACTATCAACCAGAACATCCATGGTGAAAGATCCCTGTCCGACTTAATAGATGAATACATTGGTGCAGTTGGTGACAATTTTGGACGATCTAAGATTGGGGCCTATAAGCTGATCAAAAGAAGTAATCTCGCCAAAAAGAGAATTGATAGCCTTTCTACCCAAGACTTAATAAAGCATGGCAGAGAAAGGCAGCTGCCGAAAACTCAAACACTCAAAGACGGAACAATCAAAGAATCACCAGGCGCTGGCGGGAGTACATTGAATGCTGAATTTAGTTACATCGGAACGGTCTTAAAGTGGGCAAAAGCTGAGAAATACTCCGTCAATGAGAATCTCATTACAGAGTCTAGAAGAGCTTTGGAAATGAACCATCTCATTCACGATGGCATTGAAAGATCCAGAAGACCATCGCAAGAGGAGCTTGATCAGCTCATTAACTATTTCGAAGTCATCAGACCTGAGCGCGACATTCCACTCGGAGTATTAGCGCGATTTGCAGTAGGTACCGGTTTGCGACTTGGCGAAATTGTGCGCCTAGAATGGAAAGAGCTCAATGAAGTTAATAAAACCATCTGGATTAGGGATCGAAAAGATCCGAGGCAAAAAAAGGGTAAAGATAGTGAGATCGCACTGATCTGGCAAACCGGATACGACACCTACGATATTCTCATGGCGCAAAAAGGAAAACACCCTCAGCTAGTTTTCCCATACTCGGCAGATACCATCTCAAGCGTATTTCCAAGAGCAGTAAAACGACTTGGAATTGAGAACCTCCACTTTCACGATTTACGTCATGAGTTTTGCTCTCGGATGGTGGAGTTCGGTTGGACGATACCGAAGATCCAAGTTAATAGCGGGCATAAAGATTTACGCTCAATGCAGCGCTATATGAATATGGTTTCCAAGAACCTACATGAAGAAAAACCCAGTGGCTGGGTTGCCCTTACTTAAAAAGCATTTAGATTTTTTAAAATTAGCGTATCAGATTTTTGTGATTGACAGCCCGCTTGCTATCGAATAGCTAACTCAACGCGCTTGCCTGTTCTGGCCAACATATCCACAAGTGAATCTATCGTGAACTTAACGGTCTTTTTATGAACTACGTCCGAAACTCTTGGGCGGGTAATGCCAAGAATAATGGCGGCATCATGTTGTTTGAGTTTCTTTTCATCAATCCATGAAGATAACTCAGCCATCAATGACTCTTTGATGGCCAACTTTTCGGAGATAATTCGTTTCGATTTGGCCTGCAAGGCTGCAGCCTCTTTGGGAGAGAATCCAAGATCGGCAAAGACGTTTTCACCAACAGCAGTAATATGCGTTGATTTTGTATTTTGTGTCATTTTTTTATCCTTTCCTTAATCACTGCCTTGTATCTACTAGTGGCAATTTCTTTGTCCTGCTTACTGGTTACGCGTGACTTCTTTTTAAAGCAATGCAGAACGTATACCGACTCTACAAATTTAGCTACGTACATCACCCTAAACCAACCATCATCTAAATTGATACGAATTTCTTTGGTGCCTGCACCAACTTCCTCAAAAGGTTTCCAGTCATCAGGGTCCAATCCCATTTGAACTAGATTCAATTGGTGACCAGCTTCCCTCCTGGCATCTGCCGAAAAAATACCATCATCTTTAATATCTTTAAAGGATGACCCCCGCCAGTCAATTGGTTTTTCTGCCATTCAATCTAATTGTATCAAATTTTATACATCTTTATCGATAAAGCAACCCAGCTACCCTGAAGCTGCAGCCACTAAATATTTATCTAGATTTCAGGCTATTCCTTATTCTCGATATCCCCAGGGCTAAGAGCAAATCCAAACTTATCCAGCTTCACTCTAGAAGGCCCGTCTGGTAGCTTTACTGCCTCATCGTCCTTAACAATTAATTCACTAAACGGTGGGAATGGCTTTGGATTATGTAGCTCCTTATACGATTCCCAGGAAGTACTTAAGGCTTGAAGCTTCTTGCGTAGTATTAACTGCTTATTTTTTGGAACTATCGAGAGCATCTGCGTCAACTCTTCCTGATACCCGGAAAAATCAAGCATTCGGGCCTTTTGTAAAAAAGGCAGGTCACGCACTCCAGACTGCCAGCCACTGATGACGACTTTAGACGTGCCAATTACACGACTTAAACCCGCATCTGTTTCGCCAACACAGGGCTGAGTTTTAATAATTTCAGCTAGTTTAGTCCAATTTATTTCCATAGTGATTTCCCTAAAACATTGTTTTAATTGATAAATAAAAATTTAATAAAAATATGTCTTGACATTTTATAAATTAAATGTTAACTTATAGTTAATAAATCACAAGTACTAAGTACCTTTATTATAAATGATTTATATAAAATAAGCTAGTTTATTAGCAATAAAAACTAGTCATCTTCGGGAAATAAAATTGAATTATTCGGGTCAAAAAATGCAACAAAACAGAAGTGAACATATCAGCGTAATCAATATTATGCTGCAGTATTTTGGTAACCGCCTGGTTATCACCAAACGAGAGGTCGCTGCATATCTCGGCTACAGCGAACACACATTACAGAAAATTATAGAAAAAAAAGATACACCACTGACTGAGATTTTCTATAAGGTGGGTAAGCCTTGGGTATGCGACCTTAGAGATCTAGCTGAGTTCATCGAAGCAAACAAACATAAGCACTTGGATTCAAGCCCGCTCAATACGAATGGAATAGCCCGCGTTTCAAAACGAAACTACTCTTCACCAGCATTAGTCCAATAGTTCGCATAAGACTCAATGCGAAATACTCAACTTCACGAGGCGCTGGTAGAAACAATCAGTCAATTTAAACCGCATCTCACACATGCCGTCACATTGACGTTTAAAACACAGGCCTACGTAAAGCCTCGAAGCTTCGAAAGATACTATCCAGCTAAAGGTAGGTTGACCTATCTAAATGAAGAAATTGCAATAAGCACTCTGAATTATTTTTATCAGCTACTTACATCTTTGCTGTTTGGCAGAGACAGTAAACGCACGTCTACAAAAGCATTTTCAGTCCCACTAATGATTTCGAGCTTAGAGGGCTTGCATAACGGCAAGCACCTCCATGCACACCTTGCAATTGGCAACTTGCCACCCAATGTTGATATTTACTCTGCAGTAGCACGAGCTTGGGAAGGTTGCGATTTTGGAGATCGCGACATTGTTGTCAAGCCACTAAGCGATAGCCGTGGTTGGATTACGTACATAACAAAAGAAGCAGAAGTTGGTAACTTAGATGCCTTGAGCCTTCAAGACATCAAACAACCGCAAATCTACTTAAGTGCATTGGCGTAGAAAACAGCTGGTAGTTAAGTAGATTTGGACAATTTAGCATGAATCAAACATTAGTTTTAATTTAATGTCTTAGTCCATAACTACGTCCAGTCCATAACTACGTCCACAATATTTCCTATCCATACACTTTCACGGTAAGCCATACCAAATTGAGCGCCCTCCTCCATGCCGTACCAATAACCCTTTTTTAACGAGACTACTAAACGTTGTTTTTAGAGTGTTCGGGCTTGCACCGAATTCACGGACCATATCACGCGTAGTTACGCGTCCATGATCGCGAACGTAATCAAGAGCCTTAACGGCCAATTCCGGCAATAACGCCAGCGATCCTTTTTCACGCTCAACTTTAGCAGCCAGCCGCCTCTTCTGTTGCTGAAGTGCTCGCATGAAGAACAATAACCATGGCTGCCAGTTTGGCGTTTCGCTATGCAGAGATTGCTGAGTCTGACGTAGAGCTAAATAGTAGTTATCTTTACTCTGCTCGATAACGCTTTCAAGCGAGCTATAAGGAACATAAATATAGCCGGCTTGTAAAAGCAATAACGTCGTCAAAATACGACTGAGTCGTCCGTTACCATCTTGAAAAGGATGGATTTCTAAGAATGTGACTATGAAAACAGCTACGATCAGTAGTGGGTGTAATCGCCCCAACTCTCGCGCATCTTTGAGCCATTCAACTAACTCAGTCATCCGACGCGGAGTATCAAACGGAGTTGCTGTTTCAAAAACTACGCCAACCATCTTTCCATCAGCATCAAAGGCAACCACATTATTCGGTAACTTCTTATATTCACCTCTGTGTCGCTCATCCTTTTGGCTATAACGCAAAAGATCGCGATGCAGTTGCTTTAAATGATTCTCGGTAATCGGGATGTCATCAAAGGAATGGAAAATAGTTTCCATTGTCTCGGCGTAACCAGCAACCTCTTGCTCGTCACGACTATCAAACTTCTTAATCTCTATTTTTGAAAGTAGTTTCTCAACCTCGCGGTCAGTCAACTTGCTACCTTCGATGCGGGTTGATGAACCGATACTTTCTATGGTTGCCACATGTCGCAATGCATTGAGGCGCTCTGGCGCCAAAGTTCCCAATGCACGCCAAGCGCCTTTAAACTCATCGACTTCGCTCAACAGATTGAGCAAGTCAGGCGTGATAACAATGGTTTCAGTATTCATAGGCTCGATTATAAACCCGATTAGACCGGAATGTCAACCGGAATAGACCTGAATAGGCACGTCTTATGATCTTGCATCAACCCAAATACATACCGGATTAAACCGAAATAGCTTAGGCAGCAGCCTCAAGCTGTTTTTGCTCCAATAGGTTGAGGAGTTTTAACAATGGGCTACTGAGATGCTTCGCTCCAATTTCCCACTTTCAAATTGAAGATAAGCACGTATTCAAGATGGATGTGAGGACAATCATTTTTCCTTTCCCAGCTCTTATAGTTTTTTATTCCACTGGAATGCAGGCGAGTCACATCGAAGCCGAGCACAACGAATTTCACCCCTGAAAATCTTGCCCTGGACTTCACTAGGTTTTTCTTAACGAACATAGAGCGCACGGAATCCTTCGACAAGCCATCATCCAGATTAATTGGTCGGAGCCCTCACCCTGAATAATGCGCAATACAGTGACCCGTTAAAGGAGCGTAGTAGAGCGCGCAACGTTGATGGGGAGAAATGAGCGACCGCGCCAGAACAATTGCTTTCACCTGACTGCATTCGCTTTAGCGGATAGCAGGCATGGGGAAGACCCTTGCGGTCTTAGCAATTCGTGATGTCGGTGGAACCGCTTGCCGGAATGGACGTGGTGTCGTTTTTCACGAGTAATCGACGAGTAAAGAAAAGCGGTTATTCCTTATTTAGAGGGAAAAGGATGAGAGGTTTTACAGATATCGACAATGAAGAAGCCAGTCTTGCTGGCGACTATCAGTGACGTGTACACGGAGCGCAGCTCAGACTTATCCAAATCAAGAAGGAAGTTGTGGATTCTGACTTTAGACTTTTTACGGAATCGCTTTCATCGGGGTGTAAATCTGAAGGGCCTGAACGTAGGAACGAAGAGAAGACAACGCCTGGATTTATTCAAGGTTGAAACTGGTGACGTGGTTTTGACTTTGCTTGGGCATTCGCCCCAAACGAAGGGTGTCGTAAAAAGGCAAACCGCGTAAGGACTCTTGCTTTCACCTGGCTGCATTCGCTTCAGCGGATAGCAGACATGGGGAAGACCTTTACGGTCTCAGCAAGTTAGTCCGTCGGTGGAAGCGCTTGCCGCAGCGAACATCGTGAGCGGGAGGTAACGGATTGCCGCCTTGAGACAACCAGACTGTCGGAACGACATAATCCGTGTACACGTATTTAGGTACTAAGGACATTTTTCACCGTAGTTGTGAAAAGGTCGTAGTGCGTCACTGAGAAAAGAGGCGGGTAAATATTGTGGGAACCGATTTCTCGATCGGAACTTGTCGAACGTAAGGGAGACAGTGTGAAGGAGGGGAATACGTGTGCACGTATTTAGGTTGAGCCTAGTGAATTGCGAAAGATACGAGTTCATGAGGTCTGAGTAATTGCAGTACCGACATCGTTGATGCGAAATTCATGACCCGGATGGGGGAATGGATTGAGTGAGCTAACAACGTGTACACGTAAGCGGAGCGTCGACGAATAATGCGAAATGACAATTGAGTGTTGTGAGGATGTCGGGCTTTACCGAAACTTACGACTCCGAGAGAGGAGTGAGTTGAGGGTCTTTGACTTGGCATTGTGATTTGTTTGAGAAGCACCCTTCCCGGCTTGTATGGGACGTCCTTCTTTATAGCGTTATCGACATTGAACGAGCAGTTTCATCGCGACTATCAATGACGTGTACATATGTACGTAACTCCGTGTACACGATTAATGATGTATGCGCTGTATCCATACGTTAATAGTGGAAAGGAAGACTCAAAGCGTTATTGAGGAATCCCTTTAACGACCAAAACGGGGTGCTTTTGTGACCGAGAGTTGGTAGGCAAATGCAAACTATTAGAGGTACGAAAATTAGTGAAATAGAGCCAAACCCCTGTAAACAGGAACTCGGGAACCTTTTTCCTCTTTAACTTTGCTTTACGACACAACCAATACTTCTCCTCCATCTTGCTTCGACGACACAACCAAAGAGAAACAAGTCCCGTTTTTACACCTAATGGGTGTTTTTAATGCCTCTTTTGCTTAATAAGTAGGCAGATTAGGGGTTAAAACAGGGTGTTTTTGGCGGAAAGTCGTGTTTTGGTGTTTTTTGGCTCCTATCAACCCCAAAATAATAAAGTCTTATTCCCCGCTGAATAAAGCCTTATTGCAAGAGACTTATATGTTTATTGGCTCACAGATCGAAATGAATAAAGTCTTATTCCACGCTGAATAAAGTCTTATTGCTTCATGGTGCAGAGTGTATTGACATATTCTTAATAAATGAAAGTTTCAGAATTAACATCCCAATGCTAATAAATTTCGAGAAAATCAATGGATTCTGCACCAGACTCAATTGACCCCGCAATGGCACTTCGTGCTTCATCTAAAAATTCATCAATCCAGTGATGCTTTAAAAGTTCCACTAAAAATGGACTCCAGTCGACCAAACAAAAAATATCGCGTGAGGTGGTATCGGCAGCCAGCTGAATTACATCAAATAAGTGTCCGGAGATATTTTTAGTGACATCAAGATCCAAGTATTCACCCCATGTACATTCTTCATCGTATATCCATCGAGTTTGAATTAATGAGCCTCCTTGATGCAGTGCAAGTTTTTTCCGTCTCGACAACGTCAACCAAAGCAATCAATTCGATATATTCGTTATTCATGATTAACATCTCTCAAGGTCTAGGTATTCATACTTATAATTGCTAAGGGATACATATGAATGAATTTTTTTAAATATAAGAAAGTAATTCCGAGGGAGATTAAAAATTCAGAGCGATGTAACACGCTCCCTTTATTGCCCCTTAAGGGGACTAAAAATACGTTAGCCCTTATTCTATAAGGATTCAAAGCCTTCGTTGCCCCACTCCATCATGGGGGCAACGGCTAATCTTTTCTTTTTTATATTCTCCATGCCTTCATTCACCCTGGCGCTTCAAATCACGATAGAAATTCTCATGAGGCCCAAAGGTCAGTAATTTGATGCTTTCCTCATCCAATATTCGATACGCTAGCAAGCATAATTGCTGCGACAGTTTGAATTTGTAAACTCGAACTCCCAACAAATCCCCCGCCTTAGTCTCCCCAATGGATGGGTTAATGCTGATCACTTTGACCGCAGTATCTAATTCAGTTTTTTGAGAAGGATGAAGTTTTTTTGTAGCCTTAACAAACGTGGCTGTAACAAGTAAACGCATCAATTAAATACGTATTCGCCGACGACAGGCTCTTGATCTGCAATCAAGATCTCACGAATCATGGAAAACGGTAAGTCTGGGTTTTCTTGGGCAATCTTGCCGATCTGTGACCAGTACTCAATCTGCTTAGGTACTGAGCGATGCTCAATATGACCATATGCCCTAGCCTGCTCCACCAAGGAATCTGATAATTTGACGTTGATGGACATGTTGCCCCCTATTTTTGAACTTGGTTCCATTATAGCAAAATTAGTTCCTAAATGGAACCTTTTTAAACTAAAACATGAGAATAACTTGAAGCCCTAAATGCGTCTTTTAGAGGTAAGAGCCATCAGATAGGTGGTTTTTTCTTAGTCCTGCACTTGTGAGCGAGCAAAAGAAAAGGCAAGCGAAGTTGCCTCTGCTCATTCTTGAAGTGCTATCTAAAGCTAATTTAACTTAGCAATTTTCGCCTGTAACTCATGAGCCACCTCAAGAACCCCTTCGTACCCAGATCGCAAATGACTGGGTAAATCAGGATCACCAATCATCGTTCCTAGCGTTTCAGTAATGCTATAGATAATTCCTTTGGCTGCGCCCACAGCAATACTCTTGCTGCTGACAGCTTCATCAATATGGTTTACCGCATCCAAGAAATAATCATGACTGGGAAGTCCATTCAGTCCGATTGGCTCTCGATTCTTTTCTGGATTCATTTATCACCCTCCTTCACAACATTTGATCTGCTTTGTAGAAAAATTTGCGCGCATAAGCCAGAATCTCTTTATCACTTGGGTGATCAACCGTTTCCACGCCGACGATATTTGCAGCAATCTGTTGATCATGTTGATGGGCATGCTTAATCAACTCTAGCTTTGCTGAGCCGGGTCCTAGAATCAGAATTTCTTTTGATTCTTTCACGGCCTGCATTACTGAATGCAGGTATTTAACGTCCAACGAAACCCTGCCACTGCCCACTTCATTGGCCTTATGGTGCAAATGAGAGTGAGTCGATTTTGTTTTGATGATTTCTGCTTCACTGGCATCTTGACTCAGAAACATGACATGCGCCTCTTTGTGATCGATCCAAATAACCGCGTGATTAAGTGACATAAGAACCCTTTTATATTTATTGTTGGTTCTTATACCCTACTCCTTTATTGACCTCATTACAGCATTTAGGTGCTAATAAAGACCATATTCAGCCGTATGATGATCTAAATCAAATGGATTTCTCTTCGACTGACAAAAGACCTATTCTCACCCGTTACTGGATCCACAAAGGTGATCTCTTTTGCTAAGAGTTGTAATGGCTTTGAAAAATCCAAGTCATATTCTTGATAAGGGGTTAGTACTGGATAAATCTGGTCGAACTTAATCGGAATACCTAAGGCATTAAGATGGCAGCGCAGTTGATGCTTCTTACCGCTTCCGGGAGTTAATCGATATTTAGCCCAAGGCTTGACCACTTCAATCAACTCTATATAAGTATCTGCATTAGGTTCGCCAGCCACCTCCCTCATCTGCAAGAAGTGTTCGGACTCTTCTAGTCGACTCTGATACACCATTGGCAGTTTTGCAGACAACTCTTCTGAATATGGCGCAACTACTTCATATGCTTTGGTCACAACTCGATCCCGAAAAAGATTCTGGTAATGCGCCCGCTCATTGGGTTGGATACAAAAAATCACTAGTCCAGCAGTGTCGCGGTCAATGCGATGAATCGGACTTAAGTGCTGTAGGCCGGTCTTTTTCTTTAGTCGATTGAGTAAGGTTTGATGCAAATACAGGCCACTCGGTGTCACTGGTAAGAAGTGGGGTTTATCAGCCACCAGAATGTGATCGTCCTGATAGAGAATCTCCTCTTCGAAAGGAATCTCGGGCTCACGTGCCAAGCGCCTGAAATAGAGTAAATGGGCATTGGGTTGATAAGCGTCGCTAGCTGCTACTGGTTGACCATCTGCAGTCATCACCAGGCCTTCGCAAAAGCGAGCACCCCACTCACTAGGTTCAATATGAGGGAAATTGGCTATAAAGAAATCCAGGAGAGTTGGATAAGGCTCGCCAGCCGGCAAATACACGCGCGATGAAGAGACCCCTTCAGAATTAACTTGCATGTAAAGCGCCCCGAACCGACTAGCTATTGATAGTGGGCTATTTTAAAGCAAGCGCTTGTTTTATTTGACTGCCTGGCCAAATACCGGCTCACGCCTCTCTAAAAATGCAGTAATCCCCTCGCGGTAGTCACTACCCATGTAAACATTCTTGCGCAAAGATTGCAGATGCTCGAATACTGCTGGGTTCATCACTGCGGCATCTGAGAGCATTTGCGCTTGGGCTTTTAAGACCGAATTGGCTTGTGGTGAACGCGAAGCAATCGTTCTGGCCATTTGATAGGTTTTGTTTTCTAGCTCACCGGAGACGTAGAGGTGATTCAAGATGCCAATTTGTAATGCGCGGTCGGCACCAATCGGATCAGCGGTAAGGAACATCTCTTTGACAACATTCAGGGGCATTCTGGACATGAAATGCAAAATCCCACTGGCCGTATAAGGCAGACCCAGTTTTGCAGGGGTAATTGCAAAGGTAGAGTCGTGATCACCAATCGCAATATCGCAACTCATAATGAGATCGGTTGAGGCACCCCAAACAGAACCATCAACCATCGCAATCACAGGCGCTCTAAATGCGCGGATAGATTTCAGCAGAACCATGACTGGATCATCCGCCGGCAATGGATCACGCTCAGAGCGTGGCAACTCCATCACATCATGGCCTGCAGACCAGACTTTATTCTTTTGATCTGATCTGAGCACCAATACCCGGACATCCTCTTTGCCAAATACTTCAAGGGCATGGTGCATCTCTTCGATGAGGCACTCACTGAGAGCATTACGCTTCTCATAATGATTAAAGCGAATGGTTGCTATCAGATCCGCTTGTTCAGTTTTGATGTATTGATAATTCAATTGAAGTCTCTTTCCTGGTAATGCTTTATGCAGCGATCATGATGTCGCCGAGCTCCATCTTTTCCCACCAAATAAAGGGCAAAAGATAGAGTGGCTCACCCTGAGATTGCAAGATCTCCAGAGCGCCATCGTTGGTTTTGTTCGCCTCATACTTGCCGGGTACTAAAGACTTATTGCCATTATCTGTGCCGTCATTTCGACGCATTCTGGCTGTGATATTTCTGGTGACATAGACTTGCATATATCCTCCGATGTTTAAAGTGCCGACTGAATATGATTGCGAACCACTGGGTAAATCTGAGCTTCCCAGCGCTTACCGTTAAATACGCCGTAGTGACCTACGCCTGCTTGTAAGTGATGGGATTTTCGATAGCCTGCTAAGCCATTGCACATGTCTTGCGCAGCCAAGGTTTGACCGATGCCACAAATATCATCCTTCTCACCTTCTACCGTGAGCAGAAAGGTTTTTTTGATGGCTTTAGGGTTCACGGGGCGTCCACGATACGTTAACGTGCCATTGGGTAAATCACAATCTTGAAATACCTTCCGAATTGTCTCTAAATAGAATGGGGCAGATAAATCCATGATGGCGAAGTACTCTTCATAAAATTCATGAATGGCATCGGCTTTTTCGGTGTCACCGTTGACCCGATACTCATAGAGTTTTCTAAATGACTCAGCATGGCGATCTGGATTCATGCTCATAAATGCCATCAGCTGTAAGAAGCCTGGGTACACTCTGCGCCCTGTGCCGTTAAATTGGCTCGGGATGACACCAATCAACTTCTCTTCAAACCAGGTAATAGGCTTGCTGGTCGCTAGCTCATTCACCTTGGTTGGAATCATACGCACATCAAGCGGTCCCGCCATCAGCGTCATGCTAGCTGGCACGTAAGGGCTCTTGTCTTCGGACATTACTGCTGTAGCAGCCAGGCAAGCAACTGTCGGTTGGCACACCCCCATGAGATGGGTATCCGGACCAATGACTTGCAAGAAGTTGATGATGTGCTCTACATAAGAATCAAAATCAAAGTCGCCACAACTCAGAGGAATGTCACGAATATTGAGCCAATCCGTCACATAGACTTCATGGTCTTTTAATAATGTTTTGATGGTACCAGCCAAGAGCGTGGCGAAGTGTCCTGACATCGGGGCAACCAATAAAATCTTAGGTTGCCCTGCTATGCCCTCTTTTGTAAATCTCACCAAATGACAAAAATGTGTCGAGTAGACCAACTCTTCATGGACAAGCTGCTCGGCCCCTAGAGAATCAACAATGGATTTGATTTTGAAATCAGGTCTTGAGTGCGTAAAACCTAACAGCGATATCTGCTCGTAATGCGCCGCTAAGCGTTGCATTGGATTGAGCGAAAAATTACCAAACCAGTTTTTAGAAACGCGTTCAGAAGCGCTTGCAAAAAGGCGGACTGGATCATGCAAGTTGGCAAAGGTTTGGTATGCCCGATACATCATTCAGATTCCCTGCTTTCGATATGACGTAAGGCGCGCTCTGAGTCCTTTAGCGCAGGATCAAATACTCGACTGAGAGAAACATCATTAGCCACAATGGCAGCCGTTTGAGCGGCCCTTGCTGCTACGATAGAGAGGTGCACAAATCCAGATACATTGAATATCTTCAATAAATCCTGAGCACTTTCATCGTCAGCATTGATCTCACCAGACTCCATTTTCTCGAACAGCTTGCGATAGTATTGGCGCATGCCATCAACTTCATCCGCTAAGCCAATAATTCTTTGAAACAGCAGGGCAAAATCAGATGCCAATGGCTTATCCAATTTAATTTTGGTCACTTCCATGGCGTTACCCCGGGTACGGCTGCCGGTCCATTTGTAACTGAGACAGTACCAAAATCTGCTGGGCCCACAATCTCGAGGTACTCCATATCTGGTGAGTAGTCAAAGAGGTAGTGAGTAATGCCAGGCATTTGATGCACCACATCACCAGCCTCGACCAGCGTTGGCTTATCCTCATACATAAAGCGCGCCCAACCTTTGGTCATGATGACAATCTGAAACTCAGCGACGTGATAGTGCCAGCCGGTACCATCTTCAGGAGGCATATTGGCTTTGACTAAATGGGCAATTACTTTTCCACGGGTAGCTTTCGCTACGCCAAGATCACGGTAGAGGAAAAAGTCTCGCAGACCACCTGGAAGAAACTGGGTGTCGCCTGGTTTTACATGAGAAAAATCAGTATCACTAACAAATTTTACGGGTGCATTCATGATTAAAACTCCACTTCAAGCTCTTCAATGTCATCGGGTTCTTCAAGGGCGCCCATCACCCACTCCTTCATCTCTGGCAGCGCCATGATGTGCTCGCAATATTTCTGTGAAGCAGCATCAAGGTCGATGTTGTAAGTCAGGAATCTTGTGACGACTGGCGCAAACATGGCGTCAGCCAAAGTAGGAGATTTGCCAAATAAGAATGGGCCACCATACGTTTTGAGGCAGTCTTGCCAAATCACCAAAATACGATTGATATCAATTTGGGCTTTTGACCACACTTTGAATGACTCGAACTTGGCCTTGATATTCATCGGCAAGGAAGCTCTTAAGGCAGAGAAGCCTGAATGCATCTCTCCGCAGATCGAGCGGCAGTAAGCCCTTGCCACTGGATCGCTTGGCAATAAGTGGGCCTTCGGCTTGTGTTCGTTGAGATATTCGCCAATTGCCAAGGTATCCCAGACCTTGCATCCATCATGATCTAAGCGTGGCACCAAGATCGACGGGGATAGCAAGAGTAGTTCTGCGCGGTTATCCACATCGTCCGGAGCTACTTGCACTTCCTGAAATGCTAGCCCTGAAAATTTGAGCATCAACCAGCCGCGCAGCGACCATGAGGAGTAGTTCTTGCTGCTAATCGTCAGGGTAGTGTGCTTGGGCATATCAACTCTCTCTTTGGCTTAACTACAACTTATTCCTTCTAAAAGTGAGGAATTTGCCCCCATGCCCTATTTCAGACCGGTTTTACCCAAATTTGGGCTTAAGCCGGTTTTACGCACTATTAATGGGCGTACGCAATGTCTATATTTGGTGCGCAAGCATAGACTTTGAAGCATGTCTATACACGCCGCCCTCCACCACGTTACCGAATATCAATATGACCGCCCAGTCAAACTGGGCCCGCAGGTGGTTCGCCTGCGACCCGCCCCGCACTGCCGAAGTCATATCCTTTCTTACTCACTCAAAATTGAGCCAGAAGGTCACTTTATTAACTGGCAGCAAGATCCGTACGCCAACTACCAAGCGCGCTTGGTGTTTCACGAGCCAACGACGCATTTCAAGGTCACAGTGGATTTGGTTACCGAGATGGCGGTGTACAACCCATTTGATTTCTTCTTAGAGCCCGATGCGGAAAACTATCCATTCACCTATAGCTCTGATCTTAAAAAAGAATTGCGGCCTTACCTGGGCAGAATGCGCAATGCGACTTTAAACAAATATTTCAGAACGATTGATCGTAGTGAAATGCGCACGATTGATTTTCTAGTCAAACTGAACCAACAAGTTCAAAGCGATATTAACTACACCATTCGCATGGAACCTGGCGTGCAAACTCCAGATGAGACTTTAGATTTGCGCAGTGGTTCATGCCGAGATTCTGCATGGCTCATGGTGAACTTGTTGCGACTGTGTGGTTTAGCATCGCGTTTTGTTTCTGGTTATTTGATTCAGCTCAAGCCGGACGTCAAAGCATTAGATGGTCCTAGCGGTACCGAAGTTGACTTCACTGACCTGCATGCCTGGTGCGAAGTGTATTTGCCTGGAGCGGGCTGGATTGGCTTAGACCCGACTTCTGGTTTATTTGCTGGCGAAGGCCATATTCCTGTAGCTTGCACACCTGAACCATCGGGCGCCGCACCGATTGAAGGCGGTGTGGATGAGTGCGAAGTGGAATTTGCACACACGATGGAAGTAACGCGTATTTATGAATCACCTCGCGTTACCAAGCCTTACACCGAAGAGCAATGGCAAGACATTTTGGATCTTGGCAATAAGGTCGATAAAGAATTGCAAGATGGTGATGTACGCCTCACCATGGGTGGCGAGCCTACCTTTGTATCGATTAATGGTCGCGATGAGCGTGAGTGGAATGTGGATGCGCTGGGACCTACCAAGCGTGCTTATGCAACTGACTTGGTAGATAAGCTTCGTAAAGAATATGGTGATGGGGGTTTCCTCCACTTTGGGCAAGGCAAGTGGTATCCAGGAGAGCAATTGCCACGTTGGGCGCTATCGATTTACTGGAGGGCCGATGGCAATCCCATTTGGTCTAACCCTGCATTATTTGCCAATGAATCTAGCCCTATCCAGTACACCAGCAAGGATGCTGACAAGTTCATTCACACCCTCTCTAGAAATTTAGGCTTAGCAGATAAATTTATTGAGCCTGCTTATGAGGACGTGTTTTATTACCTCTGGCGAGAATCCAAACTCCCTGTCAATGTGGATCCGTTTAAGTCCAATCTCGAAGATGAGATGGAGCGCACACGCCTCAAACGCGTCTTCACACAAAAACTGGATTCAGTGATTGGTTATGTGCTCCCAATTGAAGCCAGTCATGGCCAAAGCTACTTAGATACCCAATGGAAGACAGGTCCATGGCTCTATCGCGACGACCGCCTCTAT
Source organism: Polynucleobacter finlandensis (assembly GCF_018881755.1). Lineage (GTDB taxonomy): Bacteria > Pseudomonadota > Gammaproteobacteria > Burkholderiales > Burkholderiaceae > Polynucleobacter > Polynucleobacter finlandensis. The sequence continues at coordinate 91,960 of NZ_JACVPS010000007.1, read as the reverse complement.
CTTTTACCTGGCGACTCCCCGATGGGCTATCGCTTGCCACTGGACTCTCTCCCATGGGCAAATAAGGCTGACTATCCTTATCTGATTGAAGAAGATCCTTTTGCACCGAGAGCGCCATTACCCAGTAGCGCCCCGATACTCAGGCAATATCAGAATGTCGGCCAGGGAGGTTCTAACTCTACCGTTAGTAGCAATCCCACTTCTAGCAAGGGCACCATCTGGAGCCAATCACAAGAAGTGCGTCAGCCTCAACGTCAAGAGTCTGCTGCTTGGATTACCAGAACTGCACTGTGCGTTGAAACACGCGATCCGATGCGTTCTAACGGACCTAAAGCAGAAACTGAGCACGGCGGGAAAAATGGTGCGCTCTATGTCTTCATGCCACCATTGGCACGTCTTGAGGATTACCTCAATCTCTTGCATGCGGTTGAAGCTACTGCGGAAGAATTAAAGTTCCAAATTGTTCTTGAGGGATATCCTCCGCCACGCGATCCAAGACTCAAACTCTTACAAGTGACGCCTGATCCAGGTGTAATCGAGGTCAACATTCATCCGGCGCATAACTGGAATGAATTAGTGAACCACACCGAGTTTTTATACCAAGCAGCTTTTGAATCTCGCTTATCTGCTGAAAAGTTTATGGCTGATGGACGCCATACAGGCACTGGCGGTGGTAATCACTTTGTGATGGGTGGTGCCACACCAATTGACAGTCCATTCTTACGTCGTCCAGAGTTATTGGCTAGCCTGATTCTCTACTGGCATAACCATCCAAGCTTGAGCTATCTCTTTAGCGGTATGTTCATTGGCCCTACTAGCCAGGCTCCGCGGGTTGATGAGGCTAGAAATGATCAGCTCTATGAACTAGAAATTGCCCTCAAAGAGATTCATGAGAATCGCAAGAAGTATGGTCAAAGCATGCCACCGTGGATGGTGGATCGCACTTTACGCAACATCTTGATTGATGTGACCGGCAATACCCATCGCAGCGAGTTCTGTATCGATAAAATGTACTCGCCCGATAGTCAAACAGGTCGCTTAGGCTTATTGGAATTGCGCGCCTTTGAAATGCCACCGCATGCACAAATGAGTATCGTTCAGCAGCTATTGATTCGGGCGCTGATTGCGCGCTTCTGGGATGAGCCTTACCTTGCTTCTGCCACCCGCTGGGGAACAGAGCTGCATGACCGCTGCCTCTTGCCAACTTTTATCAAGATGGACTTTGCAGATGTTATCGAAGAGATGCAAATCCATGGCTATGAGTTCAAGGCAGAATGGTTTGATCCACATCTCGAGTTCCGCTTTCCATTGATTGGTCAAGTACAAACTATGGGTACAGAAATTACTTTGCGCAATGCACTAGAACCATGGCATGTGATGGGCGAAGAAAATTCTGTTGGCGGCACTGCACGGTATGTCGATTCCTCACTGGAAAGAATTGAAATTCGGGTTACGGGATTAAATCAAAGTCGCTATACAGTGACCTGTAATGGTGAGCCATTACCTCTGCAGCCAACCGGTATTGCTGGTGAATACATTGCGGGCGTGCGCTATAAAGCCTGGAACCCGCCATCCAGCTTGCATCCCAGCATTGGCGTGCATGTGCCCTTGATTTTCGACATTGTCGATACTTGGATGAAACGTTCGATTGGGGGCTGTCAGTACCACGTCGCCCACCCTGGCGGTCGCAACTACGATAACTTCCCAATCAATGCTTTTGAGGCTGAAAGTAGGCGCCTATCCCGCTTCTTCCGCATGGGTCATACCCCTGGCCCGATGAAGGATATTCAGCCAAACATTGGACTGCAAGTAAGTCGTGAGTTCCCATTCACGCTTGATATGCGTCAATGAGACAATAGGGTGTGGACTCATCACAAGCCGAACCGTTGAATGCTAGCCTAACCTCATCTCTTTTAGATGAGATAAGTCGCCTATCGCCTAAAGCCGAAGAAGGTCATTTTGACGAGTTGCGCGGTAATGCAGAGGGACTACTTGCTCATTGGAAAACCTTTTTTGAGCAACTAGAGCCCACAGGTCTTGCCGACTTAGATCAGCGCACCCAAGAACTCAACCGACAAGTTCGAGACAACGGCATTACTTATAACGTATATGCCGATGAATACGGTCCACAAAGACCTTGGTCGGTAGACTTATTTCCACTCATCATCACAACTGATGCTTGGCAAGAGATTGAATGTGGCATCTTGCAACGCGCTCGCCTACTTGAAGCCATCATCACTGATGCCTATGGTCCGCAGAATTTACTCAAACAAGGTTTGATACCGCCAGCGCTAGTCCAAGGGCATCCTGGTTATCTACGTGCCATGCATGGTGTCAATCCAGCCGGCAACAAACATCTACACATTATTGCTTTTGATTTGGCAAGAGCCCCAGATGGGCAGTGGTCAGTTATTTCTCAACGCACCCAAGCGCCATCTGGTCTTGGCTATCTCTTAGAGAACCGCAACCTGATTGCGCGGCAATTTCCAAAATCGTATGAGTCAATGCACATTGCGCCATTGGCCAATGCCTACCGAGACCTGATTGATACTTTGAAGTCACAAAGTCCGGCGGGCGGTAATACACACATCGCCCTACTCACGCCCGGACCTTATAACGAAACTTACTTCGAGCATGCTTACCTTGCTCGCTACTTGGGGCTGACCCTAGTAAAGGGTGGCGATCTTACTGTTCGCGATCAACATGTATTTCTCAAAACTGTACGCGGCTTAGAGCCAGTCCATGTTTTATTAAAACGTTTAGATGATGAGTTCTTAGATCCCCTAGAACTGCGTTCGGATTCAACGCTAGGCATACCGGGACTATTACAGGCCATTCGTGCAGGCAATGTGATTATGGCTAATGCGCCAGGGTCAGCATTTTTAGAGTCGCCAGCCTTGTTGGGCTTTCTACCCGCCATTAGCGAATATCTACTCAATGAAAAAATCCAACTACCAGCAATGGATACCTGGTGGTGTGGCGAGCGTGCAGCATTAGAAGCGGCTATACCAAACCTTGGCCACAGTGCTATCAAGCCAACCTACCCCCAGTCTTTTGGTCATGAGAGCTATGAGTCCACATTGGGCGGAAACTTAAACCAAGCTCAACTTGATGAATGGGTCGGAAAAATCACCCGTCAGCCAGATGAGCATACGGTTCAGACTTATATTCCATTGGCGCAAATGCCTACTTGGCTAAATGCTTTTAATATCAATGACGCTTCATTGATTGAACCCCACTCTTATATGTTACGTGTCTTTGCTTTAAGTAATGGCCTTGATGGTTGGCAAGTTCTACCAGGTGGTTTGGCGCGCATCTCCACAAATGACTCTGGCATCGCCTCGATGCAAAGGGGTGGGAGCAGTGCAGATGTTTGGGTCCAGAGGACTGCTAGCAACCAAACGACTGATTCTGCGCCACAGCAAGTTCAGCATTCTAAATATGCAGTTCGTAAACGCCTAGTGACCAGCCGCGCTGCGGAAAACCTGTACTGGTTTGGCCGCTATACCGAGCGCAGTGAAAATATTCTGCGACTTGCTAAGTTGTATCTTGAAAATATCAATAGCGAATATATCCCATCAAAAGCCATGTGGATTTGGCTCGAGAAGCTCTGTGAGCAATATGGCTTAGTTCCCGAGGGCGTACCCACCAATCATGATCATGAAGAAGCGCGGCACAGAATTTATGAAAGAACACTGATTGATAGCTTGAGCAGTCTTGATCACGCCACCAGCGTTGGCTTTAATCTGAGCGCCATGAAGCGTACTGCCTCCAATGTGCGTGAGCGGCTCTCTCCCGAACAATGGAGCACTATCAATCACTGTATTGAAAACTTTCAAGCTGATTGCCATAAAGCTACTGCCTACCAAGATTTTTCCTCTTCACTTGCTATCGAGGCGCTCACGAGCGCGAGTCAGGCTCTAGCTGCTATCACGGGCGCACAAACTGACCGCATGACACGCGACGATGGCTGGCAACTCCTTGCCATTGGTCGTCATATTGAGCGCCTGTCCTTTTTGACAACTGCCCTCGATTTAGCGATCACCTCCGGCCTTCTCTTTAACCCTAAAGCAGATGACTCGGGCTATATCGCCCTACTGACATTGTTTGATAGCACCATTACCTTCCATGCGCAGCACCAACAGAGCCGTGAAATTGGTGCACTAGTAGATCTTCTCGTCATGGATGATGAAAATCCGCGCTCCTTGGCTTGGGTTAGTAAAGCACTGAGGTCTAGACTCTCAAAACTAGCAGGTACAGAACGTGATGCCCCCGATGAGCTCACGCGTAGCGTTACCAATCTTCAAGATTACTCTTTAGATCTCCTGATTGCCGTCAATGCAAATAACGATCTCCAGAATTTAAGAAGTTGTCTCGCCAATTGCTCGCAGGCAGCATGGAATGTTTCTGATGAAATCAGTGCGCGTTATTTCAACCTCATTCACCATAATGAATATAGCGTTCAGACTTAAGGTCCTGTAATCATGTTGCTTGAGATCATTCACGATACCCACTACTCCTACGATCCCAATGTTGAGATCGCTCAGCACTTTACCCATCTCAAGCCAGCTGCCACGGGAACGCAGGCAGTCATTAGGACTGATGTCCTCATTGATCCCAAACCCGCCTGGCAAGAAGAGCGAGTGGATAGCTATGGCAACATTTGCACCTTCTTCTCACTACAAAATCGACATAGTGAACTATTCATTTCTGCAAAATCTATTGTAGATACGGGTCAAGACCAACAGCATGGCCCCAAGCCTTCTGAAACTCCGCGCTGGGAAGATGTACGTGAGTATTTTCGGTATCACTCCAATACGCACTGGGACCCTGCTTCAGAGTTTTTATTCACCTCTCCGTTTGTCACCTTGCGGCAGGAGTTTGTGGAGTTTGCTAGATCCAGTTTCACCAATAACAAGCCAATCTTAGTCGCTGCTGCCGAACTGACAGAGCGTATCTATAAAGAGTTTCATTACGTTAGTAAAAGCACAGATATCGATACTCCCGCTCATGAGGCGCTCACTAAGCGTGAAGGTGTCTGCCAAGATTTTGCTCATATCCTCATTGCATCACTACGCAGCATTGGTCTACCAGCTAAATACGTGAGCGGCTACATCCTAACTAACCCACCCCCCGGTCAGCCCCGTTTGATTGGCAGCGATGCTTCACACGCTTGGGTATCTATCTATATTCCACAAAGCAATGCTGATGGCACTCTATCTCAAGGGTTCTGGTGCGATCTTGACCCCACCAATAATCGCTGGGGTTATGGCTCTCCTGGTGAGGACTATATTCACCTGGCGCAAGGCAGGGATTACTCGGACGTATCACCGGTGCGCGGAGTGATTCATGGCGGCGCAGACCATGTCATGAAGGTAGCGGTTACTGTTCAGCCCACCGAATAAAGTAGTAAGCTTCTAGCTTTACTAGCCTTATCACTCATGTTTGATCTTTCCCTTTTGGACTTAAGCCTACTTGCCGCATGCGCCCTGCTTGCGGGCCTGATTGACGCGATCATGGGTGGCGGAGGGATGATTCAGGTGCCAGCACTGTTTTCTGTATTGCCAGGTATGGCGCCAGCCAGCCTTCTAGGAGTCAATAAGATTGCCTCGATCATCGGTACCGCTGGCTCAGCAATGCAATACACTCGCGCCAATAAGAGCCCATGGAAGCTGGTGATGATTTCTTCAACGGCTGCCTTTTTAGCTTCTGTTGGCGGCGCCTACCTCGTTACCCAAATACCAAACCAATGGCTACGCAGTGCCCTACCATTCTTCTTGGTTGCCTTGCTCATCTTTAATATCAAATCCAATGCTGGCCTCATTCATGAGCCTCGCCATAAACATCACAAGCAAAATGCGATCGCATCTGCGGGCGCTGGCGTCATTGGTTTTTATGATGGCTTTCTTGGACCTGGTGCTGGCGCCTTTTATAAGCTCTTTTATACAAGAGTCTTAGGCTTTGACTTCTTACGCTCCGCAGCCCCTTCGAAGTTTTTAAACATCGCATCTAATCTGGGTGCTTTGTGTGTCTTCTTCTATATGGGTTTTATTGACTGGAGGCTAGGTATCTTCATGGCTATAGCCAATTTTGCCGGTGGTCAGATTGGCAGCAAGATAGCGATTAAGCATGGCAATAGCTTTATTCGTAAAGCCTTCTTTATTTCTGTAACGGCCTTAACCATCAAAACCTTCTACGACGCATTTCTAAAGTAAATGTTATTAGCCTTTTTCTCCGCCCTACTCCTGACTGTTTATGCTGTCATTCGCTACATTGTTTCTAGCTCGGGAGTCAGGTATCTCGTGGATACCTACGGCATGGATAAACAGAAGTTAGGCAAACTAAAATACAAAGAGATTGCCACTCTTAGAAAAAACATCAATCAACTCCGAAAGCAGAATGATGCTTTTTCTCTTGAAGAGCTTGTTAGAAAATATCGGCCTTAATGGGTTTCTGACGGCTTTGAAAAGAAGCTTTCTTTGAACCACAGCGCTACAGTGACCAAGCCGATCATGATTGGCACTTCAACCAAAGGTCCGATAACAGCCGCAAAGGCCGCCCCAGAGTTGATTCCAAATACTGCAATTGCTACGGCAATCGCTAACTCAAAGTTATTGCTTGATGCGGTAAATGATAGAGTGCAGCAACGCTTGTAATCAATTCCCATTCTCACTGTGACAAAGAAAGTCAGCAGGAACATGATGAGGAAAAAGACTAGGAGTGGAACGGCAATCGTCACTACATCCATTGGCAAGGACAGTATGAGATTTCCTTTGAGGCTGAACATCACCACAATAGTAAATAGCAAAGAGATCAAAGTGATTTTGCCAATGCGTGGAACAAAATGCTCGTGATACCAGTCTTTAGTAACAAATTTAAGCATCACCACCCGAGTCAAGATACCTGCAATACAAGGTATGCCAAGGTAGATAAAGACGCTTTGGGCAATTTGACCCATGCTGACACTCACACTGGAGCCAGCTAAACCAAAATAGGGTGGCAAGATGGTTAAGAAGAAATAGGCATAAACACTAAAAAATAAAACTTGGAAAATAGCATTAAACGCTACCAAGCCAGCAGCATACTCGGTAGAGCCTTTTGCCAGATCATTCCAAACAATCACCATGGCAATGCAAGGTGCAATGCCAATCAGAATCAAACCAGCCATATACTCAGGCCGATCTGGCACAAAGGTAATCGCCAGAAAGAACATCAGGACTGGAGCAATAATCCAATTCATCAAGAAGGCAATTCCAAAGATACGCTTGTCTTTAAATACATCTGGCAAGTCTTCGTAACGCACCTTCGCAAAAGGTGGATACATCATCAAGATCAAACCAATCGCAATAGGAATATTGGTAGTGCCGACCTGAAAGGAATTAATAAAACCCTCTACCCCAGGATAGAAGTAGCCAAGACCAATACCCAAGGCCATGGCGGCGAAGATCCAGACCGTCAAATAACGATCTAGAAATGACAGTTTTTTAGTAAGTGAACTCATGCTTTTGTGTGGATCTCTTTTAAACTCATTGAATCTAATTTGTCTAATGGCATATCTGACATCAAATCGATGCGCTTTTTAAGGCCAATCATGACATCCCTAAATGCCCTGCGCTTTTCTTCATCGCCACCCTGAGCTTGTGATGGATCAGGAAATCCCCAGTGGGCTGTAGCTGGCTTACCTGGCCAAAATGGACAAACCTCACCTGCCGCGTTATCGCACACAGTGATGATGAAATCCATCTCTGGCGCACCTGGCAAACCATACTCATCCCAACTCTTACTTCTGAGATTTTCTTCTGGGTAGCCCAACTCTTTGGCAATCTCAGCAGCAAAAGGGTTAACGGTTGCGCCTGGTGTCGAGCCAGCGGAATAACCAACAAACTTACCGCTAGCGTGAGTTGAGGCAAGCGCCTCTCCCAGGACAGATCTTGCGGAGTTATGGGTGCACAAAAAGAGGATGTTGTATTGCTTCATAGTGATTTAACCTTTTTAAGGGATTTGGTATTGGCACAAGATTTGCCACCACAACAGTTATCCAATAAGAACTCACTGAGGTCTTGAACCAACTTGGCATTAGGGCGATAGATGAGATTGCGACTCTGACGTTCCACTAGCAGTAAGTTCGCCTGAACCAATTCTTTTAAGTGAAAGCTCAAGGTGGCATTCGGAATGCCCAATTTTTCAATGATTTGACTTGGGGTCAGGCCAACATTGCCTCGCTGAACAATCAGACGAAAGACGTTAAGACGGGATTCCTGCCCTAGTGCTAGGAAAGCTGAGATAGCATCTGGATTTTTCATATTTCCAATTATATAGAAATATATATGACAAATTGATGACTGCCAATACAGCCTTTAGGGGGTCTTTTGACCCCCTTAGTAAGACTTACTGTGCTCGGTTTTTCTCAAGCTGGGCATTGACTAGCGTAACCACCTCATCAATAACGGGCAGGCTTTTGCCCTTCTGCTTGGCAATGAGTTGCACCAATTTATCCACCCGCTCGATATTCTTTGCGCCACCAAACAACGCCCTTGCTGCCGAAGAAGGGCTGCCTAATCCATTTGCTGCTGCAGCATACTTTTCAAACGGAACCAAATCCTTGGGATCAGCACCAAGAGAAATGCACAAATCTCTAACCCACGCATAGGTTGCTTCAGATTGTTTGATGTCAGAGTGAACGGCTTCTTTGATTGGACGCATTCCGGCAGCAGTGATGCACCGATAGTTTCCGGAAACCAACATACTCCACTTAGCCAATGGCACAAATACAGAATCGAACACCTTCAACTTCACCGGCAACTCTATCTTTTCACCATCCACTTCAAATCGCACAGCTTCAATATCAGTGGCTATTTGACGCAGCATATTGGTGTGATCTTCAGACTCAAAACGAGCAGCTTTAAAGTTGGTTGGTAAACGCACCTGCAATACGTTGACGCCCTCTTCTGGAGGTCTAAAGGCTTGGGCGTCAGGACTACATAAGGTCATCAATTTTGGATCGAACTTATCCCAGACTTCAGGTGCTGTATAGCAATCACGGTAGTCGTTTGCATTCAGGCTTGGAACGCGTGCTAGATATGGTAATGGCGGCATATTCATAATCGACATGGTTGGAATATGTGTGACTGCTACCGCCTCCAATAGGGCGCGCACAGTAGGAGCGCCATATTGGGGCTCTTGCATAGCCAGCACCACCAAATCAAAGTTGGTTGGATTGACGTTTTCTGGTGTAGCCGCACTAATCTTGCCTGGCAAACCGCGGGAATCAATTTCCACCAAGCCTTCGCGACCCTTAATAGGTAAACGAACGCGTGTGCCCACAGTGTTGATCAGCTCTACTTCTGCCGGCAAACACACTAAGGTTGCGTTATGACCTGCCAAGGCTAATTTAGTAGCCAGTAAAGAACCGTAAGAGGCTCCAAAAATAAGAATATCGAAATGTTTTTTTGAATGGGTTTGCATTTAAATCAAGCCTTAAGCTGATGCCCGGCTTAACTAATGTAAACCACATTAGATCAATCCAGGCTACCGCTCCCCCTGTCCTTGATACCTGAGAGATTCGTACTTAATGGATATTAAGTACTTGCTCCTTCGGTGCATCATTCAATTGAATGATGACTCTCCAGTCGGCGATTCAAATTAAGCAGTACATCTCCATTGGATACCTGAGCGTTCATGGGAGTTTGCGCCTTCGGTGGAGGTTTGACCCTCTCTCTCCTGCTTGGATAAAGTATATCTGCAATGCCAAACAAACTACTGACTCACAAGTCGTAATTGACCATAGTGTTTACCCTAGATGTGCCTTATTGATGATCATACGCACCAGTAGCGGAGACTATAAACATTAGAGTCAAAATAAAAGTGAATGCACCGCTAAATCTAGAGCCTAGCATTCAAGATTACGTTGAATTACGTACTTCAAATGGCTAATGGCGTATTACTTTTTTAACTTTCCAAATGCCGCTGCCATTGCGCTGTTGATTGGCGGAGAACGTCGATCTTCTTGAGGCTTTCTGAGATCTTGAGCTCTTGGAGCCTTAGGCGTATTTGGTCTATTAGGAGATCTTTGCTCTGACTTACCCCCTTGATTTGCTTTGGGGGTCTCATCAGTTAAGCACATGGTAAGTGCGATCCGTTTACGCTTCTCGTCAACCTCAAGCACTTTTACTTTAACTACCTGCCCTGCTTTGACAACGGAGTGGGGGTCTTTAACAAAGGTATTAGATAAAGCGGATATATGCACTAAGCCATCTTGATGTACACCAATATCTACGAAGGCACCAAAGGCAGCGACGTTAGTCACAACCCCTTCTAAAATCATTTCAGGCTTGAGATCGCTGATCTTTTCAATACCATCTTTAAAGGTGGCGGTTGTGAACTCAGGTCTGGGGTCACGTCCTGGCTTTTCCAATTCTTTCAGAATATCCGCGATCGTTGGCACTCCAAATTTCTCATCAGCGTATTTTTCAGGATTTAGATTTTTCAAAATTGCAGTATCGCCAATAACTTCTTTAACGCTCTTCTTGATGTCTTTCAGAATCTTCTCAACCAAAGGATAAGATTCTGGATGCACCGCTGAAGCATCTAACGGGTCATTGCCATTCATAATGCGTAAGAATCCCGCTGCTTGCTCAAAAGTCTTCTCGCCTAAGCGTGGCACACTTCTAAGGTCTGCCCTGGACTTGAACATCCCATTGATATCGCGATAAGACACAATGCCTTCAGCTACAGTCGATGAGAGTCCAGATACTCTCGAGAGTAATGGTGCTGAGGCGGTATTCACATCGACGCCCACTGCATTCACGCAATCCTCAACCACTGCAACCAATGATTTGGCTAACTGTGTTTGCATCACATCATGCTGATACTGGCCAACGCCAATCGATTTAGGATCAATCTTGACCAATTCAGCCAAGGGGTCTTGCAGGCGACGTGCAATCGACACGGCGCCACGAAGTGAAACATCCATGCCGGGAAGTTCTTTAGAGGCGTATTCCGAGGCAGAGTAAACAGAGGCTCCTGCTTCTGAGACCACAATCTTAGTTAGCCTGAGCTCTGGTCTAGCTTTAATCAGATCCTGCGCTAATTTATCGGTCTCACGCGATGCAGTACCATTCCCAATCGAAATTAAGCTTGCTTGATGCTTCTCAGCCAACTTACTGAGGGCGTGCAGTGATCCTGCCCAGTCATTTTTAGGCTGATGTGGATAGATCACATCGGTATCTAGCACCTTACCAGTTACATCCACCACAGCCACCTTCACGCCGGTACGCATACCAGGATCTAAACCAATCGTAACCCTAGGGCCAGCTGGGGCGGCGAGTAGTAAAGCTTTGAGGTTAAGTGCAAACACATGGATTGCCTCTGTATCTGAGCGATCACGAAGTGCGCTCATGAGCTCAGACTCTAGATGCAAGGAGCATTTAATGCGCCAAGTCCAGCGCACGGTGTCAGCCAGCCATTGATCGGCTAGTCGTCCTTCATTTTTGATCTTAAATTGATTGGCAATGCGAGATTCGCAAGGATTATGTGGTGCGTCCCATTTGGGTTTTTCTGCTTCGCTATCCAAGCGAAGATTGACCATCAAGATCTGCTCGCGGCGCCCCCTGAATAACGCAAGCGCACGATGTGACGGAATCGCTTTTATCGGTTCAAAGTAATCAAAGTAATCAGCAAATTTCTCGCCATCTTGCTCTTTGCCCGCAATGACCTTAGATTCCACTACACCATGGTCTTGCAAGTACGCTCTCAATGATTGCACCAAGCCAGCATCTTCAGCAAAGCGCTCCATCAAGATTTGGCGGGCGCCTTCTAATGCAGTCTTCGTATCCGCTACGCCGGGGTTATCACCTTGATCGGACGTGAAGGCTTCTTTAAAGTATTTGGCCGCCTCTAATTCTGGATCTAGGTTGGGGTTTGCTAGTAAATCATTTGCGAGAGGTTCTAAGCCAGCCTCTAGAGCAATCTGTGCCTTGGTACGGCGCTTGGGTTTATATGGAAGATACAAGTCCTCTAGGCGGGTTTTATCCTCTGCCAGCATGATGGCTTTAAGTAACTCGGGCGTCATCTTACCCTGCTCTTGGATCGAAGCAACAATTGTCTTGCGTCGATCCTCTAGTTCGCGCAAATAACTTAAGCGCTCTTCCAGTAGGCGTAACTGCGTGTCATCTAAGCCACCCGTAGCTTCCTTGCGATAACGGGCAATAAAAGGAACTGTAGCGCCCTCATCCATTAAAGCAACTGCAGCGGCTACTTGGGCGGGCTTAGCGGAAAGCTCTTGAGCAAGACGTTGTTCAATCGATGGCAGCATAGTGAAATATTGTGTCTTATAAAAATGTAGAGGTATGGAGCTAAGAGGGTATTGTTTTAGCGCTTTTGTTATTTACTCAGGCACATAGATAAAAGCCACCCGAAGGTGGCCTTTATCTCAACTTCACAGTTGATTACTCGCGTGAAGCCTTCTTACGATCATGCTCTTTCAGGTAACGCTTACGAACGCGAACACTCTTCGGTGTTACCTCAACCAATTCATCATCGCTAATAAATTCCACAGCGTATTCCAAAGTCAAATCCACTGGTGTTACCAGGCGAACCGCTTCATCAGTACCTGAAGAACGCACGTTGGTTAATTGCTTACCTTTAATCGTGTTAACAACTAAGTCATTGTCACGGCTATGGATACCAATAATCATGCCTTCGTATACTGGGTCGCCATGCTTTACAAACATACGACCGCGATCCTGCAATTTCCAAATGGCGTAAGCAACTGCCACACCGTCATCTTGACTAATCAATACACCGTTATGACGCTCACCCAAGATGCCATCTTTAGCAGGGGCATAAGAGTCAAAGGTATGGCTCATTAAGCCGTTACCACGGGTCATGGTCATGAAATCACCTTGGAAGCCAATCAAGCCACGCGCAGGAATACGGTATTCAAGACGAGTGCGGCCTTTGCCATCACTCACCATGTCTTGTAGTTCGCCTTTGCGCTTACCTAAGTCTTCCATCACAGCGCCTTGAGTAGCATCCTCAACGTCAACTGTTAAGTTTTCAAATGGCTCCATCTTCACGCCATTCTCTTCGTGGAATACCACGCGCGGACGTGACACAGCCATTTCATAACCTTCGCGACGCATCGTTTCAACCAAGATAGTCAGATGCAATTCGCCACGACCAGAAACCTCGAAAACAGTATCGTCATCGGTTTCTTTTACGCGCAATGCCATATTGGACTTGAGCTCACGATCTAAACGCTCACGAATCTGGCGGCTAGTAACGAACTTGCCTTCACGACCTGCAAATGGGCTCGTATTCACCATGAAGTTCATGGTTAAGGTTGGTTCATCAATCTTGAGCATTGGCAATGCATCTGGTTTATCAACCGCACAAACCGTTGTACCGATCGCCAATTCATCAATACCGTTAATCAAGGCAATATCGCCAGCAAAAGCTTCGTCAACGATTTCACGCTCAAGGCCTTTGAACTTCAATACTTGATTGACACGACCCTTAAATGGCACGCCATCAGGTCCGTTCATGCAAATGACTTCCATGCCTGGCTTAACGCGGCCACGGTTCACGCGGCCGATACCAATCTTGCCCACATAGCTGTTGTAGTCGATAGAAGAAATCTGGAACTGCAAAGGACCATCAGGATCATCATCACGGACAGGAACATGCTCTAACACGGCATCAAACAAAGGACGCATGTCGCCTTCACGAACATCCTCAGTTGGACCTGCATAACCATTTAAGCCAGATGCATAGATGATTGGGAAGTCGAGTTGCTCTTCAGTAGCACCGAGTTTGTCAAACAATTCAAACGTAGCGTTGATGACGTAATCGCAACGGGCACCTGGACGATCCACTTTATTAATCACAACGATCGGCTTCAAACCAAGGGCTAAGGCCTTCTTAGTCACGAAACGGGTCTGTGGCATTGGGCCTTCAACCGCATCTACCAAGAGCAATACACCGTCAACCATAGAGAGCACACGCTCTACTTCGCCGCCGAAGTCTGCGTGTCCTGGTGTGTCAACGATGTTGATGTGTGTGCCGTCGTATTCAACTGCACAGTTCTTGGACAAAATAGTAATGCCACGCTCTTTTTCCAAGTCGTTTGAGTCCATGACGCGTTCGGTCATTTTTTCATTCGAGCGGAATGTGCCAGACTGGCGCAAGAGTTGGTCAACCAATGTTGTTTTGCCGTGGTCAACGTGGGCGATGATGGCGATATTACGAAGTGCGCGTTTAGTCATGTGAAGCTTCTAAAGTTAAGAATAAGAATTCAGGTTGGAATAAGGTTAATCAGTAAATAAGTCAAATGGGTTTAAGTGGCCTGAGAGATTAAACGCTTTGGGTGTAGTACACCAGAGCGCCAATCAGCAGTACCGATAAAGTTATGCGGGGCAGCAGTTGCGCGATAAATACGCACTAAAGCTTCAATCGATGGCAGATTGAGAGGTACACGTTGACCCATCTCTAAGCGTTTCGCTTGTTGCTCATCCACCGTGAGGTGAGGTAGGGTTTGCAAGAGCGCATCAACCGGCAAGATATAGCTAGAACTATCTTGTAAGCCTTGTTGAATCGACTCCATCGTAAATGACTGTTCAAGGTTTAAGTGACCTACTTCGGTACGGCGCAAACCTACTAGATGAGCACCACAACCAAGGGTGTTGCCAATATCTTCAGCCAACACTCGAATATACGTACCCTTACTACAACTCACCTCTAAGGTCGCTTCCGGCCAGTTGACATTGGTCCAACGGATAGCATGAATCGTGATCTCACGCGGTGCACGTTCTAACTCAATGCCAGCGCGTGCGTACTCGTACAGAGGCTTGCCATCACGCTTTAATGCCGAATACATCGGGGGTACTTGAGTAATCGGACCGGTAAATTTTGGTAACAAAGCATCTAGAGCAGCTTTAATAGCAAGCTCATCAGCAAACGCTGGGAGAGGCAGCTCTTCAATGATTTGACCTTCGGCATCACCAGTATCAGTACGGGAGCCAAACTTCACTTGTGCGATATAACTCTTATCCGCCTCAAGCAAGTCTTGTGAATATTTTGTAGCCTCACCCAAGCAAATCGGGAGAAGCCCTGTAGCCATTGGATCTAATGTGCCAGTATGGCCAGCTTTATCTGCGTTGAATGCGCGTTTCACCGCAGTCACTGCACCTTGCGAGCTCATGCCAGCAGGTTTATCTAATAAAACAACGCCATCGATCCGTATAGACATGAAATTACAGACTCTCGTCTTTACGATCACTATCCACCGCTTGATCAATCAAGCGAGACATTTCAATACCATGCTCAACTGAGCTGTCATAGTGAAAGTGCAAAGTGGGTACGGTGTGAATATGTAAACGCTTGAACAACAAAGAATGTAAATAGCCCGCTTTTTCTTGCAATGCTTTCAATGCATGCTCAGGCTCAGCACCTAAGACAGTAAAAAACACTTTAGCGTGTGCCAGATCAGGCGTGAGCTCAATACTTTGTAAAGTAATTAAGCCCAGACTAGGACTGCGCAACTCACGCGGAATCAGCTCGGCCAGGTCTCGCTGAATTTGATCGGCGAGACGCTGGTTACGATGTGGGCTAGTTTTATGCATTAGCTTTGGAGTCGATGAATTAAAGAGTTCTAGCTACTTCAGTAACTTCGAACGCTTCTAGTTGATCACCCTCTTTGATGTCGTTGTAGCCTTTTAATGACAGGCCGCACTCAACACCAGCACGCACTTCTTTTGCATCATCTTTGAAGCGCTTGAGAGAATCGAGCTCTCCAGTCCATATCACAACGTTTTCACGCAGGAGACGAACGCTAGAGTTGCGTTTAACAACACCATCGAGGACTAAGCAACCTGCAATCGCGCCAACTTTAGATACCAAGAAGACTTGACGGATTTCAACCATACCGGTGATCTCCTCTTTCTTATCAGGAGTCAACATGCCGCTTAAGGCTGCTTTCACTTCATCGACTGCGTCATAAATAATGTTGTGATAACGAATATCTACACCATTATTCTCGGCTAACTTACGTGCCGCTCCATCTGCGCGTGAGTTAAAGCCAATGATGACTGCCTTAGAGGCAACCGCCAAGTTCACGTCGGTTTCAGTAATGCCACCCACAGCTGCGTGAACGATCTGAACTTTCACTTCTGCAGTAGAGAGTTTTTGTAATGATTGTGACAATGCTTCTTGTGAACCCTGAACGTCGGCCTTGATGATCAGAGGTAAGAGTTTTGCTTCAACAGCGCCCTCTTCCATGTTTTCCATCATGGTTTCAAGTTTGAATGCTTGCTGTTTAGCCAACTTCACATCACGGAACTTACCTTGACGGAAGAGTGCAATCTCACGAGCCTTACGCTCATCAGGAACCACTTGCACTGACTCACCAGCTGCTGGCACTTCAGATAAACCTTGGATCTCCACCGGAATGGAAGGACCAGCCTCATTACATGGCTTGCCGTTCTCATCCATCATCGCGCGAACGCGACCATAGGTAGAGCCAGCCAACAACATATCACCACGCTTCAGGGTGCCAGACTGTACAAGTACTGTAGCCACTGGACCGCGGCCTTTATCTAAACGCGCTTCGATTACAAGACCTTGTGCTGGAGCATCTTTAGGAGCCTTGAGTTCGAGAATTTCTGCTTGCAAGAGAACGTTCTCCAACAAAGCGTCGATGCCTTCGCCAGTTTTTGCTGATACAGAAATAAATGGCACATCGCCACCATATTCCTCAGGAACCACTTGCTCAGCAACCAATTCCGTTTTAACGCGCTCTAGGTTCGCATCTGGTTTATCAATTTTATTGATAGCAACAACAATCGGAACGCCACCTGCAACCGCATGGTGAATCGCTTCTTTGGTTTGTGGCATCACACCATCATCAGCAGCCACTACCAAGATCACGATATCCGTTGCCTTAGCACCACGAGCACGCATCGCCGTAAAGGCTTCGTGACCAGGGGTATCTAGGAAGGTAATCATACCGCGAGGTGTTTCTACGTGATATGCGCCAATATGCTGAGTAATACCACCAGCCTCACCAGTTGCTACTTTTGCTGCACGAATCTTATCGAGCAAAGAAGTTTTACCGTGGTCAACGTGACCCATTACTGTCACTACTGGAGGACGTGGCAATAATTCTGCATCATGACCAGCAATACCAAGATCTAAATCAGGATCATCTAATTTGGCAGCATGCGCTGTATGACCCATCTCTTCGACGATGATCATCGCAGTATCTTGATCCAAAATCTGGTTGATCGTCACCATTTGACCCATACCCATCAGAAGCTTGATCACTTCAGCACTCTTCACAGCCATTGCATGAGCTAACTCTGCAACAGTAATGGTTTCTGGTACATGAACATCATGAACCACTTTTTCAGTCGGGACCTGAAAGTTTGTATCAACGTTCGCTTCTGCAATTTGACGTTGTTTTCTACGGCCACCGCCTGAACGCCAACCGCCTACGCCGCCAGAGCTATCACCACGAGTCTTCAGACCACCAGGCTTCTTAGCGCCTTCTTCTTGCCAAGTAGATGAAGTCTCGGCAGACTTGATTGTCTTACCGCCAACTTTGGCAACAACCTTCTTCTTGTCATCGGCACCTTCAACCTTAGCAGGCTTATGCAAGGTACCTTTTTTAGCTTCTTCAGCAGCAACTTCACTTGGCGCCTTCAGAACTCGCGCTGGTGCACTCATCATGTCACGAATCGCTAAAGCCTCAGCTTCAGCAGCGGCACGACGGACACGTATGTCAGTCAATTCTTTTTCTTTGGCAGCTGCTATATCTTTTGAAGCTTTGTCAGCTTGTGCTTTTTTCTCTGCCGCTTTAGCCGCAGCAGCCGGGGCATCATCAGCCTTTGCCTCGACCTCTATTTCTGGAGCTGCAGCTTGTTTTTGGCGCACTTCTTCAGCGGCCTTCATTTCAGCTTCTTGACGAGCCAACAACTCAGCTTGACGTGTTGCTTCGGCCGCGCGCTTCTCTAACTCTTCTTCAGATATTGCGTGTTTAACTGGAGCGGCTTTAGTGGCAACTTTTTCTGGGGCCACTTCTACTTCTGGAGTTTCAGCAACTTTGTCGCCCGCTTTAACCAATACACGCTTCTTGCGAACTTCAACCTGAACTGTGCGTGTACGCCCAGCAGAATCCGCTTGGCGGATTTCAGAATTCTCACGCTTAATCAAAGTAATCTTTTTACGATTACCTGTATCGGCATTACCGTGCTCTTTTTGCAAATGCTCAAGCAGAACAGTTTTGTCCTTTTCGGTAATGCTATCGTCCTCAGAACCTTTTTCGATACCGGCCGCCTTCAACTGCTCTAGGAGGTCTGGCGCGGTACGTTTTAATTCTTTAGCGAGTACTTTTACTGTTGTTGCCATCTACTACTTCCTCTCATGAAGTAAACCAATGTTCGCGCGCTTTCATGATGAGCGTTTTCGCAGTTTCTTCGTCAATTTGTGTCGCCTCAACTAGCTCATCAACAGCCAGTTCAGCAAGGTCGTCACGGGTATGAACTTGATTGTCAGCAAGCTTAGCAATCAACTCCGTTGTCATTCCCTCGAGGGAGCGTAAGTCTTGTGATACTTCGCCAACGCGCTCTTCTTTAGCCAATTCCATGGTTAACAAGGAGTCACGTGCACGAGTACGCAATTCATTTACAGTGTCTTCATCGAATGAATCAATTTCTAACATTTCAGACAAGGGTACGTACGCAACCTCTTCCAATGTGTTGAAACCTTCTTCAATCAAAATATCAGCCACTTCTTGATCCACATCCAATTTATCCATAAACAACTGACGTACAGATGCGGCTTCTTTTTCAGTTTTCTCTGCAGACTCTTCTGGAGTCATGATGTTGATCTGCCAACCAGTCAAGTCGCTAGCCAAACGAACGTTTTGTCCGCTACGGCCAATGGCGATTGCCAAGTTCTCTTCATCAACCACCACATCCATGGCATGACGCTCTTCGTCAACCACGATAGAAGATACTTGTGCTGGCGCTAAAGCACCAATCACAAACTGTGCTGGATCTTCAGACCACAACACGATATCGACAGCTTCGCCAGCAACTTCATTACGCACTGCAGTAACGCGTGTGCCACGAACACCTACGCAAGTACCGATTGGATCGATACGCTTGTCATAAGTAACCACTGCAATCTTGGCGCGAACACCAGGGTCACGAGCTGCACCCTTAATCTCTAATAGGCCTTGTTCCATCTCAGGAACTTCGTTTTCAAATAACTTGATCAAGAAGTCTGGGCAAGTACGCGACAGTTCGATTTGTGGGCCACGCGCTTCACGATCCACTTTAAGGATGTAAGCGCGGACACGGTCGCCTGAACGCAAATTCTCTTTCGGAATCATTTGATCCCGACGTAACAACGCTTCAACGCGACCAGATTCAATAATGAGGCCGTTCTTATCGGCACGCTTAACGGTACCGGTCATGACTTTTTCGCCACGATCAAGGTAGTCGTTCAAAATTTGCTCACGCTCAGCATCACGAATACGCTGCAAGATCACTTGCTTGGCAGCTTGTGCCCCAATACGACCAAAGGCTAAGGATTCAATTTGCTCTTCGATGAACTCGCCAACTTCCATATCTGGAAATTGCTCAAGTGCTTCGAAATGTAAAATTTCTTTGTCAGGCTCTTGCAGACCAGCTTCATCTGGCACGACCAACCAACGACGGAAGGATTCGTATTCACCAGACTCGCGATCGATTGAGACGCGAATATCAACATCTTCTGTTGTATAGCGTTTCTTGGTCGCAGAGGCTAAGGCCATCTCTAGCGCCTCAAACACAATTGCTTGATCAACGTTTTTTTCACGCGCTAGGGCGTCTGCCAACATGAGAACTTCTCGGCTCATGACTTTCTTCCTTTGAAATCAATAACAGGGACCAACCGAGTCTTATCGACCTCGGCTAAAGAAAACTCCAATTGAGACTCGGCGCCATCGGCACCTTCAAACAACAAACCAAATTTCGCATCCGGTGAATTCAATTCACCACTCAGCAAACCTTGCAACACACCACGAAAATTCTTACGGCTGCCAACGGCAACACGCAACTTCATCTCTACTTCCATGCCAGAAAAGCGCTCAAAATCTGCTGCAGACTTCACGGGACGATCTAAACCTGGGGAAGAAACCTCTAAACGCTCATAAGGAATATTTTCAACTGGCAGCGTGTAGCTCAGCTGATGACTTACCTTTTCGCAATCTTCCACGTTAATTAAACGCTCGTAATCGGGGTTTTCAATCGTGACGCGCAGCAAACCTCCAGCTTCACGCTCGATATCCACCAGCGCGTAGCCCAAGTTTTCCAGCTCTGCAGAAATAATCTGCTGATCTTTCACGACACCCCTTCAAGCCAATTTGGCAAAAAAAAATGGGCTTTGAAGCCCATATTCTCAAAAATCAGAACAGGCCGACTTACGTTGATCGCAACATCAGTCGGTAACTACTCACAACAGCAGCAAACTACTGCAGACCAAAATTATAGCCGATTTAGGGGAAAACCGATAGAAATCAGAAGCTTTCGCTTGGATTTCGTGGCTTTCTGGGGCCTTTATTGAATGGTTTGCGCCCTTTCGGTGCACCCCGTTTAGGTCCATTGCCTGGACTTTGTGGGTTTGCGGTCACAAAAGCGGATTGTCCGTGATGGACTTTTGCGCCCTTGCTACGGTTTTGACCCTGACCACCTTGACCACCGCCTTGCCCTGCTCTACCGCCTTGGCCACTGCCCTGACCTGGTCTACCGCCTTGAGTACGACCCCGGAAAGGACCGCGCCCCTCAGCTGAGCCACCGCCAGCAGGTTTACCACCCCTACCTTGATGAGTCAGGCCATTATGGCCATCAGCCATCGTCAAAGCATCGCGCGAACCCCAATAAGACACTGAAGTTTGCATTGGATCAGGCTGGAAATCTTCTCCAGCCACACCTGCATGACGATCCCGACCATGTGAGCCAGGACCTGGACGACCCCTATCTTGAGCCTGAGGCACTTTTAAGCCTGCAGATTTCATGAGATTTGCAACGCCATCGGGAGAAACTTCTTCCCATTTGCCACGACGCAGACGTGGAGGCAATAAGAACATGCCATAACGGGTACGGATCAAACGAGAAACAACGTGACCAACCGCTTCAAACATGCGGCGCACTTCACGATTACGGCCTTCTGTTAAGGCAACCTGATACCAACGATTAGCACCATCACCACCACCCATAGCTAAGCGCAGGAAACGTGCTTGGCCATCATCAAGCTGAATACCGCTCTTGAGTTGCGCAGTATTTTCTTGACTCAATTCACCCAAAATACGCACAGCGTATTCACGCTCGACGCCATAACGGGGATGCATTAAGCGATTTGCTAATTCACCTGAAGTGGTAAATAAGAGTAAGCCTTCAGTATTGAAGTCCAGGCGGCCTACTGCAATCCAGCGACCTTGGCGCGGCTTAGGCAAACGATCAAATACGGTTGGACGTCCCTCTGGATCGGACTGACTCACGATTTCACCAGAAGGCTTGTGATACATGATCACGCGTGGCGGCTTAGTCTGAATCTTGCGGTGGACTTGCTTGCCGTTAATGCGCACTTGATCTGTCGGTCCAATACGCTGCCCAATATGAGCAGGTAAACCGTTCACCGATACACGACCTTGAATGATTAAATCTTCCATGTCGCGGCGTGAGCCCATGCCAACATCGGCTAATACTTTATGAAGCTTAACGGTATCTTCATCATCAGCATCATCATCTAAACCATCTAAATCCGACCAAACTTCATCACGCAAACTCAGAGGCAAGTCATCCACGTTTGCAAATTGCAAACTACTCATCTCATCATCACTCGGCATATCCGCATCTTCGTCGTGACGCACACGCTGAGCACGACGCTCGGCACCGGTCTGATGAGAAACCTCATTCTCATTCACGCCATCGGGATTTTTTGTTTCAAGCGCTTCTGGAGCATCCAAAGCAGCATCGAACTCACCGGACACTACTGAAGCAAACAAAGCCTCACTCTCGGCGGGATTGGGAGCTAATTTTGCTGACTGATTGCCGCCACCTTCTCGAGGACCATTGGTATCGCCGCCTTCTCTACGAGGCTTGTCCTTGTTGAAGGGGCGCTTCTTATTAAAGGGATGTTTGCCAGTACCGGTGCGACGTGGACGACGTTCACCACCCTCGCGACCTTGAGGAGCAGCGCCATCATTGTTTGATGGGCTTGTCTCAGTATTAGTAGGGCTTGCCGATGAAGGAACTACTGGGGATGAATCGTTTTCGTTAGAGCTTGTCATTAATCATTATTTTGTTTCGTCTGTTTTGTCTTCAGACTCAGGGGGAACCTCTTCTATTACTTCTGTTTTTTCTGCACTTGCTTCTTCTGTTACTTCTTGAATAGTTTCTTCAAAGTCGATTTGAATAATCTCTTGACCGTTCTCATCCAGCTCAACCACTGTCTCGACAGTAGCAGTAGGATCAAACTCCATGACCGCCTGCCCCAATTGCTCAGCAGCAGCCATCGGCGCAGAGTCTTCCAAGATTGGCAAACTTTGCAAGTTTGTCAAACTCAAATCATCTAAGAATTGTTTGGTAGTGGCATATAGACCAGGGCGACCGATTGTTTCTTTATGGCCAATCACTTCAACCCAACCACGATCTTCCAATTGCTTCATGACGTTACTACTCACAGCAACACCACGGATCTCTTCAATCTCACCTCGCGTTACTGGTTGACGGTAAGCAATGATTGCTAAGGTTTCCATCACGGCACGAGAATATTTTGGCGGCTTTTCTGGTGTTAAGCGATCTAAGTATTCGCGCATCGACAAACGACTCTGAAAACGCCAGCCTGTAGCGATGTGCACTAGCTCCATGCCTTTGTCGTGCCATTCTTGCTGAAGATCCAATAAAACATCTTCTATCTCTGCACCAACAACATCTTCCGTAAATAATCGGGTGATATCAGTAACAGTGAGTGGCTCCTGCGCGCACAGGAGAGCTGTTTCAATTACGCGCTTGTGGTGATCATCCATAAAATTCGGGCTATCAGGCAATATCCTGATTAGACTTTAATAATGTATTTCAATAATGGGTTTGTGGTGTTATCTAGCTACTACGGACATTCCGTCTCTTTAATTCTGATTAGGGGGCCGTCCGCGCTGAAACGATTTATCTTCGTTCACCGTGGACCCATTATAGGGTAGGCTCAATACAATAGCTATATGCGCCAATTTCCACCTAAAACCCCCATATCCGCCACAGACCTCACAAAAAGACGCCGTTTTTTGAATCTCAGCCTAGGTCTAGGGGCTATTGCAGGCAGTGCAAGCCTGAGTTCTTGCGGGGTATTTACTGGTCACAAGCCCGTTATCGGCCTTGTTCTAGGGGCAGGTGCTGCGCGCGGGTTTGCCCATGTTGGTGTGATTAAGGCGCTTGAGGCCCAAGGAATTCATCCAGATATTGTTGTTGGTAGCAGTGCTGGCAGTGTGATTGCCGCCCTATTGGCTTCTGGTGCCACTGGCAACGATCTCAATCGACTTGCTCTGAATTTAGATGAAGCCACTATTGCGGATTGGGGTCTGCCTTTTGCCGGTCGCTTTGGCGGACTGATCAAAGGTGATGCCCTGCAAAACATGGTGAACCGCGAAGTACAAAATAAATCGATTGAGCAAATGCGTATTCCATTAGGAATTGTGGCAACTGAACTCCAATCAGGCAAAGGTGTTTTATTTAGAACTGGCAATACTGGCTTAGCAGTCCGAGCCTCCTGTAGTGTGCCGGGCGTATTTCAGCCGGCAGTGATTAGCGGCAAAGAATACGTTGATGGCGGATTGGTTGCGCCAGTGCCGGTTAGTTATGCAAGGCAAATGGGCGCTACTCTAGTCATCGCCGTGAACATTTCTTCAGAGCCCGTTCATCAAGATGCCAGCGGAACTTTTGGAATCCTGCAACAAACCATCTCGATCATGCAAAGAAGTATTAATGAGCATGAGTTAAAAACTGCCGATATTGTGATTCAGCCCCAACTCAAACAAATGGGTGGCAGTGACTTCAAATCCAGAAATGCTGCAATTCTGGCTGGAGAAGCTGCAGCACAAGCGCAGATGGCACTAATCAAAGAAAAACTGAAGATATAAGGGCTTATCCCCACAACCTTTGGGGAGACATGGTATATTTCCATACATCAAATTGTAGTTACAATTTGATGTATGGAGATTACCTATGACCAAAGCAAAAACGCAAAGAACATTCAAGAACGAAATATCTCATTTGAAGAAGTGGCAGAGTTCGATTTTGAAACAGCGAAGTTTTCAATCGACGTGCGAAAAAACTATGGGGAACTTCGCAGACGCGCCATTGGTTTCTTGAATACGAGATTACATGCTCTAGTATTTTTAGAAACCACAAAAGGCATTCGAGTCATTAGTTTTAGAAAAGCAAATAAGCGAGAGATCGAAAAGTATGAACAGCAAGCCTAAGATTGATCAGGAAGATTTTGAATGGACTGCTGCTGAGCTAAAGGCAGCTAAAAAATTTGCAGACCTACCAAAATCCTTACAAACAAAATTAGCCTCCCGCAAGTCTAGGGGGACGCAAGTATTGCCGACAAAGATTTCAACAACTATTCGTCTATCCAGCGAGGTGATTGATTCATTTAAAGCAACAGGAGCTGGGTGGCAAACCAGAATTGATCTAGCACTCAAAGAGTGGCTTAAAGAACATGAACTTGCTTCATGAAAAGGTTGACTGATCTTATTCTCAGTCGCAGAACCTTTTAAAGACTACGCGACTTACGCTTGAGGTTCTTGACCTCATTGAGTAGGTCTTGACGCTCTTGATCGCCAAGGTTGTCACTACCGTCTAGGCGACGAGCGCCATCAAAACGTTTATCCCAATACAAGCTGCCTAAGTCATCAACGCGCACACTCGCACCCTTAGATGGGGAGTGAATAAATTTGTTGTCACCGACATAAATGCCGACATGAGAAAAAGTTAAGCGCATGGTATTGAAAAAGACTAAGTCGCCTGGTTGCAACTCTTCACGATTAATGGGTTTGCCAACACGACTCATTTGAGTCGACTTACGCGGCAACAAGAATCCCAACTTATCTTTAAACACATAGCCAACGAAACTGCTGCCATCCAAACCGGATTGTGGCAATTCAGTATCCCAGCGATAGCGCACACCAATCACCACCATCGCTTGATTAATTAACTCTTCAGTTTTTCCGGATACGGAATCTACCAAGCGATCCGACACGCGAGCAAAGTAAGACTTACCTGCTTGGAACATGCTTTCTTTTGGAGCATCTTTAGAAATCTCAACGGGAGCATCTTGTGCAACATCCGCCGCCTGGGTCACAGAAAACGAAAAAGCACAGCCCAATATCAGGCCAAAGCGCACAAGCGTGGCTAGAGACAATGAAAGTGCTGCTTTTTTGAGTGACATCGAACTAGTTTAACAAAGAACCTCTCATTAACCAAGACTTCACTGTAGGGCTAACATCTTGTTTATAAAAGATTTTTTGCGCCAATCAAGGGCATATGCACCAATTTGGACCGGCTATAGGGCAACTTAAGTCAGCTCAGCGGCTGTAAAAAGCTCTTTTGTATACACCTGCCGAGGATTTTTGATCAAGGCCTCGGTCTCGCCAAACTCCACTACTTTGCCGCCTTTGAGCACCATTACCTCATGCGACATGGCGCGGATCACTGCCAAATCATGGCTAATCATGAGGTAGGCCAAGTTGTATTTTTTCTGGAGCTCACTCAATAAAGCCAGAACCTGCTTTTGAATGGAAACATCCAAGGCGGAGGTCGGCTCATCTAAAACCAAAATCTGAGGACGCAAAATCAGTGCGCGAGCAATCGCGATGCGCTGTCTTTGCCCACCAGAAAACTCATGGGGATAGCGGGTTAATGCCGCCCGATCTAAACCCACTTCTCGCAACATATCCAAAACTCTGGACTCACGCTCGGTAGCAGACAGATTCGGAAAATGCACATCTAAACCTTCGGAAATAATTTGCATCACATTCATCCGCGGGGAGAGTGAGCCAAATGGATCTTGAAAGATCACCTGCAAACTGGAGCGCAATGCACGCCGCTCGACAGACTTTAATTTTTGCCAATCATTACCGAGAACATCGACATCACCAGTGACCTCTGCCATAGAGTCGCCAAGCAATCCAAGTACGGCCATACCTAAAGTCGTTTTACCAGAGCCTGATTCGCCAATGACACCAATAGTCTGACCTTGTTTTAATTCAAAATTGACCTTACGCAATACTTGGTGGCGAGGCTGCTTCTTAAACCAGGAGGCTGCTTGGGTAGCTGGATAAGAAACCGACAAGTTATCGGTCTTTAGCAGTACCGGGGCTAAGGGCATCACCGGCGCGATCTCGCGCACAGGCTGACTATTGACTAAAGCACGTGTGTAAGGATCTTCAGGTCGCTCAAAGACCTGTTTGGTTGTCCCCACTTCCATGAGGTTGCCTTGATTTAACACTGCAACCCGATGTGCGAAATGTTTCACTAAATTGAGATCATGGGTAATGAGCAAGATGCCCATGCCGCCATCATCTTTTGCCTCTTCTTGCAATTCTTTTAAGAGGTCCAAGATCTGTAAACGCAGACTCACATCTAAAGCAGTGGTGGGTTCATCCGCAATTAAGAGGCGCGGTTTACAAGCTAAGGCCATCGCAATCATGGCGCGCTGTCTTTGACCGCCAGAGAGCTGGTGGGGGTAAGAATGAAAACGGGTTTCTGGCTCAGGTATACCAGTCTTCTTCAGCAGTTCAATTGCAGCTGACATGCAATCTGCTTTAGAGATCAGTGGCTGATAGACCTGCACTGCTTCGACAATTTGATTGCCAACAGTGAACAATGGATTGAGTGCAGTCATTGGCTCCTGAAACACCATGGCAATCTCACGGCCACGTATCTCACGAATATCCTGGATCGGTAAAGCTAGCAGGTCGATCGGTGTTCTCGAAGTCTGTTTATTCACATCCTCTTTGCCGCTCCACCAAATCCGGCCGGTAACCTTGGCCCCCTCTGGCTCCAATCGCAAAGGTGCCAGTGCGGTCAAGGTTTTTCCTGAACCCGATTCACCGACTAAGGCGACGCGTTCACCAACGCCGATTTCTAAATCAAGATGATGAACGGCAAACTTCTCACGGCGTCCAGATCCAAAGGAAATGCATAGATCCTCATAACGCAACAATGGGTTAAATGACTTAGGAGCTGAACTCATGAGCGCCCTCCACTCATCAAGCCTGATTTACGAGAGTCAAATGCATCCCGTAAAGCCTCACCCATGAATGTCAATAGCAATAGGGTGGCGACCAAAACAACAAAAGTAGAAAGTGAAATCCACCAAGCATCTAAATTGCCCTTCCCTTGAGAAAGTAACTCCCCCAAACTCGGTGTTCCCGGGGGTACACCTAGGCCCAAGAAATCTAAGCTCGTCAACGACAGAATGGCCGCACTCATTCGGAAAGGTAAAAAAGTAATGACTGGCGTCAAGCTATTGGGAAGAATATGACGCCGCATAATTTGGACATTCGTCAAACCCAATGCTCTGGCAGCACGCACATACTCCAAGGCACGATTGCGTAAAAACTCAGCGCGCACATAATCCGATAAACCCATCCAGCCAAAGGCAGCCAACAAAATAATGAGCAGCCAAATACTGGGGTTAAAAATGGAAGCAAAAATAATTAAGAGATAGAGCTCTGGCATGGCCGACCAAATTTCAATCAAGCGCTGCGAAATCAAATCAAACTTGCCGCCAAAGAAGCCCATTAAGGAGCCTGTGATAATGCCGACGCTAACACCAACAATGGTGAGTGCCAGACCAAACAAAATCGATAGACGAAAACCATAAATTAAGCGTGCTAAGACATCGCGCCCACGATCATCAGTGCCAAGCCAGTTATCCCAAGAAGGTGGCGCAGGGTTAGGCACTTGTGAAAAGTAATTGAGTGTTTCGTAGCTATATTGAATTGGTGGATAAATCGCCCAATTACCGTTACTCGTAATGTTCCGACGAATATCAGGATCTAAAAAATCTGTCGGGGTTGCAAAGTCTCCACCAAAAACGGTTTCCGCTTGGTTGT
Source organism: Polynucleobacter finlandensis (assembly GCF_018881755.1). Classification (GTDB taxonomy): domain Bacteria; phylum Pseudomonadota; class Gammaproteobacteria; order Burkholderiales; family Burkholderiaceae; genus Polynucleobacter; species Polynucleobacter finlandensis. Next base: position 63,804 of record NZ_JACVPS010000007.1, on the reverse strand, counting down.
GAGCAATCGGAAAATAGAAGTGGCCTTCATAGCGAACAATCCAAGGCTTGTCGTTGGCAATCAATTCGGCGCACATGCTTAAGCCAAACAGAGTCATAAAGACCCATAAGCTCACATAGCCTGTACGGCTAGCCTTAAAGCGCTGCCAACGACTCATGAACCACCCCCAGCACCAAACTGAATGCGCGGATCGACATAGACATAGCAAAGATCAGAAATGAGCTTGGTGAATAAACCAATCAAGGTGAATAAATACAAAGTCCCAAACACCACGGGGTAGTCGCGACGCATCACTGACTCATACGACAGCAAACCTAAGCCGTCCAATGAGAACAAGGTCTCAATCAATAATGAGCCAGTAAAGAAAGCACCAATGAATGCGGCTGGGAATCCTGTCACCAAAGGCAATAAGGCATTGCGGAACACATGCTTCCAAAGCACTTGTTTCTCTGTCAAGCCCTTTGCTCTGGCAGTCAATACATACTGCTTGCGGATCTCTTCCAAGAAAGAATTCTTTGTCAACATGGTGACGACAGCAAAACTGCCAAGGACAGATGCCGTAATAGGCAGCACCAAGTGCCATAAATAATCCAAGACCTTGCCCATCAAACTGAGATCACTCCAGTTATCAGAGGTCAGTCCTCGCAAAGGAAATATTTGCAAGAAACTACCGCCGCCAAACAACACTAGTAAGAGCACGCCCAACACAAATCCCGGTATGGCATAACCCACCAAGATCATGCTGCTGGTCACAGCATCAAAACGAGATCCATCGCGAACTGCCTTGGCTATCCCCAGCGGAATAGAGACCAAATACGTAATGAAGAAGGTCCACAAACCAATACTGATCGAAACCGGCAACTTAGACACCACTAAACGCCAGACGCTTTCATGTTGGTAATAACTCTGCCCCAAATCAAATGTTGCAAAGCGTCCCAGCATCATGAAATACCGTTCAAGTGGTGGCTTATCAAAACCATAGAGTGCTTTCACTTCTTCTAAGCGCTGAGCATCAACGCCTTGTCGGCCGCGATAGGTAGCGCCCGCACCAGAAGACTCTGAGCCCCCTACTGAGGCATTGCCTTTACCCTTCAATTCCAGAACCATTTGCTCTACTGGACCACCAGGTACAAATTGCACCACGGCAAAGGTCAAGGTTAAAACACCCAACAAGGTTGGGATCATTAAGAGCAGACGCTTAAAGATGTAGGAGCGCATTTGTCCTTGCATTATTGAGATCCCTCTTTCCACCAGTTTTGCATGATCCAGGCCTCTGCTGAATAATACAAAGGAGGCTCGGGATAGCGCATCTCTTTACGATACGCTACACGATGCGTTGGGTTGTACCACTGCGGTACAACAAAGTAACTATTCCACAGCACACGATCTAAAGAACGGGTAGCTGCACGCAGCTCATCACGATTCTTTGCTTTGGTAATCTCCTCAACCAAAGCATCTACTACGGGCGACTGAATTCCAATAACATTATCAGAACCTTTTTCTTTAGCAGCCTGACTACCAAAGCGATCCCATAATTCACTACCGGGATTTTGAGAGTCCTGAAAGCGAATCGTAGTCATATCAAAGTCATACTCATTCATGCGCTTTTGATGGAGTGCAAAGTCGCTGGTTCTCACATCCACCTGGATGCCTAGCTTTTCAAGATTACGCACATACGCAGAAATCACTCTTAAAAAGAATGGTCCATCCTCAACCATCTCAAAGCGAAATGGCTCACCCTGAATATTGCGTAATGCGCCATCACGATATTGCCAGCCTGCCTCAGCCAGTAAGGCTCTAGCCTTACGCAAGTTTTGACGCAAGCTACCTGGAGGTGTTGTAGACGGCGCAGGTGGCATTGGGCCAAAGGCAGCATCTGGTACCCACTGAGGGTATTTCGCTTTTAAAGGTTTGAGTAATTTCAACTCTGCTTCAGTAGGTTTGCGTGGGCCATCAAAGTTTGCACTCAAATCACTATTAGTGAAGTAACTATTGATACGGCCATATTGATCAAAAAAGATTTGGCGATTGAGCCACTCAAAATCAAGTGCATACCCCACTGCTTGTCGCACGCGCGGATCCTGAAAAATAGGGCGACGCAGATTCATGGCGAAGCCTTGCATACCGGCGCCATTGTGATTGAGGAAAGCTTTCTTGAATAAAGTGCCGTCATTGAACTTTGCGCCCACATACCCTTTAGCCCAAATCTTGGCGCGATACTCAACCAAAGCATCAAACTCACCCGCCTTAAATGCTTCGAGCCGCACAGCATCATCACTGTAAAGTTTGTACAGCACGCGATCAAAGTTATAAAAACCAACGCGAATATTTAAAGGTTTACCCAAATGATCGGCCCAATAATTGGGATTTCTTTTATAGGTAATGGATTTACCAGCCTTGAATGACTCAATTAAATAAGGACCACTGCCAATCGGTGTTTCAAAGGCCATCTGATCAAACGGCATCATTGAGCCATCTGCCTTCTTGCCCCAGTTATGAGAAAAGATGGGCAATGTTCCTGCCAAGATAGGCAGTTCAGTGTTGGTATTTTTAAAATCGAAGCGTACCTCGCGAGCAGATAGAACCACGGCTTGCTTGATATCACCAAAGGTTGTTTTGTAGCGTGGGTGCGCTTGTCCACTCATTAAGACATCAAAACTATGTTTGACATCGGCAGCTAGAACTGGGCTGCCATCAGAGAACTTTGCCCCTTCACGTATCCGAAAGATGACTGATTTGTGATCCGCTGCCACTGCAATATCCTCCGCGAGCAAGCCATAAACACTGGAAACTTCATCAGCGCTCCCTTCAGCCAGGGATTCAAACATCAGCTCGATCCCAGGCGCAGGAATACCTCGCAAGGTAAAGGGATTGAATTTGTCAAAACTGGTTCTTTGTCCAGGATTGGGCAAAGTCAGGGTTCCACCCCTAGGGGCATTGGGATTTACATAGTCAAAGTGGCTAAATCCATCGGCATATTTGGGTTTGCCATATTGAGAAATGCCCTGTCCGGCCTGTGCTGTATTGGCCTGCACCCCAGCCAGTAGGGCTAGCAGCAAAAAGCAGGTAATTTGACGGAAGGGGATGTGGATGGACATATATGCAACAATTGTAGTTAGCAAATCTTATTTGAATCAAAGGACACATCATGGGCTTTCTCTCCGGCAAAAAAATTCTGATTACCGGCCTCCTTTCTAACCGCTCCATTGCGTATGGCATCGCTAAAGCCTGCCACCGTGAAGGGGCTGAATTAGCCTTTACCTATGTAGGAGAGCGTTTTAAAGAGCGCACCATAGATTTCGCCAAAGAATTCAATTCAGAGCTCATTTTTGACTGTGATGTCGGTAGCGACGAGCAAATTGAGGCTGTATTTACCGATTTGGCCAAAGTATGGCCACAGCTCGATGGCTTAGTCCATGCCATTGGTTTTGCCCCACGGGAGGCAATTGCCGGTGATTTCTTGGATGGATTTACTCGCGAGGCTTACCGTATTGCCCATGACATTTCTGCATATAGCTTCCCAGCGATGGCCAAAGCAGCACTGCCGATGCTCAGAGAAAACTCTTCATTGTTAACCTTGACCTATCTTGGAGCAATGCGCACCGTCCCCCACTACAACACGATGGGTCTTGCAAAGGCCTCACTAGAAGCTTCTGTTCGCTACCTTGCAACCTCATTGGGCCCTAAAGGCATTCGTGTAAACGGCATTTCTGCAGGCCCCATCAAGACCTTAGCCGCTTCAGGCATTAAAGATTTCAGCAAGCTCTTAAGTGGCTTTGAAAATGCTGCCCCTTTACGTCGCAACGTCACCATTGAGGAAGTTGGTAATGCAGCTTCATTCTTGCTTTCAGATTTAGCTAGTGCCATTACTGCTGAAATCATTTATGTCGACAATGGCTTTAGCCAAGTAGCGGTCGGTATGGGCGAGTAAGTTGAATCCTGGGCAAGTCAAACAAAATCCAATTCCCCTTACAGAAGCTTTAAAGTTCTGGGCAAAATTAGGATTCATTAGTTTTGGCGGCCCCGCAGGACAAATCTCGGTCCTGCATCAAGAGCTAGTTGAAAAGCGTCGCTGGATTTCTGAGCGGCGCTTTTTACATGCGCTCAATTACTGCATGCTGCTTCCAGGTCCTGAGGCGCAACAGCTAGTTGCTTATATTGGCTGGCTCATGCATCGCAGTTGGGGTGGGATCTTGGCGGGTACTTTATTCGTCTTGCCATCACTGTTTATTTTGATTGGCTTGTCATGGGTGTATCTGACTTTTGGGCAAGTACCTTGGATTGCAGCCATCTTCTTTGGTATTAAACCTGCAGTAACGGCGATCGTCATCCATGCTGCCGTGCGCATTGGTAAGCGCACTATTCACAATCAAGCTTTACGCTGGATCGCGCTGGGATCTTTTCTAGCCATCTTTATTCTGAATGTAGCCTTCCCAATCATTGTTGTCATAGCAGCATTGATCGGAATTTGGGGTGGCAAGAAATACCCACAATACTTTCAACAAAAAAGTAGCCATGGTTCAAGTGGAGTTGTTGAGCATCTTCCTGCCATCATTGACGACAACACGCCCACGCCAGAGCACGCACAATTTAATATTCAGAAAACCATCAAGCATTCAGCCATTGCTGCGCTCTTCTGGATTATTCCAATAGCAAGTCTTGCGGCTCTGTTTGGATGGAAAACACTTTATCCACAAATCGCTTGGTTCTTCACCAAGGCCGCCTTCCTCACTTTTGGTGGCGCCTATGCTGTACTGCCTTACGTCTATCAAGGTGCTGTCGATCAATTTCAATGGCTTAGCGCAGGCCAAATGATGGATGGTCTGGCACTAGGAGAAACAACTCCCGGCCCACTCATCATGGTGGTTGCCTTTGTAGGTTATTTGGCTGGCCATATCCAACATCTAATTGGTAATGCAAATCCATTTTGGTTTGGCGCTCTTGGTGCGTGCGTAGCAACATGGTTCACCTTTCTACCCTCCTTCTTTTTTATTTTGGTTGGTGGCCCGCTGATTGAGTCGACCCATGGCAATGTCAGTTTCACTGCACCCCTCACTGCAATTACTGCAGCAGTGGTTGGTGTGATCGCCAATCTAGGTCTATTTTTTGCGTATCACGTATTTCTGCCACATGGCCTAGGAGGTTCAATTTCTTGGATCTCGATGGTGATCTGCCTATTGGCAGCCCTTGCGCTTTTCAAGTACCAAAAAGGGGTTATCACGGTATTGGCAGGCTCTGCTTTGGCGGGGCTCTTAGCCTATCTCAGCTCCATATTACTTGGCGCCTAAGTAGCTCAAGATTGGCATAATGGAAGTTATGCGAATCGAACCTCAGACCATCACCCACCTCCAAGAATGGCTCGGCAAAACGGAGTCTCTTGAAGACACTGTCACAGCAGCGCCAGTCAGAGCACTCTCCGCCACATTAGATCGTCCAGATCCTGCCCCAAGCAAAGGTAGCTTCTTGCCTGAACTGTGGCACTGGCTATACTTTTTACCGCATGCTCGCCAATCTGAAATTGGTCCGGATGGTCATCCTAAACGCGGCGGCTTTCTGCCTCCAGTTCCGCTACCCCGTCGCATGTGGGCTGGTAGTCGCGTGCAATGGCTTGCGCCGCTTTCTGTTGGTGATGAGATCAAACGGGTTTCTAAAATTGAATCTGTTACCCATAAAGCGGGTCGCACCGGTGATCTAATTTTTGTTTTAGTCAAACATGAGATCTCCAACCAAAATGGTTTAGCCCTCATTGAAGAACATGACATTGTGTACCGCGATGCGCCTGGACCAGATGACAAGCCCGTGGCACCAACACCAGCGCCAAGTGATGCCAAATGGTCTAAGACCATTACACCGGATGATGTTTTGTTATTCCGCTACTCAGCACTCACCTTTAACGGCCATCGCATTCATTACGATCGCCAGTACGTCACTGAAGTTGAGGGTTACCCAGGTCTCATTGTTCACGGGCCACTGATTGCAACCTTGTTGGTTGACCTCGTACGCCAAAGTATTCCGGGATGCAAGCTCAAGAGTTTTGAATTCCGTGCCATCCGCCCCACCTTTGATATCAACATCTTCAAAGTAAGTGCCAAGCCCGATCTCGAAAAAGATCCTAGCGGTAAGATGATTTCTATCTGGGCCCAAGATCACGAGGGTTGGCTCACGATGCAAGCAACCGCAGTGTTAGCTTAACGAGAACAGGCGCCCTTTATGTCGACACCCCATTTATCCAAAGAGCTGGCTAACTTTGCCGCCAATCTAAAGATTGCTGACATTCCCAGTGATGTCATTGCGCGTGCAGAAGACTTATTAGTAGATTGGTTTGGTTCTGCGATTGCTGGTAAGGGCTCGCGTCCTGTTGAGATCATTACGCAATTTGCACAAAACATGAGTGGCTACGATAGTGCTCATACTGGCCCATCTGAAGTGTTGATTTCTCGTGCAAGCTCAAGTCCATTTCTAGCAGCCATGGCTAACGCCGCAGCATCACATGTTGCTGAACAGGACGATGTCCATAACGGCTCAGTCTTTCACCCCGCTACCGTAGTGTTTCCGCCCGCTTTAGCTTGTGCGCAAGCGCTTGGCGCATCTGGTGAAGAAATGCTCACTGCTGCAGTTGCGGGTTATGAAGTCGGTATTCGCGTTGGCGAATTCTTGGGTCGCTCACACTACAAAGTGTTTCACACCACTGGCACTGCCGGCACGCTTGCAGCCGCTGCGACAGTTGGCCACCTCCTCAAACTCAAGCCCGAACAAATGCTCCACGCCTTTGGTTCGGCTGGCACTCAGTCTGCCGGTCTTTGGGAGTTCTTACGAGATGCTGCAGATTCAAAACAACTACACACAGCACATGCCGCTTCTACTGGCTTGATGTCTGCCTATATTGCACAAGCTGGATTTACTGGCGCTCAACACATCATGGAGGGTAAGCAAGGTATGGCGGCCGGGATGTCAAGCGACTCAGACCCAAGCAAGTTAGTGGATGGTCTTGGCACACGCTGGGCTATTGCTGAAACCAGCTTTAAATATCACGCTTCTTGTCGTCATACTCACCCTGCAGCAGATGCCTTACTGCAAGTCATGCTCGCAAACAAACTCAAACCTAGCGATATAGCGAAAGTAGAAACTTTAGTTCATCAAGGGGCAATTGATGTCTTGGGACCAGTGACCGATCCAGCCACCGTTCATCAATCCAAGTTTTCAATGGGAACGGTATTGGCGCTCATTGCACACTATCAATTTGCTGGCTTACAAGAGTTCGATCAACATTTTCATGATGACGCTATTTGCCTATTCCGTGATCGCGTAACGATGACTTTGGATCCTGAAGTGGATGGCGCTTACCCGCAACGCTGGATTGGCAAGGTCAAAGTACATCTTCATAATGGTCAAATCCTAGATGGTCGAGTCGATGAACCAAAAGGTGATCCAGGCAATACGCTCAGTCGCACTGAGATTACCGATAAAGCCATGCGTCTTGCTGCATTTAGCGGTGGCGCCAGCGCAGCAGAAATGAGTAAAGCTATTGAGCTCTTGTGGAATGTTCGTAAACAGTCCAAGATAGGCTTCTTACTGCCACGCAATTAATTGATACATTTCATTTACGTATTTCATTTTCTCTCTATTTCATGAACCCACTCGACACACCTCTTGGCTTTAGTAGCAACTTCTTATTTGTTCCTGGCACACGTCCAGAGCGTTTTGCAAAAGCCTTGGATAGTGGCGCTGACGCCGTCATTCTGGATTTAGAAGATGCTGTGCCAGAAGATGAAAAAGAACATGCGCGTAGCGCCATTCGTGCAGCCTGGCCTCAATTTACAGCCGAACAAAAGAAGCGTTTAGTTCTGAGGTCAAACTCACCTGGCACAAAATTTTATGTAGCGGATCTAATATTGGCACAAGAGCTCAATATTGCTTGCTTATTAATCCCGAAAAGTGAATCTCTCGATCAAATTAATGGGGCTGCACAAATCTTGCCAAATACGGCCATCGTACCCATGATTGAAACTGCGATTGGGCTAGATAAACTCAAAGAGCTAGCTAACTCAAACCAGGTACTTCGACTTGCTCTGGGCAATATTGATTTACAGGCTGATCTTGGAATGGTTTGCGATCCCCAAGAAACCGAACTACAAGTCGCACGCTACCAAATCGTTTTAGCTTCGCGGCTAGCCCAAATTGCTCCGCCGATTGATGGCGTGACTCCATCTACCGATGATATTGAGCGCATTCAGGCTGATGCTCAGCGGGCTAAACGGCTGGGCTTTGGAGCCAAACTCTGTATTCACCCTAAACAGGTGGCCCCAGTCAAGACAGCCTTTATGCCAAGTGAGGAAGAGGTATCTTGGGCTAAGCGGGTGATAGAAGCCGATCAAGCCTCTAAAGGTGGTGCAATCAAGTTAGATGGCCGCATGATTGATCGCCCAGTGGTACTTTTAGCCCAAAGAACCCTTGCAATTGCTGGTAAACACTAATCAGCCAAGTCAAGAATGCTGGCAAAATCAAACCTGCATATAAATATATTCAAACAAGTCATTCGATTTATAGAATTTAGACGGAGAAAACCATGAAATTACGTACATCCATATTGGCAGGACTAGGCGCCCTGCTCGCCTCCTCCTTTATTGGATCTGCTCTTGCAGCTGATCCCTATCCAAATAAGCCGGTAACGCTAGTCGTACCATTTGCCGCCGGTGGACCTACCGACGCAGTGGCTCGACTCATTGCCATTCCAATGGGCAAATCCTTGGGGCAAACAGTCATCGTTGAAAACACAGTTGGTGCAGGCGGAACGATTGCTGCAACGCGCGTTGCTCGGTCGGCTCCAGATGGCTACACCGTTTTTATTCACCACATGGGTATGGCTACAGCGCCAGCCTTGTATAAGAAACTCCAATTTGATCCAATGACCGATTTTGAATACATTGGTCAAGTAGTTGACGTACCAATGGTGCTCTTAGGTCGCAAGAACTTCCCGCCTAACAACTTTAAAGAGCTTGAGGTTTATATCAAGGCCAATAAAGATAAAGTGACTTTGGCGAATGCCGGTCCTGGCGCGGTTTCACAGCTCTGCGGTTTGCTATTCATGTCCCGCGAAGGCGTGGAATTGACTACCGTGCCCTACAAAGGCACAGGCCCAGCTCTAACGGATTTATTGGGCGGTCAAGTTGACCTGCTGTGCGATCAAACAACACAAACTGTTCCCTACATCAGAGATGGTTTAGTCAAGACCTACGGCGTAACAACACCGAAGCGCTTATCAGCCCTGCCAAATATTCCTACATTGGATGAGCAAGGCCTTAAGGGATTTGATGTCAAAGTTTGGCATGGTATGTATGTATCAAAAGGTACTCCACCGGCTGTGCTTGCAAAAATCAACAAAGCGCTCAATGCCGCTTTAAATGATCCAGAAGTGAAGACACGTTTAGCAGAGTCTAATATTGAGATTGTTCCACCAAGCAAAGCAACGCCTGCTGGACTCAAGAACCATCTAGAATCTGAAATCAATAAATGGGGTCCAGTGATTCGTAAAGCTGGTGCGTATGCTGATTAAGCATTCTCTCTAGTACCAATAAAAAGGCCAGCTCACGCTGGCTTTTTTGTTTCTTCATTTATTGGCCAATCATCCCGCCCTAAATAAGTATCCTGATTGCGCTCGCTCGCGTCGCTTTAGCCGAAACGAGTTGACGATAGACCCAATAGCCCAAATACCCAAGAAAGGATCCAATAAATAGTCCCATAGGTTGGCGGATTCATGCCAATGAAGGGTCCAGGCAATAATGGCGATCGCAATGATCCAGACCCCTTTATTCCAGTTAGCTAGACCGCAAATGACTGCAAATACCAAGACTCCAATCAGAAAGCCGATCGAACCATACCCCCACGTATATGGATCAAACATTCCTAAACCGAGTGCAAGCGGATAGAAACTAATAGCCACAATCGCGACTGCAACTTTAAATGCAATGGGATTGGGCTTGTTAGAAGGCAATAGAGTAGACCAGAGTAATAACATGGAAACAATGCTCAGATCGCCCGTTACACCGCGAACATAAGCCGCTATGGGCAACTCCATAAATAAGCCAAGCGGCCAAAAGAAGAGATTGCCAAACAATATCAAGAGAATGATACGGGCGCTCAGTGGCATGCTGACTTGGAATATTTTTTCTATCAACCAAATCACCATGACGGCGCAACTGATTGACATCTCTATCAAGGCAACGATTTGCATTAAACGATCCATCATTGCTCCCCTTCTTTTTTCTGATCTTTTAATTGACTCTGTAACTGGGCGAGCCAAGCGGATCCAAAATGCATGTGGCGTATTTTCTTTCTATCCCAGGTGTAAACCAAATGCGCATCACTACCATCACCCGTGATCAAGTATGGGTATGAGAACTCACGACGCTGCTCGTCGGGTAATGCTTCATCATCTTCGAGCACTTGAACCACTTGCCATTGCTTAGCTTTATCGCTAGGGTCGGCCATTAGCAAAACCAAGCGATGGCGCCCCGCCTCTAGATTATTCAATACCAATAAACGCATGCCGTTCGATAGGGTCAATGCGGCAATCGCTGAATTTGGATTGGCAATTTCTAAGTCGCCGATAGTCTGCCAAGTCTGCCCAGCATTGTGCGTTTCGCTCACAGGAATTTGCTTAGGCGCAGATCCACTCCTCGCTTGACGAAAATATGCTGCTGCCTGTTCAGTGCCGTCTGTAAAAACAATTGGCTGAATCGCACTGCGCCCGGAGCTCATGCGGCGCTTATCAATCACTTGATCAGATTCGATCCTCAAGAACTCGCCAAACCGACCAATCCACTCATGATAGGCAGGCAAACCTAAGCGACCATCCGCAAACTGAATCGCGGGTGATTTCACTAAAGTACTCAGATTAGTCAAGGGTGAGGTAATCAAACGATGTGGGCGACTCCATGTTGCCCCCTCATCATCTGAACTGATAGTCGAGATTGAACTTCCAGCCCAGCCACCGATAGATACCGTAACAAAGAACAGTTGCAGGCGGCCATCAGCAGATCTACTCGGAACTGGATTACCTAGCTTAGCGATATAGCGTGATAGACCTTTTTCTGCGGTAAGGCGATCCATGACGACAGTTGGCGCACTCCAAGCACCAGACTTCGAATCATAGATGGCGCTATTAATCACCACATCTGATGCGCCTTCTCTACTACCAGCAAACCAGAAGGCTCGAATAGCACCGTCTTTCAGACTAATTAACGATGCAGCATGTACTGAAGCGGCGCCAGTATCTGGCAACCAATCTGATTGTGGATGCGCTATGGTTAGCTTATTAACTGGGGATGATTTTTTAACTGGACTACTTTGAGCTTGCTCTTCCTCAACAACTGCCACAGCAGAGACAGTAAAAGGCGCCCACGCTGGTCGACTATCAATATATAAAAAACCCAGAACAGCGGCTAGCAATAAAAAACAAAAGGCAATGACACGACTCATCGACAAGCATCCTTACCGCTTTGCGGCTCAGTTATTTTTACAGGGGTAGAAATCAAATACTCCATTACAAACAGATGCTCACCAATATGGCCCATGAGCATATCTTTGATTTCTTCATCAGAGTGGCGTGCACGCATTTCCATGCGTCCACCAACAATCTTGCAAGTCTCACAAATCTGCGGGGCAAGCCCAAGAGGTGCCTGCACTGCTACCAAGGGATAGGCATTTACTAGAGCATCCACATTACCAGCATCCTTAGCTAAATAACCATGTAGTTTGGCGCCTGGCAACAACAAGCGGTACTCTTCATCTTTGGCGCGATAGTCACAAGGAATCCATACCTCTTGATCTTGAACAGCTTGCATAGTGGCCGGATTAAAGCGCCCTAGCGCACCCTCAAGAGGAGATAAGCTACTTGTTAAGGCGCAATAACACAAGAAACATCCAGCTAAAGCAATCGTCTTGCCAAGATTTTTTCTAAACAAGCCAGCCAAGATCACCATCAAGCTGATCACCATTAAAGCCCAATGCCAGCTCGAGTAGGTCCAAGCACCTACCTCACCTAAAAAGTGGGATGCTTGTAAATTACCGCCCACCCAAATCAGCGCAGAAAGAATGATGAACTGCAATAAGAGTGCAGCTCTAAAGCCCCACAAGGGTAGTCGATCCCAATACAGTGCAATCAATGCGGCAAAGGCCGGCATGACTGGTAAAAGGTAGCGGCCAGAACGCTGACTAGGCAGACTAAAGATCAATAGGAAAGCGGCAACTAATAAAAGTAAGAGGCTCTCTTCTAGAGAAAGAAAGCGACGATTGCGCCAGCACTGCCAGAGGGCGCTAATCAAAACAAAAAAGAATAGGCCTGCATTTGCTAGCGTTGTCAGCAACAACATCCAAATACTATCGCCACCACGAATAAAATCTAATAGATAGTTCGAGCTGCGTGCCTCAAATTTTCCGGCATTTTCACCAAGTACAAATTCTTTCCAGACTGCCTCAGGAAATGGATCGAGTGCAAACCAGAGCGCAAAGATTCCTAAGGCCAACACCGCAATCAAAACAACCTTCGTGAAGTCATGTATCAAAAACTTCGGAATACTCCATTCACGCCAACGCCAGTAGTACAGGCTCAGAGCCAAAGATGCCGGCACGATATAAGCAAACGATTTAGAAAGTAACGCCAAACCGAAACAGATGGCAGCCAATAATGGGAATAATAATTTTGATTCAAAGGCGGACTTACCCCAGTACAGTAAAGCCATAAACGATAGGCTCAGCCAAAATACTTCAGGGGGATCAGTTAAAAATGGCCGACCATAACGATAGCTTGCAAAAAATGAGAGCCACACTAAACCAGCTAATAACCCTGTTTGCGTCTTGCCACTAAAACGACGCACCGCCAGAAATAAGAAAAATGCGGTCAAGGCGGTATACGCAAGGCTTGGCCAACGAAGACTCGAGAGGCTCCACTGGCTAGCCCATCCAGTACTAGCAATCCCCTGCCAAAACAAGAGCGGGGGTTTGGTGTTCTTTATCCCATCCATCTCAGACTGGAGTGGCAACCAAGCTGCAGAATCAGCGGTCATCCGCACAATATGCATATATGGGTACTCATCACCGTTTTTAGGGGCAAATCGACTATCTAAACCATAAAGATAGGTGAATATGCCCAAGAGCAAGATGAGGATGGCACTGCGGTAAGAAAAAGTACTTCGCATGTGCCTAGTTTAAAGGGCTTAGCACCGAAGCGGCAAAAAGCCCAGAAGCCCTACTAGAGAGCCTTATTCGCCACTTTTAGTTCTAAGCTTATGAAGATTGATTCTATTCAAAACCATGTTTTATCTTAGACTACTGTTTAAGATAGGTGCATTCAATACCGCTTAGTCATTATTAATATTGCACTAGAGAAAATAAAGAGTATTCCCATGAGAAATCAATATCCCAAACTCACTTACTTCATGACCATGCTCATTGGATTGGGCTTCATGAGCAACCCTACAATCGCCCAAATATCAAATGCAAGCCAGCTATATAAAAGTGGTTTAGCTGCAACCTGTGCTAACTGTCATGGCACAAATGGGAATGGTGTCGTAGGCGCTAGCATCCCACTCATCAATACTTTTACAAGCGAACACATGCTGACTCAACTTCAAGCATACAAAAATGGTTCGCGCGAAGGTACGATCATGCCCCAACTTACGAAGGGCTACACCGATGAGCAGCTTCAAACCATCGCCCTTCAACTTGGCAAAAAACAATAAAGGAGCCAATATGAATCGTCGACATTTCTTAGGTCAAAGTGCTGCAGGAGTGGGCTTGCTGGCTGGCTTCTCTGGGCAAGCTCGTGCCAACCTACAAAAGGCAGAAATATTAGTCATTGGCGGTGGTTACGGCGGTGCAACAGCAGCAAAGTATTTACGCCTCTTTTCTAACAACACTGCCCGTGTCACTTTAATAGAGCCTAATGCCGCATTTTTATCGTGCCCACTCTCCAATCTTGTGGTTGGGGGATCTCGCACCATGGCAGACATCACCTCTTCCTATGACAACTTAAGCAAACGCCACGGCATTAAAGTCATACAAGACAGTGTTGTGAGTATCGACCCAGATAAGAAAACGGCTAAGCTCGCCTCAGGAAAAATCTTGTCCTATGACAAGGCGGTTGTCTCGCCAGGCGTCAGCCTCATCATGAGTAGCATTGAAGGTCTCGCTCAGGCAAATAAAGAGGGTGTGACACTACAAGCCTGGAAGGCCGGCCCAGAAACGGTCGCACTTCATAAGCAATTGGCGGCCATGCGTGATGGTGGCGTATTTGCTATTAGCATTCCGGAGGCGCCTTATCGTTGCCCCCCTGGTCCTTACGAACGAGCATGCCAGGTCGCAAACTACCTCAAACAGCACAAGCCAAAATCCAAAGTGCTTATTTTGGATGCAAATCAAGATGTCACCTCCAAAGGTGCCTTGTTTAAAAAGGTATGGGCTGAGCAATACCCTGGCTTGATTGACTATCGCCCCAGAAATAATGTGATCGCCGTAGATGCCAAAACAAAAACCTTGAAGATTGAAGTAGAGGATGACATCAAAGCAGATGTGCTAAATATATTGCCAGCAATGAGTGCCGGAGCAATTGCAGTGAACACTGGGCTTGCAAATTCCAATGGCCGTTGGGTCAACGTTCATTACTTAAATTTTGAGTCAACGGCGCGTAAAGATATCCACGTCTTGGGGGACTCTATTCAGGTTGCACCAGCGATGCCAAAATCCGGGCATATGGCCAACCAACATGCCAAAGTTGCAGCTGCCGCGATTGTTGCTGAACTGAGTGGTTGGGAAGTCAATCCAGCCCCAGTACTAACCAATACCTGCTATAGCTTTGTGAATGAAAGGCAAACCATTCATGTAGCCAGCGTGCATCAATATGATGCTACTGAAAAGACCTTTAAAGCCGTTCCTGGTGCAGGTGGACTATCCCCTGCCCCCTCAACCCTAGAAGGGGTCTATGCCTGGGGCTGGGCACACAATATCTGGGCTGATAGCTTAGCTTGACAGAAGTCAAGAGTTCATAAAAAAGAGGCTTTTATGCCTCTTTTTTGTTTACTAACTCGGCTAGATACCTAATACTGAGACAAATAATATTAAATTAGGAGATTTCATGAACTTGCCACCTGCCTTACCCAAGGATGCATCCAAGCTGGAGGATGCCATTGAAAAATGGACGGTTCCCATTGGCAACTTATTTGTTTCCCTCTTTCATCGTATTGCCCTATTCGGTATCGGAGCTGCGACAGTCTGGTCAGCTGGTGTTGCCTTTATAGGAATGGCAAATAAAGGCTCAGCGTCGATCGAAGATCTGCTCTTGCTATTTATCTATTTAGAAATTGGCGCCATGGTGGGGATTTATTTCAAAACCAATCATATGCCGGTGCGCTTCCTCATCTATGTTGCGATCACTGCAGTAACGCGTCTTATTATTGATTTGGTGAATACCAAGCATGAAGCGGATATGGCCATCCTCTTTATGGGAATTACGATCTTGGTTTTAGCGCTAGCGAATGCCGTCGTTCGTTACGCCTCTTACAAATACCCCAGCAAAAACGGTATCAGCGATTAGCTTGGTAATTGTTCCGTAGCAATAGTCTGATAGGGGTGTACACCCCGATTCAGACAATTGCGAACGTAATCAATACTGGTGCGCAACGCATAGTAGTCACTCGACATGCTCTTAGAGACTTGAAGCTTTAAAGCTTCATACTCCATTAAATCAATTTTGGCCAAGTACTCATTATGCTTTCCAGGATCGTAGGAGGCGATTAACTCCCCCTCAAACATCTTCAAGGCGCCATACATGCGATGAATACGAACCTGCACTCGCCGCTTGCGATAGCTTGGTAAAGCCAAGAAAATTGGGTAGGCAAAAGCACAAAATGGCAATAACACCACAAAGAGTCTATTGACTAACTCTGCCAGCCAAAAAGGCAAGTAATCCATCAGTAATGGCGCACCTTTTTCCTCAAAATGCACTGCTACAGGGCTTTCAGGAAAGCTTGAATTTTTAAACGATGGAAACTCCCCGCGCTCAGCAAAGAATGAGGCTTGACCATTAATCTCTTTTGCAGCCTCCAAAAATAAAAACTGAATAGCTGGGTGCATACGGTCATCAATCAACAATTGGGTGGTAGTCGCCAAAAGATTGATGTCCTTACTTGGGAAGTTACGAATTAAATTAAATCCCCCTTCTGGGACTTTTAAGACGTGTAAAAAAGGGAGGGCATGAGCATAAGCACCAGCACGCTTGACATTAACCAAATGCAGACTTGGATCCTTCAGCAAAATCTGAACGTTTGCCGATTCAATACCATCGGCCATAAAAACACCATCAACCTCGCCTTTTTGCAAAGCTTCAACTGCTTTCGCACCTGGTAAATAAACCAACTTAGACCCCCCAACTAAACCAGAAGCCTCCAAAACGTGCATTGCTTGCGCATGCGTACCGCTACCCTCTATGCCAACTGAAATCTTTGCATTAACAAAATACTTTAGACGCCCATGTAACTCTTCAAAATCAGTCTCCTTTACAACTGGGCCACGGTAAAAAAACCAAATGGGTTCATAACCAATACTGCCGAGAGATTGAACACCCGCAGCCCCCTTTGAACTCGCCACACCGGCCTGAACAAATGCCGCCTGCACAGGATCTTTACGGTCGACCAAATGGTTAATATTTTCTTGGGCGCCATTTGTAGGCAATAGCTCGAGAGTGATGTGCTT
This sequence comes from Polynucleobacter finlandensis, assembly GCF_018881755.1. GTDB lineage: Bacteria > Pseudomonadota > Gammaproteobacteria > Burkholderiales > Burkholderiaceae > Polynucleobacter > Polynucleobacter finlandensis. The sequence goes on along the minus strand of NZ_JACVPS010000007.1, from coordinate 47,058 downwards.
CTTTGCGAAGAACTCGGCATACTTTTCACCTAAAGCCTGGTACTCACCACCAACCGATCCCGTAGCAAGAATCACATGCTTTGGCGGCGGTGGATCAATAAACCACCAAGTAATCGCCAAACCCACAAATAATAATGAAAGCAAAATCCATGCTTCGCGCATAAATAGAATGAAGTCATGCCAATACTCTTGCGCAGCCTCTACTATACCCAGGCCAGTATCTTTTAAGTTTTGATGAAAGCTTCCCATGGCTTGCCTATTAGCAAAATAATCTAAAGCTAATGATAATGTGCTTATTTACTTTCACAAGCGAACAGATCAAACCATGCACTTCCTTAGAAAATCCCAAGATCGTGGCTATGCTGACCATGGCTGGCTCAAAAGCTTCCACTCCTTCTCCTTTGCTGGATACCACGACCCTAAATTCATGGGATGGGGTAATTTACGAGTCATCAACGAGGACCGTATAGCTGCTGGAATGGGCTTTGGAAAGCATGGGCATCGTAATATGGAGATCATTAGCTACGTCCTCTCAGGTGAGCTAGCTCATGAAGACAGCATGGGCAATGTCAAAGGCATTCCGCCAGGCGATGTTCAGCGCATGAGCGCAGGTACCGGAGTTACCCACAGTGAGTTCAATCACGCTAAAGACCAAACCACCCACTTCTTACAAATCTGGATTGAGCCTAGCATTCTTGAAGTGACGCCTGGGTATGAACAAAAAACGATTCCGCTAGAAGATAAGCAAGGAAAGCTTCGCCTAATAGCGTCGCCTAATGGTGACAATCATTCCGTCAGGCTTCATGCCGATGCAAAGTTATACGCGGGATTATTTAACGGCGAAGAGTTTGCCACCTTGGCGATCAATCCAAAACTGAAAGCCTACGTTCACTTGATTCAAGGCTCTCTGAATGTGAACGGCGAAATATTGACAAGCGGGGATGCACTACTCATTCAAGACGAAGCCCAAATCCAAATCAAGGATGGCGAAAATGCTGAAGTGCTGGTATTTGAACTAACAGCCTAGATTTAATTAGCCTCTAAATTCCATGCTGTAGACAAATCGTTTTTCAGGATGATAGGCAACGGAAATCTCAAAAGGACTTCCGTTGGCATCAAAGTAGTGACGAATAATTGCCAGACAAGGCGTTCCCTCTGGAATATCCAAGGCCTTAGCCATTTCAGGTGATGCGCCGCAAGCATAAACGTCTACCTCGGCACGATCAATGTGCACATCAAAACGCCTTTCGATTTGCTCGTACACCATAGAATGCGTGTGGTCAGGCTCAGAAGTGAGCTCGGCAAATTTAGGCAGAATATAAATATCAGACCATGCAATAGTGAGGTCAGAGCCTTGCTGCTTACGAACCGCACCAATGTGATACCAAGACGATCCAACGGGCACCTTTAATAAACTTGCCAAAGCGGAATCACACTCTACGTATTCCTCTACTTCGTTAACCCGATAGGTTTCTTTTGGGTAGCGCAGAATATCCGCAGGCGAGTTGAAACTTTGGGTAAATTTTCTGGGACGTTGACGTGAGATCACGCGGGTTGGAGCGCCCTGTCGACGAACGATCAGGCCGCCGTCTTCCAGAGTGCTTAGGGCATGCCTTAGGGTATGCCGACTAATACTATAGAGCTTGCATAGCGCAACTTCAGGGGGAATGGGAGAGCCTACAGCCCAAGCCCCCTCGCGAATTTGCTCTTCAAGAGTTGCTGCAAGAGCCTGATGTAAAGGAATTCCAGGCTCTTGATTTAGCAGTCTTTCATGCATGTCGATAGTCTTAGCTCAAACCAAACATCTTCTTACCAGCGACTGGCATACGAGCTTTTAAAATATCGCCAGACATGGATTCAGTAATGTAAAGATCTTTGCCGTCGCCACCAAAGCATAAGTTGGCTAAATGGTGGTGATGTGGATTTTCTGAATATACCAAATGGGTAGGCAGCATATTGTTATCAAAGCGCCAAATACCGACGCCCAAATGACATACCAACAGACCATTCTCAGAATCCATCTCAATACCATCAGGACCAGCAGCGCCGCCAGATAACTGAATCGCTACACCAGTTTTAGAAACGGAACCATCAGCCATCAAAGGTAAGCGCCAAATTTGCTGTGAACGTGTCGCCGCAACAAATACATGCTTTTCTTGGGTATTCAAAGTAATACCGTTTGGACTTGGGACATTAATTACCAAACGATCTAATTTGCCATCTGCACTTAAGCGGAACACGCGGCCAGATGGATCGGCAATACCAGTTTGACCTTGGTCAGTGAAATACAAATCGCCATTGGATGCGAAATGTAAATCATTCAAGCCTTTGAAGTTCTCGCTATACATTGAGCCTAGAACGGTTTCAATTTTTCCTGTTTTTGGATCCAAAGAAAGCAAGCCTGCTTTGTAGTCAGTAATGAATGCGCGGCCATCTTTGTGAAACTTCAAGCCATTAGGCCAGCCATCGTACTGAGTGACCAACTCCCAATCACCCTTAGGAGTGATGCGGAAGATACGGCCAAAAGGAATATCTACGAACCATAGATTTCCTTCGCGATCAAAAGAAGGGCCTTCTAAGAAGCACTCAACTTCTGCACCCTGGCGGTTTGGATCAGACCAGCCTGTGCGGCTTTTTTTACGGAATTTAGCCGGCATCGTCATGAATACCTCGGCTTTAATCTTCTCTACGGGCTGAAATGGGTTGTACATACAGGTCTCCTCCTATTTATTTGTTCGGACAAGTTAATTTAACACAAATCCACGGAAGACAATGGAATTATGAATAATTAAGGGTATAGTTATATCAAACTAAAACTTGTCCGAACAATATTGGAAGCAATGCAGCAATACCCGATCAACAATCACTTAGATATTAAATTCCCGCACGGGAAGGGTCTTGCTCGCAAATTCGGCAAGGTGCTTAGCCTCAGGTGCATAGCCCAAACCAGGTTTACTCAATTGCTCAATCAAAATCGCACCACCGATTGGGGCAAGCGGATTCTCACAAATGTCTTTGGCCAGATAGCGGTTAGACATGCTGTACCCCCATGCAATCTCACCCAAAGCAAAGCCAACATGAGCAGTTGCCGCAGCAGAAATGCTGGTCTCGGCAACCTTGCAAGCCAAATTGATATTCATGCCACGTCTGAGGCACTCGCGCCCTGCCCGAACCATTGCCTGAGTACCACCCAGCTTAATCAACTTCAAACTAACTCCTTGAGCAGCACCTTTTTCGTGAAGCTCAATAATATCTTCCAAGGATTGAATCGATTCATCGGCACACAAGGGAAGACGCGTCTCATGATGCAGGGTACTGGCAGCATCAATCATGCTACTTGGGTATGGCTGCTCAAAGAAACTCAAGCCACTCTCAACGCCTGCATAAGCAATGGCAAGCGCCTCTTCAATCGTCAAACCTTGATTAGCGTCAGCCGAAACGACATCACCTCGCAGGGCCTTGCTCAGTTCGCGCACACGCAAGACATCATTGGCAAGATTGCCAGTACCCACTTTGATCTTCCACTGACGGTAGCCAAGTTGACGCAACTGGTTTGCTTCCTCAAGCTCGGCCTCCAAATTGCCAGACGCCAGCATATGCAACATCTCCAGCCTGCCATTGGAATCAACAACCTGATCCCCTGCAAGCAGCTGATAAAGTGGCACTCCCTGTCTTTGCGCAAACAGATCCATGAGAGCGGTTTCATAACAAGATTTCGCAGATGCGTTCGAATACAAGACTTGATCTTGCAAGGATTGAATGGCATCTGGATTAGCAATTTCTTTACCCAGCAACTTCGAAGTCAAATACTCAGTGCTCGCAGCAATGCTACCCAAGGTTTCGCCAGTCATCAGTGGCGCGGCACTAGCCTCACCCCAGCCTTCGCGCCCATCTTCATCTATCAATCGAATCAACAAAGTTTGTGCATGGGTGATGGTTTCGCCAGCCATTTTGATTGGCTTAATCATTGGCAACTCAAGCGGATATAGTTGGGCGCTACGTATTTGCATGGAATGAAGTAAAAAGTAGTGAAAGAAAATTAATAATATAAGTAGGAGACAAAATGATATCCCCCAAGAAAGCGAATGCAACAAGAATCTTTTTGATGCCCCGAATTAAAGCCATTCTGACATTGATTGGGCTAGGCATTGCCAGCGCCTTCATGATGGGAGGCGAGGCGCAAGCCGCTTATCCGGATAAACCGATTCGCCTCATCATCCCGTTTGCAGCTGGAGGCCCTTCAGATGTATTGGGAAGGTCGATTGGACAGCGCCTAAGTGTTTTAACTGGTCAACCTGTTTTAGTAGAAAACAAGCCTGGTGCTGGTACCAACCTCGCTGCAGACTTTGTTGCTAAATCTCCAGCGGATGGCTACACCCTACTTCTGATGATGGTGGGAACTCAAGCAATTAATGAGGCAATGTATCCCAAGTTAAGTTACAGCACTCTGAAAGATTTTGCGCCAGTTAGCTTAGTGGCATCCTCTTCGCTCGCGCTTGTTGCCAATCCTGAATTGCCAGCTAAAAATCTAAAAGAAGTGATTGCCTATGCAAAAGCAAATCCTGGAAAGCTCAATTACGCAACTTCTGGTGCGGGCACTCCATTGCATATGGGTGGCGAACTTTTAAATAATCTCGCAGGCGTCAAGATTGTTCATGTGCCTTACAAAGGCGCTGCACCAGCCTTGAATGATGTATTGGGTGGTCAAGTGCAATTGGCAATGGTTGGCACTCCATCTGTTCTTCAATACCTTAAAACAGGCAAATTGATTGGCATCGGCGTAACCAGCCTTAGGCGCTCTCCAAATGCGCCTGAAGTACCAACCATTGCAGAAACGATTCCTGGATACGAAGTGGAGTTAGTCTATGCAGTTGTAGCTCCTACCGGAACCCCCAAGCCCGTCATTACCTACTTAAATAGCCAACTTGCGAAAGCCTTAGAAAACCCTGAAGTTAAAGAGCGTCTGGCAGGACAAGGGTTTGATATTAGACTGAGTACTCCCGATCAATTGGGAGGCTACATTCGGAGCGAGCTGAAGAAGTGGGAGCCAATTGTGAAAGAATCCGGCGTTAAGCCTGAGTAAAAACTTGGAATGATTTATTTAATTTGAATTTAAGTGTGAGAAAACATGATTGAAACTTCTGGAAAAAAATTAGCTGGCCCGATTATTCGACTTCATCCAAATGACAACATTGTTGTTGCTCGGGTTGATGTCAGCATTGGGACCGAAGTGCCGAGTGAGCACTTTACAAGCCGCAGTCAGGTTCCTGCTGGTTATAAGATTGCCACTAAAAAGATTGCTAAGGGCGACCCTATTCTCAAATACAACGTTACCGTTGGATTTGCAAACACCGATATTGAACCGGGCACGATGGTGCATAGCCATAACACCGAGTTCCGGGAATTTGATCGTGACTATGCTTACGCTAGCGAGTTCAAGCCCACTCAAATGCTGCCAGAATCTGAGCGTGCAAGCTTCCAGGGCTATGTGCGTCCTAATGGCAAAGTGGGCACACGCAACTTCATCGGCATCTTGTCAACGGTGAATTGTTCAGCAACCGTTGTCAACAAAATTGCTGACTGGTTTACGCCTGAACGCTTAAAAGATTTTCCGAATGTGGATGGGGTAGTCGCTTTTAGTCACGACATTGGCTGTGGCATGGAAATGAGTGGTGAGCCAATGCAATTGCTCCGCCGCACCATGGCAGGCTATGCACGTCACCCTAACCTAGCGGCTGCTCTAATCGTGGGTCTTGGTTGTGAACGCAATCAACTCAAGGGCCTGATGGAGCAAGAAGATCTCAAAGAAGGTCACAATCTGCACACTTTCATCATGCAAGAATCTGGCGGAACTCGTAAAACCATTGAAGCAGGCATCCAAGCCGTTAAAGCGCTGTTACCAGAAGCCAATAAAGCAAAACGAGAAACTGTTTCGGCCAGCCACCTGATGGTTGGTTTGCAATGTGGTGGATCGGATGGATTCTCATCGATTACAGCGAACCCAGCACTCGGAGCAGCTATTGATATTCTCTCACGTCATGGCGGTACGGGCATCTTGTCAGAGACTCCTGAGATCTACGGGGTTGAACATACACTTACTCGCAGAGCTGCTTCAAAAGAGATTGGTGAAAAACTCATCAAGCGAATTCGTTGGTGGAAAGATGAATACTCAGTCGGCCGCGATGTTCAGATCAATGGTCAAGTCAGCCCAGGAAATCAAATTGGCGGTCTTGCTAATATCTTTGAAAAGTCACTCGGCTCTTCCATGAAAGGTGGCACAGGCCCATTAATGGAAGTGTATAAGTACGCCGAACCTGTTACTGCAAAAGGCTTTGTATTTATGGATACGCCAGGGTTTGATCCGGTTTCTGCAACAGGGCAAATTGCAGGTGGCGCCAATTTAGTCGCTTTCACTACGGGGCGTGGTTCTATGTTTGGCTCCAAGCCAGCCCCCTGCATCAAATTGGCAACCAATACGCCCATGTATCAACGCTTGACTGAAGACATGGACATCAACTGCGGAGAAATTCTGGATGGCACGGTATCAGTTCAAGAGATGGGGCAGCGGATTTTTGAACTCTTCCTACGTACCGCCTCTGGCGAAGCCTCTAAGAGTGAATTGCTGGGTCTTGGGGACTATGAGTTCGTACCTTGGCAAATTGGCGTGATGAGCTAAGTTCCAGCCACTGCAGTACCTAGAACAGGCGGGCCACGAGCCCGCTTTTTCTTTGTTCAAAAGAAGCTGAAATCAATCCCTAAGGGACTGTAGAATTAATGCTATTAGCTCAATCGGGACTTAAAGCAGGCTTATGAAATTTAAGGATTACTACGAAACGCTAGGTGTTGCACGTGGTGCCACTGAAGCCGATATTAAAAGTGCTTATCGCAAGCTAGCTCGAAAATATCATCCAGACGTCAACAAAGAAAAGGATGCTGAAGAGCGCTTTAAAGAAGTTGGTGAAGCTTATGCCGTGCTCAAAGATACAGAGAAGCGCGCAGCTTACGATCAAATGGGTAGCAACTGGAAGAGTGGTCAAGACTTCACTCCTCCGCCAAACTGGAATGAAGGTTTTGAATTCTCAGACGGCGGTTTTGGGGGTGGCGGCTACGAAGGAGATCAAAGTGAATTCTTTGAATCTCTTTTCGGTCGAGGTAAGCATCGCCAAGGTGGACGTGGTGGCCATTCTAGACAAGATCAAGGTATGCACTTTAAGGGCCAAGATCATCACGCAAAAATTTTGATTGATCTCGCCGATGCTTACAACGGCGCCAAAAGAACTATTGCTCTGCATATGCCAACTCTGGATGCAAGCGGTCATGTCACAACCCAAGAGCGCAAACTCGATGTCAGCATTCCCAAAGGAATTAAAGCCGGACAAAATCTGCGCTTAAGTGGGCAAGGAGGGCCTGGTATGGGTGAAGGCGGCGCGGGTGATCTCTACTTGGAAATTGATTTCCACCCCAACCCGATCTACCGAGTTGATGGCAAAGATGTTTATCTGGACTTACCACTTGCGCCATGGGAGGTGGCACTTGGTACAACGGTAAAAGTACCCACTCCAGCAGGCACGACACTAGAGCTAACTATTCCAGCAAATACCATTGCAGGTCGCAAGATGCGACTCAAAGGCAAAGGCATTCCAAGCAAGGAGCCTGGGGACCTCTATGTCGTTACGATAATTGCGACACCGCCTGCTGATAATGATGCTCAAAAAGAAGCTTATCAAGAATTTGAGAAAGCTTTTGAATTCAACCCCAGAACACACTTGAAGGGATGATGGATATGACACAAACGAATATCACCTGGATTGAAGGCGCCATTGTTGAGAATGAAATTCACATGAGTATTGTGGAACTATCTCAAGCGGCAAGCACTAGCGAAGAACTCATCATGGCATGGGTTACTGAGGGCGTCCTCAGCCCAACAGGATCATCACCTCAGGACTGGCGCTTTGGCGGCGATTCATTAAGCAGAACCAAGACCGCCGTGCGCCTGAGTAGAGATCTCGAAATCAATACCCCGGGATTGGCGCTGGCGCTTCAGTTACTGGATCAAATCTCTGATCTTAGAGCGCAACTGGTGCGCATTGCTAGCAGCAAAAAGGACTAAACCTCAGCCCTTTGCAATAAGCTTTCCCAACGCTGCATCTTTTGCTCTAAGTCAGCGGTAATCTCCGATAAACGAGCCTGCATGCTGGCCGCCAGCTCAGGCTCATTTTTATACAAATCGGGATTACTCATCTCGATTCCAATATCCGCCTGCTCTGTTTCCAGATTCTCAATCTGCACAGGCAATACTTCAAGCTCTTGACGCTCTTTACCATTTAGCTTTGACACCCCACCTTTAACTGCCGCAGGCTTTACTTCAGTCTTAGCAACCGTCTTCTCAACAGGCTTAGTTGTTTGCTCTTGTTTTGCAGCGCCATTTGCTGCGCGAATTTTATCTGAACGCGCCTTTTGAATCTTCCAATCTTCGTAGCCACCCTCATACTCGCGCCAAAAGCCATCACCTTCATTCGCAATAATGCTGGTAACCACGTTGTCCAAGAAATAGCGATCGTGACTTACTAAGAAGACAGTGCCTTTGTAGTCTTGTAGTAACTGCTCGAGCAAGTCCAAGGTATCAATATCTAAATCATTCGTTGGCTCATCAAGCACCAATACGTTTGCGGGTCTTGCAAACAAGCGGGCTAGTAGTAGGCGGTTACGCTCACCACCAGATAAAGTGCTTACAGGGGAATTTGTGCGCTCAGGAGAAAACAAGAAATCGCTTAAATAACTCTTCACATGTTTACGATTGCCATTGATCTCGATCCATTCACTTCCAGGGCTAATGTAATCTTCCAAAGAGGCATTGAGGTCAAGACCTTCACGCATTTGATCAAAGTAAGCCACTTCAATACGGGTACCCATCGTCGCTGTACCAGAATCCGGTGCAATCGTTCCCAAAATTAACTTGAGCAAAGTTGTTTTACCAGCGCCGTTAGGTCCCAAGAAACCAACCTTGTCGCCACGCAAAATGGTTGCTGTGAAATCTGTCACGATTGGTCGATCATAAGATTTCGACACATTCTGTAGGTCGGCAACAATCTTGCCACTACGATCTCCAGCAGATACAGCTAGCTTGACCTGGCCAATGGCATCGCGCCTTTGTGAGCGGCTCACGCGAAGATTTTCTAAACGGGCAATACGGGCAACGCTGCGTGTCCGACGCGCCTCAACCCCTTTACGAATCCACACTTCTTCTTGAGCAAGCAATTTATCCGCACGCGCATTAGCCAATGATTCGGAATTCATTTCCTGATCTTTTAAAACCTCATACGCTGAAAAGTTTCCGGGATATGAGCGCAATATGCCGCGATCCAGCTCCACAATTTGTGTGCAAACATTGTCCAAGAAGGCGCGATCATGCGTCACCAAAATGACCGAGCCTTGATATTCTTTTAGGAGCTCTTCTAACCAAGCAATCGAATCCAAGTCCAAATGGTTGGTAGGCTCATCCAAAATCAGTACATCAGGGACCTCAACTAAAGCGCGCGCTAAGGCAACCCGTTTCTTGGTCCCACCAGACAATGTATTGATCTTCAGATCGGCTTCGAGATGTAATCGGTCTAAGGTTTCATGAACACGTTGTTCCCAGTTCCATCCGCTGACGGACTCCAACTGAGACTGAACTTCGTCAAGGCGATGGTGAGACGCATCATCCCATTCTCCGATACTGAGAGCCTCATACTCTTCACGTAGCGCCTTGGCCTGTGCAACGCCTTGAGACACTGCATCGAAGACGGTTTCATTCGCTTCAAAAATGGGTTCTTGGGGGACATAGGCTATACGCAGGCCTTGCTGGTATTGCAGCAGTCCATCATCCAATTTCTCTATGCCAGCCAAGATCTTCAATAAAGAAGATTTGCCAGTGCCATTGCGGCCAATTAAGCCAACACGCTCCCCAGATTCGAGGGAAAAAGCGGTGTTTGCGAGGAGGTCAACGTGGCCAAAAGCCAGTTTTGCATCAGTAAGTACGATTAAAGCCATGGCGACATTATCAACGCTTCAGCAAAAGAGGGGATATTTCCCTCAATTTCTGCGAGACTAGCTGCATATGACCTGCAAATTATCGACTTCCGCACCGCGCCTGATTCTTTTTGCCGGCCATGCCGGAACTGGAAAATCTACTCTAGCCAAGAGGGCTCTGCCCCTGATTGTCAAAAAGACCGGGGCAGATTTTTTCTTCTTGGATAAAGATACGGTTTATGGGGCCTATAGCTCACACATGATGCAGCTGACTACCCATAACCCCAATGACCGAGACAGCCCCTACTACCTCGAAAATCTGCGTGATTGGGAATATTCCGGCCTGATTGATATCGCCAGAGAAAATCTACTCCTCGGTGTGAATGTCATTTTGGTTGGACCATTCTCAAGAGAAATTCAAAGTGGCAAGATGTTTAGCCCTACAGCTTTGGGTATTCCACCAGAAACCAGCATCCGACTTGCCTGGATAGATTTAGAAGAGAAGGAAGCAAAGCTTCGGATAGAGCAACGTGAAGATCCACGAGATGATTGGAAGCTAGCAAACTGGAATCAATATGCCAAACGCAGAATTGAGCCACCAGAGCATCCAGCCATTTTTCGATTCGATAATCTTCAGTTCAACGAAGAGCGCTTTGAGAAACTCGTTGAACAACTGACTCAATAAAAAAGATTAAAAAAATAGGGCCCCTTCAGGAGCCCTACCTCAAGACCTAAGAACTGAATTCTTAGAACTTGTATGCAACACCAACAGAAGGCATCCATGGATTAAGAGTCAACTTACCCCCATTTACTCCAGCAGCACTCGTAACGTTTGTAGACATAGTCGCGTACTTAACATCAATGTTTAGACCCCAGTTTTTATCAAGCATATAGTCTGCGCCAACTTGACCTACAGCACCAACACTGGAACTATCCACAGAATAAGCGCCATTACCAAGGTTATTGCGATTACTAAAAATGGTGTAGTTCACGCCAGCACCAACATAAGGCTTAAGCGCACCCAAGTCAGTAAAGTGGTATTGAAGCAAGAGTGATGGTGGTAAAGCTTTGATAGAACCAAGATTTGTTTGGTTGGCAGTGTAATTAATGTTGATAGTTTGTGGATAAGTTAACACCAACTCCGCAGCAATATTTTTGGTAAAGAAGTAGGAAACGTCGAACTCTGGAATGACTTTATTAGCAGCTTTAACGTTGGCACCCTGAACCACAGCGCCAGACTGACCATTTTGCCAAATTAAGTCTGTTGCACGTACACGCACCATCCATGGGTTTTCGCCTGATGATTGAGCTTGTGATGCAATTGGTGCCAATGAAGCTACTGCGGCCATGGCCACTACTAGTGATTTGAGACGCATGATATTTCCCTCTTTTGTTTTCAATTTGATGAATTCATTTTCAAATTGCGAGAAGGAAATGGATTTGATTTGCATCAAACCCACTGTCATAGATTTGTCACCATTTGCTTAAAAGCAACAATGTTTTGTCGAGTTTTTGATCTATATCAAAACAAGCGACATTTGATCTTTTTACAGAACCTTGGAGTAGGTTCCGCGCGCTTGAGATTCTCTTAAATGACGGTCAAAAGTCATGGCTACGCGCCTTGCTAAGAGACGTCCTTTGATAGGCACTACCATGCGAAACCCTTGCCATTCAAGGAGCCCGGCCTCTTCCAAGCCTTTTAATTCTTCAAGCTCGACCTTAAAGTATTTAGGAAATTCGATTCCATGATCTTTTGCAAACTGATCAGTGTCTAGTGCAAATTGGCACATCAACTCGCCAATGAGCTCGCGGCGTAATAGGTCATCCTTGTCCAAACGCATCCCTCTAAGGGTTGGCAAATGGCCAGCATCAATTGCGGCGTAATACTCATCTAAGGTTCTGACGTTTTGCGAATAGCAATCATCCACCTTGCCAATAGAAGAAATACCAAAGGCCAATAAATCGCACTCAGCCTGAGTGGAGTAGCCTTGAAAATTGCGATGCAACTTTCCTTCTTTCTGAGCGATCGCTAATTCATCGTCCGGTTTGGCGAAGTGATCCATTCCAATAAAGACATAACCTGCCTCACCCAAGCGCTCAATCGTATTCGAAAGAATGTTGAGCTTATCCGCTGCTGGCGGCAACTCTGCCTCAGAAATTCTGCGCTGCGGCTTAAAGATGTGTGGCAAGTGCGCATAGTTATAGACGGAGAGCCTATCAGGACTCATCTCCAGCACTAGATCCACTGTCTCTTTAAATGTTTCGGGTGTTTGCTTGGGTAAGCCGTAGATCAAATCGACGCTTCTGGATTTAAATCCATACTTTCTGGACCAGTCAATGACAGCACGCGTCTCTTCGACAGTTTGGACGCGGTGCACTGCTTCTTGCACTGCCAAATTAAAATCTTGAACTCCAAGGCTAATCCGATTAAATCCAAGCTCAGCTAGTAATGCAATATCTGCTTCGGTAACGCGGCGAGGATCAATCTCAATCGAGTACTCACCACCAGGGAGTAACTCAAAATGCTCACGCGTGTAGAACATGAGTTCTGTCATTTCTTCATGAGACAAGAAAGTTGGTGTACCGCCACCCCAATGCAATTGGGTAATAGGGATTTTTTTCTGAGCACCCATAGCTGCGGTCACCATCGCCATTTCTTTGGCTACATACTTAATATACTTGGCGCTACGGCCATGATCTTTAGTAATAATTTTGTTACAGCCACAGTAGTAACAAATGTTTGGGCAGAAGGGTAAGTGAAAATACAGCGATAAAGGCTCGTCAACTCTGGCGACCCGTTCAAGCGCGCCCAAATAATCCACTTCAGCGAACTCATTATCGAATCGATCTGCGCTTGGGTAAGAGGTATAACGCGGTCCATTGATATCAAACTTTTTCAAAAGCTCAGGATGGAATAGCACTTCTACTTCACTGTTTGACGAATTAACCACTGCTGTGCCCATAAAGACGAATCGATGTTAAATATGCATTATTGAGAGAGGCAATCAAGTGCGACTGCTTCTGCCACTTTAATCCCATCGACGCCTGCCGACAAGATTCCACCCGCATAACCAGCTCCCTCGCCCGCAGGGTATAGGCCTTTGATGTTCAGACTTTGAAAATTAGGGCCCCGGGTAATGCGTAATGGCGAAGAAGTTCTGGTTTCAACCCCAGTTAAGACAGCATCTTTCATCGAAAAGCCCTTAATCTGCTTTTCAAAGACAGGAATAGCCTCTCTGATCGCCTCTATGGCATAGGCAGGCAAGCTATCTGCTAAATCCGTTAAATGCACACCAGGCTTATAGGATGGTATGACGCTGCCAAACTCTGTAGAAGGCTTACCTGCTAAAAAGTCGCCGACCAGTTGACCTGGCGCTTCATAAGTTGACCCACCAAGGATATAGGCCTTTGATTCAATTGCTCGCTGGAACTCAATACCAGCCATTGCACCGCCAGGGTAATCATCAGGCGTAATGCCAACGACGATTCCGGCATTCGCATTTCGCTCATTACGGGAGTATTGACTCATGCCATTAGTGACAACACGATTTGGCTCCGAGGTTGCAGCAACTACGGTACCGCCCGGGCACATACAAAAGCTATACACAGAACGGCCATTTTTAGCGTGATGCACCAACTTATAATCGGCAGCGCCGATCATGGGATTGCCAGCATGGGGACCTAAGCGCGCTTTATCAATCAGGGATTGAGGATGCTCAATCCGAAAACCCACCGAGAAGGGTTTGGCTTCCATATACACACCAACATCATGCAATGCTTGAAAGGTATCGCGTGCGCTGTGACCTAAGGCGAGCACTACCTGATTAGCCGGTAGATCGTCATGCCCTTCTATTTTGACGCCCTGAATGTGATCATTCTGAATATCAAAGCCGATGACTTTCTGAGAGAAACGAATCTCGCCACCCAGCGCAATAATCTCTTCCCGAATTTTTTCGACCATACCTACCAAACGGAAGGTGCCAATATGGGGTTTAGCGACGTAGAGAATTTCTTCCGGAGCTCCAGATTTGACAAACTCGTTCAATACCTTGCGACCATAAAACTTAGGATCTTTAATTTGGCTCCAAAGCTTACCGTCTGAGAATGTACCTGCTCCACCCTCGCCGAACTGGACATTAGATTCCGGGTTTAAAACATTTTTGCGCCACAAATCCCAGGTATCCTGGGTTCTCTCGCGAACTTTCTTACCCCTCTCAAGCACAATCGGCTTGAATCCCATCTGTGCCAATACCAATGCCGCAAAAATCCCACAGGGTCCAAAACCAATCACGACAGGTCGCAGCAGTGTTCCCGATTCAATACCCTCTGGCGCTTTAGCAACAAAGTGATAGCTTGTATCAGGCGAAGGTCTGATGTGAATATCATTTGCAAATTGCTTGAGTACGCCCTCTTCATCCTTCACGGAGAGATCAACGGTGTAAATGAAGGCGAGCGCTACATTTTTTCTAGCGTCGTAGCTGCGCTTAAAGACAGTAAATGTATTTAAGTCTTTAGGGGCTAAATGTAGGCGCTTGAGAATGGCCAGCTCCAATACCTCAGGAGGATGGTCAATCGGTAAACGCAGTTCAGTAATACGAATCATGGGGTTCTACGATACACAGTATGAATGCTTACTCTGCCTTCGCCCCCGAGATTCTAACCACATTCGCCATCCGATCGAAATCTTTGACAAGCAGTTGATTGAACTCATTAGGCGTAAGACTGCCAATCTCAATACCCTGACGTCGCATACGCTCAATGATCTCTGGCTGTTTCAGTAGTTTAGACATTTCTGCAGAAATTTTATTAGTCACCTCTTTTGGTGTACCAGCGGGCGCCAGCAAACCAAACCAACTGTCAAATGCGTAACCTTTTATCGAATTACCAATAGGAGGAACGCCGGGTACAAAAGGCGAAGGTTTCTCTGAAGATACCCCCAAGAAACGAATACGACTGTCAGTGGCAAATGGAAGTGCAGCAACGTTCGCAGCAATCACTGCCTGTGCACGATCAGCTAGTAACTCGGTAATCGCATCACCCGTCCCTTTGGTGGGAATATGAACCAAATCAATGCCAGCCATACTATCGAAATAAGCCATCGCTAAATGTGATGCACTGCCATTACCAGCACTAGCGTAATTAAATTGTCCTGGCTTAGCCTTGGCCAGCGCAACAAACTCAGCAACAGTCTTTGCTGGAGATTCTGTATTAGTCATCAAGATGTAACTGCTAGTTCCAATATAGGCTGCTGCCGTGAAATCTTTAATCGGATCAAAATTTAATTTAGGAAATAAAGTGCCATTGATGTTGTGGCTCGCTGCAGCCATCACCAAGGTATATCCATCAGGTGCAGATTTAGCCACAATGCCAGTTCCGACAGTGCCACCGGCACCCGCCCTGTTCTCAACTAAGACTGGTTGTCCAAGCGCTTGGCCTAATTCAACTGAGAAGGACCTAGCCAAAGCATCCTGAACACTGCCTGGTGAAAATGGCACGACGATCTTAATCAGCTTACTAGGCCAAACTTCTGCTCCCAAGGCCGAATGGCCAAGGCTAGACAAAATCACTCCTGTCACTAAGACTAAGAAATAGCGAATTTGACGAGCAAGGGAAGTATTCATGGATATTCCGTTTAAAGGGCCTAATTCACAAAATGATACTGGGTATATGGCTAGCGCTCTTTAAAGGCGATAATGCGCCATGGCTCTACGCGCAACTATCCACAAAGCCGACCTCCACGTCGCCGATTCAGACCGTCATTACTACGGTAGTCACTCGCTAACCATTGCTAAACACCCCTCCGAGACCGAAGAGCGGATGATGGTGAGGCTCATCGCTTTTGCCCTCCAGGCACAAGAAGATCTCACCTTCACCAAAGGACTGAGCGATACCGATGAGCCGGATCTCTGGATTAAAGACCTCACAGATGCGATTAAGTTATGGATTGAGATTGGCCAACCTGATGAACGCCGCATTCTCAAAGCATGTGGACGATCCGACCAGGTGATTGTGTATTGCTATGGCGGGCATACAAGCAAAATCTGGTGGGATGGCATTGCCAATAAGCTCACACGTGCTCGCAACTTAAAAGTCATTTCTATTCCAGCTGAACAGGCCAATGAACTCAATAAATTAGTGGAACGTAGTATGGTTATCCATATCAACATTCAGGATGGTGAAGTCTACGTTTCTTCCGATCAAGGACAAGTCACTATTACTCCTGAGATCTGGCGCAACAATACCTAAGTAGTCAATTTCAGCAATGAAGCCCATCATCTTAGATACCAATATCTTGCTTGATATTTTTGTCTTTGAAGATGTCAGAGCGGACCGATTAAGAAATGCTGTTCTCAATCGACAGATCAAGACCTATTTAAACCAAACTAGCGTAGAAGAATTAGCCGATGTCATCTCTCGCCCATTCTTTGACCTAGAAGAAGGCCGACAAGCAGAAATCATGGGGCAGTGGCAGTCTTTGAGTCAGTCGATAGAAGATCCCAAGCTAGAACCGGCGCCTTGGAAATGCCAAGACCCTGATGATCAGGTCTTTTTAGATCTTGCCTTTACAGTACGGCCTTCGATCTTAATCAGCAAAGACAATGCTGTATTGAAACTAGCAACTCAAGCACTCAAAGAAGGCGTCTGGATTACTGCTGACTACAACGCCTTTGCTCTCTAGACCGAGAGCTTGAGGTTCAAGCTTTGCGCTGCTTGCGCAGCAATGTGAAATGATTTCAATCGCGCCTGATGGTCGAATATCTGACCGGTCACAATCACCTCATTTGCACCCGTTAGATCCATCCAATGCTGCATCTGTTGTTTGACAGTCTCGAGAGAGCCCACTGCAGAACACGCTAAAGAGCGTATTACTGATGCTCTTTCATGCGGCTCCCAGAAGTCTTCCATGTTGCTAGTTGGTGGAGGTAATTGCCCGCGAGTATTGCGACGCATTCTTGCAAAATGCTGCTCTAAGGTTGTAAATAAATACTGAGCTTGTTCATCGGTATCAGCAGCAACCACATTCATCACAAAAGCAGCATAAGGGCTAGCTAATTTATCTGAGGGCTTAAATAGATTGCGATAGGTATTCATGGCATCGATCAATTGCTCGGGAGCAAAATGAGAGGCAAAGGCATAAGGCAGGCCAAAGTGGGCTGCCAATTGAGCGCCATATAGGCTTGAGCCCAAAATCCAAATAGGCACCTCGGTGTCAGCCCCCGGAATTGCTTTAACAGCCTGCCCCTCCTGAATGGGTCCAAAGTAGTGTTGCAGCTCACGCACATCTTGTGGAAAGCGATCATCGCTGCCCAATAAGTCTCGACGCAAAGCTCTTGCTGTCATTTGATCGGTACCAGGCGCACGACCAAGCCCCAGATCAATCCTATCGGGAAAGAGTGAGGCTAAGGTGCCAAACTGCTCTGCAATGACTAAGGGGGCGTGATTCGGCAGCATCACGCCACCAGAACCCACCCGAATACGCGAGGTACCTGCAGCGATATGCCCAATCACGACTGCCGTGGCCGAACTCGCATTACCTGTCATATTGTGATGCTCAGCCAGCCAATAGCGCGTATAGCCCCACTGCTCGGCATGCTGCGCAACATCCAAGGAATTGCGCAAAGCATCTGCTGCGGTAAATCCCTGCGGGATCGGAGATATATCTAGAATGGAGTACGGGACACTATTAGTCATCCCAAGATCATACTGAGAAAGTAAAGATTTGACATGAACCAAGCGCGAATGGCAGCGGCTGATGAAGGCCTCTTTAAACCTGGTAGTAAGCTTAAGCACAAAAAGACAGGTGGCTTTTATAAAGTCGTTCTGCTGGCCAACGTAGAAGCGAATCTAGAACCGGCCTATGTTTATGAATCTCTGCAAAGTCATGATTTTTGGATCAGACCAAAAGCAGAGATGGAAGATGGGCGCTTTGAACTCATCACAGAATAAAACGGGAGCATGAAATGAGCGAAGATCGCATTACTAATCTAGAAATTAAGCTGAGTTTCACAGAAGACCTCATCGAAAAACTCAATCAGATTGTTTACAAACAACAACAGCAAATTGAGTTTTTATATCGAGAGCTCAAATCCATTAAAGAACAAGCCAGTAGCAGCGGTGGTGGCGGTTCAGGCAGCCTTAAAGATGAAATTCCCCCACACTATTAGGCAACTGATACCATTAAGCCAGCATCAATAGCAACTGACATTTAATTACTTCAAAGGAGTTAATCATGGGTAACTTAACGCCGTTCCTAGTTCAATGGGCATTAACCTCTTTATCCCTGTGGGTAGCCAGCTATATCTTTAGTGGCTTGCGCTTTGCCGATGGTGGATCGCTCTTGATTGCAGCTCTGTTGCTTGGCTTTGCTAATGCCATTGTGAAACCACTTCTCATCCTATTCACACTCCCACTGACTGTGTTGACGATGGGATTATTCTTGCTAGTCATTAATGCACTGGTGTTGATGCTAGTTTCTTCACTAGTAAGCGGCTTCACCATCTCCAGCTTCTGGACAGCATTTTTTGCCAGTATCTTTATTGCTTTGTTCAGCCTCTTTGTTAGCGGAGTGCTGTTTTAAGGATTTGTCTTAAGTACTAATTTGCTCCTGCAGTAATATCCGACCAAGGACGCAGCGCAGTCTTGCATGGCTGTGACTTGGTCGCCATCGACTTAGCATTTTCAGCCAAGATCGTAGCGCCGCCAGTCAAGATACCTAGGCCAATTGTCACTGCGCTATTCACCACTCCAGCCTGATTAATTCCCGAGCTAGGATTTTGTAGCGTTCCCTGTAATTTGATCAGGTTGCCCAAATCAACGCCCAAGGTAAGCCCTGATTTCTCCCTGGGAAAGATCTTGAGGTTAATTTCCTCATTATTCAAATTCACAGTGCCATTAAGCACCACGTCTAACCTGTCAGTTTCTACGCCAACAGTATCAACAACACTCACCAGGCCATTGTTGATTGGTAAATACGCTACCGCGCACTCCAAAACAGTTTGATTGGATTTTTTGCGCAAGGGATTCACAGCATCAAGCACTGTGATCACAAAATCACCGCCTTTATTGAGGAAACTGGTTGCAAGTTTTGCTTGGCCAACCGATATTTGAATTTTACCGTTTGCTCTACTAGCCAATTGATGCATGCTGATTCCGGAACTCTTCAAATTAAATGCAACCTTAGTGTCGCCACCACTGACCTTGGATTTAGCATCAGCGAGAATCTGTTCAATCGTAAAACCTTTGGCAAAGCCATCGATAGAGAGGCTCGGCGCAGTACTCTGAAACTTATCTAGAGATACATTTCCCTGCGCACGACCATTGCCCAACTCAAAACTAAAGTCTTGCATGTTGATGCGATCACCACTGAATGTTAAGGTTGCACGCAAATCACGAATAGGCTCCTGATCTGGCAAGCCCAACTGAGCAATGTCAACATTAACCTTGCCATTTGCCATCGGCAATAGATCAAATGGCAAATGATCTTCATTAAAGAAGTATTTAGACTTTCTTTTTGGTTTTGAGGCAGTATGCGGGATATTGCCATCGGACGCCGCCAAAGCGGAGCCAGCTACAAGCGAGGTCAAATCAAAAGATTTTGATTTGAGGGCAATATCAAAACTTACTAACTGCTGGGGAGTTTTATGAACATCGCCACGAACCAAGAGTGATTTGCCATTCAAAGTAATGTCCAGGTCAATATTGACCTTTAATGGCGAGGCATTCCAACTATTCAATATTTTGCGAACGGACGTTACTTTGCCGCTCACCCCTAAACTGTCATTAGCATGCTTCATATCCAATTGAATGGCAGTCTTATCGCCACCGCCCGATAAAGATAAGCGCTGTACTTCAAAAATATTTTGAGGCCCAGAGCCATCTTTATAAGAAATTCGAGCATCTGTAATGCTGACATTTTCGATAGAGACAAAACTATCGTCGCCATTACTAGGTGCAGCACTTTCTGGTTTATCAGTATTGGCATTCGCTGTAACTCCCTGGGCCAGAGGGGCAGCCAAAACCCAATTGCCCCGCCCCTCAGCGTTGGATTGCAGGTGAGCATCCAAGCCATTGAGATTGATACGGGTAATTTCTATACGCTTGCTCAATAAAGGCAGCAAGCGAATGCCAATATCAATCCGCTTGAGCTGAATCATGTCTGAGCCCGAAGCCCAAGTGGCATTACTAAGAGAAACATCTTCAGCCTTAACGCCAATAGAGGGAAAGATCGTCAAGCTCACAGGTCCTGCGATCTTCAAATCACGCCCAGTAGCTGCCTTTACAGAAGAGCTCAATAGCTGCGTGAGTTGGGCAGGGTTAATCGTACTAATGGCGTACCAAGCACCCCCCATCGCTAAAACGAGTAAAGCTAGAAATACCAGCAGGAATAACTTCAGGTTTTTATGCATATCTCAATATAGCGCATGCCTCATAAAAGCACCGCAACATTGACAATCAGGTTAGTATTTTAGGAATAAAAATATAAGTGCCGAGACTACATTTCCATGAAACTGGTTACCTACAAAACGAAGTCAAATCAATACCTCATTGGGGTCATGCAATACCCCAACATTATTGAATTAACCTCATACCTCCAAAAAGCATGTAACCCAGTGGGTAACATGGTTGAGCTTTTGCGAGAGCTAGAAAGTAATAAGACACTTTTTTCTGAACTTAATCAATATATTCAGTCGACAAAAAACTTCATCCCGCTGACAGAGGTGGAACTTCAGGCGCCCTTGTTACGCCCTGGAAAAATTGTTGCCCTGGGTAGAAATTATGCCGATCACGCCAAAGAAACTGGCGTACAGCCGTTTGAGAAACCCCGCATTATTTCTAAGTTTCCATCTTCCATTACAGGACCTAATACCATTATTCATACACCCCCCGGTGTCACTAAGCTCGATTTTGAAATTGAATTAGCAGTAGTGATTGGAAGAAGGGCTAAAAATATTTCCAGAGATCAGGCGCTCAACTATGTTGCCGGGTACACGATCTTGAATGATGTCAGCGCCCGAGAGTTTCAGTTTGATATCAGCCCACCACAAACAACTTTCGCCAAAAGCATGGATGGGTTTTGCCCATTGGGACCCTATATTTTGACGGCAGATGAGCTGACCAATCCCCAGGAACTAGAGTTAAACCTCTGGCTCAATGGTGAACTCATGCAGCATGGCAACACTCGGGATATGCTTTTCCCTGTGGACTTTCAGATTGAATATATTTCCACATTCACCACCTTAGAGCCCGGGGATATTATTGCTACCGGGACTCCAGCAGGCATAGGCGCCTTCAGAAACCCACCAGTTTGGTTAAAACCGGGAGATGAGGTCAAGCTATCCATCGCCTACCTAGATGCTTTGACTAATACCATCGCTTAGCTTATGAAAGAAAATATGAACGCCAAAAAATATCTCATAAAATATTTCCTTTGCTTGGCCGCTTTCTTTTTTAGCCTTTCAGGATTTGCTCAAAGCAACTCAGCGGCAAACTATCCGATCCGTCCTATTAAAGTCATTATTGGATTTACTGCTGGAGGCCCTACTGACATCATTGCGCGAGTTCTCGCTAAAGAAATGACTCTCAATCTAGGGCAGCCTGTAATTGTGGAAAATATTGCCGGTGCCAATTCGATGATTGCTACGAATGCAGCACTCAATGCTGCGCCGGATGGCTACACCTTGTTTTGCGCATCACTCCATTTCAACGTAAATCCTATTCTCAAGAAGAATGTTTACAAACCATTGCAAGATTTTGTTGCGATTGAACAAGTTGCTAACTTACCCATGGTGATGGTGACTAGCCCTGAATCACCCTATAAAACTGTGAATGATGTTGTGCAAGCAGCTAAAGCACGTCCAGGCGTAATTAACTATGCGATATCAGGCAATGGCAGCTCTGGTCACCTGACCGCAGAAATGTTTGCAGAAGAGGCCCATTTGCAGATGACTGGCATCCCCTATAAAGGAAACGGCCCAGCCCTGATGGACGTGATGGCTGGAAGAGTCGATTTCATGTTCTACCCGATTGTTGGCGTTCCAGAGTTGGCTAAAAATAATCGCATTCGCGTTCTCGCTACCGGCACTAAAGCGCGCAGTCCAGATTTCCCGGGCGTGCCTACTATGAACGAAGCTGGCTTTAAGGGCTTTGAGGACACGGCTCCATGGGTTGGATACTTTGCCCCCAAAGGTACGCCAGAGTCAGTGGTAAAGCGTCTGAATGCTGCTATCACCAAAGCATTGGCAAACCCTGAAGTCATTACCAGCATTAAAAATTTAGGTGCCGAGCCAGTAGGTGGAAGCTCAGCAGAATTTCAAGCCTTCTTAAAGGCGGATGTGGCGCGCTGGACAAAAATTGTTAAGGCAGCCAATATCAAAGATGAATAATGCAAGCGCTTAAAATATTGCATTACCTCAACTAAGAATGACATGACCACTCCAGCCGCCCTACCTAAATGCCCAGCCTGCCAGGAGGATATGACCTATCCAGATGGCGAAAATTTTGTCTGTGCACAATGCGGGCATGAGTGGCCCATGGCTGCAGTAGCAGATGACATTGAAGTGGGGTTGATCGTAAAAGATGCCAATGGCAATTTACTGGCTGACGGGGATACCGTTACCCTCATCAAGGACCTGAAAGTTAAAGGCTCTTCAACCACCCTTAAGGTTGGTACCAAGATCAAGGGTATTCGCCTAGTTTCGGGCGATCATGAAGTGGACTGCAAAACAGAAGCAGGCAATATGCTGTTAAAAGCCTGCTTCCTTAAAAAAGCCTAACTAAGCGCTGGCCTTCTTCAAAGTCGCGTAGATCTGATCCTTCAAAAGTAATTTCTCTTTCTTGAGGGTTTCAATTTCCTCAGGGGTAGCGGGCTCTTTATGAGACTCCATGCGCAAAATCTTTGCGTCTAAATCATTGTGCTTATCAAATAAATGTGAAAAATGGCGATCCGACGTTTTTAGCTTACTAATTAATTCACGATATTCAGGGAACATAAACTCTCTTTAGATGTTGGTGGTCGATAACTGCACTGTTCCAGTTTAGCAAGTCAGCACCCAATTTCAAGGTACTGAAAACAATTTTTTGCTAAATCCACCAACCCACTTGTAATTCCACGGAAAACCCTCATATAGAAGCAGCAAATCCTTATATAAATTGCAGTAATATCAAACAGTGCACTATGCACAATAACTACCAAAAGAAGGGTAATAAACCATGGCTACAAAGAAGTTATCAGCAAAAAAGAAAGTAGCTACCAAGGTGGTAAAAAAAGCCCCTGCAAAAAAAGCTACCAAAAAGCCAGTTGCCAAAAAGGCTCCTGCCAAGAAGGTAGTGAAAAAGGTAGTGAAAAAACCAGCAACGAAGAAAGTAGTTGCCAAAAAAGCTTCTCCTAAGAAAGTGGCTGCCAAAAAGCCAGTTGCTAAGAAACCAGTTAAAAAAGTAGCGGCAAAGAAACCTGCTGTCAAAAAACCGGCTAAGAAGCCAGTTAAAAAGGCTTCCATTAAATCACCCAAGGTTGATCAATATGGACTAGAGTCGGACGATGAATTTTATGGTCTTTACTTTGCCAAATCCACCGACGAAGGTTTAGTAGAAGTAAAGCCATGCACCTTCTCGCTGATGTATTGGTGGAAAGGCCTGCTTGGCTACCCTGACATGATCGAGATCTCCAGAGACAGCAATACTGCGATGCTGCAGTTTGAATCCACCTTCGGTGGCGGCGACTCTGGTGAAACAGAATTAACAGAGCAAGATACCTTAGAGATTGATCACATCATTGAAGTCGATGAAGAAGAGCGACTGGTATCCCTCTACTCCTACGTGCCCATCCCCGTTCCAGATAAGCTCATTGCCGCTTTAGGTTTGGCGATCTTGAATATCAATCCGGAAACGCGTTATGGCAGCCTAGAAATTTGCTCCACAACCAATGAAGAAGATGAAGATGAGCATTTCCTCAGATATCGTGTTGCAACTTACTTGCGCGGCATTAAATCTGGCAAGGTAGAAGCAATTGAAAGCATGATCACTAACGGATCTGAATTCTTTGGTATCGCTTTAGATGCAATGTGTGTGGATAAATCGATTAAGAAGTGGTTGCTTAGCTAATTTCTAAAGATCAATTACCACAGGCATAGATGTAAGTCATAGGAAAGCGGTCGTTTACTGTTTTACGTCCTTCAAGAACAGTTGCGGTTCGCTTTCCTAGTTTTTTACACTCCTCAACAGCCGCATCGTGAGACTCCTCTTCTGTGGCTGATTTCGGAGAGTGCACCCCAATAGTTCCATCAGACTGTCGATAGACGCCAAACTGACTAGGTGGGGTTCCGCAAGCCGCAAGACTGAGGCCAACAATAGCAATTACAGTAAGATAATTTTTATTCATGAATACACTACTCCGTGGGTGCTGTAAGCCTATATTAACGGAGCTTTAATATTCGTTTTGGCAATTAACCATTAAATACATATGACTACTCTTCCCTGCATTGAAATAGAAACTGCACCCAATCCAAGCGCTTCAGTAATCTGGCTCCATGGCCTAGGCGCTGACGGAAACGACTTTGTACCTATTATTCCTCAGCTCAAACTGACAGATTGTCCAGCAATTCGGTTTGTTTTCCCAAGCGCACCCAGCATGGCGGTTACTGTAAACGGTGGCTATGTTATGCCAGCCTGGTATGACATCACCGGTAGAGATCTCACCGATCGCCAAGATGTATCTGGTATACAGAAATCTGCTGCAGCCATCACCGCCCTGATTGAGCGCGAAGCTACCCGTGGCATTGCCTATGAAAACATTGTCTTGGCTGGATTCTCACAAGGATGCGCCATGTCCTTACAGGTAGGTCTGCGTTTCCCGCACAAGTTGGCAGGGATCATGGCGCTATCAGGCTACTTACCACTAGCAACATCATTAGCAACGGAAAGAAGCGCCGCCAATCAGGACACGCCTATTTTTATGGCTCACGGAATTTGGGATGCTGTTGTGATTCCGGAACGCGCCGAAGCATCTGTTGATGTATTGGAAAAGCTGAGCTATCAAGTGGATTGGAATACCTACCCCATGGAGCACTCACTCCACCCAGATGAGCTAACGGATATTTCTAGATTCTTAACCTTAGTACTAAGTTAACTCCGGGCTGACGGTTTTACTAAACCTTTCTCTGTTTTGATGCCCTGGAAGAGGGTTGCCGCCCTATATATTTCTAGTTTTGATTGATGCCAGCACCTTACCTAACGCAGAGGAGGTGATGGCATTTTGCCCTCTAAAAGGTCTATCCGTTATTACTAATAAGGAAATCAATCCCCCAAATGCTATTGGAAGAATGGTTAAACCGAATACGAAATGATCGGAAGGTAAAAATAAAGTATTGACGCCCATAAGTGTTCCAAGACAAAGAAAAATAACAACCCAAAATAATGCAGGTAAATGTTTTTCTGATCTATCAATTCTCATCTCGCGACTTTCAGAAATTTCCTCAGATTTTTTAATAATGTCTGAATATAAGGCAAGCTGTTTTGGAGTTTGTGGGTCAAGCTGAAATACATCTTGAGAAATTGATCGCCAAATCATATGCGTTTTACTGCTACCCCTACCTTCCCTGAGATCGGGCCACTCATCCTGAATGATTGACTCAATATATGCCCTTATTTTGAGGCGAATACCTAAAGCCTGTTCACTTCCAAATCGAAGTAGAAGCCTATCAAGGTTATTTATTCTGCCCGCCTCTGAAGAAACTATCATCTCAACTTCACGAAAATTGGTTTGCGCCTGATTTAATAAAAAACCTATCAGCAGGCCTGCACTAGAAGCAATTGGTGAAAATAAGGACTGACCTAATTTTGTACTCTCGTCACTAGGATCCATGAAGGGAAGTAATTGAAGCAGTTTTGGAAGGTAGTTCATTACCGTAGTAATTAAGATGATAAAAAACACCATAATCGCTAGATTTGAAAATCGATAGATAAAGCTGGGCATGGATTATTTCCGATTCAGTAATTATCGCTAGATATTATCTGAATTACCAATTCGGCCTCAATAAAAAGTCTTAATGAACCCGCGAAGCTTATTTACCTGAATTTGCTAGTCAGGCGACATCCATAACCCTAATGCAGACTTTCACACCCAGACTTCTTGCCTTAGTACTTGGTTAATTCCAGGTTGACGGTTTTAATAAACATTTCCCTGTCGAGCAAATTCACCACATCCAATAGATTGATTTGATAGCTGCCGGAACCACCTCCGGTGGCCTTTGTTGTGCGCTCTGCAATTTCTCCGGACACCCCCAGATAAGCCATTGCACCCACAGTAGCCCTGAACCAATCAGGCTGTACGGCAGAGAATGCACCAATCATTGCAGTAGCGGAGCAACCTACTCCCGTAACCTTGGTCATTAATTGACTGCCATTTGAGAGGCTTACATGTCGTCCCATGCCGTCGATCACATGATCGGTCTGCCCTGAAATACAAACAAACCCATCAATCTGTCGAGCCAAAGTCATGGCCGCTTCAATAGCGTGATCAGAGCTGACTGAACTATCAACTCCTTTTGTTACTACTGCTAGACCTGCAACACTCATGATTTCAGATGCATTACCGCGAATGATATTTGGCGGATCAGATGAAATCAACTCAGTGATGCATTGATTTCGATATGAGGTCGCCCCAGCGCCGACGGGATCTAGGGTCACGGGCACACCTTTTGCCCGAGCGCATTTTTTAGCCACACCCATTGCGCGTACCCAGCCCTCATCTAAAGTACCAATATTGAGTACTAGGGCCTGTGAGATGCCCACCATTTCCTCAACCTCCTCAATGGCATGCGCCATGATTGGGGAAGCACCCAAGGCTAGCAGCATATTGGCATTGAAATTCATGACAACCAAGTTCGTAATACTGTGAACTAGCGGGGACTGTGTGCGTACGCTTAAAACATCTTCCCACAATTGTTCTGCTGTCAATTGATGCTTCATCATTGCCCCGTAAATCTATGTAATGTAGGGCTAAGAAGTAACTGGCGATTTGTTTTAAATCAATAACTCCTTACAAATTATCATGCGGCCATATTTGAGGTAATGTAAGGATATGCGACTCATTACTCGATTGTTGTTACCGCTCTGTGCCTCAGTGTCATTCTCTTGCCTAGCAAATACCTGTAATACTGGCCGCCTGCAATCACCCATCAACATCACCTCAACCCAAAAGCAAAAACTTCCCGCTCTAGAATTTACCTACCTGACTTCACCATTAGTCATTGCCAATGATGGGCATACCTTGCGCGTAAGACTAAATAACCACAGCCAGCTCAAGCTTGGCAAACAAATCTACACTCTTTCTCAGGTGCATTTTCATACCCCAGCTGGAGACCAAATTTCCGGTGAGACCTTCCCGATGGGCGCTCACTTTCTACATAAAAGTTCGAGCGGGCAACTACTAGCCTTAGTTGTGCTATTTCGCGTGGGCGATTCGAATAAAACTTTCGATACCCTCTTAAGCAATATTCCCAAACAAGTGGGCCCTAATCAAGCCATTCAAAGTACATCAATTAATGTCAATGGCTTACTCCCTGTGAGTAAGGGCTATTACCGTTATATGGGCTCTCTAACAGCGCCCCCTTGCACCGAAGGAGTCGAATGGCTTATCTTAAAAGAACCTATTTCTGTATCCACTGAACAGTTAGCTGTTTACAAAAAATCTTTTTCTGATAATGCCCGCGCAGCACAACCCGTCAATCAGCGCCCGATTCTAGAAAGCATGTAAAGCAATATTGAGAATCCGTCATCGAGTTGCGATAGATCAAATCCTCAAGCGCATAAGTCCTCAATAATCAAATCAACACCTCGTGTTTTGACTAAGGATTCTCATGCATACCAAAATTGCAGCATTTCCCAAGACCTCTGATTTATATTGGGTTGCCGTCTTTCTTTGTCTTGGATTGACGCCTATACACAGCAAAGCAGAAACCAAGGTCGCTAAGGCTGGTAATCCAGCAGGCGTTGAAGTGCAAGTTACCCCAGAAATGCTGGGCGCAGGAGTCGTATCCAGTGGCGCTGTTTTGCCCCCTATTCCAGTGATCACTGGCAATCGTCAAAAACCAGTAGCCTCCTGGGGCAAGCCTTTGCCTTATCCCATTGTGATTGCCGATCGACGCAATAACCGCTTAATTGAAATTGCCCCAAACAAGAAAATTATTTGGGAATTCCCATCACCCAGCATTAAAGCCTATCGCGGGAATGAGGATGTGAACTTCTCCCCTGATGGCAAGCAACTGGCTGTGAGCGAAGAAGATAACTTTGATGTCCATATTGTGGATTATGAAAAGAAAGTGCTTGCTTGGACTTATGGTATTCCAGACAGACGTGGCAGCGGTCCAGGCTTACTCAACTACCCTGACGATGCACACTTACTCGCTGATGGAAAATTCATAACCGCTGATATTCGCAATTGCCGTGTGCTAATTATTGATCCCAAAGATAATTCAACTGTTTCTCAATGGGGTACACCGGGGAAATGCAAACACAATCCTCCTTACGAATTAGCCCATCCAAACGGCGCAACCCCAATGGAGAATGGCGATATTCTCATCACAGAAATTACTGACTCATGGATCTCCCGCATTACCAGAGAAGGTAAGGTGGTGTGGAGCGTTAAGGCTCCGAATATTCGCTACCCTTCCGATGCCTTTCCAACGGTTGATGGCAAACAAATCATCGTTGCTGACTTCTGGAAACCAGGAAGAGTAGTTATTTTTGATCCACTCACCAGAAAAATTACTTGGGAGTATTTTGCCAAGGAAGGAGATGGCGTCTTAGACCATTCTTCGATCGCTAGAGAGCTCCCAGATACAGGCGATGTTTTAATCGTAGATGACCTCAATGACAGGGTTATCGTGGTTGATCGCAAAACGAAGGAAATCATTTGGCAATATGGTGAAAAAGGTAAAAAGGGATATACCCAGGGACTGCTCAACTATCCCGATGGAGTTGACCTAGATGTATTTAGGGACTGGAAAGCAGCTCTTCAGAAATAAGGCAAAAAATGCAGAACATTGACCGTCGACAGATACTCAAGGGATTATTGACCTGCTTACTGCCCATGGATCTCGCCATGGCGACCAGCAATCAAACAACTATTGAAATTTGGAAATCGCCAACATGTGGTTGTTGTCATGACTGGGTAAACTACATGACTAAAAATGGTTTTACCCTTGGCAAAGTCCATGATGATGGCAATGATGTAGCTAGAAAGAAATTGGGTGTTGATATTCAATATGGTTCCTGCCATACAGCTCTGATTGATGGTTATGCTTTTGAGGGCCATGTACCCGCGAGAGATGTTGCTCGGGTTTTAAAGGAAAGGCCTAATATTGCAGGGCTAGCAGTTCCTGGAATGCCTGTTGGATCTCCCGGCATGGATGGCCCTGAATACAAGGGTAGGAAAGATCCCTATGATGTCTTGGCTATTGCAAAGAATGGGCAAGCAAAGCTATATCACCGTTACGGCTAAAGTTGTCTATTAACTAACTCTGTAACGACCCAATCCAAATACTCAAGCGTTTGATGAGGTCCCTGCAAAGCCCCGAAAGAAGGCCTCACTTTATCTGCTACGCAGTGATAGCTTTTTCTAAAAGCTTGGATAGCATTTCATAGCGCTTTATCGCCAGCTTTGTTGGGAGGATTTTCTTTTTTCTACCATCTACTGAATCCAGGGCCTGCTTTACGTAACCCAATTTGATCAGTTTTTGTACACGTCCATGCAAAGTAGCCTGCGAACCAATATGACTCAGCAGCAATAAATCGCCAACTAAAATTTCACAACCTTGTGCGTCAGTCATCATGACCCAGTCAAGTAGCTGGGTTTCAATTGCATCCAATTTTTTTACGCCGCCTTTTTCTTCTAGTGCATCAATGCAATTCAGGAAGCGTATATACGAAGATTGGTTCATAGTAGTCATTTTTGTCTCATGATCAGGGTGGTCCCTAGTTCTAGATTTAATATAAGCATATTACCTGACGTATCTGTATAGGCTAGCTTTTTTTCATAGTATTGATTAAATTTAAGATGCTTGTTTTATGCTTCAATATCAATACCAAGAGGCAAACGACCAAAGCATTGCCTGCAAAACTGCCTACACCAGCCAAAAAACCGCCGTGAAATATATTTTCGCCGACCCGCATATCTGTCAGGTGGCTAACTCCAAACGAAAAAGTAAAGCCATTGGTAAGGCTGGCCAAAAGCGCCAAAATCACCACTTGAAGGTATTTTAAGTTTGATAAATCCCTGTTAATTCTGAGCAACTTCAATGAAAGCTCAATAACAAGGTATATGGCTAGCGTAGAAAACACGGCAACAATTAACCAACTCATCATAGGTTCATCGGGGGCAACTAGCTCCAACCGAGAAAAAACTGCCAACGAAACCCCAATCACCGCACGCCATCTAACAATTAATATCGCAAATAACTTCATTGCTGCAGGAAGAAATAGATAGTACGTGAGCGGCCCGCTCTTTAATGCTGGAATAAAGTAAAGAATCGAAGCCATGCTCCAGTAGAGTGCAAACGAGGCAAGAATCTCAACGAGGTTTTTTTTATATTCAATCAATTTTTATTCATTCCTGCTTTGAACCATTATTACAAATATTAGAAATGAATATCTAAGTACTTGCCCCAAGGGTTAAAAGGGATCAAGTGACTAAATTGGCATGGCGGAGAGGGTGGGATTCGAACCCACGGTAGGTTTGACCCTACGCCTGATTTCGAGTCAGGTACATTCGACCACTCTGCCACCTCTCCGAACCGAAGGGCAATTATAGCTTTGGGATCGCTATTTCTTGATTACTCTGTCTAGATCGGCTTGAGAGTATCCAAACCACCGAGATAGGGTTGCAGAGCTTTGGGAATGGAGATACTGCCATCGACTTGTTGCTTATTCTCAATCAGGGCTACAAGTGCTCTACCTACTGCAAGACCTGAACCGTTTAAGGTGTGCACTAATTCTGGCTTACCTTGGCCCGCTTTGAATCTGGCTTGCATACGACGAGCCTGGAAGTCACCCATGCTGGAGCAAGAGCTAATCTCACGATAGGCTTTTTGTGACGGCACCCATACTTCTAGGTCATAAGTCTTGGTACTACCAAAACCCATGTCGCCAGTGCAGAGTAATACTTTTCTGTAAGGCAATTCAAGTAATTCTAGAATCTTCTCTGCATGGCCTGTTAAATCTTCTAATGCCTGCATCGAATGCTCTGGCTTCGTGATTTGCACTAACTCTACTTTGTCAAATTGGTGCTGACGAATCATGCCGCGTACATCGCGCCCATAACTACCTGCCTCAGAACGGAAGCAAGGTGTATGCGCTACAAACTTCATAGGTAAGTTATCGGCATTCACAATCTCATCACGCACCAAGTTTGTCACTGGTACTTCTGCTGTTGGTATGAGATAGAAGTTTTCAGTTTTAGCTTCGCCGCCCTCATCTTCCCCACCCATTTGACGGGGAACTTTAAAGAGATCCTCTTCGAACTTGGGCAACTGTCCAGTGCCACGCATCGAAGCAGCATTCACCATATAAGGTGCATAGATCTCTTGATAATCATGCTGCGTTGTATGAGTGTCGAGCATAAACTGCGCTAAGGCGCGATGTAGTCTTGCGATAGGTCCTTTGAGCACCACAAATCGTGAGCCACTAATCTTGGCTGCAACTTCA
The DNA here is from genome assembly GCF_018881755.1 of Polynucleobacter finlandensis. Lineage (GTDB taxonomy): Bacteria > Pseudomonadota > Gammaproteobacteria > Burkholderiales > Burkholderiaceae > Polynucleobacter > Polynucleobacter finlandensis. The sequence goes on along the minus strand of NZ_JACVPS010000007.1, from coordinate 15,348 downwards.
AAATCCAATCCCAAGGGGCCGCCAAGGTCTACGTGATCTTTAATCTCAAAATCAAAGATAGGCTCACTACCCCAACGCTTCACTTCTTTGTTCTCGGTTTCATCTTTGCCAGTTGGCACAGACTCATCTGGCAGATTAGGAATGCCCATCAAGAAATCAGAAATCTCTGCCTGCAAAATGGCTAAGCGTACTGCGCCTGATTCCATGTCAACGTTGATCTGACTTGCCTCTGTCATCTCAGTAGCAGCATCTTCGCCCCTGCCTTTTTTCATGCCAATGGCTTTTGCCAATTGGTTACGTTTAGCTTGCAATTCTTCGGTACGGGTTTGTAAAGACTTGCGTTCAGACTCAAGCGTGTTGAATTTCTCAACGTCGAGCTGAAATTTACGAGTAGCTAAGCGCGCAGCAACGGCGGCGATATCTTTACGGAGTAATTGTGGATCAATCATATGTTGCTCAGGTTGGGTACTTACTAAATTGGGATTATTAGCTCTAGTTTAAGCGTAAGACTTCAGCCCCTACCGGTGGGGTGAAATTAAAACGATTTGCAGGCAAAGTCACGTTTAGCTGGATCTTATCCAAAGTCACTAGAACCACACTTCCCAAGCCATCCATTAACTCAAGCGCCTTGGGTAGGCCATTGGCCATACCTATAGAGATTTTTGTATAAGGCAGATCATTACCACCCTTGGTATTGGGATCTTTTTTGGGGGTAAGTGCCACCCATTTCATACCCAGGCGATCTTCACCGTCGATGAGATCAAAATGTTGATCCAAGGAAGATTCCCCAAACAGAATGGCAGCTGGGGTGGAGGCTAATGCTTGTCCTGCAGGTCTAAAAGTTGCTTGGTTTAAATCCTTGTCCCACAGAATTAACTGCTTGCCATCGGCAATCAGCTTTTGCTCAAATGGTTTTTGGGTATCCCAAACAAAACGGCCTGGCCTTTGAAAGGCAAAGTGACCTTGAGTTTGACGCACTACTTTCAAACCCTTATCTTGTGGCTCGTTAGCTTTGGGTGCGCGTAACTGTTGTTGTACAAAGTCACCTTCTGCAGTTTTAGAGTTCCGTACGAATTGCCTTAGCTGCTCGGCCCCACTATCTGCATCAGCAGCAATACCAATACTTGGAGAAAATAAAATGAATATGCTGACTACGACTGTAATCGCACGCACTAAGAAGAGTCTTTGCAAAATGAAACCTTACTCTGATGGGCGATGCAGAATTTCGCGGTTACCGCCGTTGCCCATTTTGGATACGAGGCCAGCTTTTTCCATATCTTCCAGCAAGCGGGCCGCACGGTTATAACCAATGCGCAGATGACGTTGTACTAGTGAGATTGAAGGACGCTTGTTATCCAGAACGATTGCCACGGCCTGATCGTAAAGTGGGTCTGCTTCGCCACCACCCTCACCTGTCAAGGCATCCATAGTGGATTCATCGGCGCCTTCAAGCACACCATCAATATAATTGGCTTCGCCTTTTTCTTTAAGCCACTCGACCACGCGATGTACTTCATCATCTGATACAAAGGCGCCATGTACGCGCACTGGCAAACCAGTACCTGGGGCCATGTACAACATGTCACCCATACCCAACAAAGCTTCAGCGCCCTGTTGATCCAAAATCGTACGACTATCAATCTTGCTGCTCACTTGAAACGAAATACGTGTTGGTACGTTGGCTTTAATCAAGCCAGTAATCACATCCACGCTTGGACGTTGTGTTGCTAATACCAAATGAATGCCTGCAGCACGGGCCTTCTGGGCGATCCGTGCGATCAACTCTTCAATCTTCTTACCTTGAACCATCATCAAGTCAGCAAGCTCGTCGATCACAATCACAATCACAGGGGCTTTATAGATTGGCTCTGGATCGTCTGGCGTCAAGCTAAATGGATTGGTGAGTCTTTCACCTTTTTCTTCGGCCTCTAAAATTTTCTTATTAAAGCCAGCAAGGTTACGTACGCCAAACTTACTCATCAGTTTGTAGCGACGCTCCATCTCATTGACCGCCCAATTGAGCGCGTTATATGCCTGCTTCATGTCTGTAACCACTGGGCACAACAAATGCGGAATCTTGTCGTACATTGCCATCTCAAGCATCTTCGGATCAATCATGATCAAGCGCACTTCATCAGGCTTAGCCTTAAACAGCATCGACAAAATCATGGCATTGATACCAACCGACTTACCAGCGCCAGTTGTACCTGCGACTAAACAATGTGGCATCTTCGCCAAGTCGGCAACCATTGGACTGCCAGAAATATCTTTACCCAAAGCTAGCGTTAGCAAGGAATGGTTATCGTTATAAACCTGTGAAGTCAGAATCTCAGAGAGGTAAACAGACTGACGAGTTGGGTTTGGTAATTCCAAAGCCATACATGTTTTGCCAGGGATAGTTTCCACAACGCGCATACTCACAACACCAAGTGAGCGAGCTAAGTCGCGCGACAGATTCACAATCTGACTGCCCTTCACGCCAACCGCAGGATCAATCTCATAACGCGTTACCACTGGGCCAGGGTAGGCGGCAATGACCACCACCTGAACACCAAACTCGGCCAGCTTACGCTCAATTAAACGAGAGGTAAATTCCAGCACATCGGCAGAAATGGTTTCTTTTACTTCGGGAACTGGATCAAGCAAGGCCAAGGGTGGTAACTCTGAATCCGGAATATCCACAAACAAAGGTTGCTGCTTTTCACGCTCAACCCGGGCACTCTTAACAATCTCTACTGGGGCACGCACAATTTGTACTGGAGCAGCAACCTCAACGCGCCCCCGGAATTCTTCTACGTATTCTTCACGCTCTTCAGCCGCGGCTTCACCAAGCTTGCGGTCTTCTTCGCTCTCACGACGCTCACGCAAACGCATGTAAGCCAATTCGAGGTAACGCCCTACTTTTTCAGCGACATCGAGCCATGAAAAGTGCAGAAATAAAGAAAGCCCTGCACAAAGCCCAAACAACAGTACTAATGTGGCGCCAGTAAAGCCCAAAGACATCTGCAGGGGATCGCCAATCAATTCACCCAAAATACCGCCAGGGGGACGTGGAAGCTGCCAGCCAAGTGAATGCAGACGAATTGACTCTAAGCCCATACTGCTGACCAAGGTCAATCCAAAACCTAGCCAGCGCATTAAAAATGAATCAGGCTTGGCCTCTGGGTCGGCGGGCAAAGGAATACTCCAAAGCTCACGCCAGCCATTAAGAACCCGACGACCAAAGATGGCAACCCACCAAAAAGCAGATATCCCGAAGATATAGAGCATTAAATCGGCAATATAGGCCCCAAAACGACCGCCCAGGTTCTTAGGAGCCTCAAAACTAGCATGAGACCAGGCTGGATCAGCCTTGGAATAGGTGGCCAAAATGGCAAATAAAGCCAAGCAAAGGCCGAGGGAGATAAACCAGCGAGCCTCTAGGAGAAGGCGGGGCATCCTGCCCTGCCCATCAAGTTCTGGGGGCTGGGGGCTTAGTGGAGTCTTGGACTTCGGGTATACAGTTCTCGCCATGTTCTCCCGATTGTAAACAAGCAAATCTATAATTTGGGGATGACGACAAATACCCTAAAACACTCCAAAGTCCTGATCCTCGGATCTGGCCCTGCCGGCTATACAGCCGCTGTTTATGCTGCCCGCGCTAATTTGCAGCCTACCCTCATCACGGGATTGGCTCAAGGAGGTCAATTAATGACCACTACAGACGTTGAAAACTGGCCGGCAGACCCTGATGGGGTTCAAGGTCCAGAACTCATGGAACGCTTCCTAAAGCACGCTGAGCGCTTTAATACTGAAATCATTTTTGATCACATTCATACGGCAGCTCTGACAGAAAAGCCAATACGCTTAGTTGGCGATTCTGGCACCTATACCTGTGATGCCTTGATTATTTCTACTGGGGCCTCGGCGCAATACATTGGCTTACCAAGTGAAGAAGCTTTTATGGGTCGCGGTGTTTCTGGTTGCGCAACTTGCGATGGATTCTTTTATAAAAACCAAGATGTTTGCGTAGTAGGTGGTGGCAACACTGCAGTTGAAGAAGCGCTCTACCTCACTGGTATTGCCAAAAAGGTTATCGTCATTCATCGTCGCGACAAGTTCCGTGCTGAGCCAATTTTGAATGACCGCTTAATGGCAAAAGTTGCTGAAGGCAAAGTAGAGCTCAAACTAAACTCCACACTGGATGAAGTGCTTGGAGATGAAAAAGGTGTCACTGGTGTGCGCATCAAGAAACAAGATGGCAGCACAGAAGATATTGCTGTAACTGGTGCCTTCATTGCAATTGGTCACAAACCCAATACCGAATTGTTTATCGGTCAGCTCGACATGAACAACGGCTACCTCAAGACCCACTCCGGCTTAGAAGGCAATGCGACTGCTACCAACATTCCAGGTGTCTTTGCAGCGGGCGACGTACAAGATCACATCTATCGCCAAGCTATTACCAGTGCAGGCACTGGCTGCATGGCAGCACTCGATGCGCAGCGTTACTTAGAGTCGCTGCCTTAAGAGGGCCTCAGTTGTAACGGATGTTGTTAAAGCCGAAACAAAAACGCCTAGCATTGCTAGGCGTTTTTGTTTGTACCGCTCTGTTATTGCATTAACGCACCATTGGCAACAATGGCACGATCAGCAATGCCACGATGTTAATGATCTTAATCAGCGGGTTAACAGCTGGGCCGGCAGTGTCTTTGTAGGGATCGCCTACAGTATCACCAGTCACTGCTGCTTTATGCGCTTCAGAACCTTTGCCGCCGAAATTTCCTTCTTCGATATATTTCTTGGCGTTATCCCAAGCACCGCCACCAGTACACATCGAGATGGCTACAAACAAGCCGGTCACGATCGTACCCATGAGTAAGCCGCCTAAAGCAGCAGGTCCTAGTAAGAGACCTACAGCGATTGGTGCTACCACTGGTAATAGTGAAGGAACAATCATTTCTTTAATCGCAGCGGAAGTCAGCATGTCCACAGCCTTGCCGTATTCAGGCTTAGCAGTACCCTCCATGATTCCTGGGATATCGCGGAACTGACGACGCACTTCCTCAACCACTGCGCCTGCACAACGACCTACCGCTTCCATTGCCATCGCACCAAACAAGTAAGGGATCATGCCGCCAATAAAGAGGCCGATGATCACCATATGATTGGACAAGTCAAAAGAAACTTGTTGACCGATAGATTCCAGTGCATGGGTGTAGTCAGCAAAAAGCACTAAGGCTGCTAAACCGGCGGAACCAATGGCATAGCCCTTAGTCACAGCCTTGGTGGTGTTACCAACAGCATCCAATGGATCTGTAATGTCACGAACAGCTTGTGGCAATCCAGCCATCTCTGCAATACCGCCTGCGTTATCAGTAATTGGGCCGTAAGCATCAAGGGCCACAACAATACCAGCCATCGATAACATGGCAGTTGCTGCAATCGCAATACCGTAGATGCCAGCTAACCAATAAGCCGCATAGATAGCAGCACAAACAAATATCACCGGATAAGCAGTCGACTTCATGGAGATGCCTAAACCAGCAATGATGTTGGTACCGTGGCCTTTGGTAGAAGCTTCAGCAATATGTTGTACTGGCTTGAACTGTGTGCCGGTGTAGTACTCGGTAATCCATACCAATGCTGCAGTCAGTACCAAGCCAACAATGGTGGCACCGAACAAACGCCACTGACTACCAGGGATGCCCAAAGCGTCATCAGGCATGATGAAGTTGGTTACAAAGTAGAAAGCGATGAGTGAAAGTCCGCCAGCAACAATCAAGCCTTTATATAAGGCTGGCATCACGTTTTTCATACCAGGTGTTGCTTTTACAAATGAGCAACCAATGATGGAGGCAATGATAGAGACGCCACCTAAAACCAATGGGTAAACAATCGCAGCAACCGGCGCACCTGTCACCATTAATGCACCTAGCACCATCGTGGCAATCAAAGTCACAGCATAGGTTTCAAATAAGTCAGCCGCCATACCAGCGCAGTCACCGACGTTATCGCCAACGTTATCTGCAATCACAGCTGGATTACGTGGATCATCTTCCGGAATTCCGGCTTCAACTTTACCGACCAAGTCAGCACCAACGTCAGCGCCCTTGGTAAAGATGCCGCCGCCCAAACGAGCGAAGATCGAAATCAATGAAGAACCAAAAGCCAAACCAATCAATGGGTGCAATACCGATGAGAGATCTTGTCCGGCACCAATCGATACCAAGAACATAAAGAAGAGTCCAACTCCGAGCAGTCCAAGGCCGACAACCAACATCCCGGTAATCGCACCACCTTTAAAGGCAACGTTCAAGGCTTCATTCATGCCCTTAGTTGCAGCCTGTGCAGTACGCACGTTTGCTTTTACGGAGACATTCATCCCAATAAAACCGCAAGCTCCAGAAAGCACAGAGCCAACGACAAACCCAAGTGCAGTTGCATAGTCCAAAAAGAGGGCTATTAAGATTGTCAGAACGACTCCGACAACGGCGATGGTTTTATATTGGCGCGATAAATAAGCTGCTGCGCCCTGCTGAATTGCCCCTGCAATTTCTTGCATCTTGGCATTACCGGCATCTTGCCTCAAAATCCAGCCGCGCATCACAAAACCGTAAATCACGGCCAGGACACCACAAGCCAAGGCAAAATACAAGCCTAAAGTGACGTTACTCATGCTTGAACTCCCTAAAATTTAATTTTTTAATGTTTTGTTTCTAGCGCCTATGCAGATCTGGTTTCTGAAAGCTTTAAACTAGAGTCAATAAGCTTTATAAGTATGTAGCAGAATCGCTACTCTGGGCCCTTACTAGGATCAGGGTATTTACCAATCACTATTCGGAGTATGTATGAGTCTTGACAACGTCAAACCAGGTAAAAAGATCCCTGAAAGCTTCAACGTCATCATTGAAATCCCAATGAATGCGGATCCAATCAAGTATGAGGTGGATAAAGAAAGTGGCGCTATTTTCGTTGACCGATTCATGGGTACTGCAATGCACTATCCCTGCAACTATGGCTACATCAATAAGACGATTGCTGGCGATGGAGATCCGGTTGACGTTCTCGTGATCACCCCATTCCCACTTATTCCAGGTGTTGTAGTCAGTTGCCGTGCAATTGGCCTACTGAAGATGGAAGATGAAGCCGGTCAAGATGCAAAATTGTTGGCCGTTCCAGAAGATAAAATTTTGCCAATCTACACACATTGGCAAAAACCAGAAGATATCAACCCATTACGTTTAAACCAAATCCAACATTTCTTTGAGCACTACAAAGATCTTGAGCCAGGTAAGTGGGTAAAAATAAATGGTTGGTTTGGTGTTGCTGATGCCCATACAGAAATTCTGGAAGGCATCGAACGTTACAACAAAGCACATCAGTAATTCGTACCTGTATTTATTATCAAAGGCTTTGTAATTCGAAGTGAGCTCGCAGAAAATTGCCCTAGTCCAAATGAACCCGTTACTGGGGGACTTGGCTGGCAATGCGCAGCTCATTCACAAGGCTGCCTTAGATGCTTATGCGCAAGGCGCTAAACTCGTATTAACGCCTGAACTCTCGCTCACTGGCTACCCCCCAGAAGATCTATTGTTGCGCCCCGCATTTATTGAAGCGGCTCAGCAGCAACTCAATACATTGATGTTGGAGCTTGCAAGCTTGCCGGGTCTTACTGTCATTGTGGGTCACCCTCAAAAAACATCCGCTGGTTTACAAAACTTCGCCTCCGTCCTGCGTGATGGCAAAGTGATTGCGGGCTACGCAAAACAAGAGTTGCCTAATCACGAAGTGTTTGATGAAGTCCGCTACTTCGTTCCCGGCAATCAAGCTTGTGTCTTCGAATGCGATGGCATTCAATATGGGCTGATTCTATGTGAAGATGCGTGGCACGCAGGTCCTGCAAAACAGGCCCATAGCGCAGGCGCTCAAGTGCTACTCGTACCCAATGCCTCTCCTTACCATTTGCAAAAGGAAGCTTTACGCATTGAAGTGTTGCGTCAGCATATTGCTCTGACCAAAATGCCACTCGTCTATGTGAATGCAGTTGGCGGTCAAGATGAGTTGGTCTTTGATGGTGGTTCATTCGCACTCGATTCCAAAGGCGAGCTAGCAATGGCTATGCCGCAATTTGAAAGTGCACTTGGCTTTGTCAATCTTGACAGCCAAGGTGAGTTAGAAAAAGGATTGATCACTTCACTACTGAGCGTTGAAGCTCAAGCCTATCAAGCGCTTGTGTTGGGCGTGCGTGACTATATTCAAAAAAATGGTTTTTCTGGCGTCATCATTGGTTTATCTGGTGGCGTTGACTCCGCTTTGGTATTAGCGATTGCAGTCGATGCCTTAGGTGCAGACAAGGTACGCACTGTCATGATGGCCTCCCGTTACACCGCTGATATCTCTTGGATTGATGCACGCGAGATGGCTAAGAACTTGAATGTTCAATATGACGAAATTCCGATTAGCGAGCCTGTAGATGCCTTTGAGAAAGCCCTGGCCGAGCAATTTAAAGGCTTAAAGATCGATGCCACTGAAGAAAATATTCAGGCGCGTGTGCGTGGCACCCTACTGATGGCACTCTCTAATAAAACAGGTCGCCTGGTCTTAACTACTGGCAACAAGAGTGAAATGGCCGTTGGTTACTGCACTCTTTACGGCGATATGGCCGGTGGCTTTGCGGTGATCAAAGATATTGCCAAAACGCTGGTCTATCGCTTGTGCGCCTATCGCAATAGCATTGCTCCAATCATTCCGGAGCGCATTCTGACGCGTGCCCCTTCGGCTGAATTACGCCCTGACCAAAAAGACCAGGATAGTCTTCCCTCTTATGAAGTGCTCGATGGGATCGTTGAGCGCTATATGGAACAGAATCAATCCATCGAGCAAATCATTGCCGCCGGCTTTGATCCTGAAAGTGTTGAAAAGGTCACTCGCCTCATTAAACTCAATGAATACAAGCGTCGCCAAGCGCCGCCTGGCGTGAGGGTCACTACGCGTGCCTTTGGCCGCGATTGGCGCTACCCTATTACATCTCGCTTTAGAGCCTAAATATAGCTAAATAGAGGCTCAGGCGCCTTCTTTTTGGCAAGTGGGTCAGTTCTAGGTATGATTACTGGATTAAGGGGAATTACATGAAACTCATTACATCAATCATTAAACCGTTCAAACTGGATGAAGTTCGTGAAGCTTTGGCGGAAGTGGGCGTTACCGGCCTTACCGTTACTGAAGTAAAGGGCTTTGGACGTCAAAAGGGGCATACCGAGCTCTATCGCGGTGCCGAATACGTCGTCGACTTTTTGCCTAAAGTAAAAGTGGAAGTAGTCGTACCCGGCAATCTCGTTGATGCTGCGATTGAAGCGATTACAAAAGCTGCTCACACTGGCAAAATTGGAGATGGCAAGATTTTTGTTAGCCCAATTGAGCAGGCTATTCGCATTCGTACTGGTGAAACCAACGAATCAGCTGTTTAAGAAGTTAGCGGAACCCAGAATCCGTAGGGGCCGCGGGCTGACTGATGTCACCCGCCTCCAACAAAATGGTTTTACCATCTAAGTTTGCAGGGCGCACTTTAGCTCCCTGAAAATAGACATCCACCTGGGTGAGCCCTGAGCTCAAAACCTTAAAGGGTGGAGTTCCATAAAAAGATGCCCCCAAATTGGGATCGATTGTTTTATTTTGAGTCTTACCTGAAGCATCCACTACGCAAACGACCTGCTTTGTTTTGGCCTGCACATAGACCAGATCAGCTGGCTTTCTAGGTGACAAAGGTTTGTAACTTGGCACTATTGCATCTGCTACGGGGCAAGCCTCTGCATTTGCAGGAACATCATTGGCAACCTGGGCTGGCACAGGGGCAGCGGCTATGACAGGCGCTGAGGTAGGGGCGGGAACGGTCTCAGAAACTTTTGCATCGACAATAGGTTGCTCAACAATTTCCTCTTTAACAACAATGATTTCTTCTGGCTTTTCGGGGAAAAAAAGTGGGCGCAAGTTCACAACAGAAAACACTACTACCGCAATCAAACTGAGCCAAATAAAGAGGCGCTTCTTTGGAGGCTGTTTTAGGTTCGATGCCCCAAGAGCAGAAAAAGTAAAGGCCGCCTTTACTGGAGTTACTTTGATGTTTTGTTTTTGCTCTGGCTCTTGGTTTTGTTTTGTCTCCGCCACCACTAATTTTTTAGGCTCTTCTGGTATCGCAGCGATTTCTTTTTTGAGTTCGACAACTTCGCCGTGATTGAATGCATCTTCTTCACTGAGCCCTAAAAGCTTTGCTACTTTTTTAGCGGCAGTCACTTTAATCTGAGCGCCATAGAAGGAACCCATTTCACCATTTTCAATTTGCTCTATTTGGTGCTTAGAAAGACATGCTTGACCTGCCAAATCTTTAATACTTAAACCAAGCTTTTCCCGGGCCTTAGTAAAGGCCCCATTTCGAATCTCGGGCAGCTTAGATTTTGGATTCACTTACTCAGTCTCAAAAATATATTGCCAGCTTAATGTGCAAGCCATTGTTCTAGCTTGAAATATTAATGCTAATACGGATATTAGTACTTATCTACCATTACACCAATTCACCTAAGAGCTAACTTCTGATTAGTCCAGCTCTAGGTCACCCAAATCAGATTCAAGGAACTTCTTAACCAATGTTTGCACCGAATCAACGTGCATTTTGTCCATTACCCTTGCTTTATGAACCTTGATCGTCGCATCGGTAGTACCCAGTTTTACGGCGATATCCTTATTGAGAAGGCCTTGGACCAGCCATGAGCAAACCTCCTTCTCACGTGGAGTGAGGTTTGCGTAGTCCTTCTTAGTTTCCACATCCTGGGAAACGCGCTTGAGTTGACGTCGATCAAAATCTATTGCCTCTGCAACTGCTTTGAGCAAGTCTTCCAAGTTAAAGGGTTTGAAGAGAAAATCCAATGCGCCCTTCTTCAGGCCTTTAACAATCTGATGGGGGTGGCTCTGGCCGCTAACAAACACAATCGGCGTTTTACGCCCTAATTGCAGCAATTTCTCCTGAAGATCGAGCCCAGTCATGTCTGGCATCTGCATATCGAGCAAGATCACAGCAGGTGAAACCGGAATAGACTTTTCTAAAAATGTCAGTGCAGACGAGTGGTCTTCAACCATATAACCAACTTCACGCAACATTCTGGTCAATGAGGTCCGCATAGATTCGTCATCATCAATTAAATAGATATGGCCGGCAGATTTGGTCATTGAATTCAAAGAAAAAAATTAATAGATGTGCCAATGTACTGCAGTTGTTTTTTGAAGGATATTAGCCTTATAGCTAATATTTACTCAACAATATCAAAGAAATAGGTACTTTTTAAGTCATTAAATATTGCAGTGCAATATTTAAACGAGAAGCATCTTGATCTACGTGGGGTACAGCAAGCCCTTTCTCACGGCACAATAGAGCCTTTCGACAAATCCCTTTTCTGGAGTAATTACCGCATGAAACGCCTCAATGAACGCTCGCGCAATGTCACCGAAGGAGTTGCTCGCGCACCCAACCGGTCAATGTATTACGCGATGGGTTACCAAGAAAAGGATTTCACCAAGCCCATGGTTGGTGTTGCCAACGGTCACTCAACGATTACGCCCTGCAACAGTGGCTTACAAAAATTAACAGACGCTGCAGTTGCGGCGCTAGAAGAAGCTGGCGCTAAAGCGCAAATGTTTGGCACGCCTACCGTCTCTGATGGTATTGGCATGGGAACCGAAGGCATGAAGTACTCCTTAGTTTCTCGTGAAGTGATCGCCGACAGTATTGAGACTTGCGTGAACGGTCTTTGGCAAGATGGTGTTGTCGTGATCGGTGGTTGCGATAAAAATATGCCAGGCGGCATGATGGCGATTGCGCGCACTAACGTTCCAGCAATCTATGTTTATGGTGGCACGATCAAACCAGGCCACTTTAAAGGGAAAGAACTCAATATCGTTTCCGCTTTTGAAGCTGTTGGAGAATTTACTTCCGGCAGAATGAATGAAGAAGATCTGAAGGGTGTTGAACAGCACGCCTGTCCTGGTAGTGGCTCTTGCGGCGGAATGTATACAGCCAATACGATGAGTTCGTCTTTCGAAGCTTTAGGCATGAGCCTGCCCTACTCTTCAACGATGGCTAACGAAGATGCAGAAAAAGTCGCTAGCGCTGCAGAATCAGCACGCGTCTTAGTGGAAGCCATTAAAAATAACTTACGCCCACGCGACATCATTACCAAGAAATCCATTGAGAATGCTGTCAGCGTCATCATGGCCGTTGGTGGCTCTACTAACGCTGTCTTGCATTACCTCGCTATTACTAGCGCTGCTGAGATTGATTGGACGATTGATGACTTTGAGCGCATTCGCAAACAAGTTCCCGTCCTTGTTGATATGAAACCCTCTGGCACCTACTTAGCAACTGACTTACATCAAGCTGGCGGCATTCCACAAGTCATGAAGATTTTATTAGATGCCGGCCTCTTGCATGGTGATTGCATCACTATTACTGGACAGACAATTGCAGAAGTATTAAAAGATGTCCCATCAGTGCCACGTGCAGATCAAAAGGTCATTCGCACTATGGATAACCCAATGTACAAACAGGGTCACTTGGCTATTCTGAAAGGCAATATCTCACCAGAAGGCTGTGTGGCCAAAATTACCGGTCTCAAGAATCCATCTATTACCGGCCCAGCCCGTGTGTTTGATTCTGAAGATGATGCAATGCAAGCCATCATGGAGCAGAAAATTAAAGACGGTGACGTGGTCATCATTCGCTACGAAGGACCCAAAGGTGGACCTGGAATGCGCGAGATGCTGGCCCCTACCTCCGCCCTAGTAGGACAAGGCCTAGGAGAGTCTGTAGGCCTCATTACCGATGGCCGTTTCTCTGGTGGTACTTGGGGCATGGTAGTTGGTCACGTCGCTCCAGAAGCCTATGTTGGCGGCGTAATTGCCCTGATTCATGAAGGTGACTCAGTGACGATTGATGCCCACAAACTGCTCATCCAGCTCAATGTAAGTGATGAAGAAATTGCTAAGCGTCGTTCAACCTGGGTGCAACCAAAGCCACGCTACACCCGTGGCTTGCTTGCCAAGTACGCGCGTCTGGCTAGTACAGCCAGCAAAGGTGCGGTAACGGATTTGAATTTAGACTAAACATCCAAACTAAAATCAAAAGCAGAAAACAAAAAGCCCCTAGAAAACTCTAGGGGCTTTTTTAATGCCAAATATTAAAGAGCGTCTAGTGTTTCATCGCTCCAGCACCCATAGCATTGACTGGAAATTTCACTTCAACTTCACCAGCCTTGGCAAACTTTAACTTTACTGGAACGGTTTCACCAGCAGCCAAAGGAGTCTTGATGTTCATAAACATCAAATGTAATCCGCCCGGTTTTAATTCAACAGCGCCGCCAGCAGGCACAGGAATATCTTTCAGTTGACGCATTTTCATAACATTGCCTTCCATGGCCATTTCATGAAGTTGCACTTCACCAGCAGCAGGAGAGCTTGCTGAAATCAACTGATCGGCAGCGCCTTTGTTCTCAATCTTCATAAAACCACCGGCCACTTGCTGGCCAGGAGCAGTAGCACGGGTATAGGCATTGTCAATCTGCAAACTCCCGACTTTAGCTGTCTGGGCGTAAACAGCAGTGCTCAATGCAAAGACCGCGGTCAATATACCGAATGCTAATACTTTTCTACTCTTCGCTTTATTACTATTTATCATTACCTTCTCCTGTAAATTGATTTTCATGAAATACTGATCGCAATGCATCGATACCGCGCCCTACTTTTTGCCTTGCTGACAGCCTGCATGTGCAATGCAGTATTTGCTGCTATTGAGCTTGGGCAAGTTGCACCCAATATAGAGGGAACTCTTTTAGATGGCAAGCCATTCTCCCTTCAGGCCCATAAGGGTAAAGTTGTTTTAGTCAACTTTTGGGCCAGTTGGTGCGAACCCTGCAGAGAAGAAATGCCTATCATCGAAGCCTATCTCAAGAAAAATAAAAGTAAGGGTTTTGAGGTGCTCGCTATCACGATGGATAAACCATCAGACATTGAACAAGCCCAAAAGATCATGCAAAACTATTCCTTTCTGTCTGCAGATAAAAAACAAATCAACTACTCAGGCTACGGCAGAATCTGGCGCATACCAAGTACATTCATTATTGATAAGCAGGGTATCCTCAGAAAAAATGGGCTCACTGGAGATCCAACAGTCGACACCAAACTTCTTGAAGAAATTGTCACCCCGCTTTTATCAGGCCATTAATCAGAAAAAGACTCTCACCCCCATAGATGCAATATAAGACGGGGTCAACTGAATACCGTTGACGTTCTGATAAACAGGTAACTGGACGTTTGCATACACTTGGGTTTTTTCGGTCAAGCGATACAGTACGCCAGGAGTGAGATAAGCCAAGGTGCCACCGGTTGCCCAAGTATCTGCAGCCGTTCCACTATCAGCAGTTTTATTCAAAACATTCAGCTGCAGGGTTGGCACCCACTTCTCAAAGCCTTGGTAGTTCACACCCACATTCACATTAGCTGCATTTCCAGGTCTGTATGTTCCGCCTGGGTTGTCATTCACGCCAACCAAAGATCCAGGAATTGACTGGACCATTACAGCAGCTTGATATTGCGCCTGTGCAAAGTAGCCCCAATTTTCTAAGTCATTGATAAAGCCAAATTTGTATATACCTGCAATTAAATCGGTGGAGCCAGTACCAGCCTGAAGACCAGGGTCTACCGCAACTGGGCCTCCAACGGCTAATGTGCCGGTTTGATTTCTGCTGCCGGTTGGCAACTTCACGCCAAACTGGAATCCCCAATCCTTTTGCTCCGCAAAGCCAAAATAACGGCCAATGATTTTCATATCTCCAATGCCGGCGGTTTTAGAGCTATATGCTCCTTCACCAGGGGCTGGTGGAAGATCCCCACTTCCATCATAGACACCAAACGTACTGTGGTTACGCATGATGTATGGCAATACTCCAGTTACACCCCAGCTCTCACCATCGTTGTAATCTAATGAAGCTGTTAAATAATTGTTTTGGGTATACCCCTCTACCTCTGCGTTTTGCCCCGTCTTTGGATTTGGTGTGTTGGCTGCCTGAGATTGAGAAATACTCTTCGTGCCATAGCGCAATTTATTTTGGTTGAGCGTATCGTAGCGAACATCAAGCGTCCAGCCTTCGGTCATACCCATGCCTTGAGTACCAATATCAGTGTTTAGGCTACAGCCACAACTAGCGCATGCCATTGCACCTGCTGCTGGCAATACGAGCGCCATGGCAACTACAATTTTCTTTATTTTCATTTAAAACCCCACACAATTTAACGGTAACGTGGTGTATTGCCTTGTTACCAAAT